>NZ_CP054931.1:2631666-3947500 GCF_013364355.1 Stenotrophomonas sp. NA06056 | reverse complement strand
GCAGGTAGGAAACTAGGACTTAGTGATCCGGTGGTTCTGTATGGAAGGGCCATCGCTCAACGGATAAAAGGTACTCCGGGGATAACAGGCTGATACCGCCCAAGAGTTCATATCGACGGCGGTGTTTGGCACCTCGATGTCGGCTCATCACATCCTGGGGCTGTAGTCGGTCCCAAGGGTATGGCTGTTCGCCATTTAAAGTGGTACGCGAGCTGGGTTCAGAACGTCGTGAGACAGTTCGGTCCCTATCTGCCATGGGCGTTGGAGATTTGAGAGGGGCTGCTCCTAGTACGAGAGGACCGGAGTGGACGAACCTCTGGTGTTCCGGTTGTCACGCCAGTGGCATTGCCGGGTAGCTATGTTCGGAAGCGATAACCGCTGAAAGCATCTAAGCGGGAAGCGCGCCTCAAGATGAGATCTCCCGGGGCACAAGCCCCCTGAAGGAACCATGTAGACTACGTGGTTGATAGGTCAGGTGTGTAAGTACAGCAATGTATTGAGCTAACTGATACTAATGATCCGAGAGGCTTGACCATATAACCTCAAGTTGCCTTGGCCGACATGACATGTCGATAGATCCAAGTGCACGCTACGTCACAAGACCAAACGAGAGGCAGGCGCTCAGGCGCGTCTCTTTGCAACGCTGGCATCACCATGCCCGCCTCTGCAAAGACACGGCGTCCAGGCGACACTCCAACCGCCTCCCTGGTGAAATTAGCGCTATGGAACCACCCGATCCCATCCCGAACTCGGAAGTGAAACGTAGCTGCGCCGATGGTAGTGTGGCCTAAGCCATGCGAGAGTAGGTCATCGCCAGGGTTTATACCCAAAAACCCCGCTGCGCATGCAGCGGGGTTTTTTCTATTAAGTGAAGGCTCTGCTTTTTTGAGTTCCTTCCGCCCCAAGGGCAAGTACGTGAGCTGGCGCTGCAAGCGCTGCTGCAACCGTCTCCCTGGTGAAATTAGCGCTATGGAACCACCCGATCCCATCCCGAACTCGGAAGTGAAACGTAGCTGCGCCGATGGTAGTGTGGCCTAAGCCATGCGAGAGTAGGTCATCGCCAGGGTTTACATCCAGAACCCCGCTGCTCACGCAGCGGGGTTTTTCTTTGTGCACAGGAAACGACGGGTAGTGCCGGCCGCTGGCCGGCACCCCATGAATCTCACGCAGCTGCACGTGGTTGCCGGCCAGCGGCCGGCACTACCGGGCTCCAGCACTCACGCACAAAAAAGCGGCGCCCAAGGGGGCGCCGCTTTCTTTGGAACTCAACAGCTGGCGGACTTACTTCGGCGCAGTGGCCGGTGCCTTGGCCTTCATCATCGTGTCGCGGGCAGCCTTGAACGGATTGCCTTCGTACCAGTTCGGCCAACGATCACCGCCGGCCAGTTCCTTGCCGACGCCGTACATCAGCTGCAGGTCCTCGACCGTGCCATCCAGCTTCCAGGTCGCCGCGTCATACTCGTCCTTCGGGCCGTGGTAGCGGTTGGAACCGTAGTCGGCGGCCGCCTTGCGGCCCGCCTCGACGCCACCGTCGCGCAGGTCTTCGCCGCCGTCGGCATACAGCGCCGGCACGCCTGCCTTGGCGAAGTTGAAGTGATCCGAACGGAAGTAGAAGCCGCTCTGCACCGAGGTCTCGCCGTGCAGGGTGCGATCCTGGGCTGCAGCCAGCGGCTTGAGGATGTCTTCCAGCTCGGAACTGCCGAAGCCGGTCACCGTCACGTCCTTGGCACGCCCGGCCACCGACATCGCGTCGATGTTGATGACACCGGCGATCTTGTCCAGCGGGAAGGTCGGGTGGGCGACGTAGTACTTCGAACCCAGCAGGCCGGATTCTTCCAGGGTCACCGCCAGGAACACCACCGAACGTTCCGGCTTGGGTTCCTGATGGGCCATGGCTTCGGCTACCTCCAGGATGCCGGCCACACCGGTCGCGTTGTCGACGGCACCGTTGTAGATGTTGTCGCCCTGTTCGCCCTCGTGCTTGCCGAGGTGGTCCCAGTGCGCCATGTACAGCACGGCCTCATCGGCACGCTTGCTGCCAGGCAGTACGCCCACCACGTTGCGCGACTGCTTCTGCGCGACCTTGCTCTTCAGGTCCACCGACGCGGTTGCCTTCAGCGGCACCGGCTTGAAGCCGCGCTTGCTGGCATCCTTGTAAGCCTGGTCCAGATCCAGCCCGGCGCCGGCGAACAGCGCCTTGGCGGCGTCGGCGCTCAACCAGCCCTGCACCGGCAGGCGCGGTTCTGCATCGTCCTTGGCTGGCAGATCGTACTGCGGGCCCGCCCAGGAGTTCTTCACTACGTCCCAGCCGTAGGAAGCGCCCGCAGTGTCATGCACGATAAGCGCGGCGGCGGCGCCCTTGCGCGCTGCTTCCTCGAACTTGTAGGTCCAGCGGCCGTAGTAGGTCATGCGCTTGCCGTCGAACAGCTTTTCATCATCGACATGGAAGCCAGGGTCGTTGACGAACATCACCACCGTCTTGCCCTTCCAGTCCTGGCCGGCGTAATCGTTCCACTTCTGCTCGGGCGCATCGACGCCATAGCCGACGAATACGAGGTCGCTGGCGTCGACCTTCACTTCCGTCTGGCCGGTACGGGTGCCCACCACCATGTCGGTGCCGAACTTCAGTTCGGTGGTCTTGCCGCCTTGGGTGAGGGTGAGCACGGTCGATTCATTGGCCGTGGTCTCGGTCATCGGCACGTCCTGGAACCAGCTGTCGCCGTTGCCGGGCTGCAGGCCGATGCGCTGCATCTGGTCGCGGATGTAGTTGACCGTCAGCTCTTCACCCTTGCTGCCGGGCGAGCGGCCTTCGAACTCATCGGAGGCCAGGGTCTTCACCATCTCGCCAAAGTCGGCGGCGTTGATCGCGGCTGAGAACGTGTGCGGGGCCGGCTTGGCGGCGCTGTCGGCGCTGGACGCCGGAGCCGGGGTGTCTTCGCCTTTGCAGGCGCTGAGCGCGGCCGCAGCGGCCAGGCACAGGAGGAGTTTGCGGGGCATCATCGGTTCCTGGAAACACAAGGGACGGCCGCGCAGCAGGCGCGACCGGTAGGGGGAGTATCGCCCAAGCCGCAGGCTCAGTCGGCCGGGGCCGTATCGGTATCGAAGGGGATCGGGTCGGCGCCGGTGACCGGGCCGATGCGTGCACTGCGGTGGACATACAACACCACTTCGCGCTCGAACAGCAGGCTGCCACTCACCACGGCGTTGGGGCCGATGATGACCCGCGGCTTGCGACTGGCCGTCAGCGAGACGCTGAAGTTCGGCTTGCGCACATGCACGCCGCCACCGACCTGTGAGCCGATGCCCACGGTGATATCGCCATTGACGGTCTCCACGTCCTTGCGCACGCGGCTGCCGACCAGACCGATGCCGCCATTGACGGTTTCCACGCCACCTTCGATCTGGCTGCCCTGGTCGCTGAAGATGCTGCCGTTGACCGTGCTGACATCGCCATGGGCCGTCACTTCGCGGCCGAGGCGGATGCCGCCGTTGACCGTCTCGATGCTGCCGGTGCGGGCACGATCGGCGACCTTGACGCCGCCGTTGACGGTATCGATGCTGCCGGTTTCCACGCCTTCGCCGACACGGATGCCGCCATTGACGGTGTCCAGCTTGCCGTAGCGCTGGCCCGGATCGGCGCTGATGCTGCCGTTGACCTTGCTGACGTCCGCCTGGGCAAAGGCCGGTCCAGTGGCCAGCGCAATGCCCAACAGCAGCGGAATGGAGAGAGCTTTCATGGGAACCTCGTTGTTGTGCGGCTGGCAGGCCGCGTGCGGAGATGTCACCATTCCCCGTACGACTCCGCATCTGCCTGAAGTCACTGGAAAGCCCTTGCGCAACAACGTCTTCCCCTCACGCCGGCATCACATCCCCCCCCTGCGCGGTGGACGTTGCCTGTTGCTGGGAATGGCGCTTGCCCTGGCGCTGCCATTGCCGGGTTCAGCGCAGACTGCTTCGACCCGCGAGGCCGAACGCAAGCTGCAGAAGCTGCGCACCGAGCTGAAGGGCGTGGCGCAGGAGCGCCGGCAGATCGAAGGCCAGCGCGGACAGGCATCGCAGCAGTTGCGCGAGGCCGATGAAAAGGTCGCACGCAGTGGTCGCACGTTGGCCCAGACGGAGTCGGCGCTGCGTGAGCAGAGCAGGGCGCTGGCCGAAGCCGAGCAGCGCCGCACCGCGTTGCAGTCCAACCTGGAAAAACAGAATCAGGAACTGGCTGGCCTGTTGCGTGCGGCCTATCAGCTCGGCAACCACGCGCCACTGAAGCTGCTGCTTTCGCAGGATACGGTTGCTGATGCCAATCGTGCGCTGGCTTATCACCGCTACCTGCAGCGCGAGCGTGCACAGCGGATCACCACGCTGACGGCCGATCTGAAGGAGCTGGAAACACTGCAGACGCAGATCGCCCAGCGCCAGCAGCACCTGCAGGGTACCCAGCGGGAGCAGAAGCAGCAGGCGGCCACGCTCGCGTCGGACCGTCGCGAACGCGCGCAGACCGTGGCTTCGCTGGAAGAACGCTTCAAGGACAAGCGCGAGAAGGAACAGGCACTGGGCCAGGATGCCAAGGCGCTGGAAACCCTGCTGGCCAACCTGCGCGCTGCTGCGGCCCGTGCCGAGGCAGAGCGCCGTGCCGCCGCCCGCAAGGCCGCCGCCGAAAAAGCCGCCGCCGAGCGCGCGGCCCGCCAGGCCGCTGCCGCCGGCCGGCCACCACCGCCGCCGACCAAGGTGCCTCCGGCAGTTGCCTCCGCGCCCGCGCCAAAGGTCGGGGGCCTGGGCTGGCCAGTGTCGGGCAATCTGCTGGCCCGCTATGGCGGCAAACTGCCGGATGGCCGCACCAGCAGCGGCGTATTGATCGGCGCACCCGCCGGAAGCACCGTTACCGCCGTGGCCGACGGCACCGTGGTGTTCTCCGACTGGATGACCGGCTACGGCATGATCCTGATTGTCGACCATGGCAATGGCTACATGAGCCTGTACGCCCACAACGACACCCTGCTGAAGGATGCCGGCGCGCGGGTCAGCCGTGGCGATGCGGTGGCCAAGGTCGGCAACTCCGGTGGCCAGGGCGTGACGGCACTGTACTTCGAGCTGCGCCGTGGTGGGCAACCGGTCAATCCGGACAGCTGGCTGCAGCGGCGCTGAATTCCGCCTGGCCGCAGGAGGCCGGATTCAACGGGAATTTAGCCACGCTTCGCGCATAATCGGTGCATGTGCCTTGGGCACGATGCCATCGTCGACAGGAGTGATCCATGCGCGCAGCCCGTACCGCCACCCTCTTGCTGGCTCTGTTGCCGGCCCTGTCCTGGGCTCAGCAGACCGCCCCCGTTCCGTTGAAGGAAACTCCCGGGAAGGCGGCGAGCAGCGAGGAGGCGGTGACCTCGAAGGTGCCGTTGGACGACATCCGGCGCTTCGTGGCCGTCTACAACGCGGTGCGCGCGGCCTATGTCGATCCGGTCGATGACAACAAGCTGATGCAGTCAGCCGTGCGCGGCCTGCTGCTCGACCTCGATCCGCACAGCACCTACTTCAACAAGGAAGATGCGGAGGCGTTCGACGAGCAGGCCAACGGCGCTTATGAAGGCATCGGCGTCGAGCTGCAGCAGCAGCCGGACAACGCCAGCATGAAGGTCATCTCGCCGATCGACGACACCCCGGCGGCGAAGGCAGGCATCCTCGCCGGTGACCTGATCATCGCCATCGATGGCAAGCCGATCAGCGCGATCGACGCCAGCGAACCGTTGCGTGGTCCGGCCGGCAGCAAGGTGGTGCTGACCATCGTCCGCGACGGCAAGCCCAAGCCGTTCGACGTCAGCCTGACCCGGCAGACCATCCGCGTGACCAGCGTGAAGAGTCGCATGCTCGAACCGGGCTACGGCTACATCCGCCTGAGCACGTTCCAGGCCGACACCGGCTCTGATTTCCAGAAGCACCTGCAGCAGCTGCAGAAACAGTCCGGCGGCAACCTCAAAGGGCTGGTGCTGGATCTGCGCAGCAATCCGGGTGGTCTGCTGACCGCTGCCGTGCAGGTGGCCGATGACCTGCTCGACAAGGGCAACATCGTCAGCACCCGTGGCCGCATCAGCATCAGTGATGCACGCTTCGACGCCACTCCGGGCGACCTGTTGAAGGGCGCGCCGGTGATGGTGCTGGTGGATGCCGGTTCGGCCAGTGCATCGGAAGTGCTGGCCGGTGCGTTGCGCGACAACAAGCGTGCGCGCGTGATCGGCAGCCGCACCTTCGGCAAGGGTTCGGTACAGACGGTATTGCCGCTGGACAACGGTGACTCGGTGAAGCTGACCACGGCACGCTATTACACGCCCAGCGGCAAATCGATCCAGGCGACAGGCATCGTGCCCGAAGTGGAACTGAAGGCCGCACCGACTCCGGAAGACGAGGCATTGCCGGCCAGCCTGAGTGATTACAGCGAAGCGACCCTGCCCGGCCACCTGCGCGGCGACGAGGAAGGTACCGAGGGCTACCACGCCGGTGCCGTTCTGCCGGGCGATGGCCCGATCAACGACGCGCTGGCCGAGCTGAAGAACCCGGGTTCGGTGGCGGCGCGCTTGAAGGCAGACGCCGCGAAGGCCGAAGCGGACAAGGCAGCGAAGGCCGCCGCAAAGCCGGCGCCGAAGGCGGAGCCCAAGGTTGAAGCAAAGCCGGAAGCAAAGCCGGAAGCAAAGCCGGAAGCAAAGCCCGCAGAGATTCCGGCCAAGCCCTGACGGTAGCGCCGGGCCATGCCCGGCATAGGCTCGGGGCGGAAGACGCAGGCGATTGCCGGCCAGCGGCCGGCACTACCCGGGACTCAGAACCCGTGCCGCTTGCGCAGTCGCCGTGCGATTGCCGCGCGCACGTACATGCCGTACACCACGCCGAACACGAAGCCGCCGATGTGCGCCCACCAGGCCACCATGCCGAAGGTCGGGCCGATGTAGGCGAACACCACCTGCAGCGCCGCCCATACGCCGATCAACAGGTAGGCCGGGGCGCGCACGAATTCCAGGAACAGTCCCAGCGGAATCACCACCCCCAGGCGCGCGCCGGGGAACAGCGCCAGATAGGCGCCGATCAATGCCGACACCGCACCGCTGGCACCGATGATGATCTGGTCCGGGCTGCCCATGGTGTAGATCGCGACCAGGTTGGAGATCGCCCCGCCCACCAGGAACAGCAGCAGCAGCCGCCACGGGCCCAGCACCCGCTCGGCGGGCAGGCCGAAGATCAGCAGGAACACCAGGTTGCCCAGCAGGTGCGACCAGTCGGCGTGCAGGAACAGGGCGGTGAACAGGCGCAGCACGCTGCCGTCCTGCAGGGTCGCCCACCAGTCCAGCGGGTGGGTCAAGCCTGTGGAGAGGGCGCCCCAGTCCAGCCACAGGCTTCCGCGGGCGTCGTCCGGGCGCGAGATCGACCACAGGAACGCCAGCCACAGTGCCGCAAACAGCACGGGTGTAGCCCAGCGCAGGGTCGCCTTCTTGCGCGAGGGGAGGGAGACAAACATGGCACTAGCCTAGCGTGCGGGCGCTTTTGGCGGGGAGGGAGCCTGTTCAGCTTTTGCGACGAAGAAAGCGCCAGCGCTGTTATTGTTTCATTAACGGCTCTGGGTAATACTCGCATACGGCGTCGTATGTCGGGAGGGGAATCCGGCGCGCTTCGAAAGGCCATCCGGCCTGACGGGCGCAGGCGCACTCAGAGCACCATCACCGCTTACCGGAGAGAGAACTACGATGCAAACTGCTTCCACCATTGCCCGCCTGACCCTGCTGGCCGTCGGCGTTGCCGGTGCGCTGGCCGCCGCCGACGCCAATGCCGCCGCCTTCCAGCTGAAGGAAAACAGCGCCAAGGGCCTGGGCCGCGCCTTCGCTGGTTCCACCTCTGCCGAAGGCGATGCCTCGGTGGTCGCCACCAACCCGGCTTCGATGCGCCTGCTCGAAGGCACCCAGATCCAGGGTGACGTCAGCGCCATCAGCTTCGGCGCCAAGTTCCGCGGCGAAGGCCGTTACGCCAACGGCGCTCCGATTTCCGGCGGCAACGGCGGCGACGCCGGCATGATCGCCCCGGTCCCGGCTGCGTACTTCCACGTGCCGTTCGGCGAGAAGGACAACATGCACTTCGGCGTGTCGCTGACCGTGCCGTTCGGCTTCAAGACCGAATACGACCGTGACTGGGTCGGCCGCTACAACGGCGTCAAGACCGAACTGCAGGCCATCGACCTGGGTGCGGCCTTCTCCTATGACGTCAACCCGTACCTGTCGTTCGGTGCGTCGGTGTTCGCCGAGCGCCTGAATGTCGACCTGACCAGCGCCGTCGACGGTGGTACCGCCATCAACGCCAGCGCCCAGCAGCGCGCCGCCGCTGCTGCACTGGCTGCTGGCCGCACCCCGGCACAGGCCCAGGCCGCTGCCCAGGCCGCTGGCCGCCAGGCCGCACAGCTCGGCTTCTCGCCGGGCACCGCTGATGGCTACCTGCGCATCAAGGGTGACGAAGTGTCCGTCGGCTACACCCTGGGCATGACCGTCAGCCCGGTGGAAGGCACCAACATCGCCTTCAGCTACCGCTCGGAAGTCGAACACAAGATCACCGACGGCAAGGCCGACTTCACCATGACTCCGGCGGCTGCCGCGTTCCTGGCGCAGGCTGCCCCGGGTACCTTCGTTGACAGCAACGGCCGTGCGAGCATCACCCTGCCGGCCAGCGCCACGGTCAGCTTCACGCACCGCGTGAACGACCAGTGGAAGATCATGGCCGACGTGTCGCGCACTGCATGGAGCAAGTTCGACGAAGTGCGCGTCGACTATGACTCCAACCAGCCCGACAGCGTGCTGCCGTTCCACTACCGCGACACCACCTTCGCTTCGATCGGTACCGAGTACCGTCTGAACGAGCAGCTGACCCTGCGTGGCGGTCTGGCATACGACCAGACCCCGACCACCGACGCCCACCGCGACGTCCGCGTGCCGGATACCACCCGCAAGTGGCTGTCGCTGGGTCTGACCTGGGCGCCGTCGGAGAAGATGGAATACAGCGTGGGCTACACCCACCTGTTCACCAAGGATCCGAACATCAACTCGACCTCCGCTACCGCCAACAACGTTGTCGGCAAGTACAAGGTCACCGGTGACGTGCTGGCTGCGTCGATGCAGTACAAGTTCTGATTCCGGCGATTGCCTGAAGCAGCACGAAGGAGGCCCCGCGCAAGCGGGGCTTCTTTTTTTCCGGGGGGCTGCATCCACGCATGGCGTGGATCTACTGGCTCAATCACGCAGGGCGTGGATCTACGCGACAATAGCGGCATGAACCTGTCCGACCCGAACTTCCAGCTGGAGCTGGCCGCCAACATCGCCGTTGCCGGTTCGATCCTGCTGGCCGGTCGCAACAACGTGCATACGTGGTGGCTGGGCATCGTCGGCTGCGCGCTGTTCGCCGCCGTGTTCAAGCGCTCGCACCTGTACGCGGACATGGTCCTGCAGTTCTTTTTCGTGGTCATCAGCGTGTTCGGCTGGTGGCAGTGGCTGCGTGGCGACCACGGCGCGCCGTTGCCCATCACCCGTTTGCCTGCACGCGCGTGGAGCTGGCTGCTGCCGTTGGCGGTGCTGGCAACCTTCGGCTATGGCTGGATGCTGACCCGCCTGACCAACGCGTATGCGCCCTACATCGACTCGGCGGTGCTGGTGCTGAGCGTGATCGCGCAGATCCTGATGATGCGGCGCAAGCTGGAATCTTGGTGGGTGTGGCTGCTGGTCAATACCATCGCGGTGCCGCTGTACTACAGCCGAGGACTGCATCTGACCTCGATCCTGTACATCGGCTTCTGGATCAACGCGCTGGTGGCATTGCGTCACTGGCGGCACCTGATGCGTGCCGAAGCGAACGCGGGCGCGGCGGCCGATGGCGTTGCCTGATCGGGTACCGCGCGGGTTGGTGGTCGGCAAGTTCTGCCCGCTGCACCTGGGCCACGAGCGGCTGATCGAATTCGCCTCTACACGCTGTAGGCAGCTGCTGGTGATCGGCTGGTCACAGCCTGGCTTTGCCGGCTACAGCGCCGCGCGGCGCGAGCACTGGCTGCGCGCGCGCTTCCCGCAGGCCACCATCGTGGTACTTGATGATGCGCGTCTGGCCGCGATGTGCGAGCAGCAGGGTGTGGCGGTGCGCAAGCTGCCGCAGGACACGGACAGCGAGCAGGTGCAACGTGCATTCACTGCATGGCTGTGCGTGATGTTGTTCGGTGGACCGGTGCAGGCGGTGTTTACGGGTGAGGACTATGGCGATGGTTTTGCCGCGGCCCTGGCGCAGCATTTCAATGCTCCGGTGCAGCATCATCGGCTGGAGCGTTCAACCGACATCGGCCAGGCCAGTGGTACGGAACTGCGCGCAGACCCGCATGCGCATCGGCACAGCCTGAGCGGGTCGGTGTATGCCGACCACGTGCAACGCGTGGCGTTCATCGGCGGTGAGTCCACCGGCAAGAGCACGTTGGCGCGGGTGCTGGCCGAACGCCTGGGCACGGCATGGGTGCCGGAGTTCGGGCGTACGTTGTGGGAACAACAGGGTGGTGAGCTGCGGGCGCAGGATCTGCTGCGCATCGCTGCGACCCAGCCGCAGCACGAGGACCAGGCCGCGCCGCACGCGCATCGTTGGTTGTTCTGCGATACCACGCCGTTGGTGACGCTGGGCTACAGCGGCTGGATGTTCGGCACAGCGCCAGAACCGCTGCAGCGGGCCGCAGCGCGTGCGTACGACCTGCTGTTCCTGTGCGCGCCGGATATTCCGTTCGAGCAGGATGGGACGCGGGTAGGGGAGGATTTCCGTCTACGACAGCACGCGTGGTACCTGCAGCAGTTGCAGGCGCGTGGGGTCGAGTACGTGTTGCTGGAAGGTGATCTGGAGACGAGGATTGCGCGGGTGCAGTGCGAGCTGGTGAAGCGGGCGGACCACCGGTTCAGTGTCGTCCCGCATCTGTAGAGCCAGGCCATGCTCGACTTGCACGGTGCAGCCGAGCATGGGCTCGGCTCTACAGAAACCAGAAGCATAAAAAAACCCCGCTTTCGCGGGGTTTCTCGTTCACTGCATGACGCCTGGAATCAGTCGCCCAGGGTCAGCAGCGAGGCATTGCCGCCGGCGGCGGTGGTGTTCACCGTCACCGTCTTTTCGGTGGCGAAACGCAGCAGGTAGTGCGGGCCGCCAGCCTTCGGGCCGGTGCCGGACAGGCCCTGGCCACCGAACGGCTGCACGCCGACCACCGCACCGATCTGGTTGCGGTTGACGTAGACGTTGCCGACGTGGACGCCGTTGCTGATGCGGTCGACGGTTTCGTCGATGCGCGAATGCACGCCCAGGGTGAGGCCGTAGCCGGTTGCATTGATCTGGTCGATCACCGCGTCGAGCTGGTCGCCCTTCCAGCGGATCACGTGCAGCACCGGCCCGAAGATCTCCTTCTGCAGCTGGCCCAGGTCCTTCAGCTCATACGCGCGCGGTGCGAAGAAGGTGCCGTTGGCCGCTTCGGCGGACAGTTCGGCGGCGGCGATCAGGCGTGCTTCGCGGTCCATGCGCTCAGCGTGGTCCTGCAGGATCTTCAGCGCATCGGCGTCGATCACCGGGCCGACGTCGGTGGACAGCAGGCCGGGGTTGCCGACCTTCAGTTCCTTCATCGCGCCGGCCAGCATCGTCATCACCTTGTCGGCGATGTCGTCCTGCACGAACAGAACGCGTGCGGCCGAGCAACGCTGGCCGGCGGAGGTGAAGGCCGAACCGATCGCATCCTTGACCAGCTGTTCCGGCAGCGCCGAGGAGTCGGCGATGAAGGCGTTCTGGCCACCAGTCTCGGCGATCAATACACCGATGGCGGCATCACGTGCGGCCATCGCGCGGTTGATCGCACGGGCGGTCTCGGTGGAGCCGGTGAAGGCCACGCCGGCCACGCGCGGGTCGGCGGTCAGTGCGGCACCTACGGTAGCGCCGTCGCCCGGCAGGTACTGCACCACCTCGGCCGGCACGCCGGCATCGTGCAGCAGCTTCACGGCGTAGTAGCCGATCAGGTTGGTCTGCTCGGCCGGCTTGGCGATGACGCTGTTGCCGGCGGCCAGCGCCGCAGCCACCTGGCCCAGGAAGATCGCCAGCGGGAAGTTCCACGGGCTGATGCAGACGAAGACGCCGCGGCCATGCAGCTGCAGTTCGTTGGATTCACCGGTCGGGCTCGGCAGCTTCTCGGCGTGGCTGAACTGCTCGCGCGCCTGCTTGGCGTAGTAGCGCAGGAAGTCCACCGCTTCGCGCACTTCGGCGATGCCGTCGGGCAGGCTCTTGCCGGCTTCCTTCACGCACAGCGCCATGAATTCGGGCATGCGCGCTTCCAGCTGGTCGGCGGCGTGCTCGAGGATGGCGGCGCGGCTGGCGGCCGGGGTACGGTTCCAGGCCGGCTGCGCGGCCACGGCATTGGCCAGCGCCTTCTGCACCGTGGCGGCATCGGCGGCCTGCCACTGACCGACCACGTCGCGGGTGTCGGCCGGGTTGGTCACCGGCAGCGATGCGCCGGTCGGGTTCGCACCCGGCACCAGCGGCGCAGCCTGCCACGGCTTGACTGCTGCGTTGAGCTGCTCGGCCAGGGCGCGCAGTTCGTTGTCGTTGGCGAGATTGGCGCCCATGGAGTTCTTCCTGTCGTGGTTCTGGCTGCGCAGCAGGTCAACCGGCAGCGGGATCTTGGGATGCGGAATCGATTCGAACGAGGACACCATCTCGACCGGGTCGCGGACCAGGTCGGCGATCGGCACGCGCTCGTCGGTGATGCGGTTGACGAAGCTGGAGTTGGCGCCGTTTTCCAGCAGGCGGCGCACCAGGTACGGCAGCAGGTCTTCATGCGAGCCGACCGGGGCGTACACGCGGCAGGGCAGGTTCAGGCGGTCGGCCGGCACCACTTCGGCGTACAGGTCGTCGCCCATGCCGTGCAGCTTCTGGTGCTCGTACACGCCGCCGTTGGCGATGCTGCGCACTGCCGCAATGGTGTGCGCGTTGTGCGTGGCGAACATCGGGTAGATCGCGTCGGCATGGGTAAACAGACGCTTGGCACAGGCCAGGTAGGACACGTCGGTGTTCTGCTTGCGGGTGAACACCGGGTAGCCGGCATAGCCTTCGATCTGCGCACGCTTGATCTCGGCGTCCCAGTAGGCGCCCTTGACCAGGCGCACCTGCAGGCGACGACCGGCGCGGCGGGCCATGTCGGCCAGATGATCGATGGTGTACGGGGTACGCTTCTGGTACGCCTGCACGACCACGCCGAAGCCATCCCAGCCGGCCAGCGAGGCATCGGAGAACACCTGTTCGATGATGTCCAGCGACAGTTCCAGGCGGTCCGATTCTTCGGCGTCGACGGTGCAGCCGATGCCGTAGCTCTTGGCCAGCTGCGCCAGTTCCAGCACGCCGGGCACCAGGTCCTTCAGCACGCGCGCGCGCTTGGCGTGCTCGTAGCGCGGGTACAGCGCCGACAGCTTGATGGAGATGCCCGGGGCATTGTTGACGTCGCCGTCCGCGCGGCCACCACGTGCCTTGTGGTCACCACCGATGGCGTGGATCGCACGACGGTAGTCTTCCAGGTAGCGCAGCGCGTCCTTCATGGTCAGCGCGCCTTCGCCCAGCATGTCGAACGAATAGCGGTAGCTGGCGTTGTCGCCCTTGTGCGAGCGCGACAGCGCCTCGCTGATGGTGCGGCCCATCACGAACTGGTGGCCCATGATCTTCATCGCCTGGCGCACGGCCAGGCGCACCACCGGCTCACCGACGCGGCCGACCAGACGCTTGAACGCACTGGGCGCATCGGCGCGGGTGGCGTCATTCATCTGCACCAGCTTGCCGGTCAGCATCAGGCCCCAGGTGGAGGCGTTGACCAGCACCGAGTCGCTGCCGCCCAGGTGCTTTTCCCAGTCCGCATCGGCCAGCTTGTCGCGGATCAGCTTGTCGGCGGTCTCCTGGTCCGGAATGCGCAGCAGCGCCTCGGCCACGCACATCAGCAGCACGCCTTCCTCGCTGCCCAGGTCGTACTGGCGCATGAAGGCTTCGATCGCGCCCTGGTCCTTTGCGCGCACGCGCACGCGGGCGACCAGGTCGGCGGCCAGCGCCTGCACCTTGGCCTGCTCGTCGGCCGGCAGGCGTGCCTGCGCCAGCAGCTCGCGCACATGGCTGGCCTCGTCCTTCAGCCAGCCATCGGTAATGGCCTGGCGGAACGGGTTGGGAGACGCCGGCAGTTCCGGCGACAGCAGCGCCGAGGGACGCGGAGCGTCGCTGGCGGCAATGGGAGAGGAGGGTGCGTTCATGCCGGTCCGGCCAGTGGAAAACTTGGCGATTTTAATCATTTTTTCGACTTCAGGAAGGCCCGCGCAGCCACCTTCATGAATGCTGATAGCCCCTAGCGGTGGTGGATTCAGCGTGTTCAGCAAAGTCGGGCTGTTTTGTGCCGAATTCGTCATCCGTGCCGTTGAGGTCATGCTGTGTTGCAGCATCGGAAAAAGTGTGAATGCACCCTTGCTACTGGCGAGAGGGCAGGGCTACCATCGAGACGTTTCCCGCGGCAGGAACGCGGTTGCGACATGATCGAGGTGCTTACAGCTCCGGATGGGTCAGGTACGCAGCTGCGACTGCGTCCCCCACGGGCGCTCGATGCCCGGCAGTTCGTCCTGTTGTTTGCTGTGTTGTCGGGAGTGATGTGGCTGGTGTCCGCCTTCGGGTGGGTGGCCGGCAACGCATTCGCCCCCCTGTTCGCGCTGCTGTACAGCCTGTTGCTGGCAGCTGCGTTGCGCGCGTTGTGGCGCAGCGGTGAACGGCAGGAGGAGATCCGGGTAGTGCCGGCGTACGTGGAGGTCATCCCCGTAGCCGGTGGATCGCCGGTGTTCCGGGCCCACCCGCACTGGGTGCGCCTGCTCACCGACGACCAGAGGGTCCGGCTGGCATCCAGCGGCCGGCAGGTGGAGGTGGGGAGTTTCCTCGCGCCGGCCGAACGTCAAACGCTTGTTGAAACGCTTGAAGATTTGCTCGCCGCCAGCGATGGCGGCAACCGACGACGCTAAGGGTCTAGGCAATGAAGCAAAGCAGAGGGTGGGGCACGAAGTGCGTTGCAATGGCCGCCGCGATGGGGGCCCTGCTGTCGATGCCGGGGACGGCGCTGGCCCAGGCGGCCGATCCAAAGCCGTGGCAGTTGAACATGGGCAAGGGGGTGACCCAGACCTCGCGCCTGGCCTGGGAGTCGAACAACCTCTCGCTGATCGTCTGTACGGTGATCGGCGTGATCGTGTTCGGCGCCATGGCCTACGCGATGTTCAAGTTCCGCAAGTCCAAGGGCGCGGTCGCCGCCACCTTCAGCCACAACACCAAGGCCGAGGTGATCTGGACGGTGATCCCGGTGATCATCCTGGTGGTGATGGCGTGGCCGGCCACGGCCAACCTGATCAAGATGTACGACACCCGCGATGCCGAGATGACGGTCAAGGTCACCGGCTACCAGTGGATGTGGAAGTACGAGTACCTGGGCGAGAACGTGACCTTCACCAGCCGCCTGGACCGCGAGTCCGACCGCATGCGGCAGAGTGGCAAGGTGCCGACCCGCGAGAGCCATCCGCACTACCTGCTGGATGTCGACAACCGGCTGGTACTGCCGGTGGACACCAAGGTGCGCTTCGTCATCACCTCCGACGATGTGATCCACGCCTGGTGGGTGCCGGCGCTGGGCTGGAAGCAGGACGCGATTCCGGGCTTCATCAACGAAGCCTGGACCAGCATCGAGCAGCCCGGCGTCTACCGCGGCCAGTGCGCGGAGCTGTGCGGCAAGGACCATGGCTTCATGCCGATCGTGGTCGAGGCGGTGTCCAAAGAGGACTTCAAGCAGTGGCTGGCGCAGCGCAAACCGGCGCCTGCACCGGTGACGCCTGCCGCGCCCGCCGAACCCACCGCGCCTGCCGGTGAAACGCCGCAGCCAGCAGCACCGGCCGCCGCCGAGGCCGGCAACGCGCCTGCCGCGGCGGCCAGCGGAGCCTGATGTAACTGTCCGCGGCCGTGTCGCGGCCGCGGCGACAACCGATCCTGAGAGGTGTTTTGCAATGGCGCACTCGGCAGTTGGGCACGACGATCACCATCATCCGCAGAGCTTCTTCGAGCGTTGGTTCTTCTCGACCAACCACAAGGACATCGGCACGCTGTACCTGGGTTTCAGCTTCATCATGTTCGTCATCGGCGCGTTCATGAGCGTGCTGATCCGGCTGGAACTGGCCCAGCCCGGCATCCAGTACATCCGCCCGGAAATCTTCAACCAGCTGACCACCGTGCACGCGCTGGTGATGATCTTCGGCGGCGTGATGCCGGCCTTCGTCGGCCTGGCCAACTGGATGATCCCGCTGCAGATCGGCGCGCCGGACATGGCGCTGCCGCGCATGAACAACTGGTCGTTCTGGCTGTTGCCGGTGGCCTTCAGCCTGCTGCTGCTGACCTTCCTGCTGCCCGGTGGCGCGCCGGCCGGCGGCTGGACGCTGTACCCGCCGCTGTCGCTGCAGGGCGGCTACAACGTCGCGTTCACCGTGTTCGCCATCCACGTCGCCGGCATCAGCTCGATCATGGGCGCGATCAACATCATCGCCACCGTGCTCAACATGCGTGCGCCCGGCATCGACCTGCTGAAGATGCCGATCTTCTGCTGGGCCTGGCTGATCACTGCGTTCCTGCTGATCGCGGTGATGCCGGTGCTGGCCGGTGCGGTGACGATGCTGCTGACCGACAAGTTCTTCGGCACCAGCTTCTTCAATGCGGCCGGTGGTGGCGACCCGGTGATGTTCCAGCACATCTTCTGGTTCTTCGGCCATCCCGAGGTCTACATCATGATCCTGCCCGCCTTCGGCGTGGTCAGCGAGATCATCCCGACCTTCAGCCGCAAGCCGCTGTTCGGCTACCAGGCGATGGTCTACGCCACCGCGGCGATCGCGTTCCTGTCGTTCATTGTCTGGGCCCACCACATGTTCACCGTGGGCATGCCGCTGGGTGGCGAGATCTACTTCATGTTCGCCACGATGCTGATCTCCATCCCGACCGGGGTGAAGGTGTTCAACTGGGTCAGCACCATGTGGCGTGGCTCGCTCACGTTCGAAGCCCCGATGCTGTGGTCGGTGGCGTTCGTCATCCTGTTCACCATCGGCGGCTTCTCCGGCCTGATGCTGGCGATCGTGGCCGCCGACTTCCAGTATCACGACACTTACTTCGTGGTTGCCCACTTCCACTACGTGCTGGTGACCGGCGCAGTGTTCGCACTGATTGCGGCGGTGTACTACTGGTGGCCGAAGTGGACCGGGCGCATGTACAGCGAGAAGTGGGCCAAGGTGCATTTCTGGTGGTCGATCGTGTTCGTCAACCTGCTGTTCTTCCCGCAGCACTTCCTGGGCCTGGCCGGCATGCCGCGGCGCATTCCCGATTACTCGGTGGCGTTCGCCGACTGGAACCTGATCAGCTCGATCGGCGCATTCGGCATGTTCGCCACGCCGTTCATGATGGCCGCGATCCTGCTGTCCTCGCTGCGCAACGGCGAGAAGGCCGAAGCACGCAGCTGGGAAGGTGCGCGCGGCCTGGAGTGGACGCTGCCGTCGCCGGCACCGGCGCACACCTTCACTACGCCGCCGACCATCCGCCCGGGTGACCTGGCTCACGACGACATCACGCATTGAGGTGGGGCATGCATAACGAGAGCCCGCTGCAGACCTGTAGAGCCGAGCCATGCTCGGCTGACGAAAAGCAGCCGAGCATGGCTCGGCTCTACCCGAGCGACAGCCAGATCCACGGCATCGAGCTGCAGCGTCAGCGCGCCAAGCGCACCGCGTTGTGGGTGGGCGCGATCGCTGTGCTGGTCTACGTCGGTTTCATCCTCAGCGGCGTGATCGGTCGATGAGCGAAACGCCGGCCACCGCTCCGTCACGCAGCGCCGGCCTGCCGCGCTTGATTGGCGTTGCAGTAGTGGTGTTCCTGCTGACGTTCTCGCTGGTGCCGCTGTATCGCATCGCCTGCGAAAAAGTGTTCGGCGTGCGCCTGGAGCGTGGCCCGGGCGGCGAAGCCAGCACCGGTGCCGCCAGTGGCAAGCGCACGGTGCGGGTGGAATTCGATGGCGGGGTCAATTCACGGCTGCCGTGGTCGTTCCATCCCGAGCAGCTGACCATGGATGTGGTGCCTGGTGAGCTCAACGAGGCGCTGTACTTCGCCCGCAACGACAGCCAGCAGGCCGTGGTCGGCAGCGCAGTGCCTTCGGTGGCACCGGCGCGCGCGTCAGGGTTCTTCAGCAAGACCGAGTGCTTCTGCTTCACTGCGCAGACGCTGCAGGCCGGCGAGAAGCGCGATATGCCGGTGCGCTTCATCGTCGATCCGGACCTGCCGCCGGAGATCCGGACGATCACCTTGTCCTACACCTTCTACCGCAACGATGCGTTGTCCGATCGGCTGGCTCCGGCCGCCACCTCGGAAGGCGCCCACGCTGCTCCCTGACCCGGATACCGACCATGGCCCAGACACCTACCGACGCCAACGTGTACTTCGTTCCGGCCCAGAGCAAATGGCCGTTCGTCGGTTCCATCGCGATGATGGTGACCATGGTCGGCGTGGCCAGCTGGCTCAATGACGCCAGCTGGGGCCGCTGGACCTTCTACATCGGCGTGGCGATGCTGGTGCTGACCCTGTTCTGGTGGTTCAGCGATGTGGTGCGCGAGTCGCAGGCCGGCAACTACAACCGGCAGGTGGACGGTTCGTTCCGGATGGGGATGGTCTGGTTCATCTTCTCCGAAGTGATGTTCTTCGGTGCCTTCTTCGGTGCGCTGTTCTACACCCGCCACCTCGGCCTGTCGTGGTTGAGCGGCGAAGGGCGCGGGGTGATGACCAACGAGCTGCTGTGGCAGGGCTATTCGGCTGGCTGGCCGACCAACGGCCCGGCAGCGATCGGTGGCGCGTTCCAGACCATTCCGGCCTGGGGCCTGCCGCTGATCAATACGCTGATCCTGCTGACCTCGGGCGTGACCCTGACCATCGCCCACCATGCGCTGAAGGCGGGCAAGCGTCGCCAGCTGCTGACCTGGCTGGGCCTGACCGTACTGCTCGGCCTGGGCTTCCTGACGCTGCAGGCGGAGGAGTACATCCACGCCTACAAGGAACTGAACCTGACGCTCGGCTCGGGCATCTACGGCTCCACCTTCTTCATGCTGACCGGTTTCCACGGCGCACACGTGCTGCTGGGCACGATCATGCTGATCGTGATGTGGCTGCGCTCGGCAAAGGGGCATTTCACCCGCGACAACCATTTCGCTTTCGAAGCAGCCGCGTGGTACTGGCACTTCGTCGACGTGGTGTGGCTGATGCTGTTCCTGTTCGTCTACGTGCTTTGACCACGCAGGCGTCGGCAGCTGCAACCGCCGACGCTGCCTGGTGTGATGTGGCGTCAGCCGCCGATGCCGTGCGGTTTGATCCAGCCCATGTAGATGCACACGATCACCAGTACGATCAACGCCACCGACACTCCGATGCGGCGGGTCAGTGCATTGACCGTGCGCTTGGTCTGGCCGCGGTCCACCAGCAGGTAATACAGGCCGGCGCCCAGATTCCAGACGATGACGATCAGAAACGCGACTACCAGCAGGGTCTTCAGCGAATCACTCATGCGCGGCTCGAGGGCAGGGTGGATGCGCCTATCTGACCGCGTTTGCGCGGACTTGTCATGATGCGCCAGCACACGCGCCTGATCGGATGGCTGATGGCCGTGCTGGCAATGGCCGGATTCACTGCGCTTGGGCTCTGGCAGCTGCAGCGGATGCACGCCAAACAGGCGCTGCTGGATGCACAGGGCCCGGCGGTGGCGCAGGCGATGCCGTTGGCGCAGGCACTGTCCGCGCAGGGCGCGCTGCATGGCGTGGCCGATCACGGCCGCTTTCTGCCGGGCGTGGTGCTGCTGGACAACCAGACCCGCCACGGTCGCGCCGGAGTGAAAATCTATCGTCCGTTCCGCAGTGATGCGGGCAGCGTGTTGCTGGTGGACCTGGGCTGGCGCGCGCTGCCGCCCGACCGCAGGTTGCCGGTGGTGCCGGCACCGCCGTCGCCGGTGGACGTACGTGGCCTGTTGGCGCCGCCTCCCTCGGCCGGGCTGGCGCTGGGCCCGGCGTTCACCACCACCGATGTTGCTGGCCGTTGGCTCGCCAGTCGCCTTCCCGCCGATGGCCTCGCCGCTGCGCTGGGCCTGCCGTCGTTGCCCGACCGCGTGCTGCGGCTGGACCCGGCGTTGCCGTTCGGCGATGAGCGCGATCTCGACCTGCTGCCGAACACACTGCCGCCGCAGCGTCACCTGGGTTACGCCGTGCAGTGGTTCGGCCTGGCGCTGACCGTGCTGGTGGTGGCGCTGGTGCTGGAATGGCGCAGAAGGCGTCCCGTTGCCCGGTAGTGCCGGCCGCTGGCCGGCATCCCTTTCCCAACCATGAGAAAATGCCCCGCATGAACACTGCTACCTCCCCGCAGGCGCGCGGCAACGGCCGCCGGACCCTGGTGCTGCTGTTCGCCGTTTTCTTCGGGGCGATGGCGCTGGCCGCCATCCTGCGTTTCTCCGGCTGGCAGCCGACCGCACATCGCAACAGCGGGCAATTGCTGAACCCGCCGGTGGATCTGCGCCAGCAACCGCCCACGCTGGCCAATGGCGCGGCCTATCCCTGGAATCCCGACGCGCGCACGTGGCGCCTGCTGGTGGCACCGGCCGGTGCCTGCGACGCGCAGTGCGTCACTTTGTCGCAGGGACTGGGCAAGGTGTGGCAGCTGTTCGGCCATAACGCCGATAATGTCGAGATCCTGTGGCTGGGAACGCCACCGGCGTCGATCGCCTCGCTGCCCGCGCTGCGGCCGCTGGCCCCGTCGCCAGCCCTGCGCGCGGCGTTGCCCGGCGTCGATGATCCGGCAGGTCTGCCGGTCTACGTGATCGATCCGAACGGCTTCGTGATCATGCGTCATGCCCCCGGGAGCGATCTCGGCGGCCTGCGCAAGGACATGGCCACGTTGCTGAAACTGAAGTGAGTCCCGTTTGATGAGCCTTTCCGCGCGTCCGGCGCTGCACCGCAATTTCCACCGCCTGGCGTGGTTCGCCATGATCATGACCGCGAGCACGATCATGTTCGGCGCCTTCGTGCGCCTGTCCGATGCCGGCCTGAGCTGCCCGGACTGGCCGACCTGCTATGGGCAGGCGACATGGCCGCAGCACGTGGAAGAGACCATCGGGCATCCGGCGGCGGAGATCCGTCCGCTGGAAACACACAAGGCCTGGCGTGAGCAGGTGCACCGCTTCCTGGCCGGCGCGCTCGGCATCGAGATCCTGACCCTGGCCCTGCTGGCTACGCGCAAGCGACGATTCGGAAGCACGGCGGTGGTGACCGCCTGCGTGCTGGTGGCGGCCGGCATACCGCTGTACATGATGGGATGGCATGGCACCGCCAGCGCGCTGGCGCTGATCGGCGAAGCCATCCTGCTGATCGCGGCACTGCGCTGGAGCAACATCGACCTGGCCCGCGCCGCGCTGCTGACGCTGGCGGTGGTGATCTTCCAGGCCCTGCTGGGCATGTGGACGGTGACCCTGCTGCTCAAACCCATCGTGGTGATGGGCCATCTGCTGGGCGGCATGCTGATGTTCGCGCTGCTGGTGTGGATGGCCTGGCGTGCAACGCACATGCCGATCACCCTGGCCGAGGCACCGAAGCTGAAGTGGCTGCTGCGCATCGGTGTGGCGGTGCTGGTCACCCAGATCGCGCTCGGCGGCTGGGTCAGCGCCAACTACGCCGCCTTGGCGTGCGGCGGCGGCAGTGCCTCGCTGGACAACTTCCCGCGCTGCGCCAACCAGTGGTGGCCGCAGCACAACTTCGCCGAGGGCTTCACCCTGTGGCGCGGCATTGGCGTGGACTACGAAGGCGGCGTGCTCGACGGTGCGTCGCGCATCGCCATCCAGATGGCCCATCGCCTGTTCGCGATTGTCGTTGCCGTCTACATGCTGTGGCTGGGCCTGCGCCTGTTCCGGCTGCCGAGCATGCGTGGCTGGGCCTCGGCCCTGGTCGCGCTGCTGGTGCTGCAGATCACCCTCGGCATCCTCAATGTGAAGCTTGCACTGCCGCTGGAAGTGGCAGTGGCGCACAACGGCGTTGCCGTTGCCCTGTTGTTTGTATTGGTCAGCCTGCTGGCTCGCCTGCGTGCCCCGGACTGATTCCATGTTTTCCAACTATCGCCAGTACTGGGACCTGACCAAACCCAAGGTCGTCGCCCTTATCGTCTTCACTGCCCTGGTCGGCATGGTCCTGGCCATTCCGGGCGTGCCCAGCTGGGAGCAGGTGCGTGCCGGCCTGCTCGGCTTCCTCGGCATCTGGCTTGCCGCCTCTGCAGCTGCGGCCATCAACCAGCTGCTGGATGCGCACATCGATGCGCAGATGGCGCGTACCTCCTGGCGTCCGCTGGTGGTGGGCAAGGTCAAGCCGTGGCAGGTGCTGGTGTTCGCCGGTGTGCTGATTGTGCTGTCGATGGCGATCCTGGTGCTGTGGGTGAACTGGATCACCGCAGTACTGACCTTCGCTTCGCTGATCGGCTATGCGGTGATCTACACCGTGTACCTGAAGCGCGCGACCTCGCAGAACATCGTCATTGGTGGTCTGGCCGGTGCGATGCCGCCGATGCTGGGCTGGGCGGCGGTGACCGGCATGCAGGGCTCGTCGGACTGGGCGTACTCGTCGCTGCTGGTACTGATCATCTTCATCTGGACGCCGCCGCACTTCTGGGCGCTGGCGATCTTCCGTCGCGAGGACTACGCCAAGGCGAAGATCCCGATGTTGCCGGTCACCCATGGCGTGGTGCATACGCGCAAACAGATCATGGCGTACTCGGTAGTGCTGGCGCTGGTCTGCCTGCTGCCTTATCTGGTCGGCATGAGCGGGGCGTTCTACCTGGGCGGCGCGATCGTGCTCAACGCCGTGTTCCTCTGGTACGCCTGGCGCATGCTGAACCCGCCGGATGAGCTGTTCTCGATGAAGATGTTCAGCTACTCCATCGTCTACCTGATGGCGCTGTTCGCCTTCCTGCTGGTGGATCATTGGATCCTGCCCTGGCTGTGATGGGTTGACGCATCCACGCATGGCGTGGATCTACCCGGGTATCAGCCGAGCACGGGCTCGGCTCTACAGTAGAGCCACGCCATGCGTGGATGGTTTCCCGCAGCAGCCCGAGCGTTCAGTAGATCCACGCCATGCGTGGATGGTTTCCCTCAGCAGCCCGAGCGTTCAGTAGATCCACGCCATGCGTGGATGATTTCCCGCAGCAGCCCGAGCGCTCAGTAGATCCACGCCATGCGTGGATGATTTCCCGCAGCAGCCCGAGCGTTCAATAGATCCACGCCATGCGTGGATGGGTTTCCGGTTGGGTCAGGGCTTGCGCCTGGCATACCGCTGCGCGATCACGCCGCAGACGATCAGCTGGATCTGGTGGTAGATCATCACCGGCAGCACGATTGCGCCGAGGCTGCCGCCAGCGAACAGCACCTTGGCGATCGGCACACCCGTGGCCAGGCTCTTCTTCGAGCCGCAGAACACGATGGCGATCTCGTCTTCGCGGTTGAAGCGCAGGCGGCGGGCAATGAAGGTGATCAGCGGCATGGCGATGCCGAGCAGTACCGCCGCCACCACCGCCACCGCGAACAGCGAGAGCAGGGGTGTCTTGCTCCACAACCCTTCGGTGACCGCTTCGCCGAACGCCGAGTACACCACCAGCAGGATGGTGGCCTGGTCGGTGTAGCGCAGCAGCGCGCGCTGCTTCTCCACCCAGCCGGCGATCCACGGCCGCAACAGGTGACCGGCCACGAACGGCACCAGCAACTGCAGCATGATGCCGCCGATGGCATGCAGCGGGTCGTGCACGCCGCCAGAGGTACCGGCCAGCGCGGTCAGCAGCAGTGGCGTCAGGAACACACCGAGGATGCTCGACAGCGAGGCACTGCACACGGCCGCCGGCACGTTGCCGCGCGCCATCGAGGTGAACGCGATCGACGACTGCACGGTGGACGGCAGGGTGCACAGGAACAGCACGCCCAGGTACAGCTCGGGCGTCAGCAGCCAGCCCGACAACGGCTTGAACAACAGCCCCAGCAGCGGGAACAGGAGGAAGGTACAGGCGAGGATCGTCAGGTGCAGGCGCCAGTGCAGCATGCCGCCGATGATTGATTCGCGCGGCAGGCGTGCGCCGTGCAGGAAGAACAGCGCGGCGATGGCGACCGTAGTGACATCGTCGAGCACCAGGGCGGCGGCGCCTTTCATCGGCAGCAGCGAGGCCAGGCCGACGGTGCACAGCAGGGCGAGGGTGAAGTTGTCCGGTCGCAGGCGCGACCACCAGCGGGTCATGGTGGATAGGCTCCTTGGTGCGGGGGATTCCCCCGGGAATCAGGGGGTGGGAGAAGGGATCGCCAGGCGCTCGCGGGTGGCCGCTTCCAGCGACTTCAGGCCGGCACGTTGGCCCAGTTGCAGCGCCTGTTCCGGGCTGGCCTGTTCGTAACGTGCGTTGACCAGCCCGAGCACAGCACCGGCGCGGTTGCCTGAGGCGCAGTGCAGCAGCACCGGCCCCTGGCTCTGCTGCAGCGCGTGGTGCACGGCGCGCACATTGGCGGCATCCAGGCCTTCGGCCCCGGCCACCGGGATACGCACATAGCGCAGGCCCAGCGCTTCGGCCTCGCGTGTTTCATCGAAGCCGCGATCTTCATCGGCTTGGCGCAGGTCGATCACCGTGCGTACGCCCTGTGCTGCCAGTTCGCGCAGTTGCGCGGCGGTGGGCTGGCCGCCGGCGTACAGGCCTGGGCGGACCTCAGCAAAGGTGGGGTCCGCAGCCCAGGCTGGCAGAACCGGGCAGAGCGACAACAACAGCAGGCAGGTCAGGCGCAGCAGCATGGTCTCTCCGGGGATGTGTTCTGCCGCTACAGGCGCAGGTTGGCGCGGGCCTTCAGCAGCTCGCGCATCTCGTACTTGTCAGTATCGTCCAGACCCTGTTGTCGCTGCTTGGCGTTAAGGTCGTCGATGCGCTGGAACAGCAGCTGCTTCTCCAGCTGCCCGACCGCGTCATGCAGTTCCACCGTCCACATCGCCTCATCGCCCGCCAGCGTCTGCGCGGCCAAGGTGTGCAGCGAGGCCTGTTCTTCGCGGCCGTCGAAATGCTCCAGCAGGGCGCCGGTACTGATGTCCGGGCGCTGTTCGACCAGTCCCAGCAGTTCCAGCAGCAGCTCTACGCCCGGCAGGCGCAGGCCCTGGAAGTGGTGCTTGCCTCCCAGGGTCAGGGCCAGCGTCGGCTGCTGCAGCAGCACGGCGATCGCGCCGCGCACCAGGCTGCGTTTGGCCACCGGCTGGATCGTGCGCGAGACCGCGCGTTGCGGCATCGGTGGCCGACCGGCCTGCGCGTTGCCGCCCAGCCCGGTCAGTTGTCCCAGCTGCTGTTTCATCAGGTCGCCAAACGCGCCGTCGGGAATCTGCGCGAGCATCGGCTTGGCGCGCTCGGCCAGCCGTGCCTTGCCGTCCAGCGTGCCCAGGTTGATCTCGCGGGTCAGCTCGTCGAAGAAGAACTGCGACAACGGCGTGGCCTGCTTCAGGCGCTCGTCGAAGGCTTCGGCACCTTCCTTGCGCACGATGCTGTCCGGGTCTTCGCCATCGGGCAGGAACAGGAAGAAGGCCTGGCGGCCGTCCTTCATGCGCGGCAGCACCGATTCCAGCGCCTTCCAGCCGGCGCGACGGCCGGCGGCGTCGCCGTCGAAGCAGAAGAACACGTCCGGCGCGTTGCGGAACAGCAGCTCGGCATGGTCCGGCGTGGTCGCCGTGCCCAGCGTCGCCACCGCCTGGGTAACGCCGAACTGGAACAGCGAGACCACGTCCATGTAGCCCTCGACCACGATCAAGCGCTCGATCTTCTGGTTGGCCTGGCGCACCTGCCACAGGCCGTACAGTTCGCGCCCCTTGTGGAACAGCGCGGTCTCCGGCGAGTTGAGGTACTTGGGGCCGTCGTCCTTCTCGAACACGCGCCCGCCGAAGGCGATCACCCGCCCACGGCGGTCGAAGATCGGGAACATCACCCGGTCGCGGAACTTGTCGTAGACGTGGCCGCGGTCGTTCTTGGAGAACAGGCCAGCGCGGTCGAGCAGTTTCATCCGCCGCTCGTCCTTGCCCAGCGCATCGCGCAGGCCGCTGTAGCCATCAGGCGCATAGCCGATCTGGAAGCGTGCGCGGTTCTCTTCGTCCACGCCGCGGCCGTCGAGGTAGCTGCGGGCCTTCTCGCTGCCTTCCAGGTTTTTCTGGAAGAACTTGGTCGCCGCGTCCAGCGCGGAGTACAGCTCGCGGCTGTCATCCTGCTGCTGGGCGCTGCGCGGGTTCTCGCTGCGCGGCACTTCCATGCCGGCACGCTTGGCCAGTTCATCCACCGCGTCGAGGAACTCGAGGCGGTCGTAGTTCATCAGGAAGCTGATCGCGGTGCCGTGCGCGCCGCAGCCGAAGCAGTGGTAGAACTGCTTGGTCGGCGAGACGGTGAACGACGCCGAGCGCTCGTCATGGAACGGGCAGCGTGCAGCGTACTCCTTGCCCTGGCGCTTCAGCGGCACGCGGCTGCCCACCACCTCGACGATGTCGGAGCGGGCCAGCAGGTCGTCGATGAAAGCGTCGGGGATACGGGCCATGGGCAACAGGACAGGGCGCGGCCGCCAGGGCGCGCTGCGGGGGCGGCAGGTCCCCTAGTTTACTCGCTGGCGGCGGCCCGGCCGGCTTCCTGCGGGGCCACATCGGCGCTGGCCAGGCGTGCACGTGCGTACTGGCGTTCGTCGATCACGGCGGTCATCAATGCACCGACGAAGAACACGGCCGTGGCGTAGTAGATCCAGACCAGCGAAATCACCAGCGCGCCCATCGAGCCGTAGGCGCTGCCGGGGGCAACGGTGCTGATGTAGACGCCGATGCCATAACGGCCCAGGGTGAACAGCAACGAGGTGATGGCACCGCCGATGAAGGCCTGGCGCCAGGCCACGCGCCGGTCCGGCAGGTAGTGGTAGAGGAAGGCGAAGGCCAGCGTGTACAGCAGCAGCGAGGTCAGGTAGCCGATTGCGGGCAGCACCGAGGGCAGCTGCGCGAACACCACCTGCAGCGCGGTGGTGGCAGTCATCGACAGGATCAGCAGGAAGCCCAGTGCCAGCACCACGCCGAAAGAGAACACGCGCTTGCGCAGCCAGGCCTTGATGCCCTCCAGGCGCTGGCCGCTGGTGTGGAAGATGCGGTTCAACGCGTTCTGCAGCTGGGCGAACACCGCAGTGGCGCCGACGAACAGCAGCAGTGTGCTCCACAGCCCGGCCAGCGAACCGACGCTGGGCTGGCTGTTGGCGTTGTGCAGCACGGTGTCGGCTACGCTGGCCACGCTGCTGCCTGCCACCGAGCCGATCTGCCCGATCAGTGCCTGTTGTGCCGGTGGATACAGCGAGGCGGTCAGCCACAGCAGCAGCACCAGCAGCGGTGCCATCGACAGCAGGGCATAGAAGGAGACCGAGGCGGCCTGGGTCAGCACGTCGATTTCGACGAAGCGCTTGGCCACCGCCATCGGGAAGCTGTCCTGCAGGCGATCAGCGTAGCGGCGAAGCCGTGCGGGGATGCCGTGGGGATGCGTGTCGGTGGGGGCGTTGGATTGCTCGACCATGGGGATGTTGTAGCAGCCGGGGGTCGAAGAGGTGGTGAAGCGGGTGTTGCATCGGCAGCGCCGGGCCATGCCCGGCGACCAACCGAAACGCCGGGCATGGCCCGGCGCTATCGGATCAACGCTGGCTTACGCCAGCTGCTGCTTGACCAGCTTGGACACCAGGCCCATGTCGGCCTGGCCGGCGAGCTTGGGCTTCAGCGCGCCCATCAGCTTGCCCATGTCGGCCGCGCTGCTGGCGCCGGTCTCGGCGATGGCGGCCTGGATCGCCGCGACGATCTCGGCTTCGCCCATCTTGGCCGGCAGGTAGGCTTCGATCACCACAATCTCGGCGCGCTCGATTTCCGCCAGGTCTTCGCGGTTGGCCGCTTCAAACTGGCTGACCGAATCCTTGCGCTGCTTGACCATCTTGTCGAGCACGGCGATCACGGCGGTGTCGTCCAGCTCGATGCGCTCGTC
Source organism: Stenotrophomonas sp. NA06056 (assembly GCF_013364355.1). Taxonomy (NCBI): domain Bacteria; kingdom Pseudomonadati; phylum Pseudomonadota; class Gammaproteobacteria; order Lysobacterales; family Lysobacteraceae; genus Stenotrophomonas; species Stenotrophomonas sp. NA06056. The sequence goes on along the minus strand of NZ_CP054931.1, from coordinate 3,919,345 downwards.
GACTTCCTTCTGCTTGATGGCCGCGTTGATCAGGCGGATGACGCCCAGCTTGTGCTTCTCGCCGCCCTTCATGGCGGCCTTCATGTCTTCGGTGAGCTGCTGCTTCATGCTCATGGCGAACCTCGTGGTGGTGGTGGGGCTGGGCGGATGCCCGGGCCCGGAAACGCAAAAAGCCGGCGACGCTCGCGCGTGCCGGCTTCGACTCCATCGCGGCAGGGAATGCCCACCGCAATGAAGATGCGTCCGATCAGTACAGGCGCTGACGCTTGGTGACGTCGCGCGACGAGCGGCGCAGCTGACGCTTCACAGCAGCGGCGGCCTTGCGCTTACGCTCCTGGGTCGGCTTTTCGTAGAACTCGCGCTTGCGGGTTTCGGCCAGCACACCGGCCTTTTCGCAAGTGCGCTTGAAGCGGCGAAGAGCAAACTCGAAGGGTTCGTTCTCGCGGACTTTGACGCTGGGCATGGAATCTCCGGGACACAGTAGAACCGGGTCACGCCCGGCGAGCCGCACATTATAGCGGCGATTGGACAAACTGCAAGCGGCCAACCCTGAATACGGGCGAGTCGTTTGCGTGCGATGGGGATCTGCCGTTCCCCGAGGGGGCGACAGGGGCGTCATAATAGCAGGCATGCGAGTCCTTGGCATCGAATCTTCCTGTGATGAGACCGGCGTGGCGGTGTATGACACCGACCTGTCCGGCAGCGCGGCCCTGCGCGCCCATGCGGTCTACAGCCAGATCGCCCTGCACGCCGAGTACGGCGGTGTGGTGCCCGAGCTGGCCAGCCGTGACCACGTGCGCAAGCTGCTGCCGCTGGTACGGCAGACGCTGGCCGAGGCCGGGCTTGGCGTGAACGACATCGACGGGGTGGCCTACACCGCCGGCCCCGGCCTGGTCGGGGCGCTGCTGGTGGGCGCCGGCGTGGCCCGGTCGCTGGCCTGGGCGCTGGAGGTGCCTGCCGTGGGCGTGCACCACATGGAAGGCCATCTGCTGGCGCCGCTGATGGAAGACGACCCGCCGCAGGCCCCGTTCGTGGCCCTGCTGGTGTCCGGTGGCCATACCCAGCTGGTGGCCGTCGATGCCATCGGCAAGTATCGGCTTCTGGGCGAAACCCTGGACGACGCGGCCGGTGAAGCCTTCGACAAGACCGCCAAGATGATGGGGCTGCCATACCCGGGCGGGCCGCAGCTGGCCAAGCTGGCCGAGCAGGGTACGCCGGGCGTCTATCGCTTCACGCGGCCGATGACCGATCGCCCGGGCCTGGATTTCAGCTTCTCCGGCTTGAAGACCCAGGTCCTGATGGCCTGGCGCGACAGCGACCAGAGCGAGCAGACCCGCGCCGACATCGCCCGTGGCTTTGAAGATGCCGTGGTCGAGACACTTTCCATCAAGTGCGAGCGCGCGCTGGAAGCGGCCGGCACCAATGTGATCGTGGTGGCCGGCGGCGTGGGCGCCAACAAGCGCCTGCGCGCGCGCCTGCAGCTGATGGCCGAGCGCCTCGGCGGGCGGGCCTGCTTCCCGCGGCCGGCGCTGTGCACCGACAACGGCGCGATGATCGCCTTCGCCGGCGCGCTGCGCCTGCAGGCGGGCCAGCACAGCCCGCCGAAGGTGGATGTGACCCCGCGCTGGGACATGGCGACCCTGCCGGCGGTGTGAAGCCCCGCAACCGGTAGCGCCGGGCCATGCCCGGCGGACGCATTACGGACGTCCTGCCAGCGGCGATGCCGCCAGTATCGTTGTGGCCCGCTCATGGCGCTGCAGCCAGCTCAGCGTATGCGGGCAGCGGGCGTGGATCAGCCGCCCGATCGCGGCCAGGTCGGCGCCGATGTCGCGTTCCAGGATGGGCTCGTGGTGGGCGATGCGGTTACGCAGGTGACGGATGCGTCCGATATCCGCGTGGATGGCTTTCCTGATGGCACTGGGATGAGCAGAGGGAGCATGCTGCAGAACCCTGCTGAGTGCGGGTATCCACAGCGTGGAGTCGAAGCGACATGTAAAGAGCTGCTGCCAGAACACCATTGGCAGGTTGGCGACGATGTCGGATGTGCTGGTCGCGCGATGGGCCGCCTGTTCCAGCGCCGCCTTGGCAGAGGCGGATGCTGATGCTGGCAGCCTGCGCCGGAACGCCTCATTCCATGGCCATCGTGGACCATGTTGCCGCACCAGTACCGATGCCGCTGCATTGCGGATGACCACTTCGCAGAGGTGGACCGGCATCATCAGCGCATCACACATCCGCATGTTCCAGAGGTACAGGGATTCGGCGGTGACGTCGGGGCTGCAGGCCGATGCGATTCTCTCGTAGGTAGACAGACGCTCCGCTGACAACGCGCGCCGCAGTACATCGTATGGAGCCATCGTCATGTGCGGTGGTGAAGGAGGGATCGATGTTCGCGAGAGTGGGCGGCGGCGACCATCAGGGAACGTCGTTGTACGCGCGGCTGATTTTCTGTGTTTCGCCTCGGACGAATACCTGACCTGCCCTGTCGGAACTGGCCTTGACCGGCGATCTGGTCCTTGCCTAATCTGCGTGCCTGCGCCACCGGGACTTGCGGCTGGATTCCAGCTCCCCCCGGGGACAAACGGTAGTACCAAAGGGCCCTGCTAGTGGGGCCCTTTGTCTTTTCTGAAGCCGTGTCCCTGCCGGCCGCTCACCGCCCGTTCCGGGCAGGCTCACCGCCGTCCCGTTACCATGACCGCCTGTTTTCCGGCTGGTAACCGCAATGGACAAGGTTTTCATCGAAGGGCTGACGATCGACGCCCTGATCGGCATCTACGATTGGGAACGGCGGATCCGCCAGGACCTGGTGTTCGACCTGGAGATGGGCTTCGACAACCGTCGTCCGGCGGCCAGCGATGACATTGCCCATACCCTGAACTACAAGGCGGTCAGCAAGCGCCTGGAGCAGTTCGTGCGCGAATCGGAATTCGGCTTGGTCGAAACCTTGGCCGAGCGTTGCGCTCAGATCGTGCTGGACGAGTTCGACGTGAAGTGGCTGCGCCTGAAGCTGAGCAAGCCCGGCGCGGTGCGCGGCGCGCGCGCGGTCGGGGTGATCATCGAGCGCACGCGGGACTGACGTCCCGGTCGTGCCGGGCCCAGGCCAGTACCCCGGTAGTGCCGGCCGCTGGCCGGCAACCTCAGCAGCAATGAAAAAGGAGACAACCGATGGTGGACGCAGTGGTGGCGGTACAGTGGCTGGAACAGCTGCAGAACACACTGGAACCCTATCCTGGCGCCTATCTGGCGTTGATGATCTCGGCCCTGCTGATTGCAGCTGGCCTGGCCAACTGGGTGACCAAGCGCATCCTGGTGCGCGGCCTGCGACGCCTGCTGCAGCGGCTGCCGGGCGCCGAGTCCGGGCGTGGCAGTCACCTGATGCGGGTCATCGCGCGCCTGTCCAACGTGGTGCCCAGCCAGGTGATCGCCTCGGGCATCACCCTCATTCCTGACCTGCCGCCAAGCCTGGTCAACGTCATCATCAAGCTGTGCATCGTGTGGGCGGTACTGACCGTGTCGATGGCGTTCTCGCATGCGCTGGATGCGGCCAACAGCCTGTACGAGCGCAAGCCCGATGCACGCAACAAGCCGATCAAGGGCTACCTGCAGGTGGTCAAGATCGTGGTGTTCGTGGCCGCCGGCCTGTCCATCGTTGCCACCCTGCTGGGGGTGAAGCTGGGGCCATTGGTCACCGGCCTGGGCGCGGCCACCGCGGTACTGATGCTGATCTTCCAGGACACCATCCTGTCGCTGGTGGCCAGCGTGCAGATCAGTGGCGATGGCCGCGTGCGCATCGGCGACTGGATCGAGATGCCCAGCCAGAATGCCGATGGCGATGTCATCGATATCGCCCTGCATACCGTCACCGTGCAGAACTTCGACAAGACGATCACCACCATCCCGACCAAGAAGCTGGTGACCGAGTCGTTCAAGAACTGGCGCGGCATGCAGGAAGCGGGTGGCCGCCGGATCAAGCGCGCGCTGTACCTGGACCAGCACAGCGTGCGTTTCATGGAAGAGGACGACCTGGCCTTCCTCGGTCAGTTCGCCCTGCTGGGCGACTACCTGCGCGGCAAGCAGCAGGAGCTGGGCCAGTGGAACGGGCGCCTGCGCGAGCAGGGCGTGGCCGAGGTCAACAGCCGTCGGGTCACCAACCTGGGTACCTTCCGTGCCTATGTGGATCGCTACCTGGCCAGCCACCCGGGCATCCACACCGACATGACCCTGCTGGTGCGCCAGCTGCAGCCGACCACCGAAGGCCTGCCGCTGGAGCTGTACTGCTTCACCCGCAGCACCGCCTGGGGCGAGTACGAGGCCGTGCAGTCGGACATCTTCGACCACCTGCTGGCGATCCTGCCGGCCTTTGGCCTGCGGGTGTTCCAGGCCTCCAGCGACGCCATGTTGATGGCCGGGCAGCGCCAGTTGGCCGGCTCGGAGTAAGCTGCGATGCCCCCGGCCGGACCGTACGGATCCGGCTGGTGGCTGAAACTGAATGACGAAACCTCTCGCCAAATCGCTCGGGATCGCTAGAATGCCGGGCTTGTAAACGTTTTCATCAAGGACTGCCGGTGGCCTCCGATCGCATCGAATCCCTCATTGCCCAGATGACCGTCGAGGAAAAAGTCGGCCAACTGGGTGTCTTCGCGGACATGGTCCGCCCGTTCGCCCCGGACGTGAACCCGGAAGCCAACGTGCGCAATGCCGATCAGGTGCTGCAGCAGGTGCGCGAGGGCAAGGTCGGCTCGCTGTTCAACGGTGTTGGCGCCGAGCTCGGCCGCCGCATCCAGCAGGTCGCCACCGAGGAGAGCCGCCTGGGCATCCCGGTGATCCTGGCCGCCGACGTCATCCACGGCATGCGCACCGTGTTTCCGATTCCGCTGGGCGAGGCCGCCAGCTTCGAGCCGGACCTGGCCGAGCGCACCGCGCGCGCCACCGCCGTCGAAGCCACCGCCGCCGGCCTGCACTGGACCTACGCACCGGCCGTGGACATCGCCCGCGACCAGCGCTGGGGCCGTGGCGCCGAAGGTGCCGGTGAGGACGTCGTACTGGGCTGTGCCTTTGCCGCCGCCCGCGTGCGCGGCTTCCAGGGCAGCGACCTGCGCGCCGCCGATTCGCTGCTGGCCACGCCCAAGCACTTCGCCGCCTATGGCGCGGTGATGGCCGGCATGGAATACAACATGGTCGACATCTCGCCGCAGACCCTGCGCGATGTGCACCTGCCGCCGTTCAAGGCCGCCTTCGATGCCGGCGCGATCACGGTGATGTCCTCGTTCAACGACATCAACGGCGTGCCGGCCAGTGCCAATGCCGAGCTGCTGACCGACATCCTGCGCGGTGAGTGGAAGTTCCCGGGCGTGGTGATTTCCGACTACACCGCCGACATGGAGCTGGTCGCGCACGGCTACGCCGCCGACGACCGCGATGCCACCGCCAAGGCGTTCACCGCCGGCCTCGACCTGAGCATGCAGAGCGGTTTCTACGCCGAGCACCTGCCGGGCCTGGTCGAGAGCGGCGAAGTGCCGATGGCTGTGCTGGACGAAGGCGTGCGCCGCATCCTGTGGTTGAAGGAAACCATCGGCCTGTTCGACGACCCTTACCGTTCGCTGGACCCGGCGCGCGAAGCCGATACCTCGCACATCGCCGCGCATGACGAACTGTCGCGTGATGCTGCGCGTCGTTCGATCGTGCTGCTGAACAACCGTGACGGCGTGCTGCCGCTGCAGAAGAGTGGGCAGAAGATCGCCCTGATCGGCCCGTTCGTGCAGGACCGCGAGAACATTGAAGGCTGCTGGACCCTGTTCGGCGACAAGCAGCGCTACATTGACCTGGAAACCGGCGTGCGCGCCGCCATCGGCGATGAAACACTGCTGGAAGTGGTGCCGGGTTGCGAACTGGAAGTGGCCATTGCCGGTGGCACCGAAGCGGCCGTTGCGGCGGCGCTGCGTGCCGACGTGGTGGTGCTGGCGCTGGGCGAGCCGCAGCGTTACAGCGGCGAGGCGCAGTCGCGCGTGGAGATCACCCTGCCGCCGGCACAGCAGGCGCTGGCCGAGGCCGTGGCGATGACCGGCAAGCCGCTGGTGGTGCTGCTGCGCAATGGTCGCGCGCTGGCCCTGCAGGGCGCGGTGCGCAATGCGCATGCCGTGGCCATCACCTGGTACCTGGGCACGCAGACCGGTCATGCCGTGGCCGATGTGCTGTTCGGCGATTACAGCCCGTCTGGCCGCCTGCCGGTCAGCTTCCCGCAGGTGTCCGGCCAGCAGCCGTACTTCTACAACCACCCGCGCACCGGCCGCCCGGAACTGCCGACCATGTCGGAGTTCAAGGCGCGCTGGCGCGAGATTCCGAACGAGCCGCTGTATCCGTTTGGCCACGGCATCGGTTTCACCACCTTTGCCTACGGCGTGCCGCAGCTGAGCAGTGTGCGCGTCGGCTGGGACGACACCCTGACCCTGACCACCACGCTGACCAACACCGGCAACGTGGCCGGCGAAGAAGTGGTGCAGCTGTACATCCACGACCGCGTGGCCAGCCGCGTGCGCCCGGTGCGTGAACTGAAGGACTTCCGCAAGGTGGCCCTGCAGCCGGGCGAGTCGACCGAGGTGGTGTTCACCCTGGCCCGCGAGCAGCTGGCATTCACCGGCCGCGACGGCGTGCTGCGTGCCGAGCCGGGTCTGTTCGATGTGTGGGTGTGCGCTTCGTCGATGGCCGGTGACGCGGTGCAGTTCGAGCTGCTGAAGGCCTGATCGGTAGAGCATCCACGCATGGCGTGGATCTACTGTGGCGTGCCGGGCGATGCCTTGCTCACGGTGCACGAACACGCCGGGCATGGCCCGGCGCTACCATCGGCGTTTCGATCCGATGGAGCTCGCGCATGCGCAAGATTGCTTTCCTGATTCCGGCCTTGCTGCTGGCCGCCTGTTCGCAGCCGGCTCCGCCAGCCGAACCCGCCGCCGATGCGCCACCGCCGATGACCGGCGCGACGCCAGCTGAGGCGGCCGCCAGCACCACGCCGGATGCCGTTGCGGCGCCGCAGGCTGCGGCGGAACACGCGACGGATGCGGCGGCGACGCCGGCCGAGGCTTCCCCCGCCGTCGAGCCCGCCGCAGGCGACGCCCGCGCCCGCATCGAAACGCTGCTTGGCGATGCGGCGCAGTATGAAAAAGTATTCAATGCCTTCAAGACCGCCGTGGTCGCCGGCGACCGTCCCGCCGTGGTTGAAGAAGTACGTTTCCCGCTGAACATCAGCGGTGGAAAGAAGATCACCGGACCCGGTGAGTTCCAGCGCAACTACGAAAAGATCATCACCCCGGCGGTGGTCAAGGCCGTGTCCGCGCAGGAGTTCGGCAACGTGTTCGTCAACCAGCAGGGCGTGATGATCGGCGATGGCCAGGTCTGGTTGAATGGCCAGTGCCTGGACAAGGCCTGCACGCGCACGGAAGTGAAGGTCATCACCATCCAATGAAATCAAACGGCCCCGCATGCGGGGCCGTTCCAGATCGTTAGTGCCGGCCGCTGGCCGGCAACCCGGCCAATCAGGCCAATCAGGCCTTCGGCGTGAGCTTCAGCAGCCGTGCCTTGCTGCCGTCTTCCAGCAGCCACAGCGCGCCATCCGGGCCCTGTTCCACCTCACGGATGCGCTCGCCCATGTTGAAGCGGTCGGCTTCGCGTGCGGTGTCGCCATCAAAGCTGACGCGCACCAGCGACGTGGACGACAGGCCACCGATGAAGGCGCTGCCCTTCCATTGCGGGAACAGGGTGCCGCTGTAGAACATCAGGCCGGCCGGGGAAATAACCGGGTTCCAGGTCACCTTCGGTGCGGCGAACTCCGGGCGGGTGTCGTGGTCGGGAATCGGACGGCCATCGTAGTGGTCGCCGTTGGAGACGATCGGGTAGCCGTAGTTGGCACCACGCACGATCAGGTTCAGCTCATCGCCGCCGGCCGGACCCATTTCCTGCGCCCACAGCTTGCCGTTGGCATCGAAGGCAATGCCCAGCACATTGCGGTGGCCCAGCGACCATACCTGCGCGGCCACGCCACCCTGCGAGGCGAACGGATTGTCGGCCGGCAGGCTGCCGTCGTCGTTGAGGCGGATGATCTTGCCCAGGTTGCCGCTCATGTCCTGCGCAGGATCGAACTTCTGCCGTTCGCTGGAACTGATCCACAGCTTGCCGTCGGGGCCGAAGGCCAGGCGGTGGCCGTAGTGGCCTTCGCCACTGACCTTCGGTGTCTGTCGCCAGATCACCTTCAGATCTTTCAGCTGGCCGCCACCGTCGGCATTCAGGGCGAGGGTGGCACGGGCCACGGCCGCGCCGCGCGTATCCAGCGTGCCTTCCTCGGCATAGCTGACGTAGACCACGTGGTTGCGGGCGAAATCCGGATGCAGGATCACGTCGCCGAAACCACCCTGGCCGCCGTACGCGACCTTGGGTACACCGGCAATCTCATGTTTCTGGCCACTGGCCAGGTCCAGGCGCTGCAGTTTGCCGCGCTTCTCGGTGACCAGCAGGCTGCCATCGGGCAGGAAGGTCATCGCCCACGGCTGGTCGAAGCGGCTGACCTCGGTGGCGGTGAAAGGGCGCTGGTCGGCGGTGGTTGCGGCGGTCGCCGAGGCCTTCTGGCCTGTCGCATCAGGACCGGCCGCATTGCAGGCGGTGGTGGCAAGGATCGGCAGCAGGCCGAGCGCGAGCAGCAGGGGTGTGCGGGTCATGGGTATCTCCAGCGGAAGGGGATGCGGATGGCCAGGCTCTCCTTTGTATACCACCGGTGCAGTGACGGTCGTGGCCCGAAGGTCCTGCTCCCCCCTGTGCGCCATGGCGCGGATGGTCTAGGGTGTTGTCGCCCGGGCAAAGCATGCCCGCCTGACCGCCAAGGAACTGCAATGAACGCACCGATCATCCATCGACCCTCGCCCGCCTTCATTGCCGCCTCGTGGGTGGCCCTGCTGCTGGGCGCGGTGGCCTACCTGGTAGGGCTGTTCAATGCCGAAATGCCGCTGAACGAGAAAGGCTACTACCTGACCCTGCTGCTGTTCGGCCTGTTCGCGGCGGTATCGCTGCAGAAGAGCGTGCGCGACCGCGTCGAAGGCATTCCGGTGAGCGGCCTGTACTACGCGCTGTGCTGGTTCGCGCTGCTGTCGGCGTTGTTGCTGCTGCTGGTCGGTCTGTGGAACGCCACCCTGGTGCTGAGCGAAAAGGGCTTCTATGGCATGGCGTTCGCGCTGTCGCTGTTCGGCGCGGTGGCGGTGCAGAAGAACACCCGCGACCTGATTGCCGCCAACGCGGCCGAGCCCAAGCGCGGCTCGTCGGTTCCGCCGCTGCCGGAACAGGACTGACCGGCGGAGGTAGAACCGAGCCCATGCTCGGCTGCTTATCGGCAGCCGGGCGGGCTCGACTCCGGAAACCCAGCCAAGCATGGCTTGGCTCTACAGCTGAGGCGTCAGCCGAGCATGGGCTCGGCTCTACAGGATATGGTTATCCGCCGCTGTTCCGGCGCGGATCCAGATTCACTGCTTCTTCCCAGCCGCGCCGTACGGCACTGCGGGCCTGCGCCCATTCCAGCCGGCTCTTGCCGCGTTCTTTCGCCCAACGCGTTTCCAGCTCACCTTCAATCTCTTCGTACGCGCGGATCATGTCCTGCGCGCGGGCGGAGTGGCCGATCTGGTAGGCCGGCTCGTAATCGTCGAAGAACAGCTGGTTGTCGTAGTACGGTTCGCTGGTATAGCGATCGCGCCAGTAGTCTGAAACCGCCTGGCGCGGGGTGCCGTCCTCCGGCACGCGGCCGGGGATCTGGTAGTCAGGGCTCATGGGCAACAAGCTCCGTAGTGGACGAAGCCTGATCGTGCCTGTCGGCCGGTTAACGCATCGGGCCGGCAGCGTGACCGCCAGGTCAATCCGCGGCGGCATCCTTGCGCGGCAGTTTGTAGATGACGGCGCCGATCGCAAACGCGACCAACGCAGCGGCGATGTTCTGCCAGCTGGCGCTGGCGAACAGGGCGACGCACAGCAGCAGGGCCAGCACCGGAATCAAGGGACCACCGGGCAGCTTCAACGCGCCGGGGCGGTCCGCATAGCGCTTGGCCAGTACCAGCACCGCTGCTGCAGTACCGATGTAGGCGAACAGCCGCGTGGTCATCGACAACAGCGCCAACTGCACGAACGACCCGGACAGCGCCAGGCCGAGCGCGATCAGGCCCTGGCAGAAGATCGCCGCGGCCGGGGTACGGAAGCGCGGGTGCACCTGCGCCAGCACCTTCGGGCCGTAGCCGTCGCGGGCCAGGGCGAACAGGAAGCGCGGGCCCATCATCATCGTGTTGCTGTTGGTGCCGAGGATGGAGATGGTTGCGCCCACGGTGAGGATCAGTGCCAGCGCCTCGCCGCCGAAGCTGGACGCGGCATCGGCCAGCGGCGTGGCCGAGCTGGCCAGGCCGGGCAGTGTGCCTTGCGCCACGATCTGCACCGCCGCATAGATCACGGTGACGGTGACGATCATGGTGATCAGCGCGAAGGGAATGTCACGGCGTGGGTTGCGGTACTCGCCGGCCGCGGCCGGGATGTTCTCGAACCCGGCATAGGCATACAGCAGCAACAGCGCCGCCTCACCCATGCGCTGCAGGTCGTGCGGGTCCGGGCGCTGCCCGGAGAAGGCGAGCTGCGGGTCGATGTAGAACGCGCCGATGGCCACGAACAACAGCAGCGGCAGCATCTTGCCGATCACCAGCACGATGCCGGTGCGGGCGGCCGAGCGCACGCCGATGATGTTCACCCCGGTCAGGAAGCCGAGCGAAACAACGATGATCGCGATGCGACCCATGCCTGCGGCTGCCCATGGCCAGAACCGCGCCACGGCGTCGGCCAGCGCATTGCTGAGCGCTGCGGCGGAGCTGATGCGGGTCAGCCAGATCATCCAGCCGATCTCGAAGCCGGCAAAGCGGCCGAAGGCTTCGCGCGCGTACAGGTAGCTGCCACCGGGTTCGTCGAAATAGCTGGCCGCCTGCGCGTAGCACAGCACCAGCAGGGCGACGACGATGCCGGCGGCGACCACGCCCCACAGGCTGAAGGGACCGAGCAGGGCGACCGTGGCAGCCGGCAGCAGGTAGATGCCGCTGCCGATCACATCGTTGATCGACAGGCCGACGATCTGCCAGCGGCTGACCGCGCGCTGCAGCTGCGGTTCGTTCGGGGTGCTCAACGCAGTGCTTCCGTCAGTGCGGGGAGTTCCCAGGGTCCCTGATACTCGTGGTACTGCGCGCGCGGCAGCAGCACGAACCGCGGCTGTGCTTCATCGCTCAGCCAGGCCAGCAGGGTGCGCATGTGAGCGGCGGTCATGGCGGTACAGCCGGCGGTGGCCTCACCGGGCTGACGCCACAGATGGGCGAAGATGCAACTGCCATGGCCCGGTTCGTTGAAGGCATTGTGGGCGATCACAAAGCCCTGCCGGTAGCGCACATCCCCTTTGTTGTGCAGGTCCAGTCGCATGGGTTCAGTGGAGCCCTTCACGGCCTCGGCGCCGACCTCGCGTGCGTCGACAATCTGGTTGTACTGCGGCGAGGCCGGCACGTCCATGCAGTAATGCGTGGACTGCATCGGCTGGTAAGTCAGGCCGGTGGTGGCCTTTCCTGTGTAGCCGAACGCGCTGCCGATCGCGAAGACGCCCGCCGGGCTGCGGCCATCGCCTTCGCGCTTCTGCGGGCCGTCTGCTGGCGTGCCTGTCAGCCCCAGCCCCCAGGCGCTGCCAGTGCGCCCGATCGCCACGTCGAACGCCGGACCGTGCGGCTGCCACCCCTTGGCGTCCCGGGTGTAGGCCTGCAGCTTGCCTTGGTTGGCATCCCAACTGTCGGTGACCACCACCACGACCTGCTGGCTGTGCACCAGGGGAGGGAGCCTTTTACTGAGGGCTGCGGCGGGAAACAGCGGCAGCAGGGTCAACAGCCCGGCAGCGACGGCGCAACGGAACAGGCGGTTCATGCAGGCACTCCGGTCAGCAATCCAGCAGGTGATCGATCCGTTCCAGATTCACCGCCAGCTGTTGCTGGCGATCCGGATTGGCGTGGCAGAGCAGCACGAACAGGAAATCGAGCAGGGCGTGCATGGCACTACGGTACAGCAGCTGCGCCACCTGCGGCGCGCGGTCGTGCGCGCATACCACCAGCGCTGCATCGGCATGCGCACGCAGCGGGTTGGCGGTGTGGCGGGTGATCGACACGACCTTGCCGCCCATGTCCTGGAACTGGCGCGAGAGCTGTGACAGCTGTGGCAGGTTGCCGAACTCGGAGAACATCAGCAGCACGTCGCCCGGGCGTGCGGCGGACAGGTTGGCCAGCATCAGGATCGGATCGGTATGCGGCACCACCAGCAGGCCGAGCAGCGACAGCCGCATGGCGAATTCACGTGCGTACAGGCCGTCGTCACCGAGGCCGTGGACGAACAGCTTGGGCGCGCCGTCGAGCAGCTGCACGATGCGCTCGATCTCCTCACGCGGGTTGGCCTGGCGGGTTTCTTCCTCGGCCTGTGCCTTGCTGCGGCGCAGGGCGTCACCCAGGCGCAGGTAGTCATCGCTGATGTCCGGTTCGGCCGGCATCTGCTGGGGGTCGGCACCGGCGCGGGCAACGTCCTCGCCGATGGAATACTTCAGGTCCGGGTAGCCCTTGAAGCCGAGCTTCTGGCTGAACTTCACCACGCTGGATTGGCTGATGCCCAAGGCACTGGCCAGCTGCTGCGAAGAGTAATCGCGCAGCAGGTGGGCGTTGTCGAGGATGAAGTCGGCGATGCGGCGTTCGATGGCCGACATCTGCCCGCGCTCGGTGCGGATTTTCAGCAGGGGCGGCATGCGGGGTGTCCGGGGGTTATCAAAAGCGTTGCGGTTGGTCGCGTAGAGCGTGTCATGGAGTGGGTCGGGCGGGTGGGGTTTGCAGGGGACGCCGTGAATCCGTCCATGGAGGCTTGGCCGCGCCATCCTTGGCGCGGACACCCCTGCAAGCCCCACCCACCCGACCCCGGACAGATCGCGCGCGTGCCAGCCGCGAAGGGGATACGGGGTAGGGCAGAAGCAAGAGCAGGAGCATCCACGCATGGCGTGGATCTACTGGGTGCAGTTGTTGCCTTTGACATTGAGTCCGCCTTGTAGCGCAGGGCACCGGCGTGCACAGCACGTCGGCTCGCGGATGGCGGAGCGTTTCTTTTGGTTACTTTTCTTTTCGCGAAAAGAAAAGTGACGCCCGAGCAAGCATCAGACGTCGACACCACTGGCAGCGGAGCTTCGATCAACCCAGCATCTCCAGCCCCCGCACTTCGGTGATGCCCAATCCCGGCACGTCGCTGATGCTGATCTCCGATTCGTTGAAGTGCACGCCGCCGCTGACCGGATCGAACTGCCCCAGCGAGGGGCCGTCGAGGTCGACCTTGGTGATCACATCGCTCTTGGCCACCGCCAGGTGCACGGCCGCCGCTACGCTGATGCTCGATTCGATCATGCAGCCGATCATGCACGGCACGCCGTAGATGCCGGCGATATCGGCAATGCGGATCGCATTGGACAGGCCGCCGGTCTTCATCAGCTTGATGTTGATGATATCGGCGGCGCGCTGCTGGATCAGGTCCATCACCTGGCTGGGGCTGAACACGCTTTCGTCGGCCATCACCGGCGTGTTGACGCGGTCGGTCACGTATTTCAGGCCAGTGATGTCGGCGGCCTTGACCGGTTGTTCCAGCAGTTCCAGCACCACCCCGGCGTCTTCCAGCGTGCGCATCGCATGCACGGCCTGCTTGGCGGTCCAGCCCTGGTTGGCGTCCAGGCGCAGCAGCGCACGGCCTTCCACGGCGGCATGGATCGCCTTGACCCGCTCGATGTCCACGCCGATGTCCTTGCCGACCTTGATCTTCAGCGACTCGAAGCCGCGTTCGATCGCCGACAGTGAATCGGCCACCATCTTGTCGATGTAGTCCACGCTGATGGTGATGTCGGTGGTGATCACCGGGTCGCCACCGCCCAGCATCTGGTACAGCGGCGCGCCATGCAGCTGCGCCCACAGATCGTAGAGCGCGATCTCCACCGCCGCCTTGGCGCTGGTGTTGCGCTCCATCGCGGTCTGCACCAGCGTGCACAGGCGGTTGAGGTTGACCACCTCCTGGCCGATCAGGCGCGGGGCGATGAAGTGGCGGATCGCTTCGATGATCGAGCCATGGGTGTCGCCGGTGATGACGGCGGTGGCTGGTGCCTCACCGTAGCCGGTGTGACCGGTATCGGTGCGGATCAGCACCACCACGTCTTCCACGGTCTCCACGGTACGCAACGCGGTCTTGAACGGCGTTTTCAGCGGCACGCGCAGCATGCCCAGTTCGATGGCGGTGATCTTCATTCAGGGATTCTTGGCACGCAGGCGTTGGATGTTGGTGATGCGATCGATGTAGCGGACGCTGTCGCTGGCCATCATCGGCTCCAGCGGCGTGACCGATACGCCATTGAGATGTGCCTGCACACGCTTGCCGTCGGCGCCGAACCAGCTGCCGCCCGCGGTATCGTGGATCACCCAGGTGCGGCCATCGACGTGGCCGATGGCCATCATCACGTGGCCGGGGATGTAGACCAGGTCGCCCACCTGCAGACCGGTGACGGCGCGGTCACGCACGGCCTTGCCGTCCTTGCTGGTGAACGGCAGGCGATCCAGCGCGGGGCTGATCGCCTGTGCGCTGGTATTGCGCGGCAACAGTACGCCGAAGCTGCGGTAGATCTCCGACACGAATCCACTGCAGTCGCGGGTGTCGTAGTCGTGGCCCCAACCGTAGCGTTCGCCGAGGAACTTGAACGATTGCTGCAGCAGCAGGCGCGGGGTCAGCGGCAGGTAGTCGGCGGCAGTGTCCTGTGAGCGCGGCAGCAGGGCCGGCACCAGTTTCAGTCGACCATCGGCTTCGCGCACCGGCAGCTGCACCACCCACGAGGCATGCGCCTGCTGGCCGTTCACCGGTTCGGCGGCGGGCCAGTCGGCCAGCACCGGCAGGCGTACGCCCATGTCCAGCTGCAGGCGCGATACGCGCGGTTCCTCAGGTGTGTACGCGGTCTGCGCAGTGGCGCCGGTGACGATGCGGTACGGGCCCTTCGCGGCATAGCCGAGCACCGTGGCCTTGTCACCGCTGGCCACGGCATCGGCTTCGATCCACGCGCTGTAGCGCTCGCTGTGCACGAACAGCCAGCGGCCGTCGGCACTGCGATGGACCACGGCGACCTTGTCGCCGGGGAACAGCGCTGACTCCTGGAAGCGGTCGATGTCGGTGTCGCCGAGCGTGCTGAAAACCCGCTGGCGGGTGGGGAAGGTGCGCAGCGCGGCACGCTTCACCACCAGTCCGTACGATGGCGCGACCTGCGAAGGAACCGCGTCGAGGCCGAGGTTGGCTTCGATGGCCGCGCGCTCGCCCGCGGCGATGGCCTGGCCCTTCTCGTCATACAGCGCCCGCTTCGGCCAGCTCGAAAGCGCGTCGATGCTGGCGCGGACCTGTGTTGCACTGAGCTGTGCGGGCAGCGTGGCGATGTCCTGGATGTGGCTGTCTTGCCCGCGCATCCGCGCGTTCTGCGCGTCGATCTGCGCGCGGTCGAGGATCGGCGCATCGGCGTTGTCCAGCCGTGCCGCCCAATAGTCCGGGGTGAGGTAGGCCTCATGCAAGCCGATCACATAGGGCAGGGGCGCGCCGGGGTCAGGCGGCGGTGCGGCCTGTGCGAAAGCTGGGGCGGCCAGCAGGCACAGGGCCAGGGTCAAGCGGCGCGGCCAATGCCGGTTCAGTCTGCGGGAAGCCAGGATCATGCGCTGCACACCCTCCTCGAATGCCTGTAGGAATATTTATTCCTTTTACGGGCGAAAGCAAGAATAAATTATTGACCGGTCCCCCGGCCCGTGTTACACAGCCGTTACCACCCGCGCTTGGGAAGTGTCGCTGTGGATCCTGTCGTTCGCAAACCATCTCTGCCTGCCGCTGCCGGCCTGTGTGCCGCGCTGCTGCTGTGGGCGTGGTCGGCAGAGGCAAAGGATCCTCGCAGCGCGCTTGATCTGGCGATCGATCGTGAGCGGGAATGGCAACTGATCGACTGGGTCGACAGCGGTCAGTTCCAGAACGTGGTCATGGCGTTTGCCACGCAGGGCGTGTTCCCACCGGCCGACTTCCAGTTCGAGCGCATGCGCCGCATCAAACTGGATTTCTCTCTTGACCAAGCCGCTGCCAAAGCAGCGATACGCCGCTGGATTCCCGATCTGACCGACGAGGAGTTCGCACGCTGGGACCAGCTCGGGCTGATCGAGCATCTCGACATTGACGGCACACGCTGGTACTTCAAGCGCGCACCGTCGAACCTGTTCCTGCTCAGCGACGAAGCACGCGCACGCCGCCGTGCGGACGTGCCGATGCCGGCGCCGGGCCCGAATGAAGTGCTCAATGCCCATCATGCACGCGTGGTCGATGCCGCCAAACAGAGCGGCAAGGCATCCGTTCTGCCGCAGCGCATCGAATTCACCCAATCGCTCACGGTGAAGGCCGACGCGGTGCCTGCCGGCGAAACCGTGCGCGCATGGATTCCGTACCCGCGCGAAATTTCCGGCCAGCAGGAGCACGTACAGTGGATCGGAAGTACGCCGGGCAAGGCACACATTGCCCCGGCCAGCACCCAGCAGCGCACCGCCTACCTGGAAGCCAAAGCCGTGGCTGGCCAGCCGACGCGCTTTGAAGTCCGCTACGCGGTGACGATCTTCGCGCGCCACACGGCAATCGACGCGACGAAGGTGCAGGCCACACCGGATGATTCGGCCCTGAAGCCCTACATGGCCGAGCAGCTGCCGCACGTGCGTTTCACTCCCGCCCTGAAGCTGTTCTCCGACCAGGTGCTGCAGGGCGAGACGCGTCCGTATGAAGTGGTTCGCAAGCTGTTCGCCGCGGTCGACCGCATTCCGTGGGCCGGTGCGCGCGAGTACTCGACGATCAGCAACATCAGCGACTACGCGCTGCGCGCCGGGCACGCCGATTGTGGTCAGCAGACCCTGCTGCTGATCGCCCTGCTGCGCATGAACGGCATTCCCGCGCGTTGGCAGTCGGGCATGGTGTTCTCCGACGATGGCAGCGGCTACAACAACCTGCACGATTGGGGGCAGGTTTACCTGGCACCGTATGGCTGGCTGCCGATGGACGTGACGACCGGTGCTTTGGCCAGCGACACGCCGGCGCTGCGTGATTTCTACCTGGGTGGCCTCGACGGCTACCGGATCGCCTTCAACGACGACTTCGGCCAGGCCTTCGTGCCGGCCAAACAGCACTACCGCTCGGAAACGGTCGACTCGCAGCGCGGCGAGGTCGAGTGGGAAAACGACAACCTGTACTTCGACCAATGGAGCTACGACTTCCAATGGCGGGTACTGCCGGCCGGGCAACGCTAGCGCGATACACCACCCTCACCACCATTCAATTCTTGCAGGAGAGAGCAGGGGATGAAGGCTTACAACATCAAGCGGGCGGCCTTGTGCGTCGCCCTCGGTACGTGTCTGGCAACGTTGGCACCCGCCGCACTCGCACAGGACGGCGCCGTCGTCGGTCGTCTGACCAGCGATGCGGGTCAGGTGCCTGCTGGGGCCACGGTTACGGTCCGCAATCCGGCCACCGGGTTCGTGCGCTCGGTGCAGGCCGACGGTAAAGGTGGCTACCGCATTCCGCTGTTGCCGGTGGGCACCTATGACATGGAAGTAAGCCTGCCCGGTGGTGCTGCCAGCCGCGTCGGCCAGGTCACCGTCAGCCTTGGCAGTGCAACCACCGTGAACGTGCCACTGGGTGCGGTCAGCACGCTGGGTACCGTGGAAGTCCGCGCGCCGCAGGTGGTGTCGATGGTTGACGTGAAGTCGACCGAGTCGGCCACCAACATCACCCGCGAGGAACTGTCGCGGTTGCCGGTGGACCGTGACATCACCGCAGTGGCGCTGCTGGCGCCGGGTGCGGTGAAGGGCAAGGGCTCGCTGGGCGGACAGGGCATTTCCTTCGGCGGCTCGTCGGTGGCCGAGAACACCGTCTACATCAACGGCCTGAACGTCACCGATTTCTACAACCGGGTCGGCTTCTCGTCGGTGCCGTTCGCGTTCTACCAGGAATTCCAGGTCAAGACCGGCGGCTACTCGGTGGAGTTCGGGCGCAGTACCGGTGGTGTCATCAATGCAGTCACCCGCTCGGGCAGCAATGACTTCAAGGCCGGTGCGGAACTGGTGTTCGAACCGCGTGCGTGGCAGTCGCAGGCCCGCGACCGCTATGACGGCGAAGGCAGCCGCTACATCACCGCCAGCCGTGACGACTACTCGCGCAGTGCGCTGAATGTGTTCGCTTCCGGCGCGTTGGTGCAGGACAAGCTGTTCTTCTTCGGCATGTACGAGGCACGCGACTATCGCCCGACCTCGACCAATGATGCCGGCACGTTCCTCAGCCAAGGCAAGGCCGATGAGCCCTTCTGGGGCGGCAAGCTGGACTGGCAGATCACCGACAACCAGATGCTGTCGCTGTTCGGCTTCTCCGACAAGAACAAGACCCTCACCGACGTCTACCGATACGACTACGACGCCGGCGACACTGTTGGCGAGCGCAGCAACCAGATCGTCAACACGGTGGGCGGAAAGAACTGGTCAGGCACCTACAGCTGGCAGGTCAACAACGATCTGACCATGAAGCTGATGTACGGTGAAAACAAGCGCAACCGTGTGCAGAGCTCACTGATGGACGAGAACTGCAATCGTGTGTTCGACAACCGCACGGCCAGCCAGGGCGTACCGTCCAACCTGCAGGGTGACCGTAGCTGCACCAGCAGTTCGCAGCTGGAGTCGGCACTGGATACGCGCAAGGCCGCGCGCGCCGACTTTGAATGGTCGCTCGGCAACCACTTGTTGCGCTTCGGCCTGGACCGCGAAGAGAACACCTCCGACTACGAGCGCGCATACCCCGGCCCTGGCGGCCTGCGCTACGACATCTACTACCGCACGCCAGGCAGTCCGCTCAACGGCGGCACCGTGCCGGCCAGCGGCCTGGTTGCGCGTACCCGCCGCTATGAAGTGGCCGGCT
Source organism: Stenotrophomonas sp. NA06056 (assembly GCF_013364355.1). Taxonomy (NCBI): domain Bacteria; kingdom Pseudomonadati; phylum Pseudomonadota; class Gammaproteobacteria; order Lysobacterales; family Lysobacteraceae; genus Stenotrophomonas; species Stenotrophomonas sp. NA06056. Next base: position 3,900,283 of record NZ_CP054931.1, on the reverse strand, counting down.
CGTTCGAGACCATCAATTCGGCCTACTACCTGGAAGACAACTGGCAGGTCACCCCGAACTTCCTGCTCAACATCGGCGCGCGCGTGGAGAGTTTCGACAACAAGGGCGGCGACGGCGACAGCTACATCAAGATCGACAACATGGTCGCGCCGCGCCTGGGCTTCTCGTGGGACGTGCGTGGTGATGGCACCACCAAGGTGTTCGGCAACCTGGGCCGCTACTACCTGCCGGTGGCCAATGTCATCAACATCAAACAGGCCGGCGGCTTCCTCGACGAGCGCACCTGGTACGAGTTCCTGGGCTACACCGGCGCGGCCAACAACGTGCCGAACCTGGGCGGTCAGATCGGCCCGGTCGACAATTCGCAGGGCGATGGCAGCGTGCCGGACTTGCGCGCCGAGGTGAACCGGGACATGGACCCGGTCTATCAGGATGAGGCGATCCTCGGCTTCCAGCACATGCTGAGTGAATCGTGGTCGGTCGCCGCCAGCGTCACCTATCGCCGCCTGAGCAATGCCATCGATGACATGAACATCACCGCCACCGGTCAGTGCGGGGCGATTGATGGTGTGTGGATCATGGGCAATCCCGGGCGCACCAACACGGTATGGGGCGATACCAACTGCGATGGCAGCAACGATGGCTGGATCGACATCGATACCTCAAAGGAGGGTTGGGCGCTGTATGACGACGATGGCAACTATGTGGGCCAGCGCGGCTGGGTGAAGCCCAAGCGCGATTACAAGGCGCTGGAACTGCAGGTCGACCGTGCGTGGGATGGCAAGTGGGGCTTCAATGCCTCGTATACGCTGGCCTACGGCCGCGGCAATGCCGAAGGTCCAGTCAACTCCGATACCGACTTCGCCGACGCTGGCCGCACCGAGAATTTCGATAACCCGTGGGTGAACTATCGCGGCTATGGCTACCTGGCCAACGACCGTCGCCACCAGTTCAAGTTCCGCGGCAGCTACGCGCTGACCGAGAACCTGAGCGTGGCTGCCACCCTTGGCGTGCAGTCGGGCAGCCCGATCACCCGCTTCGGCGCCGGCAACCCGTTCGACGACACCGATTTCCACAGCTACTACGTGTGTGTCTCCAACTGCCAGTCGACGGTGCCGTCCGAGCGCGTGTTCGTACACTCTCCACGCGGCGGCGATGGCCGTACCCCGTGGACCTACGACCTGGACGTGAGCGTTTCCTACAAGGTGCCCATTCCCACCGACCTGCGCCTGAAGCTGGCGGTGTACAACGTGCTCAACCAGCAGCGCGTGGTGACCGTGGACCAGGACTACGAGCCGCAGGACAGCATCGGTACGCCCAACCCGATGTATGGTTATGGCACCGGGTTCCAGTCGCCGCGCTACGCACAGCTGACGGTGACCTGGAACTATTGAGGACGCATCTGCGCGCCGCCCTGCCGGGCGGCGCGGGTTTGTGATTGCCGGATGTGATCCGGCACCGCCTGACGGAGACCGACGTGCATCGTCTGTTGCTACTGCTCGCGGCACTGGCCAGCCCCGCTGCCCATGCGGTGGACAGCGCACGCCTGGATGCCGACATCGCCTTCGTGGTCCAGCACGAACATCTGCCGGGGCTGGCGATGGCGGTGGTCGAGGATGGCCAGGTGGCCTATCACCACACCGAAGGTGCGCGCGGAGACGGTGGCCGCATCGACGAGGACACGCTGTTCAAGATCGCCTCCAACAGCAAGGCGATGACCGCCGCGCTGCTGGCCACGCTGGTGGAGCAGGGCAAGCTGCGCTGGGACGATCCGGTGCAGCGCCATCTGCCGGCGTTCCGCATGCATGACCCGTGGGTAGGCGAACACCTGCAGGTGCGCGATCTGCTGATCCACAACAGCGGCCTCGGCCTGGGTGCCGGCGACCTGATGCTGTGGCCCGAACCCAACGCCTTCACCCGCAGCGATGTCATTGCCGGGCTGGCACACCTGAAGCCGGTCACCAGTTTCCGCAGCGGCTACGCCTACGACAACCTGATGTATGTCGTTGCCGGTGAGGTGGCTGCGGCCGCCGGTGGCAAGCCCTATGACCAGCTCATGCGCGAGCGGGTGTTTGAACCGCTGGGGATGACCCGTTGCCAGGTGGGCGCATGGTCGGTGAAGCAGGTCGGCAATGTCGCCCAGCCGCATGTGCGGCGCGATGGCCGCAACGTGGTGGTCAGTGGTGATGGAGCGCTCAGCCCCGATCTGACGTCGATGGCGGCCGGTGGCATCCGCTGTTCGCTGCGCGACATGACCCGCTGGATGCAGGTGCTGCTGGACCCATCGCTGGCACCGGCGTGGTTGGGGGCCGAGCAACGCCGCATGCTGTGGACACTGCACATGCCGATGCCGTTGGGCAAGCGCCAACGCGACTGGGAAAGTGCCCGGTTCTACGGCTATGGGCTGGGCTGGCGGGTGTCGGACATGGACGGACACTGGAAAGTCGCGCACACCGGTACGCTGTCGGGCATGTACTCCTCGTTGGCGCTGCTGCCGGATCGCAAGGTCGGTGTAGTGATGCTGATCAACGGCGAGGCCGAAGAGGCCCGTACCGCGTTGATGCAGTCGACGCTGAAGCAGTTCACCGCGCCGGAAGACGCACACCCTGCTGCGTACTATCTAGCGGAGCTGGCGGCCGATCGAGCCGTGCGTGCCGCCACGGGGAGCCGTGCGCCCTCCACCCGGGCTGCGCAACCGGCTGCCGCCACCGATCTGGCGCAATGGCAGGGGCGCTACCGCGATCCCTGGTTGGGCCCCGCGTCGCTGTGCCCCACCGTAAACGGCCTGCGCTTCAGCGTGGACAAATCGCCCTCGCTGCAGGCAACGGTGCAGCGGCTGCAGGGGCGCTGGCTGTTGCAGTGGGATACGCTGGACCCCTCGGCGCAGGCGTGGCTGAATCCCGGCGCAGACACGCCGACGCTGGAGCTGCGCGCCATCGATCCGGAGATCGACTTCAGCTATGACTTCCAGGACCTGCATTTCACTCGTGTTGGCGATTGCCCTGGCACCGGTGGTCCACGCGGCTGAGCCACCGCGCATTTCGCCCGCCACCGACGCCACTGCGGCGGGACTGGTGGAGATCCGCACGCTGTCGCCGCGTATCGAAATGGACATCCGCTATGCCGGAGCCAACAACTTCACGGCTGCGCCCGTGCCCGGCTACGAGGCGCCTGCATGCTACCTGCTGGCGCCGGTGGCAAAGGCGTTGGCGAAGGTAGAGGCCGACCTGCGCGCGCAGGGTTTCGCGCTGCGCATCTACGATTGCTATCGCCCGGTGCGCGCGGTGCAGGCGTTCATGGCCTGGGTGACTGATCCACAGGAGCAGTCGCGAAAGGCGCTGCAGTATCCCGATCTGGACAAGCCGCAGTTGCTGACTGACGGTTACATCGCCGAGCGTTCCGGCCACAGCCGCGGCGCCACCGTCGATCTGGGGCTGCTGGATTGTCGCCGCGAGCGCTGTACGCCGATGGACATGGGCACCGACTTCGATTTCTTCGGCCCACGCGCGCATACGCAGACGCCCGGGCTGAGTGATGCACAGAATGCGAATCGCCAGCAGCTGGTAAAGGCGATGGCACAGCGTGGTTTCGCCAACTATGCGCAGGAGTGGTGGCACTACACGCTGCAACCCGAGCCGGATGCCGGCACCGCGTACGATTTTCCCGTCCAGTAGATCCACGCCATGCGTGGATGCGGTTGGCAGGGCTTGCAGCCCTGCACCTGCTCAATGCAAAGGCAACAGCAGCAGCAACAGCCGAAGCAAAAGCGGGCTTCCCGTGGGATGGCGGGGTGGGTCCGGTTGCGGGGGACGCCGTAAACCCATCCATGGGGGCTTGGGCGCGCCATCCATGGCGCTTACACCCCCGCAACCGGACCCACCCCGCCTTCGACAGATCTCCGCAGTCTGTCGGAATGGCATGACCTGCTGTTGGTAGGTGTCGACCTTGGTCGACACATGAATCCATGCGGTGTGTGGATGGGTTTCGATTTCAATTCAAAAAATTCGATTCCGATTGAGAGATATCCACGCATGGCGTGGATCTACTGGCCGCCGGCCAACTGTCGAGGGTGGGGCGGTGTCGGATTGCGGGGTGTCAGCCGCATGGATGCGGCTGCCAAGCCTACAAGGACGTACTTGCGGCGTCCCCGCACTCCGACACCGCCCCGCCATCACAAGGAATGCCTGCCGTTGCTTTGGCCGTTGCCGTTGCTTGCGCAGTGGCATCTGCAGGTGCAGGGCGCAGCCCTGCCGATACCCTTACACTGGCCGCCTTCTCCTGCGCCCCCGCCCGATGAACCTTCCCCTGCATTTCGGCCTGCTCGGTACGCTCGAAGCGGGCCTCATTGCCCTGCTGGTCGGCTTGCTGGCGTATTTCCTGTGGCACCACCTGTGCCGGCTGCTGCACTGGACCGTGGGCCATGCCATCGGCTGGTCGTGCGTCATCGCGGTGATCATCTCCGCCGGTATCGATGCGTGGAAACTGTTTTACATGGGCATCGTGCGGCTGGAGTCACCGCTGTACGCGCGGCTGTTCCTGTCCACCATCCACGATCCGAACGAACTGGGCAGCCGCGTGGTGCTGGAGATCGCCGGTGCACTTTCCGGTGTTGCCTTGGGATGGGTGTTGTTCAGTTCGCGGTCATCGGAAAAAACCGTCGATTGACGCAGGTTTTTCGTTCGTTGCCGGTTAAATCCGGCAGCGCTGAATGCCCGTCTTACTCCCTGCTCACTTCGTACTAACCACCGCGCTAAAGCATGCATCTGCGCGAGTGGTTAACCGTGTGTGTTCGGGCGGATCGTCGCGCAAAATCGATTCAGAAACGCGGTGGCAGGGTAGGTGCTGTGCGGAAACAACGACCGCGCACTACCACCCTTCAGGAGACACCCCAGATGACTATTCGCAACCGCAAGCCCCTGATCGCCCTGATCGTCGCCGCCGGCAGCGTGTTGGCCATCCCGGCGATGGCGCAGTCGGCCAAGCAGCAGGCCGCGCATGCACAGAACGAAGCGGCGCAGGCCCAGCAGGCGGCGGCACAGGCGGGCCAGGCCGCCGACCAGGCGACCGATGCGGCCGCTGCCGCATCGGCGCAGGCCAACGGCGGTGGCCAGACCTGGGCCAGCATCGATACCGATGGCAACGGCACCATCAGCAAGAGCGAAGCGCAGGTGAATGCGGGCCTTGCGCAGGTGTTCGACCAGGCCGATGCCAACAAGGACGGCCAGCTGAGCGCCGACGAATACAAGGCCTACGTGGCCGCCCAGCAGGCCGGTGCCGGCGCGGGTGGTACGGCTGCAGGCCAGGGCCGCTGATCCACGGTTGATTCGGGACAACCGGTGCATGGGCAACCCGGGTGGCTTCGGCCACCCGGGTTTTTTCCGTCATGTCAGGGCCTGTATCCTAGGGCGATGAACACCTCCACGCCTGCGCCCTCGCGCGCCATCGGCCTGGTCGGTTTTGACGGTGACGACACGCTGTGGAAGAGCGAAGACTACTACCGCAAGGCCGAGCAGGATTACCTGGACCTGCTGTCGCGCTACGTCGACGTGCACGACACCCAGACCGCCCGCCACCTGCTGGAAGTGCAGCAGCGCAACCTGGCCGTGTTCGGCTACGGCGTGAAGGGCATGGTCCTGTCGATGATCGAAGCCGCCATCGACATCACCGGCCAGCGCATCGACGCCAAGGACATCCAGCGCATGCTGGACATCGGCCATGACACCCTGCGCCACCCGGTCGAGCTGATCGATGGCGTGCGCGAATCGGTGGCGGCCATCGCCGAACACTACCCGGTAGTGCTGATCACCAAGGGCGACCTGTTCCATCAGGAAGCCAAGATCAAGGTGGCCCGCCTGCACGAGCTGTTCCCGCGCATCGAGATCGTTTCGGAAAAGGATCCGGAAACCTACGCGCGCGTGCTGGCCGAGTTCAACCTGCCGATGCAGCAGTTCGTGATGGTGGGCAACTCGCTGCGCTCGGATATCGAGCCGGTGGTCACCCTCGGCGGTTGGGGCATCCATACTCCGTATGCGGTGACCTGGGCACACGAGACCCAGCACGGCATGGCCGACGACGAACCGCGCATGGTCACCACCGATACCGCTTGGGACTGGCCGGCCGCGTTGGCGACGATCGAGGCCAAGGCCAAGGCCGCGGCCTGACACGGCGCGCCCGCTGCGGCAGAATCGGGTCATGAAACTGCCACTGCGCGCGCTGCTGTTGTCCCTGCTGTTGGCGCCGGCCACCGTGCTGGCCCAGCAGACCGCCGAACGCTCGGCGACCTACGAGGTGGATACCGGCGATGCCTGGGTCGACACTCAATTGGCCGACATCAATCACTATGCCGAGCGTTACCCCGATGCCTTCCTCGACGAGGTATCGCGCTACGCCGGTGTACCGCGCGGCTACATCGCCGCGCTGGCCACCACCCACCAGTGGCAGGCCGGCGACATCTACTTCGCCTGCTTCTGGGCCAAGGCCAGTGGCCAGACCTGCCGCGACAGCGTGCGTGCCTTCAGCCAGGACCCGCAGGGCGGCTGGGAGGAGGTGGTGAAGCGGATGCCGGCCAAGCCGCAGAACCTGCACTACCGCGCCGTGCGCCACGCCATCGTGGCCAGCTATGAGCACTGGGACCGGCCGATCACCTTGGATGCCACGCTGAAGCGCCAGTTGGGCCGGTAGCGCCGGGCCATGCCCGGCGAGCGCACCCACCAATAGCAGTCCGCAGGTCGCGCCCACCCGGAGCGGGCCAGGCGCCATGTTGCTATGCGTATCGCCGCGGCTGCGCACTCCGGCGACAATACGGGTTCTCGCCGTTCCCCGTTCCCGTAATCGAGTGACTGATGAGCGCCTCTTTCGTTTCGCCTGATGTGATCCGCCGCCTGTTTGCCCAGGCCATGTCCCGCATGTACCGCACCGAAGTGCCGCTGTACGGCACGCTGGTGGAGCTGGTGGAGCGGATCAACACGCAGGTCCTGGCGCAGGACCCGGCGCTGGCCGCGCAGCTGCTGCGCAATGACGAGCGCGCCCGCCTGGATGAAGAACGCCATGGCGCGATCCGCGTCGGCACCCCGCAGGAACTGGCCACCCTTCGCCGTCTGTTCGCAGTGATGGGCATGTACCCGGTGGGCTACTACGATCTGTCGGTGGCCGGCGTGCCGGTGCACTCCACCGCATTCCGCCCGCTGACTGCCGCCGCGCTGGCCCTGAACCCGTTCCGCGTGTTCACCTCGCTGCTGCGTCTGGAGCTGATCGAAGACGAGGCGCTGCGTGCGCAGTCGGCCGAGATCCTCGCCCGCCGCCGCATCTTCACCGACGAGGCGCTGGCGCTGATCGACCAGGCCGAGCGTGAGGGTGGCCTGACCCAGGCCGATGCCGAGCGCTTCGTCGAACAGGCGCTGGAGACCTTCCGCTGGCATGGCGACGCCACTGTGGATCTGCCGACCTACCACGCCCTGCACAAGGCACACCGGCTGGTGGCCGACGTGGTCAGCTTCCGTGGCCCGCACATCAACCACCTGACCCCGCGCACGCTCGACATCGACGCTGCACAGGCGGCGATGATCGAGCACGGCATGTCCGCCAAGGCCGTGATCGAGGGCCCGCCGCGCCGCGCCTGTCCGATCCTGCTGCGGCAGACCAGCTTCAAGGCATTGGAAGAGGCCGTGCACTTCCCCGACAACGAGGGTGGCGACGCCGGCACCCATACCGCGCGCTTCGGCGAGATCGAACAACGCGGCCTGGCGCTGACCGCCAAGGGCCGCGCGCTGTACGACCAGCTGCTGACGCAGGCGCGCGATGCCGGTGGCGCGGGCAGCACCGGCGGCGACTACGGCCAGCGCCTGCAGGCGGTGTTCGCCAGCTTCCCGGATGACCACGACACCCTGCGCCAGGAAGGCCTGGGTTACTACCGTTACCAGCTGACCGACGCCGGCCGCGCCGCGCCGGAACGCGTGGCCGACCTTCCTGCCGAAGTGCTGGTGGCTGCTGGCCTGGCCACGGCCGATCCGATTGTCTACGAGGACTTCCTGCCGGTCAGTGCCGCAGGCATCTTCCAATCGAACCTGGGCGGTGGCGAACAGCGCGCCTACGCCGCACATGCCAATCGCGATGCCTTTGAACAGGCGATGGGCGTGGCCGTGAATGATGAGTTCGAGATCTACGAACGCATCCAGGCCGAATCGCTGGCAGCGCTGCGCGGGTAAACCGCGCGCTGTGCAGTCGAGCGTGGGCTCGGCTCTACAGGGATGTTGCGGCGCTGCCTTTTGTAGAGCCGAGCCAAGCTCGGCTCCACGGAAGCGGGCGTCAGCCCTTCATCGTGCCCGTATCCAGCCACCGCTGGTGCCACGACAGCGCTTCCGGCAGCAGGTGCGGGGTGTGCTTGCCGTAGCTTTCGCGGCTGGCGCGGTCGAAGTAATCCTGCAGCTGCGCGCGGAAATCCGGGTGCGCGCAGTTGTCGATCAGCACCTGCGCGCGCTTGCGCGGGGTCAGGCCACGCAGATCGGCCAGGCCCTGTTCGGTCACGATCACCGACACGTCGTGCTCTGTGTGGTCGACGTGGCTGGCCATCGGCACGATCGCCGAGATGGTGCCGTTCTTCGCCGTCGACGGGCTCAGGAACGCCGACAGGAAACCATTGCGGGCGAAGTCGCCCGAACCGCCGATGCCGTTCATGATCCGGGTGCCCATCACGTGCGTCGAATTGACGTTGCCGTAGATGTCCACTTCGATCATGCCGTTCATGCCGATGCAGCCCAGGCGGCGCACCAGTTCCGGATGGTTGGAGATCTCCTGCGTGCGCATGATGATGCGCTCGCGGTAGAAATCGATGTTCTCCTTGAACGTCTCGTTGGCCTGCGGGCTCAGTGCGAAGCCGGTGCATGAGGCATAGCTCAGCACGCCGTCGCGCAGCAGGTCGAGCATGCCGTCCTGGATCACTTCGGTGAACGCCGCCAGGTCGCGGAAACCGCTCTTGGCCAGGCCGGCCAGCACCGCGTTGGGGATGTTGCCCACGCCCGACTGCAGCGGCAGCAGGTTCGGCGGCAGGCGACCCTTCTTCACTTCGTGCTGCAGGAACTCGATCAGGTGCGCGGCGATCTGCTCGCTGGTCGCATCGATCGGGCTGAACGGGCTGTTGCGGTCCGGACCGTTGGTGCGCACCACGGCCACGATCTTGTCCGGGTCGCAGCGCAGCGCGGTCTCGCCGATGCGGTCGTTGGCATTGACCAGCGGAATCGGTTTGCGGTGCGGCGGCAGCGCCGTGCCGTAGTAGATGTCATGCATGCCGTCCACGCCGGCCGGCTGCCACTCGTTGACCTCGATGATCACCTTCTTGGCCAGGTCCAGCCAGGTCTTGTTGTTGCCCAGCGAGGTGGAGGGCACCAGCGAGCCATCCTCGCGGATGGCCGACACCTCGACCACGGCGGTATCGATCTCGCCGTAGAAGCCGAACCAGACGTGCTGGGCGACGTGGCTGAGATGGATGTCGATGTAGTCCAGCTTGCCCTCGTTGATGCGGTTGCGTGCATCCGGGTCGCTCTGGAATGGCATGCGCATGGCGATGCCATCGGCCTTGGCCAGCGCGCCATCGAGTTCCGGCGCAGTGGAGGCACCGGTCATCAGGCTGATCTGGAAGGGCAGGCCCTGGGCATGCACCGCTTCGATGCGGCGGGCCAGTTCAACGGGAACGGCCTTGGGGTAACCGGAGCCGGTAAAGCCGCTCATGGCCACGGTTTCACCGGGCTGGATCAGCGCGGCTGCGGCCTCGGCGGAGACCACGCGGTCACGAAGACGCGCGTTGGCGATGCGATCAACAGTCATGACGACAGCGTTTCTGGGGGGAATCCCGATTATCGGCCATCCCCTGCCGTACGGGGGGTTCTACCTTCGTGGAATGGTGTTTCCGCGAACGCCTCTCCCATACCCGTCGGTTTTGTTTTGCAGTGCAGCGTGCAAAGTACTTTCGTACACCGCACGATGGCCCTGCATCCCGACGTGGGGGAGGGAGCAGAGCCCGCTGGCAGTTCGCTGCAAGCGGGCTTTTTTATTGTCTGCCGCCCAAGATGAATACGCAGCCTCCCATTATCGGCAGTGCCGGCCGCTGGCCGGCAACCTCGGCAACTTCCGGCAGGATCATCGCCGTTGTCCGCCCGCAGTCGGCGCGACCGGGTCGATACAATCCCCCCATGACCCTCGCCCCCGCCGAATTGCCCGCCACCCTGCAGCCCCTCGTCGACCGCGCACTGGCGCGCCTGGCCCAGGCAGTGCCCGATCCCATCCCGGCCGAGCTGCAGCCGATGCTGACCCGGCTGGCGGTGACCAGCGACTTCGCCTTGGATACGCTGGTGCGGCAACCGGCGCTGCTGACGCAATTGGCCACTCCCGGCTGCCCGCCGATCCCAGCCCCGGTGCTCGACCCGCTGCAGCCCAGCGACTGGCCCGCACAACTGCGACGCTGGCGCACGGCGATGTCGACCCGCTTGATCTGGCGCGACCTGGCCGGGCTGGACGACGTGCCGCAGACCCTCGCCGGTGCCACTGCGCTGGCCGAGGACTGCCTGCGCTTGGCGCTGGACGCCCTGCAGCAGGAGTTCACCCAGCGCCATGGCGTGATCCTCGATGACCACGGCCAACCGCAGCAGCTGGTGGTGTTCGGGCTGGGCAAGCTGGGCGGTGGCGAGCTCAACTTCAGTTCCGATGTCGATCTGGTCTACGCCTACGTGCAGGGCGGTGAATCCGACGGTCCGCGCGCGCTGGTGGCCGAGGAGTACTTCGCCCGGCTCGGCCAGCGCCTGGCCAAGCTGCTGGATGAAACCACCGTCGACGGCTTCAGCCATCGCGTCGACCTGCGCCTGCGCCCGTTCGGCAACGCCGGACGCGTGGCGCTGTCGTTCGCCGGCATGGACCAGTATTTCCAGCGCGAGGGACGCGACTGGGAGCGCTATGCGTGGTTGAAGGCGCGCGCGGTGGCCGGTGACATCGCCGCCGGCGAGGCGTGGCTGCAGACCCTGCGTCCGTTCGTGTACCGCCGCTACCTCGACTTCACCGCGCTGGATGGCCTGCGCGAAATGAAAGCGGCGATCACCGCTGAAGTCGCGCGCCGCGAGATGCACGACGACATCAAGCGTGGCGCTGGCGGCATCCGCGAAATCGAGTTCCTGTGCCAGGCACTGCAGCTGATCCGCGGCGGCCGCGAGCCGGTGCTGCGTGAGCGGCGGTTGCTGGTCGCGCTGGAGGCGCTGGTCGCGGCCGGGCAGATCGCCAGCGACGATGGCGCCGCGTTGCGCGAGGCCTATCTGTTCCTGCGCCGCCTGGAAAACCGCCTGCAGATGCTGCGCGATGCGCAGACCCATGTGCTGCCCTCCGATGTGCTCGATCGCGAACGCATTGCCGTCGGCCTCGGCTATTCCGATTGGGATGCGTTGCGCGCTGCATTGACCGTGCAGCAGCAACGCGTCAGCACCGAGTTCGGTGCACTGCTGGCCCCGCGCAAGGGCCAGGCGGCGCCCGACGCACTGGCCAACTACTGGCGCAGCCTGCCCGAAGGCAGCAACGCACCGCTGCTGGCCGAGGCCGGTTTCCTCGATGCCAATGGCGCCGATCAGTCACTGCGTGATTTCGCCCAGGGCACAGGCGTGAAGTCGCTGTCCGATGCGGCACGTGCGCGCCTGGATCGCGTGCTGCCAGCACTGTTGCACGCCGCCACCCGTTCGCCGCAGCCCGACGCCGCACTCAAGCGCGTGCTCGGTCTGCTGCAGGCGGTGCTGCGCCGTACCAGCTACCTGGCGCTGCTGGACGAACAGCCCAGCGCGCTCGCGCGCCTGGTCGACGTGCTGGCCCGCAGTGCATTGCTGGCCGAACGCCTGGCTGCGTATCCGTTGCTGCTGGACGAACTGCTGGACGTGCGCGTGTCCGGGCCGATGCCCGATGCCGCCGGCATGCTGGCCGAATGCCAACAGGTGTTGCCGGTGGAGGATCCGGAATCGCAGCTGCGCTGGCTCAATGAAACGCGACTGGCGCTCAGCTTCCGCATGGCGATGGCCACGCTGGACGGGCGCCAGGGTGCGGTCGACAGCACCCGTCAACTGGCCGAACTGGCGCAGGCGGTGGTCATCACCGTGCTGGCGATGGCCGAGGCGGACATGCGTGCGGCCCATGGCGTTGTGCCCGGTGGCCGTTTCGCGATCATCGGGTACGGCAGCCTGGGTGGCCTGGAACTGGGCTTCGGTTCGGATCTGGACCTGGTGTTCCTGCACGACCATCCCGCCGCTGTGGAAGCCAGCGATGGCGCGCGCCCGCTGGAGCCTGGCCGCTGGTATGCGCGCCTGGCGCAGAAGGTGATGGCGCTGTTGGCTGCGGTCACCGCCGCCGGCCGCCTGTACGACATCGACGTGCGCCTGCGCCCGGACGGTGGCAAGGGCTCGCTGGTGTCTTCGCTGGCCAGCTACACCGAGTATCAGCGCGAACGCGCCTGGACCTGGGAACACCAGGCGCTGGTGCGCGCACGCGGTGTGGCCGGTGATGCCAGCCTGCTGCAGGATTTCGAAGACGTACGCGCGCAGACGCTGGGCCGCGAACGCGATCGCGCAACACTGTATGCCGATGTAGTGAAGATGCGCGGTCGCATGCGTACCGAACTGGACCGTAGCGATGCTGCGCGACTCGACCTGAAGCAGGGCGCAGGCGGTGTGGTCGATCTGGAATTCCTGCTGCAGACCGGCGTGCTGGCACGCAGTGCGCAGACACCTGCATTGCTGCAGCCGCGCGCCACGCCGGCCTTGATCGACGCGTTGGCGGCGGCGGGGTTCCTGCCCGACGCCACCGCACAGGCCCTGCACACTGCACACGCGACGCTGTTGGAGGTAGGGCTGGCCTGCACGCTGGATCGCAGGCCGCGGTTGGCGCCGACGACGCCGGCCATCGAAGACGCATGTGCGGCGATCAGCGCCGCGTGCATCGCCGCGGAGCTGCCGTTCGCCTGAGTGGCTGTAGCTGCTTTGGGTAGGTGCCGACCGTTGGTCGGCACAATCTCTCAGCTGCGATGAACCTTGAAGAAGCGTGCCGACCAACGGTCGGCACCCACCGGGTTCAGGGAGTGCGCCAACCAAGATTGGCAGCTACCGGATCAATGGCCCGGCGGTGGCCTTACATTGGTAGGTGCCGACCGTTGGTCGGCACAATCTCTCAGCTGCGATGAACCCTGAAGAAGCGTGCCGACCAACGGTCGGCACCCACCGGGTTCAGGGAGTGCGCCAACCAAGGTTGGCAGCTACCGGATCAATGGCCCGGCGATGGCCTTACATTGGTAGGTGCCGACCGTTGGTCGGCACAATCTTTCAGCTGCGATGAACCTTGAAGAAGCGTGCCGACCAACGGTCGGCACCCACCGGGTTCTGGGAGTGTGCCAACCAAGGTTGGCACCCACCGATGAGACGGTCAGCCCGCGGTGCGCAGCGGCGCCATCTTCCACAGCAGCGCGCGGAACGGGGCCAGCAGGCACACGCCAATCGCCAGCTTCACCGCAAGATCGCCCGCCGCCCAGCTCACCCACGGCAGGGTGGAACCGGCAAACGCGATCGACCAGAAGATGGTGGTATCCACCGTCGCGCTGCAGGTGGTGGCCACCATCGGTGCGCGCCACCAGCTGCCACGGCGCAGGCGGTCGAACACGGTGATGTCCAGCAGCTGGGCAACGATGAAGGCCGAGCACGAGGCAATCGCAATGCGCGGCGTTGCCACCCACACCGACAGCAGCACCGCCACCGCAAAACCGATCCACGCCACGCGGCGGGCGGGGCCCGGGCCGAAGCGGCGGTTGATCAGGTTGCTGACCAGGAAGGCCACCGGATAGCTGAAAGCGCCCCAGGTCAGCCAGTCATTGATGGGGTACTGCACCAGCACGTTGGACAGCAGCACCACCGCGCCCATGGCCAGCACCGCCAGCACCAGGGCGCGGGCGGTCAATGGGGCAAAAACAGGCGCAGGACGCACGGACATGGCGAGCCAGGGGGACAAAAGGGATCGCCCATTATCCGCCCGGCCCGCCGCAAAGCCAAAAACGGCCGTTCAGCTTTACAGCTGCTCGCTCAGCGCGTCGCCGGCGGCATAGGCCGTGGGCACATAGGCCAGCGCCTTGCCGTCGCTGTTTTTTACCGTCCAGCCGGCACCGGCCTCGGTCGGATCGAAACGCACCTGCTGGCCGACCACGAAGCCGGCCACCGGGTCATCGCCCTCGATCGCCGGCCACTGCAGGGTCGCGGTCTGGTCGGCCTTGTCCGGTACCTGCAACTGCACCTGGCGCTCGCCGGCCGCGGTGGTCGCCACCTGCTTCACTTCCATCGGCGGCAGCGGCACCGCCGGCGTGCGCTCGGCAACCTTGCCATTGCGCTCGCTGGCCTTGAACGGCGCCTTGGACAGCGCGGCCAGGCCCATCGAAGTGGCCAGCGGAACCGACACCACGATCAGCGAAGTGACCAACACGCTGGCCTGGCCGCTGTTGATGTGCGGGGCGGCGCCAGCGTGCACGGTTGGCACCGTCAGGGCCGAGAGCAGCAGGGCGGCGGCGGGGGCGCGCAGGGAACGAAGCATGGTGACCTCCTGGTCGGGAAGAAAAGCAGCGGCTCAGCGCTGTGTATCGAAAATATCGCGTGGGCCGGTGGCCTCGGGCAGGTATTCCAGCGGCCGGCCTTGGTTGTCCCGCACCTGCCAGCCGTTGCTGGACCCTGCAGGCTCGAAGTTGACGGTCTGGCCCACGTTGAACTGCACGGCGGGGTCGCCGGGGCGCTTGGGCCACTGCATCGAGGCGGTATTCTGTGGATTATTGGCATCGCGCAGCAGTACTTCGCGGCGGCCATCGACGGTGGTGGAGATGGCGCTGACCTGCATCTGTGGCAGTTTCACCGACGCCCCCTGGCCCGCGGGCAGCCCGGCCTCCTCAGCTTCCTTGGCAGCTGCGGCGCGCGCGGAGGTTACCAGCGGTGCGGACATCTCCAGGCTCGGGCCTTCGGGCGCGCTGTTCTGCAGGATCACGATGCGGCGCTCGGCGTGTGCCGGCGCAGCGGACAACAGGCCGCCGCATACCAGCGCGGCCAACATGGACAATTGCAGGGTACGCATCATCTTCTCCTTGCCAGATCAGTGAGTGGCTGCAGCGGCCGGATCGACCGTCGCATGCGTAATGGTCAGTTCCTGCTGCAGCTGGCTGCGCTGGTGCAGGAAGTCGAATACCGATTCCACCGTCACCACCGAGTAGTTGCCGGAAATGCGTTCGCTGGCCGGATGGTCGGTGGTGGTGGCGTTGGCCACGAACAGGCGCGCGCCCACGCGCTTGCCCAGGCCGATATGCAGCACGCTGGGCTGGTACTGCTGCGCGCGCAGCCATTGCTGGGCCTGTTCGCGCTTGACGATGACCGGGCCGCCTTCAGCCTGCGCCATCGCCGCGGCCAGCACTTCCAGGATCCACTGGTTGGAATTCTGGAAGTCGGTGGCGAACGGATAGGCCACCACGTTGTACTTCGATTCGTGCAACGCCTTGGGCTGGATCGCCGGCGCTGCCAGCATCCGCTTCAGTGCCAGCTGCAACGCCGGCGGTGGCACGCCGATGCGCAGGTCGGTATGGGTGCCGCTCTCGCCGACGAAATTGCCCAGGCCCTCGCGGTACAGCTGCGAGCTGTCGGTCTTGCAGCGGTTGAGCAGGTGCAGCGCACGCCAGCGGCCGTCGTCCTCGCGCAGCAGGAAGGCCAGGTGGCTGTGGCGCAGGCCGTAGCGGCTCAGGTCCTGGCCACCACGCGCGGCGATCACTACATCCACGTCGGGCAGCGCGTCCAGGCGCTCGGCCGTGGTCCACGCCACATCGAACATCGCCGCCTGTGCGGCCACGCTGGGGTAGCGCTCGACGCAGGTGCCGCTGTCGGCCCATGCCGGCGCTGTGGCCAGCAGGCCCATCAACAGAAGCAGGCCGCCGCGCAGGCGATGCAGACGTTCCATGTATACCGCTCCAGACGCGGGCAGGCCCGCGCGCCGATCATACCCGCATCGCCGGAATCAGCGCTCCACGCCCTTGCGCCGCAATTCCTTGTCGCAGGCATCGCTGATCGGCGCGATCGGCAACGGCGGACGCTCGTTGCGCGGATTACGCAGGGCCGGCTGCTCGCGGTAGGCATCCAGCTGCTGCTGGCAGGCGTGCGACAACGGGTCCAGTTCGGTGGGGGTAGTGGAGCAGGCCGCCAACAGGGCCAGCGGCAGCAGAAGCAGGGTACGCATGGGCGTCCAGTTCGAGGGGGAGGCTGGACTCTAACCGCGCTGTCGCATCGAAATGTTCAGAAAACGCTGGACGGGGTTGCCGGCCAGCGGCCGGCACTACCCCACGCTGAGACGCGCCTTGACCTCGACGGCAATCCGCGCGGTCTCGCGCAGCGGTTCGATGCGGTCGTACTGCCAATCCAACCAGCGTGTCTGCAAGCGCCCGCGCTCGCGCAGCTGCTGCTGGAAGCGCGCCAGCCGTCCCTGCGCGGTATCGGCCAGGGCCACCATCACCGGCATGCGCGTGGCGCTGGCCTCGGACAGCAGGTTCACCGAATCGGGCGACACCACCACCCGGTTGGCCCAGCCGAGCAGGCCGGCATACGGGTTCACGCCATCGCCGCCATCACCCCAGATCACATGCGGCAGGTCGGCGAATTTCGCGCGCAGGATCTCGGCCAGCGCCGGCGGCGTGCGCCGCGAAGTGGTCGCCAGCAGACTGCCGCCTTCGCTGCGGATCTGTTCGGCCAGCGCCTGGAACACGTGCACCATCGCGGTCTCATCCCACGGTGCCAGCGGCGTCGGCCCGCCCACCAGCAGCGCGGTGCGCGGGCCGGGCAGGGTGCTGAAGCTGGCGAACGCGGCGCGGCCCCAGGCCAGCCAGTCATCGTCCACCGGGTTCAGGCTGCCGACCAGGGTCAGCACGTTGCTGCCGCGCAGGGCGTCATGCTCGGGCACCACCACCACGTCCCAGGGGCGGGAGCCGATGCGCGGGTCGAGGATCTGCACCACCTGGCTGCCGCGCGCACGCAGCACGCGCAGCGCACCGGCGGCCTGGCGACCACAGCCGATCGCCAACGCAGGGGCTTCGGCAGCCAGTGACGCGAACGCCTCGCCGTAGCCGTTCACATCACCGGGCAAGCGCCGCGGCGACAGCCAGCGCCACGGGGCGCGGGGGTGCAGCACCAGGGGCCGGTGGCTGCCCAGGCGCAGCGCCGTCGCCAGCGCGACCGCTTGGCGGACATTACCGGCACGGCCATCAGTAACCGTCCATGGCGTGCTCGATCGTTTCACCATTGGCATTAATTCGTTTCAATCCTGCTGGGTGTTGCAACAGTCGCGACACTCTACACTGCGGATCGACGTTCCGCCCCGCGCCGCCCGCGGGCACTGACCTTAGCCGCCCTGGAGATCCACCGATGTCCCACGCGCTCGACGCTGCCGCACTGGACCAGTTGTTCCGCACCGCCCGTACCCAGAACGCCTTCCTCGACAAGCCTGTCGACGACGCGCAGCTGCACGCTCTGTACGACCTGCTGAAGTGGGCACCCACCGCCGCCAACGGCAGCCCGGCCCGCTTCGTGTTCGTGAAGTCGGCCGAAGCCAAGGCCAAGCTCGCACCGGCGCTGTCCGAAGGCAACCACAACAAGACCCTGGCCGCTCCGGTCACCGTCATCGTGGCCTTCGACCAGGACTTCCATGAGAAGCTGCCGTACCTGTTCCCGCACACCGATGCCAAGGCCTGGTTCGACGGCCCGCGCGAAGGCCGCCACGAAGGCGCGTTCCGCAACGGCAGCCTGCAGGGCGGTTACCTGATCCTGGCTGCACGCGCGCTGGGCCTGGATGCCGGTCCGATGTCCGGCTTCGACAACGCCAAGGTGGACGAAGCCTTCTTCGCCGGCACCAGCATCAAGTCGAATTTCCTGGTCAACCTGGGGTACGGTGACGATTCGGGCCTGTTCCCCCGTCTGCCGCGTCTGTCGTTCGACGAAGCGGCGCGCATCGCGTAAGTCGCTGTATCGGTTTCGGGCCCGCCCGCCGTGGCGGGCCATTGCTGCACTGTGTTCCCACCCTACGATCCGGAGAGTTCCTGAGATGAGCGCCACCCGTAAACTGCTGCTGCCGCTGGCCCTGACCCTGGCCATCGCCGCCTGCTCCAAGCCGGCCGACACCGCCGCCCCGGCGGCTGATGCTGCTGCCCCGGCCACCACCGAGCAGGCTGCCACCACCCCGGCCGCCGATGCCGCCGCTGCTGCCCCGGCGGCTGCCGCCATCGCCATCGCCTCGGGCACCTACAAGCTCGACCCGACCCACACCGACGTGCTGGCGCAGTGGAGCCACTTCGGCTTCTCCAACCCGAGCGCGCACTTCGGCAACGCCGAAGGCACCCTGGTGTACGACGCCACCGACGTCACCAAGTCCACCGTGGAAGTGAAGCTGCCGCTGAGCGGCCTGAACAGCTTCACCGCCAAGTTCGACGAACACCTGAAGAGCGCCGACTTCTTCGACGCTGCCAAGTTCCCGGCCGCCAGCTTCAAGAGCACCAAGGTCGAATCGGCCGGCACCAACAAGCTGACCGTCACTGGCGATCTGACCATCAAGGACATCACCAAGCCGGTGACCCTGGATGTGACCGTCAACGGCGGCGGCGAGCACCCGATGGCCAAGGTTCCGGCTGCTGGCTTCGATGCCACCACCACGATCAAGCGCAGCGATTTCGGCGTCGGCGCCTACGCCCCGAACGTCAGCGATGAAGTGAAGATCCGCATCACCACCGAAGCCACCGGCGAGAAGCCGGCTGCTTGATGAAACATCCCGCTCACTCGTCGTGAGAAGGCAGAAGGCCCGCTGAAAAGCGGGCCTTCTTTTTTGGGTTCTGGTAGAGCCGGCCGCTGGCCGGCTGCGGACCTGGATTCGGTGGGGGCGGACCGTTGGTCCGCACAATCTCTCCGAAGCAGGACTTCTCAGCGCAGCGTACCCAGCCACGCGGTCGACGCTTCGCTCGGGCTCTGCTTGGCCTTCACCACCAGCCCGCTCGCGCGCACGAACGTCTGCGCGGCCTGTGCCACCACCTGGCGGGCGATCAGCGCGGCCTGCCTGGTAGACGCCTGCTGCTTGCGCAACTGCACGATATGCACCGACGGGCGACCGACCGGCGCGTACTTCTGGTCGCGGCGCAGGATGTCGGCCACCTGTGCCACTTCGTGTTCGGCCTGCAGGTAACGGTGCTGTGCTTCGACCAGCTCACGCAGCGGTGCGCGCGCCCCTGCCGGGTCGGCGAAGGCGGACAGCACTGCGTCGCAGGCGGTGTCGTCGGCCAGGCGGGTACGCAGCGTGTCCACGCCGCTCAGGGTCAGTTTGCCCACGTGGGGCCTCGTTGGTGCAGGAAAGGAGCGCGATTGTCGCATGGGGTCGCGGTTACCATGGCGGCCGCACTGAACCACGGAAGGCAACACCATGCAGGAAGCGCAGTACTGGCTTGGCGAATTCTGGACCGGCCTGAGCGTGCTCGATCTGATCGGCGGCAGCGTGCTGGGCACCCTGTTGGGGCTGGCGCTGGGCATCCTCACCTGGCGCTGGCTGCATCGACGCGGCTGGCTGCGCCGACAGCGGCGTTGGCATCACGGGCTGCTGGCCTCGTATGTGGTGCTGCTGCCGTTGCTGGTCGCGTTCTTCGGCCTGCAGCTGGGCTTCACCGCCGGCGCGCACCGCGCGCTGTTCAAGCAGCTCGATCACTTCCAGCCGCACCTGCAGACGATGGTGGAAGGGTGGAGCAGTGGCTTCACCGCTTCGCTGGAAGACGAGCGCATGCGTGCAGCGCTGCAGAGCCAGGGCACGGTGGGTGATGTTGCGGATTCGCTGGCCGCGATCTACCTGAGCGAGCATCCGTTGCCCGGCGCGGAGCGGCTCGGTGACGGGCCGATGGCGCGCGGCGTGGGCTGGGTGATTGGCAAAGTGCGCGCCGGATTGCTGCGCGCGATGGTGGAAGACACGCTGATCGACAAGGCCGGCACGGTCGGCCTGGAGCCGAAGATGGTGCGCGAGGCGCTGACCATGCGCATGGATGAACTGCTGCATACGCGTGGCGTGCTGCGGCTGGTGAAGGCGCAGATCAACGGCATGATGCCGGGCGTGTACCTGGGGCTGCTGCTGCCACTGGTGATCATTGCGCTGCTGGTGGCGCTGGAGATCTGGGCCGCGTATCGGTTCGGGTGGACGCGGCAGGTGGCGCCCAGCGCTCCTGTAGAGCCGAGCCCATGCTCGGCTCATCGCGCGTAGCGCGAGGGCGGATAGAACAGCAGCCGAGCATGGGCTCGGCTCTACATAGTCAAAGGCGTGCGGACCAACGGTCCGCACCCACCCGCTGCCCGGTCAATCGCCGTCCTGTTCGTCCGGGTGCGCCTTCCAGTAACCGGTCGAGCGGATCCAGTCGCGCTGCACGCCCAGGTGGCCTTCGATGAACTTGCGCATCATCCGTGCGCGCCGCGATTCGGTGGCGATCCAGTAGAACGCATCGCCGTCCGGCGCCTCGAAGTCGGTCAGCATGTCTTCCAGCAGCGTGCTGCTGGCCGCCGGGAAGCCATTGCGCTCCAGCCAGTGGATGCGCACGTTCTCGTACTGCGGCAGGTCCTGGCGCTCGTCCTCGTCGGCCACTTCGATGTACGCCTGCACTTCGGCGCCCTCGGGCAGCACGTCCAGCCAGCGCGCAATCGCCGGCAGCGCGGTCTCATCGCCAATCAGCACATAGGCGTCGTAGCTGTCGGCCACCACGAACGAACCGCGCGGGCCGCCGATCAGCAGCGTGTCGCCGGTCTGTGCACGCTCGGCCCACGGCCCGGCAATGCCCTGGTCGTGCAGCACGAAGTCGATGGCCAGTTCGCCGGTTTCGTGGTCCCACCAGCGCGGGGTGTAGTCGCGTGCCGGCGAAGGCTGCTTGCCGTCGGGGTAGCTGCGGCCCTCGGCGGTCAGCACCGGCAGCACCATCTCGCCGCTGTCGTTGGGGAAGAACAGCTTGATGTGGTCGTCGGCGCCGGGCGAATCGAAGCCGGCCAGGTCGTCGCCGCCCAGCACGATGCGGCGCATGTGCGGGGTGACAGTCTCGGTGCGCAGCACCGTCAGTTCTCGGAAGCGCACATCCAGGCGCAGGCGCGAGTTGTGATGTTCGGTCATGGGGGTACCTGTCGGAAGGTCGCGCGGGGGCGCGCGGCATGGGGGAAGACCTGGCTGGAGTCAGTCTGGCTGGGTCATGGAAAAGGGAGAGGACACGTTGCCGGCCTGGCCGTTCATCAGCGCCGACGCGCGCGACAGCAGCGCCGCCACCTGCTCGGCTTCGCCGTCGGCCCAGCGCCCGTGGTGGTGCACCAGCGCCAGCTTGAACTCGCGCAGCGCAGCGGCCAGCGGCGCCGGCAGCGAGGCCTTGGTGATCTCGCGGGCGCGGTCGAACGCGCGTCGCTGCGCCAATCGCACCTGGGTGCGCTGCACCTTCAGCTCGAACTCGCCGGCAGTGGTGATGCGGAACACACGGCGGCCGTCCACCTCTTCCGATTCCACCCAGCCGGCCTGCTCGAAGCTGGCCAGCAGCGGGTACATGGTGCCGGCACTGGGCGTGTACGCCTGCATGAACATCGTGCTGATGTGCTGCATCAACTCGTAGCCGTGGCGCGGCTGCTCGCCGATCAGCGCCAGCACCAGCAGGCGCAGGTCGCCACGGCTGAGCACGCGCGGCTGGCCGTTGCGGCGGGGTACCGCGGCATCGTCGGTGCGGTTCCTGGGGGAGGGGGATCGGCCCATTTCGATATATCGGTAACGTGTGCCGCAAACGATATATCGATAAGCCGAACCCGACAAGTACGGTTTCGGCCACAACGCTTGCCAGATCGGGCCACGCCGCCAGGTGCCGCAAGGGATCAGGGGACGACTGTGCGATGCGCAAGCCACCGTTGCGCGGCCCGACATCCGTATCGGGCCACGCAACGGCGCTGCGGGGTTTCGCCCCGGCCGGGGCGCAGCAGACGAGCGGCGAACCGCGGGAAGGGGCCTGCTCGCCGCTAACCGTGCGCAGCGGCCCCGTCCGCGTCGAGAGGCACGCGCGACACGTTGTCGCGGGTTCAGCGGCAGCGCATCAGACAACGCCGACACGGCGCCGGCCTTGCCCCACAACGGTCATCCGCAGCAGTAACACTGCGTCCTGCGCATGGGCGCAGCAGGCCGCAGGCGACAGCTGGCGCAGCCCTTGCAGGCAGCCACAGCGGCCTGCAGCAGTGCTTTGTCCCGCTGGTGGACGTCCCGGGACATGCCATGCAGACAGGGGTGGCATGCCTCCATACGCCAGCGTAGCCAAGTGACGAAAGGCCTTGGTGCGCTACACTTTGCGGTCTAGAAATCTATCAACAGTCGCGCGCGTGCGTGCGGTAATGGGAGCGCTAATGAACTGGTTGAACGAGGTGCTGAACAACGACCCGAATCCTGTGGAAACCCAGGAGTGGATCGAGTCGTTGAAGGCCGTTATTGATGTCGAGGGCCCCGAGCGCGCGCATCAGCTGCTGGAAGGCATGGTGGAACTGACCCGTCGTTCGGGTGCCTATCTGCCGTTCTCTCCCACTACCGAATACGTCAACACCATCGAGCCGCAGCTGGAGGCCAAGAGCCCGGGCAACGCCGAACTGGAATGGCGCATCCGTTCGATCATCCGCTGGAACGCGATGGCCACCGTGGTGCGCGCCAACCGCAAGCCGGGTGACCTGGGCGGCCACATCGCTTCGTTCGCCTCCGGCGCAACGCTGTACGACGTGGGCTTCAACCACTTCTGGCGCGCCCCCAGTGAGAACCACCCGGGCGACCTGCTGTTCATCCAGGGCCACAGCGCCCCGGGCATCTACGCGCGTTCCTTCCTGGAAGGCCGCATCAACGAAGAGCAGCTGGACAAGTTCCGCATGGAAGTGGACGGCGGCGGCCTGTCGTCGTACCCGCATCCGTGGCTGATGCCGGAATACTGGCAGACCCCGACCGTGTCGATGGGCCTGGGCCCGCTGGCCGCCATCTACCAGGCGCAGTTCATGCGCTACCTGGAAAACCGTGGCCTGATCGAGAAGTCCGACCGCAAGGTGTGGTGCTTCATCGGCGACGGCGAGAGCGACGAGCCGGAAACCCTGGGTGCCATCGCACTGGCTGGCCGTGAAGGCCTGGACAACCTGATCTTCGTGGTGAACTGCAACCTGCAGCGCCTGGACGGCCCGGTGCGCGGCAACGGCAAGATCATCCAGGAGCTGGAAGGCGTGTTCCGTGGCGGCGGCTGGAATGTCATCAAGCTGCTGTGGGGCGGTTACTGGGATGCCCTGCTGGCCAAGGACACCAATGGCGTCCTGAAGAAGCTGATGATGGAAACCGTCGACGGCGAATACCAGAACTGCAAGGCCTTCGGCGGCGCGTACACGCGCGAGCATTTCTTCGGCAAGTACCCGGAAACCGCCGCGATGGTGGCCGGTCTGTCCGACGACGACATCTGGCGCCTGAACCGTGGTGGCCACGACCCGCACAAGGTGTACGCCGCCTACCACCAGGCCGTGAACACCAAGGGCATGCCGACCGTGATCCTGGCCAAGACGGTCAAGGGCTACGGGATGGGCAGCGCCGGTGAGGCACTGAACCCGACCCACCAGACCAAGAAGCTGGACGACGAAGCGGTGCGCCACTTCCGCGACCGCTTCAACATCCCGGTGACCGACGCGCAGCTGGCCGATGGCCAGGTGCCGTTCTACCACCCGGGCCCGGATTCGCCGGAAGTGCAGTACCTGCAGGAGCGCCGTGCGTCGCTGGGTGGTTACCTGCCGCAGCGCCGCCGCAAGGCCGAAAAGAGCTTCAATGCACCGAAGCTGGAAAGCTACGAGCGCCTGCTGAAGAGCAGCGGCGAGCGCAGCTATTCCACCACCATGGCATTCGTGCAGAGCCTGAACATCACCCTGCGCGACAAGGAACTGGGCCCGCACATCGTGCCGATCGTGGCCGACGAAGCTCGTACCTTCGGCATGGAAGGCCTGTTCCGCCAGATCGGCATCTACGCGCCGTTCGGCCAGAAGTACAAGCCGGTCGACGCCGACCAGCTGATGTTCTACCGCGAAGACCAGAGCGGCCAGGTGCTGCAGCAGGGCATCAGCGAGCCGGGCGCGATCAGCTCGTGGATGGCGGCTGGTACCAGCTACTCGGTCAGCAACGTGCCGATGCTGCCGTTCTACATCTACTACTCGATGTTCGGCTTCCAGCGCGTGGGCGACATCGCCTGGCAGGCCGCCGACATGCGTACCCGCGGCTTCCTGCTGGGTGGTACCGCCGGCCGCACCACGCTGAACGGTGAAGGCCTGCAGCACGAAGATGGCTTCAGCCATCTGGTGGCCGGTGGTATCCCGAACGTGCGCAGCTACGACCCGACCTTCGGCTTCGAAGTGACGGTGATCCTGCAGCACGGCACCAAGGCGATGATGGAAGATCAGATTGACGAGTACTACTACGTCACCCTGATGAACGAGAACTACACCCACCCGGAAATGCCGGAAGGCGCGGCCGAAGGGATCGTCAAGGGCATGTACCTGCTGACCGACGCCGGCAAGCCGAAGAAGGGCGAGCTGCGCGTGCAGCTGCTGGGTTCGGGCACCATCCTGCGTGAAGCCATTGCGGCGGCAGAGCTGCTGGACAAGGACTTCGGCGTGACCGCCGACATCTGGTCCTGCCCGAGCTTCAACGAGCTGCGTCGCGATGGTTTCGACGTGGAACGTGCCAACCGCCTGCATCCGGAAGGTGAGCAGCGCAAGGCCTACGTGACCGAGCTGCTGGAAGGCCGCCAGGGCCCGGCGATTGCCGCCACCGACTATGTGCGTGCGTATGCGGACCAGATCCGCGCGTTCGTGCCGATGTCGTACACGGTGCTGGGTACGGATGGGTTTGGTCGTTCGGACACGCGTGCGAACCTGCGCCGGTTCTTCGAGGTTGACCGGTACTACATCGCGCATGCCGCGATTGCGGCGCTGGCGAAGGACGGGAAGATGACCGCGAAGGATGTGGCCCGGGCGATCAAGCAGTACAAGATTGATCCGGAGAAGGCTAATCCTGTTGGGGTTTGAAAGGTGTTTAAAGGTGGAGGGTGCGACACGCCCTCTACCTTTATCTCGCTCTTTCTAAATGTCCGGAAATCCCCTTGGGGTTCAACACATTTTCTTTGGAGTAAAGCGTGACTCGGGTTCCAATTCCAAAGCCGTGTTATTTAGATCAACTCAAGCGAATTCCGCGCCGCGTCCCCCCCCGTTGGGAGTCCCCAAACCAGGACCGTTACTATGAATGGGACGCGTATCACGGAGAGATTGAGGTCTATGATCGGCGTGGGAACCACCTTGGCGTGATCGATGCCATGACAGGGGATTTCCAAAAGGGCGCCGTACGAGGGAGGAAAATCGATGTCTCGTGAGCTTAGCTTTATAGACAAATGTATTCGCGGCCAAGAGCTACCTGACGGCATCGATGGTGCTGTGCAGGCGTGGCACGATGACGCGTCCATCGAAATGGAACTTTCTGAATACATTGGACTTACTGAAGAAGAGTATTCCGCTTGGCTGCTCGATTCCTCCGTAATACTCTCCGTAATTACCGCGCGTACGAATGGCCAAACATTTGACGAGTATATCAAGGGTGCTATGGCGCTGCCATTGGCCGCGAGAGGCCAAGGTCTATCGGAGAACAGCCCGGTCGTTAAATGGCTGCGCAGAACGGGACGAATAAAGTGAAAGGGGTCGATCTCTGTGACTCTGCAAGAAACATTGCAGCTATTCTGCTTGCGAGACATGGTTCAACAGTCCCCGTTGATGTAATTGGGATTATTAAAAATTATGCTGAGCTAGAGATCGTACCCATTCCTTTCCAGTTTGATGGGATTGTGCTTGATATTGGATGTGGGGCTCGCCCTCGAATAATTATTAATTCGAGAATTCCCGGTGCTAGGATGCGATTTACCGCTGCCCACGAGTTAGGACACGTTATTATTCCGTGGCATCGGGGCGTATTCTTGGATGATGAGTCACTTGACACCTCTCAGCGAATTGCCAATGTCGATGCTTATATTGAGATGGAACGTCAGGCGAATGCTTTTGCTTCTGAATTGTTGATGCCCAAAGCGTGGTTGGCTCAGCTAATAAATGAGATGGAAGCGTCTGATGTTCATCTTTCCTTGATTGATCAGGCGCAGGTTTCGCCCCAAGCTGCTGCTATTAATTTGATTAAGGCGCTCCCTCCAGGCCATGTATACGCCGTCACCGACGATTCGGACATGGTGCTGAATGCCGGAAGGTCAGATGGCACTCTGGCAGTGGCTCCTGAGTGGCAAGTGCAATTGCCGTCTAATTCGTACGAATATGCAGAGAGATACAGAAGTTTTAAAAGGGCTGGAAGTACGTACCATTGGTGGTGTTTGCCGGCCAGTGTGGGTGAGGAAGGCTCCAGTGCATCTTTGGTGGACTGGCGGACAATCCTCGATGAAATTGTTGGTGACTTGGTATCCGATCAAGACGCGGCAAAGAAATTTAAGTTAAAGGTTAATGGGGTTGTTGGGTTCGTAAATAGCCAGTGTCGGCGGAATACGGTTTCATCTCAGGGTGCTATTCGTGCCGCAGTGATCCAGCGATTCAATGATCGGGCTGAGTATGCATCGTTCGCAAAGCATTCCAAGTTTTCTGATTTTGTAGCTTCTCGAGTGCACTCGCTCGCTGTAGATTAGTCGCTGCCGGTGGTGCGAAATCCCGTTTGTGGTAATGCCCCGCCGGACGCCGCCCAAGCCATTTCGTTTGTGCTATGTAGAGAGAGCTGAGTGGGATCATTGTTAGTGCTCTTATCACACGCTATGTTGCGCTGGGACATAGTGCATGAGCCGTTCCTATTCCGTTTCAATAACGGCTTGGTCGTGCCAGTCGCGACTACACAGGATTGATGCGCAGCTACGGCTGCGTCTTGAAGTAGGAATCCATCCCACACGGCCTAAAGCAGAACGGCATGATTGGATGCGTGATCAGAACGCTGAGAGAGCAGTGCGTGCCCCGGCATTGCTTCGAGAGCCATACCCGTGTATCGCGGCTAATCGTTGACTTGATCGCTTTACGACCAACAGCGCCCTCGCCAAGCGCTGAAGATGAAAACACCTAGGGCGGCCTGCGCCGCTACATTAACCGCAATGACCTGAGTAAAAGCCGGTAGGCCACCGCAAAAAGTTATGTTTCTTGACGGGCTCGATCTAAAGTCTCATGGCAGATAATGCTGCCATGAGAAGGAAGATCACCCCAACTTTTCAGCGTAGTTCGCGCGTACATTCTTGTTGATATACGCATTCAAGCCGTTGCCCGCTCCTGCAAGAGAAATCATTGCATGCACATGGGCTATGCCCGGCCGGCTTGCGTCATACCGATACGAGCCCCCCTTTGTGAAGTTCACCACGATCCAGTCGGGTCCAAACTCATATGAGTGGACGCCGGAATCTCCATCAATATCAGAATAAAGCGGCATGCGACCTCCCTGATTGCTGGCGATAATCTAGACAGGATCACAAATAAGGCGAAAAATGTCTCCGGGACATTCCTGTTGGCGACGCAAGTCCTTATAGCGGTGGTACTTCTTCTGTTTATCAGGTCGACTTGCAGCTGTCAATTGATGCCTTGAGCCATCGACGGCTACTTCCCTCTGTCGTGTGCTCGATCAAAGCATGGAACCAGACCTGCGAAGTCATCGGCACGCTAATCAATTAAATCCTATTCTCTAATTTAGCGACTATTCCACATTATTCTGAAGATTGAGAAGGAGCTTAGGCCGTTTGGAGGCCAGCTCTTCATCAAAAAACGTGCGAAATGAGATGACGTTTGAATCGTGGTGATACAACGACTCATTGGTCTTCATCTTCAACGACTCCGGCACCACCAGTGTGATCTCTGCCTTTCGTAGATCTGCAAGTGCTTCCTTCGAAACCCGGTCATCCACCGTAGCCAGGAAGATTGCACAATTGAAGCGTTCGTGGGTGATCTGCTTCCATCGCTCGCGTAGAGTCGTCTTGGCCGAAAGAATGGCTGCGTCTTCATATCGCCGCTGCGTGTCCAGGGCGACCGTCGCCTGATCAGGCAGGACGAAGTCCGGCCGTCGCTGGCCAAGAATTGCCTGCGCCTCGAACCTCACTCCCCCCTCCTTCAACATGGCGGCCAGATGGGTCTCAAATGACTTTCCAGCACGGCTCTTCCGCTGTTGGCTCGCAGAGAGAAATATCGAGTTCAAGGACGCGAAACCGCGTACAGCTGCAGTCGCAGACCGATCATGCTGGGCTATAACTTTGGCGACTTCTACTGCCCTCATGCGGAGCTCATGTCGGCGGTAGATTGAAAACTCGATGTCCCTGCTTACGCGCATGAGAGCGTCGCCAGGCTTTTTGATATCCCATGGGTTGAACGTCTTCGACCTCACAGATCTGAGGAAATCCAACCGCGCCTCATCCGCAAGCACAAGCGAATCAGGAAGCTTCGAGTACTTCGCAACGAGCGTCTCGACGGTGCCAGTCCTGATCGCGGCATCGATCTCGCTGATCAGTTCCGCAGCTTCGTCCGACTCGATGGCCGAGGCGCGTTTGAACTTCGATGGATCGAAAAGATCGAAGTGGAAGTTCGCTTGGATGTCGAGGCGACTCTCAAGCATTTCCGCTTCCGTAGATGCTGAGTCGATCACCATGAACCAGTGATGCGCATCCCCTTCAGGCTCTTCAAGCGTCCCGCCCAGAAGCCATGATGCGGGGTTGAGGCCAGCAAAAAGCTCTGCGGGAATCCTCGTGAAGTGGCACTCAGAGCCCTTGTTGCTGTAGTACTTGATACCTGAGTCGCTCCTGACCTCACCGGTTTGAGGCCAGAAGGATGGGCAGTCAGCTTCCAGGATATGCGGGATGTCTTCCCGGGCATGAAGCTTCGGAAAAAATTCAGACTCGCGTACGGCGCGGGGCACATAGAAGCCATACTGATGGCCGCCACCCTCATTAGCCCACGATGCATCATTGCGCGAGAGTTTTTTCAGAAACAGCTTGCCGCTGCGGCCGACAAAGGACTCCATCAGCGACCACTGGTCTGAGCTCTGCTCCAGAAAATCCATGTCCACGTTAGTTCTTCCTCAATGAGCTGTTTGTCGTAGTGTCCCGGCAAAGTGATCTAGAAATGAAGCCTGCTCAAGGGCGGTCTTGCCGCGCAGGGAGCACTCCCATACGGTCAGCACCCGCCAGCCCAGGGCTTCAAGCTCGGCGGTAACGCGCAGATCCCGGATCCTGTTCTTGCCAATCTTATCTGCCCAGAACTCCGGGCGCGTCTTCGGCAGTCGGTATAGCGGACAATCATGCCCATGCCAGAAGCACCCGTGGACGAACACCACGGTCCGATACTTAGGCAGCACGATGTCTGGTCTGCCAGGCAGCTTTGCACCACCCAGTCGATACCTTAGCCCTCGAGCATGGAGGCCCTTGCGGACAAGGACCTCCAGCTTGGTGTTCGAACCACGGATCCGCGACATCTGCGCGGACCGCTGCTCCGGGGTGAGGCTGTCGACCAAGGTCAGGCCTTGGCCTTCTTCTTAGCCGGCTTTGCCGGCTCCGAATCAGCCTTATGGAGCAGGTGAGGAACCATGATGCGGGCGACTTCAGCGATCACCGGCACAACCACCGAGTTTCCGAACTGCTTGTAGGCACGGGTATCGGAGACTGGAATGCGGAAGTTGTCATCAAAGCCCATCAGACGGGCGCACTCGCGCGGCGTCAGGCGACGCGGATTCTTCTTCGGGCCTTGGGAAATGAGGATCTCCGAACCATCCTTGTAGTAGCGCGCGGAGAGCGTACGGCAGGTACTTTCAGGGGTCACCAGACCGAAGCCGAAGCCATTGCCCTTGTCACGGTGCTTGGCCGCATAGTTCTGCAGGTACTCCCACAGCTTGTCCGAGAGCGTGTACTTGTCCAGTACCTTGCCTTTCGTGCCACCGATGTAGGGTTGATCCTCGCCCTCGCTGCCATCCTGCTTGTGCAGGACTGAGCCCATACGGGGCGAGGTGCCGAAGTCAGGCAGTTGCAGGTCGTCCCACGTGAAGGCGGTCTCTTCGCGGAAGCCCACGATGATGATTCGTTCGCGGTGCTGGGGACCAAAGTGCTTGCCATTGATGACCTTGGCCTGCACATGGTAGCCAAGCTCGTTCTTGAGCACGTCCATGATCGTTGAGAACGTGCGGCCCTTGTCGTGGCTCATCAGATTCTTCACGTTCTCCAGAAGGAAAGCGCGAGGACGCTTGGCGTCAATGATGCGCGCCACGTCAAAGAACAACGTGCCTTGGGTCTTGTCCGAGAAGCCATGCGGACGGCCGAGGGAGTTCTTCTTGGACACACCCGCGATCGAGAACGGCTGGCAGGGGAAGCCCGCCAGCAACACGTCGTGATCTGGCACGTCGTTCTCATGAACCTTGGTGATGTCCGACTCGAAGACGTGATCCGGACCGTCGTGGAAGTTCGCCTTGTATGTCTTTACCGCGTAGGGGTCCCATTCGCTGGTGAATACACAGCGGCCGCCCTGCTTCTCGAATGCGGTACGGATGCCGCCGATGCCGGCGAACAGATCGATGAATCGGAACTGGCCCTGGCCCGAAGGCGGCTCGCCGAAGGGCAGCAGACGCTGGCGAATGGCATCTGCAATGTAAGGCTTGGGTTCGGTCTCGCGCAGCTGCCAGCGGCGGACCGTCTTCGGATCAACTCCCAGTGCCTGGGCGACCTCCTTGGGGCTGAAGCGCTGGAGGGAGAGGTCGATCAGTTCGTACGCGTTCATGGGTGCTCCGGGAATTCGGGGGACAGTATGTCCAATTTCTTCCCGTGGGTGAAGTGGGGCAATCAGGGCTTGCCTCGGCACGCTGTCGGGGCAACGCCTCTAGAGAAGGGTGGTGGGGCTCGTCGGTCCAGTCCGAAACGCATGTCGGCTTGAGAAGCCGGGGGCATCTTCCACCGGGTCGATCTCAAAAGCTGAGACCCATCATTTCCGAGGAGCGGTCGGCGCTACTTGGGCCAACTCTGCCAACCACCCGCCCGATGCCTGCTCGAGCTTCTGGCCCGACAGGAGCTTCAGGATCTCTGGTGAGATCTTCTGACCCTCCTCACCATAAGTGCCAAGTCTGGAAAAGATCGATACCGGCAGCTCCCGGAATCCAACGGTTCCAGTCCCAGTGATGGTCGTGTGCTTGGCGGATTTTCGCAGGGGTTTCCGTTCGATCAGATCGATCTTCTGGCGTGTCATCTCAACCCCAATGACGGCAGCACGCTCGCGCAACTGTCTGTTGTTGAAGAGATACATGGGCTTGACCGTGATGTCGCGGACGGGTTTCACAATGATCATGTGCGCAGGCCTCAGGCCGGCATCGGACATGAACCTCATCATGCGCAACTCGCCATCGTTCAACCCGAAGTTGTCGCCTGACCCCATAGGGAACTTATGCTTGAGTTCGAGCATCCAGAGTTCCTCACGGAATAGACAGATCCTGTCCAGGTTCCACGTGCCGATGAAGAATGGCTGCAGCAGGAAATTCACAAGGAGCCGCGGAATCACCAGCTGCGTCCAGATCTGCTCAGTACTGAGCGCCTCGGCAAGGAATCCCCAGATGGCTGTGTTCTGGCGCACCTCATTCTTGACATCTGGTGCGACGGCTTGGTACCTCGGCTTTCGTCCGATATCCCGAACCAGATCCGCCAGAGGCCGTCTTGGCGTCAAGTGCTTCGAATCCCACAGACTGGCATGGAAATCATCGTTGATCAGCTCAAGGTGATACACGGTGAATACCTTTGCGAGAGCGTCAAGGTAACGTCGTTGTCCAGGCTGAGTGCCCCGGAGCCACACGAAAGCGACTGGAGGAGATCCGGCCGTGGGGGATTTAACAACGAACGTTTCCAGGTCCAGAAGCTGCAGACCACCATTCGATTCAGTCGCCGCGTGTTCGAACATTTGATCGAAGGCGCGTTCAACGACCATGCCCTCGAGAACCTGATGTTTGTCCCACTTCAAAATCTCGTGTGCCAGATCGCGATCAGTGCGATCAAGTGAACTGAAGGTTCCCCAAGGAGTTTCGTCCATCATGCTTCGACGTACCTGTCATTTTTCGACAGGATAGCGCCAGAAGCTGTCGCATACGGCACTTAGCCCGATCTAAAGGGTTCACCCCCGTTTTCACGGCCACTTACAAGAAGGCCGATCCAAGCCATAAGGAGTGTTCATGTCAAAGCGTAGGAAGTTCAGTGCCGAGTTCAAGCGCGGTGCGGTTGAGCAGGCGAGCCAGCCCGGTGTCACCTGCGCCCAGGTGGCCCGGGAGATCACCAATCCCATCAACATGAGCGTGGTGGTGATAACTACGGGCGGCACCCTCATGGGCAGCGCTGCGGCAGCACCGCCGCATCGCACCAGACCCGCAGCGTAGGAGGCACTACCCGCGCACCTGCAGGCACGCACTGGCCTGCGCCGTTAGCGCCACACAAGCCATCTTCAACCCCTCCATCACCCGATCCCCCAGGTACTCCTCGGGCGCACCGTTCTGCCGCGTCCGCTCCGCAGCCAACATCAGCTCCGCCACCACACGCAGACCGGCCAGCGCGCAGTCCGCATCCGCCAGTTGAAGGCATCGACCCGGCAGTTGATGCCGTTCCGGCCAAGGCTGGCCGTCGGCAGCCGCACCGGTTCCGATGCGGCGCAGCGTGGCAACGAAGGTGTTGGGATCGACGGACGGTTCGCGCTCGGCTTCAGCGTTGTTCGGATCGTACTGCGCGTGCAGGGAACGGAAGTCCGATGTGTTCATGGCAATGCTCCGTACAGGACAGATAGCAGCGCCACCAATAAAGGCGGCGGACGGTGCGTGGCTCGAAAACCGGTAAGTACCAGACCGGCGGGCACGAAGGCCCCCACGCACCGCCCGCCATGGAACGCGAACGGATTGCCAGCCGACGCCACACGAAAGGTGACGCCGGCTGGCAAGCGCATACATCTGGTACATAGACGGGTTTTCGAGTCCCGCGCCACCCTTTTTCGGTGGCACGCCAAGAGATACCCGCGTATTGGCCAAATGCCAAGAAACTGCAGAACTGATGATTGCCAGTCCTGACGCTTTCGGAATTGTCGCACACGGTGTTAAGCCGGCAAGCGATTGCGCCGCAACGGTCTTGAAGGGCTTGGCGCTATTGGCCCCAAGCGCAGGATGCCCACAGCCTGCCCCACGGCGTAGGACCAATTACGACAGATTGGAGCAGCCCTTCAGCCGGGCGGCGCCTCGGCCGTGGGCACGAAGGTCAGACGGACCCGAACCCGCGCGTGCTGCGCGACGCCCTCAACCACCACCGGTTCGAAGCGCCACTGGTCCACTGCGGTAAAGGCCGCACGATCAAACTCCCGCAATCCGCTGGACCGCATCACCATCACGTTGGAAACGTGGCCCAGCTCATCCAATTGAGCAACCAGCAGCACCACCATGGGAATCTGCAGGAAGGTATCGGGCGGCGTGGCCGGGGCCGTTGAATACACAACGGCAGGCGCCTCCTGCAGCTCGAAAGTGGGGTTGTCACCGCGCTCTACGAACACTTCAGTGGAAACCTGCGGGTCTGCCGCCATGGCCATGGCAGATGTGGCGCCCAGCAGCGTCAGAACGAGGTTCAGTGCCAGGGCGGTGTTCAAACGAAGCATGCGTGGTTTCCATTCTGGTGCGCTGCCAGCATAGCGGCCATCCCCTGGCATCGCTTGCCTTGAATGCCGGCGTGCCGGACTGCTGTGCGGTTCACACAGGCACGCGCGGGCGTGGCCACAGCGCATCGTCGCGCTCCAGGTCGTAGTCGCTGCCGAAGGCCAGTGCTGCTTCGCGTGGTGGGAGGTCTGTGTAGCAGCGCAGCAAGTACTCATCCATGCCGGCATCGCGGTGGTCGATGGCGAACAGGTGGAGGAGCTCTTTGTCGAAGGCGTCCAGCCATGTGGGGTCGATCTTGGTCATGGTGATCCTCCGGTGGGCTGGAGAGGATGAACCTGGCGTATCTCATATGCAGGGATTCAACGCCCGCGCATCTCAATTACCACTTGGACCCGCACACGTACCCGCACGGCTGCACCTTGCTGCTCGGTGGGTGCGAATCGCCACTGTCGGAGTGCATCCAGCGCCGCGCAATCCAGTTCCCCCACACGCGTGGACGTCGCAACCATCGCGTGCCTGCCATCTCCAGAACTTGCACGCGCAATGTTCTTCGGCAGGGCATCCGCATCCCCCCCCTGGGTTGTGTGAAGCCAGTTCAGGTCCTGCCGGCCGGTGCGGTGTATAAACTGCCGACAAGTGAGTGCCCGAATGGGAGGAATGGATGCGACACCTACTGAGGCCATGGATGGTGATGCTGCCCCTGCTTATGGGCGGCTGTGGCACCCAGGCCCCCCAGATGTACGGCGATGGCTTCCCCATCGCCAAGCCGATGGATCTGGTCCACGCGGGTGCGACGGTAGAGGCGCGTTTTGAGCTGCCGCCGCCCTGGGAGAAAGACCCCAAACCTCGCACGTTCCTCATCGGCTTCCGTACCGGCGGGCCGCCCAAGCGCCCGGACATGAAACCGGGGGATGTCGACTTCCTTGAAGACGCCCGGATTCCCCTGAAGGTGCAACTGTGGAAGCTGGATGGTGGCACCGAGACGCCCATCACGCTGCAGGAGTTGAATCGTGATCTGCCCGCTGCCGGGCAGGGCAGCCGATATCAGCCGGCCAGGGGCGATGTGTTCGAATACAGGAATGCCGTCGGCGCGGATTCGAACAGTCTGGTCAATGCAGGAAAGTACGACATGTCACTGGCCTACCGGGAATACGAGGTGGCCCGTGCCGATTCCGGGGATCTGACGGCGGGGAAGTACCGGCTGAAGGTGACCAATCTTCAGGGCAACCCAGACGTTGCACATCTCAACATCGAGCTTCTCGTCGCCAACTACAACGTGAAATAGGACTATGGACAGTCAATCGAACAGTGCAGCCACACCCCAGGAAGGCAAGAAGGGGCCTTACACCGTCACGGTCTACCTCGCGGCACCGGGAACTCCTGTTGCAAGCAAGGAGGGCGCGTCG
Organism: Stenotrophomonas sp. NA06056; assembly: GCF_013364355.1. Lineage (NCBI taxonomy): Bacteria > Pseudomonadati > Pseudomonadota > Gammaproteobacteria > Lysobacterales > Lysobacteraceae > Stenotrophomonas > Stenotrophomonas sp. NA06056. The sequence continues at coordinate 3,865,121 of NZ_CP054931.1, read as the reverse complement.
CACTCATCATCGGCAGGCCATGCCTACTTCATGGTTGCCGATGGTGACAAGAAGGACGGGTACGGGTTCTCGCCGATAAAAACAGGGATCACTGGGCCGGGGCACGTGGTCAAAGGGGAATTCGAGACCTACCAGAACCCTCGGTTTTCCTACACGATCGAGATCACCAAGGACCAGTACGACACGTTGAAGGCGTACGGCGAGGCTGGCGTCAATCGCGATCAGGACCGTTTCAATCTCTACTACAACGGTTTGTCGAACAGCTGCGTCGATTACGTATGGACAGGCCTTGGTCAGGCCGGCCTGCGACCCAAGCTCGAGAAGCCCGATCCCGGCTTCGAAGGGACGATGAAGGTGCTTCCGAACATCGATGCGCTGAAGAGCATCCCAAAGCCGTTCCCCGACAGCAAGCTCAATTCGACGCATGAGAATCCGCTTCCCAAGAAGCAAAGCACGCTGCAGAAGCTGTTGACCGAGGTGGATGGCGAACTTCCGCAGGAGCGGGTGGCGGCACTGTCGCCGGAATCGCAGCAACTGTTCGATCGCATGCGATTGGACTTGCCTGAGAAGGTGAGCGATGCGCAGGTGATGTCAGCGATGGTTGCTGCGCGGGAGAACGGCATTCACCAGCCGCAACAACTGCGTGATGTGGTGCTGCAGGAAGAGAAGATCTTCGTGATGGGCACGACGCCTGGCTTCAGGGCCATGGTAGATCTGAACCAGCCTCAACAAAGCCTTGAGGAAGGGGTGGTCCGCAGTCAGCAGATCGACACGCGGGTGACTGAGCAGACGCGTCAGGAAGCGCAGCAGCGTGAAGCGGCGGCGCAGACGGCTGGTGGCATGCAGATGGGCTAGTTGTGCGGCGCGTAATCTGTCGCGTGGCCCTTATCAGGTCTGCGTGCGGCTGCTTGCACCGGTACCGGAATTGCAGTCCTATCTACCGGCACTGTTGGCCGCGTACTCACGCAGGCCAGAATGAGATCGAAAACATCAATGCGTTCGCGGCCCAGTCGGCACTCCTCCGCCTGCCTCGACGCAGTGCGGAGGAGTGAGCGGCTCAGGTCTCAGCCATGGGGTGCTGCGTTCGCGGCAGCTCCGGTGGGCGGCTGCCATGGCTCATCACCTCGCGTACCTGGTGTTCCTGTGCGTAGAACTGGTTGGCACAGTCCTGCGCCTCGCGCGCGTAGTCCTGCATCACGCCAATCACCGCATTGCTGGCATCGCGCTGCAGGTCCACCGCAGTAAGATGCCGTATGCCGCCGTGCATGAACGCCACGGACGTCACCTGCGCCACGCATACCTCCACCCGTGTCGGCCCGAAGCGCACCGCGCCTTCGGCCAACGTGCCATTGCCGGCGTACGCGTTGCCGGCCACGCGCTGGCCGCGGTGATAGGTGCCCAGGTAGCGGATGCGGTACAGCGTGGATTGGAAATCGACCCGGTTCCATAGTTTGTGGGCGGAGGCCATCGCGAACTGTGCCGAAGAGATGAAGGCCAGCGCTACCAGGCCCACCATTGCATTGCCGCTGCTGCGTGCGTACACGAAGGCCAGAACCACGCCGACGACGCCCAGCAGCAGGCCGAACAGTCCCAATGCCAGCAGCGGTTGCTGACTGGGCGACTGCCACGCGGCACGGAATGCCTCGACCAGCCCCGATGCGCTCTGGTCGGCACGCACGGTCGGCTCTTCTTCCACCAGCAGCTCGCCATCGAAACTGTCCTTGCTGACGTTGTGCTCGTGCACATAGCGATGATGGGGTTGCGGAATGCGGCTGGAGAGGCGCTGCAGAAGGCCGCCGCTCAGGTCGGCCATCTGCATTTTCTCGTCTACGATGTGCCGCGCCGCCGAGGCGCTGTAGCTACCGGTCTGCGAGATCAGCGCCACGGTGAACAAGGCGCTGGCAATGAGCCCGCTGCCAAGCACGGCCAGGGTGGGCAGCACGACGGTGGAAACGGCGAACGGTGGGGCGGGGACCTGCACCGGCGAGAGCGTGATGGCCAGCGGGCCGGCAATGGAGATCAGCAGCAATGTGACGATGGCCGGCCAGCGCGGCGCCGGCACGGGGCTGTTGGCCGCACCCATCGCGCCCTTGCGGATGGCCGAGAGCGTGGCGAAGGGCCGCAGCACCATCACCGAGATCAGGAAGTAGAAGCCGGCCATCCACGCGAAGGCGGCCGGTTGAGCGAACACCCACGCCAGGCCGAAGCTGACCAGCAGCGCGGCCAGGTAGACCGCCCGCTGCAGCTGTACCTCGGCGTGCCAGCGGATGGTGGGTGGTGCATTGATCAGCTGCGGCACCAGGCCATAGAACATGGACAGCAGCGCGCCCTCGGGACGCTGGCCCACCGGAATACCGTTGTTGATGACATTGAGCAGGTAATGCCGGTGGTGGGTTTCGTCACCCGGCAGGGCAATGAGACCCGACTCCCCGGGAACCACGGTGAAGCGGAAATAGCGCATGGCCTCGCGGATGTGCACGCCGCCGAACAGCAGCAGCGTAATGCCGGTGGCCATGCGGCCGACGGCACCGATTCCCATGCTGCGAACCTGATCGGCATTGGTAACGCTGAGCAGCAGGATGAGGCCAAACAGCAGCGCGAATGCACCCAGTGCGAGATGCAGCGTGTTTGGCAGTCGCATGGGATTGATGGTGACGGCCTGTGCAGGCGGCGTGCTGTACTCGGTGCTCATCGGAATCTCGAAAGGACGCTCGAACGGCAATAGCGGCCGTCTTCTGGGAATCTTGAGAGAGTCAAAGGCCTGGCAACTTGATGGGCCCCAGACTCAACCCATACTCGCCGCGCGCCCCCTCACTTCCTGCTGCATCTGTTTCTCCTGCGACTGCTGCTCAAGCTCACGGCTCATCGCACGCTGCTGCGCTTCCTGGCTCACGCTTTCGTACTGCTGCAGCGATTGCTCGACAGGCGTCTGCACTGCCTGCGCCGTTGGCATAGAGGCCCGTGCATGTGACGGGTCATTCAACTCGCCCTGCACCAGAAACACCGTGTGTCCCGCAGGGTTCTGCGCGGTCGCATTGCTCAGCACCACGTGGTCCACGCGTGACAGATCGTTGTCCTTGGCCAGCACCAGCAGGCTGGCGCTCATCCGTTCGCTGATCGCATCGAAGCTGCGCCCGTGCTTGGCATCCAGTGCCGCAACACCGTCGCGTATCTGCTCGTACAGAGCGTGATCAGGGTGACCCGGCATTTGCGGGCCGCCTCCGGTCCGGGATTCCTCCACCGCCTTGCGAGCGTGGTCGTGCACTGCATGGGCCGGGTGTTCCTGCTCCTGTGTCACGGCGGGAACGGTCGAGTGTTCGCGTTGCTGCCCGTCCATCTGCGGCAGGGGAGCAGACGGCGACCGATGGACCGATTGAATACGCGCCATGTCCTCCACGGTGGTGGTGGAGGTCAGCACCATGCGGTTGCCCGCGGCAGTGCCGAACGAGGTAATCGCACTATCCGGGCTGGGCGCGTGCGTGGGTCGGGCATCAGCTCCAATGTGATGTCGGCCTGTTTTCCAACGGCGGCAAGATTCTGTTCAACCGCGGCCGTGGTGGCGGCAAGCTGCTCCTCGGTGCGTTGGATGCCATGTTTCGCGTACAGCGATTCCACCTGGCCGCGCACGCCCTCAGGCGCGATGTGCACGGTGGCCTTGATCTGCTCGGCCATCCTGCCCATGTCTGCAATGCCGGCGTTCTGGCTCTGCCAGGTGATCTCCAGCTCATCGCCGACGTTGCGATTGGCCTGGCTGTTGTAGACCACGCCTTCGTGCAGCCACTGGCCATCCGCGTGGCGGCTGTAGCTGCGGCCGTCGCTTGCGCGCAGGGTATCGGCGCTGTCCTGCGCATCGCGGATGGCCTGCGGAATGGACGGGTTCTGGGCGTCGCCGAAATCACCCCAGCGGCCCTGCTCGTGGGCCACCATGTAGCGCGCGGCCACGGCCGCTTTGGTGTTCGCTGCGTTCTGCGCGATCACTGTGCGCGACTGCTCATCCAAGGCGGGTTCGCTTTCCGGCGGAACAGGCTCGCGTCGAGTGATGGGTGTGCGCCCGTCCACGACTTCCTTGATCTCCAGCGCCCATTGCCGCGAGGCGGTGTCGCGGACGAATGCCCTGCCGGTCTCGAACGCGCCGGGTGGCGGTTCGCTCACGCCATTGGCGCTCAGTCGGTAAGGATCCCGTGGCGGCGGCAGGTTGGCCAGGCCCAGCTCGTAGGAGGCACGGGCGGCCTGCCAGTTCAATTGGCGCTCCAGCGTGCCAGTAGCCACATAGTCGGCGCGGAAGGTGACATCGTCGCCCCGAGCCGTCTGCACTGGCCGCACCTCCACGCCTGTACCCAGATCAGCGCTCTGCACCTGCTGTTGCTCGGCGTTGCGCAGCCAGCGGCCATCCGGGTCTGCCGGGTTGCGCGTCCAGGTACGCTGCAATGGATCCTGCTGGATGTAGACCCGCTCGATATCCTTCTGTTCGGCCCACTTTTCACCCAGATGGGCGCCCAACACGCCACCACCGATGCCAGCGACGACAGCGCCGGGGCCCGTCCACGACCCGGATACGAGGCCAATGCCTGCACCTGCTGCGAAGCCGCCCAGCGCACCGCCCAGGTTGCGGCCGACGAAATGCGCCGAGGTGGAATCTGCACCGGCGGTGTTGCCTTGCGAGTTCAGCTCAACCCATTTGTGGCCGGAGGTGGCGAAGTCGTGCGCCATAAGGGCGACGCCGGCCACGCCAAGTGCTTTCATGCCGGGGTTCACACCGTGAGGTACCGCCTCGGCTACTGCCATGCCCGGAGGCCCGCGCGGCGCGCCCGGCTGCAGCGGCGAATGCGGAGTTGGCTCAGGCAGATCGGCGAACAGACGCGGGCCTGTAGACAGCGCCGAGCGAGCAGCGACCCATTCCGCGCGGGTGGTCGACATCTCGTGCAGGCTTAGGGCGCTGTAGTCGTGCAGGGGCTTCTCGAAGAGGGTCTTGCCCATGGCGTCATAGCCATCGATGGGCTTCAGGTGCAAGCGTACCTGGGCCACGTCGACCGCTTGGCCAGTATTGGCGGTGGCGTGCTGGGCCAGGGTGCGCTCGAGGGTTTGGTACTCGGCGGCTGACTGGCTCACGAAGGTGAGCGGGTCGGCACCGAAGGCGCTTACGGGGTAGCCGTTGACGCGGAGTTGGGGGTGTTCGAGGGCGGTGGGCAGCTCGAAGTTGCTGAACCCACGGTTGGCGGGCGCTCCGTCTACGAAGGCGACAAGTGGCTTGCCGGTGGCGATGGCGTTTTCGAGGAACTGGGAGCTGCCGGCGTTCCACATCATGTCCTGGAGCGCGCCAATGCCGGTGCCCATCGGCTTGAAGCCCCGGGCATCCATGAAATCTTGAAACTTGCCTGCAACCGCATGAAATTCTGGATGGGCTGCGGGATTGTTGCCTACCTCTTCAATGTACTTGCCCCAGGGCGTATCCCCGATGATGCCTGTGCTTCCCTGCAGATCTTTACCGTAATCCGTCGCGTTGAAATAGTTCCCCTTTTTTGCCCTGTCAGTACCGGAGAACACCACATAGTCAACGCCGGACGGTAGCTCAGCAGGAAAACTACGGAGCTTTGAGTTGACGAACTCCTCGTAGCTCGTTAGCTGATCGGGGCCGGAGCCCGGGGATTTCAGATAGTCGACAATCTCGGCCTTCTGCTGGTCCGTGAGGCGCGCCCTGGTGGTCACATCTGTGGCAGGTACCAACGTCGTCAGCGCGAACTTATCAAATGAAAACTGAGGCATATCACCCAACCTCGGCTCGCTGCTGCGGAACAAAAAGACTGGCCAGGAGTACCACTTCATCGCGTAGGAGTAGGCTGTCTTCAGGTAACGCGATACCGAGTTGGATCAATGAATCAACCCGACAAAAGGCGATGTAACGAATGCTCTCAAAAATGCTGGGTTGATTGGAGAACACGTTCAGTAGTCCCTGCGCGACAGCGCGGATGAACGAAGTGGTATCGTCTGAATTCTCGATATCTCTCTTAAAATCAATGATCGATTCCAACACTTCACTGGCGCTAAGGTCCAGTGTGCAAAGACGCTCGTGTCCGCTGCCCTGAACCGAAAGAGTTTCAGTGCCAAGGATTCCGAGCGACGCAACCCGCTCTCCGTCACGACGGAAAGTGTATTGGTACTCAATGGCTTCGCTTCCGTCGGGCAGAGTTGCCGGTAGAATCCGTGGAAAAGAAATTCTTACTGCACTCGATGCGTCGAATGCGGAGTTGGAATCCGGCCTGAATTCAATGGACATTCTATTTCTCTGGAGGTGATGGTTGTATCGCACCTTCACTCTGCGGGCATCCGCCTGCAGGCAGTGTCGCTGCGTAGAGTCCGGTCTCACGTCATGGGCCGCAACACCGATTTCCGCGAGAGCGGTCGTGAGGAGTTGCCGCCGAGTGTGGTCTTCACAAAGTCATCGAAGATGATTTTGCTCATGGCATATGACCTCGGCCGCCGAGTACAGGGACGTCGATACTGGCCAGCACAATGGAACCGTCGTCTCTTTGGGCGACGTTTGCAGGCACTGGGACCTGCGATTCCATTAGTGCATTTGGGCTGGTCACCGCCAGGTACCTTAGGGCCTCATCGTTGTCAGTCCGACCGGCAAATGACAGTACGAAGCCTTGCGCGAGGCCTTGGAGATAGGTGAAATCGTCATCGACACTACCCAACGTCTGCTTGTATGTCAGCATGGCGTGGATGACCTGAGCTTGCCTAAGGTCAAATACGAAGGCGTGGACAGGGCGACCCACATCTTGGGTCATTTCATCCCACCCATCGAACCCTACTCCGCCTACCCGCGAATCTCCTCGATAGATGGCGAACTGATACTCGGTTCCGTGCCGGCCGTCAGCCAGCACAGTCGGTCCAATTCTTGGACGAGGGATCTCTGTTTCGCTGATTGGATCGAGCGAGGAGTAGGGCTTGGCTTGGAAGTGGAAGGGCATCTCAATTCCTGCATTTCGTGGTGAGACTACTGGTAATGACCAGTCAAACTGGCCAATCGGTGTCCACAAGAACAAGGAGGGATTCGGCATCGATAACAGACCGGTCGCCCTTGATGCAGAGTGACATCGGACCGTTGGTCCTGCCGGTGACAGATACGTTGCCGGATGTAACAGCCAGCAACATGTTGAACCGCGCTGGACGCACACGGCGCATGGTCAACCCAAAACGGACTGTGCGAGGGCTTGGACGTTCCGCGTCTGCATAGCCGCTTGCATAGTTTCGAGCCAATAACCACAGTGGTCGCGGTCTGAAAGCCTGGTCCACGCAGGCGTTCATTCAACGGCAGCAGTGTCGGCGGCCTCATGATGAGGTCCATAAGCAAGTCCATTGCTTCACATGCGTCAACTATACGAGGCGTCCCTGCTGTACTCCACACTCCGGCTCGCTGACGCACCGTACTGCTCCCTGGTTCACACATTCAGCAAGCCAATCCCGTCACCCAGGCCGCCTCCACCTGCCCGCGAACCCACCTATGCGATCATCCGGCCAGGACCGCAGTACCCAACAAGGCTGAGCAGGCATGGAGCAAGCAGCACGCTACACGGTAACCCTCTTTCTGGCCGCGCCCGGCACCCCGCTGAACAGCGGCGGTAGCTCACCGCGCGGCCACATGTATTTCCAGACCACCGCCGGCGAGGAAGCGCACAGCTACGGCTTCGCACCGCCGCGCCTGCCGCCCGGTGATGCCGCTGCCGGTGTGCAGTACGCCGAAGTCGTGCACGACGACGCCGACGAGCACCGCGACCCGTACTACAGCCGCACGCTGGAAATCAGCGAGGAGCACTACGGCTGCCTGCGCGATTTCGCCGAGGAGCCGGCCGAGTTCGGCTTCGACGTCGATCGCCCGGCCACCATCAACCGATGCAGCGATTTCGTCTGGGCCGCGCTGCACTACGCCGGCCTGCATTCGCAGCCTGCACCGCTCGATGGCGGTAGCAACCTGGGCGAATTCGCGGTGCTGTTCAACCTGCCGGAAATCCAGTGCATTGCCGCACCGTTCCCGGCAAGCGAATTGAATGGCGAACAGCACCACCCGATGCCCGAACGCGAGGCCGGGCTGCATCGCGAAGGCGGTCGTCCGAGCCACGAGCCGCCGCCCAGCCCGATGGAAGTGGCCGGTACGCTGCTGGACCCCTCGCACCCCGACCACCGGCTGTTCGCGCAGCTGATCCAGAAGGTGGCCGAGCTGGACGCCGCCCACGGCCGTACCTTCGACGACACCAGCCAGCGCATCAGCGCGAGCTTGCTGGTGCTGGCCAAGCAGAACAACCTGTCCCGCGTGGACCACGTGCTGCTCAGCCGGCCTACCAAGAGCAGCCATGAGGCGGAGAGCATCTTCATCGTGCAGGGCGACCGCGATGACCCCGGGCATCGACGGGCGAGCATTGCTACGGAAGTAGCGGCACAGACGGATGTGGCCGATTCGCTGCGGTTGAAGGAGCAATGATCGTGCAACTGCAGCGGGTGCTGGTGACCTTGGTTGTGCTGGGCATGCTGGCGGCGTGCCGTGCATCTTCAGCGCCTGAGGTTGCGCCCACGCTTCTGACACCAGCGCAGGCCGAAGCCCGCACCGTGGTGCCGTTTACACGGGTAGTGCAGTTGCAGAAGGCCGGGCGGATTGCCGAGGTCACTTTCGACCTGCCCGCGCCTCAGAAGCCGGCCATTCCGATCCTGAACGTCGGGCTGCGGCTGCAGGACACCGACGCGCGCCGGCTGCTGGATGCGTCGGAGAAGATCACGCTGGGGAGGCTGCCAACGCGGCTGCGCTTGGAGCGGATTGATGGTAGCGCGCCTGGCCCTGTACAGCTCTGGCAGCGCACCCGCGATGGGCGTGACTCGCAGAAGATCCCAGATGATGGCGTGGTGACGGACCTGACGACGGGGAGCGTTGATATCAACAGTCTTGCCGAGGCGGGGTTGTACTCTGAGGAGGCGCTCTATCGCACGCTGCAGTTGGCGCAGGTCGGGGGAATTGCGCCTGGGCGCTACGTTCTGTTGGTAGATCTTGTTGAGGATCGACCCCAGCTGGAAGGCTTGAAAGCAGAATTGATCGTTGGCTACCAATCACTAGGAAAGTAGACATGCACAAGGACGATGCCGAGCGCTACAGCGTGACCATCCATCTGGCGGCCCCCGGTACACCCCGTTACGGACGTGACGCTGAGGGGAACAGGTTGCTGCTGGAGCCATCGTTCGCGGGGCACATGTTCCTGTCGCTGCGTCGCTCGGGCGAGCCCTTGCCGGAGAGCGTTGGTTTCACTTTGGCGGGGACGAAGGAGAACCCGAACAGGGGCAAGGTTGATGACCTGGATGTGTCGGTCTACGACAAGCCCCGCTTCGAGCGAACGATCGAGATCAGCAAGGAGCAGTACGACCGCATTCTCGAGTTCTCGGCCGACCCGAAGAAGCACGGCTTCGACATGAACTACGACTTTTTCTCCAACGCCTGCACCGACTTTGCTTGGGGGGCACTGAACCACGCGGGCATGCGTCCGGTGGGCTTGGCCGGTGAGATCAAGAACTACGAAGGGGCCAGCAGAGTCTTGGACAACGTCCTTCCAGTCAACGCCATTCCCCAGCAGGTAAAGGGCAGCGAGCTGGACAAGGTGCAATGGAACCCAATGCCGAAGCAGACGTTCCGGGAGTGGATGTTCACCGAGAACGGCGAGCATCTTCGCAACAACTCCATCGCAGCGGCGGGAACCCCCGCCGATCCATCCCACGCCGATCACTCCCGCCTCAACCAGCTCCATCAGCAGGTGGCCGACCTTGGCACCTTCGGCGCCCAGAACGGCAACGTCAGCGCCAGCCTTCTCGCCCTCTCCAAGGAGCAGCAATTCGCTCGCGTAGACGATGTGCTGCTCGGTGAGCGCCGTGGCGATGCAGCACCCAATCTCTTCATCGTGCAAGGCGATCGCAGCGACCCCGCGCATCAACGCGCCAGTCTGCCGGCTGACGTTGCAGCGCAGACGCCAGTGGCCGCCTCCTTCGAGTGCATCGAGCAGTTGGCACAGGCACAGCCGCAGCGTGATGCCCAGCGGCAGCAGGAAGAGCAGCAGCTGGCCCAGGCGCACGCCCCGCGCATGGCGTAGGCGCTCCGTGCAGGATCGCGCGTCCGCCATGCATCCGCAGGCGGACGCCACGGGCCCCACCTGCTACCATTCCCCCGCTACCCAGCCAGCCCCACCCCGCGCAGACAGATGCAGGGCCGGGCCGTCGAAGAACGGCCCCGCGAGCCAGGACACCCTCCGTGCCCATTGAAGGACGCTCGCATGATCCGCAATTCCCTTTTCCGTTCGGCCGCGCTGGCCGTCGCCGTGTCGCTGAGCCTCGGTGCTCCGACCGCCTTCGCCGCTGACGCCGCCCCCGCCACCAGCCCCGCCACCAGCCCCGCCACCGCCGTGCAGCGCCAGGCCGTCGCCCAGGGCCTTTACGAGCTGGCCTACAGCCCCAAGCAGAACGCGGTGTTCGTCGCCTCGTCCGGTGGCTTCGGCGATGACGCCGGCCCGGCCCAGGTGCTGCGCCTGAACCCGACTACGCTCGCCGTGGAAACCCGCATCCCGCTGGAGCGCAAGGCCTTCGGCGTGGTGCTGGATGACGCCCACAACCGCCTGTACGTGGGCAACACGGTGGACCTGTCGGTGACCGTGGTCGACACCGCACAGAACAAGGCCATCGGCACCGTGCAGCTGATGGAGAAGAAGACCGGCAAGGACGGCAAGGCCGCTTACACCCACGATCTGCGCGAGTTGGTGGTCGACAGTGCCGCCAACCGTCTGTACGTGACCGGCCACAGCAGCCAGCCCGATGTGAGCAGCGTGTTGTTCGTGATCGATACCAACACCTTGAAGGTGATCAACACCATTCCGGGCCTGGGCAATGCCAAGGCGCCGGGCCTGGCGCTGGATGCCGCCAACAAGCGCGTGTACACCAGCAACCTGCTGGCCGATCTGGTGGTGGTGGGCACGGACTCCAACAAGGTGGAAGCCCAGCACAAGATCGGCGCCGAGCAGCCGATGAACATCGCGCTGGACCCGGCAGGCAAGCGCCTGTTCGTGACCGACCAGGGCTCGGAAATGCTGCGGGGTTACCAGGCCAAGAGCAGCGGGCTGGTCAGCAAGCACCCGGGACAGCGCGTGCTGGTGCTCGACCGCAGCAACGGCAAGGAACTGGCCAGCATCCCGACCGACGCCGGCCCGCTGGGCATCCTGCTGGATGCACCGCGCAAGCGTCTGTATGTGACCAACCGCGAAGCCGGGACGGTGACCGCGTACAACAGCGACAGCTACCAGAAGGTGGCCACCTACGCCGTGCCGACGCACCCGAACAGCCTGGCGCTGGATGCGAAGAACAACGTGCTGTACGTGAGCATCAAGAACGGCGAGAAGGATGCCAAGGGCTCGGAAGAGAGCGTGGCGCGGATTCAGCTGTAACGGAACCGCTTCTGTAGTGCCCAAGGGGCAGGGCAACGTGCTCTGCCCCTTGCTGTTTGTGGCGACGGACGAGAAAACCGTGCTTGCGGTCGTCGTTCAGATTTGTCCTACAGGCGCTTTCACAGGTACATGCGAAGATGCGGCCATCAGCCTGCCCCCGTCGTGGGACAGGCTGCTATGGAATGCCGACCTGACCATGGATGCTGCAATGTCGAATGCCTTTCTGCGATTCGCCCGTGTGCCTGCCGCAGCCATGCTGCTGCTCGCGCTGGCGGGCTGCACAGCCACGCCCCCCGAGCCTGCGCCGAAGCTGCTGACCGCAGAGGAAGCCGCCGCGCGCACGGTAGTGCCGTTGACGCGCCCAATTGCGTTGGACAAGGCGGGCAAGGTGGTAGACATCGAATTCGATCTGCCACCCGCTGGACCGGGCACCGTCCCCGATCTGATGCTGGGTCTGCGCGTGTGGGGGATGGACGCGAAGGCCATGCTTGCCCAGCAGAGCCGTATCGATGTTCGGCCCTTCGCGACCCTTGTGCATCTACAACGGCTTGATGGCGATTCGACGGTTGAAACCCCTCTCAACTACACCTCGCGCGACCGGCGTACGGAGCTGTCAGTTGGTCCCGATGGCGCGGTTCCTTTCACTACCGTAAGCAGCGTGGCGCAAGGCGTATTACGGAGTGCAGGCCTTGTCGATGAGCGAAGGGTCTACGGTGTGGTCAGGATCGCGGAGGCATCGCGAGTGGAACCAGGTCGCTATCGTCTACTCATCGAGCTGCCCTCGGATCGACCTGATCTCCAGGGGTTGAATGTTGAACTGTTGCTTGGATATGGACCGAGGTCGAAGTGATGAACAAGGACGATCGATACACGTTGACTGTTTACCTGGCTGCTCCGGGTACACCGCTGAAGGACGGCGGAAGCTCGATGACCGGGCACATGTATGTGCACCTCGAGCACGGTACAACGGCCATCAGCTATGGCTTGCAGCCAGATTCGAGTGGCCCGCCCATCAGCGAGTGGGATAAGCAGTTGGGGTCCGTTCGAGGTGGCGTGAGCAACCATGACAGCGAGCAGTATCTGGACCCCTACTACTCCCGCACGATCGAGATCACCAAAGAGCAGTACGAAAAGGTGCAGGAGTTCGCCGCCGCTCCCGCCGCCCACGGCTTCGACATGAAGTACAACGGCATCACACACAGCTGCACCGATTTTGCTTGGGCAGCGATGAACCATGCCGGCATTCATCGCCAGACGTGGATGGGCGCCGACAAGGACTACGAAGGCGAGATGAAGGTGCTGTTCAATCTGCCCGAGGTGCAGAGCATCAAGCCGCCGTTCCCGGACAGCGAGCTGAATACCGAGCACTACAACCCGATGCCGGAGCGCGACTGGAAGCAGAAGATGCTGTCAGAGAGCGCGCCCAACCACAGGGATGATCCGCTGCTGTCGCAGATCAACGAGGGGGTGGCGAAGCTCGACGCCGAAAGGGGGCGATCATTCGATGTCATCAGTGCGAACATCGGTGCCAGCCTTTACGCCTTGGCCAAATCCAATGGAATGACCCAGGTCGACCACGTGCTGCTGAGCGAGCGCACGCAGGAGGCTGATGCCGCGCAGAAGATCTTTATCGTGCAGGGCGAGCGCAGCGACCCGGCCCACGTGCGCGCCAGCATGGACACGGCGCTTGCCGCGCAGACACCCGCGGAAGCATCGTTTGAACGTGCAGAGCAGCTGGCGCAGTCCGCGCAGGTCCGCACGCAGGACGAGATCCAACAACGGCAGGTGCAGGAACAGGCCGGGCCGCGCATGGTGTAACGCGGGGCCGCCAATCCGGCCACCGTCCCATCACCCCATCCGATGCGCAGGGTTCTGCTGCTGATCCAGCGCCTGCGCATCCAGCGTCTGCTGCTGGTCCTGCACCGGCTGCTGCCCACCCAGCCCCAGCTTCTGCAGCGACTGCTCGGCCGGCGTCTGCGCGGCCACGGCAGTCGGCAGCATCGCGCGCAGGTGCGCCGGGTTGGCCGGATCGCCCTGCACTACGAAGATGTTGTGGCCGGCAGGATGATTGGCCGTGGCATTGCTCACCAGCACGTGGTCGGCGCGTTCCAGGCCCTGTTCGCGGGCCTTCACGGCCAGGCTGGCGGCCACGTTCTCGCTGGTGGCATCGAACGCGCGGCCGTGTTTCTCGTCCAGGGCGGCCACGTTCTGGCGGATCTGCTGGTGGAGGGAATCGTCAGGGGTCATCGGGGCTCCAGGTGGCCGCTACCGTGTGGCCAGATGGTGCCAGTGTAAATCGGTCGCGGGCTGCGCCGGTAACTGCTTTGTTGCTAGCCTGTGGCCCGGCGGCGCAGGGGATGGCGTCCGGTGCAATGGCAGCGAGGGAGAGCGTGGTGCACGGGGAGACAATCGGGATACGGATGCAGGCGGCCGCGCGGTTGCTGCTGGTCGCGGGGCTGTGGACCTGCGCAGGTAGTGCGCTGGCCGACGCGCCGGTGGCAGCGGATGATCCCGCCTGCCCATCACAGGACTTCACCCGCTTCCTGCAACGCTTTGCCGACCCGGCCGATGACCGGGTGCGCCTGCGCTACACCTCAGACCCGCTGGAGTACGAGGTGCCGATGCATACCGTGCGCGACGATCACGAGGGGCTGGCGCCCACTCACGTCGTGCTGGAACCGGGCGTCGCGCGGTTGAAGCGTTTCAGCTATCGCTACCTCGCTGCGTTCGATCTGTTCGTGCCATCACCGGTCAGCCGTGACCCGGCCGCGCTCGAGCGCATGCGTGCAGGCACCTACACCGCACCCACGCAGATCGCGCCCATCGATGACAACGGGCAGCGCGTAACCTTCGGCAGCGACACCGAGCGCGATACCTATATCTTCGCGCGCCGCTACGGCTGCTGGATGCTGACGCGCGCCATCAACCTGCGTGACTGAGCGGGCGCTGCGGCGCTGACGATCATTTGTCCGCTGGGCGGTGGTCGTAGCTGATCACGCGCTCGGCCTGCCATTGGCCGTCCACCCGTCGCCAGACCTGGATGAAACGGGCCTGGCCGGTCCAGCGCTCAACGCCATCGGCGCCACGCTCGTGAAAGCGGTGATCACCGATTTCCAGGGCGCGATCATCCTGCAGCGGAAAGACCTGCAGCGAACTCTCCACCAGCTCGCGTCGCAGGTGCCAGCCGCCCTTGCGCGCGTTGTCGCATAGATTGGCCACGCTGCGCCGGAAGTCGGCGCGACTGCTGGCGGACTTGCCGTCCTTGTCATGGAAGAATTCCATGTCTTCGGTGGTCATCGCGGCGGCCTTGTCGGCGTCGCAGGCGTCGAACGCTGCGGCGAACAGTTGCATGTCGGCCGCGCGGATCTGCTCGCGCAGGGTGTCGCTGGCGGGGGAGGTGCCGGCGAGTGCGGCGGCAAGCAGGGGCAGGGCGAGCAGCATGGCATGGCTCCGTTGAGGACCGGCGCAGACTGGCACGGGCGCCGTGCCACCGTAAGCGGTTGCTGACGAAGCTGGGGCAGGGGCCGACCAATGCCGCGCTGGCGGGTGCGAACCGCTGCTGGCCCGTGTAGGCGGTGTCATGGCCTGCGCCGATTCCATCACGGGCGGCTCCGATGCAGGTACCTAGGCTGGGTTCTTCATTCTCCCCAGGAGCGCCCATGCCTACCCCCTCCGTCCGCCTGCACATCGAAGACACCGGCGGCACCGGCCGCCCTGTGATCCTGATCCACGGCTGGCCACTGTCGGCCGAGTCATGGAAAGCCCAGGTGCCGTTGCTGCGCGATGCGGGTTACCGCGTGATCAGCTACGACCGCCGTGGCTTCGGTCGCTCGGAAAAGCCCGCCGACGGCTATGAGTACGACACCCTGGCCGCTGATCTGGCTGGCCTGATCGACGAGCGTGATCTGCGCGATGTCTCGTTGGTCGGCTTCTCGATGGGCGGTGGCGAAGTGGCCCGTTACATCGCCAACCACGGAGAGGGTCGCTTGCACAGCGTAGTGTTCGCTTCGGCCGTACCGCCGTTCCTGTTGAAGGGTGCGGACAACCCGGACGGGCCGCTCACCCAGGAAAAGGCGGATGAGATGCGCCAGGGGCTGGAGAACGACCGGGAAGCGTTCTTTGATGGCTTCACCCGTGATTTCTTCAGTGCCGACGACAAGCTGATGGTCACTGAGGACGAACGTCAGGCCGCTATCGCGCTCGCCCATCAGTCCGACCAGACTGCTGCGCTGGGATGCATGAAGGCGTTCGCCACCACCGATTTCCGTACGGACCTGAAGAAGGTGACGGTACCGACGCTGGTACTGCACGGTGACAGCGACGCGACGGTGCCGTTCGAAGGTTCAGGCAAGCGTACGCACGCGGCCATCGCCGGCAGCGAGGTGGTGGTGCTGAAGCATGCACCGCATGGTTGCAACACCAGCCACGCCGACGACTTCAATCTGGCCCTGCTGGAATTCCTGAAGAAGTAACGCCGACTACGGCATCATCAGCACATGCCAACTGCCCGCACCCCGCCCTGGAAGAAGCCCAACCCGAAGGGCCAGAAGGCGCAGCCTTTGACGGAGTCGCAGAAGGCGGCGGCGCGGCAGCGTGCGGAAGAGAATGGGCGGCGCTACCCGAACCTGGTGGATAACATGTGGGCGGCCAAACTACCGCGCGGTTGAAGCGTTACTGATTGCGGTGTGGCGCGACGCCCACGGCTGCCAGCCCCCCGTCTGCAATCGCCAGTGCCCCTGCATGGAGTGAGCATGATCGGCCACCACACGTGGTGGTGTCGCATCTGCCAGCCGACAGCGGCAGTTGGCTTGGCTAGCATGCGCGTCATTCGCTGGGGATACATCGATGACCGCCTTCACTGCCCGCCTCGGGCGCTTCTTCGGCGCCGGCCTGATGCTGTTTCTGCTGCATGTGGTGGCCTTGCTGTCGGTTGGCCTGGCCGTAGGCTACTTCCACCACCGCATGGGCCTGCTGCTGGAGCCGCTGACGCGTGCTTGCGGCGGCAACGATGCTGCTGCCCGGATGCAGGTTGCCGAGCACCTGCTGGCGCGTGCCGCCGCATTGGATGGCTGGCAGCAGCTGAGCTGGTTGCCGATGGCAGCCCTGTTGCTTGCTGTGCTGGGTGCACTGTCGGTGAGCGTGCACTGGCTGCGCCATGCTGATGCATCGCTACGCCGCAGCGCGTGGGGCCTGCTGGCCCTGCACGCGGCGGCGCTGTTGCTGGCCGGCGCGATGCTGCGACTGTATGACCATGCCTGGGAGGGCATCATCACCGCCTTGCCTGCTGCATGCATGACAGATCTGGCGCCGGACGGACATGCGCCGCCGCCGTCGATGCGGCGATGGTTGCTGCAGCTCTTCGCCAAGGCCGACCTGATGCCGCCACACGCACCTGACGTGCTGGCCATCGTACTGTGCGGAGTGCTGATGGCGGCGATGGTGATTGGCCTGTGGCTGTGGCGCACCACTTCGCAATTGACCCAGCTCTGAGGCCCGGTGCGGATATCGCCGACTGACTCGGCCTGGCGCCGCAACGCCTGTCCATGCTCGGCTGCAAGGCCCAATCGCGTTACAGTCGCTGCATCCTCATCCCATGGATGTACCGATGCGTCTGTTCCTGCGTGCGTTGCCGTTGCTGTTGCTGTCATTGACCGTCCATGCCGCCGAAGTCGATCGGCGCATCGCGGTGACCATCGACGATCTGCCGTGGGCGCGCCTGGATGAGATCGTGCCGACGGACCTGCAGGCGCGCCATGCTGCGTTGATGGCACAGCTGCGCCAAGCTGAGGTGCCGGTGATCGGCTTCGTCAACGAGAACAAGCTGGAAGTGGATGGCCAGGTGCAGCCGGCGCGCGTGCAGATGCTGCGCGATTGGTTGGATGCCGGCTACGAGCTGGGCAACCACACCTGGTCACACATGGACCTCAACGCCAAGGGCGTGGCGGCATTCCAGCAGGATTTCCTGCGCGGCGAGCACGTGCTGCGACCGCTGCTGGCCGAGCGTGGGCAGACGCCACAGTGGATGCGTCATCCGTATCTGCGTGCCGGCCGCACGCCGGAAGATCGCGCGGCGATGGACGTGTTCTTCAAGCAGCATGGCTACCGCGTCGCGCCTGTGACGGTCGACAACGGCGAGTGGGTGTGGGCCTTCGCCTATGCCAACGTGATGAACGAGCAGCCCGATTCAGCCGAGCGCGAGGCGACGCTGGCGAGCCTGCGCAAGGGCTATGTGCCGTACATGCTGAACAAGGTGGATTACTACGAGAAGCAGTCGCTGGCGCTGCTGGGGTATGCGGTGCCGCAGGTGTGGCTGATGCATGCCAACGAACTCAATGCGGCGACCTTCGCCGAGCTGGTGGCGGCCACCAAGCGTCGTGGCTATCGCTTCGTGTCGCTGCAGGAGGCCGTGCGCGACCCCGCCTATGCGCGCGGTGCGGAGGGCTACAGCGGTCGCTATGGGCCGAGCTGGCTGCACCGCTGGGCGATGGCCGAGAACAAGCCCAAGGATTTCTATGCCGGCGAGCCGGTCGTGCCGAAGTGGGTGATGAAGCTGGCCAAGGTGGATGGCGAGTGAGGCTCAGCGCTTCACAGCCAGCACGCCGTCCAGCGCCAGCTCGGCCTTGAAGCCTGCCTTTTCCAGGCGCTTGGCCACTTCGCGCGGCACGTCGCGGCCACTGGTCAGCTTGTTTGGCGCGCCGGTGTAGTGGAACAGACGACCGCCCTTGCGGATGACGCGGGCGAGGTGGTCGTAGAACACCTGCGAATACAGCTCACCGGCGATGCCGAAGCGCGGCGGGTCATGCAGGATCGCGTCGACGCTGTTGCTGGCCACCTGTTCGATCTGCTGCGACACGTCACCGTGGCTGAACTGCAGGCGACCGCCTGCGGCGGCTGAATCCGGATCGGGCGACCACGGGTTGAGTGTGCGCAGCCACATCACGTCGGC
Source organism: Stenotrophomonas sp. NA06056 (assembly GCF_013364355.1). Taxonomy (NCBI): domain Bacteria; kingdom Pseudomonadati; phylum Pseudomonadota; class Gammaproteobacteria; order Lysobacterales; family Lysobacteraceae; genus Stenotrophomonas; species Stenotrophomonas sp. NA06056. Next base: position 3,846,710 of record NZ_CP054931.1, on the reverse strand, counting down.
GTTCTTTTCGAACGAGCGGATCTGGCCGACGCCAGCTTCCAGCGCGCAGGCGGCGAAGTAACCCAGGCCACCGCAGGTATCGAGGATCATCTTGCCGGCCGGGGCGACCAGCTCAACCTTACGGCGCGCGTCCTCGAACGGCGACAGTTTGGAGGTCGGCAGCATCTTGATGCCGTCGATCTCGAAGGTCGGTGCGCCCCATTCGGTCGGCACCAGCTTGATCAGCGAGCCGCTGAAGCGGGAGATGGCGGAGAACTCCTCGCCATCCCAGTAGTACAGGGTGCGGTCCTTCAGCTTGCCCGGCCACGGGTAGTGCTGGCCACGGAAGGTGAACCCCTCGGCGTCCAGCTGCGCCGCCTCTTCGTTGCGGCCCAGATCGAGCGAGCCCTGCCATTCGGTGGCGCCCTTGTCGTGGGCACGGCGCAGGGTGTCAGTGCTGTCACGGGTCAGCAGGGGGCCGGAGTAGTGGGGCACGGTGGGTACAGGGGTGGTTCGGGGGAGGGCATGGTACCGCAGCTGTTGCACGGCTGAAGGCCGTGGCAGGTGCCGCTGCCGCATCGCCTGCTGTAGCCCGGAATGCGCGCATCCAGATATCCGCCACGGGAAGAACTGCACGTTATTCGCACTTCACCGCATACACCGGCCCCGCACCGATCAGCAACAGCGCCATGTAGTCACTGTCGCGTGCCCGGGCCTTCAACGTGGCGCCATCCTTGACGTGGAAGATGCCGAAGCCACCGGCCACGCGGATCAGTGCGCTGTCGATCTGCTCGGCGTCGTCGCGGAAGTACTGCTGGATGTCGCTGCGGCTGGCCTTGTACAGCGCATTGGGTTCGCGCTGCCATTGGCCGTCGCGCTCGAAGGACACGAAGTACTGGCTTCCTTCCTTCTCGATGCGGAACTCGGCGGACTTGCGCGGGCTGGTGGCGAAGCAGCCGAGCATCGGGTCGGAGGAGAACGGCAGCTGGGTGTCGCCGGAACAGGCCACCAGCAGCAGGAGGGCACCGGGCAGCAGCAGGCGGAGCGCGCGCATGGGATGTCCCGACGGGGCAGGTGCGGCCAGTGTAGGCAGTACGCGGTGGCGCCCGGTACAGGTTTTCGGCAAGAAACGCGCCCCACCGGGGTCACGCGCTGCGATGGATCTCCACGGTGACGTGCACCAGTTCTTCATGGATCGCCAGTGCCTGGCGCACGGTGTCCGGATCGAGGGTGACATCACTGGTGACCACACTGGCGGCGACGGCGTACTTGCCGCGGCCCACCTGCCACACGTGCAGGTCGGCCAGGCGTGCCGGCCACGGGCCCTGCTCGATCACCTCGCGGACCTCGGCCACCACCGGCGCGTCCATCTGCGCGTCCAGCAGGATGCGGCCGCTGTCGCGCAGCAGGCCGATCGCCCACACGGTAACCAGCACCGCGCCGACCAGGCCCATCACCGGATCCAGCCAAGTCAGGCCGAGCAGCTTGCCGCCCAGCAGGGCGACGATGGCCAGCACCGAGGTGGCGGCGTCGGCCAGCACGTGCACGTAGGCCGAACGCAGGTTCAGATCGTGGCCGTGCGCGTGGTCGTGATCGTGGTGCGCGTGATCATGCCCGTGGTGTTCGCCATGATCGTGGCCGTGCCCGTGGTGGTGATGCGCGTGGCCAGGGCTGTCGTGCAGCCACCACGCGCACAGCAGGTTCACGCCCAGGCCAACCGCAGCGATGGCGATGGCTTCGTCGTAGTGGATGGGCGCGGGCACCCACAGCCGTTCCAGCGATTGCACCGACATCAGTGCGGCGACGCCGAGCAGGGCGATGGCGCTGGTGTAGCCGGCCAGGATCTCGATCTTCCAGGTGCCAAAGGCAAAGCGCGGGTCGTGCGCGTAGCGGCGCGCGCAGCGGTAGGCGAACACCGAGAGGCCCAGCGCCAGTGCGTGCGAGCTCATGTGCCAGCCGTCGGCGAGCACCGCCATGGAATTGAACCACCAGCCACCGACGATCTCGACCAGCATCATGCTGACGGTGAGCCACATGGCGCGACGGGTGTTGCGTTCGGCCAGCGGGTTGCCGTCGTCGAAGCGGTGTTCGTGGCGGCGGGCGGCGGCGAGGGTGTCCAGGTGCATGGCGGCAGTGTTGGATGGATACCCCTATAGGGTATATGATCCGGTCATGGCACATGTACACAGGAATCGAAAGCAGCTGCTGACCCGGGTCCGCCGCATAGGCGGCCAGGTGGCGGCGTTGGAACAGGCATTGAATGCGCCCGAGGGCGAGGCAGGCGACTGCGCCGACGTGCTGGTGCAGGTGGCCGCCGTGCGTGGCGCTGCCCACAGCCTGCTGATGGAGCTGCTGCACGAGCACCTGCAGGAACACGTGGTGGGCGCCGAGGACCCGCAACAGCGGGCCGCCGAGGCCGAAGTGCTGGTGGAGCTGCTGCGCCGCTACGGCAAATAGCGGGGTAGTGGCGGCCGCTGGCCGGCAACCTCATGAACCGTGGACGTAGCCTGTAGTTGCCGGCCAGCGGCCGGCACTACCGCGCTTACCGATGCCGGCGCCGCGCGTTCCAGATATGCGTTGCCGCAAGCAGCAGGCTGCCGGTGACGGTCAGCGGTGTTTCCCAGTCATGCGAGGGCAGCGCCAGCGCCCCGGCCATCAGCAGGGCCAGGCCGATGCCGGCGCTCAACCACGCCAGCGCAGGCAGGGGGTGGCGGCGTTCGGCCCGCCACAGGGCGAAGCCGGTCGTCGGCATCGCGATGGCCACGAAGACCAGGTGCACCCATTCCGCTTCGGCCCAGACGCCGAACAGCGGCAGCGCGGCCGCCAGCAGGGGCAGTGCCAGGCAATGCAGCAGGCACAGGCTGGACAGGGCGACGGCACCGGCATCAAGCAGGGCGGCGGAGGGCGACTTCATGCGGGGAGGTTCCTTGCGCGACAATTGTTATACAGTAACATTTCCGTTCCGCAGCCAACCCGCTCCGACATGAACACTGTTTCCCGCGCCGACCGTCGCCTTCCGGTCACCGTGCTGTCCGGCTTCCTTGGGGCCGGCAAGACCACCCTGCTCAACCAGATCCTGCGCAACCGCGATGGCCTTCGCGTGGCGGTGATCGTCAACGACATGAGTGAGGTCAACATCGATGCGCAGCTGGTGCGCGATGGCGGCGCAGAACTGCGTCGCACCGAAGAGACGCTGGTGGAGTTCAGCAATGGCTGCATCTGCTGCACGCTGCGCGATGATCTGCTGCAGGAGGTCCGGCGCCTGGCCGACAGCGGCCGCTACGACTACCTGCTGATCGAATCGACCGGGATCGGCGAGCCGATGCCCGTAGCAGCCACCTTCGCAGTGCGTGATGAGCACGGTTTCAGTCTCAGCGATATCGCGCGGCTGGACACCATGGTGACGGTGGTCGACGGTAGTGCCTTCCTGGCCGATTTCGGTTCGACGCTGCGCCTGGCCGAACGCGGCCAGCAGGCGGGGCCGGACGATGACCGCGGCGTGGTCGACCTGCTGTGCGAGCAGGTCGAGTTCGCCGACGTGATCGTGGTCAGCAAGGTCGACCAGGTCGATGACGAAGTGCTGCAGGACACGCTGGCGGTGCTGCGCGGCTTGAACCGTGATGCGAGGGTGCTGCTGTCCCGTTTCGGCGACGTGCCGCTTGCCGAGCTGCTGGATACCGGCCGCTTCGATTTTGAGCGCGCGCAGCAGGCCCCGGGATGGGTGAAGGAGCTGCGCGGCGAGCACACGCCGGAAACCGAGGAGTACGGCATTGCCAGCTTCGTCTACCGCTCGCGACGGCCGTTCCACCCGGCCCGCTTCGCACGCACGCTGCAGCATGGCATGCCGGGGGTGATCCGCAGCAAGGGTTGGTTCTGGCTGGCCAACCGCATGGATTGGGTGGGTGAGTTGAACAGTGTGGGCGCGGCCACGCGCACGCAGGCGGCGGGCTTCTGGTATGCGGCGCGCGAGCGTGTGCGCGCCGGTCTGGAGGACACCACACCGCTGCTGCCGCCGACACCGCTGCCCTACAGCGATCTGGGTTGGGCACGGCAGCAGGCCGATTGCTGGAGCGCGCCGTTGCCCGATGCACAGGAATTCCCGGACGCGGCTGCGCACTCGGCGATGGCACGCCTGTGGCACCCGCTGTGGGGTGACCGTCGGCAGGAGCTCGTGGTGATCGGCGTGCACATGGACGAGCGCGTGGTGCGCTCGACACTGGACGCCTGCCTGCTCAACGATACCGAACTGCAGGCAGGGCCATTGCTGTGGCAGCAGATGCCACAAGCGTTCCCGGTGTGGAAGCGCTGACGGGTAGATCCACGCCATGCGTGGATGAGCGACTGCAGGAGCCGAGCATGGTCTCGGCTCTACAGTTCACCGCTTCCATTGGATGTGGAGGCCTTGCTGCACAGTAGATCCACGCCATGCGTGGATGAGAATCGGCAGGGGCCGAGCAGGGCTCTGCTCTACAACGCATCCCGCCACTGCCAACCTGCCTCACTCACCTGCAGCACCTGCGTTGGCCGCAACGCCTGCAGCAGGTGCGTGTCATGGCTGACCATCAGCAACGCCCCCGGCCATGCCGCCAGCAGTTCTTCCAACGCCTGCAGCGCGGCCAGGTCCAGCGCGTTGCCCGGCTCGTCCAGCAACAGCAGTTGCGGGGCGGGATCGGCATACAGCACGCTGGCCAGCGCACCTTTCACCCGCTCACCATCGCTGAGGCTGTCGGCGGGACGCTGGATGCGCTGTGCATCCAGGCCCAGCAACGCCAACCGCGTGCGCAGCTCAGCCGGATCGGCCGTGGGATGGGCAGCCTGCACTGCCTCGAGAATGCTCGCCGTGCTGCGCAGGTTCAGCAGTTGCTGGTCGAGCAGGGCAAGGGGCGCATGCCGCTGCACCTGCCCACTGTCAGCAGGCAACTCGCCGGCGAGCACGCGCAGCAGCGTCGACTTGCCGCTGCCGTTGTTGCCGACCACGGCAATGCGCTGGCCCCGACGGATCTCCAGCTGCAGTGGCGCACGACAACCGCGTGGCAGCACCAGGTCATGCGCCTGCAGCAAACGGGCGTGACCACGTTCGCCTTCGCCACTGAACAACGCCAGTTCCGGCGTCACGTGCACCGCTGCGGCGGCGGCGCGTACCTGTGCCGCGCTGGCCTGCAGGCGATCGCTCTGGATCTGCTGCGCGCGCCCGTGGCTTGCTTCGGCGCGCTGCTTCTGCCGGCCGAGCAGGATCGGTGCCTGGTTGGCCTCGCGCGCCTCGCGGTTGCCGCGTGCCTGGCGCTGCTGCTGACGCTCGTGCTGCTCGCGCGCGCTGCGTTGCTGCTGCCGGTACTGGGCACGGACGTGGTCGAGCTGGGCGGTGGCGGCCTCGCGTTCGGCGGCACGGACGTCCGCATAGTGCTGCCATGGGCCGCCGTAACGATGCAGGCCGTGCGCGTCCAGTTCGACGATCTGCGTCACCTGCGAGAGCAGGCCACGGTCGTGGCTGATCGCCAGCAGACCGCCCTGCCATTGCTGCAGCTGTGCATGCAGCTGGCGGCGATGATGGGCATCGAGGTGATTGCTCGGCTCGTCAAGGATCAGCCAGTCAGCACCGCTGGCCCATGCACCGGACAGGGCGACCTGCATCGCCTGGCCACCACTGAGCCGCGCGGCGGGCTGGGAAGGATCAAGATCGGCCGGCAGCTGTAGTGCCTGCCACTGCTGCAGCAGGCGTTCGCGCAGGTTCCAGCGGTCGCCGATGCAGGCGAAATCGACCTCATCCACGCTGCCTGCTTCGATGCGTGCCAGCGCCGCCAGTTCGGCGCCTACGCCGGCCAGTTCGCCCACCGTGCCACGTGGCGGATAGCCGGGTGTGGGCAACAGGAATACCTGGCCACTGCGGTGCACCTGGCCCTCGTCGGGCGACAGCTGGCCAGCGAGCAGGCGCGCGAGCACGCTCTTGCCCACACCATTGGCGCCGACCAGGCCGGTGGCCACCGGTTCGAAGGAAAAGGACAGATCGGAAAACAGCGGACGGCCATCGGCCAACCGATACGACACGCGATCGAGCGTGAGGGAATGCGAAGTCATGCGACCTCCATGGATGCCTGGTTCTCCCCTGCGCGCAGGGGCGGGAAGAGTCGGGCCGTCTAGTGCGAAGACGGCGGCATCACTGGCGCATTGGTCGCGAGCCTCTTGCAGGAATGAGTGCGCAGTATAGCGCCGCGAGCTGAATGGTCGCGGCCACTGCGCCGCGTTACGGCACCGTATCCAGCCGCGCGCCGACGAATTCGATGAACACCCGCAGCTTCGGCAGCACATGACGGCCGGAAGGCCACAACAGGTGGAAGATGCCGCAGGAATGCACGTGCTCGTCGAGCACCGTGACCAGCCGGCCATCCGCCAGTGCATCGCGCACCGAATGCACCGGCACGAAGGCGAGGCCACCGTCGCGCAGTGCCAGTGCCACCCGCGCCTCGATGGTGTTGGCGACCATGTGCACCGGCAGTTCCTGCGCTGCTTCGCCCTCTGGCCAGAGAATCGGCCACGGTTCGAGTTTGCCGGTGCTGGGGAAGCGGTAATGCAGCAGGCGGTGCTGCAACAGGTCCGCCGGCACCTGTGGCGTGCCCTGCCGTTGCAGGTAGGCAGGCGATGCAACCACGCGGCGAGGGAACACACCGAGGCGGCGCGCGGTCAGGCGTGAATCGCTGGGCTCGCCGACGCGCAGCACGGCATCGAACCCTTCCTCGATGACATCGACCAGACGATCGCAGAAATCCAGCTCCAGGCGGATGTCCGGATAGGCCGCCATGAACTCGGCCATCAGCGGCAGGGTGAGGTCGCCCACCAGCGGCAGGCTGATGCGCAGGGTGCCGCTGGGTGCCGCATGCTGCTGGGCCAGTTCGGTGCGTGCGGCGTCGCGCTCGTCGAGGATGCGCCGGCAGCGTGCCAGGAACAACTGGCCCTCGGCGGTGAGGGTGATGCTGCGCGTACTTCGGTGGAACAAGCGCACGCCGAGTGCCTGTTCAAGCCGGGCCACGCACTTGCCGGCGGCCGAAGCGGAGATGCCCTGCACGCGGCCGGTGTCGACGAAGCTGCGGGTGTCGGCAGCGTGCACGAAGGTCTGCAGGTTGGCCAGGTTGTCGAGGACGGACATGGGGACGGTCGCTGCGAAAGAGGGCAGGGTAGGCGGCTGCCGACCTGCCCAGTGACGCGGCGGGTGCAACAGTGCGGTGCGGGCGCCTGGGGGCTCGGTGCGGCCCAGTGGTTCCGGGCATCATGCCGATTGCGGACCCTGCGGTCCATGATGCCCGGAGCCCGACCCCGCTTTTTGCCGGCGCCGCAGCTGCCTACCGTGGCGACCTCTCCCCACGGATCACCCTGATGACACTCGCCCTCCCTGTTGATACTGCGCCGGCGCTACCCTCGGTGAGCACGCTGCTGCAGGCCGTGCATCCGCAGCGCCTGGTGGGTGCGGTGGTGCTGGTACGCGAGCACGGCGTGCTGCGCCATGCCAGCGCCAGCGGCCTGGCCGAGCGTGAATCGAACACACCGATGCGCCGAGATCACCTGTTCCGGCTGGCTTCGGTGAGCAAGCCGCTGCTGACCACGGTGTTCCTGCGACTGGTAGCCGAGGGCGTGCTCGACCTGGACACGCCGGTGCAGCGCTGGTTGCCAGCGTTCCGCCCGGCACTGGCCGATGGCAGCCGGCCACCGATCAGCCTGCGACAGCTGCTCAGCCACAGCAGCGGGCTGGGCTACCGCTTCCTGGAAGCCGATGCCGAGGGGCCGTATGCGCAGGCGGACGTGAGCGATGGCATGGACGCCAACGCAGTGACGCTGCAGCAGAACGTGCAGCGCATCGCGCAGGCGCCGTTGTTGTTTGCGCCGGGCAGCCAGTGGCTGTATTCGCTGGGCGTGGACGTGGCCGGCGCGGTGGCTGAAGCGGCGACAGGGGAGACATTGCAGGCGCTGTTCGATCGACTGTTGGCGCAGCCGCTGGGCTTGCGCGACACCCGCTTCGCTACCGCCGAGGGCAGCCGCCTGGCGACGCCGTATGTCACTGACCTGCCGCAGCCGCATCGGCTGCGTGAGGGCGAAGTGGTACCTGCGTTCGAGGGCTCGGTGGGCATAGAGTACAGCCTGGCGCGGGCGACTGATCCGCATCGTTATCCGTCGGCCGGCGCGGGCCTGGTGGGCACCGCTGACGAGCTGATGACCGTGCTGGAGGCGCTGCGCGATGGGCGTGCATCGGGCCTGCTGCCCGACACCCTCGTGGCACAGATGGGAACACCGCAGCTGGGCGAGCTGGGACCGGTCGATCCGCCCGGCTGGGGCTTCGGCTTGGGCTTTGCCGTGCTGCGTGATGCAGCGGCCAGCGGCACGCCACAGTCGGTGGGCACATGGCGTTGGGGCGGTGCCTACGGCCACAGCTGGTTCGTCGACCCGGCGCGCGGCCTGAGCGTGGTCGCGCTGACCAACACGCTGTACGAAGGCATGCATGGCGCGTTTGTCGATGAACTGCGCGACGCGGTGTACACCGACATGGAGACGGTGCGATGAGCGGCCACGCGATCGATGCAGGGGCACCCGCTGGTGAGGCAACACGCCTGCCGTGGCGGGGCCTGTTGGCCTTGGCCGGTGGTGGCTTCATCACCCTGCTGACCGAAACGCTGCCCGCCGGCGTGCTGCGGCCGATGGGCGAGAGTCTGGGCGTCAGCGACGCGGCGGCAGGACAACTGGTGAGCGTGTACGCACTGGGTTCGGTGCTGGCCGCTCTGCCGATGACCGCACTCACCCAGCGCCTGCCGCGGCGTCCGTTGCTGCTGGCGGCGATTGCCGGCTTCATGGTGGTCAATACCGTGACCGCGTTGAGCCACGACTACGTACTGACCCTGGTGGCGCGCTTCCTGGCAGGCGTGGGCGCGGGCCTGCTGTGGTCGCTGGTGGCCGGTTATGCCGCGCGCATGGTGGTGCCGGAACTGCAGGGCAGGGCGATTGCGGTGGCGATGATCGGCTCACCGCTGGCGCTGTCGCTGGGGGTACCGGCCGGCACGTTGCTGGGCCAGCAGATCGGTTGGCGCTGGGCGTTCGCGTTGATGAGCGTGTTGGCAGTGCTGCTGCTCGGCTATGCGCGGTGGGCGCTGCCTGCATTGCCGGCAGCTGGTGCGGGCCGGCGCATGTCGCTGGGCTCGGTCTGGCGCATGCCAGGCATCCGCAGTACGTTGCTGGTGATGGTGCTGTACGTGCTGGCGCACAACGTGCTGTACACCTACATCGAGCCGTTGGCGGTGCAGGCGGGCGCGGGTGGTTGGCTGGACCGGCTGCTGCTGGCATTTGGCATCGCCGCGATCGTGGGCATCGCCATCGCCGGCTGGGGCGTTGACCGTCACCTGCGCGCGCTGGTGTGGGCCAGCGTGATCGGCTTCGTGATGGCAGTGGTTTCGCTGCTGCTGTGGCCGGGCGTGCCGGCTGTGCTGCTGCTGGTGACGATCCTGTGGGGCGTCGCGTTTGGTGCGGTACCAACCCTGTTCCAGACCGCACTGGCCCGCCGCGCCGGCGCCGCTGCCGACCTCGCGCAATCGATGCTGGTGACCGGCTGGAACCTGGCCATCGCCGCCGGTGGCGTCGGCGGCGGCCTGATGCTGCAGGCCAGCGGTGCACAGCATCTGGCCTGGTTGCCGTTGCTGCTGCTGGTGGTGTGCGCAGCATGGCTGTGGGCCCGGCCGAAGGCCTGGGCGTAGGCATCGATCAAGGGTGACGGGGTTGCCGGCCAGCGGCCGGCACTACAGAGAGCAGAACGCGAGAGCGCAACGACCCGCTGTTGCTTTCGCTTTTTCTTTCTCTTCTACGTGGTGGAGCGCCGCAGAGATCTGTCCCGGGTCGGGGGGGGGGGGTACGCGGGGGTGTCCGCGGCATGGATGCCGCGGCCAAGCCTCCATGGACGGATTCACGGCGTCCCCCGCGTATCCACCCCGCCCGACCAACCCACGAACCGCTCTTAGCGATCCACCACGAGGGGCTGCGCCGTTCGCCGACTACTCCCCCGCCTGCTCACGCTCGAACGGCACGCTGCGCGGATTCTGCATATGCTCCCGTGCCGCACCGTACTGCTGCTGGCGCTTGCGATGGAAGGCGATGAACTCATCGCGCGGCAACGGCCGCGAGAACAACCACCCTTGGCCGAACTGCACGTGCTGGCTGTGCAGGTAGGCCAGCTGTGCTTCGGTTTCCACGCCTTCGGCCACCAGCCACAGGCCCAGCTCGCGGGCCATGCCGATGATGTGCGGCGTGACCGGGCTGGTCGCACTTTCAGTGCCGATCGCATCGACGAAGGACTTGTCGATCTTCAGCGCGTCCAACGGCAGCTGCTGCAGGTACTGCAGGCTGGAATAGCCGACGCCGAAATCATCGATGGCCACGCTGTGGCCCGCGCGTCGCGCCGCAGCCAGCATGGTGCGGGCCCGGTCGATATCGAGGAAGCCATGCTCGGTGGCCTCCAGCCAGATCTGCTGCGGCAGGATGCCGCTGCCGGCCATGCGCTGGGAAATCACCTTCAGGGCCCGCCCGCTGCTGATGTCTTCCGCCGCGAGGTTGATCGCGATGTGCGCACTGCGATCCTCGGCCAGCAGTTCGCGCATGTCGGCAACGACGTTCTCGATCACCAGATCGGTGATGGCGGCGATCATTCCAGCTTCTTCGGCCAAGGGTATGAACAGGTCCGGACGCACCTGCGTACCGTCGGGGCGCTGCCAGCGCACCAGCGCTTCGGCGCCGACGCAGATGCCGGTATCCAGTTCGATGATCGGCTGGTAGTGCAGGTAGAGTTCACGACGGCGGATGGCGATGCCCAGTTCGCCACGCATCGACAGCCGGCGTCGCGACAGCCAGATCACCAGGCCGGCACCGGCGGCGGCCATCAGCAGTCCCAAGGGTACGAAGAGCCACGCCTGCTGCCGGAACGTGGCCGCCAGCGCGGTGCGCGGCGCCGTGGCGATCGCCAGCCATTCGCCACTGCGTGCACTGGCGTACAGGGTGTCGCGGTCCAGGCCTTCGCCGGGCTCACGCAGCAGTTGCTGCAACAGGGTGGGGTCCATGCCGTCCTGGCGGGTCAGCAGCCGTCCATCCGGACTGGCCAGTGCCATGCGCACATCCGGATCGACGACGACATCGATGAAGCGTCGAGGATCGACCAGCACGTCGTAGGAGCCGTACATGATCGACAGCATCGGCCGCCGACCGGCCGCCTCGGGGCGGACATCCACGGTGATGCCGGCGCCATCGCTGGTGACATGGTCCGGTGTGGGTTGGTCCACATCCCGCTGGAACGGTCCCCAGGACGTGCAGCGCAGCTTGCCGTCCTCGAAGTAGCCCATCTGGTCGGACGAGGGTGTGGTCATCACCAAGGTCTGCATGCGCCGGATGTGTTCGGCCCCGCATGGCGGCAGCGTACTGGCCTCGGCCGATTTCAGCGCCGCCAGCGCTTCCTGGTAGGACATTTCGGTCCGCTGCAGGGTGCGCTCGGCGATGGCATGCAGTCGCTGCTGTTCGACGCTTACGGCTCGGTCCCAGGTGGCATAGACCATGACCGCGATCGGCACTGCAGCGGCCAGTACGGCCAGTACGGTGCCGCCGATGATGACCCGCAGGCGGCTCATGACCGGGGCTCCAGGGAAGTGTGCAGGGCTGGGCACATGGGAGGGGCCGGTCCTTGGGCGATGGCGGTATATGAACACGGCGCCGGGCTGGGTGGAATGGGATAAATCCGGTAATGGGTCACATTGTGGTGAAAGTGACACCTGCTGACGGATCGGGGCCGCCCGGCGCTGGCGTTGTGGCAGCGGGAGGACTACCGTCGGACGCTTCACCCGCCTCTTCCCGCGCCCATGACCGAGCCCGCCACGCCCCCCGAGCACCTGCGCCGCAGCCTGTCCAACCGCCACCTGCAACTGATCGCCATCGGCGGTGCCATCGGCACCGGCCTGTTCATGGGCTCGGGCAAGACCATCAGCCTGGCCGGCCCCTCCATCGTCTTCGTCTACCTGATCATCGGCGCAATGCTGTTCTTCGTGATGCGGGCGATGGGCGAGCTGCTGCTGTCCAACCTGCAGTACAAATCCTTCATCGATTTCTCCACTGATCTGCTCGGGCCGTGGGCCGGATTCTTCTGTGGATGGACGTACTGGTTCTGCTGGATCGTCACCGCCATCGCCGATGTGATCGCCATCGCCGCCTATGCGCAGTTCTGGTTCCCCGGGCTGGACGCATGGATACCCGCACTGGCCTGCGTGATGCTGCTGCTGGCCTTGAACCTGGTGACGGTGAAGCTGTTCGGCGAAATGGAATTCTGGTTCGCACTGATCAAGATCGTGGCGATCTGCGCGCTGATCATCACCGGTGCCGGCCTGGTCGCGTGGGGCTTCACCTCGCCCAGCGGGCACACCGCATCACTGTCGAACCTGTGGAATGACGGCGGCATGTTCCCGATGGGCCTGGTCGGTTTCTTCGCCGGTTTCCAGATCGCGGTGTTCGCCTTCGTCGGCATCGAACTGGTCGGCACCACCGCCGCCGAAACCGCCGACCCCGAGCGCAACCTGCCCAAGGCGATCAACTCGATTCCCGTGCGCATCATCATCTTCTACGTGCTGGCGCTGGTCGCGATCATGGCTGTCACCCCGTGGCGCCAGGTGGTACCGGACAAGAGCCCGTTCGTGCAGTTGTTCGTGCTGGCCGGTATTCCCGCCGCCGCCAGTCTGATCAATTTCGTGGTGCTGACCTCGGCCACGTCCTCGGCCAACAGCGGCATCTTCTCCACCAGCCGCATGCTGTTCGGCCTGGCCGAGGAAGGCCATGCACCGCGTGGCCTGTCCAAGCTCTCGCGCGCAGCGGTGCCGGCACGCGGCCTGCTGTTCTCCTGCCTGTGCCTGCTGGGCGGCACCCTGCTGATCTACCTGATCCCCAACCTGGTGACCGCCTTCACCCTGGTGACGACCCTGGCGACGGTGTTGTTCATCTTCGTCTGGTCGCTGATCCTGGTGGCCTACATGGTCTACCGCCGTCGCTACCCGGAGCGCCACGCGGCCTCGATCTTCAAGATGCCCGGTGGCGTGGTGATGTGCTGGGCCTGCCTGGTGTTCTTTGCCGCCGTGCTGGTGCTGCTGAGCCTGCAGGCCGACACCCGCCAGGCGCTGGTGGCCAGCCCGGCATGGTTCGTGCTGCTGGGCGCGGGCTATTGGCTGCGGCGGAAGATGGCCCGGTAATCAGGAAGACCCTCGCCAACAGATCTCACAGCCTCGGTGAGTCCCATCCACGCATGGCGTGGATCTACGTGTCGACCAAGGTCGACACCCACCAACAGCCGCACAGAACACCGTTCCCAGGTCGCGGGGAATTGTCGAAGGCGGGGTGGGTCCGGTGGCGGGGGTGTAAGCGCCATGGATGGCGCGCCCAAGCCTCCAGGGACGGATTCACGGCGCCCCCCGCCACCGGACCCACCCCGCCATCCCACGGAATGCCGCTGTTGCAGTTGCTGTTGCCTCGGCCGTTGCCGTTGCCGTTGCCTCTGCGGGTGCCGGGCGCCGCCCGGCCGAAAACCCCCATTCACTCATTGTTAGCGGCCGCCGCCGGATCATCCGGCCGCCATGTCCCTCCGTCCCACCCTCGTCGCGCTGTTGCTGCTGTCTGGCCTATGGCCAGGGCTGGCCGCTGCGCGCACGGTCTACCGCTGCGTACAGGGCAACACGGTCAGCCTGGCCACCGCACCGGAGCCCGGCTCGCGCTGCACGCCGAAAGAGATCGACGACAGCGCCGTGCAGACCCCCAACCTGTGGGGCAACATGGGCGTGTTCAGTGGCGTGCTGTACGAGCGCGAACAGGACGGCACGCTCGTCTATTCCACCCGCAACCTGCCCGGCTCGCGGGTGTTCCTGAAGTTCACCGTGGCCACACCGCCGGGCGAGCCGGCGCACGAAGGCCTGGGCAAGGTCGGCAAGCCGCAGCTGGCCCAGCACGCAAAACAGTTCAAGGCGGCGGCCAAGGCCACCGGTGTGGACGATGCCTGGCTGCGGGCGATTGCCCATGCCGAAAGCAATTTCGACGCGCTGGCGGTGTCCAGCAAGGGCGCGCAGGGCGTGATGCAGCTGATGCCCGACACCGCAATGGAATACGGCGTGCGCGACCCGTTCTCGCCGCAGCAGTCCATCGATGGCGGCGCCCGCTACATGCGCGCGCTGCTGCGTCGCTACAACGGCGACCGTCCGTTGGCGGCGGCCGCCTACAACGCTGGCATCGGTGCGGTGGCACGCTACAAGGGCGTGCCACCGTATGCCGAAACCCTTGCCTACGTGGACAAGGTGATGGCCCTGTACACCCGCTATCGCGAGGCGATGGGCATCCGCATCGAAGTGCCGGCGAAGTAGCCCGCGCTCAGCGCGATGTGGTGCTGCCCACCAGGTCGTAACGCTCGATGCGACCGACGCGCGCCACTTCGGCCTGCACGTCGGCACGCTGCTTGAGTTCGCGCCAGGCGGCATCAATGCGCACATCGCCCGCCAACGAGGGATACACGCGCATGTCCTGCAGGCTGGCGAGCGCGTCGCTGCGTTCCAGCGGCGAGCGCAGCTGCTCGATCAGCACCGCTGCGGCAGCATCCAGATCGCCTTCCTCCAGCAGCATCTCGCGGTAGAACAGGCGCGCGTCCTGGCGCTGGGCGACGATGACCGCACGTGCCGCGGCGGCAGCGCTGGCATCACCGCGTTGGCGCGCAGCGGCGAACTGGATCAAGGCCTGTGCGGCCTGGCCGTAGCCGCTCAGTTCGGTCAATGTGTCCATCACCGCGCCTGCTTCCTGTGTCTGGCCAAGTGAGTTGAGTACGAAGGCCAGGTTCATCTGGTGCTCCAGGCCATCGGGCCCGAGAGCGCCGATGCGGGCGGCAAGCTTTGCCGTCGCCAGCGCTTCGTCGGTGCGCCCCAAGCGACGCAGCGCGCCGATGCGGCTGTTGAGCAACCACCCCAACCACTCTGCTTTGGCGGCGGATGGCGATTGTCCTTCCGCGACGGCTTCGGCCAGATCATTGGTCAGCGCCAGCACTTCCTCGTTGCGATCCAGCATCAGCAGCGTGCTGCTGAAATCCACCAAGCGTGCATCCAGGTCGCGATCGAGCAGGCCGGAGACGCGCAGGGCGTCCAGATGGGCCTGCGCGGCCTTGACCGGATCGAAGCGTGCATCGGTGCGGTCCACGTAACGGTCGAAGCGCTTGTCGCTGCGCAGGCGGATGATTTCGCCCGGACTGTCGATGCGGGCCAGCGTGGCCGGTATGGCATCGCCGCGACCGTTGTCGGCCTGCAGCGTGGCCAGCGCCAACCACAGCCCGGTGGGTTCGATGCCGCCACTCTTCCACCCGTTGTCGAACAGCGCCTGCAGCAGCGCCATGCGTTGCACAGGCTGTTCGCGCAGGTGGTGCTGCAGGTAGCTGATGACGTGATGGTCGATCGGCAGCGGGCCGTTGGCACGCGCCAGCGCCTGTGTCAGATGCTCGACCGCCAGTGCCGGCTGGTCATCGTTGAGGTCCATCGACACCAGCGTGGCCAGGATCTGTGCATCGCCCGGCAATGCCTGCAGTGCCTGCTGCAGATAGCGCCGCGCCAGTGCGGGCTGCTTCTGCCTGGCTGCCGTCCAACCGGCGAAATGCGCGGCGCGGCCGCGGCGCTCGGCGTCGAAATCTGCCAGCAGCGGGCTCTCCATCAGCCGTTCCATGGCGATCAACGCGGCCAGTGTATTGCCACTGCTGGACTGCTCGATGGCCGTATCCCACTGCTGCGCGTACGCCGCATGCGCAGCGTCCATCGTCACATCGGCCGCAGGCTGCGAAGGGGAAGTGGATGTGCGCGGCACGTTCGCCGACGCGCTGGCGCTGGCCAGGGCGGTAAACAGCAGCAGGAAGAGTGGGGTACAGCGGGGCATGGTAGACCTCCGTCCATGGAGCGGACATTGAACCCGCTGTGGCTGCGCAGGACAAGCGTTGTGAAAGGGCCCTGACCATCGGCCATGGCGCTGCACGGGCGCAGCGATTATCGTTCGTGCCTCTTCATGCAAGCACAGGCAAACGGGACGATGGCGCGGTGGCAAGGGATGGCGGTGGGTGCGGTGGTGGTGGCAACGGCAGTCGCCCTGGCGGCAACCTGGTGGGAATTCCCCGCTTCCGGCCCGCAGGTGCCGGCGGGCCCTGTACCGACACCGCTGGCGTGGACCGCACAGATCGAGCTGCTGGCCGGCGACGGTCATCCGGGTGATCGCGATGGCGCCTCGGCGCAGGCACGCTTCGCCGATCCCTATGCGCTGCTGGGCACTGCCGATGGCAGCGTTTACTTCACCGATGCCGGTGACAACAACCGCATCCGCCGCCGCCTGGCCGATGGGCGTGTCGAAACGGTGGCGGGGCAGGGCGAGGGACGTGTTGACGGACCTGCGCTGCAGGCGAGTTTCAACACACCCTCGGGCATTGCCGCCGATGCACAGGGCAATCTGTATGTGGCCGACACCGGCAATCATGCGGTCCGGCGCATCAGCACCGATGGCCAAGTGACGACGCTGGCCGGTGGCCAGCAGGGCTTCGCCGATGGTCCCGCCGCACAGGCGCGTTTCGATGGACCGATGGGCATCGCCGTGGATGCGCAGGGACAGGTCTACGTGGCCGATACCTGGAACGACCGCATCCGCGTGATCGGTACCGATGGCAACGTGCGTACGCTGGCCGGCGGCGACCGCCCGGGCTTCGTCGACGCACCGGGTGTTGATGCCCGCTTCGATACGCCCGTTGCGCTCGCCTTCGATGCGCACGGCGCGCTGCTGGTGGCCGACCTGTTCAACAATGCGATCCGTCGTGTCGGCGCCGATGGCACGGTCAGCACCGCGGTCGGCAAGGGTGAGGTCATCAACGGTCCGCTGTCATTGGCCACCACCCATGACGGTGTGCTGTATGTAGGTGACCTGGACGGGCGCATCGTGCAGGTGACGCCGCAGGGCCATCAACTGGCGTTGCTGGGCAATGACCGCCTGCCACGGTTGGCGCGTCCCAGTGGCCTGGCCGTGGAAGCCGACGGCGCCCTGCTGGTGGCCGACTCCGCGGGCTATCGACTGCATCGCCTGCGCCCGCTGCCAGTGGGGGAACTGCCCGCACCGGCGCTGGTGGGCCCGGCCTCCGATGCGGCGCTGCCGGACAGTGGTGGGCGCTGGCCGCTGGCACCACAGGACGGCTGGCACGAAGTGGTCGGCACGCTCGGTGAGGTGCGCGGCACCTTCCAGGGCGAGAGCCGCCACCACCTGCACGGTGGCTTCGACGTGCGCGGCGATGTGGGCCAGACCGTGCTGGCGATTGCCGAGGGCAAGATCAGCAGCCCGATTGCCGCCTGGAGCCTGGGTGGGCAAGCGGAGGGATTGGCCGTGGACCGGTTGAAGTACATCCATATGCGCGTCGGTCGTACGCCACGCGGCGAACCGTTCGACGCGCGCTGGCAACCGCTGTATGCCGAAGACGGCACGCTGGAGCGCATCCGCGTGCGGCGTGGCACGCGCATCCACGTAGGCGACCGCCTGGGCAGCATCAACAACCAGGCGCATGTGCACCTGGCCGTGGGCAATGGCGGTTTCGAGACCAATGCGGTGGCGTTGGGGTTCAAGAACTATGCCGATCGCTTCGCGCCGCGCATCACCGATGTGGCGCTGCTGGATGACAACGACCAGCCACTGACCGCCGGCAGCGACGGTGTAGTGATGCTGGCCCGGCAGGGACGTGGCGTGCAGATCGTGGTGGAAGCCTGGGACCAGGTGGACAACAACCTGCCGCGTCGCCGGTTGGGGCCATACCAGGTGGGCTACCAGATCCTGGATGCCGCCGGGCAGCCGCTGCAGGGCTACGAGCAACCGCGCTGGAACATCGTCTTCAACCGCATGCCACCGCAGAAGCAGGCGGTGAAAGTGGCTTATGCGCCGGACAGTGGCATCACCGTGCATGGCAGCGCAGTCACCCGCTTCCGTTATCTGGTGACCAACACCGTGCGCGATGGCCTGATGGAAACCGGCCGCTGGCAGCCGGCGGCGTTGCCGCCGGGCGAGTACATCGTGCGTGCCAGTGCACGCGATTACAGCGGCAACGAAGGCGTAGGTCCGCGCGAGATCAGGGTACGGCTGCTGCCATAGCCGCAGCAGGGGCGCCGCAGCGTTCGCGCTCGGCGTCCATGTCTTCCAGCGGCCGCACCTCGATGCTGCCGAAGCGGGCCCATGGGAATCCTTGGGCGATACGCATGGCCTCATCGCGGTCGCGGGCGACGATCAGGTTGAAGCCGGCCAGCAGTTCGCGGGTTTCGGCGAAGGGACCATCGAGTACACGGCTGTGGCCATCGCGCACGCGCAGGGTCTGCGCCGATTCGATCGGCTGCAGTTTCTGCGCAGCCAGCAGCGTGCCCTCGGCCTGCAGTTTGTCGGCGTGGGCGAGGCAGTCGCGCATCAACGTATTGAAGTCGTCGATGGGCAGCGTGCGCAGCAGCGACGGGTCGATGTAGATCAGGAGCAGGTACTGCTGCATGGCGGAGTCCTGGCGGGGGCGGGTGCCCATGATGGCGCAGGTTTGCGCGTGGGCATGCTGCACTGCGAAAGGCAGAGCGGAGAGCGCGCCTGCGGCGGGGATCGGCGAACGGCGGAGCCCCTCCGCGGTGGCGGTTGGTCGTGAAGAGCTGCATCTCTGTGGGTTGGCCGGGCGGGTGGGCTGCGCAGGGGACGCCGTGAATACGTCCCTGTAGGCTCGGGCGCGCCATCCATGGCGCTTACGCCCCTGCGCAGCCCACCCGCCCGGCCACGGACAGGTTCCTGCGGCGTCCACCACGGGAAATCATAAACAAGGGCAAAAGCGGGTCGCTTCGCTCGTAAAGCCAAGGCAGCCAGCCGACCGCTTTTGCTGTTGCTGTTGCTTCTGCCTTTTTTCTTGATCTTCCCGTGGTGGATCGGAGACAGGAACCTGTCCGTGGCCGGGTGGGTAGGCGGGGCGGGGGTGTCCGCGGCATGGATGCCGCGGCCAAGCCCCCAGGGATGGGTTTACGGCGTCCCCCGACCCGTCTACCCACCCGGCCAACCCCCAGCCCCATGCCTGAGCTTCCACCACGGAGGGGCCTCGCCGTTCGCCGATCCCCGCCGAAGGCGCGCCTTCCGCGACAAAAATAATTTCCAAGAACCTGTCGATTCCCGCGACCGTGGTTCGTTGTATGAGGGAAGGGCACGCACCCGCAGCCCAGCGGAGACCGCAATGAAAGTGATGGTGATCGTCAAAGCCAACGCCGATTCCGAAGCCGGACGCCTGCCCAGCGAGCAGGAACTGGCCGCCATGGGCGCCTACAACGAACAACTGGTGGCCGCCGGCATCATGCTCGCCGGGGAAGGCCTGCATGCCACCCAGCGTGGCCGGCGTATTCATTTCGGCAGCGGCGCGCCCAGGGTCGAGGCCGGCCCGTTCGGCCCGGCCGGCGAGCAGATCGCCGGCTTCTGGCTGTGGGAGGTGCGTTCGCTGGAGGAAGCCGTCGAGTGGGCCAGCCGCGCGCCGTTCGGCAGTGGCGGCACGCTGGAACTGCGTCCCCTGATCACCGCCGAAGACTTCGGTGAAGCCTTCACCCCCGACTTACAGCAGCAGGAACAGCGTCTGCGTGCACAGCTGGAAGGTTGATCCGATCCATTTCCCCGCCGGGCATGGCCCGGCGCTGCCGCCCTGAAACGTACAACGGAGCATTCCCATGAAACTGATTCCCTTCCTCGGCTTCAGCGGCCAGGCCCACGACGCAATGGCGTTCTATGCCAAGGCGCTCGGCGGGCAGGTCACGTCGGAAATGAAGTACCGCGACATGCCGCCGTCCGACGGCTCGCCGGGCTGCAACGAGATGCCGCCGGAAACTCTCGACCACGTCGCGCACAGCCAGCTGGAGATCGGCAACGCCATCGTGATGGCGGCCGATGGTCCCGGCGGCGGCGAGGGTGGCTCGACCACCATCAACGTCGACGTGGACAGCATCGAAGAGGCCGAACGCGTGTTCGCGGCACTGGCCGAAGGTGGCCAGGTACAGATGCCGATCGCCGAAACCTTCTGGGCCCATCGCTGGGGCATGTTGACCGACCGCTACGGCAAGCCGTGGATGGTCAACTGCATGAAGCAGCCCTGATTCTCTTTCCCTCTACCGCAAGGAACCGCACCGATGAGCACGCCGCAACCGCAGATGATCTTCGTCAACCTGCCCGTGCAGGATCTGGAAAAAGCCAAGGCGTTCTTCGCCGCGCTGGGCTACAGCTTCAACCCGGCCTTCACTGATGAGAACGCCGCCTGCATGGTGATCAGCGAGAGCATCTTCGTGATGCTGCTGGTGAAGCCGTTCTTCCAGCAGTTCACCACCAAGGGCATCGCCGATGCGCACACGCAGACCGAAGTGATCACCTGCCTGTCGGCCGACAGCCGCACGGCGGTGGACGCGATGGTGGACAAGGCACTGGCCGCAGGCGCCAGCGAACCGCAGCCGGCGCGCGACCTTGGCTTCATGTACCAGCGCGGCTTCCAGGACCTGGATGGGCATCTCTGGGAAATCGCACACATGGACGGCGAGCCGGGCTGACGGCCGCCGCAAGGGAGAACCCTCATGGCTTACGTGGATGCCTACGTACTGCCGTGCCCGCAGGACAAGGTGGCGGCCTACCGCCGCCTTGCCCGCAAGGCCGGCGCGGTGTGGAAGGACCATGGCGCGCTGCAGTACATGGAATGCGTGGCCGATGACGTGCAACCCGGAAAATCGACCTCGTTCCCGCAGGCCGTGAAGCTCAAGCCTGGCGAAACGGTGATCGTGGCCTTCGTGGTGTTCCGCTCGCGTGCTGCGCGCGATCGCATCAACAAGAAGGTGATGGCGGATCCGCGGCTGGCGCATATCGGCCCCAAGGACATGCCGTTCGATACCAAACGCATGTTCTGGGGCGGCTTCAAGCCGATTGTTGAAGCGTGAGCTGCGGCGCTTGTGTGGGCCCGGCCTGCGTGCTGTGATCGGCGCATGCACGAGCCCGCCCTGAGTCAGCGTCTGGACACCCTCTGGCGGATGGAATCGCCAGTGTTGATCGCGCGCCTGGCGCGCCTGCTCGGCGGCGACGTCGGTCGTGCCGAAGAGCTGGCCCAGGACACCTGGCTGGCCGCGCTGGAGCGCTGGCCGGTGCAGGGCATCCCGGACAATCCCGGAGCCTGGCTGATGACCACTGCGCGCAACCGTGCCATCGATGTGTTGCGCCAGCACCAGCGGGTGGCGCAGCAGCATGCGCAATGGGGAGAGGAACTGCATCCGGCCGCATTACCCGCGCCCGACGACAGCCAGGCGCTGGAAGACGACATCGGCGATGACCTGCTGCGGCTGATGTTCGTGGCCTGCCATCCGGTGCTGCCTGCCGACGCGCGGGTGGCGCTGACCCTGCGCCTGCTGGGTGGGTTGACCACGATCGAGATCGCCCGCGCGTTCCTGCAGCCGGAGCCGACCATTGCCCAGCGCATCGTGCGTGCCAAGCGCACGTTGGCGCAGAAGCAGGTGCCCTACGAAGTGCCGCGTGCCGACGCATTGCCGGAACGACTGGCATCGGTGCTGGAGGCCATCTACCTGGTATTCAACGAAGGCTATGCGGCCAGTGCGGGCGATGACTGGATGCGACCGGCGCTGTGTGCCGAGGCGCTGCGGTTGGCGCGCATTCTGGCCCATCGGATGCCGGTGCCCCCGGTGCTCGGTCTGCTGGCGCTGATGGAGCTGCAGGCGTCGCGTGCGGCGGCACGCGTGGACGCGCAGGGTGCGCCGATCCTGCTGGACCAGCAGAACCGGGCGCAGTGGGACTGGCTGCAGATCGAACG
Organism: Stenotrophomonas sp. NA06056; assembly: GCF_013364355.1. NCBI lineage: Bacteria > Pseudomonadati > Pseudomonadota > Gammaproteobacteria > Lysobacterales > Lysobacteraceae > Stenotrophomonas > Stenotrophomonas sp. NA06056. Next base: position 3,824,842 of record NZ_CP054931.1, on the reverse strand, counting down.
CGGCCAGCAGGCACTGACGCGCGCGGTGTCCGCAGGGGGCGGCGATGATCCTTACGTGCTGCAGGCACGGATCGCGTTCTGCCATGCCAGTGCGCGCCGCGCCGAAGACACCGACTGGGCGCGGATCGCCGCACTGTATGCGCAGTTGCTGCAGGTGATGCCGTCGCCGGTGGTGGCATTGAACCGGGTAGTGGCGGTGTCGCGCAGCGAAGGTGCGTTCGCTGCGTGGGCGCTGCTGCAGCCGTTGCTGGACGAGCCACGACTGCAGGGGTATGCACCGCTGATGGTGGTGCGGGGTGAGCTGCTGCTGCAGCTGGGACGGGACCAGGATGCACGTGACGCATTTGCCTCGGCGGCGAACCTGAGCCAGAACCAGGCCGAGCGGACCCTGCTGCGGCAATGGGCCGGCCTGCCGCAGGAAAGTTGAAGCCGACAAGGTCAGCACTTGTCGGTTTGCCCCGGAGCGGCTATGTTTCGCGCCCAGCGGGCGTGTTCACGCCTGTCTTTCGTGTGTCGTGACCGAGGAGCGGTTGGATGTTTTCAAGGACGAAGAGCGCACCGCGCGCTTTTGCGCGCCTGCTTGCCTATGCCCTGTGCCTGGCCGTATGGCCGTTGGCCAGCCAGGCCGCAGACAAATCGCAGCAGGCCTACTGGGCCGGTTTTGCCTATACCGCTGACGCCGCCGCCGTACAGGCGACCACCCCGCATGCGCATGCCGTGCTGGAAAAGCGTGGCCTGATTCCGCTCAACCAGACGCTGGCACAGGCGCTCAAGCGCCGCGCACCGGCCAACCTGGAACTGATCGACCAGCCGGTGGCGATGCTCGATGGCACCACCAGTGCCGTGGTCCTGGCCGCCGCGCTGGACCGCGAACTGGTGTCGGTCGAACCGATCGGCGGCCAGTACAAGGTGCTGGTGGAAGTGGCCCTGCAGGCGCTGTTCTTCGATTTCCGCGAGCGCCAGGTGATCGCCTCCTATCCGCTGACCCTGCAGCGCATCGACGTGCAGGAGTACCGCCCGGACAGCGACGATATCGATGCGATCGTCGCCGATCTGCTGTACGGCGGCGCCGACACCAGCCTGTCGCAGGTGCTGGCCACGACCCTGGCCCAGGCCAAGCTGCCGGAAGCGGCCACGCGTCGCCTGCAGGTGGGTGCGGTGACCTTGTCCGACGCCACGCTGGCCAAGCTGCCCGACCCGAAGTGGGCCGGCCCGCTGCGTGCCACGCTGGCCCATGAACTGTCCAAGACGCTGTCGTCCAACACCGGTGTCGGCCTGTTGCCGCCGGCCTCGGGCCAAGCCATCGGCGGTGCCATGGCGGCGCGCTTTGCCGACGGCAAGGTCTACCAGCTGAAGATTCCCGAGGCGGACTACGTCATCAGCCTGCAGGTGGATGCGCTGAAGAACGGCGTCATCAGTGAAACGCCAGCGATGAAGACGATGCTGTTCGGCGCCTTCTTCACCGCCAAGGTCACCGAGCCGTTCTCCGGCAAGGTGTACTTCGAACAACCGCTGCGCAAGGGCGCCACCAAAGTGGTGCCGGTTACGCAGTGGCAGGTCGACCAGTGGTCGGCCAGCTACGAAACCCTGCTGGCCGGCTTCGATGCCTTCGCCGGCGCCGCCGCCAAGCGTGCCGATTCGCGCGCCTGGCTGGACGAGCAGAAGCCGGGCGGCCGCCCGCTGCAGCAACAGACCCAAGCCCTCCAGGAGTTGATCAAATCATGTCGCTGATGCGTACCATCCTGCTCATCCTCATCGCCCTGGCGGTGGCCTCGCCGGTCGCCGCGCAGACCGCCAGCTCGCGCGGTACCGGTTCGGCCAGCTACAGCCTGCGCCTGAGTGCCGACACCCGTGCCCAGGCCCTGAACAAGGCCAAGGCCAATGCACTGGAGGCGTATATCGCCGAGTCCGGTGCGGCCAAGTTGCGCCTGTTCGAATCGCGTCGCGCCGAGTTCCTCGGCGAAATCGATCGCTACGTGCTCAGTGCCGTGCAGCTGTCGGACACCGAAGACAAGAAGGCCAAGACTTACAGCGTCACTGTCCGCGCCGAGATCAACACCACCCTGCTGCAGACCAAGCTGGATGCCGGTTCGGCCGTGGCCGGTTCCACCGCTGCACAGCGCTCGCTGCTGACCTTCCTGTTCATGGCGCGCTCGCAGGACACCGTGCAGTCGTTCCAGGACAAGGAATACCGTCGCGTCGACGCCAGCAGCAGCTACAGCGAGAACACCCGTGAAGGCGACAGCTTCCGCGGCAACTCGGTCAGCACCAACGGCAGCATCAACCAGAACGGCTCGGTGTCGGTCACCAGCGGCGGCAGCACCACTGCGCGCAGCGACAACATCAGCTGGAAAGTGGCCAACGCCGCCGAGGTCAACACCGCTATCACCGGTGCCTTCAGTGCCGCCGGCTACGAAGTGGTTGAAGCCGAATACGTGGAAGGCGAGTCGCGCGGCCTGCTCAGCATCGAGCGCATCCGCAAGGACTTCAGCACCGGCAACGACCTGTCCCCGGCCACCCTGCGTGACACCGCCAACGGCATCCGCGCGGCGAACATCCCGTACATCGCCGTCGGCACCCTCGACGTCGGCATGCGCGACCGTGATCCGGCCAGCGGCAACACCCGCGTGTTCGTCACCGTCACCGGCAAGGTGCTGGACGTGACCGGTCGCTTCCCGCGCACCGTGTCGTCGGTGGGTCCGGTGCAGTTCTCCGGTACCGGCCCGAACGAAACCGTCGCCCGCACCAACGCGCTGCAGCTGGCTTCGGAAAAGGCCGCCCAGCAGATGATCAACGAGCTGAACGTCAAGGCGGTCCGCTGACGTTACCGCTGCGCTCGCCGGGCATGGCCCGGCGCTACCGGCTCTGGTGGGTGCCGAGCGTGCCCGGCATCGCCGCAGAATTCCCGTCTTTCCACGTGCCGCATCGCGGCCGTCTCTCCCAAAGGAATCTTCCATGATCCGCACTACCGCTCTCGCCGTTGCCATTGCGGCCGCTACCCTGTCGATGCCGGCGCATGCCCAGTTCGGCAAGCTGAAGGACATCGCCGGCGCCGCTACCGGCACCTCCAGCAGCAGCACCAGCGCTGCCGCCCCGGACGAAGCCGCGCAGGAAGCGCTGGTCCGTCGTTTCGTCAGCTCGCAGTCGCACTCGCTGCAGGCCCAGACCTCCTTCGCCCGCGCCTTCGGCCTGGCCGAGCAGGTGCAGCTGCTGGAAGCCGAGCGCCAGGCGCTGTCGTCCGGTTCGGTGAACGTCGATGCGATGAAGAAGTCGGTCTCGGTCAGCCAGGCTGCACAGGCTGCCATCGACGAGCGCCAGGCCGCACAGCCGGAACTGAATGCTGAATCCAAGCAGCACTACGCCGAAGGCCTGGTCTCGCTGCTGTCCTCGGCTGCCGAAGCACAGAAGCTGAGCGGCGAAGCCAGCGGCTTTGCGGCCGGCTTGAAGAACCTGGGCGCCAGCCAGATGGCCACCGTTGGCCGCAAGCTGGCTGCCGGTGCCTGGGTCGCCAAGGAATCGCCGGGCTTCATCAAGGGCCTGTACGGCTCGACCAAGTCGGCCGTGACCTTCGCCAAGAAGAGCAAGGTGAAGGTGCCGTCCAACGCCGATTCGATGCTGGATTCGCTCTGATACGAGGCAACGCAGCATGCGTACGACGACTCGATTGATCGGCCTGGGCCTGGCCGCGGCCCTGCTGGCAGCCTGCGGCAAGCAGGATGCACCGGCAGAAGCCGCACCCGCCAAGGACAAGGCCGCCAGTGCACTGGCCAGCAATGCGCCGGTGCAGGAAGCGCCCCTGCGTGGCACGCCGGATTTCGGCGGCACCACCCAGGTCGCGCGCGAAGCCGACGGCATCGGCAGCACCCCGGAACTGGCGGTGCTGGCGGCATTGCAGTCGGCCGTGGCCCAGGTCAACGGCGTACGCGTGGCCAGCCAGATGCAGAGCCTGCGCGCAGGCCTGCATGTGGACGTGGACGGAGAACACGTCGGCGATATCCGCGCCGACGCGTTCTCCCAGCAGATGATTGCCGGTTCGCAGGGCGCGGTGCTGGGCTATGAAATCCTCTCCCAGGATGAAGTGAGCCAGCTCGACGAAGAAACCATCGCCCGCGTGCGTGCCAGCGACGAAGGCTGGAGCTTCAAGGGTTCGGCCTCGGCCAGCGCCTCCGGTGAAGCCACCGCCAAGGGGGGCTCGGCGTCGGCCAGCGTCAAGGAAAACTACGAAGAACAGGTGAAGGTGGACGCCAAGCGCGGTGCCAGCTCCTTCGATTCGGATGTCACCCGGCGCAGCATGCGCAGCTACTGGAAGGTGCGTGTCCGCGCGCAGATTGCCCAGTACCGTGCGCCGGATGAAGAAGGCAAGCCGAAGATCGTGGTGGCGCTGCCACGTACCAAGTCGGGCAGCTATGCCGTGGGCGATGGCAGGGTGAATGCCGACGAGGTCGCCCAGGCGATCCGCGCGCGTCTGTCCGACACCCTTACCCAGACCCAGCGCTTCATCGTGCTGGACCGCGAGTTCGGCGACGAACTGCAGGCCGAGATCGACCACATCAACAGTGGCAACGTGCGCCTGCAGGACACCGCTCGCGTTGGCCAGCAGCTGGCGACCGACCTGATCCTGATTCCGACCATCGAACGTTTCGAGTACCCGCGCAGCGTGCGCAACCTGCGCATGTCCGATCGCCAGGTGACCTCGTACTCCGGTGGCGGCCGCATCACCCTGCGCCTGGTCAACGCCACCACCGGCCAGGTGGTGATGTCCGACAGCTTCGATCACCAGCTGGCCTCGACCGGCCCGAGTACGCTGCCGCGCGTGGTCAACGGCCGCAGCATGGCGGCAGCGATGATGGATTCGCTGTCGGGTCAGATCGGCACCGATATCGTCACCACGCTGTTCCCGGTGTCTGTGGTTTCGGTGGACGGCGACCAGGTGGTGCTGAGCCAGGGCGGTGACACCGTGCAGGTCGGCCAGCGCTGGCAGGCCGTGCGCCTGGGCGAAGAGCTGAAGGACCCGCAGACCGGGCGTTCGCTCGGCCGCAGCGAGCATCCGTGCTGCACCATCCGCATCGACCGCGTGGCCGCGCAGACCTCCTACGGCACCCTGGAAGAGGGCGTGGATGCGATGCGCGGCGGTTTCCGCCCGGGCCAGATCGAACTGCGTCAGAAGCTCGGCAGCAAGCCGAAGGCAGCCGCCGGCGCAACCGCATCGGCCGCCCCGGCCGCCGCAGCGCGTCCGGCCAGCAAGCCGAAGCCGAAGCCCGCCGCGGCCCCGGCTGAAGACCCGAACTGGTAAGAACCTCCAGTTCCATGCACGTGGGGGTCGGAGCCCTTTCCCGCCGGGAAAGGGATCTGCCCCCTTCTTGTTTGTGGTCATCCACGCATGGCGTGGATCTACCGTGTCGACCAAGGTCGACACCCACCAAGAGCAGGCCATGCCATCCAGACAGATTGCCGAGATCTGTCGAAGGCGGGGTGGGCCCGGTTGCGGGGGTGTAAGCGCCATGGTTGGCGCGACCGAGCCTCCTTTTTTTGGTCATCCACGCATGGCGTGGATCTACCGTGTCGACCAAGGTCGACACCCACCAATAGCAGGCCATGCCATCCAGACAGATTGCCGAGATCTGTCGAAGGCGGGGTGGGCCCGGTTGCGGGGGTGTAAGCGCCATGGTTGGCGCGACCGAGCCTCCTTTTTTTGGTCATCCACGCATGGCGTGGATCTACCGTGTCGACCAAGGTCGACACCCACCAAGAGCAGGCCATGCGATTCCGGCAGATCGCGGGAAACTGTCGAAGGCGGGGTGGGTCCGGTTGCGGGGGCGTGAGCGCCATGGATGGCGCGACCGAGCCTCCTTTCTTTTGGTCATCCACGCATGGCGTGGATCTACCGTGTCGACCAAGGTCGACACCCACCCCGCCATCCCACGGAATGCCCGCTGTTGCTGTTGCTTCGGCCGTTGCTCAGGCCGTTGCCATTGTTTCGGCGGGTGCAGGGCGCAGCCCTGCCGAACCCCTTACCCCTTACACTCCAGAACGATTTCCCTGCTGGAGAGAGCAATGAAGCGAGTAGTACTGGGCGTGCTGGCCCTGTCGGTGTCGAGCGCACTGATGGCGGCCACCCCGAAATTCGATGGCGCGCGGATCTCCGCCGACGTCAAGGAACTGGCCTCCGACGCCTACGAAGGCCGCTCGCCGGCCACCGCCGGCGAACAGAAAACCATCGCCTTCCTCAGCAAGCAGTTCGCCGATGCCGGGCTTCAGCCCGGCGGCGACCTCAAGGACGGCAAGCGCCTGTGGACGCAGGCCGTACCGCTGCGCAAGGGCGACATCGTCGGCACCCCGCAGCTGTCGCTGCAGCAGGGCGGCAAGACCATCACGCTGGAGCAGGGCAAGCAGATTGCCGTGCGTGCGGCCATGAACGGCGCCACCAACGTGGATATCAGCAAGGCACCGCTGGTGTTCCTCGGTTACGGCGTGAAGGCAGCAGAGCGCAACTGGGACGACTTCAAGGGCGTGGACCTGAAGGGCAAGATCGCCGTCGTGCTGATCAACGACCCGGACTTCGAGACCGGCAAGGGCGATTTCGACGGCAAGGGCATGACCTACTACGGCCGTTGGACCTACAAGTACGAAGAAGGCGCACGCCAGGGCGCACTCGGCGTGCTGATCGTGCATGAGACCGCACCGGCCTCATACGGTTGGGCCACGGTGGCCGGTTCCAACACCAACACCATGTTCGACGTGGTGCGTGACAACCCGGCCGACAGCCACCCACTGCTGGAAGGCTGGATCCAGCGCGATCTGGCGGTGGAACTGTTCCGCTCGGCGGGGCAGGATTTCGAGGCGTTGAAGAAGAAGGCGCAGCAGCGCGACTTCACCCCGGTGCCGCTGACCGGCGCCAGCCTGGACGCGAAGTACGCGGTGAAGACCGAAGTGATTACGTCGCACAACGTGGCCGCACGCCTGGAAGGCAGCACGCATGCGGATGAAACCGTCATCTACAGCGCGCACTGGGACCACATCGGCGTGGGTGAACCGGACGCACGCGGTGACCGCATCTTCAACGGCGCGCTGGACAACGCCAGTGGCACCGCCTCGCTGATCGAACTGGCGCGCGGCTTCGCCAAGGCACCGCGTCCGCAGCGTTCGGTCGTATTCCTGGCAGTGACGGCCGAGGAGAAGGGCCTGCTGGGTTCGGAGTACTACGCAACGCATCCGCTGTACCCGCTGGAGAAGACCGTGGCGATGATCAACATGGACGGCATGGCGCCGTTCGGTCCGTCGCGCGATTTCGGCATCTACGGCGCTGCGCGCTTTGAACTGCTGGACCAGTTGAAGGACGTGGCCAAGGGCTGGGACATCCGCTACACGCCGGACCCGAAGCCGGAGGCCGGTCTGTTCTTCCGTTCCGACCACTTCCCGTTTGCCAAGCGTGGCGTGCCGGCGCTGTCCTGGTCGGCAGGACAGGATTGGGTGGACGGTGGCGTCGCGGCGGGCAAGAAGGCGTCCGAGGACTACACCGCCAAGCGCTACCACCAGCAGGGCGACGAGTGGCAGCCGGACTGGGTGTTCGCCGGCGCCGCTCGTGACCTGGAAGTGCTGTACACCCTGGGCAACCAGTTGGCCAATTCGCGTGCCTGGCCGAACTGGAGCAAGGACGAGGCGTTCCGCGCGGTGCGTGACGCCAGCGCCGACCAGCGCAAATAAGGGAATGCGGGGCACCGCCCCGCCAGACCTGGTAGCGCCGGGCCATGCCCGGCGTTTGCGTAAGGGATTCCATCGCCGCTTTCCGGCCCTTCGTCGCACACCGCTTGTTTGCCCGAAGGGCCGCTCTATGCTCGGCTCACCCCTTCCACCAAGGCGCCGCCGTGATCGCCAGCTTCTCCCTCATCATTCGCCACCTGCTGGCCTGGGCCGCAGCGCTGTTCGTTGCCGGCATGGTCTGGAGCGGCATCTTCAGCGGTATGCGCGACGGCCCGGGCTGGGTGTTCGGGCTGCTGGTGATGTTCCTGATGATCTCCGCGCTGGGCAGCGCGGTGACCCACGTGCGCCGGGTCTGGCTGGTGGCCGGCCGCCTGGATGGTGCCACCCTGTCCGGGCGCCAACGCCGGCAGATCGAACTGCCGATGGATGCCGGCCAGGCGTTCGCGGTGGTCGAAGCGGCCGTCGGCGAACTGCCTCGGGTTGAAGAGGTGGAGAGCTCCGCCGGCAGCCTGCAGGTGCGCGCCTATGTGCGCCGCGTGGATCCCTGGAATGGGCGTCAGGCGTCGCGCTGGAACCTGCCTGCGCGGCTGGCGATCAAGCGCAACAGCGTGCTGGCCACGGTGACGCCGGGGCAGGGCACCTGCACGGTCACCCTGCTGTTCGAGCCGGATGCTGGCTGGTGGGCCGATCTGCTGGCACTGGATGAAGGCAGCAATTACGAGAACGCCGAAGCGGTGACCCGAGCGATCAGCCGCCGCGTGGCCGACCAGCGCCGCGACGAGCAGGCCGCTGCCGAGCAGACCCAGGTGGAAAAGGAACTGTCGGTCGCGCGTTTGAACCTGCTGCATGCGCAGGTCGAACCGCACTTCCTGTACAACTCGCTGGCCAACGCACAGGTGCTGACCCGCACCGACCCGGCGCGCGCTGATCAGATGCTGGGTCACCTGATCCAGTACCTGCGCAGTTCGCTGCCGCAGGTGGATGAGTCGGTGTCCACGCTGGGCGTGGAGCTGGACCGCACCCGCGCCTACCTGGAGATTCTGCGCATCCGCATGGGCGCACGTCTGGCGGTGGAAGTGCAGGTGCCCGCCGAGCTGCACGACGTGAAGCTGCCGGCGATGGCGCTGCAGACCCTGGTCGAGAATGCGATCAAGCATGGCCTGGAGCCCAAGCCCGGTGGCGGTACGATCTGGATCATCGCGCGTGGTTTCGATGACCACGTCACCGTAACCGTGGCCGACGATGGGCTCGGCTTCGGCCAGGGCACCAGTGGCACCGGCATCGGCCTGAAGAACCTGCGTGAGCGCCTGCGCCTGACCTGCGGCGAGCAGGCCGGTGTGGCGATCGTCGCCAATTTCCCCAGCGGCGTGGCCGCCACCATGACCCTGCCGCAGTCGGCCAAGGAGCCCCGCCATGCCGCTTGAAGCGCTGATCGCCGAAGACGAGGAACTGCTGCGGCACTCGCTGGTCGAGCAACTCGGGCGGCTGTGGCCGGAACTGAAGCTGGTGGCCGAATGCGAGGACGGTGCCAGTGCGTTGGAACAGCTGGCCGAGAAGCAGCCGGACATCGCCTTCCTCGACATCCGCATGCCCGGCATCAGCGGCATTGAAGTGGCGCGTGCACTGGCCGAGCTGAGCCCACGCACCCAGGTGGTATTCGTCACCGCCTATGACCAATACGCCATCGATGCCTTCGAGCAGGGCGCGATGGATTACCTGCTCAAGCCAGTCAGCGACGAGCGGCTGCTGGCCACGCGCGACCGCATTCTTTCGCGGCTGCCGTCCACGCGCCAGGACGATGCGGTGCTGGAGCGCCTGCTGCAGCGCCTGGGTGCAGGCCCGGTCGCCAACGATCGGCCACCGCTGGCCTGGATCACCGCCAGCAACGGTCGCGATACGCAGCTGATCATGCTCGACGATGTGATCTATTTCCGCGCTGACAACAAGTACACCACGGTGGTCACTGCGGCCGGCGAAAGCCTGTTGCGCACACCGCTGCGCGAGCTGCTGGAAGTACTCGATCCGCAGCACTTCCGCCAGGTGCACCGCTCCACCATCGTCAACATGAAGGCCGTGGCAGCGGTCAGCCGTGACGACACCGGCCGCGGTGTGCTGCGCCTGCGTCAGCGTGCAGAAACACTGGTGGTCAGCCAACCGTTCATGAGCCTGTTCCGCGGCATGTAGCCGCGGCCTTCGCCATCCATCGAGGAACGAACATGCGCCGTATCCTGCTTGTCGCTGCCGTCGTGCTGGCCATCGCCGGCTGCGAAAAATCCAGCAACACCTCGATCACCCGCACCAATGCCAATGGCGTGGACACGCTGTACAGCAAGAGCACGGTGGTCGATGGCGTGGCGCGCTTCGAATGCATTGCCAGCAGCAGTGGGCAATGCCATTACCTGGTGCTGGCACCGGGCTGCAGCACCGACGCTGCCTGTGCCACGCCACCGCTGCGCCATTTCGCGGTGGCTGTAGGCAAGACCGAGCAGGTGAGCGGCCTGCCCAAGGAGTTCCGCCAGTGCGTCAGCGACGTGCAGAAAGAACAATGCCACCGTGACTGAGCACGGTGGCATTGTGGCTCCCCCCGGATTGCGTTCGGCTCAGTAAGCCGGCTGCAGCGTCATGTCGTGATGGTGTTCGGTTTCACCGACATGATTCAGGCGACCCACCAGTTCGGAGTGCTGCTTCATGCGCCCGATCTCGGTCATGATGCGGATGTCCTCGTGGCGCAGTTCGCGCTTGGCGGTGACGGCCTGCTTGTAGTCCAGCACTTCCGGATAGTGCTCGGCCAGGTCCAGCGCTTCAGCCACGTGCTCGACGCTGTCGGCCTTGGAGGTGATGCGGGCGCGGCTGTTGAAGGCCTTCATCCAGCGCTCGAAGCCGGCGGTGCGGTCGAACATGTTGGCCATGAACCAGATCACGAACAGGATCGAGATCCACGAGCCGAACACCACGACCACGCGGGTGAAGGTGATGTGGTAATCGTCGCGCCACAGGTAGTTGGTGATCAGGCCGAGGATCAGCAGCGAGGCCGCCTGCCATCCGACGATCGAAGTAATCAGCCACTGGCACTTGGCCTGGGCCAGCACCGCCACTTCATCGCGGATCTGCTGTTCGCTGAGGGTGCGCCAGTGCGCGACCTGTTTTTCGAACGGGCTGCTGTAGAGCTCGTTGTCGCGAAGCAGTAATCCCAAACCCTTGAACAAAGCAATCATGGCTGGCTCCTTGGTGGAACGTGCGGCGATCTGCAGTGGACGGTGTGGCGGGTTCAGTTCTAGCACTTCCAGCGAGCGGTGCAATGGCCTCAAGGCCACGCGGGATAAGGGTTCTGTCTGAACAGGTGAATATTGGTGCGACGCAACATTGCTCGCGTGGCCTGCGACAAGATGTCGCAGGGTGAAACGTGCTGCGCGCGCACATGAAACCGACGCTGAGCGGCCGGGCTCGCCGTGCCTGTCGTGATCGACCAGAATCGGGGTGGACCGCGCAGGACGCGGTCCGTCCCTTTGCCGATCTGGACCCGTGATGCCGCCGTTGCTGCACCGTCTTTCCCGCCCCGTCACCGCCCCGATCCGGCGCTGGGTACTGGATGCGTTTCCGCGTGGCCAGAGCGGTATCGACTACGACCACCCGCTGGGCGATCCCGGTTGGTTCGGGCCGCACAGCGTGACCTGGCGGATGCACGCCGAACTGCCCTCGATGCTGGCCGGCGGCCTGTGTGCGCTGATGCTGCAGACCCTGCACCCGCGGGCACTGGCCGGTGTCTACGATCATTCCAATTTCCGCCAGGACCTGGTCGGCCGCCTGCGCCGCACTACTGCCTTCGTGGCGGGCACCAGCTACGCACCGGCAGGTGAGGTGGAAGCGCTGGTGGCCAAGGTGCGGCGCATCCACGCGCAGATCCGTGGCCAGACCGCGCAGGGCGAGCCGTATGCCGCGGATGATCCGCAGCTGCTGACGTGGGTGCATGTGACCGAGGCCTACGGCTTCCTGCAGGGCTATCGCCGCTACGGACGCGAAGTGCCGGCTGAGGTTGCCGACCGCTATTACGACGAGTACCGCTGCGTGGCCGAAGCGCTGGGTGCGGTGGACGTGCCGCGCAGTACGGCGGAAGTGGATGCGTACTTCTGCGCGCGGCAGCCTGAGCTGGTGGTGGACGAACGCTCCCGCGAAGTGCTGCAGGTGCTGTCCGGCGTGCGCCTGCCGGTGCCGGTGCCCGGTCTGTCACGCGAGATCTTCCTGGGGTCGGGTGCCGCGCTGCTGCCGGACTGGGCCGAGGGCATGCTCGAGCGCAGCGCGCGCCAGCGTGCGCAGGCCGCAGCATCATCGAAGCTGATGCAGGGGATGGCGCCGCTGTTCCGTCGCGCGCTGCCCGATGGCTTGGCGACACGCGCCTGCGCACGGGTGGGTGTGCCGGTGGAGGTGTTGCGGCAGTGGCCGGCATTGCCCCGGTAGACGCCGGCCTGGGGCGGCGCGCTTTCGCGCTGCGCCCATCCACGCATGGCGTGGATCTACTGTGTCCGGGCCTGCGGTAGATCCACGCCATGCGTGGATGCCTGAAAAGCGCCAACCAAGGTTGGCATCCACCAGAGCGGGGTGGGTGGATTCCAGCCATGCGTGGATGGCACCAGTAGATCCACGCCATGCGTGGATGGCACTCACCAAACAAAACGGGCGCCTTTCGGCGCCCGTTCGCGTTACATCACCACACCTTGACCCGCTTGTCCGGGGCCAGGTACAGCTTCTGGCCTTCCTTCACTTCGAATGCCGGGTACCAGGCGTCGATGTTGCGCACCGTCAACGCGCGGAACTGGCCCGGCGCGTGCACATCGGTCAGCAGCGAGTTGCGCAGCGCCTGCTCGCGGCTCTTGCTGCGCCAGGCCTGGGCGAAGCCGAGGAAGAAGCGCTGGTCCGGGGTGAAGCCTTCCAGGGTCTGGCCCGGCTTGCCCTGCAGCGACAGCTGGTAGGCGTCGTAAGCGGTGCCCAGGCCGGCGACGTCGGCGATGTTCTCGCCCAGGGTCAGCTTGCCGTTCACATGCACGCCCGGGAACGGCTCGTAGCTGCTGAACTGCGCGGCAAGTGCATCGCCCGCCGCGTTGAACTGCTTGAGGTCTTCGGCGGTCCACCAGTTGTGCAGCTTGCCGGTGTCGTCGAACAGCGCGCCTGCGTTGTCGAAGCCGTGGCTGATCTCGTGGCCGATCACCGCGCCGATCGCACCGTAGTTCACCGCGTCGTCGGCGGCGCCGTCGAAGAACGGCGGCTGCAGGATCGCTGCCGGGAACACCAGGCGGTTTTCCAGCGGCACGTTCATCGCATTGATGGTCTGCGGCAGCATCGCCCACTCGCTGTGGTCGACCGGCTTGCCCAGCTTGGCGATGTTGCGCTGGTACTCGAACAGCTCGGCGCGCTGCGCATTGCCGAGCGGATCATCGCGACGGATGTCCAGGCCGGTGTAGTCGCGCCACGTGTCCGGATACCCCATGCCCACGGTCAGGCCGGCCACCTTGGCCTTGGCACTGGCCTTGGTCTGCGGCGACATCCAGGCCAGTGCATCGATGCGCTTGGCGAAGGCAGCGATGATGTTCTTCGCCATCGCGTCGGCACGTTCCTTGGTCTTCGCATCGAAGTGCTTTTCGACGTAGCGCTTGCCGATGGCCTCGCCGACGGCATGGTTGGCGTCATCCACGGCACGCTTCCAGCGGTCGCTCTGCTGCGGCGTACCGCTCAGCGCGGTGCCGTGGAAGGCGAAGCGCGCATCGGCGAACTTCTTCGGCAGATAGGCGGCGGCACGGTCCAGCGCGTGGAAGGTCATGTAGTCCTTCCAGGCATCCAGCGGCTCGGTGGCCACCAGCTTGGACAGGCCGGCCACGGCCTTGGGCTGCCACACGATGAAGTCCTGCTGCTTGCCGAGCGCGGCAGCGTCCAGGAACGCGGCCCAGTCCATGCCCGGGGCCTTGGCGTTGAAGTCGGCCTGGGTCCAGGGGTTGGCGCCCTTGGTCACGTCATTGGTTTCTTCCTGGGTGGCATGCGCCTGGGCGATCTTGGTTTCCAGGGCGAGGATGCGCTGCGCCTTGCCGGCCGGGTCGGCCACGCCGGCCAACTGCAACACCTGTGCGATGTAGGCCTGGTACTGCTTGCGCAGTTCGGCCATGCGGCCGCCGCCCAGGTAGAAGTCGCGGTCCGGCATGCCCAGGCCGCCCTGCACCAGGTACGGCGCGGTGCGGTCCGGCTGCAGCAGGTCCACCGAGACCCACAGGCCGAACAGGCGGTCGGTGTAGAAGTTGGTGGCGTTGAGCAGGTCGACATCGGCGCGCACGTCGCCGCCGAGGGCGCGGGCCAGGCCGGCCTTGTCGGCGATCGCATCGATGGTCTTCAGCTGCGGCTGCAGCGGCGCCAGGCCGCGCTGCTCGATGCCAGCCTCGTCCATGTAGGCGGCATAGTAGTCGCCGATCAGCTTGTCTTCGCCGCTGGCCTGGGCGTTGCCGGCGGCGCCTTCCAGGATCGCACGGGTGTCGGCCTGCGTCTTCTCGGCAATCACGTTGAAGCTGCCGAAGCGCGAGCGGTCTGCCGGAATCTCGGTGTTCTTCACCCAGCTGCCGTTGGCGAAGCCGAAGAAATCATCACCGGCGGCGATGCTGCGGTCCATGCCACTGGCGTCGAAGCCGAAACTGCCCAGCATCGGCTTGGCAGCAGCGGGTGTCGCCTCGGTCGGTGCGGCGGTGCCGGCGGCGTGATCGGCCGGGCGGTCGCAGGCGGCCAGGGACAGGCTGGCAACGATGGCCAGTGCCAGGGTGGGGCGGCGCAGCTTGGACATGGACTTCTCTTGCGGCGGAAAACGCCAAGTCTAATCCGCTGCGGGCCGGCTGGACGCGCTCGAAAGGTTCAGCACTGTGCGTGATCTGGCTGAACACGCAGCGATGACCTTCACGCGGTCATCGGCGTGGTGCATGCTGCGGGCTGGATGTCTGCAGCACCCGGGGGAGGGCGCATGCAGGACGGGTCGAGGCGTCAAGAATGGCGTCCGCCGGCCGTTGAGGTCGGGGACGTGGAGGAATCGTTCGCGCATGAAGCCAGCCGACTGCACAGGGAAGACCGACCGATGCCGGCGCTGAGACACGCGCTGGCCCGGCCGTTGCGTGCCATTACCTGGGGCGGTGTGGTGCTGGGCGTGCTGCTGGCAGTGGGCTTGGCCGCCATGCTGGCCAACGATTACCAGCGCCGGCTGGAAGCCGCACAGCGGCAGAGCCGGGCGTTGGCGGTAGGTAGCGAACGGCTGCTGGCACTGGAGCTGCGCAATCTGGAGCGGGCGATGGGCGGTATCGCCGCCGATGCGGCCGAATTGTTCCGCACCGTACCTGCGCAGGCGCCCGCGCTGCTGGACGCCGCCATTGCCGGCGTGCTGGGCCGGCATGCCGAGCTGCACAGCATCGTCGTGCTCGATACCTACGGCCGTGCCCTGACGGCGGGCAAGGGCGACCTGCAATTGCCGCTGTGGACCGATCCGCAGCGGCGAGGTCAGGGAAGTGCGCTGTACATCGGGCCGCCGCAGCGTGCCAGCGACGGGGATTGGGTGGTGCCGCTGGCGCTGCCAATGGCTGGCAATCGCTGGCTGCTGGCGCGGCTGCGCTGCGGCGAACTGCAGCGGATCGTGGGCGGTCTGGATGTGGGGCCGAACGGTCTGGCCTCGATCAGTGACGCCGATGGCTACATGCTGGCCCGTGTTCCCGATCCGCAAGGCACCGTCGGCCGTCGCTACACGCTGCCCGCACGCAAGCTGCTGGGCCGGCAGGCCGTGGTTGAACTGGGCAGCATTCCCGGCGCGGTGGACCACATACCGCGCATCTCCACCATCAGTACCCTCGAAAACAGCCCGTTGGCCGTGCAGGTTGGCTTGGCCGACGAGGACGTGCTGAAGCCGTGGTGGCCGTATCTCCAGGCGGCGATCGCCATCATGCTGGCCTACGCCGCCCTGCTGCTGGTGCTGCTGTATGCCGTGCGCCGCAGCACACACCGGCAGCAGTCGATGGCCGAAGAACTGCGGACGGGCCACGCCGAGCTGCGCCTGGCCCATCATGTGGGCCGTGTCTGCACCTGGTATGTCGACGAAGACGCGGCGCTGCTGCGCTGGTCACCGTTGGCGCGCGAGATCTTCGGTGTGCAGACCGATGCACTCCCCGTAGCCGATTTCTTCGCCCGCGTGCACCACGATGACAGCGCACGCATGCAGCAGGCGTTCGACCAGGCCTTTGCCGGCAATGCCGTACTCGATGAAGAATTCCGGCTTGTGTTGCCGGGCGGGGCAGTGCGCTGGGTTGCCGCGCGTGGCCAACGGGTAGCGGTGGCGGATCGGCAGCGGCGCATGATCGGCGCACTGACCGACCTCAGCGAGCGCTATCAGGCGCGCGAACAGATGCGCCAGGTTGAACGCCGCTTCCGTCTGCTGTTTGATCGCAATCCTGCGCCGTTCTGGGTATTCGATCCGGACACATTGCGCTTCATCGAGGTCAACGAGGCGGCCGTGCAGCAGTATGGTTACAGCCGCGATGAATTCCTGGCCATGAGCATCCTCGACATCCGCCCACGCGAGGGCTGGGACGAGGTCAAGGGCGCGATCGCGCAGGTGCGCAGTGGGGAGCTTCAGGATGCTGCGGTGCGCCTGCACCAGCGCAAGGATGGCACGGTGTTCGAAGTGCGCGTGCACCTGTCACAGCTGGACTTCGATGGCCAGCCCGCGTGCCTGGTGCTGGCCGAGGATGTCAGCGAGCGGCTGGCCTACGAACGCGACCTGGCCTATCACGCACGCCACAACCCGGCCACGGGCCTGCTCAACGTGCGCGCACTGAGCGAACAGCTGGACGAGCAGTCCGGTGCCTACACCATCGCCTATGTGCAGCTGCGCGGCCTGCAGCTGGTGGCCGATACGCTGGGCCGCGAGATCGGCGACGCGGTACTGCAGTCGATGGCCTCGCGCCTGGGTGGGCTCGGCGCGCGCTTCGGCCTGCTGGCGTTCCAGCCCGCGGAGGACTTCGTGCTGGCCATTGCGCCGGAACACAACACCCAGCGCGTGCTGGACGATCTGCTGCAGATCGTATCGGCACCGATGCGCGGCCAGGATTCGCTGCACCAGTTCGAACCCCGCATTGGTGTGGCGGTACGTGACGCCGACGCAGGCCACACGGCGGAACAGGCGATCGGCATGGCCGCGCAGGCAGCGCACGCGGCGCGCGCCGAAGGCAACGTCGTGGCCTGGTTCGATGCGGCGGTGACGACCCGCCTGGCCGACCGCCTGCGCCTGGCCGGTCGCATCCACGCGGCCATCGACAACGAGTTCCAGCTGTACTTCCAGCCGATCCGGCATGCCAGCGATGGCAGCCCGGCGTCACTGGAGGCGCTGCTGCGCTGGCCGCAGGCCGACGGCAGTTTCATCCCGCCCAGCGAGTTCATCCAGTTGTGCGAGGACACCGGCCTGATCCTGGCGCTGGGCCGCTGGGTGATCCGCGCGGCGGCGCAGGCGCAGCGGCGTCTTGTCGAAGCGGGGTGGGGCGAACTGTCGATCGCGGTCAACGTGTCGGCGGTGCAGTTCTTCAACAGCGATCTGGTGGCCGAGTTCGCCCGCGCGCAGCAGGATTTCGGCCTGGCCCGCGGCGCACTGCACGTGGAGCTGACCGAGAGCAGCCTGATGCGCAAGCCGGCACAGGCGATGCAGACCATGCAGCGCCTGCACGAGCAGGGCATCAGCGTGTCGCTGGACGATTTCGGTACCGGCTACTCGAGCATGTCCTACCTGCAGCACCTGCCGCTGGACATCCTCAAGATCGATCGCAGCTTCGTCGCCGACGTGGAAACCAATCCGCGCAACGCGTCTATCTGCCGGGCGCTGCTGTCGCTGGGCCACAGCATGGGGCTGACGATCATCGCCGAGGGCGTGGAGACGCCCGGGCAGCTGGACTGGCTGGCCGCGCATGGCTGCGACCAGGTGCAGGGTTACCTGCTGGGGCGACCGGCACCGCTGGAGAAGATCATCGCGCAGCTGGATGAGGTTGTTGCATGACCGGTAGTGCCGGCCCGCGGCCGGCACTACCGGAAATCGGGCAGATCCCTCACACCCCGGTTTCCACCAGGTAGTCGATGAAACTGCGTACCTTCGGCGCGAGGTGGCTGCGGCTGGTGTAGACGGCGAAGATGCCGATGGGTGCGGCTTCCCATCCGGGCAGGATGCGCACCAGGCGGCCATCGGCGAGCGCTTCCTCCAGCAGGAAGTCCGGCTGCAGGATCACGCCCATGCCGGCGATGGCAGCTTCGCGCAGGACATCGCCGTTGTTGGCGCGTAGCAGGGTGGTGACCGCGACCTTCACTTCGCCGCCGGGTCCCTGCAGTGGCCAGTGGTCGCCCGCTGCCCAGTAGCTGTAGCCGAGGCAGGCATGCATCTGCAGGTCCTGCGGGGTCTGTGGTGTTCCATGCGCGGCCAGGTAGGCCGGTGCGGCACACAGGCTGATCCGCGATTGGCCGAGGCGCCGCGCGATCAGGGTCGGGCCCGGCTCGCGGGTGATGCGGATGGCCACGTCATAGCCTTCCTCGACCATGTCCACCAGGCGATCAGACAGTGCCAGGTCAAGTTCGACCTGCGGGAAGCGCTCGCGGTAGCCGGCCAGCAAAGGGCCGAGGCAGGCGATGCCCCAGCTGACCGGTGCATTGATGCGCAGCATGCCGGACGGCTCCAGCGCCTGTGCGCCGATGCTGGCTTCCAATGCATCGAACTCGGCCAACAGGCGCACGCATTGCGCGTAGTAGGCGGCGCCGGCACTGGTCGGGCTGACCCGGCGGGTGGTGCGGTGAAGCAGACGGGTGGACAGCCGTTTTTCCAGCGCGGCGACCTGGCGGGTGACCCCGGCCGTGGACATGTCCAGCGCCTGTGCGGCGGCGCTGAAGCCGTTGCGTTCGACCACCGTGACGAACACGCGCATGGCATCCAGAGTGTCCATTGTTGCGCCTTTTGAAATAAATACGGTCGATTCATCGTATTTATCGGCGATAGAGAGCGCAATAACCTGTGCATCGTCCCCACCGAGGTGCCCCATGAACGCTACCCATGCTCCCCTGTCCCCCCTCGCCCCGTATGCCGCGACCCTGCTGCGGCTGGCCCTGGGCGTGTTGTTCCTGGTCCACGCGCTGACCAAGCTGCTGGTGTTCACCCCGGCCGGTACCGCGGCCTTCTTCGAGTCGCTGGGCCTGCCCGGCGTCCTGGGCTACCTCACCATCGCCGTTGAACTGGCGATTTCCGCAGCGCTGCTGCTCGGCATCTACGCGCGCTGGATCGGCCTGCTTGGCGTGCCACTGCTGCTGGGCACCATCGTGACGGTGCACGGCGCCAACGGTTTCAGCTTCGCCAACGCGGGCGGTGGCTGGGAATACCCGGCGTTCTGGGCGCTGGCCCTGATCGTGCTGTTCCTGCTGGGCGATGGTCGCTGGACCCTGCGTTCGCGCTGATCGTCAGCCGGCCCGCTGCCTGTTCCTGTCATTGGAGAAGATCATGTCCCGCCTGCCTTCGCTGTACATCTCCCACGGCTCGCCGATGACGGCCCTGCACCCGGGTCAGGTCGGCGTTCGCCTGGCCGAGCTGGCCCACGACCTACCGACGCCGCGTGCGATCGTCATCGCCTCGGCGCATTGGCTGGCCCGACAGCCGCTGGTCGGCAGCCATCCGCAGCCGTCGACCATTCACGATTTCGGTGGTTTCCCACGCGAACTGTTCGAGCTGCAGTACCCGGCCCCCGGTGATGCTGCGCTGGCCGAGGACGTGGCGGGCCGCATCGCCGCCGCCGGCCTGCCGGTGGCAATCGACCCGCAGCGTGGCCTCGACCATGGCGCGTGGGTGCCGCTGCGCCTGCTGCACCCGCAGGCCGACATCCCGGTGGTGCCGGTGTCGATCCAGCCGATGCTGGGCCCGCAGCATCAGTTCGCGCTGGGTCGTGCACTGGCGCCGCTGCGCGAACAGGGCGTGCTGCTGATCGGCTCAGGCAGCATCACCCACAACCTGCACGACTGGGGCAACTACCAGGACGGCAAGGAAGCGCCCTACGTGCGGCCTTTCATCGACTGGGTGGAGCAGCGGCTGGCCGCCAATGACCGCGATGCCCTGTTCGATTACCGTCGACAGGCGCCGTTTGCGGAGCGTGCGCACCCTACCGATGAGCATCTGCTGCCGCTGTACTTCGCGATGGGTGCAGCGGGCGAGGGCGGCTTTGGTGCCAAGCGCATCGATGCCGGTATCGATGCCGGCTTCCTGGCGATGGATCTGTACCGCTTTGACGGCGCCGACCGCGCCCAGGACGCGGCATGAGCCCGCTGCTGCAACCGGTGCTGGAACGTCCTGCGCAAGGACCGGCGCAGGGCCTGGTGGTGGTGCTGCACGGGGTGGGCAGCAATGAGCAGTCGCTGCTTCCGCTGGCCTCGGCCATCGACCCGCGGCTGCACGTGCTGCTGCCGCGCGGCCCATTGGTCTTCGGGCCACAGGCGTTCGGCTGGTTCACGGTGCGCTTCGACGCGCAGGGGCCAGTGATCGATCCGGCGCAGGCCGAGACCTCGCGCCTGCTGCTGGGGGATTGGCTGGCGGCCCAGCAACAGCGGCTGGGACTGGACGCCCGGCAGACCGCGCTGGCCGGCTTCAGCCAGGGCGGCATCATGGCCGCCAGCGTTGCCCTGACCCAGCCGCAGCGGGTGGCGTCCTTCGCGATCCTGAGCGGACGCATCCTGCCGGAGATCGCGCCGAGCATCCCGGCCGATGTGGGCCACGCCGGGCTGGACGCGCTGGTGGTGCACGGCTACGACGACGACAAGCTGCCCTACACCCTGGCCGAAGCCGCATCGCGGCGGTTGCAGGCGCTGGGCGTGGCTCATCAGCTGCAGGGCTACCCGGTCGGCCATGCGCTGTCGCCGGACATGCAGCGGGACACGCTGGCG
The DNA here is from genome assembly GCF_013364355.1 of Stenotrophomonas sp. NA06056. Taxonomy (NCBI): domain Bacteria; kingdom Pseudomonadati; phylum Pseudomonadota; class Gammaproteobacteria; order Lysobacterales; family Lysobacteraceae; genus Stenotrophomonas; species Stenotrophomonas sp. NA06056. The sequence continues at coordinate 3,804,181 of NZ_CP054931.1, read as the reverse complement.
TGGCTCGAGCGGCGCTTGCTGTCGCGGCCCTGACGCGCATTCAGATGGCTGGCCGCAGTGGCGGCCTGCTGTGTTAAGTTTTTTCCGTCCCCCGGCGTACTCCGGTTTTTCCGGCCCCACGCGCCGCTCCTGGAAGAAGCATGCACACCATCGAAGTCGTCCTGGCGATGCTGGTGGCCGTTGTCGCCAGCGGTTACCTGGTTCGCGTCCTGCCATTCTCGTTGCCGCTGCCGCTGGTACAGATCGGCCTCGGTGCGGTGATTGCCGGGGTGTTCAACCGCGGCCACGCGCTGGAACCGGAAGTGTTCTTCCTGCTGTTCCTGCCGCCGCTGCTGTTCCTTGATGGCTGGCGCATTCCCAAGCAGGGCCTGTTCCGCGACAAGGGCGCGATCCTCGAACTGGCATTCGGGCTGGTGGTGTTCACCGTGATCGGTGCAGGCCTGCTGATCCACTGGATGATTCCGGTGATGCCGCTTGCGGTGTGCTTCGCGCTGGCCGCGATCGTGTCACCGACCGACCCGGTGGCCGTCGGTGCAATCGCCGCCAAGGCACCGATTCCCAAGCGCCTGATGCACATCCTGGAAGGCGAGTCGCTGCTCAACGATGCGTCCGGCCTGGTCTGCTTCCGCTTCGCGGTGGCGGCGGTGATGACCGGTACCTTCTCGTTGGCGACCGCGTCGCTGACGTTCCTGTGGGTGGCGGTGGCCGGCCTGGCCGTCGGCGTGGCGGTCACCCTGGGCGTGTCTACGTTCCAGCGCTGGCTGTGGCGCCGCTTCGGCGAAGAGCCCGGTGCGGCGATGCTGGTCAACCTGCTGATCCCGTTCGCGGCGTACCTGCTGGCAGAAGAGATCCACGCCTCGGGCATCCTGGCGGCGGTCGCTGCCGGCATCGCGATGAGCTACGTCGAGCTGACCGGCCGCGTGTCCGGCAGCATGCGCGTGCAGCGTGCCGGCGTCTGGAACATGCTGCAGTTCAGCTTCAACGGCATCATGTTCGTGTTGCTGGGCGAGCAGTTGCCGGGCATCGTCGAACGCGCCACCACCACCATGAACGAGAGCGGTCATCAGAGTGCGTGGTGGCTGCTGGTGTACGTGCTGGTGATCAACGCGACGCTGATCGCGCTGCGTCTGCTGTGGGTGTGGCTGTCGCTGCGCTGGAACCTGCTGCGCGCGCGCCGGCGCGGCCTGGAGCACGGCGAGGCACCGAACTGGCGCATCGTGGTGGCCACCTCGGTGGCCGGCGTACGTGGTGCGATCACCCTGGCGGGTGTGTTGACCCTGCCGCTGTTCCTGCCCGATGGCAGCCCGTTCCCGGCACGCGATCTGGTGATCTTCCTGGCTGCCGCAGTGATCCTGTGCTCGCTGGTTGGCGCCAGCGTGGCGCTGCCGCAGCTGTTGAAGGGCCTGCAGCTGCCGGCCGATTCGGGTGAGCGCAAGGAAGAGGATCTGGCCCGCAAGCTGTCCTCGAAGGCGGCGTTGGCGGGCGTGGAGCGCATGCGCCAGCAGCTGGTGCTGAACCAGAACACCGAGAACGTGCAGCTGTACAACGACGCCGCATCGCGGGTGAGCATGCTGTATCAGCGCCACCTGGACCGCGACAACCCCGACGTGGACCCGGAGAAGGTGAACCGGATGGAAGTCGGCTACCGCCAGCTGCGCAACGCCGGCCTCAACGCCGAACGCGAGGAACTGTTCCGGCTGACCCGTCGCGGGGTGGTGTCGGACGAGATCGCGCGGCGGCTGATCCGCAACCTGGACCTGCTGGAATCGCGCAAGCGCGAGTAAGCGTGCGGTGGCGCCGGCCCTTGGGTGGGTGCGGACCTTGGTCCGCACACCTTTCAGCCCTTATTCCGGCTTCTGTTCCAGGAAATACGCCTCGACCTTGCCCTTGACCTTGATGGTCATCGGGTTGCCGCGACGGTCGCGGGCCTTGCCGGCCTGCACGCGGATCCAGCCTTCGCTGACCGAGTATTCCTCGACGTTGTCGCGCTCGACGTCATTGAAGCGCACGCCAACGCCGCGCTCCAGGGCCTGCGCATCGTGGAAGGGGCTGGCCGGGTTGATCGCCAGGTGGTCGGGAGGGGTATCGCTCATCGCTTCATTCACAGTGACGGCCACCACGGCCGGCTTCAGCGGTACAGGATAAACCGTAGAATGCCCACCTGCTCCCGAGGACGTTCCGCCATGCCTGACAACAGCGACTATTTCGACTTCGAGGAAGACGCCCACGATTTCGACGAGGACGACTTCGAGGCGCGGGTCTGGAACCTGCTCGTGCTGATCAATCCGGGCGACGAAGAGCTGGCCCTGCAGCAGTTCAACCGCTGGCGCGAGCATCTGTCCGAGGACGGACAGCCGCTGGAAGCCGACAGCGATTGGCTGCCGGCGCTGTTCACCGCCATCGCCTGGCAGTCCGGCTTCGAGGTCGAGCGTGATGACTTCGATTCGCTGCAGTCGGCGGTAAACGAGCTGTCGGCGCGCTTCAACCTGCAGCTGGACTGGGGTGGCGACCTGGACGATGAGGACTTTGCCGCAGACCTGGACGGCGTGCAGCTGATGAGCACCGCCTTCGACCGCCTGCGTGAGCACAACTACACGCTGTGGAGCGTGGATGCCGGCAACGAGGGCTTCAGTGGCTGGATGGCGCTGACCCGCGATGACGACGCCCTGCTGGCGCTGTGCTCGCTGCTGAACGTGGAAGTGCGGCTGGGCAGCGACCCGTTCTGAGCGTCACCGGTAGCGCCGGGCCATGCCCGGCGGCTTCTCGCCGCGCTGGATGAATCGTGTCCAATGTGTCGCGGCAGGTTCCGCGCGCATTGCGATGCGTTCATGCCAATCGCGCCCTCGTGTTCCTTGGGCGCGGCCTACGGCCGGTACTGCGCCCTGGCATTGGCGATCACCGCTTTCACCTGCGCGCGATCCACGTGCCGGGAAATGGCCACCGCACCCAGTGCGAGCGCCTGCGCGCGCAGTTCGGCGGTGACATCGTAGTGCGCCCCGCTGGCCTTGTTCTGGAAGGCCCGTGGCGGAATGCCGAGCTGCGCCGCCATCGCGTGCAGCTCGGCCAGGGTGTCGGCCATCAGGTGCGCCCAGCGCTGACCGCGCCAGGGATGCACCGCGTCATCGACGTAGACCGACACCGCCGCAGCCGGATCAGGCCTGCGGCTTGCCGTCGGCGTCGGCGGCCGTAGCGGCCTCGGCGTCGGCAGCGCCTTCGGCGCCGGCAGTGTCTGCAGCCGCTTCATCGGCAGCTTCGCCTTCGGCGGCTGCGTCTTCAGCCTGCTCGCTGGCGAACTCGGCCACCAGCTTGTCCAGGTACTCCTCGCCGGTCTGGCCCGCTTCGGCGGCCAGGGTGTCGAGCAGCTTCTGCATCAGCTCCGAATACTCCAGGGTGACCTTGCGGCCTTCAGCTTCCTGCACGTTGGACAGGTGCTTGAGCATGGCCAGCATCGGCACCGGGTTGTCGGCGTTGCCCATGGTCTGGCCGCCGATGGCCAGCAGCCACTCGCGGCCCTGCAGGCCGATGGCAGCCACGGCCTGGCCGTCTTCGTTCACCAGCACGGCATGGTTCTGCACCTGCTGCTGGGCGTTCAGACGGAGGAACGGGCGCTTGGCCTGGTGCTTCTTGCGCTTGTCGCGCTTGGCCTTGGAGGACTGGGACATGGGGTGGGATCACCTGGAATCGGAAAGACCGCCATTGTAAGCGGCATCACCATGGGTGGGTGCGGACCTTGGTCCGCACGCCTTTCCCGGATGTGCGGACCAAGGTCCGCACCCACCTATTACTTTGCTGGCGCCTGCGCGGCCTGCACGTCCGGGTCCACGGTGGTTGCCGACAGGCCCACCTGCGGCCCGGCGCCGGCCAGCGCGGCCTCTTCGGCGGCCTTGGTCATCACCACGATGCTGATGCGGCGGTTGATCGGGTTCTGCGGGTCGGCCTTGTCGAACAGCACCGACGAAGACAGGCCGACCACGCGGGTGATCTTGCTGTCGTCCATGCCGCCATCGATCAGCGCGCGACGCGCGGCATTGGCACGGTCGGCGCTCAGTTCCCAGTTGCCGTAGCCGCGCGCGGCCGAATAGGCGGTGATGTCGGTGTGGCCGGTCAGGCTGATCCGGTTCGGCACGTGGTTCAGGTACTCGGCCAGTTCGTGCAGGATCTGCTGCGTGTATGGCTTCAGGGTGGCGCTGCCGAGGTCGAACATCGGCCGGTTCTGCTTGTCCACGATCTGGATGCGCAGGCCTTCCGGGGTCAGGTCCAGCAGCAGCTGGTCCTTGAACGGTTCCAGCGCCTGGCTGCGGCTGATCGCCTCCTGCAGTTCCTTCATCAGCGCTTCCAGCTGCTGCTTGTCGCGCTGCTGTTCGTCCACTGGTTGCGGAATCGACTTCTGCTGGTTCTGGAAGGGATCGTTGCTGTTGCCACGCGAGACATCGGTGGCACCGCCCAGCTTGATCATCGAGGTGCTGGCACCGCCCGGTCCGGCCATGCCCGGCGCTGGTGTCGCGCTGGAGCCAACCAGCGGGCTGGGGTTGCGGAAGTACTCGGAAATGGCCGCGCGCTCGGGCTTGCTGGTGCTGGCCATCAGCCACAGCACCAGGAAGAAGGCCATCATCGCGGTCACGAAGTCGGCATAGGCCACCTTCCACGAGCCGCCGTGGTGGGCGGCGTGGCCGGCCTTCTTGACCCGGCGGACGATGACGGTGGGCTTGGTCTCGGCCATGGCTTACTTGACCGTCTTCAGGTGCTGCTCGAAGTCGGAGAACGCCGGGCGCACGTTCGACGGCAGCGTCTTGCGGGCGAACTCCAGCGCGATCTTCGGGTTGTAGCCGCGCAGGCAGGCCAGCAGGGCGGTCTTCACCGACTCGTAGATGCGGCTGTCCTGCTCGGCACGGGCTTCCATCGCCGAGGCCATCGGGCCGACGAAGCCATAGCCCAGCAGGATGCCGAGGAAGGTACCGACCAGCGCGCCGGCCACGTGGCCACCCACTTCGACGATGTCACCGCCGATCGAGCCCATGGTGATGACGATGCCCAGCACCGCCGCGACGATGCCGAAACCGGGCAGGCCGTCGGCGACCTTGGTCAGTACCTGCGACGGTGCCATGGCTTCGGCGTGGTGCTTCTCCAGCTCCAGCTCCAGCAGCGGTTCCAGCTCGTGCGGCTCGATGTTGCTGCCGATCATCAGGCGCAGGCAGTCGGTGATGAAGTCGATCAGGTGGTGGTCGGCCTGCACCTTCGGGTAGTTGCCGAACAGTGCGCTTTCGGCCGGGCGCTCGACGTGGTCTTCCAGCGCCATGAAGCCTTCGCGGCGGGCTTTGTTGAGCAGTTCGTACACCAGGCTGAGGACATCGATGTAGTCCTGCTGCTTGTAGCGCGGGCCCTTGAACACGCCGACCATCGCCTGCAGCGTCTGCTTGACCGTCTTGGCCGGGGTGCCGACCAGGAACGCACCCAGTGCGGCACCGCCGATGATGACCAGTTCGTAAGGCTGCCACAGCGCCCCAAGGCGGCCGTGTGCGCCGAGGTAGCCGCCCAGCACGCTGATGATGACGACCAGGAATCCAACGATGATGAGCATGGCGCGACGCAAGGAGGGGGGATATCTCCTTGTCGGCCTGACACCGGTGTTTCTGAAGAGGGAATTCTGTGAAGTCGGTCAGCGGGCCATTTCGGCGGGTCTCAGCCCGCCACGCCGGCTTCCGCGCCGCCACGCTGCAGCGGATCGGGCCACGGCTCGCCGTTGCCGGTGAACGAAAGTGAGACCGAGTTCAGGCAGTGGCGCTCGTAGGTAGGCGGCGGGCCGTCCGGGAAGACGTGGCCCAGGTGGCTGCCGCAGCGGGCACAGGTGATCTCGGTGCGGACCATGCCATGACTGGTGTCGCGGATCTCGCGCACATGCGCCGGATCGAACGGGGCGAAGAAACTGGGCCAGCCGGTGCCCGAATCGAACTTGGTGCTGGAGCGGAACAGCGGCAGCGCGCACAGCCGGCAGCAGTAGACGCCTTCGCGCTTGTTGTCGAGGAACACCCCGCAGAAGGGCGCCTCGGTGCCGTGCTGCAGCAGCACGCGGCGCTCCTCGGCGCTCAGCCCGGCGACCAGGGCTTCGGTCTGCGTGGCGGTGGGGGGCGTCAGATCGAAAGCGCTCATGCCGGCTCTCCGTGGGGTTGTGGCCTGGGATGCCGCAGACGTGGGGGTGTGAACACGCGCTTGCAAGTGTGATGGCCGTTCATGGCTGGCACACAGGGGCAGGCGCAGGGTGAACGCGGTCCACCCTGGAGCGCGCCATGAAACCCCGCCTTGTCCTGCTGTTGTCGGCCCTGCTGCCTCTGCTCGCCCAGGCGCAGGTGCCCACCGGCAATCCAACCGCCACCCGCAGCAGCGCGACGGTGGCGCCACCGCCCGTGGCACCGCCACCGCAGGCGGCGCGCCCGCAGCCGCAAGTGTTGCCCTCGCCGCAGCCGGCACAGCCGATCCGCTCGACCGGCCCCGCCCAGGTGACCCCCACGCCCGCACCGGCGTTGCCGGACAAGGTCTACGACCGCAATGGCCGCATCGTGCCCGGCGTCAAACCGGTCGGCCCGAACCGCGTGTTCGACTCGCGCACCGGCCGTTACTACGACAGCGTACCCACCGGCGACGGCCAGCAGATCAAGCGCTGACCCCAGCGCCTGCAACCAACCGCGCAACCCAAAAAGAGCGCAGCGACCCGCTGTCGCTCTTTTTTTCTTTTTCTTTTCCGTGGCTGGACACCGCCGGAACTGTCCGTGGCCGGGCGGGTGGGCTGTGCAGGGGCGTAAGCGCCATGGATGGCGCGCCCGAGCCTACAGGGACGTATTCACGGCGTCCCCTGCACAGCCCACCCGCCCGGCCTACCCGCAGCACTGCACCCGGCCCACCCGCAGCAACACACTCCGGCCCAGCCACGAGGGGCTCAGCCGTTGGCAGGAAACCCACATGAACGCCGGAAAACAGCACCTGCCCTGCACGCCCCGCATCACCCGTTTTTCGCCTGCGATTAACCGCGTCAGGACCACGGTGGACCTGCGCCGGCATCCCCGCCGTCGCACTTCCCTTGTCCCCTTGGAACACGATCATGAGCAACCAGCAGAACCGTCATCCCGGCAAGGAACAGCAGGGCAAAGCACCGCAGGAACAGCAGCGCCAGCAGCAGCAACAGCAACAGCAGCCGAACGAGCAGCAGAAGAAGCACCCGCAACAGGGCTCCATGAAGAACCCGCAGCAGCGCTGATGCAGCCAGGGGCCAGAGCCCGTTGTACGGGGTCTGGCCCCGCTGCCGCCCGTCGCTTCAATCGGGAATCGGCAGTGTCCAGGTCTCCTTGACCTCCTCCATCACGATGTAGCTCTTCGATTCACGCACATGCGGCAGGGTCAGCAGGGTGCTGCCAAGCAGCTTGCGATACGAAGCCATCTCGCTGATGCGTGCCTTCAACAGGTAATCGAAATCGCCCGACACCAGATGGCATTCCAGTACGTTGGGCAGCTTCAGTGCCGCCCGCCGGAACTCCTCGAAGATGTCACCGGACTTGTAGGCCAGGCTGATCTCCACGAACACCAGCAGACTGGCCTTCAGCGCTGAAGGGTCCAGATGAGCGTGATAGCCGGTGATGACGCCTTCGCGCTCCAGCCGGCGCACGCGTTCGGTGCACGGCGTGGTCGACAGACCAACCCGTTCGCCCAGCTCGGTGAAGGAAATGCGGCCTTCGCCCTGCAGGATGCGCAGGATCTTGCGGTCGATCTTGTCCAGTTCGCGGGGGCGGGTGGTCATGGCCGTCAACCTCGGGGAATGAATCACAGGGAAACATCCTGCATGTCTTCCTGAAATCAGGCAAATCACCTGGGAATGGAAGAATATACTTCCCCGATTATGGCCCCTGCGCACTCAAAAGCAGGGAATGATCGGGTTGGAGAATTTCCATGCGAGTCCTAGTTCTCGGCAGCGGCGTGATCGGCACCACCAGTGCCTGGTACCTGCGACAGGCCGGGTTTGAAGTCACGGTCGTCGACCGCCAGCCCGGTCCCGCGCTGGAAACCAGCTTCGCCAATGCCGGTCAGCTGTCCTTCGGTTACACCTCGCCGTGGGCCGCCCCGGGCGTGCCGAAGAAGGCGATCGGCTGGCTGTTCGAAAAGCACGCGCCGCTGGCGATCAAGCCGGGCATGGACCTGGCCCAGTACCGTTGGCTGTGGCAGATGCTGCGCAACTGCACCCACGAGCGCTACGCGATCAACAAGGCGCGCATGGTGCGCATGTCCGAGTACAGCCGCGACTGCCTGAACGAGCTGCGTGCGCAGATCGGCATCGATTTCGAAGGGCGCGACCTGGGCACCACCCAGCTGTTCCGCACCCAGCAGCAGCTGGACGCATCGGCGCAGGACATCGAGATCCTGGCCCAGTACGGCGTGCCGTACGAAGTGCTGGATCGCGCCGGCATCATCAAGGCCGAGCCCGCGCTGGCCCACGTCGATGGCCTGGTGGGCGCACTGCGCCTGCCGCGCGACCAGACCGGCGACTGCCAGCTGTTCACCCGCCGCCTGGCGCAGATGGCGGCCGAAGCGGGTGTCGAGTTCCGTTACGACCAGGACATCACCGGCGTGGAATTCGACGGTGACCGCATCACCGGCGTGCGCATCGGCGGCAAACTGGAAACCGCAGACCGCTTCGTGGTCGCACTGGGCAGCTATTCGCCGGGACTGGTTGCGCCGCTGGGCATGCGCCTGCCGGTGTATCCGCTGAAGGGCTACTCGCTGACCCTGCCGATCACCGACCCGGCGATGGCGCCCACCTCGACCATCCTCGACGAAAGCTACAAGGTTGCGGTGACCCGCTTTGACAACCGCATCCGCGTCGGCGGCATGGCCGAAGTGGCTGGCTTCGACCTGTCGTTGTCGCCGCGCCGGCGCGAGACGCTGGAGCTGGTGGTGCGCGATCTGTACCCGAAAGGCGGTGACCTGGCCAAGGCCGAGTTCTGGACCGGCCTGCGCCCGGCCACGCCCGACGGTACGCCGGTGATCGGCGCCACGCCGTTCCGCAACCTGTTCCTCAACACCGGCCACGGCACGCTGGGCTGGACCATGGCCTGCGGCTCGGGCCGCTACCTGGCCGACCTGATGAGCGCGCGCCAGCCGCAGATCAGCACCGAAGGCCTGGATATCTTCCGCTACGGCCAGTACCGCCACGCCCCGCAACATGAGAGCCGCACATGCGTCCTGCCCGCGCGTTGATCGACCTGGGCGCACTGCGCAGCAACTATCGTCTGGCCCGTGAACTGGGTGGTGGCAAGGCGCTGGCGATCATCAAGGCCGATGCTTACGGCCACGGTGCGGTGCGCTGCGCGCAGGCGCTGGAAGGCGAGGCCGACGGCTTTGGCGTGGCCACGATCGAAGAGGCACTGGAACTTCGCCAGGCCGGCATCCGTGCACCGATCCTGCTGCTGGAAGGCATTTTCGAACCCAGCGAGATGGCGCTGGTGGCCGAGCATGACCTGTGGTTCTCGGTGGGTTCGCCGTGGCAGCTGGACGCGCTGGCCGCGTTCGACAGCCCGCGTCCGCTGACGGTGTGGCTGAAGCTGGACAGCGGCATGCACAGGCTGGGCCTGGACGTTGCCGGGTTCCGCGCCGCGCACGCACGTTTGTCCGCACTGCCGCAGGTGGCGCGGATCGTACTGATGACCCACCTGGCACGCGCTGATGAGCTGGACAGCGAGCGCACCCATGAACAGGCCGCCACCTTCGTCGAGGCCATTGCAGGTCTGGAAGGCGAGACCAGTATCTGCAATTCGCCGGCGCTGCTGGGTTGGCCCGACGTACGCAGTGACTGGGTGCGCCCGGGGCTGATGCTGTACGGCGCCAATCCGCTGCCGGACAACAGCGAACTCACCGCGCGCCTGCGCCCGGTGATGACGATGCAGTCCAAGGTGATCGCCGAGCGTTGGATCGAGGCCGGTGAGCCGGTCGGCTACGGAGCGCGCTTCGTGGCCAAGGCACGCACGCGCGTGGGCGTGGTCGCACTGGGCTATGCCGATGGCTATCCGCAGTTCGCGCCCAATGGCACCCCGCTGCTGATCGATGGCCAGCCCGGTGGGCTGATCGGCCGCGTGTCGATGGACATGCTGACCGTGGACCTGACCGCGCATGCGCAGGCGGGCGTCGGCAGCGTTGTGGAACTGTGGGGAACTGCGCCGACGCTGTCCGAGCTGGCGCCGCGCTGCGGTGTCAGTGCCTACCAGCTGCCGTGCGGCGTCAAGCGCGTGGCACGCGTCTACCAGGATTGACCGGCGCTGGTAGCGGCCGACCTTGGTCGGCGCTTTGAATGCGTGTCGACCAAGGTCGACACCTACCGCGCAGCGGTAACGCGCGAGGTCAGCTGACGCTTCACCCAATCATCGATCAGGCGCTTTTCATAGCGCAGCGGATCGGTATCGCTCTTCAGGCCGATGTTGTGCAGGTAGCCGCTGTCGCTCAGGCGTGCGTCGCCTTCATCGATGATGCGCCCACTGGCGTCCTTCAGGGTGTACTGCAGGGTGATCCGCGGCGGGTAGATATCACGCATGATCCGGATATCGCTGCCACGCGGACCATGCCAGGGTTCGTAGTCGCCTGCGCGCTTGATATCGACCAGAGTCACGTCCAGCGTCTGTCCGGCCTGCAAGGGTTTGGCGGCGCTGGTCTGTACGTAGCGTGCCAGCTGCTGCACCCAGTCCCCGCGTTCAGCCTCGAAGCGGTTGCTGGTCTGGCGGATCTCGGTGAATTTCGCCGGATCGTCCCACTTCACGCTGACCGGGCCATCGGCCTGCAGCGCGCGCGGTGCATCCGGCGCCGTCACCGTCTGCGGCGCGGCGGTCACGCTGCCCGCGGCAAGCATGCCTGCCAGCAGCAGGGCGGTTGAAAGCGAACCTTTCATGGCAGTCTCCTGCGTCCCCGAAGTGGGGAGGATGATGATCTCGGAACGAGTCTGATCCCGCCGAGGGGCCGCAGCAATGGCCAATAGCGTCAAATGCGTCAACAGTTGCCGCCAATTCATGGTCGTCAACCCTGACTGACGGCGCTTGACGCTGTGAATACGCCCTCTGGAAGATGCTGTACCTCCATCCGGTCTTTTCCTCACCACGCCCTTGTCCACATTGCCGCCCCTCGTGGAGCGCTCACCCTTGATGGTGCCGACGCCCGAACCCGACCTGCACCATGGCGTGCTGGACCGCATCAACGCAGGTTTCTGTGTGATCCAGGTGCTGTTCGACGGTGACGAGGCGATCGATTACCGCTTCCTCGAGGTCAACGATGCGTTCGAGCGCCACACCGGCCTGAAGGATGCCTGCGGCAAGCGCATGAGCGCGCTGGAGCCGCAGCATGAAGGCGACTGGTTCCGCATCTATGGCGAGGTGGCGCGGACCGGGCGGCCGGCCCAGTTCGAGATGGATGCACGCGCACTTGGCCGCTCGTTCGCGGTAGATGCAGTGCGGGTGGGGCAGCCCGGCGAGGACAAGGTCGGCATCCTGTTCTTCGATGTGACCGCACGCAAGCAGATGGAAGTGGAGCTGGGCGAGAGCGAGGCCCGTTTCAGCGCATTGGCCGATGGCCTGCCGATGCCGGTGTGGGTGCTGGACGAGCGCGGCCACGCCCGCTTCGTCAACAGCGCCTTCAGCGAGTTCTTCGGCGGCGACGAGAACCGTGTGCCGGAAGATGTCTGGCGTGGCCTGGTGCATCCCGATGATGCCTCGGTGTTCGAATACGAACTGCTGGAAGCGCTGAAAGCGCAGCGTTCGATGCACGCGCTGGTACGCGCCCGGCGCGCCGATGGGCAGTGGCGCTGGCTGGAAATGAACGCCCGTCCGCGCTTCTCACGGATGGGCCGTTTCATCGGTCTGGCCGGCAGCAGCCCGGACGTTACCGAGCGTCGCGAGATCGAACTGGCGCGCGAGGAGCTGCTGCAGTCCGAGCGTGCCGCGCGCAGCGCCGCGGAAAACATGGCGCGGCTGAAGGACGAGTTCCTGGCCACGTTGTCGCACGAGCTGCGCACGCCGCTGACCACGATCCTGGGCTGGAGCGAACTGCTGCTGCAGCGCGTGGATTCCACCAGTCCGCTGTACAAGGGCCTGGGCGTGATCGCCAACAGCGCCACCGCGCAGAAGCGGCTGATCTCGGACATGCTCGATCTCAGCAGCATGCTGCTGGGCAAGGTGCAGCTGGAAGTGGAAGTGCTGGACCTGCGCGACCAGTTGAACGAAGCGATGGGCGCGCAGGAGCTGGTCGCCGAGGGCAAGGCGCTGGATGTCACCCTGCAGCTGCCGGCGCAGGCCTGCCAGGTGCTGGGCGACGCCACCCGGCTGCAGCAGGTGTTCTGGAACCTGCTGTCCAACGCGATCAAATTCACTCCGGCCGAAGGCCGCATCGACGTGCAGCTGCAGGCCGATGGCAACTATTGGACGATCACCGTGCGCGATACCGGCGACGGCATCGCACCGGAGTTCCTGAATCACCTGTTCAGCCGATTCCGCCAAGCCGACGGCACCACCACCCGCCGCCATGGCGGTCTGGGACTGGGCTTGGCGATCGTGCAGCAGCTGGTCGAACTGCACGGCGGCACGGTCAGCGCGGCCAGCGATGGCCACGGTCACGGCGCCACCTTCACCGTGCGCCTGCCGCAGCATTTGCCCGATGCCGAGCGGCGCCCGCTGCGTGAGGTGGTCAGCGGTCCGATCCTGGAGCCGATGGTGGTCGAACCGTATCCGCTGCGCGGCCTGCATGTGCTGGCAGTGGAAGACCAGCCAGAAGTGCTGGAGTACCTGCGGCGCATGCTGGAAGAGCAGGGCGCCAGCGTGTCTGCGGCCAGTTCGGCGGGCGAGGCACTGGCGCTGTTGGCCGACAATGGCCACCTGCAGTACCACGTGCTGCTGACCGACATCGGCATGCCAGGCATGGATGGCTATGGCCTGGTGAGCACGCTGCGCGAGGACCTGGGCGTGGATGCCGCGGCACTGCCGGCGGTGGCGGTGACGGCGCTGGCGCGTGCAGATGATCGTCGCCGTGCATTGGCCTCGGGCTTCCAGGAGCATGTGGCCAAGCCGTATTCGGTGGCCCAGTTGGTGGGTGTGGTGCGGCGCGTGCAGGCCACGCGCGGGGACAACCTGCTGCACTGAGCATTCACGGCCCATCGGCGACCCTGCACGCCTGCACGCAGGAGGTCGTCGATGTCCCGTATTGCTCCCCGGATCCATACCGATGCCGCGCAGATCGCGCGCCTGGAATCCCTGCTGCCGCAGTTGCAGGGGGAAACCGAGGTGCAGCTGACCCTGCATGATGGCCGCCGCCTTCTGGGCACGGTGGCGGTGCAGCCGACACTGCAGCAGTACCGTAACGAGGCCGGCGACGAAGGCAGCAATGGCCAGCTGCGGCTGGACGATCTCGATACACCGGTGCAGCAGCATCACGTGTGGCTGGACGAAATCGCCAGCATCCGCAGACTGCCGCCGAGGCCCTGACGGCAACCTGCCGGCGGCATCTGCGGATGGCTGCATCCACGCATGGCGTGGATTTACGGCGACGGCATCATCAGTAGAGCCACGCCATGCGTGGCTGCGACGATCTGCGGCAATCAGTGCTCGAACAGCGTGGCCTTTGCCTCGAACCTGCGCGCATAGGCGCGCTCCTCGGCGACCCGCGCCACCTCCTCGTCGGCCAGATCCGGTGCGCCATACACGGCGTAGGCCACGCTGCCATCGGCGCCGTGGCCGACCTGGTGCAGGCGATAGCGGGAATGGCCGCCGCCGGTGTCCTCGGGGTAATGCACGGGGGGATGGCTGCCTTCCAGGTCCATTTCACTGTTGTCGACAACACCTCCGACGAACAAGGCACGCATGCAGGATCTCCAGGAGTTGCGGGGGAGCTTCTACCCTGAACGCTGGCATGTTGCTGCGGCATCAAGGCAACGTTGAAGTTTCGCAAAGCGACGGCCAGGGGCCAGGGCCGGACAAGCCGGTACAATGGACGGCCCTCACGCTTCCAGTACCCGCGCCGATGGCATCCAGCGACGACGCCCCCCTGCAGACCCTGTTCCTGCCGTTCTCCAGCGGTGCCCTGCGCTGGCCGGAGGGTCCGGTGGCCTTCCTGCGCGCCCGTGACGGCTGGCCCCTGCGCGAGCAGGCCGGTGGCCGCGAGGTGGACTGCGAGCAGAGCTTCGCCCCGTTCGCGCAGCCGCTGCAGCAGGCCGCTGGCTGGACCGTCAGCGGGCAGCTGGATGATGCTGCCGGCCGCGGCCGTTACCCGCTGGTGCTGGTGCTGCCGCCGCGCCAGCGCGAGGAAGCCCGCGCGCTGTTCGCCCGCGCCCTGGCGCTGGTCGCCGAGGGAGGCCGCATCGTGGCCTGCCAGCACAACAACGAAGGTGCACGTTCCGGCGAAGGCGACCTGAAGCAGTTGGCCGGCCTCGGCGGCAGCCTGACCAAGAACCACTGCCGCGTGTTCTGGACCGCACCGTTGCAGGGCCAGCACGATGCGGACGTGGCCAAGCGCTGGGGCAGCCTGGACGCGGTGCGGCCGATCGTCGGCGGCCGTTTTCTCAGCCGTCCCGGCGTGTTTGCCTGGGACCGCATCGACCCGGCATCGGCCCTGCTGGCCGAGCATCTGCCCGCTGACCTGGCCGGGCGTGCCGCTGACCTCGGTGCTGGCTACGGCTACCTGTCGCGCGAGCTGCTGGAACGCTGCCCGAAGATCACCGCGCTGGACCTGTACGAGGCCGAGAAGCGCGCGCTGGACCTGGCCGAACTCAATCTGGCGCCGCCGCCGCGCCCGGTGCCGCTGCGCTTCCTGTGGCGCGATGTCACCGCCGGCATCGAACCGGATTACGACGTCATCATCAGCAATCCGCCGTTCCACACGCCCTCGCGCGCAGACCGTCCGGATATCGGCCAGCGCTTCATCGCCGTGGCCGCGCAGGCACTGCGTCCGGGTGGACGCCTGTACGTGGTGGCCAACCGCCACCTGCCGTACGAGTACACGCTCAACGAGAGCTTCGGCGCGGTGCGCGTGGTTGCCGAGCGCGATGGCTTCAAGCTGGTCGAGGCAGTCAAGGGCAAGGGGAAGGGCCGGTGAAGCTGGTCAAGCACATCGCCAACCTCGGCTACGGCAGCCGTAAGCAGGTGCAGTGGATGTTCCGCGAAGGCCGCGTCACCGACGCTGACGGTGAGGTGCTGTATGCCGACGACCAGGTACCGCATGAAGCCGTGCGCGTCGATGGCGAGCCGCTGGATCCGCCGGTGGGCCTGTCGCTGGCGATGTACAAGCCGGCCGGCTACACCTGTTCGACCAAGGACAAAGGCCGCCTGATCTACGACCTGCTGCCGCCGCGCTTCCGCGACCGCGACCCGGTGCTGTCCACCGTTGGCCGACTTGACCGCGAGACCAGCGGCCTGCTGCTGCTGACCGATGACGGCAACCTGCTGCACCGGATCATCTCGCCGAAGTCGAAGCTGCCCAAGGTCTACGACGTGGAGCTGGCCGAAGACCTGCGCGGTGACGAGGTGGCGCTGTTTGCCAGCGGCACGCTGATGCTGGAGGCGGAGAAGACGCCCCTGCTGCCGGCTGAACTGCAGGTACTGGGCCCGCGCAAAGCGCGCCTGGTACTGCACGAAGGCCGCTACCATCAGGTACGCCGCATGTTCGCTGCCGCAGGCAACCACGTGCAGGCACTGCATCGCAGCCGTGTCGGTGGCCTGGACCTGCAGGGACTGGCCGAAGGGCAATGGCGGCTGCTGACCTCCACCGATCTGGATACGCTGTTCGCTCCATGACCGCCATCGCTGCGCTGCCGTTCCTGCCCGACGCCGTCATCTTCGACATGGACGGCCTGATGATCGACAGCGAGCGCGTGTCGCTCGCGTGCTGGAGCGAGGCGGCGGAGGCGTTCGGCCTGCCCCTGGATGCCACCTTCTTCGTGCGCATGGTCGGCCTCGGCGACCGCGACAGCCAGGCGCTGCTGCGCCAGCAGGGCATCGAGGACAGCATGATCGAGGCCATGGCCGCGCATTGCCATGAGCTGTACGACGAACGCACCCAGACCGGCCTGCCGCTGCGCCCGGGCATCCTGGAACTGCTGGAGCTGCTGAAGTCGCACGCGGTGCCGCGTGCGGTGGCGACCTCGACACGGCAGCCGCGGGCCAACCGCAAGCTGGCGGCGACCGGGTTGCTGCCGTACTTCGATGCGGTGGTTGCCGGTGGTGACGTGGCGCGGGCCAAGCCGGCACCGGACATCTACCTGCTGGCGGCGCAGCGGCTGGGCAAGGCACCGGAACGCTGCCTGGCGCTGGAGGATTCCCCAGCGGGCACGCGTGCCGCGCTGGCGGCTGGCATGACCGTGATCCAGGTGCCGGACCTGGTGCATCCCGATGAAGAACTGCGCGCGCTGGGCCACCGCATCGTCGGCTCGCTGGTGGACGCCCACGCGCTGCTGCTGCCGCTGTTGCCCAGGTAACGATGGGTGATGGTGGGTGATGGTGGGTGCCGACCGTTGGTCGGCACGTCCTCACATCAAACGCGGCCGAACACCAACGCCGCGTTGGTGCCACCGAAACCGAAGCTGTTGGACATCACCGTGTCCAGCTTCTGCTCGCGGCTTTCGCGCAGGATCGGGAAGCCTTCCACCTTCGGGTCCAGCTCGCCGATGTTGGCCGAACCGGCCACGAAGCCGTCGCGCATCATCAACAGGCAGTAGATCGCTTCATGCACGCTGGCAGCGCCCAGCGAATGGCCCGACAGTGCCTTGGTCGAGGACAGCGGCGGAATCGCATCACCGAACACCTCGCGGATCGCGCCCAGCTCGGTCACGTCGCCCAGCGGCGTCGAGGTGCCGTGGGTGTTGAGGTAATCCAGCGGACGGTCCACGTTCTGCAGTGCCATCTTCATGCAGCGCACGGCGCCTTCACCGGACGGCGCGACCATGTCGGCACCATCGGAGGTCACGCCATAGCCGATCAGCTCGGCATGGATGTGTGCGCCACGGGCCACGGCGTGGTCGTAATCCTCCAGCACCAGCATGCCGCCGCCACCGGCGATGACGAAGCCGTCGCGGTCCTTGTCATACGGGCGCGACGCGCTGGCGGGGGTCTCGTTGAAGCTGGTGGACAGTGCCCCCATCGCATCGAACATCACGCTCATAGACCAGTGCAGGTCTTCGCCGCCACCGGCGAACATGATGTCCTGTGCGCCGTGACGGATGAGGTCGGCAGCGGCACCGATGCAGTGTGCGGAGGTCGCGCAGGCAGCCGACAGCGAGTAGCTGACGCCCTTGATCTGGAACGCAGTGGCCAGGCACGCCGACACCGTCGAGCACATCGTGCGCGGCACCATGTACGGGCCCACCTTGCGCACGCCACGGCTGCGCAGCAGATCGACCGCACCCACCTGCCATTCGCTGGAGCCGCCGCCGGAACCGGCGATCAGGCCGGTGCGCAGGCCACTGACCTGTTCCGGGGTCAGCCCCGCATCGGTGATGGCATCGGCCATCGCCAGATAGGCGAAAGCAGCGGCGTCGCTCATGAAGCGCTTCTGCTTGCGGTCGATCAGCGCGTCCAGGTCGAGGTCGACGCGACCGCCCACCTGGCTGCGCAGGCCGGCTTCGGCGTGGTCGGCCAGCGCGGTGATGCCGGCGCGGCTCTCGCGCAGGGCGGCCGAAACGGTATCCAGATCATTGCCGAGGCAGGACGTGATGCCCATGCCGGTGATGACGACGCGACGCATCAGAAGCTCCCGGTTTCAGTGAACAGGCCCACGCGCAGGTCGCGCGCGCTGTAGATTTCGCGGTCATCCACGTACATGCGGGCATCGGACTGGGCCATCACCAGCTTGCGGTTGATGACGCGGCTGATGTCGATCTCGTAGCGCACCAGCTTGGCGTCGGGCAGCACCTGGCCGGTGAACTTCACTTCGCCGCAGCCCAGGGCGCGGCCCTTGCCGGGGGCACCGAGCCAGGTGAGGAAGAAGCCGGTCAACTGCCACATGGCATCCAGGCCCAAGCAGCCGGGCATCACCGGGTCGCCGATGAAGTGGCAACCGAAGAACCACAGGTCCGGGCGGATATCCAGTTCGGCGCGTACCATGCCTTTGCCATGCGGTCCGCCGTCCTCGCGGATTTCGGTGATGCGGTCGAACATCAGCATCGGGTCGTTGGGCAACCGGCCGGCGGCAGCGCCGAACAGTTCACCGCGTGCGCTGGCCAGCAGCTGGTCGCGGTTGAACGCGTGGAGACGAGTCATGGAAAGCGCAATCCTGGAAGCGAAAACAAGGCAACGAGTTCCCGAGGATGCACGACGGATCAGGCGGATATCAAACCGCGCTTCCGTACGCGTGCGTAGTGTTTTCAGCTGAAACCACGCATCCCGTTGATGCACAACGACCATACTTCGGCGTCTGGACGGGTACGGTGCAGGTATCATGTGGGCCACACATGAACGCACTGCGCAAGATCATCCACGTCGACATGGACGCCTTCTACGCGTCGGTGGAGCAGCGCGACGATCCGTCACTGCGCGGCAAGCCGGTGGTCGTGGCATGGCGCGGCGCGCGTTCGGTGGTGTGTGCCGCCTCGTACGAGGCGCGCGTGTTCGGCGTGCGTTCGGCGATGCCGGCACTGCGCGCCGAGCGCCTGTGCCCGGATGCGATCTTCGTGCCGCCGGATTTCGCGCGTTACAAAGCCGTGTCACGCCAGGTGCGCGAGATCTTCCTGCGCCATACCGATCTGGTCGAACCGCTGTCCCTGGATGAGGCCTACCTGGACGTGACCGCGCCGAAGAGCGGCATCGAACTGGCCACCGAGATCGCCCGCACCATCCGCGCGCAGATCCGCGAAGAGACGAACCTGACTGCTTCAGCCGGCATCGCGCCGAACAAGTTCCTGGCCAAGATCGCCTCGGACTGGCGCAAGCCTGACGGCCAGTTCGTCATTCCGCCGCAGCGCGTGGACGCGTTCCTGCTGACCCTGCCGGTGAAGAGCGTGCCGGGCGTGGGCAAGGTGATGGAGGGCAAGCTGGCCGAGCGCGGCATCATCACCTGTGGTGATCTGCGCAACTGGACGCTGCCGGATCTGGAAGAAAACTTCGGCAGCTTCGGCCGCAGCCTGTACAACCGCGCCCGCGGCATCGATGAACGGCCGGTGGAACCGGACCAGCAGGTGCAGTCGATCTCCTCCGAGGACACCTTCGCCGAGGACCTGCTGCTGGAAGACCTGACTGAGGCGATCGTGCAGCTTGCCGAGAAGACCTGGCATGCCACGCGCAAGACCGAACGCATCGGCCACACCGTGGTGTTGAAGCTGAAGACCGCGCAGTTCCGCATCCTCACCCGCAGCTTCACCCCCGAACGCCCGCCGGAATCGATGGTCGAACTGCGCGACATCGCACTGGCCCTGCGCGCCCGCGTCGACCTGCCCGCCGACACCCGCTACCGCCTGGTCGGCGTCGGCCTCGGTGGTTTCCGCGAAAAGGAAGCGGTGGTGCAGGGCGAATTGTTCGAGCACTGATCATTGCCGTGCCGACCAACGGTCGGCACCCACCATCAGCAGCAGGTTCCATCAGCAGCAGGTTCCAACAGATCGCGGCCAACTGTCGAAGGCGGGGTGGGTCCGGTTGCGGGGGCGTGAGCGCCATGGATGGCGCGACCGAGCTTACAGGGACGTACTTGCAGCGTCCCCCGCAACCGGACCCACCCCGCCATCCCATGGATACCCAGCTGTTGACGTTGACGTTGATTCGGCAGGTGCAGGGCGCAGCCCTGCAAAAGACCCCCTACCTTACGGCCACCGCATCTCGCCCTTGGCCACCTTCGCACTCAACTGCAGCGACTCCACACCCGCCAGCGTCGGATAGCGCGCCTGCATCGCCCTCACCAACGCCGCACTGTCCTTGGCCTTGGCCGTTTCAACATCGAAGGCGCGGATGTAGTCCGCCGTGAAGCGCAACGCACTGGCATCCAGTGCCGCGCCCTCCGCGTAATGACCGGGCACCACCACCTTCGGCTTCAACGCCTGCAGCTGCTGCAGCGTGCGCAGCCAAACGGCATGCGACTGCGGCGTCTGCGTATCGGCCATCCACACATGCTCGCCGGCCACCACCGGAATGCCACCGACGATCGCGCGCAGCGACGGCACCCATAGCACGCTGCGGTCCGGCGTCGGGCCATCCAGGCCGATCAACGGCAGGCGCTGGCCTTCCAGCTGCAGTGCATCGCCTTCCAGTACGGCTGGCACCACGATGCGTGCGGGAACGTCGGCGCCCATCTTCGGCCCCCAGTACGCCAGCTTGCCGGCCTGGGATTCTCGGATGTGCGCCACGGTCTGCGCGGTGGCGACGATGCGCGCCTGCGGGAATGCGTCCTGCACGGTGGCCAGGCCGAAGTAGTAATCCGGGTCGCCATGGCTGATGTAGATGGTGGTCAGTTGCTTGCCGCTGGCGCGGATCTGCTCGACCAGCCGGCGCGCATCGCCGGCACCGAACTGCGCGTTGACCAGGATCGCATCGTTGCGCCCTTCGATCAGCACCGAGGACACCGAGAACATTGCCTGCGGGCCGGGATGGAAGGTCTGCAGGCGCAGCTCGGATTTCGCAGCGCTGGCAGATGCAGGGGCGGCCGGCGCGGCCAGCAGCGGGGTGCTGGCGAAGCCTGCAGCCAGCGCGAGGGGGAACAGCAGGGCAGCGGTTCGCATGGGGCATTCCTCGTGTAGAGCCGAGCCATGCTCGGCTGCATGTTTGCGTTGAGCCGAGCGTGGGCTATGCCGGGCGTCCTTGCCCGGCCCCCTGCGGGCCGTCGCAAGCGACGTTGGCAACGGCTCCTGCCGTTGCCTTCGGCTCTACAGAACAAGCGTGTCGATCAATATGCGGCCGTGATGATCTGCTTCGGGTACTTGCGCGCTTCCAGTTCGGCGACGAACGCGGCGCCGTAGTCGGCGTAGCTGATGCGGCTGTGGCCGCTGGCATCGGCGAGGAAGGCCTTCAGCTGCACGCGGTACTGGCCCCGCTCTTCACCCGGGCCGATTTCGGCGGCCGGCGAGAAGAAGGTCCAGTCCAGGTCATCCACCGCCTGCAGGCGGTTGAACGCCTCACGGTGGGCCAGTGCGTACGGCTTGTACGCCTCCGGGAAGTTGGGGGTATCGACCAGCTGCACGCCGGGTGCGACTTCCAGGCTGCCCGCACCACCGACCACCACCAGACGCGGCACGTTGGCCTTGCGGGCGGCATCGGCCAGCTGCGCGGCCACCTCGCCGACGCGACCGATGTCGTCGCCCGGACGCGGGCCATAGGCGCTGGCCAGCACATCGTGGCCGGTGATGGCGGCGACCAGGGCATCCTGGTCATCCAGCGAGGCGATGACCGGATGGGCGCCGGCCAGCTCGGCCGGCAGGTCCTGCGCGCTGCGCACGATGACGGTCAGTTGGTGGCCGTTGGCCAGCGCGTGGCGGGCGATCTGGCGGCCGATGTTGCCGGTGGCACCGACGAGGGCGATCTTCATGGCAGGACTCCGTGGGGTAGGGCGGGGGAATGAGGCCACTGTAGGCCGCTGCAGTCGCTCGAAAAACAGCGTATAACGCGCTTGTTTGTTGCATGGATCGAGCAGATGGACCGATTGACCGCCATGACCGTGTTCGTCGAAGTCGCCGAGCGCGGCAGCCTGACCGCCGCCGCCGAGGTGCTGGACATGTCGCGGGCGATGGTCAGCCGCTACCTGGCCGAAGTAGAAGGCTGGCTGGGTGCGCGGCTGCTGCACCGGACCACGCGGCGGGTGAGCCTGACCGGAGCCGGTGAAGCCGCGTTGGCGCGCTTCCGGCAGATGCTGGCGATCGGCGAGGAACTACAGGGCGAGCTGGCCAGCGACGATCCCGAGCCACACGGCACGCTGCGCATCACCGCCAGCGTGTCGTTCGGGCAGAGCCATCTGGCGCGCGCGGTGGCCGCGTTCGTGCAGCGCCATCCAGCCGCACGCATCGAACTGCTGCTGGTGGACCGCATGGTCAACCTGGTGGAGGAGCGCGTCGACCTGGCCGTGCGCATCGCGCGGCAGATCGATCCCAGCCTGATCGCCCGTCGGTTGGCGATCTGCCGCTCGGTGCTGTGCGCGACGCCCGCCTACCTGCAGGTACGTGGCACGCCGACCGCGCCCGAACACCTCGTCACGCACAACTGCCTGACCCATCACTACGTTGGCAAGAGCCTATGGCAGCTGCATCGCGCAGGGCGCTCGTTGTCGGTTGCGGTGGGCGGCAACATCAGTGCCAATGAAGCATCGCTGCTGCTGGAGGCCGTGCGCGCCAATGCCGGCATCGCCATGCTGCCGACCTACCAGGTGGCACCGCTGCTGCGCAGTGGCGAACTGATCGAACTGCTGCCCGAGTACAGCCTGGACGAGCTCGGCATTCATGCTGTGTACGCGTCGCGTCGACAACAGCCCGCTATCATGCGGCGATTCCTGGACTTCCTCGCCGAATGCTTCGCGAGCCCGGCCTTCCAGGATCTGGACTGGCGCCCCTCGGGCAAGGAGAACACATGAACCATGGACAGGCGTTGATCGACCACAACCGTGCGGCCTGGGACCGCCAGGCCAGCGAGGTGCGCGAGTGGTCGCGGCCGGTGGACGCCGCAACGATTGCCGACGCCCGCGAGGGGCGCTGGCAGGTGCACCTGACGCCGCGTGCGCTGCCGCTGGATTGGCTCGGCGATGTGCGGGGCAGGCGCATCCTGTGCCTGGCCTCGGCCGGGGGCCAGCAGGCGCCCGTGCTTGCTGCGGCAGGCGCCGAGGTGACCGTGTTCGATCTTTCCGACGGGCAGCTGGCGCAGGACCGCGCCGTGGCCGACCGCGATGGTCTGTCGCTGCGCACCGTGCAGGGTGACATGCGCGATCTGCAGGCCTTCGCCAATGGCAGCTTCGACGTGGTGTTCCATCCCATCTCGAACCTGTACGTGCCCGACGTGCGTCCGGTGTGGGCCGAGTGCCACCGGGTGCTGGCCCGCGATGGCCTGCTGATGGCCAGCTTCTACAATCCGGTGGTGTTCGTCGCTGCGCGTGACGCACAGTTGAGCGAGCAGGGCCTGATCCGCCCGCAGTACGCGATTCCCTATTCCGACCTGGAAGACCTGGAGCCAGCCGCGCGCGAGGCCAAGCTGGCCCGTGGCGAAGCGCTGACATTCGGCCACAGCCTGGCTGATCTGATCGCCGGGCAGCTGGATGCCGGGTTCGTCATTGATCGCTTCATGGAAGACTGGCAACCGCAGCCGCGCTTCGTGATCGACCGCTACCTGCCGACCTTCCTGGCCACCCGCGCACGCCGGATCGGCTGAAAGCGCGGGCGTACAATGGACGGCCCCACGTTGCACGAGTGAGCCGTCCCTTGTCGTATCCCTATCCGCTGGTCGTGTTCGACCTCGATGGCACGCTGGTCGACAGCGCTGCCGATATCGCCGAAGCACTGAACCGCACGCTGGAGGACATCGGCATCGCACGCGTAGCCGAAGCCACCGTTCTGGGTTGGATCGGCGACGGCGTGCGCCGGCTGGTCGAACAGGCCGTGCAGGCTGCCGGGCGCGAGATCGACCTGGCAGCGGTGATGCCGACCTTCATGGTCCACTACCGCGAATGCCTGCTGCGCAGCCCGCAGCTGTTCGATGGCGTCGTGGGCGCGCTGACGCAGTTGCGCGCGTTGAACGTACCACTGGCGATCTGCACCAACAAGCCCGAAGCCCTGGTGCCGCCTTTGCTGCAGCACCTGGGCATCGCCGAGGCCTTCGCGCTGGTGCTGGGCGGTGATTCCCTGCCGCAGCGCAAGCCCAGCGGTGAGCCGTTGCGGCATATCGCCGCACACTTTGAACTGCCCGTCGAGGCGTGCCTGATGGTTGGCGATTCGCTTACCGACTACCGCGCCGCTGAGGACGCCGGCATGCCGATCGCCCTGGTGCGTTATGGCTATCCGCGAGGTCTGGACCTGGACAACGCGCACGCCGTGGCAGTGATCGACGACCTGCGCGAGTTGCCAGGGTTGGCTGCAGGCATTCCGGTGTAGAGCCGAGCCGGCGCTCGGCTGCTTCGATGCCTGAGCCGAGCATGGGCCCGGCTCTGCACGTAGATCGACGCCATGCGTCAATGGCGTCAGGAGGCGCCGGGCAATGCCCGGCGCGTTTTTTCACTTCGGCTGGTAACGCACGCTCAGCTGGTACTCGCGGCCCGGCTGGTTGAACCACGCCACGGTCTCGTACGCGCGGTCGAACACATTGGCCACCCGCGCCAGCACCGACCATGCCGGGGTCAGCGCATATTCGGCGCGCAGATCCAGCGTGCCGTAGCCGCCGACCTTCACCGCATTGGCGGCATCGTCGTAGCGCTTGCCCGCGCCCTGCACAGTCAGACCGGTGCGGAAGTCGCCGAAGCGGCGGTCGATGTCCAGACGCGCAGTCTGCTGCGCGCGGCGTGCCAGCCAGTTGTCGAACTGCGCGCTGCCATTGGTGCGGTTGCGCGGGTCGGTGAAGCTCAGCTGCGCGTTGATGTCGAAGCCGGCCACGGTGGCGCCGCCGGTCAGTTCCGCACCGCGGATGCGTGCCTTCTCGACCTGCTGCATGCGGAAGGTGGCCGCGTCATAGGTGATCAGGTCATCGATGCGGGTCTCGTACACGTCCAGGCCCCAGCGCCAGCCCTGGCCCTGCTGCGAGATGCCGAGGTTGGCACTCTTGGACGTCTCCGGGTCCAGCGTCGGCACGCCGCTCCACGGGTCGTACA
The DNA here is from genome assembly GCF_013364355.1 of Stenotrophomonas sp. NA06056. Classification (NCBI taxonomy): domain Bacteria; kingdom Pseudomonadati; phylum Pseudomonadota; class Gammaproteobacteria; order Lysobacterales; family Lysobacteraceae; genus Stenotrophomonas; species Stenotrophomonas sp. NA06056. Next base: position 3,779,422 of record NZ_CP054931.1, on the reverse strand, counting down.
GGTCGCTGAAGGTCGGCGCCTTGAACGCGGTGCCGTAGCTGGCGTTGACACGCAGGCCGTGGCCCAGCTCCATCGCCCAGCCGAGGCTGCCGGTGGCGTGGTTGCCAAACTGCTGGTTGTCGTCATTGCGCGCGCTGGCCTGCAGCTGGTGACGGCCGAAGCGCGCCTGATACTGCAGGAACACGCCGGTATTGCGGCGGCTGTCGACCAGGTAACCGGCGCTGCTGCCGTCCAGGTTGTCCTCGCTCCAGTCCACGCCGGCGCTGAGCAGCTGGCCTTCGGCAACACCGATGTCAGCCTGCAGAGAGGCGCTGTCGCGGTGCGTCTGTGCACTGCCGCGTGCACCGAAGTCGCCGAAGTTGTCGGACTCGTTGTCGCTGCGGCCGACATTGGCGGTCAGCGTCAGCTGCTCGGACGGGGTGTAGCGCACCTTGCCGGCCAGCACCTGCTCGCGGGTCTCGGAGTAGTTGTAGTAGCCGTCGTAGTGGTTCTCGCCGTCGGCGCGCAGCGCGCTGCCTTCCACGGTCCACTGGTCGTTGAGGTTGTAACCACCACGCAGGCTCTTGGACAGGTTGCGATAGCCGTCGCGGTCGGGTTCATCGGCGAAGCAGCCGGCAGACAGCGTGGCCGAGCCGCGGCAGGCATCGATGCCGTCCGAATGCTGGTAGGCGATGTCGGCGCCGAACCAACCGCGTTCGGTGCCACCGCCGATGCCGCCGCTGGCCTCACGCAGGCCATTGCTGCCGCCCCCCAGCTGGAAGTGCGGAGCGAAGTCGCCCTGGTTGTGGCGGGTGAAGATCTGGATCACGCCGCCGATGGCATCGGCGCCGTACAGGCTGGACTGCGGGCCGCGCACGATTTCCACGCGCTCGATCTGCGCCAGCGGCAGATCCTGGTACATCGCCAGGCCGAGGTCGGCGCTGTTGATGCGCACGCCATCGACCAGCACCACCGTATGCGAGGAATTGGTGCCACGCAGGAACAGCGAGCTCTGCTTGCCCAGGCCACCGGCATTGGTCAGGTTGATGCCGGCGCGGCCCTGCAGCAGTTCCTGCAGGGAGGTGGCCTGGCTGGATTCGATCTGTGCACGGTCGATCACCTGTGCAGGCGCGATGCTGTCCTGCAGGGCGATCGGGGTGCGGGTGGCGGTGACCAGCACCTGATCGAGATCGGCAGCGCCATCTTCGGCCAGGGCCAACGCGGGAAGAGCGGCCAACACAGCCAGGGACAGCATTCGGGACTGCAGTTTCATCGGGGGGACTCCAGGTGCCGCGCACGCCCGCGCAGCGAAGGGGAGGAGTCGCAACAGGCAGGCACGCGCCGATGCCGCGGCCATCGCCACAGACATCCAGCGCCATGCCCACCGCATCGCGACCTGAGGCTTCCGGGCCGGTCTCCGGGCTCGCCGCCGGGTGGCTCGAGGCCACCGTCCAAGCGCCTTCCCATGCCTGCGGCACAGTGGCGGGATGCCTGGAACTGACGTGCTTACCGTTGCGGGGGCAGCGCCGGCATGGCGTGTTGTCACGCGTCACCGGCTTCCCGTTTCAACCTGCCGGCAGGGCCGCAGGTCACCTGGAAGTGCGCGCAGTCTACGGCATCGCGGCCGGCCCGTAGCGGGGAACCTGCGCGATTGATCCGGCGCGGATGCACCCGGACGGTGCAGTGGGCCTGCGCCAGCGCCTAGAATGCAGCTCGAATTATCGTGGTGCCGTTGCCGATGTCCGTCAGTTTCCCGCTGTTCCCGCGCCGCCCGTACTGGGCACGCGCATGATCCTCGACCTGGTCCGCCATGCCGGCAACGGTCGTGATGAGTTCCTCGATGGCCGCAGCGATCCGCCGCAGCTGGCCCGCCTGCCGCAGGAGCTGGTCGATGCCTATGCCGGGCAATCGTGGGAACGGGTGATCAGTTCGCCGCGCCTGCGCTCGCTGCATACGGCGATGGCACTGGCCACACCACGCGCGCTGGACGTGGAGGCCGACGAGGAGTGGGAAGAGCTGGATTTCGGCGACTGGGATGGCCAATCGCTGTTCGATCTGCCGGAAGACGCGTTGGCCGCCTTCCACGCGGATCCGCATGCGTTTCCGCCGCCGCATGGCGAGAGCTGGGGCCACTTCGAACGGCGCATCGCGCGCGCGCTGGATCGGCTGCTGGACGACGACGACGCGCCGCCGACGGTAGTGGTCAGCCACGGCGGTCCGCTGCGCATGGTGCTGTCGCAGGTGTGTGGCTTGCCGATGTCGCTGTGCTGGGCGCTGCGCATCGACCACGGCACGCGCCTGCGCGTGCGGGTCGAGCGTGGTGAAACCGGGCTGGTGGGCGAGCTGCTGGAGCTGCAGCAGCCCTGAGCGCATTCGCCGGGCATGGCCCGGCGCTACCGATCAATCCTCGCCGGCGCTTTCGGCCGTGCTTTCTTCGCCGTCGTCCTCGGCGTCGAAGCGCTGCTCATGCACCGGGCCCGATGCCGGACCTGCCGCCTTCAGCGGATGCACGGCGATACGTGCTTCGTAGTCCTGCACCAGTGCAGTGCGCTGCGGTTCGCTCAGTTCCTGCCAATGGCAGTCCAGCAGCGCACCTTCCAGCGAATACAGCAGGTTGAGGCTGGGTTTGAAGCCGGCGCGCTTGACCTTGACGAAGGCGCCGACGGCACCGAGGGCAACCAGGTCCTCACGGCTGCGCAGGCCCACCTGGCGCAGCCATGCCGCGCTCTTCGGGCCGATGTTGCGCAGCTTGACCGCGCTCACGGCAACGCCCCGACGAACACGCGGGCGATGGCTTCCAGACCGGCCTGGTCCTCAGCATCGAAGCGGCCGACAACCGGGCTGTCGATATCGAACACACCGATCAGTTGATCATCCCGGATCAATGGAACCACCAGCTCCGAGCGCGATGCTGCATCGCAGGCGATATGGCCGGGGAAGGCCTCCACGTCCTCGATGCGCTGGGTCACGCGCTGGCTGGCGGCCGCACCGCACACGCCCTTGTCCAGCGGAATGCGCACGCAGGCCGGCAGGCCCTGGAACGGACCGACCACCAGTTCCTTGCCGTCGTACAGGTAAAAGCCCACCCAGTTCAGGTCGGGCAGGGCGTGGTAGACCAGCGCAGCGAGGTTGGCCGCATTGGCGATGCGGTCGGACTCGCCGTAGACCAGGCCACGGGCCTGTTCCAGCAGCTGGGCGTATTGTTCCGGCTTGCTGCCGGTGAGCGAGGCGTTGGTGAACATGGCCGCAGTCTAGCAAGCGTGCCGGGCCAGCGATAATGCAGCCCCTGTTGCCCCGCTGGAGCCTGTAATGTCCCTGCCTGCCACGTTGCCGACGGCGCTGTTCGTTACCGGCACCGATACCGAGATCGGCAAGACCGCCGCCAGTACCGCACTGCTGCACGCGCTGCGCCGGCGCGGCCTGCGCGCGGTGGGCATGAAACCGGTGGCCAGCGGCAGCCATGATCTGGGGCAGGGGCTGCGCAACGACGACGCGCTGGCACTGCAGGCCGCCAGCCTGCCGGTGCCGGACTACGCCGATCTGAACCCCTACGCATTGCGCCAGCCGCTGGCGCCGGAGCTGGCAGCTGCAGAAGATGGCGTGCGCATTGAACTGGCACCGATCGTGGCGGCCTTCGAACGCCTGCGCGCGCAGGCCGACGTGGTGGTAGTGGAAGGCGTGGGCGGCTGGATGGCACCGCTGTCGGCGCAGCTGGACCAGCTTGATCTGGTGCGAGCGCTGCGGCTGCCGGTGGTGCTGGTGGTCGGCATGCGCCTGGGGTGCGTCAACCATGCGCGGTTGACCGCGCAATCGCTGCAGGCCAGTGATGTGGACTGCCTGGGCTGGATCGGCAACCACATCGATCCTTCGATGCAGCGCCAGGATGAGAACTTTGCGACCTTGCAGCAGCGTCTGCCGATGCCTTGCTGGGGACGGCTGCCGCATCTGGCCCGTGCCGATGGCAAAGCATTGAGCACGCATCTGCTCGATTGATCTGCTCCGTGTAGAGCCGAGCCCATGCTCGGCTCAGCGCGCGGCTGCGGCGAAAAGCAGCCGAGCGCAGGCTCGGCTCTACAGAAGCTTGCGTGCCATCAGCCTGGAGACGGCTGCCGCATCTGCTCGATTGATCTGCTCCGTGTAGAGCCGAGCCCATGCTCGGCTCAGTGTGGGGCAACGGCGAAAAGCAGCCGAGCGCAGGCTCGGCTCTACAGAAGCCGGTGTGCCGCCAGCTCCCGCGCAATCGCACCCAACCGTTCCACCGCACCGATGAAGCGCGCGTCCAGGGTCTGGCAACACGACAACCGCAGGCAATGCCGGTATCGCGCGCCACGCGAATACACCTGGCCCGGCATGAACACGATGTCCTCTGCCAGTGCGCGCTCGAACAATTCCCGGGTATCCACGCCCGGCACTTCCAGCCATAGCAGGAACCCTCCCTGCGGTTCGGTGGCGCGGGTGCCGGCCGGGAAGTGTTCGGCCACCAGTTGCCGTAGGCGACCGACCTGCTCGCGGTACAACCGGCGCATGCGATGCAGGTGGTGCTCGTAACTGCCTGCTTCCAGGTAGGCCGCCACTGCATCGCCGAGCAGCTGCGGTTCGCCGCCGGTGGACTGGAATTTGAGCAGCGCGATGCGTTCGGCGAAGCGTCCGCCATCGAGCCAGCCGATCCGGTAGTCCGGTGCCAGCGTCTTCGAAAAGCCACCGACCACCATCACCCAGCCATCGCGGTCGAAGGCCTTCAACAAGGGGGCCGGTGGTTCGCAGAACTGCAGTTCGGCATACACCGCGTCTTCGATCAGCGGTAGCTGGCGTGCGTTGACCAGTTCGGCCAGGCGTTGCTTGTCAGCGATGGGCATCGTGCAGCCCAGCGGGTTGTGCACGGTTGGCATCACCACCAGCGCCGCGAGCGGTGTGTGCTCCAGCAGTGCTTCCAGTGCATCCACGTCCAGCCCATGCTGCGGATGGGTGGGCAGTTCGATCGGCTGCAGGCCGAGCGTGGTCAGCAAGGGGTACAGATTGAAGTACGAGGGTGCCTCGATGCCGACAGCATCACCGGCCTGGGTCACCGCACGCAGGGCCAGCTGCAGTGCCTCCATCGCGCCATGGGTCAGCAGCAGGCGCTCGGCGTGGGTATGCAGGCCCAGCCGTGGGCCACGCCGCACGATCTGCGCCAGCAGGCGCTGCGACCCGTTGGGGCGGGCGTAGGTTTCCACAGTCTGCTGGCCATGGCGCAGTACCTGCGCGGTGTGCCGGGCCAGTTGTGCGCCCGGGTAGAACTGCCGTCCGCGCGGGCCGGCAAAAGCGAGGTCGACCACGCCTGGGCGTCGCTGTGCTTCCAGCACGCGCGCCATCAGCACCTGCTGCAGCGGTGCAGTGGGTGCTGACGGCGTATCGCGCAGCGATCGCTGCGGTGCCGACAGTCGCGGCGCGACTTCGAAGCCAGCCTTCGGCCGCGGAATGACCAATCCTGCGTCTTCCAGCTGGCGATAGGCTGCAATCACGGTGTTCAGGCTGAGCTGGCGCTGCGAAGCCATCTGCCGCAGCGAGGGCAACCGGCTGCCGACCGGCAGGCGCCCGCCATGGATCGCCTCGGCCAGCTCGTCCGACAGCCGCTGGTAGCGGGGTGGGATCATTGTGGTGGTGTCTTCTGTATCCATCGACTCGACCCGCATCTGGTTCTGTACCCATGATGCCGGCGAGCCTAGCATGTCGTTGTCGGCCGGGCCTGATCGGGGCCCGGTCGATACTTTCCAAGCGCACGGCTGAATGGCCGTGCGTTTTTTTTCTTGTGTGTAGAGCCGAGCCCATGCTCGGCTGCTCTTCGGCCAACAGCAGCCGAGCATGGGCTCGGCTCTACAGAAGAGCGGTGTCAGCGCATGGGGACCAGCGCCGGATCGCGGCGGTACAACGCTGGGAACTGCTTGCCCAACGCGGCCAGCTTGGGGGCGTCGTAGTAGCGGATGTACGCGGCCTGCGGGTAGTTGCTCATGTAGTTCTGGTGGTAGCTCTCGGCCGGGTAGAAGCGTTGGCCACTACCCACCTGGGTAACGATTGGCGCGCGGTAGCTGCCTGCCTGGCCAAGCTGGCCGATGTAGGCGCGGCTTGCTGCCTGCTGGCGCGGATCATCGACGAAGATCGCCGAGCGGTACTGGCTGCCGTGGTCAGGCCCTTGGCGATTGAGCTGGGTCGGGTCGTGCACCACTGAGAAGAACACCTGCATCAGCTGTCCATAGCTGACCTGGCGCGGATCGTAGTCCACCTTCACCGCTTCGGCGTGGCCGGTGCGGCCCCCGCTGACGCGTTCATAGCGGGCATCGCTGGCACTGCCTCCGATGTAACCGGACACCGCGTTGCTCACCCCTTTCACGTGCTGGAACACGCCCTGCACGCCCCAGAAACAGCCACCGGCGAAGACCACGCTGGCGTGGCTGGCGTCATCGCGGAACGCCGCGTCGCCGCTGGGTACAGGCAGCGCCTGCAGCTGCGCCGTGGGCTCGGTCGGCGCGGCGATCGCGCTGTGGTCCACCAGCAGTACGCCAGCGATCAACGCGGTGGCAACCAGGCCGGCGACGCCGGCGGCAATACCCTGTTCGAAGGAGAGTTTCATCAGGTGCTCCCGGTTCAACCGAAGGTGAAGGCGTAGGCCTGCACGCCTGCGTCGAGGAATTCGATCTCGAAGCGATGTGGACCGACCGTGCCGCGCTGGCGGATCAGCTGGTACAGGCGGTGTTCGTTGACGGTGCCGGTGCCATCGGCAGCCACGTCGGCGCCGGCATCGGCCGCCGGCAGTGGCTTGCCATCAAGCAGCACGCGGAAGCGCACCGGTTTTCCCTCCTCGCCGGGTGCCAGCACCAAGTGCAGGTCGCGGGCATGGAACTGGAAGGCGATGCGCCCACCGGCCTGCTGCAGCTGTGCCGCTTCATCGTTGACCCGCCACTGTCCGGACAGGCCCCATTGGTTCAGCGCGAGGGTGGACGGCAGCGTGTAGCCGGATACTGCGTCGGCGCGCTGCCCGCCCGGCGAGGCGAACTGCTCGGCACGTGCGTGGCCCAGGTAGGTTTCCGGCGAGCGCAGGTTGCCCATGTCGGCCTGCGTGGCTACGCCCTGCAGGTCGGCCGCAGCGGGGTCTGCAGGCGGTGGCAGGTCGGTCTGGCCGGCTTCCACCAGCAGGCGTCGGATGACCTGCTCGGAGTGCGCGTAGTTGCCCTCGCCGAACTGGTGGCCGCGGATGTTGCCCTGCGCATCGATGAAGTAGTGCGCTGGCCAATAGCGGTTGTTGAACGCGCGCCAGATCGCATACTGATTGTCGAGCGCGACCGGGTACTCGACCTTCAGCTGCTGCACGGCCTTCATCACATTGCGCGGGTCGCGCTCGAACGCGAACTCCGGCGTATGCACGCCCACCACCACCAAACCATGGTCACGGTAGCGCTGCGCCCACTCGTGCACGAACGGCATCGCACGTAGGCAGTTGATGCAGGAGTAGGTCCAGAAATCGATCAGCACCACCTTGCCACGCAGCTGCTCGGCACTCAGCGGCGGGCTGTTGAGCCAGCCGGTGGCGCCGTCCAGCGCGGGCAGGGTGCCCTCCACCGGCAGCGGTGTGTCTGCCTGGCCGGCCGCCATCATCATCATCGGCGGTGCGGCGGGCTGCGCATTGGGCACGGCATCCAGCAGGCCCTGTTCGATGCGTGCGGTACTGACCGCGGACAGACGGGTCAGCAGGCCGGTGTCCCAGCCCAGCCCGATCGCCACCACCGCCAGCAACGCGGCCACGCCCAACACGCGGCGCACCACATTGCCCAGGCCGAGCCGGGCCTGCAGTGCGCGGAACACGCGGCCGCCGACCCACACAGCCAGCGCCAGTGCAGTGACAGCGCCCAGTGCGTAAGCCAGCAACAGTGAACTGGTGCCGACACTGGCACCGTTCAGGGCGGCACCGGTCAGCACCAGGCCCAGAATCGGACCGGCGCAGGGTGCCCACAGCAGGCCCGTGGCGATGCCGATCAGCAGGGAGGTCCAGGCACCGCCGCGGCCGGCCGCATCAGCAGCGTCAGCACGCGCACTCAGGCGCGCACCGATGCGCTGGAACGGCGCCAGCAGATGGTCGGCCAGGGTCGGCCACAACAGCGCGATGGCGAACACAGCCATCAGCACCAGCGCCACCCAGCGGCCGATCTGGTTGGCCTGTGCCACCCACTGGCTGCCGACCGCCGCCAGGCTGGCGACCACGGTGAAGGTCAGCGCCATACCCAGCAGCAGTGGCAGGGTGCTGCGCAGGAACGGACGATCAGCGCGTGCGAACACGAACGGCAGCACCGGCAGGATGCACGGGCTGAGCAGGGTCAGCACGCCCCCGAGATAGGCAAGCAGCAACAGCAGCATCATCACGCTCCCGAAGTGGGGGAAGAACCCAGCGGCACACGCCAGTCGCCAGCGGCGTCCTGCTGTGCAGCCCCGGGCGTGAACACCATCGCGGCGCCGTTCATGCAGTAGCGCAGTCCGGTCGGGCGCGGGCCGTCGTTGAACACGTGGCCGAGATGGCCGCCACAACGGCGGCAATGTGCCTCCACCCGCAACATGCCGAAGGTGGTGTCGCGATCCTCGCCAATGGCGTTGTGCAGCGGTGCCCAGAAGCTGGGCCAGCCGGTGTGGCTCTCGAACTTGGTGGATGACGAGAACAGTGGCAACGCGCAGCCGGCGCAGGCGAACGTACCCTGCCGGTGTTCCTTGTTCAGCGGGCTGCTCCCGGGGCGTTCGGTAGCCTGCTGGCGCAGCACGGCGTACTGCGCCGGGCTCAGCAACCGGCGCCACTCGGCATCGCTGCGGGTCACCTCGAACGGTCGCGAAGGCCGTGCCTCGGCAGCGGCGGGGGTAGCACGGCTGCACGCGCCAAGTCCCAGCAGGCCGGCGGCAGTGACAGCACCGCCCAGGCCCAGCAGGTGGCGGCGGGTGAGGGACATGGCGGACTCCGGGAAGGGGCGACGGGGCCATCCTGCGCCCCCTCCGGTCAACGAATCCTCACGCAGGATTCAATTTTTCGTGAGGTATCCGCGCCGCTCCCGCGCCACAATGCGGGCAGCTTCCCCGCTGGCCTGAACCTGCCGATGTCCGCCAAACGTGTCCTCATCGTTGAAGACGATGCCCATATCGCCGACCTGCTGCGCATGCACCTGGGTGATGAGGGTTATGAAGTCGCGCACGCCGCCAGCGGCGATGCTGGCCTGCGCCTGATCGAACAGGAAGGCCCGTGGGACGCGCTGGTCCTGGACGTGATGCTGCCGGGCGTGGACGGCCTGCAGGTCTGCCAGCGTGCACGCGCGATGGCGCGCTATGTGCCGATCATCATCATCAGTGCGCGCGGCAGCGAAACCCAGCGCATCGTCGGCCTGGAACTGGGCGCGGACGACTACCTGGCCAAACCGTTCTCGATGCCGGAGCTGGTGGCACGCGTACGCGCGCTGCTGCGCCGTGCCGAAGCCATGGCACAGAACGCGCGCATCGATGCCGGGGCGATCGAACTGGGTGGGCTGCGCCTGGACCCGGTCGCGCGTACGGCCGCCGTCGATGGCAATGCACTGGAACTGACCCCGCGTGAGTTCGAACTGCTGCTGTTCTTCGCCCGCCACCCGGACCAGGTATTTGCGCGGATGGAACTGCTCAACCAGGTCTGGGGCTACCAGCACGATGGGTACGAGCACACGGTCAACACCCACATCAACCGCCTGCGCAGCAAGATCGAAACCGATCCGGGCAACCCACGGCGTCTGCTGACGGTGTGGGGGCGCGGCTACAAGCTGGTCGACCCGGCCGGGGCGGCAGCATGATCAAACCGAACCTGTGGCAGAAACTGGCGCTGGTGATGTCGGCGCTGATGCTGACGTGCTGCATGGCGTTGCTGGCCTGGCAGATGCGCACCAATACCCGGCATGAGCAGGAAGTGGTGCAGCGCCTGTCGCTGGGGTTGGCCGAGCACATCGCCCAGCGCAGCGAGCTGATGGACACCAGCGGCATGCGCGATGCAGCGGTGCGCGCGTTGTTCGGCCAGCTGATGGCGGTCAATCCCAGTGTCGAGGTGTACCTGCTGGATGAGCAGGGTCGCATCCTTGGCCACGATGCGCCCAGCGGCCATCTGATGCGCAACCAGGTGGATGTAGCGCCGCTGCGACGGCTGCTGTCCGGTGCGCCGCTGCCGATCCTCGGTGACGATCCGCGCAGTACTGATGGCCGCAAGGTGTTCAGCGTCGCGCCGCTGGTGGTGCAGGGGCGGCAGGCGGGCTACGTGTACGTGGTGCTGGTGGGCGAACACCGGCAGATGCTGGCCGATGATCTCGCCGCTGGCAGCCAATGGCACACCACCCTGTGGTCGGTGCTGTTGATAGGCGGGCTGGGCCTGCTTGCCGGCCTGGTGGCCTTCTATTGGGTGACCCGGCCGCTGCGCCAGGTCACCCGGCGCATACAGGCCTTCGACATCGACGCGCCGACGCCGCTGCCCGCGCCGGTACCGCTGCGCGCGGGCGAGCGCGATGAGCTGAAGATCCTCGAACATGCCCACGCGCAGATGGCACAACGGCTGGGCGAACAATGGCAGCAGCTGCGCCAGCAGGACCTGCAGCGCCGCGAACTGGTGGCCAACATCTCGCATGACCTGCGCACGCCGTTGTCCTCGCTGCATGGTTACCTGGAAACGCTGGCGCTGAAGGAAGCCACGCTGTCGCCGCAGGAGCGCCGTCGCTATCTCGGTATCGCGCTGGCGCAGAGCGCCAAGGTCGGCCGTCTTGCCCGCGCGCTGTTTGAACTGGCGCGGCTGGAACACGGTGAAGTGCGGCTGGAGTGGGAAGTGTTCGCGTTGCCCGAGCTGTTGCAGGACGTGCTGCAGAAATTCGAACTGGCCGCGCAGGCACGTGGGCAGCGCCTGCATGCCGAGTTCCCGCCGGGCCTGCCGTTGGTGCGTGCCGATCTGGGACTTGTGGAGCGCGTGCTGACCAACCTGCTCGACAACGCGCTGCGGCATGCGCCGGACGGTGGCCGCGTGCAGGTGCAGCTGTCCGCGCTGCCCGACAGCGTGCAGGTTGCGGTGCAGGACGATGGCCCCGGCGTGCTGCCGGCGATGCGGGAGCAACTGTTCCAGGCACCGGCCGCACTGGGCGCGCAGCGTGGCGAAAACGGCGGGCTCGGCCTGCTGATCGTGCAGCGCATCGTGCAGCTGCATGGTCGCCGTATCGAACTGCGCGACAGCGAACAGGGCGCGCTGTTCGTGTTCGCCCTGCCACGCGCGGATGCCGAGACGAACTAGATGTCTTCTGCCGGTGGCGCGACACCGCTTTCCATCGGCAGCAGCAGCCGGATGCAGGCGCCACCGAGCGCCGAATCGGCCACTTCCACGTGGCCGCGATGCTTGTCCGCCACCACCTGCACCAGCGCCAGCCCCAGCCCGAAGCCCGGGCTGGCCTGGTCCAGTCGCACATAGGGCTGCAGCACCTGGCTGCGCAGTTCGACAGCGATGCCGGGGCCGTCATCCTCCACCTGCAGGCACAGCCATCCCTCGTTGAGCGTGCTGACAATGCGGATCTGCCGGCGCGCATAGCGCAGCGCATTGCCCAGCAGGTTGCGCAGCGCCAGTTCCAGCATGTGCCGGTTGACGTTGACCAGCCCTGCCGGCGACAGGTCCTGCTGTATCGGGATCGTCAGCGGTGCTAACTGGTCGACGACGCCGCGTACCAGTGCAGCCAGCTGCAGGCGCTGGCGGGTGAGCTGATGGCAGCGGCCGAGCGCGGCGTATTCGACGCCGGCGTCGGTCAGGTGCTGCAGCCGGTCCACATCGATGCGCAGCCCGGACAGCGCATCGCGCTGGGCGTCATCCAGTCCGGTGTCTTCCAGATCGGCCAGGCCGAAGCGCATCCGCGCCAGCGGCGTGCGTACTTCATGCGCCACGGCCTGGGCCAGCACGCGCTGGCTTTCCAGCAACAGCTGCAGCTGCTCGGCCATGTGGTTGAACGCCTTGGCCAACGGCCGCACCAGCGCGGTACCGGCACGTGGCGCGCGGCTGTCGAGCTGGCCATCACGCATCCGTCGCGCGGTCTGCGCCAGCTGCGAGACATCGCGCCACAGCCGGTAGACCATCACGTACATCGGCAAGGCCACTGCCACCATCAGGATCAGCAGGATGATGGCCACACCAGAGGCCTCGCTGTCCTGCCAGCCTTCCTCGGGCAGGGCCTGGTCCAACGGTCCCAGAATCAGCGCACTGCTGCTGTTGCCGACGCGCTGCAGGCTGCGCATGCTGTCCAGCTCGATCTGCACGTGGCCGTTGTACAGGCCCTGGCGCTGTTTCGCCGGCAGTATCGCGGCCGCCTCGGTCAACGGCATCATCTGCAGCGGATAGGCGAAATCGCTGTCGAGCTGGCGCGTCAGCGCGGGCCACTGCGCAGCGGGTGTTTCGGCGAAACGATGCTGCAGCATCGCGTGCGGCCCGCGCATTTCCGCCTGCAGGCTGGCCTCGGTGCGGTCTTCCAGCAGCGCATCCCAGGCCCACAACCCGGCGACGATCAGCAGCAGATGGGCGACCAGGAAGCCGATGCCATAGCGCAGGAAGTGGAAGGCGTGGCCACGCATGGCCGAAGACGGGCGCTTCATCCCCATGCCGATCGGCTGAACAGGTAGCCGCGGCCGCGCACGGTCTTGATCCGCTCGGGCTGTTCCGGGTTGTCGCCCAGCTTGCGCCGCAGGCGTGAAATGCGCGCATCGATCGAGCGGTCCAGGCCGTCGAAGGCGATGCCGCGCAGGCCGCGCAGCAGCGCATCGCGGTCCAGGATCTGGCCCGCGTTGCCGGCCAGCAGGAACAGCAGGTCGAATTCGGCGGTGGTCAGCTCCAGCAGGCGGCCCTGCAGATGCACGTTGCGGGTGGACGGATCAATGCTCAGTTCACCGAAACGCAGCGCTTCATCGCGTGGCTCGACCCGGCGGTGGCGGCGCAGATGGGCGCGCAGCCGGGCAAGCAGTACCCGCGGTTCGATCGGCTTGCCGATGTAGTCGTCGGCGCCCAGTTCCAGCCCCAGCACCTGGTCGATGTTGTCGGTACGGGCGCTCAGCACGCAGATGATGCCGTCATAGTGGGGCCGGATCTGCCGACACACTTCGAAACCATCCTGGCCCGGCAGGCCGATGTCGAGCAGGACAAGCGCCGGCTTCTCGCTGAGGATCCGGGCAATCGCGCGCTGGCCACAGCGCTCATGGGCGACCTGGTAACCGTGGCGCTGCAGGTAGTCGCTGACCATCGTGCCCAGCCGAGCGTCGTCTTCAACCAGTACGATATCCAGCATTTACAAGGCCTCCGGGGCGCTTCCGTACCGCCGTGGCACGAGCGCGGCGATGCTATCCCAGCTGTCGGGCCGCCCGGGTCCAAGGGGCGGGCGCCATTCAGCCGGGGTTGCTGGCACACGGGCCGGGCCTCATGCCAAGCAAGGACTTGGCTGCAGGGTAGCAATCGCCTCGTTACAAAACGTTACGCAAGGCGCGCCTGCGGTGACGGTCGCTGACAGCGCTACGACTGACGTGGCGCGCGGCGGGGCCGAGCATGGCAGCACTCCCCAACCGCGTGCCGCCATCATGCCGTCCGCCATCTGCCCCGTGCTTTTCCTGGATTGCCCTTGCCATGGAGGCCACCGATGAGCGGCGTGGTCGGGGCCTGGCTGCCGCCAGCCGACGACGAGCAGCTGCTGCAACAGCTGGCGCCGATGCTGCGCGCCCTGCAGCAGCGTGGCCGCGGCCGCATCGGTTACTGGACCGATGCCGAGGCAGGTCTGGCCCTCGGTCATTGCCGTGCGCCGACCGACATGCCGCTGCAGCCGCTCAGTTCCAGCTGCGGGCGTTACGTGCTGTGCCTGGATGGGCGTATCTACAACAGAGCGGCTCTGCAGTCGCAACTGCGCGATCTGCCGGGCAGCTGCACCGACGCCCGCCTGCTGCTGCAGGCCATCGTCGAGTGGGGCGTGCAGCGCGCGCTGTCGCGCATCGAAGGCGCATTCGCGTTCAGCGTCTGGGACCGCCACGCACATGAGCTGTGGCTGGCGCGCGATCCGGTTGGCGAGCGGCCGTTGTATTACGGCTGGTACCAGGGCCAGTTCCTGTTCGCTTCGGAGTTGAAGGCGCTGCAGGCGTTCGCCGGGTTCGCTCCCAGCATCGACCAGGATGCATTGAGCCTGCTGCTGCGCCATGACTATGTGCCCGCGCCGCACACCATCTATCGCGGTATCCACAAGCTGGTGGCCGGGGCGATGCTGCGCGTGGACCTCAACGACCATGCCGCCGGCGGATCAACCCAGGCGAGGCAGGGCGGCCATCGCTACTGGTGCGCGCGCGATGCGATGCAATCAGCGTTGCAGCAGCCGTTGCAGCCAGCGCCCAGCCTGGAGCAGGCCACCGACCAGTTGGAGGTGGTGCTGCAGCAGGCAATCGCTACGCGTATGCATTCGCCTGTGGCTTGTGGTGCGTTCCTGTCCGGGGGCACCGATTCGTCGCTGGTGGTGGCGATGATGCAGGCGCAGTCGGCGTTGCCGGTCGAAGCATGGACGGTGGGTTTCGACGACCCCGGTCACGACGAGAGCGGCTGGGCCTCGCAGGTCGCCCGTCACCTGGGCGTGCATCACCACCTGCACCGGATGGACAGTCGGCAAGGTCTGGAGCTGCTGCAGCGCTTGCCGCAGGTCTGGTGCGAACCGTTCGCCGATGCCTCGCAACTGCCGACCCTGCTGGCCAGCGAGCTGCTCGGTGCGCGCAAGCCGGTGGCGCTGACCGGCGACGGCGGCGACGAACTGTTCTTCGGCCATCCCAGCTATGGCCGCGCGTTGCGCAATGCGCGCCTGTGCGGGGGCCTGCCGGACTGGGTACGCGATCTCGCACGGCGTGGCAGCAGCCGCTTGAACGTCGAACGGGGTCGTCTTGGCGGTTGGCGGGCGCTGGTGGCTGAAGTGGCCGCCAATGATGTGGAGGGGCACTACCTGCAACGCGTCACCCGCTGGCGGCAACCGACCCAGGTGGTATTGGGCGCGCGTGAACCGGCGACGATCTTCCAGCAGCAGGACAGCGCATTGCCGGCAGAAGCGCGCATCCAGCTGCTGGATTTCCGCATGGATCTGGCCGAAGGCATTCTTGCCAAGGTCGACCGCGCCGGCATGGCGGCCGGCGTGGAAACGCGCTCACCGTTGCTGGACATGGAGGTGGTGCGCCTGGCCTGGCGCCTGCCGCAGCACCTGAAGTATCACGACGGTGAGCACAAGCGGATCCTCAAGCATCTTCTCTCGCGCTATCTGCCTGCGCCACTGGTCTATCGCCCCAAGCGCGGTTTCGGCCCGCCGATGGCGCGCTGGCTGGCCGGTCCGCTGCGCGACTGGGCGGAAGCGCTGCTCGACCCGCAGCTGCTGCGCAACCAGGGCTGCTTCGATGCGGTGCGCGTGCGCGCGATCTGGGAGGCGTTCCTGCGCGGCGAGCGCAAATGGCATACGCACCTGTGGAACGTGTTGATGTTCCAGGCGTGGTACCAGCACTGGCACGGGAATCGCGGGCGCTAGCCGGCAGAGATCCTTGCGGGCGCGGCCAATCTTGCTGGCGCAGGGCGGAGACCCTTGCGTGCGAATGTCCTCCGGCGCCGGCCGTTGGCCGTCACCTCCCCCTTTACTTCGCACGCAAGGGCCTCCGCCCTGCGTCCGGAGCTCGTCGGCGTCTCATTGAAGAGCCGTCGCGAGCGCTGCTTCTGCGCGCCGCAAGCCGAGCCTCGTCGGGGCGGGTAGGGGTCTGGGCAAAGTAAAGGAGGAGGGGGCGGCCGCAGGCCGGCGCCGGGGGACATTTGCCCAGACCCCTACCCGCCCCGACGGGGCCCATCAGTTCGCAGAACGTCCAGACGAAGAGGCGCTCCAGAATCCAGACGCCAGGCAAAAAAAGACCCGGCAGAGGGAGGGATCTGCCGGGTCCGGATTGCATGGGGGGAGGGACCCATGCAATGAGCGTGGGCGTCGCGCCAGTGGCTGTCGCCAGTCGCATCCGCCGTGCATTTGCGTTGATGCAATGCAGCATACGCCGATCATGCGGCATTGCAACAAAAATCATCAAGGCGCCGTCTGGGGCGCCTTGATGCCTTTCAGATCAAGGGGTTGATCAGGCCGCAGGGCCGCGGTAGCGGCAGCCCGAAGTGCAGGTCTCGTGCACGGTGATCTCGCTCAACGCCGGCAGGATGGGCTTGAGCTCGTTCCAGATCCACACCGCCAGATTCTCGCTGGTCGGGTTCTCCAGGCCGGGGATGTCATTGAGGTAGTGGTGGTCCAGGCGGTCGTAGATCGGCTGGAACGCCGCCTTCACATCGCCGAAATCCATGATCCAGCCGGTCTGCGCACCCGGCTCGCCCTCCACCTTCAGTTCCACCCGGAAGGAGTGGCCGTGCAGGCGCGCGCATTTGTGCCCCGGCGGCACGTTGGGGAGGCGGTGCGCCGCCTCGAGCATGAAGACTTTGAAGATTTCCATGGCGCGATTGTACGCCGCGGGCGCCCGATCAGCCCGGCTTCGTGTTGCCTTTGCGTGAAGAAATTCTTTCCATCCGGATGAAGAGATGATAGTTTCTCTTATATCCGTATGAAGAGATGTTATTGGCCGCAACCCGGCCGGGCATGGACTACTGCGGAACTTACCTCGTCCTTCCACTACCTCCCCCACATCGTCATGCCCCAGCACACCCTGCTCGTGGCGGCCCTGGCCGTCGCTCTGGCCGCGCCTTTGTCTGCCGCCGCCGAAACCACCGCCGACGCCAGCGGCGAAGCCAGCACCCTGGCCGCCGTGCGCGTCACCGGTTCCAACATCAAGCGCGCCGATACCGAAGCCTCCAACCCCGTGCAGGTGATCGGCCGCCAGCAGCTGGAACAGACCGGCAAGGCCACCGTCGCCGATGTGCTGCGCTCGATCTCGGCCAACACCGGCAACGCCAGCAACGAGACCACCAACAACGGTTGGGCCTCGGGCTCGGCCGGCATCGGTCTGCGCGGTCTCTCGCAGAAGAACACGCTGGTGCTGCTCAACGGTCGTCGCCTGGCCAACTACGGCTTCCCGGCCGGTGGCCTGTCGGACACCTTCGTCGATCTCAACGCGCTGCCGCTGGTCGCGGTGGAACGCATCGAAGTGCTGAAGGATGGTGCGTCTGCGGTGTATGGCAGCGACGCAGTGGCCGGCGTGGTCAACATCATCACCCGGCAGAACTTCGAAGGCGCTGAAGTCGGTGGCAGCTTCGGCGGCGCCGACCAGGGCGGCCTGCACGAGCAGAACCTGAAGTTCGTCGGTGGCCTGGGCGACATCGACAAGGACGGCTACAACATCCTCTTCAGCCTGCAGGCCTACAACCGCGAGCGACTGGACCAGGACGAGCGCAACCTGACCAAGAGCGGCATCTACAGCGACCAGCCCGGCGGCCGCTGGAACGGCTGGTCGGCCAAGGGCGCGCGCTACCTCGTCAACGGCGTGTCAGTGCCGATGCTCGATGCCAACGGCAACTGCCCCACCGGTACCACCCGCGTGGCCAGCGCGCCGATGGACGGCCTGGCCGGTGATACCTGTGGCTTCAACCAGGCCCCGTTCACCACGCTGATTCCCTCGACCAAGCGCTACCAGGCCTACGCCAACGGCACCTTCCGCCTCGGTGACAACGTCGAAGCGTTCGGCGAAGTGCTGTACAGCCAGATCAAGAGCGCGGCCTGGTTCGGCAGCAGCCCGTTCTTCACTCTGGAAAGCGGTCGCTTCGCACTGAACGCACAGACCGGCCTGGCCGAGCCGGTGTCGTCCAACCTGCCGGCCAGCAACCCGTACAACCCGTACGGTCGTGCGATCCCGATCGAATACACCTTCTTCGACCTCGGCGGCACCATCAAGACCAACCGCTCCACGGCCTATCGCGGTGTGTTCGGGCTGCGTGGCAACACCGAGAAGTGGGACTGGGAAGTGGCCGCATTCGGCGCGCGCAGCAGCGAGCGCGAAACCGTCTCCGGCGGCTTCGCCAACCGCTGGGCACTGGCCAACGCACTGGCGACCGGCAGCTACAACCTGCTGAACCCGGCGGCCACGCCGCAGTCGGTGCGCGATTCGATCAACATCGCCACCCTGCGTCCGGCCGAGTCGGTGCTGCAGGGCATCGACGCGAAGATCTCCGGCAGCCTCGGCCACACCTGGGCTGGCGACATCGGTTTCGCCGCCGGTGCCGAATGGCGCCGCGAGAAGCTTGATTCGAACAACCCGTGGCAGATCGATGCCGGCCTGCAGGTGCGCCCGGCGATTGCCGAAGTGCATGGCGAGCGCAAGGTCAGTGCCGCCTATGCCGAGGTCAATGTACCGCTGGCATCTACCCTGGAGCTGTCCGCCGCCGCCCGTGCCGATCATTACGATGACTTCGGCGACGCCTTCTCGCCCAAGCTCGGCCTGCGCTGGCAGCCGCTGGATTTCCTGCTGGTGCGCGCTTCGGCGTCGAAGGGCTTCCGTGCACCGTCGCTGTCGGAGAACTCCAACAGCACCAGCATCGCCTACGGCAGCGTGGTCGACCCGCGTGATCCGGATGTGCCGGGCTCGCGGCAGAACCCGACCTTCTTCACCGTCGGCAACAGCGACCTGAAGCCGGAGCGCACCAAGAGCGTGAACTTCGGCGTGGTGCTGTCACCGTGGGCGAACACCAACCTGAGCATCGACTATTACCGCATCCAACTGGACAACCTGGTCGGTACCAACAACACCCAGACCCTGGTCAACGACAACGTCGCCGGTGCCGTGCAGCGCGATGAGCGCGGCAAGCTGCAGGCGGTCTACAACCGTTACCAGAACCTGAGCGAGCTGAAGACCTCGGGTATCGACGTCGAGCTGCGCCAGCGCATCCCGACCACCGCCTTCGGTGATTTCACCGTGACCTCGGCTTACACCCACGTGCGCGATTACCGTCGCCCGACCGTGGTCGGTGGCCCGCTGGTGGATTACGCCGGCAGCAACCTCGGCGCCACCCTGCCGAAGAACAAGGCCACTACCACCCTCGACTGGAAGTACGGCGACTACACCGCTGCGCTGACCTGGTACTACACCAGCGGCTACGACCAGAAGGCCAGTACCGCCGCCGCTGCCGTGCAGGATCGCGTCGACGCCTACAACCAGTTCGACCTGTATCTGGGCTACACCGGCATCGACAACCTGACCGTGTACGCCAAGGTGCAGAACCTGGGTGACAAGACGCCGCCGTATGACGCCTCGTTCCCGGGCATCCGCGCGCCGTACGACTTCAGCCAGTACGACCTGCGTGGCCGCTACTTCACGCTGGGCTTTGATTACCGCTTCTGATCCACCCGCCGCGGCCGGCCACCCTGTGTGGCCGGCCGTGTTGCCATGTTCCTGGGGAGTCACCGTGTCCTTCCACCGCCGTGCTGTTTTCCAGCTGCTGCTCGCCGTCGCCGTCGCCGTTGCCGTTTCGCTGCCGTCTGCGGTTCATGCACAGAGCGCTTACTTCTTCCCGCAGACCACCGATGCAACGGCCTTCGAGACCGCCATTCCCACGCCGGAGCAGTTCCTCGGCTATCCGATCGGTAGTCGTTACACCCGTCACGACCAGTTGGTGGCCTACTTCCAGGAACTGGCCAAGCACTCGGACAAGATCAGCGTGCGCGAGATCGGCCGCAGCTACGAGGGCCGGCCGCTGCTGATCGCTACCGTCACCGCTGCAGGCAACCACGCGCGGCTGGAACAGATCCGCCAACAGCACGCGACCCTGGTCGATCCGGCGCAGCCGCGCAGCGCGGCCGGCGACAGCCCGGTGGTGGTGTGGCTGGGTTACAGCGTGCACGGCAACGAGACCTCCAGCGGCGAAGCCGCGATGTTGACCGCTTACTACCTGGTGGCCAATCGCAGTGCGGAAACGCAGCAGTGGCTGCAGCAGGCGGTGGTGCTGTTCGACCCGGCACAGAATCCTGACGGCCGCGATCGTGCCGCCAACTGGCACAACGCCTGGGCATCCGATCCTGCCTCGGCCGATCCGGCCGACAAGGAGCACGTCGAACCGTTCCCGCAGGGCCGCACCAACCACTACTTCACCGATCTGAACCGCGACTGGCTGGCGCTGACTCAGCAGGATTCGCGTCCGAAGGTGGAGGTGTTCCATCAGTGGTACCCGAACGTGCAGATCGACTTCCACGAGATGGGCAAGGACAGCACCTATTACTTCGAGCCCTCGCCGAAGAGCATGCATAGCCCGCTGATTCCGGCGGCGTCGTACGACTTCAACAAGACGCTGGCCAAGTACCACGCCCAGGCGCTCGATGCGCTTGGGTCGCTGTACTACACCGGTGAGAACTTCGACAATTTCTCGCCCGTGTACGGCTCGACCTATCCGGACTTCCACGGCGCGGTTGGTGTCACCGTCGAACAGGCCAGCTCGCGTGGTCGCGTGCAGGAATCGGTGAATGGCCTGCTGACGTTCCCGTTCACCATCCGCAACCAGGTTGCCACTGGGTTGGGCACGGTGCGTGGTGCGGTCACCGAGCGCGAAGGCCTGTTCAATCTGCAGAAAACCTTCTTCCAGAGCGCGCTGAAGCAGGCTGCGCAGCAGCCGGTGAAGAGCTTCGTGTTCGGCGACGCGCATGATCCGGCATTGACCCGACGCCTGTTGGAACTGCTGTTGCTGCACAGGATTGAAGTGCATGCGCTGGATCGTGCCGTCACCGTGGATGGCCAGCGTTTCGAAGCGGGCAGCGCCTACGTGGTGCCGGTGCAGCAGGCGCAGTTCCGGTTGGTGCATTCGATCTTCGCCGAGACCCCGCCGATCAAGGGCGACGTGTTCTACGGCAGCACCAGCTATGCGATCGCGCCGGCCTACGGTGTGGCCTTCGCCAGCAGCCGCAGCCGTATCGACGGTGGGGTGCGCGTGACCACGCTGCCGGCGGAACAGGGTGCGGTGCTGGGTGGCCTGGCCGGCTTCGCCTACGCAATCGACTGGCGCGACTACAACGCTGGCCGCGCGCTGGCCGCGCTGCAGGGCAAGGGGCTGAACGCACGCGCCGCCTTCCAGCGGTTCACCACGTCCACGGCACAGGGCGAGGTCGACTTTGCCGCAGGCAGCATCGTCATTCCGGTGGCCGGGCAACCACTGCAGGGCGCGGCGTTGCTTGAGGCAGTTACGTCCGCCGCGCGCGATGCCGGGGTGCAGGTGCATGTGCTGTCCAGTGGCCGCAGCCGCGAGGGCATCGACCTCGGCAGCGATGGCGTCAAGGCGCTGCGCAAGCCTGCCGTTGCACTGGTGATGGGGGAGGGCGTGGCCGCCACCGAAATCGGCTCGGCCTGGTTCCTGCTCGACCAGCAGCTCCACCTGCCGGCCAGCAAGCTGGACCCGCAGCAACTGGGCAAGGCATCGCTGGACCGCTACACCACGATCGTGCTGTCCGGCGGCACCTATACCGGCATTGACGCGACCGCGGTGGCGGCATTGAAGCGCTGGGTCCAGGCCGGTGGCTCGCTGGTCACCTACGGCAGCGCGTCGAAGTGGGCGATCGAACAGAAGCTCGCCGAAGGCGAGAAGCTCGGCAAGGACGAAGAGGCCACTGATGAAGGCCGCCGTGCATTCGGCGACCAGCGCGATATCGCCGCGATCGAGCGAGTCAGCGGCAACATCCTCAGCGCCGATGTCGACACCAGTCACCCGCTGGCGTTTGGTGTTCCGCGCCGGCAGCTGGCGATCAACAAGGAGAACACGGTGACGCTGCAGTCGAGCGCGAACGCGTTCTCGACGGTGGTGCGCATCGACACGCCACCGCGGGTGAATGGCTATCTGTCAGAGCGCAACCGAGCGAAAGTGGCAGGCAGTGCGTGGCTGCTGGTGTCGGCGCAGGGGCAGGGCAACGTGGTGTTGTTCGCCGATGATCCGGCGCACCGCAAGTACTGGCATGGTACCGACCGCTTGCTGATCAACGCGATCTTCTTCGGGAATCTGGTGAATCCGAGTAAAGCGCGGGGTTGAGGCATTACGCGCCGGATTGATTCAAGGATTGGGAGGACGGATGGGCCGCGCAGGACACGCCGCAAGTACGTCCGTGTAGGCTCGTAGGCGCCTTGCTCGTGTGCGCTGTCCTGCGCACACGGCAAGACCGGGGTTGGGCGTCCTGCCCAACCCGCCCGAGGCATGCCTCGGGCCCATGGCGCCTGCGGTCCTGCACGGCCCATCCGTCCTCCCCAGACAGTTTCCTGCGGGCGCGGATGCATCAAACCCAGGGCGGGAGCAAGGGCAAAAGCAGAGAGCAAAAGCTGGAATTCCGGCTTTTGCTTTTGTCTTTGTCTTTGAATTTGAATTTGAATTTGAATTTGAACTTGATCCTTCTTCTCCCGGCTACCCGGCGGGACAAGAAGGCGCTGGTAATGATTGAAGCGGCGTAGGGCGGAGTGGGTGCAAAACCGTGAGCGCCATGGATGGCGCGATCGAGCCCCCATGGATGGGTTTACGGCGTGTTTTGCGCCCACTCCGCCTGCGCCGCCCCAAGCCAGACCAACCGCACGCTTTAGCACCCGGTAGCCAGCAACAAAAAAGGGACGACGCGTCAGCGTCGTCCCCCGATAAGCAGCCCCCGCCCAGCGGGTGACGCCATCCCTGTCAGCTGGGATCAGCTGGCGCGACCGCCGCCGCCACCCTGGCCGCGGCCACGGCCGCCACCACTGTTGTTGCCGCCACCGCGACGCTGGCCCTGGCCGGCGCCGGCGCCGGCGCGCTGCTGGCCGTTGCCACCGCCCTCGCGACGGCCACCGCCGGCCTTCTTCGGGCCTGCATGTGCGTGACGCGGTGCATCGCCGTGCGGACGGCGCGCATGGTTCTTGCGCGGCGCACGCTCACCGGTCTCATGCTCGGCCTTGCCCGGCGCACTGTTGCCCCAGCGGATCGGCACCTGCAGCTCGAAGCCCGGCACATCGCGGATGTCCATGTCGCGGCCCAGCAGGCGCGTGATCGCGCGCAGCAGCTTCACTTCATCCTGCGCCACCAGCGAAATCGCCTGGCCGGTAGCACCGTTGCGGCCGGTGCGGCCAATACGGTGCACGTAGTCCTCGGCCACCATCGGCAGATCGAAGTTGATCACCTTCGGCAGTTCGTTGATGTCGATACCGCGCGCGGCGATGTCGGTCGCTACCAGCACGGTGACGCGGCCGGCCTTGAAATCGCCCAGCGCGCGCAGGCGCTGGCCCTGGCTCTTGTTGCCGTGGATCGCCGCGGTCTTGATGCCGGACTTTTCCAGGAACGCGGCCAGCTTGTCGCTGCCGTGCTTGGTGCGTGCGAACACCAGGGTCTGCTCGCGGCTGTCCTGCGCCAGCAGGTGCAGCAGCAGGTCGCGCTTGCGGCCGCCATCAACCGGATGCACCTTGTGGGTGATGGTCTCGGCCACGGTGTTCTTCGGCGTCACCTGGATCTGTTCCGGGTTGCGCATGAATTCCAGCGCCAGCTGGCGGATGTTGTCCTCGAAAGTGGCCGAGAACAGCAGGGTCTGCCGGTTCTGCTTCGGCAGCTTGGCCAGGATGCGCTTGATGGACGGCAGGAAGCCCATGTCCAGCATGCGGTCGGCTTCGTCCAGCACCAGCAGTTCGATGCCGGACAGGTCGATGCTGCGACGCTCCAGGTGGTCGATCAGGCGGCCCGGGCAGGCCACCAGCAGGTCCACACCGCGACGCAGGATGTCCAGCTGGTTGCCCATGCCGACGCCGCCGTAGATGCAGGCGCTGGGGATGCGCAGGTACTTGCTGTAACCGCGCAGGCTGTCATGCACCTGGGTGGCCAGTTCGCGGGTCGGTGCCAGGATCAGCGCGCGCGGCTTGCGCGGGCCGGTGCGCACTTCCTGCGAGGCGGTGCCCAGGTGCTGCAGCAGCGGCAGGCCGAACGCGGCGGTCTTGCCGGTACCGGTCTGTGCGCCGGCCAGCAGGTCGCGGCCGGCCAGCACCAGGGGGATCGCCTGCTGCTGGATCGGGGTCGGGGTTTCGTAGCCCTGCTCGGCAAGCGCACGCAGCAGGAAGGGCGCAAGGCCCAGGGATTCAAAAGACATTGAGATTGCTCCAAGTACAAGTAACGCC
The DNA here is from genome assembly GCF_013364355.1 of Stenotrophomonas sp. NA06056. Classification (NCBI taxonomy): domain Bacteria; kingdom Pseudomonadati; phylum Pseudomonadota; class Gammaproteobacteria; order Lysobacterales; family Lysobacteraceae; genus Stenotrophomonas; species Stenotrophomonas sp. NA06056. The sequence goes on along the minus strand of NZ_CP054931.1, from coordinate 3,755,341 downwards.
TGTCCGAACGGACAGACGGGGGCAGATCAAACTGATCGGCTGACTCGGAGCGTTCCCGTGAACCGCGCTGCGAGAATTGGGTGCAGCCGACGCGAAGCGCAGGCTGGAATGCGTGACGAACGGCGTCGGAGTGGGGGCGGGCGATGGGGCGGACCCCTGTCGCCGGCGATCCCGGAGGGAAACGGACGGCCGCTGCAGACCCGCATAGTCTAGCGGAAGGATGAGACTTCACGCAAAACGGTCTGTTCAGGTTGGGGTTCTCTCTGCAGGGCTGCGCCCTGCACCCGCAGAGACCGAAGCAGCGTCAACGTCAACGTCAAAAGCTGGTTTCCTGAGGGATGGCGGGGTGGGTCCGGTTGCGGGGGGCGCCGTGAATCCGTCCTTGGAGCAACTGTGTTGAGAGAGGGGCCTCGGCCCCTCCGACAGTCACGCACGGTAGTGCCGGCCGCTGGCCGGCAGCCTTTTGGGGCACGCGCAGACTGGCTTCAGGCGGGGATCGATCCGCCTTGAGCGTCACGCACGCGGGCGTTGAGAATCACCAGCATCTTCCGCATCACCGCCACGATGGCTACTTTTCCTTCTTTGCCTCGGGCTCGCAGCGACTGGTAGAAATCGCGCAGTCGAGGTTCATGCCGCATGGCCGACATGCTGGCCATGTAAAGCACCTGACGGATCTCGGCCCTGCCGCCATGGATGCTTCGTTTGCCGCGCATGGTTCCACTGTCGTGGGACATGGGTGCTACACCGACCAGACTGGCGATGGCCTTGCCGCTGATCTTGCCCAGCTCCGGCAGATAGCTGGCCAATACCGCCTGCAGGACAGGGCCCACGCCTTTCATCGACTTCAGTACCGCCAGCTGGGGTTGCTGGGCAACCTGCTCGGCAATCTGCTGTCCCAAACGCCCAACCATCCTCTGCAGGCGGCTGATGCTGGCTTGCAGCAGTCGGCGCAACTCACGATCGGTCACCATCTCCTGCTGCTGGCGCGCTACGGTCAGGGCTTCCATCGTCTGTCGACGCGCCCGCACAAATTCCCGCAGCTTTTGCTGCCAGGGCTCCAGTGGCTGATAGGCGGGCAGTTTCACCAAGGCCGCCATCTGCGCCAATGCATAGGCATCCAGACGGTCGGTCTTGGCCACCTGGCCCATTCCCTGGGCCAGCCTGCGAGCCCGCAGCGCGTTGGCACGAACCACCGCATGACCGGCGTTGTGCAGAAAGTTCAGTACTGACTGTTCGTAGCCCCCAGTGGCCTCCAGCACGATCTGGCTCACCGGATGTTTCCTCAACCAGAGATCCAATTCAGCGAAACCCGAAGCGCTATTGCTAACCTGCAGCACCTCTCCGTCCGTCGTGCCGACATCCAGTTGGCGCTTGCTGACATCAATCCCGATCCCGTTCATCACCGGACTCCGTATAGTCTGGAAGGGTCGAGAGCTCCCCCGCTTGCCCAGTCTTATTACTGCGAGTGTCAGCTCCAGCAACTGTTCGGGCGGATCAAGGGAGATTCCGGCGTGGGCGCCAAGCTCCAAGGCGATCGTCGAGATCCAGGCTTGCACGGCGGCCCACGCCGGCTCTCGGCACCTACGCTGCCAGATTCCGATCAGATAAGGCTTGGGCGCGCCATCCATGGCGCTTACACCCCCGCAACCGGACCCACCCCGCCTTCGACAGTTTTCCGCGATCTGTCGGAATGGCATGGCTTGCTCTTGGTGGGTGCCGACCTTGGTCGACACAGTAGATCCAAGCCATGCGTGGATGATTTTCGATCAATTGTCGAAATATTCGATTTCGATGGACATTCATCCACGCGTGGCGTGGATCTACTGGCCACCGGGAAACTGTCGAAGGTGGGGCGGTGTCGGATTGCGGGGTGTCAGCCGCATGGATGCGGCTGCCAAGCCCCCAGGGATGGGTTTACGGCGTCCCCGCAATCCGACACCGCCCCGCCATCCCACGGAATGCCGCTTTGGCAGTTGCCTCGGCTGTTGCTCGAAAGCTTCTGCAGGTGCAGGGCGCAGCCCTGCCTGACACCCCCCCACTACGGTAGGGTGGGCCGATGCCGCGCTGCAGCTTGGCTGTACCGGATATTTGATTACACTTGAAACTTGTTTGCCCACGACTCCGGACACCCACCATGAAGCTTGGTTCTTTGAAGGAAGGCGGCCGCGACGGCACCCTGATCGTCGTCTCGCGTGACCTGCGCCACGGCGTCCGCGCCACCGGCATTGCCGCCACCCTGCAGCTGGCCCTGGAGGACTGGAGCCATCTGGCCCCGCGCCTGAACGCCCTGTATGACTCGCTCAATGCCGGTGACGCCGATGGCGTGTTCGATCTGGACCCGCAGGCCTTGGCCGCGCCGATGCCGCGTGCCTATGAATTCGTTGATGGCAGCGCCTACCTGCCGCACGTCGAACGCGTGCGTCGCGCCCGCGGTGCCGAGGTGCCGGAAAGCTTCTACAGCGACCCGCTGATGTACCAGGCCACCAGCGCCGGCTTCTATGGCCCGCGCGATGCGGTCAAGGTGGTCAGCGAGGACTACGGCATCGATCTGGAAGCTGAGATCGTGGTGATCACCGACGATGTGCCGATGGCGGCCACGGCCGAACAGGCCGCCGGCCACATCCAGCTGATCGGCCTGGTCAACGACGTTTCGTTGCGCAACCTGATCCCGGGCGAGCTGGCCAAGGGCTTCGGCTTCCTGCAGTCCAAGCCGCGCTCGGCGCTGTCGCCGGTGTTCGTCACCCCCGATGAGCTGGGCGCTGCCTGGCAGGACAGCAAGGTGCATCTGCCGCTGCTGACCCACATCAACGGGGCGTGGTTCGGTGCGCCGGAAGCGGGCGTGGACATGCAGTTCAACTTCGCCCAGCTGGTCGCGCATGCGGCGAAGACGCGTCCGCTCAGTGCCGGCACCATTGTCGGCTCGGGCACCATCGCCAACGAAGACACCAGCAAGGGCGCTTCGTGCTTTGCCGAACAGCGCGTGGTGGAAACCCTGCGCGACGGCAAGCCGAGCACGCCGTTCATGTCCTTCGGCGACGTGGTGCGCATCGAGATGCTTGATGCCGCCGGCAACAGCATCTTCGGTGCGATCGAGCAGCGCATCGAACAGGCGGCCAAGCCCTGAGCATGGAGGCGGCGATGGACATTCCGGTCGACGACGGCATCGTGCTGTACACCTACTGGCGATCCAGCGCCGCCTACCGCGTGCGCATCGGCCTGGCATTGAAAGGCCTGGCCTTCGACGCGCGGCCGGTGCATCTGGTGCGTGAGGGTGGCGAGCAGCACCATGACGCCTACCGTGGGCTCAACCCGCAGCAGCTGGTGCCCGCGCTGCTGCATGAGGGCCACGTGCTGACCCAGTCGCTGGCGATCCTGGAATATCTGGAAGAGCGCTTCCCGCAGGTGCCGCTGCTGCCGGCTGATGCCGCTGGCCGCGCACGCGTGCGGGCGCTGGCGCAACTGGTGGCCTGCGACATCCACCCGATCAACAACCTGCGGGTGATGCAGTATCTCGAGCGCGATCTGCAGTTGCCGGCCGATGCACGCACGCAATGGACGCTGCACTGGATGGCCGAAGGCTTCGCGGCGATGGAGGCGATGTTGGCGGCCAGCGCGGAGACAGGCACGTTCTGCCACGGCGATCGTCCGGGCCTGGCTGACATCTGCCTGCTCCCGCAGCTGTACAACGCGCATCGGTTTGGTCTGGACCTGGCGCCGTACCCGACCCTCCGCCGGATTGAGACCGCCTGCCAGCAGCTGGACGCGTTCACCGCTGCACGCCCGGAAAACCAGATCGACGCTGCCTGACGGAAAGGGGACGGAGGGGATTAAGTCGTTTGTGGCACAAGCGACTTAATCCCCTCCGTCCCCTTCCTGCAGCTGCCGCAGGTCCTCACGGAACAACCGGTAGGCGTCCTCGCGCCGCGTCTCATCCTTTTGCCGCAGTACCCAGGCCGGGTGCACGGTGGCGTAACCCCGGGTGCCATCGTCCAGCACGTGCCAGCCGCCGCGGTCGCGCATCAGATTGAAGCCGCTGCCGAACACCGCGGTCGCTGCGGTGGCACCCAGGCAGACGATCACCTGCGGTTTCACCCGTGCGATCTCGCCCTGCAGCCACGGCCGGCAGGCATGCACATGGCGGCTCTCAGGGCGCTTGTGCAGGCGCACCTTGCCGCGCCGCTCGTGGTGGAAGTGCTTCACCGCGTTGGTCAGGTACAGCGCGCTGCGCTCGATGCCCAGTTCCTGCAGCGCGCGGTCCAGCAGCTTGCCTGCCGGACCAGCAAAGGGGCGGCCACTCAGGTCCTCGACATCGCCGGGCTGTTCGCCCACCAGCATGATGCGTGCGTCGGCACGACCTTCGCCGAACACGGTCTGGGTGGACGCCTCCCACAATGGGCACTGCCGGCAGACGGCCGCCTGCTGGCGCAGTGCCTGCAGGCTGCCATCGTCCGCAGCGGCATCGGCGGCAGCGTTCTGCCGCGCTGGAATACGTCGTTGTGGTGCCTGCGCCGGCCGATCGTGCATCTCCTGCACGCGGCTGGCCGCATCGCGCACAAGGCCAGGCAACAGCTGTGCTTCGGGAAGATGTTTCCAGTACCGGGTGGGCATCTCCTGCTGCATCATCCGCGTGTTGAGCCGGGCCGGATTGAAGATGCTGGCGTAATAGGTCTGCCACAGGGTCTCGCGTGCATCTTCGGCGGGGGCATCCTGGCGGGTGCCGCCATCGCCGAACCATAACGCGCTGCCATCCCATTGCACGCTGCGCGTGGGCGTCAGGATCGCCCAGCGCATGCCGGCGAAACGGCGGGCGAAGAAGGGCGCGACACGGTCGACGATGTTGTGGTCGGGCTCGAACCAGGCAATGAACGCGTCGGTTTCGCCGGGCACCTCACGGAAGCGAACGAAGGCCTTCATCTTGTGCGTATCGCGGCGCACTGCCTGCGCCAGCGCCATCAGGCGAAGCACATCGGCATCGGCCGGATTGGACAGTACCGTGCGTTCGCCGTGGGCGATGCGCCACAGCAGGCGGTACAGCAGCGGCAGGCGCTGCGGATCGCGATGGCACAGGCAGGTCGCCGCCAGTTCCACGAAGTCGCGTGGCACGTTCGGCGCGACGGCTCCGTCGGGCAACGGCGCCTGCTGTACCGCTGGCGCATCCAGCAGGGACGCCTCGGAATCCACCCGCCAGTCCAGCTGTTCAGGGCGCACGCCGCGCAGCAACGCCTCCCGCGCTGCATTGCGCCAGGCGTCCAGTGACCACGGCGGGTCCACCCGCAGCGACCAGCGCTGCATCTCAGGCAGCGGGCGCGGCATCGAACAGCGAGCCCTGGCGGGGTGGTGGCGCCAGCTTCGCGCGCAACGCTGCCGGGTCATCCAGCGCGCTGCGGGGGTGGTGGTCGGCCAACTGCACGAACGGCAGCAGCTTGCTCATCGGCGCCTTCAACCGGGCGAGGTCGGCCACCCGCAGGCGACCGTGGCGACGTGCCATCAGCACGCGCTTGACGTTGCGTACGCCCAGCCCGGGCACGCGCAGCAGCAGTTCCTGCGGGGCACGGTTCAGGTCCACCGGGAAGCGCTCGGGATGGCGGATCGCCCAGGCCATCTTCGGATCGATGTCCAGATCCAGCATGCCGCCCTGGGTGGTGTCGGTGATCTCTTCCACGCCATAGCCGTAGAAGCGCAGCAGCCAATCGGCCTGGTACAGCCGGTGCTCGCGCTGCAGTGGGGGCGGCTGCAGCGGCAGTTGCCGACTCGCATCGGGAATCGGGCTGAAAGCGGAGTAGTACACCCGGCGCATGCGGTAATTGCCGTAGAGGCTGTCGGCACTGGTCAGGATCTGCCGGTCGCTGGCACCGTCGGCACCCACGATCATCTGGGTGCTCTGCCCTGCGGGTGCGAAACGGGGAGGGCGAGGGCGCGCGCTGCGGGTGGAAACCGGTGCGATCACCGCCGGCGCCTTGCGGGCCTCCTTGGCTTCTTCAATGCGCCAGCGCAGCTCACCCATCGCGCCGCGGATGGATGTACTGGTCTTTTCCGGAGCGAGCGTGGCCAGGCCCGCCTCGGTGGGCAGTTCAACGTTGATCGACAGGCGATCGGCGTAACGACCCGCAGCGGCCAGCAGCTCTGGTGATGCCTCGGGGATCGTCTTCAGATGGATGTAGCCGGCGTACCGATGCTCCTCGCGCAGCCGACGTGCCACCTCCACCATGCGTTCCATCGTGTAGTCCGCATTGCGGATGATGCCGCTGGAAAGAAACAGGCCTTCGATGTAATTGCGCTTGTAGAAGTCCAGGGTGAGCGTGACCACCTCATCCACGCTGAAACGCGCGCGCTGCACGTTGCTGGACACCCGGTTCACGCAATAGGCGCAGTCATAGACGCAGAAGTTGGTCAGCAGGATCTTCAGCAGCGATACGCAGCGGCCATCGGGCGTGTAGCTGTGGCAGATGCCCATGCCTTCGGTACTGCCGATGCCGCCGGAGGCACGCGAATCGCGCTTGCCCGCACCGCTGGAGGCGCAGGAAGCGTCGTATTTTGCGGCGTCGGCAAGGATGGCCAGCTTGCGTATGGTTTCCATTGAAGGAACCTACGGACAACAGGTCTCATTGGATGAGACAGCCGGTGAACAATTCAGCAGGCGACGCCGGGCATGGCCCGGCGCTACCTGTGGCGGGCAGGTAGCGCCGGCACATGTCCGGCGGATACCCGTGTCAGAACCCGTGGGTGATCGACGGTGCGGCCGCCGAGAAGTCCGCATACGGATCATGCTCGCCGCTGCCGCCTTCGGACAGGCGGAACTTCAGCGCCAGGCCATCGCGTGAGTCGGCCGCACGCAGTGCTTCTTCCTGATCGATGGTGCCGTTCTTGGCCAGGCGGAACAGGCACTGGTCGAAGCTCTCCATGCCTTCTTCCAGCGAAGCCTCCATCGCCGCCTTGATCTCGTGTACCTGGCCGCGACGCAGCAGGTCGCGGATCATCGGCGTGTTGATCAGTACTTCGGTGGCCGGCAGGCGGCGCCCCTCCTTGTTCTTCACCAGGCGCTGGCTGATCACCGCACGCAGGTTCAGCGCCAGGTTCATCAGCACATTCTTGTGCGCGCTTTCCGGGAAGAAGTTGAGGATGCGCTCGATGGTCTGGTCGGCGTTGTTGGAGTGCAGGGTGGCCAGGCACAGATGGCCGGTTTCGGCGAAGGCGATCGCCGCCTCCATCGTTTCCGCATCCAGGATCTCGCCGATCAGGATCACGTCCGGTGCTTCACGCATCGCGTTCTTCAGCGCGTTGTGGAAGGCATGGGTATCCAGCCCGACCTCGCGCTGGTTGACGATGGACATCTTGTGCTTGTGCAGGTACTCGATCGGGTCCTCGATGGTGAGGATGTGACCGGTGGTGGTGCTGTTGCGGTGATCGATCATCGACGCCAGCGAGGTGGACTTGCCCGAGCCGGTGGACCCCACCACCAGCACCAGCCCGCGCGGGGTCATGATGACGTCCTTCAGCACCTGCGGCAGGTTGAGCTCTTCGATGCTCGGAATCCGGCTGCGGATGGCGCGGATGACCATGCCCACTTCACCGCGCTGCTTGAACACGTTGACGCGGAAACGCCCGGCATCGGCCAGGGCGATGGCCATGTTGAGCTCCAGTTCGCGCTCGAACTGGGGCACCTGGCCCTCGTCCATCAGCGAGTAGGCGATTTTCTTCACCATGCCCGGCGGCAGGCCGGTATTGCCGAGCGGATACAGCTTGCCCTCGATCTTGATGTAAACCGGCGCGCCGGTGGTCAAGAACATGTCCGAAGCGTTCTTTTCGGTCATCAGCTTCAGGAAGTAGCCGATATCCATTGCGAATTTTCCCCAACGAAACTGCCGGTGCCCGTTGCAAGCACGGTACCGGCTTGACGACAATGGCCGCGAACCGACAACCGGTACGGCCTCCCCAATGAAACGACTTAGCTTCGCACGAATGCGCCACAGCCTGTATGTGATGGCGTTTGCATTCGCACTCTCTGCCCCTGCTTGGGCGCAGGACGGCGCGTTGGAACTGGCGCAGGCCCGGCAGGCGGTGGACAAAGCCACCCAGGCCGATGCCGACCAGTACGCCCCGGACCTGATCGGGCTGGCCCGCCAGGGACTGGAGCAGGCCCAGCGTGCAGCGGGCGACCGCCGCGAGCGCAAGAACGCGCCGGCCATGGCCCTGCGTGCCACCGTGGACGCCGATCTGGCCCGTGCCCGCAGCGAGGAAGCCATGGCGACCGCACAGCTGCAGCTGCGCCGCAACGAGGTCAACCAGCTGCAGCGCCAGTTGTCGACCGGGGAGGACCGCCGATGAAGGCGATCTCTGCCCTGACCGTGGCCACGCTGCTTGCCCTGCCGACGCTGGCCCTGGCCGCCGACAACCCGATGGTGGGCCAGCTGAGCCAGCGCCTGTTGTCGATCCAGGCCAATCCGGCCACCGCCGAGCTGGGCGCCTTCGAGCGCATGCAGGCGCAGCAGGCCATCGCTACCCTGGAGAAGGCCAAGCGCCGCGACCAGGAGTTGGCCACCTATCTGGCCGAGCGCCGGGTCGAGATCGCCGAGACCGCCGTGCGGGCTGCACTGGCCGCGCGCGAGGTCGACCGCCTGGAGCGCACCCGCAGCGATCTGCTGATCGAGGCCAGCCGCCGCGATGCCGCCCGCGCCCGCCAGGAAGCCGAGCAGCTGCGCATGCAGGCGCAGATGCAGGCGGAAGAGGCCGAGCGCCTGCGCCTGGCCGCCGAGGCCGAGACCCTGGCCCGCCAGGATGCCGAGAACGCCCTGACCAGCGTGGCCGGCAAGCAGCAGCAGCGCCTCAGCTCGGCCCAGCAGAACGCGGCCAAGCTGGCCCGTGAGGAAGCCGAGCTGGTCTCTGGGCAGAAGCTGCCGGGCTCGAAGTTCGATGGCCGCGGCGAGGTCTTCACCTTTGCCGGAGACGCGTTCGCTGCCGGGGCCTCCAGCCTGTCCGGTGGCGCCCGCAACCAGGCCAAGGCTTTGGCCGAGTACGTCAACATCGGCAAGAAGGGCAGGATCCGCATCGAGGCCTACGACAGCGCCAATGGCGTCGGCCAGAAGCGGGCCGAGGCACTGCGCGATGCGCTGGTCTCGGCCGGTGTCGCCAGCAGCCGGATCCAGGTGGCCGGCAAGAAGGCCGCCTCGACCCGGGCGCGCTCGGCTGAGGTCGTGATCGCACCGTAATTGCTTGATATTGTTTGTTTTTCGTTGTGTTGAGTATTCAGCCTGAACCCCGCCCCGGCGGGGTTCGGTCTTTTTGCCGCAGGGGCTTGAACCCCGTCCGGAGCAAGCGTAGGGTCAATTGTCCGGGACGCAATAACGCGGACCGGACGATGGGAGGGCCGGGCCGATGCAAGCAGGGCGCGAACCGCAGCAGATCGACGTGCGCAGGCCAGTGCCGCACGTCGTTGTGGGCACCCATGTGGGCATCGACCGGCACTCCTCCATGAACAACGCCCCGTGCCTTGCGGCCGGGGCGTTCGTGTATCTGTCGAAGGAGGTCCATCATGTTTGAAGATCAGCCCCAGAGCGAGATCGACGCCCGTCGCGCGCGCGATCCGGAGTTCCGGGCACTCCATGACCAGCACCGCAAGTTGAACAAGAAGTGCATGGATGCGGAGTTGGGTGTACTCCCGATCGATGATGTCACCCTGGGTCGAATGAAGCGCGAGAAGCTGCTGGCCAAGCAACGCCTTCTGCGAATGTACGAAACACCGCTCGCAACGTCGTCCCCCACGCATTGACGCACCCCTGTCGTGCCCGGAATGGCATGACCCGGCCATCGATGGCCCTGCCAGGCACTCCTGACCTGGCAACGCGGCGCCGCTGAACACAGGCGTCGCGCCAAGGCACCACACGCGGTGGTGCCTTGGCCCTGCAGGCACGTCCCCCGATGCGGGCGGTACCGGTCTCCTCGTCGATCCGGGGCCGTCCGCATCCCTTTTTCCACGCGCCGAGCTGGTGGGTGCCGACCGTTGGTCGGCACGCCCCCCGCCGGGCATGGCCCGGCGCTACAGAAACGGCTCCTGACTTTCGTCGCCATCCGTCGGATAATCACCGGTCCGGCCCTACGTGGCGCGAACCGAAAGTCCCCCGAATGCCCATCCATTCTTCCGTCCTCGAACTCATCGGCCAGACCCCGATCGTCAAGGCCCAGCGCCTGGACACCGGCGTCTGCGAGCTCTACCTGAAGCTCGAAAACGCCAACCCGGGCGGATCGATCAAGGATCGCATCGGCCTGTCGATGATCGAGGCGGCGGAAAAGCGCGGCGACCTGAAGCCCGGTGCGACCCTGGTGGAAGGCACCGCCGGCAACACCGGCCTGGGCTTGGCGCTGGTCGCGCAGCAGAAGGGCTACAAGCTCATTCTGGTCGTTCCCGACAAGATGAGTCGCGAAAAGATCTTCAACCTGAAGGCGATGGGTGCCGAAGTGCGCCTGACCCGCTCGGACGTGGCCAAGGGTCACCCGGAGTACTACCAGGACCTAGCCAAGACCATCGCCGAGCAGACCCCGGGCGCGTACTTCATCAACCAGTTCGGCAACCCGGACAACCCGGCCGCGCATGAATTCGGCACCGGTCCGGAGATCCTCGAGCAGATGGATGGCGATCTGGATGCCATCGTGTTCGGCTGTGGCAGCTCCGGCACCATGACCGGCCTGTCGCGCGCGTTCGCCACGCTGTCGCCGAAGACCGAGCTGGTGCTGGCCGACCCGGTCGGCTCGATCCTGGCCGAATACATCAATGACGGCGTGCTCAACGACAAGTCGGGCAGCTGGCTGGTGGAAGGCATCGGCGAGGACTTCCTGCCCTCGATCTCGGATTTCAGCCGGGTCAAGCAGGCCTATGCGATCACCGACGCGGAGAGCTTCCACACCGCGCGCGAGCTGCTGGCCAAGGAGGGCATCCTCGGCGGCTCCTCCACCGGCACGCTGCTGGCAGCGGCACTGAAGTACTGCAAGGCGCAGACCACGCCGAAGAAAGTGCTGGTGCTGGTCTGCGATACCGGCAACAAGTACCTGTCGAAGATGTACAACGACTACTGGATGCTGGACAACGGTTTCCTGGAGCGCCCGCAGCACGGCGACCTGCGCGACCTGATCCTGCGTCCGTATGGCCAGCGCGACACCGTCGTGATCGGCCCGAATGACCTGCTGACCACCGCCTACCAGCGCATGAAGCTGTACGACGTGTCGCAGCTGCCGGTGATGGATGGCGATCAGCTGGTTGGCATCGTCGATGAAAGCGACGTGCTGCTGCATGTCTACGGCGACGAAGCACGCTTCCGCGACCCGGTGGCTACGGCCATGGTCAGCAAGCTGGACCGCCTGGACGTGAAGTCCCCCATCGAGGCGCTGCTGCCGGTGTTCGACCGCGGCCAGGTGGCCATCGTGATGGATGGCAATACCTTCCTGGGCCTGATCACCCGCATCGATCTGCTCAACTACCTGCGTCGGCGCGTTCAGTAACGCGTTTATCGCTGCAGATCACCGCTGAATTCCGGTTTATCCGCGTCAAAGCCTGTTAAGGCCGCGCTGATAGACTCCCGCTCCTTCGACGGCGCCGGTCATCGGCGCCATTCAGGAAACGACATGTCCAACGCTTCTTCCCCGGACCGCGCGCTGGCGCTGGCCACCCTGGCCATCCATGGCGGCCAGTCGCCCGACCCGAGCACCGGCGCGGTGATGCCGCCGATCTACGCCACCTCGACCTATGCGCAGTCCAGCCCGGGCGAGCACCAGGGCTTCGAGTACTCGCGGACCCACAACCCGACCCGCTTCGCCTACGAGCGTTGCGTGGCCTCGCTGGAAGGCGGCACCCGTGGTTTCGCCTTTGCTTCGGGCATGGCCGCCAGTTCGACCGTGATTGAACTGCTGGATGCCGGCAGCCACGTGGTGGCGATGGACGACATCTATGGCGGCAGCTTCCGCCTGTTCGAGCGTGTGCGCCGCCGCACCGCCGGGCTGGATTTCAGCTTTGTCGACCTGACCGACCTGGCCGCGTTTGAAGCGTCGATCACGGCGAAGACGAAGATGGTATGGATCGAGACCCCGACCAACCCGATGCTGAAGATCGTCGACATCGCCGCGGTGGCCGCCATCGCCAAGCGTCTTGGCCTGATCGTGGTGGTCGACAACACCTTCGCCTCGCCGATGCTGCAGCGTCCGCTGGAGCTGGGCGCGGACCTGGTGCTGCACTCGGCCACCAAGTACCTCAATGGCCATTCGGACATGGTCGGTGGCATGGTCGTGGTCGGTGACAACGCCGAACTGGCCGAGCAGATGGCCTTCCTGCAGAACTCGGTGGGTGGCGTGCAGGGCCCGTTCGACAGCTTCCTGGCCCTGCGTGGCCTGAAGACCCTGCCGCTGCGCATGAAGGCGCACTGCGCCAACGCGATGGCGCTGGCACAGTGGCTGGAAAAGCACCCGGCGGTGGAAAAGGTGATCTACCCGGGCCTGGCCTCGCACCCGCAGCATGCGCTGGCGGGCAAGCAGATGGCCGGCTACGGCGGCATCGTCTCGATCGTGCTGAAGGGTGGTTTCGAGGCCGCCAAGCGCTTCTGCGAGAAGACCGAACTGTTCACCCTGGCCGAGTCGCTGGGCGGGGTGGAAAGCCTGGTGAACCATCCGGCAGTGATGACCCATGCGTCGATCCCGGTGGCACGCCGCGAGCAGTTGGGCATCAGCGATGCGCTGGTCAGGCTGAGCGTGGGTGTCGAGGATCTGGGTGACCTGCAGGTGGATCTGGAGCGGGCGTTGGAAGCGCAGGCAGCCTGATGGGAATTCTCTCGGTCTTCGGCAAGCATCGCTCGCTGGCCTTCGAACTGACCCAGCGCGAAGTGCTGGGCCGGTATCGCGGCGCGAGTTTCGGCCTGTTGTGGTCGCTGATCAGTCCGTTCCTGATGCTGCTGGTCTACACCATGGCCTTTGGCTACATCATGAAGGGGCGCTGGCCGGGTTCGACGGGTTCGACGACTGACTTCGCCCTGATCCTTTTCGCGGGCCTGACCGTGCACGGGTTCTTTGCCGAGTGCTTCACGCGCGCCCCTCAGCTGATCGTGGCCAACACCAGCTACGTCAAGCGCGTGGTGTTCCCGCTGGACATCCTCGGTTGGAGCATGACGTTCTCTGCGTTGTTCCATCTGCTGATGAACATCGTGGTCCTTCTGCTGCTGCATCTGGCAGTGAAGGGCAGCATCCCCCCGACGGCAGTTCTGGTGCCGGTGGTACTGCTGCCGCTGGTGATCCTGACGGTGGGTATCAGCTGGATTGTTTCCGCGCTGGGCGTCTACCTGCGCGACATCGGCCAGATCGCCGGTGTGATCGCCACCGCGATGCTGTTCCTTTCCTCGGCCATCGTGCCGCCGGAATCGGTGCCTGCCAGCTATCGCATCGTATTCGAACTCAACCCTCTTACCTTCATCATCAACCAGGTGCGTGAAGTGGTGATCTGGGGACGGTTGCCGGATTGGGAGGGGTTGGGCATCTATGCGCTGATCGCCTGTGCCGTGGCACTGATTGGGCATCGCGTGTTCAACAAGTTGCGAGTGGGGTTTGCCGATGTGCTCTGATCGTGTCGATTCGGAAGTAGTGATCGACGTGCGTGGGGTCGGCAAGAGCTACCACATGTACGAGCGCCCCTCGCATCGCTTGTGGCAGGCGCTGGCCGGCAAGCGCAAGGCGTACTACAAGGACTTCTGGGCGCTGCGTGGCGTCAGCTTCAGCGTGCGTCGCGGGCAGACCGTCGGCATCGTCGGTCGCAACGGCTCTGGCAAGTCCACGCTGCTGCAGATGATCGCGGGCACGCTCAATCCTACCGAGGGTTCAATATCGGTGAACGGGCGCGTCGCGGCGTTGCTGGAGCTGGGCAGCGGCTTCAACCCCGAATTCACCGGCCGCGAGAATGTGTTCCTCAATGCGGCGATCCTCGGTCTTTCCCGTGCACAGATCGAACAGCGCCTGGAGAAGATCCTTGCCTTCGCCGACATCGGTGAGTTCATCGATCAGCCAGTGCGCAGCTATTCCAGCGGCATGTCGGTGCGCCTTGCTTTTGCAGTGATTGCCCACGTGGATGCCGACATCCTGATCATCGATGAGGCGCTGGCGGTCGGCGATGCGTTCTTCTCGCAGAAGTGCATGCGCTTCCTGCGTGAGTTCCAGAAGAACGGCACGCTGCTGTTTGTCAGCCACGATGCTGCTGCCGTGACCAACCTGTGCGAGAACGCGGTCTGGCTGCAGAGCGGGCAGATGCGTCTGGTCGGTACGTCGCAGGAGGTGATCGAAGCGTACATGACCGAGCAGCACGCCGTGGGTCGCCGCGATGCCGGTGATGCCAACGTGGTGGTCGGCGAGAAGCGCGTGCGGCGACCCATCGGCGACGCTCCGGACGTGCGCGCGCAGGCGCGCCAGGATGCCGGCTGGAGCAACCGCATCCAGACCTTCGAGTTCGACCCGGACAACGTCGGCCAGGAATTCGGTGCGCAGGGTGCACGCATCGTCCAGGTGCAGCTGCTGGATGAGCACGGTCAATCGGTCGGCCTGCTGGCCGGCGGCGAGCTGGTGCGGCTGGACATCACCGTGGAGCTGGCGCAGTCGCTGCAGAACCTGATCCTCGGCTTCTACGTCAAGGACCGTCTGGGCCAGCGCCTGTTCGGCGACAACACCTTCCTGGCCTGGCAGCATGCCCCGGTCTCGGGCGAGCCCGGCGAGCAGATCTCGGCGAGCTTCCTGTTCCGCATGCCGGTGATGCCGTCAGGTTCCTACATGGTCGATGCAGCGGTGGCCTCCGGCGACCAGCACGACCACACCCAGCAGCATTGGATCCATGACGCGCTGGAATTCCGCGCGACCGACGAGACGATGCGATACGGGCTGGTCGGCCTGCCCATGCTGGCCATCGAGCTTTCCAAGGAGAAGAAATGATCGAGTTCACTGGCGAGCGCTTTGTTCCCAGCGAGCAGGGCGTGATCCGGCAGGAGCACCTGCATCGGTACGCCTGGTGCCTTCCCATCGTGGCCGGCAAGGATGTGCTGGATCTGGCCAGCGGCGAAGGCTACGGCAGCGCGATGCTGGCCGGCCAGGCGCGCTCGGTGCGCGGCGTCGATATTTCCGCCGATGCCGTAGCGCATGCCGCCGAGAAGTACGCCGACCGCGCCAACCTGCAGTACCTGCAGGGCTCGGCCGCGCAGGTGCCACTGCCCGAGGACTGCGTGGACGTGGTGGTCTCCTTCGAGACCGTAGAGCACCTGCTGGAACAGGAGCAGATGCTGGCCGAGATCCGCCGCGTGCTGCGTCCCGGTGGCGTGCTGGTGATGTCCTCGCCGAACAAGGAGGTCTACTCCGACAAGGCGGGCTACCACAACGAGTACCACGTCAAAGAGTTGTACCTGGACCAGTTCGTCGCGCTGCTCAACACGCAGTTCCCGGCGGTGCGGATCGTCGGTCACCGGATGTCGGTGGGGTCGACCATCACCCCGCTGGAAGGCACGATCGGGGGCGACTACACGGCCATCACCGACGGCGGCCAGGCCATCGAACATCGTGTGGCCGCGCTTCCTGATCCGGTCTACTACATTGCCGTGGCCGCTGCCGATTCGTCCCTGCTGCCGGCAACACCGGCCTCGCTGCTTCTGGCCGAGCAGGAAGACCTGTACAACCATCACCACGAAGTGGCGCGCTGGGCTCAAGCACAGGACGCCGAGATCAATGCGTTGCGCAGTCACGTCGCTTCGCTGCGCGGGGAGCTCGATCAGGCAGCCGGCCAGCGCGAAGCGCTGCGCGGTGAGATCGCGCAGCACCTGGAAAGCGCGGCTGAACTGCGTGAACTGCTTGCCGATGCCATTGTCGGTGACCACGCGCGCAGCCAGCTGCAGGCGCAGGTGGATCGCCTGCGGGCCGACAACGACGCAAGCCAGGCGATGACCGCAGCCCTGTTGCGCTCCAGTTCCTGGCGCATCACCAAACCGCTGCGTTTCCTTTCACGCGTGGTGCGTGGCGACTGGAATGGCGTAGCCAATTCGCTGCGCGCCACCGGCCTGGCCCGCATGCCGCTGCTGGCACCGTTGGTGCGTCCGGTTCGCCGCTTCCTCGTCAAGCGCAGTTTCGCTCCGGTCAAGCAGCTTGAAGGGCTGGGCCTGGAGTACGTCAAGGCCAACATCGACGTCTGCCTGGCAAATACCAGGCTGCCGAAGGTGGATGCACCGCTGGTGTCGGTAATCGTGCCGACGTACGGTAACCTGCCGATCAGCCTGGCCTGCGTGCGTTCGCTGTCGCGCGCCGCGACCCGGGCCTCGTTCGAGGTGATCGTTGCCGAGGATGCCTCCGGTGACGCCGACATCGGTCGGCTGCGCGAGGTCCAGGGCCTGCGTTACCACGAGAACGAAAAGAATCTCGGTTTCCTGCTTTCCTGCAACAACGCCGCGACGCTGGCACGCGGCCGCTATGTCTGTTTCCTCAACAACGATACCGAAGTCACCGATGGCTGGCTCGATGCGTTGCTGGAGGTGTTCAAGAACTACCCCGATGCGGGCATGGCCGGCTCCAAGCTGGTCTACCCTGATGGCCGGCTGCAGGAAGCCGGTGGCATCGTCTGGGATGACGCCACGGCGTGGAACGTGGGCCGGTTGCAGAACCCGGCGGCGTCCGAATTCAATTACGTGCATGAGGCGGACTACATTTCCGGCGCGGCGATCCTGTTGCCGAAGTCCCTGCTGGATGCATTGGGGTGCTTCGATCCGCACTACCTGCCGGCCTACTGCGAAGATACCGACCTGGCGTTCCGTGTGCGCGAGGCGGGCTACAAGGTCTATTACCAGCCTGAGTCGATGGTGGTGCATTACGAGGGCGTTTCCCACGGCACCGACGTGTCCACCGGCATCAAGGCTTACCAGGTGGCCAACCAGAAGAAACTGCGTGAGCGCTGGCAGGACACGTTGGTGCAGCAGCACTTCGCCAATGCCGAACTGCCCTTCCTGGCGCGCGACCGTTCGCAGCTGCGCAAGACGGTCCTGGTGATCGACCACTACGTGCCGCAGCCGGATCGTGACGCCGGCTCACGCACCATGGACCAGTTCATCGGCCTGTTCCAGAAGCACGGCATGAGCGTGAAATTCTGGTCCGACAACCTCTGGCACGATCCGGTCTATACCCCGCGCCTGCAGCAGATGGGCGTGGAAGCGATCTACGGTCCGGAACACGTGGAGAACTTCAGCAGCTGGATCGCGGCTCATGGCGGTTGCATCGACTACGTGCTGCTGAGCCGTCCGCAGGTGTCGGTCAAGTACATCGAAGCGTTGCGCCGACACAGCCGCGCCACGCTTCTTTACTACGGACATGACGTGCACTACCAGCGGATGACCGAGCAGCTGAAGATCGCCCATGACCCGGCAGTGGCCATCCAGCGTGATGCGATGCAGGTGCTGGAGGAATCGCTGTGGAGCAAGGTGGATACCATCTACTACCCCTCCGAGCTGGAGACGGCGCACGTTGCGCGCTGGATGGAAGATCGTGACGGCGTACGCGCGAAGAACTTCACCATTCCGGTATATGCCTTCGACCGCTTCCCGACGATCGATGCCGAAGGCCTGCACCGACGCAGCGGTCTGTTGTTCGTTGCCGGCTTCGCCCACGACCCGAACGTGGATGCCGCGCTGTGGTTCGTCGAACAGGTGCTGCCGCTGATCCGTGCCCACAAGCCGGATATCAAGGTCAGCCTGGTCGGCTCCAATCCCAAGCCGGAAGTGCAGGCCTTGGCCAGTGACATGATCCACGTGCCGGGCTACGTCACCGATGAGGAACTGGAGATGTACTACGCGCACGCCCGCGCAGTCGTTGCGCCGCTGCGGTTTGGTGCGGGGATGAAGGGCAAGGTGGTCGAGGCGATGCGCTTCGGCGTCCCGTTGGTGACCTCGCCGGCAGGCGCGCAGGGTCTGGCGGCTGCATCGGAATTCATCGCCGTGGCCGACGATGCACAGGCCTTCGCCGACCGTGTGCTTCGCCTGCTTGATGATGACGCGCATTGGTTCGAGGTGTCCGCACGCGCGCAGGATTTCGCCCGCGAGACGTTCTCGGAGAAGGCGCTGTGGAACATCGTCAGCCACGATGTCGACCCGACCCCCTATGCCGACGTCGACGCGCGCCGCGAACGCGTGCGCGCCAATACACCGAATGCGAATTGAGGAGCAGGCCATGAAAGTACTTGTGATGGGAGCAACCGGTTTCGTTGGCAGCTACCTGATGGAGCGCGCCATCGCCGAGGGCCACGAGGTGTTGGGTACCAGCTACAACCCGACCATCGAGCCGAAGGACTGGGCCTCGTTCCAGGATCGCGTGGTGCGATGTGACATCCGCTACCGCGAGCAGACCTCGCAGGTGATCGATGCATTCCGCCCGGATGTGGTCTACCTGCTGTCGGCGCAGAGCTATCCGGCACTGTCCTGGTCGGCTCCGGCGGAAACGCTGGACACCAACGTCGTCGGCACGGCCAACGTGTTTGAATCCATCCGTGCCGCCGGCATCGATCCGGTGGTGGTGGTCGCCTGTTCCAGCGCGCAGTATGGCGAGGTCGCCGCCGAGGACATTCCTGTCAAGGAATCGCACCCGTTGCGTCCGCTCCACCCGTACGGCATCAGCAAGGTGGCCACCGAGATGCTGGCGCTGCAGTACTGGTCCAACTGGAAGATCCGCGCAGTATGCGCGCGCATCTTCAACACGACGGGTGCACGCAAGGCCGGCGACGTGTGCGCCGATCTGACCCAGCGCATTGCCCGCATCGAGGCCGGCCAGATCGAGCCGGTGTTGAGAGTGGGCAACCAGGACACCTGGCGCGCGATCACCGATGTGCGCGACCTGGCCTCCGCACTGGAGCTGCTGGCCGCCAAGGGTGAGCCGGGTGGCATCTACAACATCAGTGGCGCGCGCACCTACCAGATCCGCGAGATCGTCGAGCAGGTGGTGGCCGCCGCACGCGTGCCCGTCGAGGTGCAGGTCGATACGGCACTGCTGCGGCCCAGCGACGAGAAGGTCATCTTCGGTGACTCCTCGCGCCTGGTGGAGCGCACCGGTTGGCAGCAGAAGGTGCCGCTGGAGCAGACCTTGAAGGACATGCTGGCCTATTGGCGCAGGACGCTGGGCGTGGCCGACGGGGACCGCGCATGATCGTCCGCTCGCGCGCACCGCTGCGGCTTGGCCTGGCGGGTGGCGGCACCGACGTGTCGCCGTTCTGCGATCAGCATGGTGGCTTCGTCATGAACGTCACCATCGACAAGTACGCCTACGCGACCATCGATGACGCGCCTGCCGGCACGGTCTCCTTCCACGCGCAGGACGCCGAAGCGAGCGAAACCCTTGCCGTTGCCGACGTGCAGGCCCATGCCGGGCCGCTGCAGCTGATGAAGGGCGTGTACCTGCACCTGACCGATCGTTACCTCGGCGGTGTGCGGCCGAGCATCCGCGTGCGCACCCATTCCGACGCACCGCCAGGGTCTGGCCTGGGCTCGTCCTCGACGATGGTGGTGGCCTTGGTCGCCGCGTTCGCCGAGTACTTCTCGCTGCCCCTTGGCGAGTATGAAGTCGCGCAGCTGGCGTATCGGATCGAGCGCAGCGATCTGGGTCTTTCCGGCGGCAAGCAGGATCAGTACGCGGCGGCCTTCGGCGGCTTCAACTTCATGGAGTTCTATGCCGAAGATCACGTCATCGTGAATCCGCTGCGCATCAAGGACTGGATCTGTGCCGAACTCGAGTCCAGCCTGGTGCTGTACTTCACCGGTGTGTCACGCGCATCGGCCAAGATCATCGATGAGCAGTCGCGCAACATCAAGG
This sequence comes from Stenotrophomonas sp. NA06056, assembly GCF_013364355.1. Classification (NCBI taxonomy): domain Bacteria; kingdom Pseudomonadati; phylum Pseudomonadota; class Gammaproteobacteria; order Lysobacterales; family Lysobacteraceae; genus Stenotrophomonas; species Stenotrophomonas sp. NA06056. Next base: position 3,735,502 of record NZ_CP054931.1, on the reverse strand, counting down.
AAGGCCGCTCCGACTCGCTAGACGCGATGCACCGCCTGAAGGCCGAAGCGACGCAGATGAAGGAAGCGCTGCTGCGTGGCGATCTGGTCCGTTTCGCTGAAGTCATGCAGTCCGGCTGGCAGGCCAAGAAGCAGAGCGCATCGAGCATCAGCAATCCGATGATCGACGAGATCGAGCAGCTCGCTTTCGCCAATGGTGCGCGCGCAGCCAAGGTTTCCGGCGCCGGTGGCGGCGGCTTCATGATGTTCGTCTGTGATCCCGCCGACCGCCTGCGATTGGTGCGCGCATTGGCGCAGGCCGGCGGTACCGTCTATGACACCCACTTTACGCACCACGGAGCTACCTCATGGAAACTGGGATGAACGCCTTCATTGAAGAAGAGTTCGGCAAGGCGCAGGAGAATTTCCGCCGCATGGCTGCCGACGCCGCGCTGCAGCAGCAGATCCGCGACGCCGTGGCGTTGTGCGTAGAGGCGTTGCGCGCCGGGAAGAAGATCCTCTTCGCCGGCAACGGCGGCAGTGCCGCCGACGCGCAGCACTGGGCCGGCGAGCTGGTCAGCCGTTTCTACTACGATCGCCCGGGCCTGCCGGCGATCGCGCTGACCACCGACACTTCGATCCTGACCGCCATCGGCAACGACTACGGTTACGACTACACCTTCGCCCGCCAGATTGAAGCGCTGGGCCAGGCAGGTGACGTGTTCGTGGCGATCTCGACCTCGGGTCGTTCGAAGAACATCATGCGCGCGCTTGAAGCGTCCGAAGCCAAGGGCGTGCGGGTGATCGGCTTCACCGGCGAGCACGGTGGCGACATGAAGGATCGCTGCGAAATCTGCTTCTGCATTCCCTCCAACGAAACGCCGCGCATCCAGGAGGGCCATGAGTTCATCGGCCACCTGCTGTGCGCGCTGATCGAAAGCGAAATGTTCCCGCGCGCGGAAGCGGGCTGATCCATCGCGATGGCCCGGAGCATGATGACTCTTCTGCAGGACACTCGACCATGATCATTGCCGATGAAGCCATTGTGCTGGTGGGAGGCTTCGGTACCCGCCTGCGCTCGGAAGTGCCCGATCTGCCCAAGCCGCTGGCGCCGGTGGCGGGACGTCCGTTCCTGGCCTACGTGCTCGACAATCTCGCCGAGGGCGGCATCCGTCGCGTGATCCTGGCCACCGGATACCTGGCCGAGCGTGTCGAACAGGCCATCGGGCGCCGCTGGCAGGGCATGGACGTGGTGTATTCGCGCGAGCCCGAGCCGCTGGGGACCGGCGGTGCACTGGCATTGGCCGCCCGTCAGTTGCACGGCCATGCCGTCCACATGAGCAACGGCGATACCTATCTGCGTTACTCGCCGCGGCAGTTGCAGCAACATGCGGAGCGCGAGCAGGTGTCCCTTGCGGTCGCCCTGGCCAAGGTCGAGGACGTTGGCCGCTACGGTGCCGTCGAACTCGCGCATGGCCGTGTTGCGGCATTCAACGAAAAGGGCGGTCACGGCCCCGGCTTCATCAATGCCGGCAGCTACTTCCTCGGCCCAGCCGCGCTGTCTTCATTGCCGGACAAGCCGGTGTTCTCGTTCGAGACCGATGTGCTGCTGCCACGGGCCGCCAGTGAGGGTCTGGCTGCCTGCGTGGATACCGCTGACTTCATCGATATCGGGGTGCCTGAGGACTACCGGCGCGCGCAGCACATCTTTGCCGGCGGCAAACCATGACGATGCCGCAACCCGGGTGCGTGGTCGGTCCAGGTTGGCCGGCCGCAGGCGCACCACTGGGCCGGGTGCTGTTTCTCGATCGCGACGGCGTGATCAATATCAACCATGGCTACGTCCATACCCCGGCCGGCACCGAATGGGTGCCGGGAATTTTCGAGCTGTGCCGCGAGGCGCAGGCGCGTGGGTATGCACTGGTGGTGGTGACCAACCAGGCGGGAATTGCACGCGGCTACTACAGCGAACAGCAGTTTGCCGAGTACACCGCATGGATGCACGCGTGTTTCGCCGCTGAAGGCGTGCAGATCGCGGCAACCTGGTACTGCCCGCATCACCAGCAGGCCGGGCAGGGCGCCTACCGGGTGGAGTGCAGCTGTCGCAAGCCGGCACCGGGCATGTTGCATGCCATGGACCAGGCACATGCGGTGGACTGGCCCCGCTCGGTGCTGGTGGGCGACAAGCGCACGGATGTGCAGGCTGGCCAGGCCGCCGGCGTCGGGCAGTGCTTCCTGCTTGGTGATGACACCGGCGAGGGTGTCGTGGATGAGGGCAGTTTCCACGCGTGCATGACGCTTTCACAGGTGCAGGCGTTGTTGCCGATCTGAACAGGCAGAAAGTATTTCGGCCAAGCCCGGTGCTTTACCGACCCTGCGACGTGGGTAAGAATGCCCCGTCGCCGCAGTGGCGTTCATCAGAGATAAAGAATGAGCTTGACTCCAAGGATGCTCGCGTCCGTTCTGCTGGGCCTTGCCCTGGCAGGCTGCTGCGACGAAGAGGGCCGCCGTCGCGCGGGGGCCCAGGGAACCAGCACGATGCCCGCCGAGATGGGAGCAAGCGTGACCGACGCATCCGTGCCTGGCCTGACCCTGACCCACGCCAGCGTGGAGGGCATCACGTTGCAGGCACACGTAAGCAAGCTCAAGTGCCGGGCTGGACGCGGTGCTGCCGCTGAAGTCCAGGTGCAGTGGAGCTCGGCGCTGCCGGGGCTGACCTTCGTGCAGATCACCGCCGGCAGCCGCACCCAGGTGGCCAAGCTGTGGGCGGAAGGTGGCGCCAATGGCACCGAGACCACCGGGCCGTGGTTCGAGGATGGTGGCGAACTGACGCTGCTGGACGGGACCGATCGCGTGATTGGCGTGGTTCGCGCCAGCGCAACCGAATGCACGTCCGACAGCCCGGCCGCACCGTGATGCGGCCTTCGCCCCTGAGTGGAGCACTCTCTTGAAACTTCCTGTGTTTGGTTTTGGTGCCAGCCGCTTCGTGCTGGCCTCGCTGGTGGCCGGTTCACACCTTTGGTCGAACATGCCGCAGGGTTATGCGGCCTACGCGGTTTGGGCATTCTTCGTGCTCAGCGGCTTCCTGATGACGCTGGTGCTGACCACCAAGTATGGCTTTGATGGCCGTGGCATCAAGGCATATGCCTTCAACCGTTTCATGCGCATCTTCCCGCTGTACTGGCTGGCCGCGATCATGGGCCTGCTGACTCTCTGGTACTACAACGGCATCGGTATCGATCTGCGTCCGATCAATGGCGAGTTCCACATGCCCAAGGGCCTGCAGGACTGGGCCTACGTGATCACGCTGTTCCCGGGCATCCAGCGCGGTGGCATGCCGGTGCCGGTGGCCAACGCGTTGGCCATCGAAGTGGGCTTCTACCTGCTGCTGCCGCTGATGGCGACCTCGCGCGGAGCGGCGTGGCTGGGCGTGGTCATCGGTGCGCTGCTGAACCTGAAGATGGGTATCGTCACCGAGACCTTCGGCGACCGTTACGCCACCTTCCTGCCGTGCCTGCTGCCGTTTGCCGTCGGCTCGCTGGTCTGCCAGTACCGTACCCAGCTGGAGCGGTTCCGCATGCCGTGGACCAGCTCGATCGTCTGGATGCTGCACGGCGTGGTCTGGGTGTTCCTGCAGAGCTGGCCGTGGACGTGGGGCCTGTACGTGTCGCTGGTGCTGTCGGCGTGGATGGTGGTGTCGCTGCACGCGCAGCCCTCGGGCAAGGTGGACAAGATGCTCGGTGACCTGAGCTATCCGATCTACCTGATCCACACCACGGTTGCAGCCTGGTTCGTCTGCGCCTGCGGCTTCACCCGTCCGTTCGCGACCTTCTTCCTGCCTGCCTTCGCGGCAACCGTTGCGCTGTCCTGGCTGATCGTGATCCTGATCGACCGGCCGTTGTCGCGCCTCAAGCGCAAGCCACCGGCCCACGTGGTCCCTGCCGCCTGATCCAGGCATGCCGGTGCCGCGCCGTCGTTGGCGGGGCACCGGCATCAAAGGGCCAGGCGCTAGCGCGTCGGGGCGGTGCAGGCGGGCAGGTCGATCTGCGATTGGGCCAGAACGCCCTGCCCATCGGCGCGCACCAGTGTCAGCAGCGAATGGTTGGGAACCGCATGCTCTAGGGTCAGCGTGGTCTGGCCGGGTGCTGTGGCCGCCAACAGGGTGCGGCTTGCACCGACCGATTCGACCCACAGATGCGCGCCGAACGGTGCCAGGTCCCGCGAATCCAGTTCGATCCGCATCGCCTGCGGGGCCGTGCCCAGCGCACAGCTGCCCGCAACGGGGAGCGCGGCCAGAACGGCTGGCGCCGCCGCTTCGCGAATGCGCGGGTCGAACTGTTGCTCCTGCGGTTGGCCAGGGCCGAAGCCGGGAATGTTGGCCAGCGAGGGATACAGCCGGTAGCGCATCTGGAAGGCGGGTGAGAACACGTTCAACTGCTTGTCCCGCAGCAATCCGATCAGCTTGGCCCGTCGCTCGGCCGGGTAGGCGCATACGGTCATGATGTCCGGGCACGGGCCCGGCTCATGCAAGGGGTCGGCGGCCAGTTTCTGCATTGAGAGCGCGGCGTTCTGCCAATAGGAAGACAGGTAGTAGGGCAGGCCCCAGTTGGCCTGGGTCACTGCCCACTGCAGCCAGATCAGCAGGGCCATGACCATCACGACACTGGTGCGCTCGATCCACAGGCGCAGGGCGGACGCTGTCAGGTCGATCTGGCACAGGCGCTGCTGGAACAGCACCGCCAATGCCACCAGACTCATCTGGTAGGACATCACGTAGCGCGGCTGGTGCAGGTAGTTCCAGTCATAGGCGGGTACGCGGCTGATGATGATGCCGGCGGTAAGGCCATAGGCCACCAGCATCAGGAACGTCGCCAGCGCCAGCGTGCGCGTGTAGCGGCCCGCGCGCCACGCCAGCAGGACGCTGACCCAGAAATACAGGTGCAGGCCCGCTACCAGGGCGGCACACAGGGCGATCATCGAGGTCGTCGATGCCGGGAACCAGCGGGCGAGGTGCTCGACGTGGATGAGGCTGTCGGAGAAGGGGATGAGCAGGCCGCGCAAGGCTTCGCCGGTCAGCAGTGTATCGACCAGTGAACCTTTGGGCTCGATCAGCACCGATGTCGCGCCTGCACGATGGGCTGCCCAGGCCAGGAACAGCCGCGCCGCCACCAGGCCCAGCACCGCTGCACCTGCGGTCCGCGCCTTCTGCCGGGTGCTGGAGCCCAGCATCGGAATCCAGGCCAGCACGGCGGCGATCACCACCACCACGGCGATCTCGTCGATGCACGCGCCAAGCAGGGCCGTGGCCAGCAGGACCCAGCCTGGCCGTTGCCGTTCCAGCTGGGTCATCGTCAGCGAGAAGTACAGTGTGCCCAGAAGCAGCGGTATGAACCCCAGCGTGGCCAGCGGCCACGTGAAAATGTTGGAGCTGTTCAGCGAAAGCCCGAGTGCGAACACCAGGCCGATGGACAGCCACGACAGGGCATTGCGCAGGCCATCGGTGGCCGGCTGCCGGCGCATCTCGTGCGCGATGGCACAGCACCAGAGGATGCCGATGGCAGTGCCGATCAGTCCTTCGATGCCGAAGTCCATGCCGAAGTAGCGGGTGTGGAACAACAGCACCAGCTTCTGCAATGGCTGTGCATGGTCGCCTGCACCCCGCTGCACGAACAGATCCAGGAAGGTCAGCGTGCCGTCGAAATAGCGCGTCAGGAAGCTTTCCAGGAAGTACCAGGCATCGGACTGGACCAGCGGTGTGGCCGCCGCGTCGCTGTACAGCAGGGCGTTGCCACAGGCTGCGGCGACCAGCATCAGCCCCAGCATGCGTACCACGAAGGCGACCGATGCCTGCACCGGCGGCGCGCGCCACGCCGGGATCGCGCCGCTGGCAGAGGGGTGCAGCTGGGTCATGCGATCTGCTCCAGAGCCTTGTCGGCGGCCTCCAGGATCAGGTCCATCTGGGATTCCACACCGATCCACAGCGGCATGCGCACCAGGCGCTCGCTGAGGCTGTCGGTGATCTGCATGGTCGAACCGGTGCGGCCGTTGCTGATGCCAGCGGGCGAAGAGTGGAGCGGGATGTAGTGGAAGACGGCCTGCACGCCCTGCTCGCGCAGCAGCTGGATGAATGCAGTGCGTGCCTCCAGCGACGGCAGCAGCATGTAGTACATGTGCGCGTTGTGGGTGGTGTGCGCCGGAATGGTTGGCCGCACCAGACGACCTGCCGCCTCATGTGGCGCTGCCCAGGCATGGTAGCGGTCCCAGATGGCCAGGCGGCGCGCGGTGATGTCTTCGGCGGCGTCCATCTGGGCAGCAAGGAACGCTGCGGTGATCTCGCCGGGCAGGAACGAGGAACCTACGTCCACCCAGGTGTATTTGTCGACCTGCCCGCGGAAGAAGCGGCTGCGGTTGGTGCCCTTCTCACGAATGATCTCGGCACGTTCGGCGTGGGTGTGGTCGCGGCACAGCAGCGCGCCACCTTCACCGGAGATGATGTTCTTGGTTTCGTGGAAACTCAGTGCGCCGAGGTCGCCGATGGTGCCCAGCGGCCGTCCCTTGTAGGTGGACATGATCCCCTGCGCGGCATCCTCGACCACGGCCAGACCATGGCGTGCGGCGATGGCCAGGATCTCGTCCATTTCGCAGGCTACACCGGCGTAATGCACCACGCAGATGGCCTTGGTGCGCGGAGTGATCGCGGCCTCGATCAGCGTCTCATCGATGTTCAGCGTGTCGGCGCGGATGTCCACGAACACGGGTACCGCCCCACGCAGCACGAAGGCATTGGAGGTCGAGACAAACGTGTAGGACGGCATGATCACTTCGTCGCCGTCCTCCAGGTCCAGCAGCAGCGCTGCCATTTCCAGTGCGGCCGTGCAGGAGTGGGTCAGCAGCGATGCGTTGGCGCCGGTGCGCTGGTTCAGCCACGCGTGGCACTGTTTGGTGAACGGACCATCGCCACTGAGATGCCCATTGGCGTGCGCATGGGTGATGTTGACCAGCTCCTGGCCAGTCATGAAGGGCTTGTTGAACGGAATCACTGCTGCTCCTGATCGTGGCAGGCGTTGGCCTAGCGCACGCATTCCATGATGTAGTGTGTATAGGGTACGAAAAGCATATCGCTTCTCACCTGGCCCTTGACCGAGCCGAATTCGGCTTCGGCCAGGGACTGGTAAGCGGCCGGAGTGCGGATGCTCTGGCCACGGTCGCGCGCGATCAGGCCATGGGCGATGGCCGATTGGCCATCCACATAGGCACCATCGAGTGAGATGAAACGGCCGCCGGGCTTGAGGGCGGCATGCGCGGTCCGCATCAGCGCACGTGCACGGGAATCGTCGAGGTGATGCAGGATGCCGATGGCCAGCACCAGATCGGCCTTCTGCTGCTGCTCCTGGCCCACTTCATAGTCGGCCACGTCCATGCACTCGAAGCGAGCCCTGTCACCAAACCGCTTCCGTGCGGCATCGATATAGGCTTGGGACAGATCGAATCCGACGTAGCGCAGGCCAGGTGGCATCTGGCTGAAGAGCTCGCCGGTGCCGCAACCGATGTCCAGGATGTGGTCGCCTTGGCGGGGACGGATGTGGTCCCGGATCAGTCGCGTACGGGAACGACGCGCCCCCAGCAGGTTCTGCAGCAGGTCGTAGACCGCCGGGTGTGATAGCACTGCGTGCAACCCATCGGTCTTCTGCGACATGGTTCAGGCTCCGGAACGAGACAGTACGATGACGCCCAGGATGATCAAGGCGGTGCCGGCGATCTTATGCGAGTCGAAGGACTCGCGAAAGAGCCATACCGCAAGGGTTGCCACCAGCGGGAAACTCAATGCGGTGAAGGGATAGGCCTTGCTCAGCGGCATCCGTCCAATGGCCGCCATCCAGCACAAAGAAGCGCCGAAGGCCGCCGCGAAGGCGCTGATCACCCAGGGATTGAGCAGCAGGGTGAGGATCGCGCGCAGGTTCATGCCGTCGATGGTCGACCCGGGATTGAGGCTGACCTGCCACTTCAGCATGAGCTGGCCGTAGACGGTCAGCAGGATGGTCAGGGCAATGAAAACGTAGCTCATCGGGTCAGGTCGCTGGTAGGGTGATCTTGCGGGTAAGGACATCGAGAAGGTCCGTGCCGTCCCAGACCGGGTGGAAGTCCAGGGCGCGGCCGAACGGCACGACGCGATCAATGGCGCGATTGGCGAGATGGCACAGAAAGTCGCGCAGCGCCGATGTGCTGAAACCATGCTGGACCAGCGTCTGGTCGCGGTCGTCAAGCTGTGGCGCCAATGCATCGAGTGCAGGCAGGTCGATCTCAACCACCAGGCCGTGACCGGACTGGATTTCGCGGATCCCGCCATCGGCACGCGCGGCTTCCAGACGCAGCGGATACAGGCCGATGGCATCGGCTGAATGCACGCCATGACCAGTTGCAGCCAGCAGGTTGGCATCCGTTACCCGCGCCATCAGTGCTGCGGGCTCGTCCTCCAGCGCTGCGGCCTGGGCGCGCACTGTCGGCCAGAAGCGAGACTTGGCTGCGGCAATCCCGGCATCATCACCCACCCAGTAAAGGGTGCGAGGTGAGGAGCAGGCCTGCTGGCCGAACCAGAGCACGTCGTTGCAGAAGCGCCGCGCCAGTTCCTGCAGATCGGCTTCGCTGCATTCAACCAGAGCGGCGGCGCGCATCACCGCCACGCCGAAACGATCGGGGAAGGCGAGTTCGACAGCCAGCGGGGCGATGGGCAGCGAGCGGATCTTGGCGACCGTGGCGTCACCGCCCCAGATGATGCGCGCATGGCAATGGCGGGAAATCGCCGTGGTGATCGCATCGTCGTGCGGATATGTCAGCAGTACCGCGCGTTCCAGCACCTGTGGGTGCAGGCCTTCGCGCTGCATGTCATGCAGGATCGACACCAGCGCATCGCGCTGGGTGCTCTGCTTCTGCGACAGGCGTGCCACGTTGGTGTTGCCCGACAGCACCGACATCAGCCAGGCATAGGCGAACAGCACGTCGACATTGGCTGGCGCGAGGTGGAAGACCAGACCGCGGGCGAGGTCCAGTTCGGATGCGCGCGTGCCGATGCGCTGTGACAGCTGGTTGACCGCCGCACCCCGGAACCAGTGGCCAAGCGTGGCCAGTTCCGGATGCTGGCGCAGCTGCGGCAGGTTGAACACCCGTCGCGAAAAATCAGCCACGAACTCGCGAAGCTGAGCACTGAAAGGCAACAGCGGAGGCAATGCCGAAAGGCGCGCCAGCTCAGCGTCCAGCGTGGCATCGGGATGGATCGAGAAGAGCAGTCTGGTCATGCGTTGGGTACCGTGCGGGTATCGCTGCAGCCGCGGATTTCCACGTTCTTGATGCGGCCGAGCACGGCGAAGTGCTTGCCGGGGCGGCCGCAGCGGCAATCGTCCTCGCCATGGATCACGCCAAGATCTTCGGTCAGCAGGCTGTGGCCGGGATAACTTTCCGGCAGCAGGCTCAGTACCTGGATCGCGCCTGTCGTGCCATGCGCCACCGGGTTCAGGTCCTGCAGGTCACGCACGATCACATCGGCATAAGCGGGCGCATGCAGGTGGCCGTGTTCGCATTCGAAGAAGATCGAGCCGACCTGTTCGACCATCCCGTAGTAGTTGTGCACGCGCTCGATGCCGAAGGTCTCCGACAGCGCTGCCTTGTAGGCCACGTTGTCGACCTTCTGCTCGTCCATCTTCTTCCAGCCGCCGCCGTGCACCAGCATGCTGCCGGCCGGGAAGCGGATCTGCTTGCCGTCGCGGCGTGCGGCCTGCACGAACGATTGCCAGACGATGAAGGTGAAGCCGAACAGCAGGACCGGCTCGTCAGGATTTGCCTGCAGCCAGTGTTCCAGTGCGGCCCAGTCCGGCTGCAGGTCTTCATCGAGCAGGTAGAGGTGGTCGCGGCCGAAATTGGAGAAGCCCAGGATGCCGGCTGCACGGGCGTTGAAGCGGCTGCGATCACGCAGGAAGCTTGAATCGTCGACCACCAGCATGCGCAGGCGCTTGGACCCGGCAAAATGGGAAAAGATGCGGGTCAATGCCCGCGCTTGTGCGCGTGCGGTATCAGCGTCGAGAAAGATGCGCGACACCGCGGCGCCGGTCGTGCCACTGGACACCAGCGTGCGCGAGACCTGGTCATCGGCAACGCTCTTGAGGTCCATGAGCTTGAACATGCGCACCGGCAGCCACGGCACCTGCTCAAGGCTGGCAGCGTCTTCAGCCGGCCACAGGCCATCAAGGATGCGGGCGTAGGGCGCACAGTGCGCGCGATGGTGGGCGGTCAGGCGGTTCAGCCCCTCCAGCAACCACGTGCGCTTATGGGTACGGTCCATGCCGAAGACGTCGACATCCAGTGCGGCCGCTGCGTTGGCGGCCGATGGGGCAGGCAGGGTCACCTTGCAGCTCCTTGTCCGGCCATCTGCCGGAGACTCTGGTAATCCACCTTGCCGCTGGCCATCAGGGGCAGCGCCTCCAGGTGGAGGGTACGGACGTGACCACCGAACAGCTTGTAGCGTTCCTGCACGAGCTGACGCACCTGCGCCTGGTCGGCCACCTGTGCGCCGTGGCTGAAGGCTACCAGGTCATCGTCAGCGCCCGAGCACGCGATCTGCTGGCCCAATGCCGAAGACAGCATGGCTTCGACTTCATCAAGGTTGACCCGGTTGCCGGAAATTTTCAGGAAGCGCTTGGCGCGACCGGTGATGTAGTGGAACCCGTCCTCGTCGACGCGGGCCAGGTCGCCGGTGCGCAGCACGCCGTGCAGTTCGTCGCCTTTGGCCAGGTCATTGCGTGCGGTGGCGTAGCCCATCATCACGTTGGGGCCGGAGTAGACCAGCTCGCCAGTGGCAGCATCAACCTGCATGTGACCACCGGGCACCGGCACGCCGATGCTGCCGACTTTGTCGACGATGCGTGCAGCCGGAACGTAGCTGATCCGCGGCGATGCTTCGGTCTGCCCGTACATGACGAAGAACGCCAGGCCATGTTCCAGGCTGGATTCGGCGAAGTAGGCCACCAGTTCGTCGCGCAGGCGGCCGCCGGCCTGGGTCAGCATGCGCAGGCTGGGCAGCTGCATGCGCGCCAATCCCATCCGGCGCAGGATCTCGAAGGTGGCCGGAACACCGGACAGCGAGGAGATGGCGTGGCGGCGCGCGCTGTCCCAGAAGCCGCGCGTCATCAGGCTGTCCTCGCTCAGCACCACCGAACCGCCTGCGGCCAGGTGGCTGTTGAGGATGGACATGCCGAACGAGTAGGCCAGCGGCAGGGTCGTGATCGCGCGGTCGTCGGCCTGCAGGCCCAGGTACTGGACGATGGCGCTGGCATTGGCATCCAGGCCCTGCGCCGACAGGCGCACCAGCTTGGACGAACCGGTGCTGCCGGATGTACTCAGCAGCAGGGCAAGGTCGGGGTGCGGCGCGTCCACGCCGGGCGCCGTGCGGCGCACGTGCAGTGCCAGCGCCTGGCCCTGCTGTACGGTCTGGTAACCTTCGGCGGCCGGGCCTGGGCTTGCGATCCAGTCGGGCTGGTAGTGCGCAACCAGCTCGGCCAGCAGCTGCGGGTCGGTATCCGGCTGCAGCAGCAACGGCACCTGCCGGCCACTGCGCAGTGCGCCCAGATACAGCGCCACGGCCTCGGTATGACTGGGCATGCACAGCAGGCCCATGCCGCGACCGTCGGGCAGTCGCGCCGCCTGTTGGTCCGCCAGCTTGGCGAGGGTGGCATAGTCCAGCAGCTGATCGCCCTCGATCAGGGCGACGCGGTTGCCGTGTTGTTCCAGGTTCCAGAACGGCATTCAGACCACCATTTGTCCGTCGATGCCGATCACCTGTCCGGTGACGTAGGTGGAAGCATCGCTGAGCAGGAAGGCCACCAGTGCGGCGACCTCCTCCGGAGTGCCGGCACGGCCCATCGCGATCGAAGCCACACGCTTGGCGTGCGCAGCCTCGGGCATGCTGCGGGTCATGTCGGTATCGATGAAGCCCGGCGACACCGCGTTCACGCGGATGCCGCGTGCGGCCAATTCCTTGGATGCCGAACGGGTGGCTCCGACCAGCGCAGCCTTGCTGGCCGCGTACAGGCTGAGGCCAGCCGCGCCATTGACGCCCATGATCGAGACCAGGTTGACGATGCTGCCCTTGCCGGTACGTGCCATCAGCCGTGCGGCGTACTGCATTGCCATCAGCGGCGCTTTGACGTTGACCGCCAGCACCTGGTCGATGTCCTCGGCACGGATCATGCCGAGCAGCCCTTCGTGCAGGACACCGGCGTTGTTGACCAGTCCGTCCAGCCGCCCGAAGCGGGCAAACACCTGCTTGAACAGCCCGGCGATGGCATCGGCATCGGTCAGGTCCAGAGCGGCGCACATCGCTGCTGGCGCACCCAACGCCTGGATCTGCGTGTCCAGTTCAGCCAGTGCCTGTTCGTCGCGGGCCACCAGCACCAGCTGCGCATGCTGCGCGGCCAGGTGCAGGGCAATGGCCCGGCCGATGCCGCGCGATGCGCCGGTGACCAGGATGACAGGCAGCACGTCAGCCACGGTCAAACGGCCGCGCCGTGCTTGCGCAGGATCTCGCGCGCCTTGCCGACCGAGCTCATGTCGATCACTTCATCCATGTCGATCATCACGCCGAACGCTTCTTCCAGCGCGCCCACCACGGACATGTGTGCGATCGAATCCCACTGCGGGATGGTGTTGTAGCGCAGGTCATCATTCACGCTATCGGCCGGAATGCCCAGCACGCGGGCGAAAACGGCAACGACCTGATCTTCGGTGACGGCATCATTCATAGAAATTTCCTGAACCCAAACAGGGTGCTGTTGAAATGGAAGCCGAGGCGGGCATACAGGTTCAGAATGCCCGTGTTGGCGGCAGAAACGAGGGTCGTGCACTGCGGGAGGCCGCGCGCGGCAAGTGATTCCAGTGCGGTGATCCACAGCGGCAGGGCCAGCATCGCATAGGGGCTGCTGGCGCCGGTCAGCAGCAGCTCGCAGTTGCTGTGGTCGGCGGCCACGCGTTCGGCATGGAAGCCGATGGTGCGCCCGCGTGATTCCGCCACCTGCACCAGCCCGGCATTGACCAGGTCTTCAATCCAGTTGGCAGTGCGCAGGGCGGCGCGCTGCGGGTCGATGGCCGGGTCTTCGAGGAATCGGCCGTGGGCGAAATCGGTGGCGGCGATATGGCGCAGCGCGGCGATGTCGTCGGCGGTTGCAGCGCGCAGCGTCGGCAGCATGCCGCGCGGAACGGGAGGCAGGTTGGCAAAACCGCTGCGCGAGACGGTCAGCGATGTTTCAACGAATGCGTAGCCGTGCTGGAGCAGGGCGGCCTTCGCCGCTGCCTGGGTGGCATCGATGCGCCCGAACAGATAGTGCACCGATTGCGTCGCGCACCATTGTTCCAGCTCCGCCAGCAGTGCAGTGGCCTGTTCGGGGTGGTCGATCTGCAGCTGCGTCACTTCGGCGGTGACAAAACCCAGAGCGCGCTCGTCCCAAGGGGTCAGGCGCGCGGCGAGACGGCCATGGACGTTGTCGATGAGCAGGTTCATCGTGCCTCCCGCTCGTCGTTCACGGCATCGGCGACGATGTAATAGGGGCGCTTCTGAACGTTGCGGAATACCTGGCCGACATACAAGCCGACCACCCCCAGGCAGAACATGACCAGGCCGCCGATCAGCCACACCGAGCCGATGATGGAGGTGTAGCCGGCGACTTCGATGTCGCCGTCCCACCAGCGCAGCAGGCTCATGGCCACCAGCACGAAGGCGACCAGCGAACACACGATGCCGGTGCCGGCGACCATGCGCAGCGGCTTCTCCGAATAGCCCAGCGCGATGTTCATGGACAGCTTGAGCAGCTTGCGCAGGGTGTAGGAGGTTTCCCCGACCGCGCGCGCCTGGTGCTGGACCGGCAGCTTGCCGGTGCGGAAGCCGGCCCACTTGACCATCAACGGGAACGAGCGGTCACGCTCGGGCATCTGGCATACCGCCTGGATGACCTTGCGGTGGTAGATACCGAAATTGGCGGTGCTTGGGTCCTGCGGAACGCCGGTGAGCCAGCCCAGTACGCTGAAGAAGGCCCAGGACGAAAGGCGCTTCAGTGGCTTGTCCTGGCGCTCGAGGCGTTGCGCGAACACCACATCGAGCTGTTCAGCGTTGGCCTTGCGGTACAGCGCCGGAATCTCGCTGGGCACATCCTGCAGGTCGCAGTCCATCACCACGGTCCAGCGGCCGGTGGCATGCTCGATACCGGCGGAGATGGCCGAATGTTGGCCGAAGTTGCGCGACAGGCGAAGCCCGCGCAGCCAGGGGCGGGTAGCGGCCAGCTCGGCGATCCGGGTCCAGGCGCCGTCGGGACTGGCATCGTCCACCAGGATCATCTCGAAGCTCACGCCCATCGTTGCGATCGCCGCCTGCACCTGGTCCACCAGGTCTTCCAGACAGCCCTGGCAGCCATAGACCGGTGCCACCACCGAGATTTCCGGGCAGAGTTCCCCGCCGAACGGTGAGGAGGACATCGCGTCTGTCATGGCGTCGTGGAATCCTTGCGTGCTCTGCCCAGGCACATGAATGGCACCGCATCGCCTTGCTGCGGAGGCATGAGGACACGCGTGCCCTGACATGCCGCCCACGCGACGATCAGTGCCGGCAGTCGCCGATTATAGCTTTACCGGCCCGGTCCAGGCCGGAACACGCCCGCCCAGGCCATGGCCGGGCTTCGGCGCCCGGCCCCGCCCGGCAACGGCGCGGGAGCACTTCAGCGCGCGCTGGTCATTTCAATGGTGCCAAGTTCAATGGCACGCTGTCCTGGGCAGGCGACCGACACTGGGAGAGCCTTGGCACCTGCGAACAGCCCGGGATCGCTGAATGCGGATGTCACCAGCGCGCTGCCATAGCTGCTGGTGCCGACCGTCTGGCCCAGATAGACCCGGGGCTGGCCCCGCAGATGCTTCATGCTGATCCAGAGGCCACTGCTTCCATCTGACTGCAGGTTGAAGCCTTGCCCAGCCGTGCCTGTCTTGGGGCCCCATGCCTCAACGCTGAAGCTGCAGTCTTCGACCATTCCGGGTACCGGAGCCGGTGGCTGCAGGTCAAGCACGCCTATCTCAACCGCCGTCTGGCCCGGGCAGGCGAGGGTGACCGGGACGCGCCCGGACAGGGTGGCGAGGGCTGGCGTCGGGAACGCGGCCGTGATCAAGCCCTCCACTGTGGTCACGACAGCCGGGGTGCTGCCGATCAGCACCTGGGGGGTGCCGCGCAGGTGCTTCATTGGAAACCACATGGCGCTTGATCCATCGGGCTGGACGTTCACGCCCTGCCCTTGGACCGCCTGTCTTGGGCCCCAGCCGTCAAGGTCGGCTTCGAATTCACACGCCGCGTGACGCTCATCGATCGCCATCGCCTGCAGGCGTGGCGTGCGGTAATCCGTGGCGTGCTGCGCGCGCAGGTAATGACCCTGGCCCAGCACAATGTCCTGGCGCAGTGCGCGCAGGCTGTCGAACTGCTGCCAGGCGGCATTGCAGGCTGATGTACGTGGTGCGCTTTCGCGGCTGGCACAGTCGCTCCAGCTGCCGTCGTCACTGGCAAGCAGGTGGCCGCGGAAGGGTCGCAGTGTCATCACTCCACGCTGGGCCGATTGCGGAAGCAGTGCGCTGCTGCCCAGCAGCTGGCCGATCAGTCCTGGAAGCTCGTACATCGGCAGGTCGGTGCCGGTGCGGACAGCGCCTCGGCTGCCGTCGATGATCAGCAGCGGGGTGCGGCTGATACCTACCTTGCGCCGTGTCTCGGCGTTGTCGAAGCTGGCTGGATCCTTTCCATTGACAGCGATGTAGGGGTCTGGATCGACATCCAGCGAGGGAGAATGGTCGCCGAAGGCGACGATCAGCGCATCGGGGTCGCGGGCAACGATCGCCTCGGCCCAGTCCATGAACGCGCGGGTGGTGTACGCCACGGCATTGGCATAATCGCGCAGCCTTGGAGCATTGTCCGGGCTGATTGAAACCAGATCGGGACGGCGCTCGGTGTTGCGTACGAAGCCCCAATGCGAGGACAGTGACACCAGATAATTCAGGCGTGGCTGTGTTGTGGGGTTCTCATCCAGATACTGCAGGTTCTGGCGGAAGAAGGAGCTATCGGCGAGCAGGTCACCTTCCAGATCGTCCAGGTCGAACGCGCTGATCGGGCGGTACAGATCGAAGCCGGCCTGGTCGTACGCACTGATCCGGTTCCAGTTGTCGGCTTGGTGTGCGTGGCTTGCCACCGAACGGTAGCCGGCACGTGCCAGCACCGCGGGAAGGCAGGGGGAAGGGTTGCGCATCAGGTTGACGAAGGCGACCGAATTGCGAGGCGCGGGCAGGCCGCACAGCACTTCGAATTCAGCGTTGGCCGTGGCACCGCCCATTTCAGGCGAGAGCACGTAGGGGCGTCCTGCGCGTTCCCACAATGCCTGGAACCGGGGGTCGAACGGCGAGCGGTTGCTGTGGTAGTGGTCCAGCAGTGAGATGTCCCAGACGCTTTCGAGCAGGACAATATGCACATTGCGCCGCACCTCGATCCGACCTGGATGCCACGCCTGCAGTGACAGCGCATTGATCTCCGCGGCCGTGGGTACGCCGCGCGAGTCCTCGCGCATCAACCGCCAGTCCTCAAGCAGATACAGCAACGGCCCACGTGCGCGCAGCAGGCTGAGCTGGTCCTGTCGGCCAGGCACCCGGACGATCTCTCCGTTGGGCATTTTCTGTTCCTGCAGGGCGACAGGCAGCAACAACTCGCTGGCCGAACGCACTGTGCCTGCCGCCGCCGCCAACAGGACGGCCGCCGACGCCGTGGCTGCCAGCAGGCCCAGGGTCACCCAGCGCGGCCGCAGGCTGGCCAGTGCCAGCAACGCCGCCAAGGTGATGAGTGCCATGGCCAGCAAGAGGGTGTGACCGGACAGGGTGGACAGCAGGACCGGCAGGGCTTGTACGTCGGCGATTGAAAGCGGGGTATGCAGCATGCCGATCTTGACCGCATTGCCGACCAGCAGCAGGCTTGCTGCACCGGTGATCACTGCGGTACCCCACCAGTGGTTGCGAACGGCGGGGCCAAGCAACCACATTGCAAGACCCAGTGGAACTGCCGTGGCGGCAACCGCGCCCATGCTGTACTGCAGGTCGCAGAGTGCCCAGGCGAGCAGGGCCGCCACGCTGCAGGCCAGGAGGCTGATCGGCAGGTATATCCAAAACTGCGCCAGATCCCTGGCAAACAAGCGGGCTGCTGCGCCCATTCCTTTATTCATGTTTGTGACATTTGCGTGAAATCGGCCGCATTTTCGACCGCATCACGCAGAAACGCCAGCCTTGGACTGTGTCGTCACGTATCGCAGCCGGTTGCTTGAAATGCAGGACAAAAAAAACCCCGGTCAATCGACCGGGGCGTTGTTTCCGCAACAGCAGGTGAGGGGGCCGCCTCAGCCCAGCGCCGCTTCCAGCTCCGGCAGGATCGTGAACAGATCCCCGACCAGCCCGATATCGGCAATCTCAAAGATCGGCGAATCCGCATCCTTGTTGATTGCGACAATCGTGCCCGCATCCTTGATGCCGGTCAGATGCTGGATGGCACCGCTGATGCCGACGGCCACGTACAGCTCGGGCGAAATGATCTTGCCGGTCTGGCCAACCTGCAGGTCGCTGGGCACGTAGCCGGCATCGACCGCTGCACGCGAGGCACCCACGGCGGCACCGAGCTTGTCGGCCAGCTGGAAGATCACCTTGAAGTTCTCTTCCGAACCGACACCACGACCACCAGAGACCACGCGCTTGGCACTCTGCAGGTCCGGGCGGTCGCTGGCACCGGCGGCCAGGCCGACGAAGCGGGTGTGGGTCGGCAGGGCCGCATCGACGCTGGCCGCTTCAATGGCAGCACTGCCACCCTGGGAGGCTTCCGGCCACGAGGCGGCACGCACGGTGGCAACCACGATCTGGTCGGCCGGGGTTTCCACGGTGATGATGGCGTTGCCGGCGTAGATCGGACGCTTGAAGGTATGGCTGCCTTCCACGGTCATCAGGTCGGAGACCTGGTTGACGCCCAGCAGGACGGCCACGCACGGCATCAGGTCCTTGCCGAAGGTGGTCGAGGGGCCGAACACGTGGGTGTAGCCCTTGGCCAGCTGCGCGATCTGCGGCGACAGTACCTGGGCCAGGGCCTGTGCGTTGGCGGCGTTGGCGACGGTCAGGACCTTGGCGACGCCGGCGATCTTCGCGGCTTCAGCAGCGACGGCCGTCGGGTCGGCGGCCAGCACCAGCACGTCGATGCTGGCACCGCTGATCGCGGCGGCGGCACTGACGGTCTTGGCGGTGGCGGCATTGAGCTTGCCGTCGTGGTGCTCGGCGATGACGAGAATCTTGCTCATTACAGCAGCCCCTTCTGCTTGAGTGCGGCAACCAGTTCGGCCGCGTCCTTGACCATCACACCCTTGCTGCGCTTGGACGGCGCGGCGTACTGGGTGGTCTTGAAGGTGTCGGCGGCTTCAACGCCGAGGTCGGCCAGCTGCAGGGTCTCCAGCGGCTTGGCCTTGGCTTTCATGATGTCGGGCAGCTTGATGAAACGCGGTTCGTTCAGGCGCAGGTCGGTGGTGACCACGGCCGGCAGATCGACTTCCAGCGTTTCCAGGCCGGCGTCGACTTCACGGGTGACGGTGGCCTTGCCCTCGGCAATGTCGAGCTTGCTGGCGAAGGTGGCCTGCGGACGGCCCCAGAGCGTGGCCAGCATCTGGCCGGTCTGGTTGGCATCGTCGTCGATGGCCTGCTTGCCCAGGATCACCAGATCGGGCTGCTCCTTCTCGACCAGCTTGAGCAGGGTGCGGGCAGCGGTCAGCGGTTGGATGGCCTGATCGGTGACGACGTGAATGGCACGGTTTGCACCCATGGCCAGGCCATTGCGCAGGTGCGCCTGGGCGTCGGCCGGAGCGATGGTGGCGACGACGACCTCGGTGGCGATGCCCTTGTCACGCAGGCGCAGGGCCTCTTCCAGGGCGATCTCATCGAAAGGGTTGGGGGACAGCTTGACGCCGTCGGTGACCACGCCGGAACCGTCCGGCTTGACCTGAATGCGGACGTTGTAGTCCACCACGCGCTTGTACGCGACGAGGATTTTCATCTGGTACGAGATCCTTGTAGTGCCGGTTGCTGGCCGGCTCACTTTTGCTGGAGAACGTCCGGCTCTGCGACAGCAACCGGTTCGGGGGTGGGACCCCGATTCTAGCTGGCTTGGGGTGACCATGCGAATGCGTATGGTGATGCTGCGATGCGTCAAAAACCCCCGGTGCGACGACGGCCGTTCACCTCATGCAGGCAGTCGTGAAGACAGCCCCGTTGTATCCTGTAACGCTGAATCGGGCCTCCGTACGGAGCCTGCAGTCGAGACATCAACAGGAGAACAGGTAGTGCCCACATGGCTTGTCACCGGCGGCGCCGGATTCATTGGCGGTAACTTCGTTCTCGAGGCGGTCGCCCGCGGCGTCAAGGTCGTCAATCTTGACGTGCTGACCTACGCCGGCAACCTGAAGACCCTGTCCAGCCTCGACGGCAATCCAGACCATGTGTTCGTGCAGGGCGACATCGGCGACAGCGCGCTGGTTGCACGCCTGCTGGCCGAGCATCAGCCCGATGCCGTGCTGAACTTCGCCGCGGAGAGCCACGTCGACCGTTCGATCGATGGCCCGGGTGCGTTCATCCAGACCAATGTGGTTGGCACCCTCGGCCTGCTCGAGGCGGTGCGTGACTACTGGAAGGCGCTGCCGGCCGAGCAGGGCGCGGCCTTCCGCTTCCTGCACGTCTCCACCGACGAGGTGTACGGCACCCTGGGCGAGACCGGCAAGTTCAGCGAAACCACGCCATATGCGCCGAATTCGCCGTACTCGGCGTCCAAGGCCGCCTCGGACCACCTGGTGCGCGCGTTCCACCACACCTACGGGCTGCCGGTGCTGACCACCAACTGTTCCAACAACTACGGCCCGTACCACTTCCCCGAGAAGCTGATCCCGCTGGTGATCGCCAAGGCGCTGGCCGGCGAACCGCTGCCGGTGTACGGCGACGGCAAGCAGGTGCGCGACTGGCTGTTCGTGTCCGACCACTGCGAAGCGATCCGCACCGTGCTGGCCAAGGGCCAGGTGGGCGAGACCTACAACGTCGGCGGCAATTCGGAAAAGCAGAACATCGAGGTGGTGCAGGCGATCTGCGCACTGCTGGACCAGCGCCGTCCGCGCGAAGACGGCCAGCCGCGCAGCAGCCAGATCACCTACGTGGCTGATCGCCCGGGCCATGACCGTCGCTACGCGATCGACGCGTCGAAGCTGAAGAACGATCTGGGCTGGGAACCGGCCTACACCTTCGAGCAGGGCATCGGTTTCACCGTCGATTGGTACCTGGACAACCAGGAATGGGTGAACGGCGTGCTCGACGGCAGCTACCGCCTGCAGCGCATCGGCACCGCGGCCTGAACCAAGGACACGACATGACCCAACGCAAGGGCATCATCCTCGCCGGCGGCTCCGGCACCCGGCTGTATCCGATCACCAAGGGCGTCAGCAAGCAGCTGCTGCCGGTGTACGACAAGCCGATGATCTATTACCCGCTGAGCGTGCTGATGCTGGCGGGCATCCGCGAAGTGCTGATCATCAACACCCCGCACGAACAAGCGCTGTTCCAGCAGTTGCTGGGCGACGGTTCGCAGTGGGGCATGGACATCCAGTACGCGGTACAGCCGAGCCCGGACGGGCTGGCGCAGGCGTATCTGATCGGCAGGGACTTCGTGGCCGGCAAGCCGAGCTGTCTGGTGCTGGGCGACAACATCTTCCATGGCCATGGCCTGCGCGAAGTGCTCAAGCGTGCCGATGAGCGTGTGGACGGTTCAACCGTGTTCGGCTACTGGGTCAATGATCCGGAGCGTTACGGCGTGGCCGAGTTCGACAAGACCGGCAAGGTGATCGACCTGGTCGAGAAGCCGGAGAAGCCGCGCTCGAACTATGCGGTGACGGGCCTGTACTTCTACGATGGCAACGCCAGCGACTACGCTGCCGAGCTCAAGCCTTCAATGCGTGGCGAGCTGGAGATCACCGATCTCAACAAGCGCTACCTGGAGGAAGGCAGCCTGCACCTGGAGGCCCTTGGCCGCGGTTACGCGTGGCTGGATACCGGTACCCACCAGTCGTTGCTGGAAGCGTCCAACTTCATCGAGACGATCCAGACCCGGCAGGGTCTGCAGGTGTGCTGCCCGGAAGAAATCGCTTTTGGCCAAGGCTGGATCAGTGCCGAACAACTGGAAGCACTGGCGGCGCCGCTGATCAAGAACGGCTACGGCCAGTACCTGCATACGCTCGCTCTGCGTGGAGTTGTTCCGTGAAAGTGATCGAGACTTCATTGCCAGGGTGCCGGGTGATCGAGCCGGCCGTGTTCGGTGACGAGCGCGGGTTCTTCTTCGAGACCTGGAATGCCGCTCGATTTGCCGAACTCGGCCTGCCTGATCGCTTCGTGCAGAGCAATGTCTCTTCCTCCAGCAGGGGCGTCCTGCGCGGACTGCATTACCAATGGCCGCGGCCCCAGGGGAAGCTGGTGTCGGTGCTGGAGGGCGAGGTCTACGACGTCGCCGTGGATATCCGCCGCGGCTCGCCGACCTTCGGTCGATGGGAAGCGGTGATCCTGAGCGCGGAGAACAAGAAACAGTTCTGGATTCCGGAAGGCTTCGCGCATGGGTTCGCGGTGTTGTCCGAACGGGCCTTGTTCAGTTATCTCTGCACTGATGTATACGTCAAGGAAGCGGATGCGGGCATTCGCTGGAACGACGCCGATATCGCGGTGGACTGGCCGATCAGTGCGCCGACCTTGTCGACCAAGGACGAGAATGCGCCGTTCCTGAAGGACGTCGCGCAGGATCGACTGCCGGTCTATACCCCATGAAGTATCTGGTGCTCGGTGGCAATGGCCAGGTTGGACAGGAGCTGCTGCGCGCGCTTTCGCCGTATGGACAGGTGATCGCCACCACCCGCAGCGGCAAGCTGCCCGATGGCAGTGCCTGCGAAGTGGCCGATTTTGGCCAGCCCGACAGCCTGCCGGCGCTGCTGGATCGCCTGCAGCCGTCGGTGGTGATCAATGCAGCCGCCTACACGGCGGTGGATCGTGCCGAACAGGATGCTGAGGCCGCGTTTTTGGCCAATGCGCAGGCGCCGGGTGTGATCGCGCGCTGGTGTGCGGCGCATGGCGTGCCGTTCGTGCACTACTCCACCGACTACGTGTTCGATGGTCAGGGCAGCGCGCCCTATCGCGAAGACGAACCGACCGCCCCGCTGGGCGTGTACGGCACCAGCAAGCGCGACGGCGAGGACGCCGTGCGTGCCGCGGGCGGACGCCATCTGATCTTCCGCACCGCGTGGGTGTATGCCTCGCATGGCGCGAATTTCCTGCGCACCATGCTGCGTGTGGGTGCCGAGCGCGACCAGTTGCGGGTGGTGGCCGACCAGATCGGCACCCCGACGCCGGCCGCACTGATTGCCGATGTCACCGCACAGGCGCTGCAGCACCCGGGGCAGTTGTCGGGCACCTGGCATCTCACCGCCAGTGGCCAGACCAGCTGGCATGGCTTTGCCGAAGCGATTTTCGCTGAAGCGCTGGCGACGGGCGTGCTGACCAAGGTGCCGTCGGTTGAAGCCATCCCCAGTGCCGAATACCCGACCCCGGCAAAGCGTCCAGCATGGTCGGTGCTCGATAACCGCAAGCTACAGCAGGATTTCGGCATCGAACTGCCGACGTGGCAGGACGGGTTGAAGCGGGTCATGGCTGAGATTGCCTGACCCGGTAGGCGGCGTGCCGACCAACGGTCGGCACCCACCCCGACCAACGGTCGGCATGCACCACAGGGCGACGACTCAGCTGCGCCCGTACGTATCCTCGAAGCGCACGATATCGTCTTCGCCGAGGTAACTGCCCGACTGCACTTCAATCAGCTCCAGCGGCAGCTTGCCCGGGTTGCGCAGACGGTGGGTCACACCCAGCGGGATGTAGGTGCTCTGGTTCTCGCTCAGCAGGATCACTTCATCGCCGCGGGTGACTTCGGCGGTGCCGCTGACCACGATCCAGTGCTCGGCACGGTGGTGATGCATCTGCAGGCTCAATGTACCGCCCGGCTTGACCGTGATCCGCTTGACCTGGAAACGCTCGCCATTGTCGATCGAATCGTAGGCCCCCCACGGGCGGTAGACCTTGCGGTGCCAGGTGGCTTCGCTGCGGCCGTCGGCCTTCAACTGCGCCACCACGGTCTTGACCTCCTGCATGCGGTCGGCCTTGCCGACCAGCACCGCATCGTCGGTCTCCACCACGATCACATCATCCAGACCGACCATCGCCACCAGGCGCTCGCCATAGGCGTAGGTGTTGCGGCAGTCGATGGCGATCACATCGCCCTGGTGCGCGTTGCCGTCGCCATCCTGCTGCGACACATCGCGCAGTGCCGTCCACGAGCCAACGTCATTCCAGCCCGCATCCAGCGGCACCACCACCGCATCGGCGGTCTTTTCCATCACCGCGTAATCGATCGAATCGGACGGCACGGCAGTGAACGCGTCCTTGTCCAACCGGGTGAAATCGGCATCCCGGCGTGCGCTCTGCCAGGCGTCGCGACAGGCAGACAGCATGGCTGGCTGCAGGCGCTCGAGTTCCTGCAGGTAACGCGAGGCCTTGAACAGGAACATGCCGCTGTTCCAGTAGTACTGCCCGCTGGCCACGTAGCCGGTGGCGGTGTCCAGGTCGGGTTTCTCGACGAAGCGCTCGACCGCGCGCACGCCTTGGCCATCGGCGGCCTTGATGTAGCCATAGCCGGTTTCCGGACCGGTCGGCACGATTCCGAAGGTGACCAGCTTGCCGGCTTCAGCGGCGCCGGCAGCGGCCTGTACCGCTGCGCGGAATGCGGCCTCATCGGTGATCACGTGATCGGAGGGCAGTACCAGCAACAGCGCATCGGTGCCGTCGCGGGTAGCTTCCAGTGCGGCCACGGCAATCGCCGGGGCGGTGTTGCGGCCGATCGGTTCAAGGATGATCGCGGCCGGCTCGGCGCCGACCTGCTGAAGTTGTTCGGCAGCAACAAAGCGGTGTTCTTCGTTGGCAATGACCAGTGGGCCGCGGCTGGCAATGGGGGCCACGCGCTGCCAGGTCGCCTGCAGCATCGTCAGCTCACCGGCCAGAGGCAGGAACTGCTTTGGGTACGCTTCGCGCGACAGGGGCCACAGGCGGGTGCCGGAACCCCCGGAGAGGATGACGGGCTGGACGGTGTTCATCGGGACATCTCCGCTCAGGACTTCAACAGCGTGGCGATTTCATCGGTGCGCGCCTGCATCAGCGCCGCATCCCCGCGCGATTCAACGTTCAGGCGCAGCAATGGCTCGGTGTTGGAGCTGCGCAGATTGAAACGCCAGTCGCCAAAGTCGGCACTGATGCCATCGGTATGGTCCAGTGCAGGTGACTGCGCGGCGAAGTGTTCCATCACCCGCGCGACTGCTGCCTTCGCATCGGCGACCTTGAAGTTGATCTCGCCGCTGCATGGATAGGCGGCCATGCGGTCTTCGACCCAGTCGGCCAGCGAACGACCGCTTTCGGAAACGAGCTGGGCGATCAGCAGCCAGGGGATCATGCCCGAGTCGGCATAGGCGAATTCGCGGAAGTAGTGATGGGCGCTCATTTCACCGCCGTACACCGCATCCTCTGCGCGCATCTTCTCCTTGATGAAGGCGTGGCCGCTCTTGCACAGCACCGGCACGCCGCCGGCCTGCTCGACCATCTCCACGGTGTTCCAGACCAGGCGCGGGTCGTGCACGATCCTGCCACCCGGGTTGCGGTCCAGCGCCGCCTTTGCCAGCAGGCCGACCAGGTAATAGCCTTCGATGAAGCGCCCGGTATGGTCGAAGAAGAAGCAGCGGTCGAAGTCACCGTCCCAGGCGATGCCGAAGTCGGCGCCGTACTCGCGAACCGCTTCAGCGGTCGCGGCCCGGTTCTCCTGCAGCAGCGGATTGGGGATGCCGTTGGGGAAGCTGCCATCGGGTTCGTGGCAGATGCGGATGAACTCGAACGGCAGATGCGGTGCCAGCAGGTCGACGATGGCGCCCGCGCCGCCGTTGCCGGCGTTCACCACCAGCTTCAGCGGCTTCAGTTTGTTTGCATCGACATAGGACAGCAGATGCTGGATGTAGGCACTTTTGTCATGCTCGGCAGTCTGCCCGGCCCTGGCCGGTGAAGCGGGCGCGGTATCGGCGGCAACCGCATCGGAAATCGCGAACAGGCCGGTGTCCGAGCTGATCGGTCGCGCGTTCTCCTTGACCAGCTTCATCCCGTTGTAATCCATCGGGTTATGGCTGGCGGTCACCATGACACCGCCCGCTGCACCGCGATGGTCGGTCTGGAAGTAGACCTCCTCGGTGCCGCACAGACCGATGTCGATGACTTCCCGGCCGGCACCGCGCAGGCCCGCAGCCAGTGCGTCCTGCAGCGCCGGACTGGTCAAACGTACATCGTGCCCCACCACCACCGGCCCGGGCGACAACTGATCGGCCAAGGCCACACCGATCCGGCGGGCGAGGTCTTCGTTCAGTTCTTCCGGCACGCGGCCGCGGATGTCATAGGCCTTGAAGGCGGGCAGGGGCATCGAGCGAATCCTTGGTGAGATCAGTCGGCTAGTGTAATCCCACGCCTGTGTGGGAATCGTTTCCATGCCCATGCCGGCGCTGAACGCAGGGGGCTGGCGGTGCTGGCCTGGTGACAGTAGATCCACGCCATGCGTGGATGAATCCTCCCCAGGGCTGAAGCGCATCCATGCGCTGCATGGATCTACCTGGCAGGCCGCCCGCGCTTGGCTTTCGGCGTCACCCCGGGCAAGGGCGCCAGCAGCGCTTCCAGATCCTCGTCGTTGAAGCGCGGGCCGCTGCTTCCGGCCCCTTCCAGAATGGTCTCGGCCAGGGACGCCTTCCGCTGTTGCAGCTCGGCGATCCGTTCCTCGATGCTGCCTGCGGCGATCAGCTTGTAGACGAACACCGGCTGGTTCTGGCCGATGCGATGGGCACGGTCGGTCGCCTGGTCCTCGGCGGCCGGGTTCCACCAGGGATCGTAGTGGATGACAGTGTCGGCGGCGGTCAGATTCAGCCCCACGCCACCGGCTTTCAGACTGATCAGGAATATGGGCACCTCGCCCTGCATGAAGCGCTGCACCGGGGTGACCCGGTTCTGGGTGTCGCCGGTCAGGGTCACGTAGGCCAGGCCCAGCGCATCCAATGCCTGCGCGATCAGGGTCAGCATGCCGGTGAACTGTGAGAACAGCAGGATGCGGCGGCCCTCTTCGACCATGGACGGCAGCATCTCGCGCAGCAGGTCCAGCTTGGCCGAGCCGGCAGTGCGCGCGGGTGTCCCGCCCGGCAGCAGACGCGGATCGCAGCAGACCTGGCGCAGCTTCAGCAACGCGTCCAGCACCACGATGTGATTACGTGCCAGGCCACTACCGTTGATCGCGTCGCGTACCTGTTTTTCCATTGCTGCACGCACGGTTTCGTACAGTTCGCGCTGACCGCCCTCCATCGCCACGGTGCGGGTGATGAGGGTCTTCGGTGGAAGTTCGGAGGCGACCTGGTCCTTGCGTCGGCGCAGGATGAAAGGGCGCATGCGCTGGGCCAGCAGCTGCGCACGCCGGCGGTCGCTGCCGCGCTCGATGGGGTGGCGCCAGTGCTGGTTGAACTGCTTTTCGCTGCCCAGCAGGCCAGGAAGCAGGAAGTCGAACTGTGTCCACAGCTCGCCCAGATGATTTTCCAGCGGAGTACCGGTCAGGCACAGTCGATGTCGGGCCTGCAGCGTGCGCAGCGTGGCCGCCGCGCGTGATCGGGGGTTCTTCACCTGTTGTGCCTCGTCCAGGATCAGCAGGTGATAGGAATGCGCCTGCAGCGCCTGTTCGTCGCGCCAGAGCAGGGGGTAGGTGGTCAGTATCAGGTCATGCGCGGCAATGGCATCGAACTGCGTGTCGCGTGCAGGTCCGTGCAGGGCCAGTACGCGCAGGTCCGGGGTGAAGCGCGCAGCTTCGCTCTGCCAGTTGTGCAGCAGTGACGTCGGCACGACCAACAATGCTGGCCTGTCCAGGCGGCCGCTCTGTTTTTCAACCAGGAGATGGGCCAGGGTCTGCAGTGTCTTGCCCAGCCCCATGTCATCGGCCAGCACGCCGCCCAGGCCCTGCTGGCGCAGGTACTGGAGCCAGGACAGGCCTTCAAGCTGGTAGCTGCGCAGCGTCGCGCGCAAGCCTTGGGGGGCTGGAACAGCGGTCATCGCCGGGGCATCCAGCAGTCGCTGTACGCGTGCGCGGGTATCGTCGCTGCTGTGCAGTCGCAGCTGCGCGGCTTCCTGCAATGCCTGCAGGCGTCCGCGGTCGTTCGCCAGCAGGCGCAGCGGTTGCCCGCGGTCGCCGAACAGATCCGCCAGCAGCGCGATCACCGGTTTCAGGCGCCCCGCGCGCAGGGCCAGGCGTTCATTGCCCGCCGTCGTCAGCAGCACGTTCTCGTCATCGCCGATTGCGTCCAGCTGACCGCGCAGCCAGCGCGGATCGGACTGCAACACGCCTTGCAGCAACGGAACCAGCGCAATGCTGCGGCCGTCCACGTCGATGGTCAGGGCCAGGTCGAACGCGGCGCTGTCGGTGGACACCGACCGCACATCCAGATCGATCTCCTCCACCCGGGTGATGCGATGGCGGAAGGCATCGTCAGTCTCGATCTTCCAGCCCAGCGCCTCCAGGCGCAGCACATCCTCCAGCAGGAAGCGGGTCCAGTCGAAACTGCGCAGCTCGAACAACGGCCCGCCGCCATCCAGCACGATGCGCGGTTGCCGCTCGCGATGCAGATGGACGCTGTTCAGTTCCGCTTCGCGCCGCGCTTCCCCGGGCAGATCACGTGGAAGCAGGTAGAGCTGGCCCTCGACGCCATGCACGAACAGCGACGGTTCGTCGAGAAAACGCACGTGTTCGTCGTATTCGAAAGCGACGGTGGCGACGTCGAGCCACTGCGAAGGGTCACGTTCGGTGAGCCAGGCAGGACGGTACTCCATGCTGTGCAGATGAAGGATCGGCGTCATTGCCTGGATCTGCAGGGTGGGCAGCGTTGGATTGGCGGTTGGACGCAGCGGGCCCGGAGCACCCTGCAGGGAGGTCTCCAGCGCGGCCAGCAGCACGGCGGCGACATGCTCGCAGGGCTGGCCAGCCGGGCAGGTGCAGCGACTCTGCAGGGGGCTGTGCGGTGTGCGGGCGCTGGCGTCCAGGTCAAGCGATACCTGCCAGCCTTCGACCTGCGCGGTCAGCAGCGGTGACTGGTAGCGCAGCTCGCCCACTGCCGACACGCGGCGGTTGCCCTTTTCCAGCGTCCCGGCATCCAGCCAGCGGGACAGTTCCCCTCCGGTGAATACTTCGGCCATGCGTCGTCCTGTCCTCTCCATCTGCAGCACGCGTTGCCAAGGGCACCGCAAGCGGGGAAGGGGACATTCTACGGATTGGCGGCCCGGCATGCCGGTTCATGCTGCGGCGCATCCCAGCCGGCAACGGGTGTGCCGCTAGAATGGCGACATTCTCACCGGGTAGGGCAGTAGAGATGCAGCAATCGACTTCCAGCGGCACGCGCAGCAAGCGTTTCGCCTCTGCGGCGGATGCCCTGCAGGGCGTGGTCGCCGACGGCCAGGTTCTGGCCGTGGGTGGCTTCGGCCTGTGTGGTATTCCCGAGGCACTGATCGCCGCGCTGCGCGACAGCGGCGCCAAGGGCCTGACCGTGATCTCCAACAACGCTGGCGTGGACGGCTTCGGCCTTGGCCAGCTGCTGGAAACCCGGCAGATCAAGAAGATGATTTCGTCCTACGTGGGCGAGAACAAGGAATTCGAACGGCAGTTCCTGGCGGGTGAACTGGAGCTGGAGTTCAACCCGCAGGGCACCCTGGCCGAACGCCTGCGCGCCGGCGGTGCTGGTATTCCGGCGTTCTTCACTGCCACTGGTTACGGCACGGTGGTCGCCGATGGCAAGGAAACCCGCGAGTTCGACGGCAAGCACTATGTGATGGAAACCGCGCTGCGCGCCGACGTGGCACTGGTCAAGGCGTGGAAGGCTGATGAGGCCGGAAACCTGGTGTTCCGCAAGACCGCGCGCAACTTCAACCCGGCCTGCGCAATGGCCGGCAAGGTCTGCATCGTGGAAGTGGAGGAGGTGGTGCCGGTCGGCAGCATCGACCCGGACCAGGTGCATCTGCCGGGTATCTACGTGCACCGCATCGTGCACAACCCCACTCCCGAAAAACGTATTGAACAGCGCACCATCCGTGCGGAGGGCAACTGACATGGCATGGACCCGCGACGAGATGGCGGCGCGCGCTGCCCGTGAACTGACCGATGGCGCCTACGTGAACCTGGGCATCGGCCTGCCGACGCTGGTGGCCAACCATATTCCCGACGGTGTGGACGTGTGGCTGCAATCGGAAAACGGCCTGCTCGGCATCGGTCCGTTCCCGACCGAAAGCGAAGTGGATGCCGACCTGATCAACGCCGGCAAGCAGACCGTGACCGCACGCGCCGGTGCCAGCTATTTCGGCAGCCATGACAGCTTCGCGATGATCCGCGGTGGCCACGTCAACCTGGCCATCCTGGGTGCGATGCAGGTGACCGACAAGGGCGACCTGGCCAACTGGATGGTGCCCGGCAAGATGGTCAAGGGCATGGGCGGGGCGATGGACCTGGTGGCGGGCGTGCAGCGGGTGGTGGTGCTGATGGAGCACACCGCCAAGAACGGCGAACACAAGATCCTGTCCGAGTGCACCTTGCCGTTGACCGGCGTGGGCGTGGTCGATCGCATCATCACCGATCTGGCGGTATTCGACGTGACCGATGACGGTCTGGTGCTGGTGGAGACCGCTGAAGGTGTGGGCGAGGACGAGTTGAAGGAAAAGACCGGCGTTGCGTTCAAACGCCGCTGAGCCTCCACGGGGCGGCGCGTCGCTGCCCCATATCCCTGGCGCCGCCATGCTGTTTCCCCACGATCTGCCTGATGCTGATGTCCGCCATCTGCCGGGCTGGTTGCCAGTGGGAGACGCGGACACGTTGTTGCAATCGCTGTGTGAAGCGGTCCCGTGGCAGGTCCACCGCATCCGCATGTTCGGCAACTGGGTGGATTCACCCCGGCTCAGTTGCTGGATCGGCGATCCGCAAGCACGTTACCGCTATTCCGGTGCCGAGTTCGTGCCGCATCCTTGGCCGCCACTGCTGTCCGCGCTGCGTGATCGGCTGCAGAGCGTCGGTCGATTCAACAGCGTGCTGCTCAACCGCTATCGCGGCGGCGCCGACTACATGGGCTGGCACAGCGATGACGAGCCGGAGCTGGGGCCGGCGCCACTGATTGCGTCGTTGAGCCTCGGGGCAGCGCGGCGCTTCCTGCTGCGCCGCCGCGATGACAACACGCGCAAGGCCGAGTACCTGCTCGGCCATGGCGACCTGCTGCTGATGGGCGGTACGACCCAGCGCCACTACCAGCACGCGCTACCGAAGATGGCGCGGGTGCAGGGGGAACGCATCAACCTGACGTTCCGCTGGATCATGCCGCGAACCTGACACAGGTCCCAGAGCATTCATCCACGCATGGCGTGGATCTACCCGCTCTGCAGGACCAGGGCCGGCGCGATCAGCGGAGACTGATCAGCGCTTCAGCGCCTGCTTGTCGCTCTGCCCGCTGCTCAGCGTCCAGCCCACCACGTCCTGCGCCACCTGCTGCAGGCCGCGCTCGAAGGCGGCGGCCACTGCCGGCACATCGGTGCTCCCCACTGGCTGCAGCTGACGGAAGGTACGGTCGGCGACCACCCGCTGGTTGGTCACGTCGATCAGCTTGGCGTTTATCTCGATGACGACCGTCGGCGTGGGCTGGCCCTGGTAGTCCGACTCGAATCGGCGGATGTCGGTGGACAGCTTGTAATCGGCGCGGATGCCGGCGGCGACGCGGGCCACGCCGTGGATGCGGCCGGAATCCTCGAAGCCGCGCAGCAGGGTGTCTTCGATCATGTCGGTGGCCGGCTGCGCCCAGCTGGCGCCCTTGTAGATCTCCAGCTCCGACGGCGTCGGCCGCACGTTGATGCGTGGGCTGTCGACCATGCGCGCGGCGCTGGGCTTGGCCAGCACCAGTTGCCAGTCGGCCTGCGGCCAGCTGGGGTCGACCTTGACCTGCACGGCCGGCGAATACAGGGTGACGGGGTTCTTGTCGCCGCTGCCGAGGATCGAGCAGCCACCCAGCAGGGTGGCCAGCGAGGCGGCCAGCAACAGGCGCGGAAGGGTGGTCGGGCTCATTTGGGTTCGAACTCCTTCGGGGCATCGCGGCCGAGCAGGTAGCGCGCGGGGTTGTTCTCGAGGCGGTCGCTGACCCTGCGCAGGTCGCGGATCAGGCCGCGCAGTTCACCCAGCGTCGGGCCGAGCTGGCCCAGGCCGTCATTGGCGAAGCTGTTGATGGCGGCACGGTTCTCGCCGAGGATCGAATCGGCATTGCCGGCGGCCGAATCAAGCTTGGCCAGGGTGGCGTCGAGCTTGTCGATGATGCCCGGCAGCTGCTGCACCAGGTTCTTGTCCAGGCGCTCGATGGTGCCGTTGGTGGTCTTCAGGGTGGTGTCCAGGCTGCGCGCGGCGTCGCGTGCGCTGAGCAGCAGCGCCTGCGTGCCCTGGTCACGGTCGGCCAGTCCGCCACTGATCGTTTCCAGATTGGCGAGGGTGGCGTTGATCGAGGCGACGTTGCGGTCGCTGAGAACCTGGTCCATGCGCTCGACGATGCGGTTGGCCACGTCGGTGATGTTCTGCAGGGCCGACGGTGTGGTCGGGATGATCGGAGCCGGGTCCTTGTTGACCGTGGTCAGTGCCGGCGACTGCGGCGTGCCGCCGCTGAGCTGGATGATCGACGGGCCGGTCAGGCTGGTGATCGCCAGCTTGGCGCGGGTATCGGTCTTGACCGGCGTGGTCGAGTTCAGGCGGATGCGTGCGACCACCTGGCGCGGATCGTCCGGCACCAGGTTCAGTTCGGTGATCGAGCCCACCGCGATGCCGTTGTACTGCACCGGGCTGCCGACCGACAGGCCGGTCACCGCCTCGCGGAACACCACCCGGTATTCCTGCCAGGTACGGTCGGAGGAGTACTTGGCGGCCCACAGGCCGAAGGCCAGCAGGGCCAGGCCGGTGATCAGGGTGAACGCGCCGATCAGCACGTAGTTGGCTTTCGTTTCCATGGCTCAGGCACTCTCGATCTGTTCGCCACGCGCGGCGCGCGCGCGGGGTCCGTGGAAGTATTCCTGGATCCACGGATGATCCAGTCTCTCGATTTCCGGCAGCGGCGCATTGGCCACCACCTTGCGGTCGGCGATGACCGCTACCCGGTCGCAGATCGCATACAGCGTGTCCAGGTCATGGGTGATCAGGAACACGGTCAGCCCCAGCGCTTCCTGCAGGGTCTTGATCAGGCGGTCGAATGCCGCCGCACCGATCGGGTCGAGGCCGGCGGTGGGCTCATCCAGGAACAGCAGCGGTGGGTCCAGTGCCAGCGCACGTGCCAGGCCAGCGCGCTTGCGCATGCCACCGGACAGCTGCGAGGGCAGCTTGTTGATCGCATCGGCGGGCAGGCCGGCCAGTTTCACCTTCAGCAGCGCCAGTTCGTAGTGCCAGCGCTCGGGCAGCTCGCGGTGATGTTCCTTCAGTGGCACCTGCACGTTTTCGCCGACAGTCAGCGATGAGAACAGGGCGCCGTCCTGGAACAGCACGCCGGTATTGCGTTCGATGTGCAGGCGGCTCTCGGCATCGTCGGCACGCGCGTCGCGGCCGAGCACTTCGATCTGCCCGGCATTGGGCACACGCAGGCCCAGGATCGAGCGCATCAGCACCGATTTGCCGGTGCCCGAGCCGCCCACCACGCCAAGGATCTCGCCACGCCGCACGTCCAGGTCCAGCCCTTCGTGCACGGTCTGGCTGCCAAAGTGGTTGACCAGCCCACGCACGCGGATCGCCAGGTCGTGGCCGTCGTCGTCCTGCATGGGGATTTCTTCGGGGGCCGAATGCGTGCTCATGTCACCAGTCCATGTGCATGAACCACAACGCCGCGAAGGCGTCGATGATGATCACCAGCGAGATCGTCTGCACCACGCTGGACGTGGTGCGCTCGCCGACCGACTGCGCGGTGCCTTCGACCTTCAGGCCTTCCAGGCAGCCGATCAGGCCGATCACCAGCGCGAACACCGGCGCCTTGGCCAGGCCCACCAGCATGTGCCGTACTTCCATCGTGTCGTGCATGCGCGCGATGTACATCTGCGGCGGAATATCCAGGTCGAACGCGCCGACGGTGATGCCGCCGGCCAGGCCGGCGACCATTGCGATGAAGGTCAGCAGCGGCAGGGTCACCAGCAGCGCGATCAGGCGCGGCAGCACCAGCAGGTCGATGGGGTCGAGCCCCAAGGTGCGCATCGCATCGATTTCCTCGCGTGCCTTCATCGCACCGATCTGTGCGGTGAAGGCGCTGGCGGTGCGACCGGCCAGCACGATCGCGGTCAGCAGCACGGCGAATTCGCGCAGGAAGGCGATGTTCACCAGCTCGACCACGAAGATCTCCGCGCCGAAATCACGCAGGATGGTCGAGCCGAGGAATGCGATCACCGCACCGACCAGGTAGGACAGCAGCGCCACCAGCGGTACCGCGTCCAGCCCGACCTGCTCCATCTGGTGCACGGTCGCGGTCAGGCGGAAACGTCGCGGTTCCTTGACCAGGCGTGCGGCCTTGACCAGGTTTTCACCGAGGAAGCTGCACAGCGCTTTGATGTTGTGGCCCGTGGCATGGACGCTGACGCCCAGCCGCTCCAGCGCCGCCAGCACGCCGAAGTCACGCTTCGGCTTCGGGCGGTCATCGGCCACTTCTTCAATGGTGCACACCAGTGCCTGGTGGTCCGGGCGGAACTGCAGCGCCTGCTCGCTGAGATCGGCGCGATGGGCGACGCGCAGTACCTGCAGCACGCCGGCCGAGTCGAGCAGTTCGATGCCGGTGGCGTCGATGCCGGTCAGCTTGTCCGGGACACCGCGCAGCACTTCGGCCGCGGCCAGCGCGGTCTTCAGGGTCCAGTGGCCGGACAGCCGGATCAGTCCCGGATCCTGAGCGTCCTGTTCGAGCTGGGGGGCGTGGGTCGGGGTCATGGGGGCCATTCGGGTCGCAGCATAACCGTTCTGAATTGCACGTCGCGTCGAACCAGGATGAATTTCTCCAGCAGAGCCTGACGTAGGTAATACTACGGCGCATGTCCGCAGACGCTCACACGATCCCCACGCCCCAGGCCACCTACGCGCAGCGCGTGGCCTTCGTTTCCGAGATCGCCGGCCGCCTGCACAGCTACGGCACAACGGCCCAGCGCCTGGAAGCGGCGGTGGTTGCATTGGCCCGGCAGCTCGATCTGGATTGTGAACCGTGGTCGAACCCCACGGGCATCATCCTCAGTTTCAGCGACCCGGCACAGGCCATCGGCTCCAGCGACATCACCCGGGTGATCCGGCTGGCGCCCGGCGAGAACGACCTGCACAAGCTCAGCGTGGCTGACGGGATCGCCGAAGAAGTGGCCAACGGCCGCATGAGCATCGCCCAGGGCCACACTGCGCTGCGCCAGCTGGACAAGGATCCGGGCCGGCGCGGCAAGCTGCGCACCATCCTGTCCTTCACCCTCGGTGCGGCCGGCGTGGCGGGCATGTGGAAGCTGCCGTGGCTGGACATTGCCACGGCCGGCGTCATCGGTCTGTTGATCGGCCTGCTCGGCATGGTCACCGACCGGCGCCCGGCCAGCCGCGAAGCGGGCGAAGCATTGGCGGCGCTGCTGGCCGGCCTGGTCGCCACCGTCGTCGCCACGTTCGTGGGCGCACTGAATCTCAACACGGTGATCATCGCCTCGCTGGTGGTGCTGTTGCCCGG
Source organism: Stenotrophomonas sp. NA06056 (assembly GCF_013364355.1). Classification (NCBI taxonomy): domain Bacteria; kingdom Pseudomonadati; phylum Pseudomonadota; class Gammaproteobacteria; order Lysobacterales; family Lysobacteraceae; genus Stenotrophomonas; species Stenotrophomonas sp. NA06056. Next base: position 3,700,545 of record NZ_CP054931.1, on the reverse strand, counting down.
CATGTCACTGACCAATGCGGTCAATGAACTGGCCAGCCAGCACTGGGTGTCCGGCACCGCACGCTTTGCCGGCGCGCTGACCACGATCATGAAGCTCAGCGTCGGCGCGATGATCGCGGTGACCCTGGCCGATGTGCTGGGGCTGGACCCGATGATCCGTGCCTCGCGGCCGCAGGGACCGTGGGTGGAGTGGGGCTCGCTGCTGACTGCAGCGTTCGCCTTCGCGATGTTGTTCAAGGCCAACCGCCGCGACTATCCGTGGGTGATCGCCGCCTCGGTGGCCGGTTATGCGATCTCCAAATTTGGCGGTCATGCCTGGGGTACGCCGGCCGGCATCTTCCTGTCGGCCATGCTGCTGACCGCCGGCGGCAACCTGTTCGGGCGCGTGGTCGGTCGTCCCGGCGCGATCATCCGCCTGCCGGGCATCATCATGATGGTGCCTGGCAGCACGAGCCTGCGGGGCGTGCTGACCCTGGTCCAGCAACAGGACGTGGGCGCTGGCCAGAGCGTGTTCCTGACCGTGTTGAACGTGGTGATGGCGCTGGTCGCCGGCCTGCTGTTCGGCAACCTGCTGATGCCGGCGCGCAAGACGCTCTGATGGCGCTTGTGGGTGTGGACCGTTGGTCCACACACCGGACAAAGAGAAAACGCCGGCTTTCGCCGGCGTTTTTCATTGCAACCCGATCAGGCCTCAGGCCTTCTTGATCAGGAAATCTTCCGGCTTCTTGCTGCCCTTGGCGGTCAGCTCGGCCATCCAGCGCGGCTGCTTGCCACGACCGGTCCAGGTTTCCTTCGGGTTGGCCGGGTTGCGGTACTTCGGCGCAACCTTGCCCAGCTTGCGGCCGGCGGTCTTGGACGGGGCCTTGGTGGCCTTGGCGACCTTGCGCGCGCGCGGTGCGGGTTCACCACCGAACAGTTCCTCGATGGTGTAACCCTCGGTCTTGGCCAGCTTGCTCAGCTGGGCACGCACCTTGGTGATCGGGCGACGCTTGGCGACGATGGTCTGCTGCTTCTTGGCTGTGCGGATCAATGCGCCCAGCTCACGTGCCGACAGGCCGGTCAGGTCGATGCTCATCAACGATTACTCCAGAAACTAATTTAGGGACAGGGACGAGCCGGTCCGTGGCGTCGCGGGACAGAGTAATGAGGAATTAATCCCAGCACAAACGGTTGCGGTCACCGTCTGTCGGCTGCCTGGCCCGGTTGCGACCATTTTGACCGGATTATGTCCGCGGCGATTTTCCGGAGGCGGCCATCCGGCAAAAAAAGACCGGGGTATACCCCGGTCTTTTCCGATCAACCCTGCAGGCGCTGCAGCAGGGTGGCCTTGTCCAGGCTCTCCGCTTCGGCGGCGCGACGCGCGCGGTACTCGAAGGTGCCTGCGGCCAGGCCGCGCTCGCTGACCACCACGCGGTGCGGGATGCCGATCAGTTCCATGTCGGCGAACATCGCGCCCGGGCGCAGGCCGCGGTCGTCGAGTGCCGCGTCCAGGCCTGCATCGCGCAGCTCCTGCAGCAGGCTGGCTGCTGCATCGGCCACGCCGGTGTCACCCTTCGGATTGATCACGCAGACCACCACCTGCCACGGCGCCATCGCGTCGGGCCAGATGATGCCGGCATCGTCATGGTTCTGTTCGATTGCGGCAGCGACCACGCGCGAAATGCCGATGCCGTAGCAGCCCATCGTCATCACCGCGGCCTTGCCGTTCTCGTCCAGCACGGTGGCATCGAGCGCCTTGGCATAGGTGCGGCCCAGCTGGAACACGTGGCCGACCTCGATGCCGCGGGCGATCTTCAGCTCGCCGCCATCCAGCGCACGATCACCGGCGCGTACATTGCGGATGTCCGCCACTTCCGGTTCGGCCAGGTCGCGGCCCCAGTTGACGCCGGCCAGGTGGAAACCGGCCTCGTTGGCGCCGACGACGAAGTCGGACATTGCTGCCACTTCGCGATCAGCGACCACGCGGATCGGCTTCGCCGGCGCGACCGGACCGAGGAAGCCCGGCACGCTGCCGAGATACTCGGCGATCTCTGCTTCGCTGGCAAAACGCTGTTCGTCCAGACCCGCAACCTTGCCCAGCTTGATTTCGTTGACCTCGTGATCGCCACGCACCAGCACCAGCACGAACTGCTGTGCCTTGCCTTCACCGGCGATCAGCGCCACCGACTTCACCGTGCGCTGCAGATCGATGCCGAGCAGGGCGGCGACGTCTTCACACGTCTTCTGGGTCGGGGTTTCGACCTTGCGCAGTGCTTCGCTGGCCGCAGCGCGCGCAGCCGGATCGGCGGCAATGGCCGCTTCCATGTTGGCGGCGTAGTCCGAACCGGTGGAGAACACCAGCGCGTCCTCACCGGAATCTGCGATCACGTGGAATTCCTGCGAGGCGTCACCGCCGATCGCGCCGGAATCGGCCTGCACCATGCGGAAGTCCAGGCCCAGGCGGGTGAAGATGCGGCTGTAGGCCACCTTCATGTTTTCGTACTCACGCACGAGATCTTCGTCATGCAGGTGGAACGAATAGGCGTCCTTCATCAGGAACTCGCGCGCACGCATCACGCCGAAGCGCGGGCGGATCTCGTCGCGGAACTTGGTCTGGATCTGGTAGAAGTTCACCGGCAGCTGCTTGTAGCTGGACAGTTCGCTGCGCGCGAAATCGCAGGCGGCTTCTTCGGCGGTGGGGCTGTAGCAGAAGGTCTGTTCCTTGCGGTCCTTGATCTTCAGCAGCTGCGGGCCGAACTTCTGCCAGCGGCCGGTCTGCTCCCACAGTTCCTTCGGCTGGATGGTCGGAATCTGGAATTCGACGGCACCGGCACGGTCCATTTCCTCGCGGACGATGCGTTCGACCTTGCGCAGCACGCGCAGGCCCAGCGGCGACCAGGTGTACAGGCCGGACGCGAGCTTGCGGATCATGCCCGCGCGCAGCATCAGCCGGTGGCTGGTCAGCTCGGCGTCGCTGGGGGTTTCCTTGGTGGTGTGCAGGTGGAACTGGGAGAGGCGCATCGTCGGCTTCGGATTACGGCAGAGATACCTATTCTGCCAGCCCGGCCGGGGCAGGGGTATCGGCCGGGCGGCGCCCGGCACCCGCCGAACCAACGGCAACGTCAAAAGCGGGCGTTCCGTGGGATGGCGGGGTGGGTCCGGTTGCGGGGGGCGCCGTGAACCCATCCATGGGGGCTTGGGCGCGCCATCCATGGCGCTTACACCCCCGCAACCGGACCCTCCCCGCCTTCGACAGGTTTCCGCGATCTGTCGGGCTGGCATGGCCTGCTCTTGGTGGGTGTCGACCTTGGTCGACACGATTCACGTCATGCGTGGATGCTCTTCGATCAATTGTCGAAATATTCGATTTCGATGGAGATTCATCCACGCATGGCGTGGATCTACTGGCCACCGGGAAACTGTCGAAGGCGGGGCACTGTGGGTTTGCGGGGTGTGAGCCGCATGGATGCGGCGACCAAGCCTACACGGACGTACTTGCGGCGGCCCCGCAAACCCACAGTGCCCCGCCATCCCGCAGAAAGCCGCTTTGGCTTTGGCTTTGGCTCTGGCCTCTGCGGGTGCCGGGCGCCGCCCGGCCGATACCCCTCAACCCGCCGGTGGGCAGTACGCCTTGATCGTCGCCTCGGCCAGACCCTTCTGGCTGCTGCGCTGTTCGGTGGTGAGCGCGGTATCGGCCTTGCCGTCGCCATCGGTGTCCTGCATCACCGGGCCACCGCCCTCCAGCAGCGCAAGGTTGGCGCGGGCGGTGCTGCATTCCTTGGGCACCGGGGCGGCACTGGCCGCCTCCGCTTCTTCCGTCACAGCGGCCTTGGCCTGGGCGCGGGTCTCGTATTTGGCGCCGGTCGGCGGCGTTTCCGAATACTGGGTCACACCCTTGGCATCCTTCCATTTGTAGACGGGCCCGGCCAGCGCCGTGGTACTGGCCAACAGCAGCAGGCAACCCAGGCAGGACAGGGCACGCATGGCAAACTCCGCAGAATGGGCGTAGAACGCCGATTGCAGCATTGGCGCCGACCGCTGGCAAGTCGATTAAACTGGATTCCATGGACCCGATCACACCGCCGCCGCGCTCGCGCACGATTTACCTGCTGCCCAACCTGTTCACCACGGCTGGGCTGTTCTCTGGCTTCTACGCCATCATCGCCGCGGCCAACGGGGATTTCGTCAATGCCAGCATCGCTGTGTTCGTCGCGGCGGTGATGGATGGCCTCGATGGCCGAGTCGCGCGCCTGACCGGTACCAGCAGCGAGTTCGGGGTGCAGTACGACTCGCTGGCCGATCTGGTCAGCTTCGGCATGGCGCCCGCCTTGGTGATGTACCACTGGTCGCTGTCGGAACTGAAGTACGACGGTGAGCTGGTCGGCCGCCTGGGCTGGGCAGTGGCCTTCCTGTATGCCGCCTGCGCGGCGCTGCGCCTGGCGCGCTTCAATACCCAGGTGGCCGTGGTCGACAAGCGCTGGTTCGTCGGCCTCGCCAGCCCGGCTGCTGCGGGCCTGATGATGTCCTTCGTCTGGGCCTTCGCCGATGGCACCTTGGGTTGGAACGGCAACGAGCTGCGCTTCGTGGCGCTGGCGGTGACCCTTGTCGCCGCACTGCTGATGGTCAGCCGCATCCGCTTCTGGAGCTTCAAGGGCGGTCCGGCCAAGGAGGGCGCACGTTCGGACCGCGTCCCGTTCCTGGTGCTGGCACTGGTGCCGATCGGCATCGCCATCGCGGTGATCGATCTGCCCCGCGTGCTGTTCGTCGTCGGCATCCTGTACGCCCTGTCAGGCCCGGTGATGTGGGGCATGCAGCGCCTGCGCAAGAAGCCCGAGGCGGCGTGAGCCAGGACCTGCCCGTGTTGTGGTCCCCGGCCCAGCAGGCTTGGCTGCAGGCAATGGGCTACACCGTCTATCACGATGGTCAGCTGGCCGCCGCGATGGACGCAGCGTTGCAGCTGAGCGTGGCCGACGCCGAGGCATCAATGCCCGCAGCGGTGGCGGTGGAGTCGGCAAGAACGCCGCCGCCGTCGATGCCGCAGGAACGCAGCCAGCGCGATCCGGTGCTGGAAGCCCGGCCCGAGCGCGCGACGCCACGCACTGCCGTGCCGGTGGCGGCGCCGGACACCGTACCGGCGGCGGCCCGTCCGCTGGCCACCGGTAACGCACGCCAGCCGCTGGTGCGCCTGCCTGATCGCCTGCAGATCGCGCTGTTGCGTGCGTCGGGCTGCAATCCCAATGATCCGGCCACGCAGGCGTTGATGGACAGCTGGCCACTGGAGCAGCTACGTCGCGACCCCGCAGCCAAACGCGCGTTGTGGCCGCAGCTGCGTGCATTGCGCAAGGGCGGAGCCGCATGAGTGCGGTCAGCCAGCCCGGGCCGGTGGCGATGCGTGCACTGCGCGAGAGTGATCTCAACGCAGTAATGGCCATCGAAGTGCGTGGCTATCCCTATCCCTGGACCCGCGGCATTTTCCTGGATTGCCTGCGTGCCGGTTACCCCGGTCTGGCCATGGAGCGCGATGGCCTGTTGATCGGCTATGGCGTGCTCAGCCTGGCTGCCGATGAAGCGCATGTGCTGAACATCTGCATCGATCCGCTGGTGCAGTCGCGTGGGCTTGGCCGTGAACTGCTGCGTGCGCTGGTTCGCCTGGCCGGTGATCGTGGCGCCCAGCGGGTGTTCCTGGAAGTGCGTCCGTCCAATACCCCGGCGCTGACGCTGTACCACAGCGAAGGCTTCAACGAGATTGGCCGGCGCCCCCGCTATTATCCTGCTGCGGAGGGGCGCGAAGATGCGCTGGTGATGGCGATCGAACTGGTGGACGGCGAGCTGGAGACAATGCCGCCGCTGTAAGGTCGAAGGGTTGCCGGCCAGCGGCCGGCACTACCGGAGCGTTGTTTACGCCAACCGCAGCGCCAGCACACCCCCGACGATCAATACCGCCGCCAGCCAGCGTGCACGCGGTACCCGTTCGCGCAGCAGGAACACCGAGATCAGCAGCGCGAACAGGATCGACGATTCGCGCAGCGCCGACACCATCGCCACTGGTACCTGGGTCATCGCCCACAGCGCCATCGCATACGACGCGGTGGTGCCGATGCCGCCGGCCAGACCCAGCGGCCAATGTTGGCGCGCGTAGGCCAGCACCGCGCCACGTCGCGTGTACAACGCCCACGCTGGCAGCGGGATGCCCGACAGCAGGAACAACCACAACGTATAGCTCAGCGCATTGCCGGACAGCCGCGCACCCTGTGCATCAACCAGCGTGTAGGTGGCGATCATCGCCGCCGTCAGCACCGGCAGCCGCAGCTGGCCACTGCGTGCGCCGCGGGCCATGCACAGGATGCCGCCGCTCACCAGGATGACGCCGAGCCAGGCTGAAGGCGGCAGGCGTTCGCCGAGCACGGCGCCGGCCAACGCAACAAGTATGGGCGCGCAGCCGCGCATCATCGGATACGCCAGGCTCATGTCGACCTGTTGGTAGCAGCGTGCGACCAGGGCGTAGTAGGTCACCTGCAGCAGCACCGACGCCACCAGCCACGGCCAGCTGTCCATGGCAGGGAAGGGCAACAACGGCAACGCCGCCGCCGACAGCAACGCCGCACTGCCGGTCACCAGTACGGTGCCGAGGAACTTGTCCGGCCCGCGTTTGACGATCGCGTTCCAGCTGGCGTGCAGTGCCGCAGCAGCGAGGACCAGCAGGAAGAGGGAAAGCGGCATCGCCCGATGATGCCATGTGGCAGAAATGGAAACGCCGGGCAGTGCCCGGCGTTTCCGATTCCGCGTTGGTAGATGCCAACCTTGGTTGGCACCCAACCTACAGGTGTTACAGCTTCGCGCGCTGCTCGCGCAGGCCGCTCAGCTGGTTGTTCCAGTCGAGCAGGCGCACGCGCTCCTGCTCGATCACCGCCGGCGGCACCTTGTCGGAGAACTTGGCCAGCTTGGTCTCGCTCTTCTCCTGCTCGCCTTCCACGCGCTTGATCTCCTTGTCCAGGCGCGCACGCTCGGCATCGAGATCGACCAGGCCTTCCAGCGGTACCAGCAGCTTCAGCTCACCGACGATCGCCGCTGCTGCAGGCGGCGCACTCTGTGCGTCGGCCAGCCACTGGATGCTGTCCAGCTTCAGCAGGAACGACAGCGATGCGCTGAAGCGCTCGATGCGCACACGGTCCTGCTCCAGGCCGGCCAGCAGGCGCAGCGGTACCAGCTTGGACGGGGCGACATTCAGCTCGCTGCGCACGCGGCGCACCGCACTGATCACGGCCTTCAGCCATTCAACGTCGGCTTCGGCCTGGGCATGATCGCCCTCGAACTCGGCGGCAGTCGGGTACGGGCGCAGCGACAGCGTGGTTTCGGCCAAGCCCAGGCGCGGCGCAAGCTGCTGCCACAGCTGTTCGGTGATGAACGGGGTCAGCGGGTGCAGCAGGCGCAGCAGCGCTTCCAGCACATACAGCAACGTGTGGCGGGTGCTGTGGGCGTCAGCCGCATCGGCGCCGTTCAACGCCGGCTTGCTCAGCTCCAGGAACCAATCGCAGAACTCGTTCCAGGCGAACTCGTACAGGCACTGCGCCAGCAGGTCGAAGCGATAGGCGGCGAAATGGCCCTGCGCTTCGGCGGTGGTGGCGGCCAGGCGCGAAAGGATCCAGCGCTCGGCATCGGTACGCGGGGTCGGCACGCCGGTGAACGCCGCACCTTCGGTGTTCATCAGGGTGAAGCGGCTGGCGTTCCACAGCTTGTTGCAGAAATTCTTGTAACCCTCGGCGCGGTTCATGTCGAACTTGATGTCGCGGCCATGGGTGGCCAGCGCGGCGATGGTGAAGCGCAGCGCATCGGCGCCATGGGCGGCGATGCCGTCCGGGAACTCCTTGCGCGTGGCCTTCTCGATCTTTTCCACCATGCGCGGCTGCATCAGCCCGCCGGTGCGTTTGGCCACCAGGTCATCGATGGTGATGCCGTCGATGATGTCCAACGGATCGAGCACGTTGCCCTTGCTCTTGGACATCTTCTGGCCCTGGCCATCGCGGATCAGGCCGGTGAAGTAGACGTCCTTGAACGGCACCTTGCCGGTCAGGTTGTCGGTGGCCATGATCATGCGCGCCACCCAGAAGAAGATGATGTCGAAGCCGGTGATCAGCACCGACGACGGCAGGTAGCGGTCGAAACCGCGCTCGGCCATCGCCTGTTCGTTCGGCCAGCCCAGGGTGGAGAACGGCCACAGCTGCGAGGAGAACCAGGTCTCCAGCACGTCGCTTTCCTGGCTCAGCACGACGTCGCTGCCGAGATTGTGCTTCGCCCGCACCTCGTCCTCGCTGCGGCCGACGTAGCAGTTGCCGGTGGCTGCATCGAACCATGCGGGAATGCGGTGGCCCCACCACAGCTGGCGGCTGATGCACCAATCCTGGATGTTGGTCATCCAGTGGCGGTAGGTGTTGATCCAGTTCGGCGGCACGAACGAGATCGAACCGTCCTCCACCAGCTCCAGGCCACGCCGCGCCAGTTCGTCCATCTTCACGAACCACTGGTCGGTCAGGTACGGCTCGATCACCTGGCCGGTACGGTCGCCGCGCGGCACCTGCAGCTTGTGCGCCTTGGTCTCGACCAGGATGCCCAGGTCTTCCAGTTCACCCAGTACGGCCTTGCGCGCGTCGTAACGGTCCAGCCCTTGGAAACGTTCCGGCGCGTTGTCGTTGATCGCCGCCACCGGGGTGAACAGGTTGATCATCGGCAGGCTGTGGCGCACGCCCACCTGGTAATCGTTGAAGTCATGCGCCGGGGTGACCTTGACCACGCCGGTACCGAACGCACGGTCCACATAGTCGTCGGCGATCACCGGCACGCGGCGACCGGTCAGCGGCAGCACCACGCTCTTGCCGATCAGGTGCAGGTAACGCGCGTCTTCCGGGTGCACCATCACCGCGGTGTCGCCCAGCAGGGTTTCCGGGCGGGTGGTGGCGACCACCAGGTAATCGCGGGTTTCGCGCAGGGTCTCGACGCCGTCGGCATCGCGCTCGACGTGCTCGTAGCTCAGGCCTTCATCCAGCTGGTAGGCGATCGACCACAGGAAACCGTCTTCCTCGGCGCTCTCCACTTCCAGATCCGAGATCGCGGTCTTCAGCACCGGATCCCAGTTGACCAGGCGCTGGCCGCGGTAGATCAGGCCCTGTTCGTGCCAGCGCACGAAGGCCTCGATCACCGCTTCGGACGGCTGCGGGTCCATGGTGAAGGTGCTGCGCGACCAGTCGGCCGAGGTGCCGAGGCGGCGCATCTGTCGTTCGATGATGTCACCGGACTGCTGCTTCCACTCCCACACCTTGCCGATGAAGCCTTCGCGGCCCAGCGAATCGCGGGTCTCGCCCTTGCCTTCCAGCGCCAGGTTGCGGCTGACCACCATTTCGGTGGCGATGCCGGCATGGTCGGTGCCGACCTGCCACAGCGTGTCGTAGCCGCGCATGCGGTGGTAGCGCACCAGCGCATCCATCAGCGTCTGCTGGAAGGCATGGCCCATGTGCAGGGTGCCGGTTACGTTCGGCGGCGGCAGCAGGATGGTGTACGGCTCGCCCTTGCCGGACGGCTTGAAATGGCCGGCCTTCTCCCAGGCCTCGTAGAGGTCGGTCTCGAAGGACTTCGGGTCGTAGCTGGAGGCGAGTTGGGTCATGCGGGGGAACCAGTCATCAAGGCGGGAAGGGAGATCAGCGCGACCCGAGGGTGCGCCGGATCTTCTGGTCGGTGTGGTACTGGCTGACCGAATAGGCAGCCCAGATCGCGGCGGGCAGCCAGCCGATCAGGGTGATCTGCAGGATCAGGCAGACGATGCCGGCAAACGGCCGGCCGATGGTGAAAAAGGACAGCCAGGGAAGAATCAGGGCGATCAACAGGCGCATCAAGGGGTCCTCGCTGGGCTTACATGTCGTGCTTGTTCAGGTCGTAACCGGCGGTCTTGTACTGGCGCCAGCGCTCGCGCAGCGGTTCACGTGCTTCCGGATCGGCCGGCACCACTTCCAGCACGCGCTCGCACTGGCCCAGCCAGGGTTCGTCGCGCAGGTTGATCACCAGCGGCCGCACGGGCGCCTCGCCACCGGGCGGGGCGATCAGCACCAGCGCCTCTTCCTCGTCCACATCCTCACCCACGATCTGGTGCGGAATGTAGGCATCGTCGTCGAACGACCAGAGAAGTTCGTCGAGTTCTTCGGCCTGGGCCTGGTCGCGGGTCAGCACCAGGGTGAACAACCCGGCGTCGTTGGCCTTGCGCGCCAGCTCGCAGACCAGGCGCAGTGGCTCGGTCAGGAAACGGGGCTTGGCGATCAGGTAGAAGTCGGCGCGGGGCATGGCGGCATCCAGGTGAGGCAGGTGCCGATCCATGCCGGGTGACGGCTGGATCGGCGAGGCCCCGGCCGGCGGTTGCCGGCCAGGGTCAGGTACAGCGTCAGGCGCGGGCGACCTGGTCCAGCAACCACTGGCTCAGCAGGCCGACCGGACGGCCGGTGGCCATGCCACGCTTGCCTTCATCGCTGGCCACGCCGGCGATGTCCAGGTGGGCCCAGCGCTGGCCTTCGGCGAAGCGCGACAGGAAGCAACCGGCGGTGATGGCACCGGCCCAGCGGCCGCCGATGTTGTAGACGTCGGCGAAACTGGAATCCAGCATCGGCTGGTATTCGTCCCACAGCGGCAGGCGCCAGGCGCGGTCGAAGACCTGCTCGCCAGCGGCCAGCAGTTCGTTGGCCAGGTCGTCGTGCTTGCTCATCAGGCCTGCGGTCTGGTGGCCGAGGGCGACCATGCAGGCACCGGTCAGGGTGGCCACATCGACCAGCGCCTGCGGCTCGAAGCGCTGTGCGTAGGTCAGGGCGTCGCACAGGATCAGGCGGCCTTCGGCGTCGGTGTTGCCCACTTCGATGGTCTTGCCCGACATCGAGGTGATGACGTCGGACGGACGGTAGGCGTTGCCGTCGATGGCGTTTTCCACCGCCGGCACCACCACGACAAGGTTCAACGGCAGCTTGGCCTTGACCGCAGCGACGAAGGTGCCGATGACGTTGGCGCCACCGCACATGTCGTACTTCATCTCTTCGATGCCGCCCTGGGTCTTCAGGTTGACGCCACCGGTATCGAAGGTGATGCCCTTGCCGACCAGTACGTAGGGCTTGGCGTCGCCGCCGTTGTTCCACTTCAGCACCACCAGGCGCGGGCGGTTGGCCGAGCCACGGGCCACGGCCAGCAGCGAGCCCATGCCCAGCGCTTCCATCTGGGTCTCGTCGAGGATTTCCGCTTCGGCACCGTCATGCTCGCCGGCGAATTTCACGCCCACTTCAGCCAGGTAGGCCGGGGTGCAGTAGTTCGGCGGCAGGTTGCCCAGCTCGCGGGCGAATTCGACACCGGCGGCGATGGCCTGGCCCTGGGCCAGGGCCTGCGCGTCATCACCGGCGATGGCCAGCTGGGCCAGGCCGGCATCATCGGCCTTTTTCTTGCCCAGGGTGGCGGTGTAGCGGTAGGCGGCGTGGTCGGCGGCGATCACTGCCTGGCGGATCGCCCAGGCCGCGTCGCGGTCCTTGATGGCCACCTCGGACAGGGTGAACAGTGCGCTGCGGGCAGCGCCAGCCTTCAGCGCGCGCACGGCGTCGCCGACTGCCTTCAGGTACTGCGGCACGCCGAAGCGGGCAGCATCGCCGAGCCCGACCACCAGCACGCGCGGGGCGGTCACGCCCGGCAGATCGTGCAGCAGGGTGGTGGCGCCGGTCTTGCCGGACAGGTCGCCGCGCTGGGCCAGGGCGGCCAGGCGGCCACCGCTTGCAGCATCCAGTGCCTGCGCGGACGCAGTCAGGGTATGGTCGGCATAGGCGCCGACGACGAGGCAGTCAACGGCGGCCGAAGCCGCGGCGAGGTGGTTCAGGGTGAATTCGAGAGCCATTGAGCAGATTCCATTGGCAAGTCCGTACAATCGCGGACCGTTTACGCCCAGACGCTAGACTGGGCGGCACCGCGAACGAACCTGAGAGTTTAAACCACCGCCCCATGTTGAAGCTCGACCGCTATCTATTGGGCGATTTCGTCCAGAGTTTCCTGGCTACCCTGATCGTCCTGCTGGTGGTCAGCGTGGGCGGCGTGCTGGTGGACATCCTCGGCAACATCGCCGACGGGCGGCTGCCGGCCAAGCTGCTGTTCTCGCAGCTGGGCCTGCAGTTCATCGTCTACATGCCGCTGATCCTGCCGCTGGCACTGATGCTGGGCCTGCTGCTGGCCATCGCCCGCCTCTACCGCGACTCGGAAATGGCGGTCATCACCGCCATTGGTGTCGGCCCCAAGCGCCTGCTCAAGCCCCTGCTGCTGCTGGTGCTGCCGGTGATCACGGTGGTCGGCGCCTGTTCGTTGTGGCTGGGGCCCTGGGCCCAGCGAACCGCCGAACAGATGATCCAGGACGCCAACCGCAGCGTGCTGATGGCCGGCCTGGAGCCGGGCCGGTTCACCCCGCTGCCCAATGGTGGGGTGGTCTACGTCGCCTCGATCTCCCCCGATGGCAGCCAGCTGGGCCGGGTGTTCATGCAGCGGCAGAAGGAAGATCGCCTTGAAGTGGTGTCCGCCGCCGGCGGCCGCATGTACTTCGAAGGGGCGCGCCAGCGCTTCCTCGAACTGGATGATGGCCACCAGCTGGAAGGGCCGGTGGCCGGCGCGCTGGACTACCGTCTGGCGACCTTCGCCCGCAACGACGTGGCGCTGCCCGATGGCAGTGAAGCCCGCAAGAGTGATGACCCCGAGCTGATGCCGACCACCGCGCTGTTCGGCGACAAGCGCCCCGAGGCGCAGGCGCAGCTGCACCGTCGCCTGGCACCGCCGCTGATCGCACTGGCCTTTGCCCTGCTGACCGTGCCGCTGGGCCGCAGTTCGCCGCGCCAGCAGCGCTATGGCCGGATGATGCTGGCCCTGCTGGCGTACATGGTCGGCACCAACATGATGTTCATCGGCAGCGGCTGGATTGCCAACGGCCAAATTCCGCCGGCGCTTGGCCTGTGGTGGCTGACCCTGCCTCTGCTGGCACTGGCGATCTGGATGTACGCGCGTGACGGCCGCATGGCCCGCCCGAAGGGAGCCCGCGCATGATGCTGCGACCGATGCGTTTCGATCTGTACCTGGGCCGGGCGGTGCTGGGTACCGTGCTGCTGACCTGGGCGGTGCTGGTCGGCCTGGACGTGCTGATGGCCTTCTCCGGCGAGTTCAAGGACATCGGCAAGAACGGCTATTCGCTGGGCCATGCGGCAGCCTGGGTGCTGTACACCGTGCCCCGTCGGGCCTACACGATGTTCCCGACTGCCGCGGTGATCGGCGCGCTGATGGGCCTGGGCCAGCTGGCCGCGACCTCGGAGCTGACCGCGCTGCGCGCGCTGGGCCTGTCGCGCAAGCGCCTGAGCGTGTCGGTAGCGATCGCTCTGTCGCTGCTGACCGGGCTGATGGTGATCAGCGCCGAGACCCTGGGCCCCTGGGGCCAGAACCGTGCCGATTCGCTGAAGATGAGTGCCAAGTGGGGCACCGACATGGCGGTGGCGCGTTATTCCGGTCTGTGGGCGCGCGAGGGTGACACGTTCCTCAACGCACAGACGGGCGAAGAGCAACTGGTGGGCGACAAGGGCACGCGGCTGATTCTGCGTGACGTGCGCCTCTACAGGATCAACGAGGACGGGCGGGTCGGCACGTTGACCCATGCCGCCACCGCCGAGCATGACAAGGACGGTTGGGTGTTGACCGGCGTGCGCCGCGACACCTTCGGCGAGCGTTCGGCAACGCGCCAGGAAGCGGCCCGCGAGCCGTGGAATTCCAAGCTGGACGCAGGGGCCCTGGCCACCGGCATCGCCAAGCCGCGCAACCTCAGCGTGTCCGAACTGAGCACCAGCATCGCCTACCGCGAGCGCAACGGACTGGATGCGCGCGACTACGAGGATGTGTACTGGAGCCGCTGGTTCTATCCGTTGAATGTGCTGGCGCTGTGCCTGGCGGCGGTGCCGTTCGCGTTCGGTTCACTGCGCAGTGGCGGCATGGGCAAGCGCCTGTTCCTGGGCATCCTGTTCGCGCTGGCGTTCTGGCTGCTGCAGCTGTTCTTCGGCCGCATGGCCGGCGCGCTCAAGTTCGACTATCGCATTGCCTACGCGCTGCCGCCGATCGTGATGTTGGCGGTGTCCGGATTGTTGTTCCGGCGCAAGTCCGGCTGATTGCGGTAGCGCCGTGCCATGCCCGGCGAAGGTGTCCGATATCCCACGTCCGCCGGGCATGGCCAGGCGCTACCAGGACAGGTCAGCGTTTCGGCATCCGCACCATGCGGGTGCCGCTGGCGCGGTCGTGCCAGGTCAGGTGCTGGCGATCCACCAGCGCCCACCAGAAGCCCAATCCGCCCAGCAGCAGCGACAGCGTGCACACTGCGAACCGCAGCCACAACTGGCCGCGTCGCAGTGGCGCGCCGTCGCGTGATTCCAGCTTCAAGCGCCACGGGCGCATGCCCAATGTCTGCCCGCCACGCCGCCAGCTGGCTGTGGCATACCACCCGGTCATGCCCCAGCAGACGGCCCACAGCAGCCACTGCCATGCACTGAAAGGCGCGATGTTCTCGCGCTGCGCATGGCCGCTGAAGGTATAGGCCAGGGTGAACACGGTGCCGGCCAGCATCCACAGCGCCAGTACCGGCAACGCGTCATAGATCATCGCCAGCAGGCGCCACAGCAGCAGCGCGCGCGGGCGGGGCGTATCAGCGGCGGCGTGGGCCGCATCGGTAGCGGGGCTCGACATGTGCCGAGCATACGCAATGCTGGCCGTGCCCGCAGTTGGCCTCGTATCCTGCGTGCATGGCCGTCACTTCCACCCCCGCCGAACGTCGTCAGCTGGTCCAGCAGTTACCCGAGCTGCGCGGCGAGGACGGCCAGCGCATCCAGCGTTTCCTCGACGCGATCTGGGCCGAGCACGGCCTGGCCCGCGCCACGCTGGACAGCTATCGCCGCGACCTTGAAGGCCTGGCGCGCTGGTGCGATGGGCGCGACGGTGGTCTGGCCGGTGTTGAACGTGCCTGCCTGTTCGAGTACCTGGCGTGGCGCACCCGCCACAACTGGTCGCCGCGCAGCAATGCTCGGCTGTTGTCGGCGCTTCGTGCCTTCTTCGCCGACGCCGTGCGGCGTGGCGAACGCATCGAGGATCCCAGCGCACTGCTCGACCCGCCGAAGCTGCCACGGCTGCTGCCCAAGGCGCTGGCCGAGAGCCAGATCGATGCGCTGCTGGCGGCGCCGGATATCGACAGTCCGCTCGGCCTGCGCGACCGCGCCATGCTGGAGCTGATGTATGCCGCCGGGCTGCGCGTGAGCGAGCTGGTGCTGTTGCCCGCCACGGCGGTGAACCTGCGCCAGGGCGTGCTGCGGGTGACCGGCAAGGGCAGCAAGGAACGCCTGGTGCCGCTGGGCGAGGAGTCGCAGTACTGGCTGGAACGCTACCTGCAGCAGTCGCGACCGCAACTGGTGGGGAAGGGCAAGGTGCAGGCGCTGGCCGACGGGCAGACGCCCTTGTTCATCGAGCCGGCACTGCATGGATTGACCCGCCAGGCATTCTGGCACCTGGTAAAGCGCTACGCGGCGGTGGCCGGTATCGACCCGGCGCGGATCAGTCCGCATGGCCTGCGGCACAGCTTCGCCACGCACCTGCTGAACCGCGGCGCCGACCTGCGCGCGCTGCAGATGCTGCTGGGCCACAGCTCGCTGTCCACCACCCAGATCTACACGCTGGTCGCACGCGAGCACCTGCAGAAACTGCACGCCCGCCATCATCCACGCGGCTGAGCCCACGGCTGGATCCCTGCCGGGCCTGTGCGCGGCATCGCGGACCACTCAGGATGGCTGTGTCAGAATCCGAAGTCTTCCTTCTGCTGCGGACTGCTCCATGCTCCGATTCGCCATCGCCGCCGTGTTCGGCGCGCTCAGCCTGAGTGCCTGCGCCCAGCCGGCCCCGCCCGCCGCGAAGGCGCCCGTCGCAGCGGCGGCCAAGGCCGCTCCTGCCGCCACCGCCAATGCTCCGGCCGAGCAGGCCGTGCGCAAGGCCCTGACCGAACTCAACCCCGGCTTCCAGGTGGATTACATCGGTGCTGCACCTTTCCCGGGCTTCCGTGAAGTGGTGGTCTCCGGCCAGCTGCTGTACGTCTCTGACGACGGCCGTTACCTGTTCCAGTCGCAGCCCTACGACATCCGCGCCAAGAGCCCGGCCAACAGCGAAGGCCTGCTGGGTTACCGTCGTGACCTGCTGGCCAAGGCCAATCATGGTGACCGCATCGTGTTCGCCGCGCCGAACGCGAAATACACCATCAGCGTGTTCACCGACATCGAATGCGGTTATTGCCGCAAGCTGCACCAGGACATCGCCGAGCTCAACCGCAACGGCATCACCGTTGAATACCTGGCCTTCCCGCGCATGGGGCTGGGCAGCAAGGATTACACCGACATGATCTCGGTCTGGTGTGCGGCCGATCGTCGCCAGGCGCTGACCAATGCCAAGCGTGGTGGCACGGTGGCAGCGAAGAACTGCACCAACCCGGTGGCGATGCAGTACGCGCTGGGCCAGCAGTTGGGCGTGAACGGAACGCCGGCCATCTTCGCGCCGGATGGCACCCAGCTTGGCGGCTACCTGCCGCCGGCGCAGCTACGTGCCGCGTTGGAGAAGCTGTCGGCCAAGCGCTGATCGCGGCCGACCTTGTTTCTGTAGAGCCGAACGCATGCTCGGCTGATGTTTCCGCAGCCGAGCATGGGCTCGGCTCTACAGGCAGGAAGCCGGGGGCGCGCTGCACCCCCGGCATCTTTCTTACTTCAAGCCATCACTGACCGCCTTGGTCAGCGTGCCCTGCGCATCGTCGCCGCTGAACTCCCAGACGAACGCACCGCCCAGTCCCTGGGTCTTCACGTAGCCCATCTTGCGGGTGATGTTGGCCGGGGTATCGAAGCTCCACAGCGTGCTGCCGTTGTAGATCCAGGTGGCACCGGCGGTGTTGTCGGTGTAGCCCGGCCACGTCAGGTTCTTCAGCACCTTCCAGTCTTCGATGCCGGCTTCATACGTACCCGGAGCAGCGCCAGTGGCGGTCTGGTACAGGCCATTGTTGGCGTTGGCCACGCCGGTCCAGCCACGCCCGTAGTAGCCGATGCCCAGGTTGAGCTTGGCGGCCGGAACGCCGCGACTGATGAAAGCCTCGATGGCGTCGTTGCTGTTGTAGAGCTTCTGGTCGCCGGTGGACGGATCACTCGGCGAATCGAACAGTGCCGACTGGTGATTGGTCTTCGCATCCCACGCACCGTGGAAGTCGTAGGTCATCACGTTGATGTAGTCCAGGTACGGGTGGTACGCGGCCGGATCGGTGACACGGATCTTGTCGATGCCGGCGCCGACTGCCACCGTCAGCAGCAGACCCGGACGCACCGCATCGAGCTGGCGACGGAATTCGGCCATCAGCGCGGTGAAGTTGGCATTGTCCTCGGGCGTGCCGCAGGCGATACCGCAGGCCACCGGGTATTCCCAGTCGATGTCGATACCGTCGAACACACCCAGGGCTGCACCGGGGCCACCGGCACCGTCGGTCACCGGCAGGTTGCCCTTGATGTAGGCGTCGATGCACGAGGCGACAAAGGCCTGGCGGTTGGCCGGTTGCGCTGCGCTGGAGAAGCCGCGCGACCAGGTCCAGCCACCCAGCGAGATCAGCACCTTCATGCCCGGGTACTTGGCCTTGAGCTGCTTGAGCTGGTTCCAGTTGCCGCGCAGCGGCTGGTCCCAGGTATCGGCGCTGCCGCTCACGCTTTCGCCGGCACCGAAGGCCTTGGTGTAATCGGCGAACGCATCGCCGCCCACGCCGGTGTTCGGATCCGATGCCTGGGTCACGCCCACTTCGCAGCGGTTGTTGCGCACGTTGCCGAAGGCGTAGTTGATGTGGGTCAGCCGCGCGGCCGAACCGCTGCTGTCGATGTTCTTGACCCGGTAGTTGCGGCCATAGATGCCCCACTGGGTGAAGTAGCCGATGACACGCTTGCCGGTGGTGCCGCCGTCGCCGGCCAGGGTGCTGGCGGTCACCGCCGTGCCCTGTGCGGAGGCATTGCCGGCGTTGTCGCGGGCACGCACGCGGTAGCTGTAGCTGGTGGAGGCGGTCAGCCCGCCATCGACATAGCTGGCGCTGGACGGTGAACCGACCAGGCTGCCGTTGCGGTACACGTCGTAACCGGCCAGGCCGCTGCCGCCGGTGTTGTCGGTGGACGGGCTCCAGCTCAGCGCGATGCTGTTGGCGGTGCGGGTGCCCACGGCCAGGCCGCCCGGCACGCTGGGCGCGGTGGTATCGCCACTGGCCGCGTTGACGGTGATGGTGATGGTCGCGGTGCTGGCGGTGGCGTTGTTGTTGTCGGTGGCGACCGCGCGCAGGGTGTGGCTGCCAGCGCTGGCGTTGGCCCAGCTGGCGCTGTACGGCGCGCTGGTGTCGACACCCAGCGAACTGCCATCGCGGAAGAACTCGACCTTGCTGACGCTGCCGTCCGCATCACTGGCATTGGCGGTCACGTTGACCGTGCTGCCGGCGCTGAAGGTGGCGCCGTTGGCCGGCGAGGTCAGGCTGACCACCGGCGGCTGGTTGGCGCCGCTGCCGTCGCAGGCCCCGAGGTTGGTGTAGTAGGGCGCCCCGGCTGGATGGTCCGGCGGCGCGTTCCAGATGTCCTGGTTCGCCCGGTAGAGGACGCCTCCTTTCTGCAGGGTATCGCCACTCCGGTAGATCTTGGCCTGGTCCCATTCGGCCACGCCGGCACAGCTGGCGGCCTGGGCCAGGCCGGGCAGGGCAACGGCCCCGGCGAGGGCCAGCAACCAGGCCAGACGGCGCGGGCGACAGCGATGAAGGGAAGGGTGGGCACTGCGTACATCGGCACTCTGCACAAGCGGGTCGTACATGGTGTGTCTCCGATCGATGGTTGGCGCACGGGCCACGACGGCGCCGCACGTAACGCAGGGTCCGGACATCGCCCGGGAAGGCGACGGAGGGGGCGGACGGAGGTACCTGGTGGGCCGGGGAGAGAGTCCGGCGCCAGGTGGGGACAACGTTGTCATCAATTGCGTGGTCAATCCGTGAGCGAGTGCATGGTTCGGGGATTTGGGCGAGAGCGGCGCTGGCGCGCGGTCGGCGGCCATCGGCGGAGCCCCCTCGTGGTTGGGGCTGGAGCAGGTTCCGGAGTTGGGCCGGGCGGGGGGGGTCATGCGGGGACGCCGTGAACCCATCCATGGGGGCTTGGCCGCGGCATCCATGCCGCGGACACTCCGCCTGACCCCACCCGCCCGGCCCCCGACAGGTTCATGCGGGCGCCAGCCACGAAAGACGAACAAAAAATCAAAAGCAAACGCCGGTCGCTTCGCTCTCATCCACGCATGGCGTGGATCTACCCGTTCCCGGGACCGCCAGTAGATCCACGCCATGCGTGGATGGATCCATCAGGCATCGCAACAAGTCCAGGGTCAGAGCCCGTTGCGAAACAACGGGCTCCGACCCCGTGCCGTTCCGGCAGATCGCAGAAATCTGTCGAGGGTGGGGTGGTGGGGGCCAGCAGGACCGTTGGCGCCATGGATGGCGCCATCGAGCCCCCATGGATGGGTTTACGGCGTGTCCTGCTGGCCCCCACCGCCCCGCCCAGCCCACAGCAATCCAGCGGTTGCTTTGGCTTTGGCCGTTGCCGTTGCCGTTGCTTCGGCTCTGCCTCTGCCTCTGGCTCTGGCCTCTGCGGGTGCCGGGCGCCGCCCGGCCGAAGCCTCCCCCCGCTTCCGGTACAATGTCGGGCCCGTTTCCCAACTACGGTTCCCCGGACATGATGGTCCTTGAGGGCGCGCCCGCCCTGTCGCCGTTCCGCCGCGAACGTCTTGAATCCCGCCTGCAGTCCATCGCTCCCTCCCTGCGCATCAGCGGTGCCTGGCACGTCTACTTCGTGCAGGCCGAGGGCACTGCCGCCCCCGACATCGATACCCTGTGCCGCATTCTGGAAGCCCGCCCGCAGTCCGAAGCGGTCGCTGACGGGGCGGTCAGCCGCATTGTGGTGCCGCGCCTGGGCACGCTGTCGCCGTGGTCGAGCAAGGCCACCGAACTGGTGCGCGGTGCTGGCCAGCCGGTGAGCCGGGTCGAGCGCGGTCTGCGCATCGACGTGCAGGGTTGGCCGGCCGATGCCGCCGCCCAGCAGGCGCTGGTCAAGGTGCTGCACGACCCGATGACGCAGTCGGTGCTGGAGACCGTCGATCAGGGCCAGTCCCTGTTCTCGACCCCGGCCCGTGGTGAACTGGAGCGGGTGCCGGTGGACCAGCTGGAGGCTGCCAACCAGCGCCTCGGCCTGGCCATGGCGCAGGACGAGATCGACTACCTGCGCGAGCGCTTCACCGCGCTGGGCCGGTCACCGTCGGATGTGGAACTGATGATGTTCGCGCAGGCCAATTCCGAGCACTGCCGCCACAAGATCTTCAATGCCAGCTGGACCATCGACGGCCAGGAGCAGGACCGTTCGCTGTTCCGGATGATCAAGAACACCCACCAGCAGACCCCGCAGCACACGCTCAGTGCGTATAGCGACAATGCGGCGGTGATCGAAGGCCATCCGGCCTCGCGCTATCGCCCGGATCCGGCCAGTGGCGAGTACCGCCGCGAACCGCAGGTGCCCAGCGCGTTCCAGATCAAGGTGGAAACGCACAACCACCCGACCGCGATCGCGCCGTTCCCGGGCGCATCGACCGGCGCCGGTGGTGAAATCCGCGACGAAGGTGCAACCGGTCGTGGCGGCAAGCCGAAGGCCGGCCTGAGCGGTTTCTCGGTCTCGCACCTGCGCATCCCCGAGCTGCCACAGCCGTGGGAGGCGCCGCGTGCGCTGAACCCGCGGATGGCCCCGGCACTGGAAATCATGACCGACGGCCCGCTGGGCGGCGCGGCGTTCAACAACGAGTTCGGCCGGCCGGCCCTGCTTGGCTACTTCCGCAGCTTTGAGCTGCCGGAAGGCGCTGATCTGGTGCGCGCCTACGACAAGCCGATCATGCTGGCCGGTGGCCTCGGTGCCATCGATCGCGTGCAGGTCGACAAGATCCTGCTGCAGGACGGCGATGCCGTGATCGTGCTCGGCGGCCCGGCGATGCTGATCGGCCTCGGCGGCGGTGCCGCCAGTTCGGTCGCCTCCGGTGAAAGCGCCGAGGACCTGGACTTCGCCAGCGTGCAGCGCGACAACCCGGAAATGGAGCGTCGCTGCCAGGAGGTCATCGACCGCTGCGTGGCGATGGGTGCCAACAACCCGATCAAGTTCTTCCACGACGTCGGTGCGGGTGGCCTGTCCAACGCCATTCCCGAACTGCTGCACGATTCCGGCGTGGGCGGCATCATCGACCTGGGCAAGGTGCCCACCGACGATCCGTCGCTGTCGCCGATGCAGCTGTGGTGCAACGAGTCGCAGGAGCGCTACGTGCTCGGTGTGGCGCAGGAGCGCCTGGCCGAATTCGCCGCGCTGTGCGCACGCGAGCGCTGCCCGTTCGCTGCGGTCGGTGTCGCCACCGCAGCGGAACATCTGGTGGTGGCCTATGGCGCCGTGCCGGGCAACATTCCGGCCGACGCGCCAATCGACCTGCCGATGGACGTGCTGTTCGGCAAGCCGCCGAAGATGCACCGTGATACCGCGCACCCGCCGGCACCGCGCTGGCCGGCGCTGAAGACCGGTGGCCTGGATCTGCAGGAAGCCGGTCTGCGCGTGCTCGCGCACCCGACCGTGGCCTCCAAGAACTTCCTGGTCACCATCGGTGACCGCAGCGTGGGCGGCCTGACCGCGCGCGAACAGATGGTCGGCCCGTGGCAGCTGCCGGTGGCCGACGTGGCGATCACCCTGGCCGATTTCGACGGCGTGGCCGGTGAGGCGATGGCGCTGGGTGAACGCACGCCGTTGGCGCTGCTGGATGCGGCGGCCTCAGCCCGCATGGCCGTCGGCGAAGCACTGACCAACCTGTGCGCGGCCCCGGTCGACGCACTGGATGAAATCAAGCTGTCGGCAAACTGGATGGCCGCTGCAGGCCACCCGGGCGAAGACGCGCTGCTGTACGACGCAGTAAAGGCAGTGGGCATGGAACTGTGCCCGCAGCTGGACATCAGCATCCCGGTGGGCAAGGACTCGCTGTCGATGCAGGCGCAGTGGCACGACCAGGGCGAGGCGCACAAGAGCGTGTCGCCGGTGTCGCTGGTGATCACCGCGTTCGCGCCGGTAGCCGATGCACGCCAGCAGCTGACCCCGCTGCTGGATCGCGATATCGACAGCGAGCTGTGGTTGATCGGCCTCGGTGCTGGCAAGCAGCGCCTGGGCGGTTCGATCCTGGCCCAGGTGCACGCCGACCACGGTGACCTGCCGGCCTTCGCCGGTGCCGCTCCGGACCTGGATGACCCGCAGCGCCTGCGGGGCTTCTTCGAGCTGATCCGCGATGCGCGCCAGGCCGGCCTGTTGCGCGCGTACCACGACCGCAGCGACGGTGGTGCGTTCGCTGCCCTGTGCGAAATGGCCTTCACCTCGCGCCTGGGCCTGGACATCACCCTCGATGCCTGGGGCGATGACCCGTTCCGCAGCCTGTTCAATGAAGAGCTGGGCGCCGTGGTGCAGATTGCCCGCGAAGACCGCGCCGCGTTCGCCGATCTGGTCGAGCGCCACGCCCTTACCGAGTGCGCGCAGCGCATCGCCAAGCCGACCACCGCGCCGGTCGTACGGGTGTCGCTGGGTGGTGACTCGCTGGCCGAATGGCGCTGGGAAGCGTTGTTCGATGCCTGGTGGTCGGTCACCCACGCCATGCAGAAGCGCCGCGACAATCCGGCCAATGCCGATGCCGAGCGCGAGATCGCCCGTGCCTTCACCGCGCCGGGCCTGAAGCCGAAGCTGAGCTTCGACCTCAATGAGGATGTCGCCGCACCGTTCGTGCAGACCGGTGCACGCCCGCGCGTGGCCGTGCTGCGCGAACAGGGTGTCAACGGTCAGATCGAGATGGCCAACATCTTCGAACGTGCCGGCTTCCGTGCATTCGACGTGCACATGAGCGACCTCATCGAAGGCCGCGTGGCGCTGCAGGATTTCACCGGTCTGGTCGCCTGCGGCGGCTTCAGCTACGGCGACGTGCTCGGTGCCGGCCGCGGCTGGGCGACCTCGATCCTCGAGCGCACTGCGCTGCGCGATGCCTTCGCCGCGTTCTTCGCGCGCGATGACAGCTTCGCCCTGGGCGTGTGCAACGGCTGCCAGATGATGAGCCAGCTGAAGGGCATCATCCCCGGTGCCGAACACTGGCCGCAGTTCCGTCGCAATGCCAGCGAGCAGTTCGAAGCCCGCACCGCGCTGCTGGAAGTGGTGGAGTCACCGTCGATCCTGCTGCGTGGCATGGCCGGTTCGCGCCTGCCGGTGGCAGTGGCGCATGGCGAAGGCCAGGCGGTGTTCGACAACACCGTCGACCAGGCCACCGCCCGCGTCGCGCTGCGCTACATCGACGGCAACGGCAACGTCGCCAGCCAGTATCCGCTGAATCCGAACGGCTCGCCCGACGGCATCACCGGCCTGACCAGCACCGACGGCCGGGTGACCATCATGATGCCGCACCCGGAGCGCACCCCGCGCGCGCTCAACCTGAGCTGGGCCCCGTCCGAGTGGCAGGGCGATTCACCGTGGATGCGCATGTTCCGCAACGCGCGGGTGTGGTGCGGCTGATCGCACACGCGTTGCGCAGCTGACGATGCCATTGCGTATGGAAACCCGCCGGGAAACCGGCGGGTTTTTCTTTTTGAATACGGAAACTCCTGTACTGGCCATCAGTTACATGCGTTTTCATATGTGTGAATTTCCTCACGCATGCCTAACAAAATACGTACATAAACAAGTGAAATAGTGAACTGCTTCACGGCAATGGCATTTGCTGCGTCAAAGTCTTGACGATTCGCAAAGATGCCGTTAACACTTGACCCCCGTTTCAAATCTGTTCATCCCGCAGTAACCGCACGGCGCATGCGCTCGGTTTTCTGTCCCTGCGCGCCGTTCGGCAATACCCCGCAGTAAATCACGCGAATAACGCCCCCAGGGGACGTTGAACCACGAAGGTTCGGCGGTGGCGTTGCTTTGCCCAAAACCAGTCCAATCAGGAGCCGTACCGATGAATCGGATTTATCGCAAGGTCTGGAACAAAGCATTGGGTCAGTTGGTGGTGGCCTCGGAACTGGCCTCTTCCGGCTCATCAGGCGGGGTCGTCGACCAGCGCCGCAGTGCGACGGATGCCGCGCCGGCACGACTGGCCGCAGCGTTGGCCTTGGCAATGGGATTGGGCATGACCGGCATCGCCTCGGCGCAGTCGGTCGAGATTGGCGGCAGCGCGAACTGCGTGGTGCTCAACAGCAAGGTGGTGGACAAGTGCGCGGTCGATGGCACTGCCAGCGCCAAGGGCAGCAATGCCGTGGCGATCGGTGCGGGTACCAGCGCTACCGGTGCCAACAGCGTGGCACTCGGCGCCGGTTCCAAGGCAGCGCGCGCCAACACCGTCTCTGTCGGTGATGCCGGCAAGGAACGGCAGGTGACCAACGTCGCCGCCGGTACCGCCGCCACCGATGCGGTGAACAAGGCGCAGCTGGATGCACAGGCGCGCGCCACGCAGGCGGCGCTTGCGCAGGCGGCTGCCGAGGGCAGCCGTTATTTCAAGGCCGATGGCGCTGGTGACAACAGCGACGCGGCGAAGATCGATGGCGACGGTGCGATTGCCGTGGGCAGCGGCAGCCAGTCGTTGGCCAATGCCACTACCGCCGTGGGTACGCAGGCCATTGCGGCGGGCGTCGGAGCCAGTGCCTTTGGCCAGAACGCGCTCGCCTTCGGTGATGCCAGCGTGGTGGTCGGGCAGAGCGCGGCCGCATTCGGCCTGGGCGACACCGCTGTTGGTGCGCATGCCGTTGCCGCCAGCGAGAACGGCGCAGCGACCGCATTGGGTGCACTGTCCGAAGCCAGCGCCGATGGCGCCACGGCAGTGGGCGCAGGCGCGGTGGCGATGGGCCCCGGCAGCACCTCGCTGGGCCGCGGTGCGACCGCTGCCAACGAAGCGTCGATTGCCGTTGGTGCATTCAGCACGGCGGTGGGCGAGTACAGCACTGCGCTGGGTTCCAATTCGGCCGCCGTGGCCACCGGCAGCGTGGCGCTGGGCGCCGGCTCGCTGGCTGATCGCGTGGACACCGTTTCGGTGGGTGCGGTCGACTATGGCCTGACCCGGCAGATCACCAGTGTTGCCGCAGGTACCGAAGATACCGATGCGGTCAACGTCGGCCAGTTGAGGAATGTGGCAGCGGTAGCCGATACCACCGCCAAGCGCTTCCAGGCCACCGGCAGCAGCAACAGCGATGCTGGTGCATTGGCCGAAGGAGAGGACGCGCTCGCCGCAGGCGAAGCCGCCAATGCGATCGGCAACGGCACGACCGCCGTCGGTGCAGGTGCGACCGCCGTCGCGCAGAACGCCACTGCGGTCGGCAACAACGCGCTGGCGTCGGGCCAGAACAGTGCGGCCTTCGGCAACAACGCACAGGCCGTCGGTCCGGGCAGCGTCGCTGTTGGCGGTGCTGCGGTGGATGCCGATGGCAATCCGCTGATCACCAGTGGTGGCGTGCCGGTAGAGACCGGTGCCACCAGTGCCGGCGTTGGCGGTACCGCCGTCGGTGCCAGCGCCGATGCCGGTGGTTTCGCCGCGTCGGCGTACGGTGTCGGCGCCTATGCGGCAGGCGCGCAGTCCTCGGCGTTCGGTGCGGTCTCCAATGCCATCGGCGACTACTCCACGGCTGTCGGTACGCAGAGCAACGCTACCGGTACCAGCAGCGTTGCCATCGGTGGTCCGGCCGACCTGATCCCGGGCCTGGGTTTCTTCGTGCAGACCCAGGCCAGTGGTGAAGCGGCCACGGCCGTCGGTGCCGGTGCGATTGCAAGCGGCGACCATGCCGTGGCCAACGGCAGCCTGACCGAGGCCTCCGGTGCGGAGTCGGTCGCGGTGGGCTACTTCGCCTATGCGCCGGGCGAGAACGCCAGCGCACTGGGTGCGCAGACCTGGGCCAGTGGCGCGCAGAGCACTGCCGTTGGCTACTACGCCACCGCGCGCGGTGCCAACAGCGTTGCACTGGGTGCGAATTCCGAAGCGGTGCGCGCCAACAGCGTGGCCGTGGGCAGCGCCGGCAACGAGCGGCAGATCACCAGCGTGGCGGCAGGCAGCGAAGCCACCGATGCAGTGAACAAGGCGCAGCTGGATGCAGTGGCCAGTACCGCCGACACCACCGCGCGCTTCTTCCAGGCACAGCCGGAAAGCGGCAGCGATGCCGGTGCGTATGCAGAAGGCGAGGGTGCCGTGGCGGCGGGTTCGGCCAGCAACGCCATCGGTGCCGGTGCGCTGGCGCAGGGGGCGGGCGCAACAGCCATGGGCGCCGACAGCGTGGCACTGGGCCGCAACACCTTCGCCGACGGTGACGGTGCGGTAGCCGTGGGCGGGCTGGGCCAGGCGTACGACGAATACAACCAGCCGCTGCTGGATGACCAAGGCAACCCGGTGCAGGTCGGCACCACCGCTTCGGCCGGTTCAACCGCCGTCGGCAATGCCGCGCAGGCGACCGGTGCCAGCAGCAGCGCCTTCGGCAATGCGGCACAGGCCACTGGTGACAACAGCTTCGCAGCGGGCGGCAAGTCGCGCGCTACCGGCAGCTATGCCGTCGCCATTGGCGACAGCGCCTTTGCCAAGGCCGACGACAGCACCGCGGTGGGTGGCTACAGCACCGCCAGCGAAGAGGGGGCCACCGCGTTCGGTGCCGGCGCTTGGGCCACCGGCCGCAATGCCTCGGCGTTCGGCCCTGCGGCATGGGCCAGTGCCAATGGCGCCACCTCCATCGGCTACAACAGCTGGGCCAACGGCATCAGCTCCACCGCTGTCGGCCGCGGCGCCTTCAGCTATGGCGACAACAGTGTTGCGCTGGGCTTCCAGGCGTTGGGCAACAGCATCAACAGCATCGCCATCGGCACCAACACGGTGGCCGGCGGTGAAAGTGCGATCGCCCTGGGCGCGGGCAGCACGGCCAGTGGCAACAACGCGGTTGCACTGGGTGCCGGTTCGGTGGCCAGCCGTGACCGCAGCGTCTCGGTGGGCAGTGCCGGCAATGAACGCCAGGTCACCAACGTGGCGGCGGGCAGCCAGGCCACCGACGCGGTGAACAAGGCGCAGCTCGATGCGGTTGCCGCCAGTGCGGCAACCACCAGCAAGTACTTCCAGGCCAGCGGCAGCGACGACAGCGATGCCGGTGCCTACGTGGAAGGTGACAACGCGCTGGCCGCCGGCGAATCGGCCAACGCCATCGGCAACGGCGCAACCGCCCTGGGCAGTGGTGCCAATGCGCTGGCCAGCAATGCACAGGCCATCGGCTTCAATGCGCTGGCCAGCGCGGCCAATGCCAGCGCCATCGGTGCCAATGCACAGGCGACCGGCGAATACGCCACCGCGCAGGGTGCCGAGAGCGAAGCCAGCGGCGAGCAGAGTGCAGCCTTCGGTGCGGCCTCGGTAGCCAGCGGCGCCGGCAGTACCGCCACCGGTGTGCTGTCCGAGGCCAGCGGCGAAGAAGCCGTGGCGGTGGGCTACTTCAGCAATGCCAGCGGTGAGGCCGCCACGGCGGTCGGCAGTGAAAGCGTGGCCAGCGGCACCGCGTCGGCGGCGTTCGGCATCGGCGCAGAAGCGACCGGCGGCTACAGCACCGCCATCGGTGGTTACGCCAACGCATCGGCCTTCAACGCCACCGCCTTCGGCAACTTCGCCAACGCCTCCGGTTCCAACAGCGTGGCGCTTGGCGGCGATTCGGAAGCGTCCGGTGCCTACAGCACCGCGACCGGTCAGGGCAGTCTGGCCACCGGCACCAATGCCGTCGCCGTGGGTGGTTCGTTGTTCGGCCTGCTGGCGACCGAAGCATCCGGCGACTATTCCACCGCAGTCGGTGGCGGCGCCTATGCGCCGGGCATCAACAGCACCGCGCTGGGCAATGCGGCTGAATCGCGCGGCGCCAACAGCGTGGCGCTGGGTGCCGATTCGATTGCCGACCGCGACAACACGGTATCGGTAGGCGGTGGCGGCAACACCCGTCAGATCACCAACGTGGCCGCCGGTACCCTGGGTACCGACGCGGTGAACAAGGATCAGCTGGACGCCGTGGCCGCCGAAGGCGCGAAGACCAGCAAGTACTTCCAGGCCAGCGGCAGTGCCGACAGTGATGCCGGTGCCTACGTGGAAGGTGACAACGCACTGGCTGCCGGTGAAGCGGCCAATGCGATCGGCAACGGGGCCACCGCACTGGGCAGCGGTGCAACGGCCGTGGCAGCGAACGCGACCGCCGTTGGCTTCAACACGCTTGCGACCGGTACCAATGCTGCCGCGGTTGGCAGCAACGCACAGGCCACCGGCGAAGACAGTGCGGCGCTCGGCAACGGCGCAGTCGCCAGTGGCATCAGTGCCACCGCTACCGGCACCGCCGCACAGGCCAGCGGCGTCTACAGCACCGCCAACGGTGCGGAGGCTGTCGCCAGCGGTGCGCAATCGCTGGCCAGTGGTTTCCGCAGTGCGGCCTCGGCCGATGGCACCACCGCCATCGGTGGCTACAGCGAAGCCAGCGGTCGCCTCGGCACCGCGTTGGGCTACGGCTCGGCGGCGACCGGTGCCAACACCACGGCTGTCGGCTTCGGTGCGGCAGCGGCAGGCAGCGGCGCGGTCGCGGTCGGTCAATCCAGCGAAGCCAGTGGCGCAGAGAGTGTCGCCATCGGTGGCAGCACCTTCTTCGGCCTGATCCCGTCGCGTGCCAGCGGTACCGGTGCAGCGGCCTTCGGCGCCGGTGCCTGGGCCACCGACGACTACGCCACTGCCATCGGCTGGAACTCGTGGGCCGATGGCGCCGAGTCGACCGCGCTGGGTGCCAGCGCTACGGCCAATGGAGCCAACAGCGTGGCGCTCGGCGCAGGCTCCAAGGCTGACCGTGACAACACCGTGGCCGTCGGCAGCGCAGGCAGCGAACGCCAGGTCACCCACGTCGCCGCGGGCACTGAAGGCACCGATGCGGTCAACAAGAACCAGCTCGATGCCGTCGCTGCCACGGCAGACAAGACCAGCAAGTACTTCCAGGCCAGTGGCAGTGCCGACAGTGATGCCGGTTCCTACGTGGAAGGTGACAACGCGCTGGCTGCCGGTGAAGCGGCCAATGCGATCGGCAGCGGTGCCACCGCACTCGGCAGTGGTGCCACGGCGGTAGCCGCGAACGCCACCGCCGTGGGCTTCAACACGCTTGCGACCGGTACCAATGCGGCCGCGGTTGGCAGCAACGCACAGGCCACCGGCGAAGACAGTGCGGCGCTCGGCAACGGCGCGGTCGCCAGTGGCATCAGTGCCACCGCTACCGGCACCGCCGCACAGGCCAGCGCCGTCTACAGCACCGCCAACGGTGCGGAGGCTGTCGCCAGCGGTGCGCAATCGCTGGCCAGTGGTTTCCGCAGTGCGGCCTCGGCCGATGGCACCACCGCCATCGGTGGCTACAGCGAAGCCAGCGGGCGTCTCGGCACTGCGCTGGGCTACGGCTCGGCGGCGACCGGTGCCAACACCACGGCTGTCGGTTTCGGTGCAGCAGCGGCAGGCAGCGGCGCGGTCGCCGTCGGTCAATCCAGCGAAGCCAGTGGCGCAGAGAGTGTCGCCATCGGTGGCAGCACCTTCTTCGGCCTGATCCCCTCGCGTGCCAGCGGTACCGGTGCGGCGGCCTTCGGCGCCGGTGCCTGGGCTACCGACGACTACGCCACCGCCATCGGCTGGAACTCGTGGGCTGATGCGGCAGACAGCACCGCGCTGGGTGCCAGCGCTACGGCCAGTGCTGCCAACAGCGTCGCTCTTGGTGCGGGTTCGAAGGCGGACCGTGCCAACACGGTGGCCGTCGGCAGTGCCGGCGGCGAACGCCAGGTGACCCATGTTGCCGCTGGCACCGAGACCACTGACGCGGTGAACAAGGGCCAGCTGGATGCAGTGGCCAGTGTCGCCGACAAGACCAGCAAGCACTTCCAGGCCAGCGGCAGTGCCGACAGTGATGCCGGTGCCTACGTGGAAGGTGACAACGCGCTGGCTGCGGGTGAAGCAGCCAATGCGATCGGTAACGGCGCCAGTGCACTCGGCAGCGGTGCCACCGCAGTCGCGGCCAACGCTACGGCGGTCGGCTTCAATGCACTGGCCAGCGGCGCCAACGGCGCTGCGCTGGGCAATGCGTCACAGGCCACCGGCGTCGACAGCGTTGCACTGGGCAGTGGTGCCGCCGCGACCGAGCTTGGCGCCAGCGCCACCGGTGCTGGTGCACAGGCCAAGGGTGCCTACAGCACCGCCAGCGGCGCGCAGTCTGTCGCCAGCGGCACGCAGTCGCAGGCCAGTGGCTTCCGTGCCACGGCCACGGCTGATGGCGCTTCGGCGATCGGTGCCTACGCCGAGGCCAGTGGCCGTCTCGGTACCGCGGTGGGCTATGGCGCCAAGGCCGCAGGCGGTAACGGAACGGCCCTCGGTGTCAGTGCCCAGGCCAACGGGGCCAACAGCGTCGCCTTGGGCGGCGGCTCGGTGGCCGACCGTGCCTACACGGTGTCGGTGGGCAACAGCGGCTTCAACCGGCAGGTCACCAATGTCGCCAACGGCACCGAGTGGAACGACGCAGTCAATCGAGGCCAGCTGGATGTGGTCGCGTTCACGGCCAACACCACCAATCGCTACTTCCGAGGCAACGGCAGTGGAACCGCGAGCGCAGTAGGTACCGACTCGGTGGCGATGGGTTCGACTGCCACCGCCGTCGGCGCACGCAGCATCGCGTTGGGCAGCAACGCCACGGTTCCCGCCAGCGGTGCGATTGCCGTGGGTGCCAACACCGGTGCGACCGGCGTCAACTCGGTGGCTCTGGGTACGGGCGCGGTCGCTCTGGAGGCCAACGTGGTCTCGGTGGGCAACAGTACCGGCACAAACGGCCCGACCCGGCGCCGCATCGTCAACGTCGCCGACGGCCGCATTGCTGCCGGCAGCAGCGATGCCGTGACCGGTTCACAGCTCAACGTCACCAACCAGCGCGTGGGCGCGGTGGAAACCCGGGTCGGAGATTTCGACTCGCGCATCGCCACCGTTGAAACCAGCGCGGCCAGTTCGGTCGGCTACGACGATGCCAGCCGCGACCGCCTGACCCTGGCCGGTATCCAGGGCACCACCATCGACAACGTCGGCGCCGGCAGCATTGCGTCCGGCAGCCGCCAGGCGATCAACGGTGGGCAGTTGTTCCAGTCGCTCAGCGATGCCGCCAGCTTCCTCGGCGGCGGTGCCAGCGTCGGCATGCAGGGGGTGTTCGTTGCGCCGAACTATGTGATCCAGGGTTCCACCTACAGCAACGTCGGCGACGCACTGGGCGCACTGGACCGCAAGGTCAGCGAGATCGATCGTCGCACCGCCAGCGGCACGCGTTCCGGCGCGGCCAGCCTGCGTGCGATGGCCGCTCCGCTGGACGCCGACGCGGCCAGCGCGGCCACGGCTTCGGCCACCGCCGATGCGGGCCTGGCGGATGGCGGGTCGGCCACGGCCCGAGTGCAGGGCACGCCGACCGCCGCCAGCGCAGGCAATGCACAGCCGGCACTGGTCGCAGGCGGTGGCATCAACGCTGTCGCGATGGGGGATGGTGCCGTCGCCAGCGGTGCATCGTCCACCGCGGTCGGCCAGGGCGCGAGCGCAACGGCCGCCAATGCGGTGGCACTGGGCCAGGGCTCGGTTGCCGATCGCGCCAACACCGTCTCGGTCGGCAGCGAGGGCAACGAACGCCAGGTCACCAACGTGGCGGCCGGTACCACCGCAACCGATGCGGTCAACAAGGGCCAGCTGGACCGCGGCATCACCACCGCCAACAGCTACACCGACAGCCGCGTGCAGGCAGTCAGCGACAGCTTCGATGTGTTCAAGGGCGAAGTCGATGGACGCCTGCGCCACATGGATCGCCGTATCGACCGCCAGGGCGCGATGAGCTCGGCGATGCTCAACATGGCCACCAGTGCCGCCGGCATCCGTACCCAGAACCGGGTTGGCGTAGGCATTGGTTTCCAGGGTGGCGAGTCGGCCATGTCGCTGGGCTACCAGCGCGCGATCAGCGATCGCGCCACGGTCACCATCGGTGGTGCCTTCAGCAGTGATGACAGCTCGGTCGGCGTCGGTGCCGGCTTCGGCTGGTAAGTGCGCAACAACGTGCCGGTGGGCCATCCCATCGGCACGTCGAGCAGTGAGCGCCAAAGGGGCGTGGCACGGCAACCCTGGTGGGCCAGCCAGGGCAGTCGCAGGGAGTGATGGCCGTAGTGAGCTCCGTCCGTGCAACGGGCGGAGAAGGAAAGCTCAACCATGACCTTGAAGAGGATTTCGAACGTGACCAAGAAGCAGACCCTTCGCATCAATGTGCTGGCTGCCGCCGTGCTGTCGTTGACTGTCGGCGTCGGTGCGGCGCATGCGGCAAAGCCGGGCGTGGCCAAGGAACCGGCTCGCGTGGCCAGCACTGCCCAGCAGAGCGTGGACGGTATCATCGTGAAGTACCGCAACGGCACTGCTGCTGCCAGCGATCGTTCGACCAAGCTCTCGGTCGTGCAGTCGGCGTTGTCGCGTGCCATCGTCAGCAGCGGCACCACCAGCCGCGCTGCGGCACTGTCCCCGCTGGTGGAGCGCAAGCTCGGTGCCGGTGGCGACCTGATCCGCCTGAAGTCCAAGCTGGGCTCGGCCGACATGCAGAAGGTACTGGCTGAGCTGAATGCCGATCCGTCGGTGCAGTACGCGGTGGCCAACGTGCGCCTGCAGCGTTCGGACCTGCGTGCCACCAATGCGCAGCCGGCACTGGTGCCCAACGATCCCAACTACGCGCAGTACCAGTGGAACTTCTTCAACGCCACCGGTGGTGTGAACGCACCGGCCGCGTGGGATCTCTCGCAGGGCGAGGGCATCGTGGTCGCCGTGCTCGATACCGGCATCCTGCCAGGCGTGCCGGACTTCGGCAGCAACCTGCTGGAAGGCTACGATTTCATCAGTGACAAGGAATCCTCGCGCCGCCCGAATGACGGCCGCGCACCGGGCGCCACCGACTACGGTGACTGGGTGGAAACGGCCAACGAGTGCTACACCGGCTCCGAACCGGAAGGCAGTTCCTGGCACGGTACGCACGTTGCCGGCACCATTGCCGAAGTAACCAACAACGGCAGTGCCCTGGCGGGCCTGGCCTACAAGGCCAAGGTGCTGCCGGTACGCGTGCTGGGCAAGTGCGGTGGCACGCTGGCCGACATCAGCGACGCCATCACCTGGGCCTCAGGCGGTACCGTACCGGGCATTCCGGCCAACACCAACCCGGCGGAAATCATCAACATGAGCCTGGGCGGTGGCGGCGCATGCGATGCCGCGTACCAGGACGCGATCAATGGCGCGGTGTCGCGAGGCACCCTGGT
Organism: Stenotrophomonas sp. NA06056; assembly: GCF_013364355.1. NCBI lineage: Bacteria > Pseudomonadati > Pseudomonadota > Gammaproteobacteria > Lysobacterales > Lysobacteraceae > Stenotrophomonas > Stenotrophomonas sp. NA06056. The sequence continues at coordinate 3,667,057 of NZ_CP054931.1, read as the reverse complement.
GGTGGTCGCGGCCGGCAATGAAACCGACAACGCGTCCAAGTACCGTCCGGCCAGCTGCAACAACGTGGTGGCGGTGGGCGCGACCCGTGTCACCGGTGGCATCACCTATTACTCCAACTACGGTACCGCGGTCGATCTGTCGGCCCCGGGCGGTGGCGGCGGTGTCGACGGCAATCCGAACGGCTACATCTGGCAGGTCGGTTCCAGTTCGGAAACCACCCCGGACGCTGGCGAGTGGGTGCTGATGGGCAAGGGCGGCACATCGATGTCCTCGCCGCACGTTGCCGCCGTGGCTGCCATGGTGCAGAGCGCGCTGATCGCCAAGGGCAAGGAACCGTTGGCCCCGGCCGCGCTGGAAACCCTGCTGAAGCAGAGCGCGCGCAAGTTCCCGGTGACCATCCCGGCGGCCACCCCGATCGGCACCGGCATCCTCGATGCCAAGGCCGCACTGGATGCCGCGCTGAAGGAGCCATGCACCGAGAACTGCGAGCCGGAAGGCATTCCGCTGACCAACAAGGTGACCGTGGGTGGGCTGACCGGCGCGGCCGCCAGCGAAACCGTCTACACCTTCGAAGCAGCGGCTGGTAAGACGCTGAGCGTGCTGACCTACGGCGGCAGCGGCAACGTGTCGGTGTACCTGGCGCAGGGCCGCGTGCCCACCGCGACCGACAACGATGCAAAGTCGACCCGCCCGGGCAATACCGAAACCGTGCGCGTCGCCAAGCCGGTGGCCGGGACCTACTACATCAAGGTGGTGGGTGAGGCCGCTTACAGCGGGGTGAGCATCCTGGCGACCCAGTAATCAGCGACCGTCGTAAATGAATAAGCGAGGCCCGTCACCTGTGTGACGGGCTTCGTCTTTTTACGAAAGAAGAATCGGAGAGGGTGGAAACCACGGCTTAACTGCTAAAGTCGGGACGATCGACAGGAGAGTCACGTGAACGCGCTCGCTGCCACCGCCATCGACGACACTGAAGGCCGCATCCTCGATGCGCTGCTGGCACGTGGTCGGCTCAAGGAAGGAGATCTGGCGCGTGCGCGGCCGCTGCATGCCGAAGCCGGCGGCAGCCTGCTGGGTCTGCTGGTGCGGCTTGGGCTGGTGTCCGAACGTGACCAGGCGCAGGCCAGTGCCGATGTGCTGGGCCTGCCGCTGCTGGAAGGACGGCAGCTGCCTGAGTCGCCGCCGCAGGCGCTGGCCGAGGGCCTGCCGCTGTCGCTGCGCTTTCTCAAGCAGTTCCACGTGTGCCCGCTGGCGTTGGATGAACACGGCGTGCAGCTGTGGCTGGCCGACGCCCACGATGCTTACCCGCAACAGGCCGTGCAGCTGGCGCTGGGCGTGCCGGTCACGCCGCTGCTGGGCATGCGCGCAGAAATCGATGACCTGATCGAGCGCTGGTTCGGGCAGGGCCGCAGCGCGATGGGGGCGATCGTGGAGACCGCCGATGGCGAAGGCGGCGCAGTGGACGATATCGAGCACCTGCGCGATCTCGCCTCGGAAGCGCCGGTGATCCGCCTGGTCAATCTGGTGATCCAGCGCGCGGTCGAACTGCGCGCATCGGACATCCACGTCGAGCCTTTCGAAAACCGGCTGAAAGTGCGCTACCGCGTCGATGGCGTGCTGGTCGAAGGCGAGAGCCCGCCGGCCAACCTGACCGCCGCGGTGATCAGCCGCATCAAGATCATGGCCCGGCTCAACATCGCCGAGCGCCGGCTGCCGCAGGACGGCCGCATCATGCTGCGCGTGCAGGGCAAGGAACTGGACCTGCGTGTCAGCACGGTGCCTACCGCGCACGGCGAAAGCGTGGTGATGCGACTGCTGGACCGCGAAACGGTGGTGTTCGACTTCCATCGGCTGGGCTTCACCGACGCCTTCCTGCCGCAGTTCCGCAAGGTGCTTGAACAGCCGCACGGCATCCTGCTGGTGACCGGCCCCACCGGGTCGGGCAAGACCACCACGCTGTATACCGCGCTGAGCCAGCTCAACACCGCCGACGTCAAGATCATCACCGTCGAGGATCCGGTCGAGTACCAGATCGAAGGCATCAACCAGATCCAGGCCAAGCCGCAGATCGGGCTGGATTTCGCCAATGCGCTGCGCAGCATCGTGCGCCAGGATCCGGACATCATCATGATCGGCGAAATGCGCGACCTGGAAACCGCGCGCATCGCGATCCAATCGGCGTTGACCGGCCACCTGGTGCTGTCCACGCTGCATACCAACAATGCCGCCGGCGGCATTACCCGCCTGCTCGACATGGGCGTGGAGGATTACCTGCTGACCTCCACCATCAACGGCATCCTGGCCCAGCGCCTGGTGCGCCGGCTGGAGCCTACCCACGCGGAGCGGTACGAAGCCTCGCCGGAAGAAATCGAGCGCTTCGACCTGCGCCGCCTGCAGCCGCAGGGAACGATCCACCTGTATCGGCCGAAGCCGTCGGCGCTGGCACCGACCGGCTACCTGGGGCGCACCACCATCATGGAATTCCTGGTGATGAACGACGCGCTGCGGCGTGCGGTGATGCGCCGTGATGGCATGGGCGAGATCGAACGCATCGCCCGCGAAGCCGGCATGCGCACCATGTACGAGGATGGCCTGGCCAAGGCCCTCAGCGGGCAGACGACCCTCGAGGAAGTCCTGCGCGTGACCGAGGAAAGCTGATGCGCGCAGGACGCAGGGGCTGACATGCCGAACTATCGCTACAAGGCGCTCAATACGCACGGCGAGATCTTCGACGGACAGATGGAAGCGGCCAGCGAGGCCGACCTGGTCGCGCGCCTGCAGGACCAGGGCCACCTGCCGATGGAAACGCAGCTGGCCGACGGCGGGGCGGTGGGCGGCAGCAGCCTGCGCGGCTTGTTCCGCCAGCGCCCGCTGCAGGGCGCGGCATTGCTGCAGTTCACCCAGCAGCTGGCCACGCTGCTCGGTGCCGGACAGCCGCTGGACCGCGCACTGTCGATCCTGCTCAGCCTGCCCGAAGACGAGCGCTCGCGCCGCGCGATCACCGATATCCGCGACGTGGTGCGTGGCGGCGCGCCGCTGTCGACTGCGCTGGAACGCCAGCACGGGTTGTTCTCGCGCCTGTACGTGAACATGGTGCGCGCCGGTGAAGCCGGTGGCAGCCTGCACGAGACCCTGCAACGCCTGGCCGATTATCTTGAACGCAGCCGCGCGCTGCAGGGCAAGGTGATCAACGCGCTGGTGTACCCGGCGATCCTGCTGGTGGTGGTGGGCGGCGCGCTGCTGTTCCTGCTGGGCTACGTGGTGCCGCAGTTCGCACAGATGTACGAAAGCCTGGACGTGGCGTTGCCGTGGTTCACCAACCTGGTGCTGCAGCTGGGCCTGTTCGTGCGTGACTGGTGGGTCCTGCTGTTGGTGGTGCCCGGCGTGCTGCTGCTGTTGTTTGAACGCAAGGTGCGGCAGCCCGCGTTCCGGTTGGCGCTGGACGGCTGGCTGCTGCAGCGCCGCGGCATCGGCCGCCTGTTGGGTGAGCTGGAAACCGCGCGGCTGGCACGCACCCTGGGAACGCTGCTGCGCAACGGCGTGCCGCTGCTGGGGGCGCTGGGCATCGCCCGCAACGTGCTGGGCAACCGCGCGCTGGCGGCCGATCTGGAGACCGCCGCCGACGAGGTCAAGAACGGCACCGGCCTGTCGCTGGCGTTGTCGCGTGGCAAGCGTTTCCCGCGCCTGGCACTGCAGATGATCCAGGTCGGCGAGGAGTCCGGTGCACTCGATACCATGCTGCTGAAAGCGGCTGATACTTTCGAACAGGACAGTGCCCGCCGCATCGACCGCCTGCTGGCGGCGATGGTGCCGGCGATCACCCTGGTGCTGGCCTCGGTGGTCGGCGCGGTGATCGTGGCCGTGCTGGTGCCGTTGTACGACCTCACCAACGCCATCGGCTGATGATGGCCTCCTTCGCAACCCCGACATCCCGTACCTGAAAGGACCGACCATGATTGCTTCCCGTCGACCGATCCGCCTTTCCTTCACCGCTGCACGCCACCAGTCGGGCATGAGCCTGCTGGAGATCATCATCGTCATCGTGCTGATCGGCGCGGTACTGACCCTGGTCGCCAGCCGCGTGCTCGGCGGTGCCGACCGTGGCAAGGCCAACATCGCCAAGGCGCAGGTACAGACCGTTGCTTCCAAGGTCGACAACTACCAGATCGATACCGGCAAGCTGCCTGCCTCGCTCAACGACCTGGTGACCGCTCCGGCCGGCGTCGGTGGCTGGCTGGGCCCGTATGCCAAGCCCGCCGACCTCAACGACCCGTGGGGCCACGCCCTGGAGTACCGCGCACCGGGCGAAGGCCAGGCGTATGAACTGATCAGCCTGGGCAAGGACGGCAAGGCCGGCGGCAGCAGCGTCGACGCCGACATCCGCTACCAGCCGTAAGCACGCATGCTGCTTTTCCTGCCGCGCCGGGTGTCACGCCCGCGCCTGCACGGCAGGCGCGCAGCGGGGCTGTCGCTGCTGGAGATGCTGCTGGTGATCGCGTTGATCGCCGCCATCGGCCTGATCACCGCCGCGGGCATGTCGCGTGGCTTTGCCGGCATGCAGCTGCGCAGTGCCGGCAAGGACATCGCCAACCAGTTGCGCATGGTGCGCGCGCAGGCCATTGCCCGCGGCGAGCCGCAGCGCTTCGTGATCGAACCGGCACAGCATCGCTGGCAGGGCGCCAACCAGCGCCACGGTGAAGTGCCGGCCAAGCTGAAGGTGCAGTTCGAGGGGGCCGCGCAGTTGGCCACCGCGCCCGGCCAGGGCGTGATCGAATTCCATCCCGACGGCGGCTCCAGCGGCGGCCGCATCCGCCTGCAGCTGGAAAGCGCCGAGTGGCGCATCGATGTGGGCTGGTTGACCGGTGAAGTCCGTTCCGGACCGTGGCGGGCGCAATGAGGTCGCGCGCCCGTGGCTTCACCCTGCTTGAAGTGATCATTGCCTTCGCATTGCTTGGGTTGGCGCTGACCCTGTTGCTGGGCAGCCTGTCTGGTGGCGCGCGCCAGGTGCGCGATGCCGAGCTGCGTACGCGCGCGGTGCTGCACGCGCAATCGTTGCTGGCCGCCGCTGGCGTGGAAGCGCCACTGCAGGCCGGCAGCCAGCAGGGCGAGTGGGAGCAGGGGCGCTATCACTGGCAGCTGCAGGTGCAGCCCTGGGCCGAGCCGCGCAGTGGTGCGCTGCCCGCTGCGCAGGCGCCGGGTGGCCCGTGGCTGGCGGAACTGCAGCTGCAGGTGCGCTGGGGTGACAGCGAGCGTGAGCAGATGCGCTGGCGCAGCCTGCGTCTGTTGCCGCCGACCGTGGAGAACGCACGATGAGGCACCGTGCGCGGGGCTTCACCCTGATCGAAGTCATGCTGGCCACCGTGCTGTTGGCCGGCGGCCTGGCGTTGGCCTTCGCCAGCGTGCGCTCGGCGATGGCGATCAGCCAGCGCGGTGAGCAGATCGCCGCGCAGAGCGAACGCATGCGCGCGGTGCAGGCCCTGCTGCGGCGTCAGCTTGCCAGTGCCCTGCGCAGTCCGTTGGAAGTGCCTGACCCTACCCGCGAACCGGTGTTCTTCCAGGGCGATGATCAGGGCATGACGTTCGTTGCCGACCTGCCGGGTTATCTCGGTCGCGGCGGCCCCTACCTGCATGCGCTGCAGGTGGATGGCGCCGCCGGCCACCGCCGGCTGCTGCTGGAGCTGGTGCTGCTGCAGGAAGGTGAGCGCATTGAAGAGAACCCGCCGCGCCCGCCCGAAGTGCTGGCGGAGGACTTGAAGGAGGTACGGCTGCGCTATCGCGGTGTCGACGCCAGCAACGGGCAATTGACCGAGTGGTTACCTCGTTGGGACGACACCCGGCGCCTGCCATTGCTGGTGGAAGTGCAGATCGTGCCAAGCAGAGGCACGCCGTGGCCGCCGCTGGTGGTGTCACTGCGTGCCGGTGGCAGTGGAGGCGCGCGATGAGCCATCCGCGCGGTGCCGCGCTGGTATTGGTGCTGTGGCTGATTGCGTTGATGACCGCGTTGGTCGGCGCCTTCGCGCTCAGCGCACGGGTCGAACACCTGCAGCAGCGGGTGCTCGGTGATGATGCCCGTGGCCAGGAGCGCGCTCGCGCCGGCCTGGAGTACGCGCTGCTGCGGCTGCAGCCAGACCCGCAGCGTCCGCCGTGGCAGGCCGACGGGCGCGCCTATCGTTGGCAGTTCGACGACGCCCGCATCGAGATCCGGGTACTGGACGAGAACGGCAAGATCAACCTCAACCTGGCGGATGCGGCACTGCTGTCCGCATTCATGCAGGCACTGGGCGAGCCCGCGGATACCGCCAAGCAGTTGGCCGGTGCGATCATCGACTGGCGCGATGAAGACAGCCTGCTGCAGCCCGGTGGCGGTGCCGAAGCCCCCGAGTACGCTGCGGCAGGCCTGCCCTATGGCCCGCGCAACAAGCGCTTTGAAACCCTGGGCGAACTGCAGCGGGTGCTGGGGATGCGCGGGTCGCTGTATGCCGCGATGCTGCCGCACCTGACGCTCTACAGCCGGCAGGCGCGTCCGGATCCGCGCTTCGCCAGTGGCCCGGTGTTGACCGCCATGGGCCTGGATGCGGAACAACTGCTGGCGCAACGCGCCCAGCAGGAGCGTGACGGAGATAACGCTGCGGATGCATCGGCGCTTGCCAGCGGCAGTGGCACCTATAGTATCGAGTCCCGTGCCACTGACGGCAGCGGACGCCTGTCGGTGCTGCAGGCGGTGGTGCGCAACGGATCGGGCGGGGTGCCCGGCCGGACTTACACAGTGCTTCGCTGGGAGCAGGGAATGGCAGCAAGATGACGGCTTGGCAGGACAGTCTGCGGCAGGTGCAGGGCCAGATCGGCCCCGGTGCCGGCCGTTTCCTGCGCTGGTGGCGGCAGTCGTTGCTGGCGTGGGTGCCGATGCGCTGGCAATGGGCACTGGGCTGGTCGCAGACCCGCCTGCTGCTGCAGTGCGAAGACGGGCAGTTGCAGGTCTGGCGCGAAACCGGTGACGGCCTTGAGCCTGTGGCCGGTCTTCCGTGGCCGCTGCAACCGGCGGACCTGGACCGCGTGCTCGAGCCGCGCCTGCGCAGCCTGCCACGGGTGTGGCTGCTGCCCGCCGGGCAGGTCCTGCGGCGCACGCTGCGCCTGCCTGCTGCGGCCGCTGACCGCCTGCGTGCGGTGGTCGGCTACGAGATCGACCGGCAGACACCGTTCGAAGCCAGCCAGGTCAGCTATGACATCCGTGAACTGGGCAGTGCCGGCGAAGGCCTGTTGCAGGTGGAGCTGGTGGCGTGGCCGCTGCGTCAGCTCGATGACTGGCGCGCGCAGATCGGTGACTGGGCCGATGCGCTTGCCGGCGTCGATGCGCTCGACGCGCAGGGCCGCGCGCTGCAGGTCAACCTGCTGCCACCCGCGCAGCGTCAACAGCGGCCGGACCCGATGCGGCGCTGGAACCTGCTGCTCGCTGCAGCGGCGCTGGTGATGCTGGTGCTGGCGGCAATGCAGTTGCTGGACAATCGCCGCGCCGCCGTCGATGCGCTGCGCGAAGACGTCGAGCGCAGCGCCCGCAGCGCGCGTGGCGTCGCCAGCGAGCGCAGCCAGCTGCAGGCGCTGCTGGATGGAGCGGCGTTCCTGGAAACACAACGCAACCAGCGCGCCAGTACCGTTGAAGTGTGGAATGAGCTGACCCGACGCCTGCCCGACGGCACCTACCTGGAAAAACTGGCGATCGAGAACAGCAGCCTGCAGCTGATCGGCCTCAGCAGTGAAGCATCGCAGCTGGTTCCGTTGCTGCAGGACGCGCCACAGTGGCGCAAGGTCAATCTCACGGGCGTGCTGCAGGCCGACGGTGCCGCCAGTGGCCGCGACCGCTTCACCCTGACCGCCGAGCTGCAGCCATTGCCTTCGGCCGCACCTGCACCGGCACCCGCCCCGACTGACACCCCGGAGGCGGCCGATGCCGATGCCAAGCGCACGCCGTGACCGCTGGCTGGCACTGGCGCTGCTGCTGGCAGTGCTGGGCCTGGCCTACCTGCTGCTGGTGCACCCGTGGTTCACCCAGCCGCTGCTGGCGATCGACGCCGATGCTGCTGCCCTGCGCGAACGCCAGCAGCGCGTGCAGGCGCAGCTGCAGCAGCAGCCGCAGATCGAACAACGGCTGCGCGCGACCCGCGACGCCCTGCAGCAGCGCCCGGGTTTCCTGCAGGAAGCCACCGCCGAGGCCGCTGCGGCCGCGCTCGGCGCACGCCTGCAGGATGCGGTGGCGATGGCCAGCCCGGGTAACCGCAGCTGCACCATCAGCAACCGCACGCCCTTGAGCGACAACCGTCGCGATGCCGCCTTCGTCCGCGTGGCCATGCAGGTGCGCCTGCGCTGCGGCGTGGCCGAACTGGCCACCGTCCTGCACAGCCTGGAGACCGGCAGCCCGCGCCTGTTCGTGGACAACCTCAACCTGATCGCGCAGCGATTCCAGCAATCGCCGAACGAATCCGGCCTCGGCCTGGATGTGTCTTTCGAGCTGGCGGGCTACCTGCTGCCAAGTGCTGCTGCCGATTCCTCCGCAGCGCCCGCGGCCGCCCCACCTGCAGCGGCGCCGGTGGTGTCGCCGCCGGCACCTGTACCGGCACCGGCAGAGCAGCCTGCTGCCGATGCGCAGGAGGTGGCCGATGAAGCTTGAGCAGATCAACCTGCGCACCGGGCTGCTGCTGGCGCTGGCCGGATGGGCCGCTGCGGTCTGGCTGGCCACCGGTTTCGGCCTGGGCAGCCAACTGCCCACGATCAGCGCAGAGGGCGATACCCAGGCCGCGCTGCCGGCACTGCCTGTGCTGGCGCCCGAACGCATGGCCGGCGCAGACAGCTACAGCGTGATCAGCGAGCGGCCGCTGTTCGCCGAAGACCGCAAGCCGCGCCCGTACCTGCTGGGGGGCAGCGAAGCGGCCACCAGTCCCGCACTGCGCCTGACCGGCGTGCTGATGACTGGTGATTTCAGCATGGCGACCTTCACCACCGAGCAGGGCCGGTCGCTGCGCCTGCGCCTCAACGGCGATGCCGTCGATGGCTGGCAGCTGGTTGCATTGGAACCACGCCAGGCCACGGTGATCGGCTCCAGTGGCAGCCAGGTGCTGGAACTGGCCGTGTTCAATGGCCAGGGCGGTGAAGCGCCGACGGCGCTGCGCGGTGCCAACGGCGCGGCGCCGGTACCCGGTGCGGTGGTTCCGCCGCCACCGCCACCGCCGGCGCCCAGCCAGACCCTGCCCAACCCTCGTGCCAGCGATGGCAACGTGGCGCCCGTGTCGCCGGCACCGGCCGCGGCCGCCGCGCCCCCTGCCAACACCAACGGTCCCAGCGAAGCGCAGATGCAGGCCATCCGCGAACGCATCCAGGCCCGCCGCCGTCAGCTGCAGCAACAGCAGCAACAACCGTCGCCGCCCCCGGGCGATGGCACCAACCGATAGAGTGAATGCATGAATCTGCGTTTTCTTCCCTGGTCCTTTGCCCTGACGCTGCTGGTCGGCTGCAGCACCGTGTCGGCCCCGCATGTGCAACGCAACGGCAACCTGCAGCCATCGGCCAGCGCCGGTCAGGCTGCCGCCGATGCGCAGGCCGACGCGGCCGATCAGGTCCAAGGCGCACCGCAGGCGGTGATCCGCCGAGGCACCGGCACCATGATCAACCGCGAGGCCGCGCGCAAGCCGTCGCCCGCGCTGCATGCGGCCAGTTCCGGTGAAGCGACCTTCAACTTCGAAGGCGAATCGGTGCACGCGGTGGTCAAGGCCATCCTCGGTGACATGCTCGGCCAGAACTACGTGATCGCTCCCGGTGTGCAGGGCACGGTGACCCTGGCCACGCCGAAGCCGGTATCGCCGGCACAGGCGCTGAACCTGCTGGAGATGGTGCTGGGCTGGAACAACGCGCGCATGGTCTACAGCGGTGGCCGTTACAACATCGTCGCCGCCGACCAGGCTCTGGCCGGCACTGTGGCGCCGAGCACCGCGCCGGCATCCAGCGCACGCGGCTTCGAAGTGCGCGTGGTGCCGCTGCAGTTCATCTCCGCCACCGAGATGAAGAAGGTGCTGGAGCCCTATGCGCGGCCCAATGCCATCGTCAACGTCGACAGCGGCCGCAACGTGATCACCCTGGGCGGCACCCGTGCCGAACTCGAAAACTACCTGCATACCGTCGAAATCTTCGACGTCGACTGGCTCTCGGGCATGTCGGTGGGTGTGTTCCCGATCCAGTCCGGCAAGGCCGAGCAGGTCGCCGCTGATCTGGAAAAGGTATTCGGCGAAGAGAGCAAGACGCCCAGCGCCGGCATGTTCCGTTTCCTGCCGCTGGAAAACGCCAACGCCGTGCTGGTGATCACCCCGCAGGTGCGCTACCTGGACCAGATCCAGCAGTGGCTGGACCGCATCGATACCGCCGGTGGCAGCGCGCGCCTGTTCTCGCATGAACTGCGTTACATCAAGGCACGCGACCTGGCCGAGCGCCTCAGCGAAGCCTTCGCCAGCAGCGGCAACCGCAGCGGCTCCAGTCCGGCAGCGCTGGCACCGGGCGCCATTCCGTCGCAGCTGGGCAGCGATGGCGAGCGCGGCATGGATGCCAACAACGGCAGCAGCTTCAACAACACGGTGGGTGGCAGCAGCGGCGGCAGCGGTGGTAGTTCCGGTTCCTTGAATCTTCCGCAGCGCCAGTCGGGTAACGTCAGCATCAGCCTGGAAGTGGAAGGTGATCGTGTCGGCGTGTCGGCGGTGGAGGAAACCAACACGCTGCTGGTGCGCTCGACGCCGCAGGCATGGCGTTCGATCCGTGAAGTGATCGAGAAGCTGGACGTGATGCCGCTCCAGGTGCACATCGAAGCGCAGGTGGCCGAAGTGGGGCTGACTGGCGACCTGAAGTACGGCGTGAACTGGTTCTTCGACAATGCCGTGGCCGGCCGCGCGCTCACCGGTGCGCTGGCGGGGCTGACCCTGCCGGCGGCGGCAGGCGGTTCCTGGAACACCTTTGCCGGCGCGGTGACCGGCACCGATGGCGCCAACTGGGCGTTCACCGGCCACAACGGTGCTGCCGTGGTCAGCGCACTGGACAAGGTGACCGACGTGCGCCTGCTGCAGACGCCCTCGGTGTTCGTGCGCAACAACGCCGAAGCCACGCTCAACGTGGGCGACAAGGTGCCGATCAACACCACCACGGTCAACACCGGCATCGGCACCGGCACCTACAGCTCGGTGCAGTACATCGACACCGGTGTGATCCTCAAGGTGCGCCCGCGCGTAACCCGCGACGGTACGGTGTTCCTGGACATCGTGCAGGAGATCAGCAGCGCATCGGACGTGCCGGAGAACTGCAATCCGCAGGAGCGCAACTGCAATCCGCGTATTTCCACCAAGAAGCTGGCCACCGAGGCGGCGGTGCAGAGCGGCGACACCATCATGCTGGCCGGCCTGATCACCGATTCGGCCACCGATGGCAGCAATGGCATTCCCGGGTTGAGCAGGATTCCGGTGCTGGGCGCACTGTTTGGCCAGAAGAGCCGCACCAGCCGTCGTTCGGAAGTGATTGTGCTGCTGACCCCGACCATCGTCCGCAATGGCCAGGAAGCACGCAACCTGACAGACGAATACAGCCAGCGCTTCCGCGCGATGGAGCCGCTGAACCAGCCGCGCAGGAAGTAAGGGGTATCGGCCGGGCTGCGCCCGGGTAACACGCCACCGCATGCGCGCTGTCGCTCCCACGCTTCGCTGCGCGAACCGCGGGCCCCGCTTACCAGCTTCCAGACCCCCGCCGCTTCGCGGCCGCCCCCTGACTCAGGGGGCTCTGCCCCAGACGCGCCCCCCTGTCTGGTAGATCCACGCCATGCGTGGATGCTCTCGTTTCGATGTCGAACTATTCGATTTCGATGGAGATTCATCCACGCATGGCGTGGATCTACTGGCCACCGGAGAATTGTCGAAGGCGGGGTGGGTCCGGTTGCGGGGGCGTGAGCGCCATGGATGGCGCGACCGAGCCTACATGGACGTATTCACGGCGTCCCCCGCAACCGGACCCACCCCGCCATCCCCCAGAAGCCCAGCTGTTGCTGTTGCTTCGGCCGTGGCCTTGGCTTGAAGCCTCTGCAGGTGCCGGGTGCAACCCGGCCGATACCCTCCCGGTGCTACGCTGTGGCCACCGACAACCACGGAGGCGGAATGGGGGCGATCGTGTTGTTGCCGCTGGGCGTGGACGACGCGGTGCTCGACCGCTGCCTGGCCGCGCTCGATGCCGGTACCGCAGCCGGGACATCGATCTGGCTGGGTGATGATGCGCAGGCTGGACCGCGCGCACAGGCGGTGGTCGAACACTGGCTGGCGCATACCCCGCTGCAGGCCGAATACACCCGCCGCGCCCGGCCACTCGGCGAGGTCGCGCACCTGGACGAAATGCTGCGCGCCTGCGATGGCCTGGACGTCGCGGTGCTGGCCCCGGACAGCGTGCCGGCGCCGGGCTGGCTGCAGCAGTTGCAGGCCACCTTCGCCCGTGACGCGGCCATCGCCACGGCCACGCCGTGGTGCAACGTCGGCGAAACCGCTGCGTGGCCGCGGCTGGGTGAGCTCAACCCTGAACCGAGCGACCCGGCGCTGTTGTCCCACGCCTGCGCCGCACTGCCGACCCTGCATCCCGAACTCCCTTCGGCCGTCACCCACGCGGTACTGGTGCGTGCCAATGCGCGGCGCCGCGCCGGTGGCCTGGATGCAGAAAGCTATCTCGGCTGGAACGCGGCGCTGGTCGACCTGAGCCTGCGCATGGCCGGTCTCGGCTGGCGTAACGTCTTGTGCGAAAACGCCTTCGTCGGCCGTGCCAATGAAGCGCCCAGCCGCGACGGCGACCTTGAAGCGCTGGCCGCGCGCTGGCCAGGTTGGGTGCCGCGCTTGGCTGACTTCCTGATGCACGACCCGCTGCACACGCTGCGCCAGGACCTGCAGCGCAACCTCCAGCAGGCGATAATGCCGCGCGGGCAGGGTGACCTGTTCGTCTCGTCATCATCGCTGGAGCCGCCTGCTTGAATGCCGCCATTGCCGCCATCGTCGTCACCTACCAGAGCGGCAGTACCATCGATGCCTGCCTGTCGCGACTGCGCCAGGCGCAGGACGTGGCCGAGATCCGGGTGATCGACAACGGTTCGCTGGATGACACCCTGGAAATCGTACAGCGCCATGCCAGCCACGATCCGCGCGTACGTTTCATCGCCAATCCGGACAATCCCGGTTTCGCTGCAGCCAACAACCAGGGCGTTGCCGATTCGCGTAGTCCGTGGCTGGCCTTCATCAACCCCGACCTGATGGTCGAAATCGATACCCTCGCCGCACTGCGTGACCGCGCCACTGCGGTGGGCGACAGCCTGCTGGGGGTAGAGCAGGTGGACGAACACGGCCAGGCCGACGACGCGGTACGGCGTCGCGATCCGGATTTCCTCGCCATGCTGCGCTCGCCCGGTCGCGGCGCGCGGTTGGCCATTGCCCGCGATCCGGCGCAGCCGTTGCAGCAGGTGCCGGCATTGTCCGGTGCGCTGCTGCTGATGCCGCGGGTCCTGTTCGATCGCATCGGCGGCTGGGATGCGGGCTACCGGCTGCATGCCGAAGACCTGGACCTGTGCCGTCGTGTGCGCGAAGCGGGCGGCGTGGTGGCCATCGCCAACGATCTGAAGGTGACCCACGTGCGCGGGGTGTCCAGCCGTTCGCGGCCGTTCTTCGTGGAATGGCACAAGCACAAGGGCCTGTGGCGCTACTTCAGCAAGTTCGAGGCGTCGCAGCGGTCGTTGCCGGTGCGGCTGGCGGTGTGGGGCGCGATCTGGGCCCATGCACTGGTGCAGGTGCCGAGGCTGCTGCGCAGGTCTTTGTAGAGCCGAGCCCACGCTCAGCTGCATGGAAGGGCTCATCCACGCATGGCGTGGATCTACTGGCCGCGTCCACGCTCGGCTGCATGGAAGGGGTCATCCACGCATGGCGTGGATCTACTGGCCGCGTCCACGCTCGGCTGCATGGATGGGGTCATCCACGCATGGCGTGGATCTACTGGCCGAGCCCACGCTCGGCTGCATGGAAGGGGTCATCCACGCATGGCGTGGATCTACTGGCCGCGTCCACGCTCGGCTGCATGGAAGGGGTCATCCACGCATGGCGTGGATCTACTGGCCGAGCCCGCGCTCGGCTGCATGGATGGGGTCATCCACGCATGGCGTGGATCTACCGGTGGCGCCCCCGGTTCACCCGTCCGGGCGCATACTTGCAGCCATGCCTATCATCCAGTCCCTGCTCGACACCGACCTGTACAAGTTCACCATGATGCAGGCGGTGCTGCACCAGCACCCCGGCGCGCAGGTTCAATACCGTTTCAAATGCCGCACCCCCGGTATCGAGCTGGCCCGCTACATCGACCAGATCGATGAAGAGATCGACCACCTGTGCAGCCTGCGCTTCAGCCAGGAAGAGCTGGACTACATGCGTGGCCTGCGCTTCGTGAAGCCGGATTTCGCCGACTTCCTCGGCCTGTTCCACCTGGATCGCAAGTACATCCAGCTGCGCGCGTCGAAGACCGTGCCCGGTGAGATCGAGCTGGACATCACCGGCCCGTGGCTGCACACCATCCTGTTCGAAGTGCCGCTGCTGGCGATCATCAACGAAGTCTGGTTCCGCAACACCACCACCGCTGATTTTGCCGAAGGCGAACGCCGCCTGCAGGCCAAGGCGGCGCTGCTGCGCGATACCCCGGGTTTCGAACAGTGTCGCATTGCCGACTACGGCAGCCGCCGCCGCTACTCGCGCGACTGGCACGCGCGCCTGCTGCCGCTGCTGCGCGATGCGCTGGGCCCGCAGTTGGTCGGCACCAGCAACGTGCACTTCGCGCGCCTGTACGGCATGACCCCGCACGGCACCATGGCCCACGAATACCTGCAGGCGTTCCAGGCGCTGGGTCCGCGCCTGCGCGATTCGCAGGTGGCGGCGCTGGAATCGTGGGCGCGCGAGTACCGCGGCGATCTCGGCATCGCGCTGTCGGACGTGGTCGGGCTGGACGCGTTCCTGCGCGACTTCGACATGTATTTCTGCAAGCTGTTCGATGGCGTGCGGCATGATTCCGGCGACCCGTTCGACTGGGGCGACCGCATGCTGGCCCACTTCCAGCAGCGCCGTGTCGACGCGCGCAGCAAGGTACTGGTGTTCAGCGATGGCCTGGACATCACCAAGGTCATGCGCCTGTACGACTACTTCCGTGGCCGCTGCCAGGTGGCGTTCGGCGTAGGTACCCATCTGACCAACGATCTGGGGCCGACGCCGCTGAACATCGTCATCAAGATGGTCCGCTGCAACGGCCAGCCGGTGGCCAAGCTCAGCGACTCGCCGGGCAAGAGCATGTGCGATGACCCGGGCTACCTGTCCTACCTGCGGCAGGTGTTCGAGTTGCCGTCCGAGGGGAGCTGAACGTCACACTGTGACGCTCAGCGTCACCCTGTGACCGATACCTTACTCCGCATCTTTGTGATGCATATCACATTTACATGGCCGAACTTCACGAGATCGCTTACGATCCGCGTACAGGATGTTTGCAGGTCTTGAGGGAGTTCTGCGGTGAAGGTTCTTTCTGTTTTCGGTACCCGTCCTGAAGCAATCAAGATGGGGCCGCTGGTAAAGGCGCTGGGTGAGGCGCCGGACATCGAATCCATCGTCTGCACCACCGGTCAGCATCGGGCGATGCTGGACCAGGTGATGTCGTTGTTCGAGATCACCGCCGACCACGATCTTGATGTGATGGTTCCCAACCAGACCCTCAACGGCCTGTGCGCCAAGCTGTTCGAGCGCCTGGACGCGCTGTACACGCAGGTGCGGCCTGATCGCGTGCTGGTCCATGGTGATACCACCACGGCGATGACGGCTGCCGTGGCGGCCTTCCATCACCGCATTCCGGTGGGACACGTCGAAGCGGGCCTGCGTACCGGTGACATCACCCGGCCGTGGCCGGAGGAGATGAACCGACGGGTCATCGATGTCGTCTCTGATTTCCTGTTCGCGCCCACGCCGAGCTCGCGTGCCAACCTTGCACGTGAACACCTGGGCGGCAGGATCCTGGTGACGGGCAACACCGTCATCGACGCCCTGCAGCAGACCGTGCAGCAGCTCGACCGCGATCCGGTACTGCGCGCCCGCGCCGATGCGCCTTTCCAGATGCTTGATCCCCAGCGCCGCCTGCTGCTGGTCACCGGCCATCGCCGCGAGAGCTTCGGCCACGGCTTCGAGAACATCTGCCGCGCGCTGGCCGAGCTGGCGCAACGCGCGGATCTGCAGATCCTGTACCCGGTGCACCTCAACCCGAACGTGCAGGGGCCGGTCAACGCGCACCTGGGCAATCTCGGCAACGTGCACCTGGTACCGCCGCAGGACTACCTGAGCTTCGTGCGCCTGATGCAACGCGCCGACGTGATCCTCACCGACTCCGGCGGTGTGCAGGAAGAGGCGCCCGCGCTCGGCAAACCCGTGTTGGTGATGCGCGATGTCACCGAGCGCCCGGAGGCAGTCGATGCCGGGGTGGTGAAGCTGGTGGGCACCGCGCCGAAGCGGATCGTCGATGCCGTCAACGCCGCGCTGGAACAACCTCCGCATTCGACCCGATTCGACCCCGACGCCAGTCCCTATGGTGACGGTCGAGCCAGTGCGCGCATCGTCGCCGCCCTGCGTGGGCATCCACTGCCCGAATTCCACACCGGCCACCGCAGCGCCGGCCTTGCTCCCCCTCCTCTGCAAGAAGTGACGCCATGACCCAGACCGGCCGACGTAGCTTCCTCGTTGTTTCCTCCATGCTGGCCCTGGCGAGCTCCGCTACCGCTGGCGCTGCAGACAGCGCTGCTGGCCAGTTCACCGAATGGACCGGAGACAGCACGGTGAGCCGGCAGATGACGCTGCGCCAGCTCGGTTTCCGTCAGCCGCTGGTGCTCAGCGGGCAGGAGAGCCAGCGCGAGGTCTACCTGCCCGTACCTGCAGGCGTGGCGACCCGCGATGCGCAGCTGCAGCTGGATGGCCGCTATGTGCGTGGCCACACCGGGCGCACGTCCGGGTTGTGGTCGGTCGATGGCGATCCGATCGCCGCGCGCTCGATCACCGATGCGCAGGGCGACGCAAGCCAGCTGCTGGCCATTGATGGCGAGCCCCGCGAGAACGGGTTCGTCCGTGTCGGCGTGGGCTGGTGGTCGATCGTTTCCGACTACCGTTGCGCCGATCAGAGCGCGCCGGCCAACGTGCTGCGGCTGTCGCCGGAGTCGCGCTTCAGCTATCGCTTCGATGGGCGTGCGGTGGACACCGTGGCCAAGGCCTGGGGTGCACTGCCTCCGCGCGTGCGCCTGCTGGTGGAAGGCAAGGCGCTGCAGGCATCGACCTACGACGCGGCCTGGCGCATCGGTGCAGCACTGCAGACCGGTGGCAAGCAGGTCGACGTGGTCGCCCTGCCCAAGGTCGGCGACAGCGTGGACCTGACCGGCATCATCATTCCCGCCAGCCTGCAGGGCGTGCCGGCCTATGCGGCGCTGGCCGCAGGTGAGCGCGCGCACGCGATCAAGGATCTGGCCGAAGTCGGTGCGCTGCTGTCGCTGCGTGACAGCGGCCCACTGGCGGCCGATGTGATGATCGGCAGCGATGCGCTGCGAAACGGCGTACGCGCGGCACTGGATGCGCTGGCCGTGCAGGTCGGTGCCAGCGGCGCGGATGCCGCCAACGCGTTCAGCACCTGGCGCGCTGCCGACATGGCGGCACTGGAAAAGCCGGTGGCCAATGCCTCGGTGAGCGTGACCACCGTTGCCGGACGGCCGACCCTGGTGGTCGACCCCGCAGCCGGCGGCAAGGTGGCAGGGCTGCTGTCCGAACAGTGGCGCAACTATGCGCTGGGGCGTTCGCTGCAGGTCGCGCAGGCGACCGCACCGACAATGGAGGGCGATCGCGTGCTGCTGAGCCGGCTGGGCAACATCGCCGGTACCCAGGACATCGTCACCCGCGGCGATCGCAGCGCGACCTTCGAACTGGGCGCACTGTCAGCCGATGGCCGCTTGCCGGAAGAAGTGGTGCTGGATGTATCGGCTGCACCGAATGCGGCCGGGCAGGGTGCGGTTGCAACGATCTACTTCAACGACTACCTGCTGGGGGCCAAGGTGCTGTCCTCCGACGGCAAGCCGCAGCGGCTGGTTGCCAAGGTGCCCACCTATGCCTTGTCGGCCCGCAATGAAGTGCGCGTCAGCTTCCTGCGGCAGCCGGCGCGGCCGTACTGCCACGATCCAGCCACCGCTTTCCCGGTGTCGATCCTGCCCAGCAGCCACCTGAAACTGGCCAAGCGCACGCTCGGCGCCGACTTCATCGGTGCGGCCAGCCAGCTGGCGCATGCCAATGAAGTGTTCGTGCCAGGGACCTGGCTGCAGGATGCGCCGACCTCGCTGGCCAAGGTCATCGCCATTGCCAGTGCCGTGGGCGCATCGCCGGAAGCGGCCAGCTTCAAGGTCGTGGATGCGGGTGCGGCGATCAGTCCGACCAAGCCGTACCTGGCCTTCGCGCTGGCACCGTCCGGTGTCTCGCTGGCGGGCCTGAAGGATGGCCAGCTGCTGATTGCCGGCAAGCCGCAGCCGCTGCTCGACCTGACCGGGTTGGAACACGCCGCTGCCGTGCAGGTGGCCTCTGCCGGTGGCCAGATCGGCGTGCTGTACAGCGATCTGGGTACCCAGGGGCCGACGCTTGGCACCCCCTTCCGCCTGCTGCGTGGCGACCTTGCCGTGATCGACGGCAGCAACGTCGTCCGCGATTTCGACAGCCAGGACCCTTACGGTTCGCGTATTGCCCAGGACGGCAATCCGCAGTCGAAATGGGAACAGCACATGGTCTGGCTGCTGTTGCTGGTGGGCATCGTGGTGTTCGCCCTGGCGGCCGCCCGCATCACCCAGATCCGTCGCCGCCGCAAGTCCGCCAGCGCCGGGCACTGATCGATCGTGGACGGTCTGTTCTGGAACATCCAGCTGGCCAACTACTACGCTGCCCTGGAAACAGTGGCAGCGGCGGTGGCCGTGCTGATCCTGATTTCCAGCCTTGATGACCTGTTCATCGACGTCTGGTACTGGATCCGCGAAAGCTGGCGCACGCTGACGGTGAAGAAGCGCCGCGAGTACAAGCCGCTGACCCAGCAGGACCTGCTGCAGCGGCCCGAGCAGCCGTTGGCGATCATGGTGCCGGCGTGGATGGAATACGACGTCATCGCGCAGATGGTCGAGAACATGATCAATGTGCTCGATTACCGCGAGTACGTGGTGTTCGTCGGTACCTATCCCAACGATCAGGCGACCATTGATGAAGTCGAGCGCATGCGGCGCCGCTACAAGCGCCTGCGCCGGGTGGAAGTGCCGCACGATGGCCCGACCAGCAAGGCCGACTGCCTGAACTGGCTGATCCTGTCGATCTTCGACTACGAGAAGCGCCACGACATCGAGTTCGCCGGGGTCATCCTGCACGACAGCGAAGACGTGCTGCACCCGATGGAGCTGCGCTTCTTCAACTACCTGCTGCCACGCAAGGACATGATCCAGCTGCCGGTGACCTCGCTGGACCGCGAGTGGTACGAACTGGTGGCCGGCGTGTACATGGACGAGTTCGCCGAATGGCACGCCAAGGACCTGGTGGTGCGCGAAAGCGTGTCCGGCATGGTGCCCTCGGCCGGCGTGGGCACCTGCTTCTCGCGGCGTGCGCTGCTGGCGTTGAGCGCGGCGACCGACAACCAGCCGTTCAACACCGACAGCCTGACCGAGGACTACGACGTCGGTGCGCGCCTGGCCGCGATGGGCATGCACTCGATCTTCGCCCGCTTCCCAGTGCAGTTCCTGGTGCGGCGGCCGTCGTGGTTCGGCTGGGGGCCGGTGCGCGAGCGCACCCAGCAGATGGCCCTGTGCGTGCGCGAGTATTTCCCCGACAACTTCCGCGCCTCATACCGGCAGAAGGCACGCTGGGTGCTGGGTATCGGCCTGCAGAGTTGGGAAACCCTGGGGTGGCGTGGTTCGCTGGCCACCAAGTACCTGCTGGCGCGCGACCGCAAGGGCATCATCACGTCCTTCGTCAGCATCATCGCCTACCTCATCTTCCTGCAGCTGCTGTTGTTCTGGGTGCTGAAGATGACCGGCCTCTGGCACATGCAGTATCCCAGCGTGTTCCAGCCGGGCACCTGGCAGATGAACATCGCACTGCTGACCACCGCGGCGCTGGCCACGCGCGTGGTGCAGCGCTTCTATTTCGTCAACCGCCTGTACGGTTGGGAACACGCGTTGATGTCGATCCCGCGCATGGTGGTCGGCAACATGGTCAACTTCATGGCCACCGCACGCGCGTGGCGGATGTTCCTGGCCTATCTGTTCTTCGGCAAGCGCATGGTCTGGGACAAGACCATGCATGACTTCCCCGATGCGGCGGCACTGGTACAGACGCGCAAGCGCCTGGGCGAACTGCTGACCACCTGGCAGGCGGTCGAACCCGAGCGCCTGGAACAGGCACTGCAGCAGCAGCAGGGAGGGCGCCAGCAGCCACTTGGCCGCATCCTGCTGTCGCAGGGCTGGCTGGACGACGAGACGCTGGCCGAGGCCATCGCCTTCCAGGGCGACCTGCCGCGTGCGGTGATCGATGTCGATTACCTCGGCAAGGGCGGGTTCCCGGTCAGCGTCGACGCCTGCGTGCAGTGGCGCATGCTGCCGCTGCCCCAGCTGCAGCCGGGTACGTTGCGGCTGGCCGTGGCCAACCCGCTGTCCGACGCCGCGCTGGCCCTGCTCAAGCAGGAAACCGGCAACGCCCACGTCGAGCAGAGCGTGGCGCGCGAAAGCGAGATCAACGCCGGTCTGCGCCTGATCGGTGGCGCCGAACAGTGGCGCATCGATACCGTGCCGCTGCTGGGTGACCTGCTGGTGGAAATGCGCCTGATCGACCACGCGCGTTTCGAGATCGCGCTGGATGAGTACAAACCGCAGCGTGATGGTCGCATCGGCGACTACCTGGTCAAGAAAGGCATCGCCACCGAAGAGGCCATCGCCCAGGCCATGGAAGAACAACGCCGCCGTGCGGCGATGCTGCAGTCGCCGCCTCCTGGAGTTGCAACGGCATGAAGACCTCGCTGCTGTCCACCGTCATTGCGGTTGCCCTTGCCGCTGCTGCGCCGGCATACGCGCAGGCCGACGCGCCGTTGCCGCTGTCCGGGCCTGCCTACCGCATGGCCGAGCAGGCATTCGCTGCGTATGAGCGTGGCGATTACAGCGCGGCATTGCGACAGGCCAGCGAAGCATCACGGCTGCGCCCGGACGTAGTGCGCCTGCGGTTGTTGCAGATCTATTCGTTGCAGAAGCTTGGCCGTGGCGACGAAGCGCGGCAGCAGGCACGACGCGCATTGGATGCCGGGCTGAAGGATCCGGCGTTGGCGGGATTGGCAACGGCCCCCGCGGTGAACACCGGCGGCGGTTCGCGGGCCGCACCGGCGGTGGCGCAGACACCCGCGCAGCGTGCCTACCAGCAGTCGTTCGCGTTGGCCACCGAGGCCTACACCGCCTACAACAACGACCAGATGGCCGTGGCGGCCAGCAAGGCCGAGCAGGCCTTCCGCCAGCAGCCGCAGCAGGGCGCCTGGGCGATGCTGTGGGTGGCGTCGCTGGAAGCGCAGCAACAACTGGAACAGGCTGACGCCGCCGCCGCCACCGCGCTGCAGCTGGGTGCGCCGAACGTGGCCGACCTGCGCGCCAAGCGCGTGGCGCTGGGCCGCCAGCGCGCAGTGAAACCGGCACAGGAGGGTTATCAGGCGTTGATCGCCCAGGACTTCGCCGCCGCTGTCGGTTTCGCCCGTGAAGCGGTGGCGCGTGCCCCCGACGTGGCCTCGCACCGGTTGCTGCTGATGACCACGCAGCTGCTGGACGGGCAGCTGGCCGAGGCTGAAACCACCGCCAACCAGGCGCTGGACAACGATCCGGACGACACCGTCGCTCTGGTCATGCGTGCCTACCTGCGCCAGCGCCAGGGACACACCGAACAGGCCAACGCCGATTTCGACGCCGCGCTGAAACAGGATTGGCTGGATGGCCAGCAGCAGCGCAACGTGCGCCTGCTGGCGGTGGATGCAGCCATCGCCGCCGGTGACCGTGCCCGCGCAACGGCACTGCTGGCACCGCTGCAGGCCGACACCCTGGCCGACGAGGAAGAAAAGAACCGGCAGGGCATCCGCGAGGCCATCGCGGTGCGCAACAAGGGCATCCACAGCGCGCGTGCTGGCCAGACCCTGACCCTGCAGTCCTATCCGGCGCCGTTCCAGCAATGCCGCGATACGCCGTACGGCACGCAGTGCGAGCTGATGCCCGCCGACCTGCAGGGCGAGGGTGGCCCCGCCCAGCGCGCTTACGCCGCCTACGGACGGCAGGACTACCAGCAGGCGATCAGCGATGCACGCCAGGCCGTGCAGGAGGCACCAGACAGCGTGCCGCTGCAGGGCCTGCTGACCACCGCGCTGGCCGCCGGCAATCGCAGCCAGCAGGGTGAAGCGCGGCAACGCCTGGATAGCGCACTGGCTGCACACCCTGACGATGCCGGCCTGCTGATGCAGCGCGGCTACCTCAACCAGGCCGCGCGCGAGCCCGCACTGGCACTGGCCGACTTCCGCGCTGCCGAAGCCACCGGCAAGGCACCCAGGACCGTGGTGATGGACCAGGCCTACGCCAGCGCCGCCACCGGCGATCACCGCCAGGCCGTGACCCTGCTGCGGGGTGCGATCGATGCCGCCGATGCTGGCCAGCTGCCGCTGGACAAGGCGCAGCGCTACAACACCCGCAGTGCCATCGCCGGCTACTCGCGCAACTGGGGCGTGACCGCCTCGGCCGGTTATCGCGGTTCGCGCCAGGCGGCGACCAACCTGGGCGGTGCGTCGATCAGCACGCCCGGCGCCTCGGTGTTCAGCACGCTGGAAGCATTCTGGCGGCCGCAGGCGACCAACAACCAGCACGGCACGCTGGAAGCCTATGCACGTATCGCCAACACGCTGTACGACGAAGGCGGCACGTTCGAATCGCTGCTGTTCACCGATCCCTGTACCGGGGTGGCGACGCCGGACAGCCGCGAGCGCGCCGAACGCCTCAGCCGTTCGCGTTCGATCGCCGGTTGGCCGTCCACCATCGGCTCGTTCGGTGTGCGCTATGCCTTCGGCCAGACCGGTCTCAGCGTTGGCCTGGAGCGCCGTCAGTTCCTGGGCAGCGCCACCCGTCGCGGTGGCATCTATGCCGACTCCGCGGCGGTGCGCTGCCAGATCCAGCTCGAATCCGAGCGGCCGCTGCAGGCGAACCTGCTGGCGCGCTACCGCCTGAACGACAGCGCTGGCGGCTGGATGACCTATGCCACCTACGGTTTCTACCAAGGCACTGGCGTGCGTACCGATGTCACCCAGTGGTGGACGATCAGCGGCTACGCCCAGGCCGGCCTGAGCTGGGACGACAATCGCGCGCACTTCACCGTGGATGCGCTCGATGCCAGCGGCAACCCGTCGCAGCGGGTGAGTGAATCCGACGGGCGCCTGCGCCGCCAGCAGGCCTTCGCCGCGGCGGAGCTGCGGGCCGGTCGCAACTATCGTTTCGGCGCCGACCAGACCCGCTGGCTGCTGACCCCGTACCTGGTGGTGGGGGCCGACTGGCAGGACCAGCGCTCGCGCGTGCGCGGCATCGAGTATCCCGGCATCGGCGCGCAGTCGTTCGCTCTGTCCGACACCCAGCGCAGCTGGTCGCTCGGCGCCGGTCCCGGTGTCGGCCTGCGTTACTGGTTCCGCGAGGACCACTACAACGCGGCGCGTTCCTACCTGGACCTGTCGGTCTCCTACCGCTTCGCCATCGGCGGCGGCGATACCCAGCGGGCCAAGGGCCTGTTCGCCACTGCCACCCTGTACTACTGACTCCGCACGAAGGATCTGCAGATGAAGCCTGTTCCGCTCTCCACCACCGCGCGTCGTCCGCGCATGCTCCTGCTGGCCGCACTGTGCGCGCTGGGCCTGGGCAATTCCGTGCAGGCACAGGCGCCTGCAACCACCATCGCCGCCGCCGCACAGGATTCGTCCATCGTGCTGACCGGCAAGGACGGCTGGCTGTTCCCCGCCTGGGGCAGCCTGACAGAAGTGGACACCGCCGCAGTGGCCCGCAACACCGCCCTGATCGCCGAAGCCGAGCGCGCGCTGAGCGCTGCCGGGGTCACGTTGCAGGTGCTGGTGCTGCCGGACAAGGCGCTGTTCTATGAAGACAAGCTGCCCGATGGCAAGCGCCTGGGCGATGCTGTGCGCGGACGCTATGCGCTGGAACTGGATGGCCTGAACAAGGCCAAGGTGCCGGCCATCGATGCGCTGCAGGTGCTGCGTCAGGTCAAGCAGGGCGGCCAGGAAGTGTTCTACCGCAGCGACCAGCACTGGACCCAGCCGGCCGCCGACGCGGTGGCGACGGCAGTGGCAGCGAAGGTGAAGGAGCAGGTGCCGACCCTGGCCGGCCAGGCCGGCAGCGGCATGGCGCTGGGCAGCGAGATCAAGGAGCGCCGGTTCGGTGACCTGGCCGAGCTGTTCCTTACCGATGAACAGCGCAAGGCGATTGGCCGCGACACCTTCACCGTGCGCCGTCAGGCCGAGCAGCAGTCGCTGCTGGATGATGCACCGGCACCGGTGCACGTCACCGGCCACAGCATGGTGCAGCCGTATTTCGGCTTCCCGCAGAAGCTGTCCAATGCATTGGATCGGCCGGTGTCGGTCAACTGGAAGCCGGGCAACGTCGGTCACTGGGTCATGCTGCTGGAGTACCTGGAGTCCAACGAGTTCAAGCAGAACAAGCCGCAGGTGCTGGTCTGGCAGATGTTCGAGCCGTCCTACCCGCAGGGCCCCGACGCCCGTGGCCAGTGGGACAACGCCTCGATCATGACCCCCGAACAATGGAAGGCACGCCTGCACAAGGCGCTGGGGCAGTGATCCGATGAATGCCCGTCCCGGGGCGCCCGCGCCCCTGCCACCTGCTGCCCCGCCACGTGCCCATCGGCTGACCGCCGTGGTGGTGTCGGCACTGCTGCTGATCGGCGTCTGCGCCGGTGCCTGGATGCTGGCCAATGCCAAGCTGCCGGCCGAAAAACTGCTGCCCTCGCGCTGGGCCGACGGCGAAGCCGGTCAGGCGATCAACCAGGCGCTGCGGCTGCCGATCCAGGCCCAGGGCGACCTGCTGGGGGCCGCCGTGCGCTACCGCCTGCTGGGCGACCTTGGCGAGCAGGTGGCGCTGGGCTGCCCGGACTGGCTGTTCTACCGCGATGGCCTGCGTCCGCAGCCGGGCGCGGGCGCCAAGGTATTCAACGACCGCGTGCGGCTGATGCAGCACTGGTCGCAGCAGTTGCAGGCCACCGGCGCGAAGCTGCTGGTGGTGGTGGTGCCGGACAAGTCGCGCATCGAACAGGCGCACACCTGTGGCCTGCGCTATTCCGAGCCGATGCGTGCGCGCTACGGGCAATGGCAGCAGGCCTTGGCCGCTGCCAACGTACCCAGCGTGGACCTGCTGCCGGTGTTGTCCGGTCAGGACGCGCCGGTGTTCTTCCGCACCGACGTCCATATGAACCGCATCGGCGCGCAGCGCGCGGCCGACGCGGTGAGCGCGGTGGCATTGCCGCTGCTGGGCGGGCAGGGCAGCCAGGCCTTCGAGGTTGGCCCCCTGGGCCCACCGAAGCCGCGCATGGGCGACCTGATCGTGCTGGCGGGCCTGGAACACGCCCCGCCCTCATGGCGACCGCCGCTGGACCTGGAGCCGGAGCAGGTCATCGCGCCGCTGCGCAGTGGCGGCCTGCTCGATGACACACCGCCGGTGGAGGTGCTGCTGCTGGGCAGCTCCAACGGCCGTCGCAGCCTGTTTGCCGAACGCCTGGGCCATGGCCTGGGGCGCGAAGTATGGAACCAGAGCATGGACGGCGGCCAGTTTTCCGGCGCACTGCTGACGGCACTGCCGCAGCAGTCGACGTGGCCGCCCACCGTGAAACTGGTGATCTGGGAATTTTCCGAAATGGCCCTGTCCCTGCCGCTGACCGAAGGCGAGCAGAAGGCATTGGCCGGTATCGACTGAGCGCCGACCGACCATGCTGTTCAACTCTTTCCTGTTCCTGCTGATTTTCCTGCCGATAGCGCTGGGCGTGCACTACCTTCTGGGCGCGCTGCAGCCACGGCTGGCCGCGCTCTGGTTGTGCGTGGCCTCGATCGTGTTCTACGGCTGGTGGAATCCGCAGTTCGTGATCCTGCTGGCCGGCTCGATCGTCTTCAACTATCTGGTCAGCCTGGTCATCCTGGCGTTGGCCAAGCGGCCAAAGCTGCAGCTGCTGGCCACCGCGTTGGGCGTCGCCGCCGACATCCTGCTGCTGGTGCATTACAAGTACTTCGCGGCGATGGTGAACTTCGTCCACGACATCGGCTTCAACGTCGGCCCGATGGACACGCTGATCCTGCCGCTGGGTATTTCCTTCTTCACCTTCACCCAGATCGGCTACCTGCTGGACTGCCGCGCGGGCGTGGTCAATGACCGCAGCCCGCTGAGCTACGTGCTGTTCGTGACCTTCTTCCCGCACCTGATTGCTGGTCCGATCCTGCACCACAAGGAGATGATGCCGCAGTTCAGCAAGCGCGAGACCTATCGCTTCCAGGCCGAGAACCTGTCCATCGGCGGCATGTTGTTCGTCATCGGCCTGGCCAAGAAGGTCCTGATCGCCGACAGCATCGCGCCGTATGCCGATGCCGGCTTCGCCTCCACCGGCGATGTGCAGTTCTGGGGCGCGTGGGCTACCGCGCTCAGCTATGCGTTGCAGCTGTACTTCGATTTCTCCGGCTATTCGGACATGGCGCTGGGCCTGGCCCGCATGTTCGGCATCCGCTTCCCGCTGAACTTCAATTCGCCGTACAAGGCCACCAGCATCATCGACTTCTGGGCGCGCTGGCACATGACGCTCACCCGTTACATCACCGCCTACCTGTACTACCCGGTGGCGATGGCCGTGACCCGCTGGCGTACCCGCCACGGACGCCCCACCGGCCCGGCGGCGGTGGCCTCGGCCGGCGGCTTCTTCTCGATGATCGTGCTGCCCACGGTGTGGGCGATGGGCCTGGCCGGCATCTGGCATGGCGCCGGCATGCAGTTCCTGATCTTCGGCCTGCTGCACGCCACCTACCTGGTCATCAACCACGCGTGGCGGGTGTTTGTCGGCGGTCGCAAGCCTGCCGCGATGCGCACGCTCAATCCATTCCAGCATGCGGGCTACCTGCTGCTGACCTTCGGCGCGGTGCTGGTGGCGCAGGCCTTCTTCCGTGCCGATGGCGTGCACGATGCGTGGCAGCTGGTACAGGGCATGTTCGGCGTGCGCGGCTGGGAAAGCATGGAGAACCTTGGCCATGTTTCTGGCATGGGCCTGGCCGATGGCATGCGTCTGCTGCTGGGCCATCACCTGCAGCTGCTGTACATCCTGGTGGCACTGGCCATTGTCTGGCTGGCACCGAACGCGCACCAGATCATGGGTGTGTATTCTCCTTCGCTGGCAAAACCCAGCCCGGCGCCCCGCGCGTGGATGCGCTGGCAGCCCAACTGGGCCTGGCTGCTGGTAATGCTGGTGCTGCTGTCGCTGTGCCTGCTGAACCTGCACAAAGAAACCCGTTTCCTTTACTTCCAGTTCTGACAAGGTGGATTCCAACATGGACAAGCAGACAATCCAGAACCAGCTCATCGATATCGTCGAGGCGGTGATCGGTACCCGGGTGCAGCCGGACGAATACATGGAGTCCTTCTTCGATTCGATGTCCAAGGTGCAGCTGATGGTCGAGGTCAAGGACCGCCTTGGCGTCACCCTGCCGGTGGATGAAATCGACGCCCTGGTCGATTCGGTGCAGGTGCTGGCCGACTACGTGGCCGAGCACCGCCCCAGCTGATCGCCTGCGGGCACCGGAGGTAGCGCGATGTACTTCGATTTCGACCAATGCCGTTTCGCCGACCTGGATGTCGCCACGCAGGCGCCCGCCCTGCATGCGGCCGATGGCGTACTGGACTGGGCCGGGCTGCATCGCGCCACCCAGCAGTGGATCGATCGTGCGCGTGCTGCCGGCCTGGGGCACGGCGACGCGCTGGTGATCTCCGGCCACAAGGAATCGGCGTTCGTGGTGGCCATGCTCGGCTGCCTCTGCCTGGGCGTGACCTACGTGCCGGTGGACACCATCAACCCGCCAGCACGCCTGCAGCGCATTACCACGCTGGTGCACGCGCGTGCGGTCTACGATGCTGCCGCCGACGCGTTCCTGCCCGGTGCCGACGTGCCGCGCGCGCTGGCGGTGCCGGACCTGGCCTACATCATGTTCACCTCCGGCAGCACCGGCGACCCCAAGGGGGTGCAGATCGGCCGCGACAGCGTTGCCCTGTTCACCGGGTGGATCCGCGATTGCCTCACGCTCGGCCCGGCGCCGGCGTTCATGAACCAGATGCTCTTCAGCTTCGACTTCTCGCTGTTCGACCTGTGCGGCGCGCTGGGTCTGGGCGGCTGCTGCGTGCTGTGCCCGCGCGAGGTGATAGCCAGCAGCGAACAGTTCGTCGATCATCTGCGTGATTCACACGTGGCCGTATGGGCATCCACGCCCTCGTTCGTGCGCCAGCAGATGCTCAATCCGCGTTTCGACGCCGCGCACCTGCCCGACCTGAAGGTGTTCGTGTTCGGTGCCGAATCACTTACGCCGCGCGTGGCCGAAGAACTGTGGGCGCGTTTCCCGCAGGTGCGCATCATCAATTCCTATGGGCCGACCGAAGCGACCTGTTCCACCACCTGGGTGGAGATCGATCCGGCCCTGCGTGCGGCGGCACCCAACCCGTTCCCGATCGGCATCGGCAAGCCCTATGCCGAGGTGTTCCTCGATGACGGCGAGATCTGCATGGCCGGTGACCATGTGATGCGTGGTTACCTTGATCGCCCCGACCTGGATGCCGGCGTGCTGTTCGAACACAACGGCAAACGTGCGTACCGCAGCGGTGATCTGGGTGATGTCGACGAGAAGGGCCGGTTCTATTTCCGTGGCCGCCGCGACGATCAGATCAAGCTCAATGGCTACCGCATCGAACTGGCCGAGGTCGATGTCGGCCTGGCTCGCCTGCCTGGCGTGGTTGCGGGAGCCGCCGTGGTGCTGCGGCGGCCCGACGGCAGCCTGGTGCGGATGATCGGCTTTGTTGAAACCACGCAGCCACAGACCGGCCCGCTGCAGCGCCCGCCAGCGGATCTGGCCGACTGGAAGGTCCAGCTCGAACGCTACATGCCGCCCTATATGATCCCTTCCGAGCTGTTCGCCGTGGACGCCCTGCCGCAGACGATCAGCAACAAGGTGGATCGCAAGCAACTGGAGCAGCGCTACCAGATCCTGGCGCGCACGCTCCGCACGACGGAGAAACCCGCATGAATGCTGTCCTGAAATCCCTGGTTGCCACCGCGCTGCTGCTGTCGCCGTGTGCAGGTTTCGCCCAAGCCGCGCCGGAAGGGCGTCTGGCCCAGTTGTACGCCGCGCGCCCGCCGGCCGGTTCGGCCTTCGTGCGTGTGCTCAACCCGGGCAGCACAGTGCTCAAGGCCGGTATCGGCAATGGTGCCGACCAGAACATCGGGCCGGCAACACGCGCCACCCGTTATGCCATCGTTGAAGGCGGCAAGCCGTTCAGCGTGCGCGTGGCCGGCAAGACACGCACGCAGCCGGCGGTGGCCACCGGCAGTTTCACCACCCTGGTGCTGGATGCGAGCGCCGCGGCCAAACCCCTCAACGTGCTGGAAGACGGCGGTGGCAGCAGTGATGCGCTCAAGGCCGAGATCCGCTTCTACAACCTCGCCGGCAACTGCGCCCAGGGCAAGCTGGCCATGGCCGACAAGGGCGCGGTGGTGTTCCCGGCGGTGGCGGCGGGACGCAGTGCCGCGCGTGGCATCAATCCGGTCAAGGCACGGCTGGTGGCCGGTTGCGGCGGCAAGGACAGTGCTGCGCTCGAACTGCCTGCGTTGCAGCCCGGCGATCATTACAGCCTGTTCCTGACCGGTACGGCCAACGCACCGGTGCTGCAGGGCCAGCTCAGTGGCACCGACGCGGTGGGCCGCTGATCCGATGGCAGACCGGCCGGTATTCCGCGAGGACCACGCACTGTTCCGCGACCAGGTCCGTCGCTTCATCGACGCGCAGATCGCGCCCGGGTACGCGCAATGGGAGCGCGATGGCATCACCCCACGCGCCCTGTGGCGCGCGGCGGGCGAGGCTGGGCTGCTGAACTGCCAGTTGCCCGAGCCGTACGGCATGGGCGGCGACTACGGCCATGCTGCCTGCGTGATCGAAGAACTGGCACGCGCCAACTATCTCGGCATCGGCTTCTCGATCCACTCGGATATGGTCGCGCCGTATTTGATGCAGTACGCCACGCCCGCCGTGCGCGATGCCTGGCTGCCGAAGATGACGCAGGGTGAAGCGATCGGTGCGATCGCGATGACCGAGCCCAATGCCGGCAGTGACCTGAAGACGATCCGCACCCGCGCCGACGCGGTGGACGGTGGCTATCGATTGAACGGGCAGAAGACCTGGATCACCAATGGCAGCAATGCCGACGTCGCCGTGGTCGTGGCCACCGTCGCTCCGGAACTCGGTGCCGGCGGCCTGACATTGTTCTGCGTGGACCTGGCCGCTGCGGGTGTCAGCCGTGGCCCACCGATGGCCAAGATCGGCCAGCACGCGCAGGACACCACCGAACTGTTCTTCGAAGACGTGTTCCTGCCGGCCGATCACCTGCTCGGTCAGGAGCGTCATGGCTTTGCCTATCTGGAAGAGCAGCTGGCGGCCGAACGGTTGGCCATCGCATTGCGTGCGGCGGCCTCGGCCGAAGGCATGCTGGCTGCGACGGTCGCCTACGTTCGACAGCGCAAGGCGTTCGGCCGGCTGCTGATCGACCACCAGAACACCCGCTTCGTGCTGGCCTCGGCCACTGCACAGCTAGCGATGCTGCGCAGCTTCCTCGACCAATGCCTGGGCGAGCAGATCAACGGACAGCTGGACCCGACCCGTGCGGCGATAGCCAAGCTCAACGCCACCGAAATCCAAGGGCAGGTGCTGGACGACCTGCTGCAGCTGCACGGTGGCTACGGTTACAGCAGCGAATATGGAATAGGCCGCGCCTGGGCCGACGCGCGCGCACTACGGATTTTCGGTGGCACCAGCGAGATCCTGCGCGACCTCATCAGCCGCTCGCTGTAACGCGAAAAAAAGGGGACGGAGGGGATTAAGTCGTTCATGCCACAAACGACTTAATCCCCTCCGTCCCCTTTTTCGCGTCGGTGCCGGTCAGATCCCCCAGCGCTTGCGCAAGGCGGCCGCTTCCGGCGTGTCCTGCGACAGCCAAGGGTCCAGCGCGTACACCAGCACGTGCTCAGCGCCGCTGTCGCGGGCCCATGCCAGTTGCCGTTCGATACGGGCGGCATCGGCGGTTTCGCCCTTGAACTGGGTGCCATCGTTGTTCTCGCCGGGCAGTTCGCGGAACAGCTCGACGATGGCATCGAAGGCAACGCCACGCGTGCGCAGGTGCTGCAACAACGGTTGCAACTGCTGCACGTTGCCGGCACCGGCAACACCTACACCGTCCTGCACCATGGGTCTTACCGATGCCTGCGCGAGGACGGCATCCCACAAGGTCACCAGGTCGCCCTGGGTCTGCAGGCGGCTGAAATAACAGGAGATCGCGCAGTCGCCACCGCGGTCGACCGCCGCCTGGGAGATGCCGTGCAGCCACTGCGCCAGCCACTGCTGACGCGCCGGATCGGCCCAGTGGTACTGCTCCAGTTCGTAGGGGATGTACCAGCCATTGAATGCCTGCAGCCGTGCCCACGGTGCCTGCGCCAGCCAGTTGCGCGCCTGCGTCAGGCTGTCGGCGAAGAAGCTCTGCAGTGCGGCATCGTCGCCGCCGATGGCCTGCCACCAGCGTTGCTGGAAGGGCAGGCCGACACGAACCGCAATACCGGCTTCGGAGGCGGCGGTGAACAGCATGCGCACGCTGGTATCGGGCAGCTGCCAATCACCCTCGGCGCCGCCGACGATGCCGGTCCATTGCAGCACCAGCTGCCTGCAGCCCAGTCTGCGCGCCAGCTGCAACGAGCGTTGCCAATCGACCATGCGCCACTGCAGGTGGCTGCGCCACGGCTGCAGGAAAGTGCCGTCCACCTGCTCCGGCAGCGAACAGCCGGGCAGGGTGGCCAGAGCGCCCGCTACCGGTGCCAACAGGGCGGCACGCAGCAGGCGTCGGCGCAGCGGTGAAGACGGATCAGATGGCAGGACAGGCAGTGACATGCGCCCATCATCCCAGAGCACCGTTCGCAACGGGTGAACCGCACGTCGCCGGCAGTGCTTGCCGCTTACTCCAACGCGTAGCGCAGCACGAACAGCACCGCCACCAGCCACACCGCCGGATGCACCTCGCGCCAGCGGCCAGTACCGGCCTTCAGCGCGGCATAGGCAATGAAGCCGAAGGCCAGGCCATTGGCGATGGAATAGGTGAACGGCATCGCCAGCGCGCACAACGCCGCCGGCACCGATTCGGTCAGATCGCTCCAGTCCACTTCCACCAGTTCGCGCAGCATCAGCCCCGCCACGAACAGCAGTGCCGGCGCGGTGGCATAGCCGGGCACCATTGCCGCCAGCGGCGAGAACAGCAGTGCGGCCAGGAACAGCGCAGCCACCACCAGTGCGGTCAAACCGGTACGGCCACCCACCTGCACGCCGGAGGCGCTTTCGGCAAACGCCGTGGTGCTGCTGGTGCCCAGCAGCGAGCCGGCGACAATCGCCGTGCTGTCCGCCAGCAGCGCACGGCCGAACCGCTTCTGCGCGCCCGGCAGTTTCAGCAGGCCGGCACGGCCGACCACGCCATACAGCGTGCCGGTGGCATCGAACACTTCCACCAGCACGAACACCAGCACCACCTGCAGCAGCACGGCGATCGGCGCGCCACCGTTGTGGTGCAGCAGGCCAGGCAGGTCCAGCTGCAGGAAGGTCGGTGCCAGGCTCGGCGGCAACGACACCAGACCGTGGTACTGCAGATCGCCCAAGGCCCAGCCGGCGGCAGTCACCGCCAGGATGCCGATCAGGATCGCGCCACGCACACGCCGTGCTTCCAGGATCGCGATCAGCAGGAAGCCGCCCAGTGCCAGCAGCGGCGGCGCGGTATTGAGCGGGCCCAGTGCCACCAGCGTGTCCTCGTTGCCGATGATCACGCCGGATTTCTGCAGTGCGATGATCGCCAGGAACAGGCCGATGCCGGCCACGATGGCGGAACGCAGCGACGCCGGAATGCCCGACACCAGCCACGCACGCACGCCTGTCAGCGACAGCACCAGGAACACCAGGCCGGAAATGAACACCGCTGCCAGCGCCTGTTGCCAGGGCAGGCCAGCAGCACCGACCACGGTGAAGGCGAAGAACGCATTCAAGCCCATGCCCGGGGCCATGCCCACCGGGAAGTTGGCTGCCAGCGCCATCACCACCGAGCCCAGCGCGGCGGCCAGGCAGGTGGCCACGAACACCGCACCCGCGTCCATGCCGGTGGTGCCCAGGATCTCGGGATTGACGAAGACGATGTAGGACATCGTCAGGAAGGTGGTGACACCGGCCAGCAGTTCGGTGCGCACGGTGGTGCCGTGCTGCTGCAGCTGGAACAGGCGTTCGAACAGGGACATCGCAGATCTCTCGTACCTGCGCGCCCTGCCGCCCAAAGGGCCTGCGGATGCGTCGCCAGGCGGTTAGAAGTGGTAGTTCAACTTCAGCGTAACGCTGCTGTAGTTGGTATGGAAGCTGCGTCGCGCCGCAGCCGGATAGTTGGGATCTTCCAGGTAAACAGGGCTGGCGCCCAGATGGGTGTAGCGGTACTCGGCACCTGCCGAAAGCCGGTCGTTGAAGCGGTACAGCACGCCTGCGCCGACGTTGGCGCCGGTGGAAACATGGGACGCACGGTTCTCGAATTCGGCGACGCGGCAGCCGTTGGTAGCCTCCACCAGGGACTTGTCGCAGCCCAGCGAGAACTCCTGGCGGGCCACGGTCACACCGGCGCTGACGTACGGCAGCCATTGGCCTGCTGCGTATCCCAGCATCAGGTTGACCGCGCCCGAACGGGTCACCGCATCCTTGCCGTAGTAAGGGCTGTACTGATGGTTGTCGCGGTCCTTCCACTCCTGGCTGATGTTGCCGAAGGACAGGCTGCCTTCGATCCCGGCAACGACGTTGTTGTCGAACTGCCAGTTGCGGCCGACCTGCAGCCCGCCTGCAAAGCCGCGGATGCTCTTTTCAGAGGCATTGGCATTGCCGCGGTCCTGGCTGTGGCCTTCGCCATGGGTGGCCTGCGCGCCCAGATGGATGCCTTCCCAGTTCGCCGGCGCGGCGGCAGCGGTACCGGACAGCAGCAGTGCCGCCGTGGTGGAGATCAGTGCCTTCATTGTGTTTCCTACGTGGGGGTGAATCGGGTGCGTAGGAAAACCGAAGCATTGGGCCGGGAACATACAACGAGTTGCAAAGTGCGGACGTTGCCGTGTGCGAAAAGGCATCACTACTGCCTTACACCTGCGGCGTTCAGCCGTGGGGTATAGAAGCGCGGCGCGAAAGGGTCAAAAGCGTCAACAAAAATCGATTGCGGCCCCTGAAAGGCGAAAGGCCGCGCGAGCGCGGCCTTTCGTTTCTGCTTACTTCAGCGCCTTGAAGCGCAGGCGCTTCGGCGCAGCGTCGTCGCCCATGCGGCGGCGCTTGTCTTCTTCGTACTCGCGGTAGTTGCCCTGGAAGAACTCCACGTGCGAATCGCCTTCGAACGCCAGGATGTGCGTGGCGATGCGATCCAGGAACCAGCGGTCATGCGAAATGACGAAGGTGTTGCCCGGGAACTCCAGCAGCGCATCTTCCAGCGCACGCAGGGTTTCGATGTCCAGATCGTTGGACGGTTCGTCGAGCAGCAGCACGTTGCCACCCTGCAGCAGGGTCTTGGCCATGTGCAGGCGGCCACGCTCACCACCGGACAGCGAACCGACCATCTTCTGCTGGTCCTGGCCCTTGAAGTTGAAGCGGCCGATGTAGGCGCGCGACTGGATCTCGATGCCGTTGATGTTGAGGATGTCCAGACCGCCCGCGATTTCCTGGAACACGCTGTGGTTGCCTTCCAGCGCGTCACGGCTCTGGTCGACATAGGACAGCTGCACGGTCGGGCCGACCACGATCTCGCCGGTGTCCGGCTTTTCCTGGCCGGTGATCATCTTGAACAGGGTCGACTTACCGGCACCGTTGGGGCCGATGATGCCGACGATGGCGCCCGAGGGCACCAGGAAGTTCAGGTTGTCGAACAGCAGGCGGTCGCCGAACTTCTTGGAGACGTTCTTGAACTCCATCACCGCCTGGCCCAGGCGCTCGCCCGGCGGGATGAAGATTTCATTGGTCTCGTTGCGCTTCTGGTAATCGACCGACTGCAGCTCTTCCAGACGGGCCAGACG
This sequence comes from Stenotrophomonas sp. NA06056, assembly GCF_013364355.1. Lineage (NCBI taxonomy): Bacteria > Pseudomonadati > Pseudomonadota > Gammaproteobacteria > Lysobacterales > Lysobacteraceae > Stenotrophomonas > Stenotrophomonas sp. NA06056. The sequence continues at coordinate 3,631,519 of NZ_CP054931.1, read as the reverse complement.
GGCCTTGCCCTTGGTGCGGCCGCCCTTGGCGTTCTGCCGCGACCACTCCAGTTCCTTCTGGATTGCCTTCTGGCGAGCCTTTTCCTGGTTGTCTTCCTGCTTCAGGCGCTCATCCTTCTGGGTCAGCCAGTCGGTGTAGTTGCCCTTCCACGGAATGCCGCGGCCGCGGTCCAGTTCCAGGATCCACTCGGCGGCGTTGTCCAGGAAGTAGCGATCATGGGTGACCGCCACGACGGTGCCGGTGTAGCGCGCCAGGAACTGTTCCAGCCATTCCACCGACTCGGCGTCGAGGTGGTTGGTCGGTTCGTCGAGCAGCAGCATGTCCGGCTTCTGCAGCAGCAGGCGGCACAGTGCCACGCGGCGCTTTTCACCACCGGACAGCTTGCCGACAATGGCATCCCACGGCGGCAGGCGCAGCGCATCGGCGGCCACGTCCAGCTGGTTTTCCAGAGTGTGCGCGTCGCCGGCAGCGAGGATCGCCTCCAGGCGCTCCTGTTCCTTGGCCAGCGCGTCGAAATCGGCGCCTTCTTCGGCATAGGCCGCGTAGACCGCGTCCAGCGCAGCCTGTGCCTGCAGCACTTCGCCCACGCCTTCCTCAACCGCTTCACGCACGGTCTTGGTCGGGTCCAGCTCCGGTTCCTGCGCCAGATAGCCGACCTTGATGCCGGCCTGCGGGCGGGCTTCGCCCTCGAAATCGGTGTCCACGCCGGCCATGATCTTCAGCACGGTGGACTTGCCGGCGCCGTTCAGGCCCAGCAGGCCGATCTTCGCGCCCGGGAAGAAGGACAGCGAGATGTCCTTGATGATCTGCCGCTTGGGCGGGACCACCTTGGACACGCGGTTCATGGTGTAGATGTATTGCGAGGACATGAGGTCTCCGTAGGCGCGACCCTGCGCCCGGTCCGTCACGGGGAATTTCCCGTTGCGGCAGCGGGCACAGACTGAATGGAATACCCCCAATTATAGCCGGAACCGGTTCCGGCCCGCGCTGGCCTGAGCGCCCGGGGCTGGCCGCGGCCTGAATACCCCGTCACAGTCCCGCAGCGGGAAGCGTTTCCAGCCGGAAACCGTTCAGATCGCATGCGCAAGATGGGATCACCACCCACCCAGCAGAGGTTCCCCATGCAACTCCATCGACTCATGGCCGGCGCCGTGGCCTCCGTACTGGCGCTGGGTGCCATCGCCCCGGCCTTCGCCGACAACGACCACCGTGGCCGCGATCATGACCGCCGTGAGTGGCGCGAGGATCGCCGGGAATGGCGCCACGACCGGCGCGACTGGGAACGCGACCGCCGCGAAGCGCGCCGTGACTACCGTCACGACCGCCGCTACGACCATGGCTACTACCGCCCGGCACCGCCGCCGCCGCGCGTGGTCTACAGCCCGGGCTACCGGCCCGGCTATGGCTATGGCTGGCAGCGCGGCCACCGCTACCGCGATTATTACCGCGGCCCGATCTACGTGGTGAACGACTACCCGCGCTACCAGCTGCGCCGCCCGCCATACGGCCACCACTGGATCCGCGATGACCGCGGCAACATGCTGCTGGTCGCCGTGGCAACCGGCATCATCGCCGACTACATCATCAACAACCGCTGAGGACCGCAGCCGGCACGCGCAAGGACGAAGGGCGCCTGAGGGCGCCTTTTGTCGTCCTGCCATCGTCATCCACGCATGGCGTGGATCTACTGGAGAACCGGCAGTAGATCCACGCCATGCGTGGATGATCCGCCACAGCCGTCGGCCTGCCCGGGGATTGCAGACCATACGGGCCCGTTTCGGCCCCAGCAGGCCGGGGCGGGGCTACAATCAAGGGCTGAGTCGTACCCCTTTCCCCGCCTGCTGGAGTACCCGATGTTCCCGCGTGACGTCCGCATCGAAACCTACGATCCCGAACTGGCCAAGGCCATCGCCGCTGAGACCCAGCGCCAGGAAGACCACGTCGAGCTGATCGCCAGCGAGAACTACACCAGCCCGGCGGTGATGGAAGCCCAGGGCAGCCAGCTGACCAACAAGTACGCCGAGGGCTACCCGGGCAAGCGCTACTACGGTGGCTGCGAATACGTGGACATCGCCGAGCAGCTGGCGATCGACCGCCTCAAGCAGCTGTTCGACGCCGACTACGCCAACGTGCAGCCGCACAGCGGCTCGCAGGCCAACCAGGCCGTGTACTTCGCCCTGCTGCAGCCAGGTGACACCATCCTCGGCATGAGCCTGGCCCACGGCGGTCACCTCACCCATGGCGCCAAGGTGAATGCCTCGGGCAAGCTGTTCAACGCCGTGCAGTACGGCGTCAACGACCAGGGCCTGATCGATTACGACGAAGTCGAGCGCCTGGCCATTGAGCACAAGCCGAAGATGGTCGTGGCTGGTTTCTCGGCTTACTCGCAGGTGATCGACTGGGCGCGCTTCCGCGCCATCGCCGACAAGGTCGGTGCCTACCTGTTCGTGGACATGGCGCACGTTGCCGGTCTGGTCGCCGCTGGCGTCTACCCGAGCCCGCTGGAACATGCCCACGTGGTCACCTCGACCACCCACAAGACCCTGCGCGGTCCGCGCGGCGGCATCATCGTCGCAAAGGGCGCCGACGAAGACCTGGTCAAGAAGCTGCAGTCGATCGTGTTCCCGGGCATCCAGGGCGGTCCGCTGATGCACGTCATCGCCGGCAAGGCCGTGGCCTTCAAGGAAGCGCTGGAGCCGGGCTTCAAGGCCTACCAGCAGCAGGTGGTGAAGAATGCCCAGGCGATGGCCAACACGCTGATCGCGCGCGGCTACAAGATCGTCTCCGGCGGCACCCAGAACCACCTGATGCTGGTCGACATGATCGGCAAGGACGTGTCCGGCAAGGACGCGGAAGCCGCGCTGGGCAAGGCCCACATCACCGTCAACAAGAACTCGGTACCGAACGACCCGCGTTCGCCGTTCGTGACCTCGGGCCTGCGCCTGGGCACCCCGGCGGTGACCACCCGTGGCTACACCGAGCAGGACTGCGTGGACCTCGCCAACTGGATCGCCGACGTGCTCGACGCGCCGGCCGATGAAGCCGTCATCGCCCGCGTACGCGATGCCGTCAGCGCGCAGTGCCGCAAGTACCCGGTCTACGGTTGATGAGTGAACGCCGCCAGCGCCTGCTCTATGCAGCGCTGGCGGTGCCGTTTGGCGCACCCAGCGTGCTGTTCGGTGGCGCGATGGCGGTGATCGGCATGGCCGGAAGCGTGCTTTCCCTTGCCGACGGCACGGTCGAACTGCCCAGCCAGGCCTTGATGCTGGTGTGGGGGTTGGCCGGCCTGGCCGGTTGCCTTGCCTGGCTCGACCTCAGCTGCGGCTATCTGTTTGGAGGACGCAGCGCACTGCGCACCCGTAGCCGGGTGCAGTGGGGCGCGCTGCTGCTGGGAATGCTCGCGGCGCTGCCTCTGTTGGGCATGGGGCTGTGGCTGGGAATCACCCACGGTATCGAGGGATTGGGTCTGCTGCTGATGGGGCCTTCGCTGCTGGTTCCGGCCGGCATGCTCTTGTGGCTGCGACCGCGCGCGTGAATCGAGCGATCTGCAAGGAAATTCGAACGCATGGATGAGCGTTTGCACAAACGCCTGTATATCGCCCAATGCCTGCTGCTGGGGCTGCCTGCGCTGGTGGCCGGTGGTGGCGTCGCGGGGTTCGGCATCTACACCTTCCTGATCCGTCATGGGCTGATGCGTGGCAGTGAGGGTGCCGCGCTGTTCCTATGGTCGATGGCGGGTGTTGCCGGGTTGCTGGCGTGGCTGTGGCTCAGCATCCGCTACCTGCGGCGCGGGCGTAATGGCCTGCGGCTTTCACCAGCGCTGCCGTGGATCGGCCTAACGCTCGGCGCCATCGCGGCACTGGCCGTGGTCGGCGTCGTGCTTTTCAGCTTGAGTGCTGGCAGCCCCTGGCAGGTGCTGGGGTATCTGGTGCTGGGCGTGCCGTTGCTGCTGCCAGCGGCGCATCTGGTGTGGCTGCGTCGCGCCCCCGGTATTGCCGAACAAGGCTGATTGCAGGCAGCATTTGCTGGGAAAGCCCTTCTCAGGTACCGTTGCGACGCTGCCACGACCGTGGCAGCAGGTATTTTCCTGAGCCAGGCGTTCAATGCACTGCCCCTTCTGCCAGCATGCCGATACACGGGTCATCGACTCGCGCGTCTCCGAAGACGGCGCGACGATTCGTCGTCGGCGTGAGTGCGAGGCGTGCAACGAACGCTTCAGTACCCTGGAAACCGTCGAACTGAAGCTGCCGGCCATCGTCAAGAGCGATGGCACCCGCGAAGCCTTCGATGCCCGCAAGGTCCGCGCCGGCTTCGATCGCGCGCTGCAGAAGCGTGCCGTGCCGGAAGAGAAGATCGAAGCCGCCGTGCGCGCCGTGGTGCATCAGCTGCGCATCAGCGGCGAACGCGAAGTGCCGTCGATCAAGGTCGGCGAGTTCGTGATGAACGAACTGCGCAAGCTTGATCATGTGGGCTATGTGCGGTTTGCGTCGGTCTACCGCAGCTTCGAGGACGTGGCCGATTTCCGCGAGGAGATCGAGAAGCTCGAACGTGACCTGCCGTCCAGTACCGAACAGCTTCAGCTGCTGGGCGATGTGATCGCCCTGACCAAGAAGAAGAAGGGCTGACGCTCTGGTAGCTGCCAACCTTGGTTGGCGCGGAGACACCCATCCACGCGTGGCGTGGATCCACTTTGGCCTGGTGGGTGCCAACCTTGGTTGGCGCTTTGATCTACATCCACGCATGGCGTGGATCTACGCCAACGGCGCTACCATGGCGGCATGAGCACATCGTTCTCCGTCCTCGACCACCTGCACATGGCCACCGCATTGCGGCTTGCCGAGCGTGGCGCCTACACCACCCGTCCCAACCCGATGGTCGGTTGCGTGATTGCCCATGGCGAACGCGTGGTCGGGCAGGGCTGGCACCAGCGTGCTGGTGGACCGCATGCCGAAGTGTTTGCCCTGCGCGAAGCGGGCAGCGACGCGCGTGGCGCCACTGCCTACGTCACCCTGGAACCGTGCGCGCATTACGGGCGCACGCCGCCCTGTGCGTTGGCGCTGATCGAGGCGGGCGTGTCGCGCGTGGTCGCGGCGATGCGCGATCCGTTCCCGAAAGTTGATGGCGGCGGTTTCGACCTGCTGCGCGAAGCAGGCATCGAGGTCGCCGAGGGCTTGATGGCCGCGCAGGCGCGCGAACTCAACAAGGGCTTCCTGTCGCGCGTGGAGCGCAATCGCCCATGGCTGCGGGTGAAGCTGGCCGCCAGCCTCGATGGCCGCACCGCGATGGCCGACGGCACCTCCAAGTGGATCACCGGCCCGGCCGCGCGTGAGGACGTGCAGCATTGGCGTGCACGCGCTGGCGCGATCCTGACCGGTGCCGACACGGTGCTCGCCGACGACCCGATGCTGACCGTGCGCTTGGCTGACATCGAGGTGATGCCACCGTTGCGCGTCGTTCTCGATTCGCGCCTGCGCTCGCTGGAATGCAGCCGCGTGCGCAAGGGTGGAGCACCCACGCTGTACCTGCACGATGCGATGGTCAGCCCGCCCGACGCGGCGGATGCGGCATTCGCCAGCGTGGCGGTGCGTCATGGCCGTCTTGACCTTGGCGCGGTACTGGCGCTCCTCGCCGAGCGCGGCATCAACGAAGTGCACACCGAAGCCGGTGCGACGCTGGCTGGTGCACTGCTTCGCGGTGGTTGGGTGGACGAACTGCTGCTGTACCAGGCACCCACTTTGTTGGGTGACAGCGGCCGTCCGCTGTTGGCTGGCCTTGGCATCGAAGCGATGGACCAGCAGCGCCGACTGCGCGTGGTCGACCAGCGGCAGGTAGGCGAGGATCTCCGGTTGCTGCTGCGCGCCTGATCATGTCCGGCAGCGCGCTATGCAGCAGCCAGTAGGCCTGAACTGTCTCGCACGGGGATACTCGGCAGGCAGAGCGCATGTACGCCATGCATCCTGGCGCAGACAGGAATGCCGGAATGGGCGGAGACGGCCTCCGCTTCGATCTGTTCGTCCCATTGCTCGAAGGGCATCAACACCTTCAGAAGCTCCAAGCCCAGCAGCGTCATGTGAGCACTGGACCAAGGACCATTCTCGCCTGCACGGGAGAATTCGGCGGTTGCCTCGAATGTGATATCAGGCGCATCGCGGAAGGTAATCGCGTACGTTTCCACGAAAGCACTGAGCGCATCGGCGCTCTGTTCCCTGCGGAAGCGCGTGCGGCTTTCGCGGTAGGCATCAAATGCGGCGGAGATATCGGGAAGCCTGCAACGGTAGTCCACTGTGCCCCGATCGGACGCGTCATTCTCCTCCACCCTTAGTGCGCCGCACTTAATGGATCGCCGCCGCGCAGCGATGCCCACGGCGGCAGTTCCGTCGAATCCTGTCGTCAGGTGCTCGAAAGCGTAGAGCGTGTCGACGATGTCGCCAATGTCCGGGTACTGCGCTGGATCCGCAGTGCGCAGGCTGTTGCGGAGGGCTGTCCTGGCGTCTTCATCATTCTGGGTAATTACGCGTACATGCGCGTCGAACGTCTCCTCCAGCGAGAGTGCGGCGGGCTTTGCAGCCGATGCGGCGGCGGTGACGAGCAGCGAAAGGGCAAAGAGCAGTTTGAACATTCAAGGTAGGTAGGTTGGGGCGGGCTTCGAGAATCCATGCATGCAGCCTTAAGGTCCATGCAATCTTTCCGAATTTCGGGCACTGCCTGTGCGCGCGTGCGGGCAGGCCATAGCTGACAACCTTCAGTCGTCATTACATAGCTCGTCCGCCTGTGGCAGAAGGGGTTCACCCAGCCACAACTCGACCGGCAGCAATCGCCACAGGATGATCTGGTAGAGCTGATGCACGCGCTCGGCATGGGCGAACGCATGACGGGCCTGGTACCACCCGGTGACCCGACTGCAATGCGGCACGTCGGGCGCTTCACGCAGCATCGCCGCCCAGCGCAGGAAGAGCGCATCGATGCGTGCCTGGCGCCCGGCTTCAGGCGCAGCCCGCAACGCCAGATACTCCTGCCGCAGCGGTTCAACGTCGGGATGCTGGCAGACCAGCTGGTACAGGCCGACCTCCGGCGATCCCAACGGCACGAACGCCTCGGCAGCGCAGTTGACCCTGGGCAGTCGCAACGCCAGTGCCTGTACGAAGGCCCGCGTGGCTGCCGGCGAAGGCGCAGCGGCTCCCTGCCGGGAGAGTGCTGCGGGCACATCGTCCACAAGGAGCCGCCACTCCAGTGCGACGGCTGGCTCGTATCCTTCTCCCCACTCGCGCAGCGTCTGCCGGGCCCCGGCATCGTCGTGCAGCAGCACCCGCGCCTGCAGGGTGTATTCGGCCTGCGGCGAGAGATCGGCAGGCTCCGAGGCTGCTGCCCGGAGCGGCAGGCCCAAGAGCAGAGTCACAAGAGGCCTGATAACGACCGATCCCCGCATCAGTCGGTCTTCTCCCTGTTCCACAGTTCCCGGTTGCGCTCATGGACCATGCGGCAGTCGCGCGTTGCCTCCTCGTCGCTCATTCCCTCCACACGCTTGAGCAGATTGCCTTGCAGCATGCCGTTGCTCAGGAAGGGGTTCTGGGGATGGTGTCTGGCGATGAACGTCAGCTCTGCGGCCATCATCAGGTCGCAGGTGGGAATGCCGGTGACCGTGGGCACGGACTCCGCTTCGACACGCGTATTCCACGTGTCGAAGGGGAGTGCCTGCTGCAGCAATGTCATACCCAGTTGCGGCAGGTTGCTGCTCAACCAAGGACCGTTATCTGGCATCTTGAGGAATACCGCGCTGCCCTCATGTGACCGATCCGGCGCGTCGCGCAGGGCGTTGGCGAACGCGACGAAGAGGGCCTTGGCGTCTTCCGGAACGTCACCAACGACGGCGCGTCGCTTCTGCGCGTTCCGGTAGGTCGCGAAGAAGCCGGAGAGGTCGGGGAAGGCACATCGATACGCCACCTTGGCCTGCGGCGTCGAATGCACCGTCTCCCTGGTGATGTTGGTGATGGTGCAGGACAGGGTCTTCCGCCGCATCTCCAGAGCGCGGGAAACCGGCTCCATTGCCGTGCCGTTGAAGGCGGCCTTGGACAGCTGAAGCGCATCGAGGGCGTCGACGATCGCATCAACGCTATCGCTGTTCTCCAGCAAAAGCAGGTTCTCGCGTAGTGTTTCCTTGGACGCCTCGTTGCCGTGGAGGATGACCTGCACATAGGCGTCGAAGGTGTCTTCCAGTGAAAGCGCGACAGGTTGTGCGGCAACAGCGGTGAGCGGTGTTCCCAGCAGCAGGATGAAGGCGGGTTTCAGCATGGCGGCACACGGGCAATCCAGGAGGGCCCCGAGGATCAGGGACCTGCGCTTGCAGATCCATACAACTTGTCTGAAATTCCCGCGGTTCGCGTGGTGCGAGTCGCGCGCCGCCCACGCGGCCTGAAAGCATCCGCCGGGTCCGACCCGGCGCTACCGCAGGCAGGTGCCGCGACTATTCGGGCAACGCCAGCAGTAGCTGGATCCACTGGTGCAGCGGCGGCAGGTCCTGCGGTGCCCAGACATCGTTCTCGTCGCCGCGTGCCAAGGTCACGCTTCCAGTGTGGACGCGTTTGGGAGCGCGTTGCAGCAGGGCGATCACCTCGTTGACACCTGCGAGTTCATCCTCATCTCCCGGCTCGGGAGCCGCGTCGTCTGACCTCCTCTCCTTTGCCTGCGCGTAATCGGGGACCCGGCAGGCGTAAGCAACGATGGCAATCTGTACATCGCCATTGTCCTGGCGTTCGCTGCCCGTGCTGCGGCAGTGGGTCTGACGCAGCGCCAGCGCTACCTGGCGTGAAAGTTCGCGGCCAGCGCGCGTGCGCGCGTCATCTGCCAGAGAGTCACCAGCGACCATCCGGTCCACCGCGTCCTCCCAGCGCTCGGTGCGCACTGGCATGCCGGTCAATGTAGCCACCTGTGCCTCAGCGTCGGCGTCACCTTCCAGCATGAAGCGTGCAAACAGGTCGAAGCTCTGCTCCGGTGTCGGCACCGGTGCCTGCGCAGAGGCCGCTGAAGCAACCCACAGCAGGAAGAACATCAGGCGCGGCATCATTCGGCCTCGTCGGGCAGGTGCTCGTTCCACTCGAAGAACGGCAGGAACGCGTCCGCCAGTCCGCTCATCAGCGGCGTTGGGTTCTGCACGCGCCAAGGGCCATCGCCATGATCGCGCTTGAACGACATCGTGATGACCTTGTACCGGTCCGGTGCCACGGCGATCATCTGCGTATATGCCATCGCCAGCTCGCTCGCCATCTGTGGTGGATGCGGCCCATTGAATGGCACGCGATGCTGCCGATACACGGGCAGCAGTGCTGACAGGTTGGGCAGCTGGCATCGATAGTCGACGTCGGCGCTGTCAGTCTGCGGATGCCGCACGCTGTCGATAACGCATCGCACTGACTTCTGCCGCTCGCGTAGTGCTGCAGCAGCCTTCGGCCAATCAGCCAGTTCGGGTGCTTCTTCCAGATGGCTTGCTGCTGCCAGTGCCGCGGCGAAGGCAGGCCCGTTGTCGGTATCGAGATAGCGGGCCAGCGTCGCCTGCGCGGCCGCATCACCGTGCACGATCACCTGTGCATACAGGTCGAACACCTGCCCAGGCGTCAGCGCAGGTGCCGACGCCAGGGAGGCAACAGGGGCCAGCAGCAGTGCTGCCAGTCCCAGTCGTTTCAGCGCTGTGGCCTCACGCGCACTCATCGGTCCACATCATTTCGGCCATCGGACGCAGCGACTTGCACTCCTGCGTCATCTCCTCGGCCGACATCACCTGCGCCTTGGCCTTCAGCTCTTCGGCCATCGCATCAACACCGCTGATCTGGTCCGGCGCGATCTTCGCCACGCAGCTGCGATGCTGCTGCAGCAGCAGGTCGCAACCCGGCACACCGGTCACCTTCGGTGCTTTGGCCGCTTCAACGTCCTGCAGCCATTCTTCGAACGGCGCCAGCGCCCCCAGCACCGGGTCCACCAGGTCGTCGAAGTTGCTGCTGTACCAGTAAGCCTTGTCCTTGGCGGTGTACAGGGTGAGGGTGCCGGTCACGGCCTTGCGCGGGCCACTCTGCAGGCCCTTGGTGTAGGCCTCGGTGAACTGCGTGCGTGCGGCCTTGTCATCGCCGCTCAAGCTGGCAGTGAACAGCGGGCGTACGCTGTCCAGGTCGGCCAGCTGGCAGCTGAAATCAACCCGGGCGATCTTCTGGTCGTCCACGTACTCGTTGTCTTCCACCGTGCTGCGCGTGGCACGGCACTGCGAGGCCTTCAGCGCCTTGGCGTACATCGCTTCAGCGGCGGCGGGATCGCCCTTCGCGCCAGCGACGGCCAGCACTGTCTGCCACGGTTCGGCCAGCGCCAGGGCCATCATGCCCGGCACCGGCGTCAGCGAATCCTGGCCATCGAATGCCGGCTTCAGGGCGTCGTTGAGGGTGCGGGTGGCGGTGGCATCGTCTTCCAGCAGCGCACGTGCATACAGATCGAAGGTCTGTTCGGGCGTCAGCTGCGCCGGTGCAGCTGCAGCGAACAACGGGGCGCACAGCAGTGCGGTGGCCAGCAGGCCGCGGATCGGGGTCTTCATGACGGTGTTCCTGTTCCAGAGGGCGGCAAGCCTAGCGCAATTGCCATGGCATTCGATGGCGCGCGGCAGCCAAGCGCATTGCGCGCGGCGGCCAATGAAAAACGGGCCCCTTGCGGGACCCGTTCGATCACACGACGAGGATCGGGCAATCAGAAGCTGGCGCGCACGCCGGCCGAGTACTGGGTGACATCACGGTAGCCGGAGATCTCGCCGACCAGGCCCCAGGTACGGGTGAAATTGATCTGGCCGCCGAGGGTACCGACCCAGGTGCCCTTGAATTCGTTGCCGCCATCCATGTAACCGGCCTTGATCCAGGCTTCGGTCATGCGCGACGGCTTGCCGCGCAGGCCCATGGTGGCACGCACCAGGTTGGTGTGGTCCTTGCTGCTGAAGCGACCGTAGTCCACGTCCTTGACGGTGAGTTCGGCCTGCTGACGCACCCAGGCGATGTCGGCGGTGTAGTCGACGCGGTCGCTGAAGGGCATGTGGTAACCAACGCCCAGCTCCGGCTGGTTCAGCTTCAGCTTCAGCGAGCCGTAGGTGTAGTCGTAGCTCTTGCTGGCGTAGCTCCAGCCGCCGAACACGTGCACCTGCTCGGACAGCGCGATCGAACCGCGCACATAGCCGCCATCAACCTTCGGATCGTTGAACACGTCATCGTCGGTCTTGACCTGGGTCCAGCCGCCTTCGACGTAGGTGTAGCTCAGGGCGTCGGCCGAGGCCGAGAACGGAGCGGCGGCCAGCAGGGCGGCCACGATCAGGATCTTGCGCATGGGAATTCCTGTGAATATCAGTCCATTGGCGGTCTACCGATGCGGCAGTCCGTGGCGACCTCATGTCGTCCGATCGCCGATTTTAATGAAAGTTTTACGAAATGCGAGCGACGGCGGTCACAGGCCAGGGCACGCCCCGCTGCATCCCGACCCCGTTCAGCCCGGGCTGGTACACTGGGCGCGCCGGTTCGCCGGTACACAAACGTCTTCAGGGCGGGGTGCAATTCCCCACCGGCGGTAGGTGCGCAAGCACGAGCCCGCGAGCGCCCCGGCCTTACCGTCGGGGGTCAGCAGATCCGGTCCAATGCCGGAGCCGACGGTCATAGTCCGGATGAAAGAAGACGGTGCCACAGGGCCTTTGCGGCCCTGCGCCCGCCTGTTTGCCTTGCGGCGTTTTTCGCTCACTTTTCGCGGAGAACGTTACTTGTTTACTGGAATCATCGAAGGCGTCGGCCGTCTGGCCGCACGCGAATCCATCGGCGGCGATGTCCGCTTCACGTTCAATGTCGGGAATCTGCCGTTCGACAACGTGCAGATGGGCGAGAGCATCGCCATCAACGGCGTCTGCCTCACCGTCATCGCGTTCGACGACAGCAGCTTCCAGGCCGACGCGTCCACCGAGACCCTGGGCCTGACCACGCTGGGCCAGCTAGCCGAAGGTGCAGTCATCAACCTCGAACGTGCCATGCGCCCGACCGACCGCCTTGGCGGCCATCTGGTCAGCGGCCACGTCGACGGCCTCGGCCAGGTGCTGTCCATCCACGAAGATGCCCGCGCCCAGCGTTGGCGTTTCGCCGCGCCGGTCGCGCTGCGCCGCTACATTGCCAAGAAGGGCTCGATCTGCGTGGACGGCGTCAGCCTCACCGTCAATGAAGTGGACGATGAAGGTTTTGAAGTCGCGCTGATTCCGCACACCGTGGCCAATACCGCGTTCTCCGCCACCGGCGTGGGCAGCGCGATCAATCTGGAAATCGACCTGGTCGCTCGGTATGTCGAGCGGTTGATCGGAGTACCGACCAACGGTCAGCACGCACAGGGAGATGCCGCATGAACTTCGCCCCCATCCCGGAAATCCTGGAAGACATCCGCCTCGGCCGCATGGTCGTCATCGTCGATGACGAAGACCGCGAGAACGAAGGCGACCTGATCATGGCGGCCGAGCTGGTCAAGGCCAGCGACATCAACTTCATGGTGACCCACGGCCGCGGCCTGGTGTGTCTGCCGTTGACCCGCACCCGCGCGGCCGACCTCGGCCTGGCGCCGATGGTGCAGGCCAATACCGCGCAGTTCCAGACCAACTTCACCGTCAGCATCGAAGCGGCTGAAGGCGTGACCACGGGCATTTCCGCCCACGACCGCGCGCACACCATCCGTACCGCGGTGAAGCCCAATGCCAAGCCGGCCGACCTGCATCAGCCGGGCCACATCTTCCCGCTGATCGCCCAGCCCGGTGGCGTGCTGACCCGCGCCGGCCACACCGAAGCCGGCGTCGACCTGGCCATGCTGGCCGGGCTGGAACCGGCCGGCGTGCTGGTGGAGATCCTCAATCCTGACGGCAGCATGGCGCGCCGCCCGGAACTGGAAGTGTTCGCCCGCGAGCACGGCCTGAAGATGGGCTCCATCGCCGACCTGATCGCCTACCGCCTGGCCACCGAAAAGACGGTCGAGCGCGTGGACGAGCGCGACATCGACACCGAATTCGGCCCGTTCAAGCTGGTCACCTACCGCGACCGCATCGCGCACGACCTGCATTTCGCCCTGGTACGCGGTACCCCGGACGCTGACACCCCGACCCTGGTACGGGTGCAGGTGGAAAACCCGCTGGCCGACCTGCTGCACTGGCGGCGTGATGATTTCGGCGTGGCCGCGACTGATGCCCTGCGCGCCATCGATGCCGAAGGCAGTGGCGTGATGGTGGTGCTGCAGGCCCCGCGCGACGGCGAAAGCCTGCTGGCCCGCCTGCGCCAGCAGCCGGCACCGGTGGTGCCGGGCAAGGACAAGGACGTGAGCCAGTGGCGCCGCAACGGTGCCGGCGCGCAGATCCTGTCCGACCTGGGCCTGGGCAAGCTGCGCGTGCTGGGCACCCCGCGCCGCCAGATCGGCCTGGCCGGGTACGGCCTGGAAGTGGTGGAGACGGTTACCCCGTAAACCCCTTGGCGTGCCGACCAACGGTCGGCACCCACCGTCTGCCCTCTGGTGGGTGCCGACCATGCCCTACCTGTGATGGGGGCCGACCATGCCCTACCTGTGGTGGGTGCCGACCGTTGGTCGGCACACCCTGCAGGCCCCCGCCAACCACGGCCGGGGCCCATCCACGGTAGAATTACCCCCTTATCGAACCCCCAAGCCGCATATGAGCCACTACGAAGGCGATCTTCGCACTCCCGAATCGGCGCGCTTCGCCATCCTGGCCAGCCGCTGGAATGCCCGCATCACCGACGTGCTGGTCGCTGGCGCCCGCCAGAGCCTGGCCGGCAACGGCATTGCCGAAGCCAACATCGACGTGATCCGCGTGCCGGGTGCCTGGGAACTGCCGCTGGTTGCCGCGCGCCTGGCCGCCGCCCACGAACACGCCGCCATCCTCACCCTGGGCTGCGTGATCCGTGGCGACACCCGTCACTACGAACACGTGGCCGACCGCTGCGCTGAAGGCCTGATGCGCGTGCAGCTGGATTTCGGCGTGCCGGTGCTCAATGGCGTGCTGGCCGTGGAACGCGTGGAAGATGCCGAGGCCCGCGCAGGCGGCAGCCACGGCAACAAGGGCGAGGAAGTCGCACTCGCCGCATTGGAAATGGTCAACCTTCTGGAGCAGCTGCCATGAACAAGAACACCCAGGGCAAGCCCTCCGGTAAACCCGTCCGCCGCGATGGCATCGATCCGGTGCTGCGCTCGCGCGCGCGCCGTCGTGCCGTGCAGGCCATCTACGCCTGGCAGATCTCCGGCGGCAACGGCCAGTCGCTGATCGCCCAGTTCGCCCACGAGCAGGCCCGCGAAATCGCTGACCTGGCGTATTTCGAAGCGCTGGTGCATGGCGTGCTCGACAACCGTCGCGACATCGATGAAGCCTTCGGTCCGTACCTGGACCGCAGCATCGACGAAGTGGACGCGATCGAACGCGCCGTGCTGCGCCTGGCCGGTTACGAACTGCGTTACCGCCTGGACGTGCCGTACCGCGTGGTCATCAACGAAGCCATCGAATCGGCCAAGCGCTTCGGTTCCGAACACGGCCACACCTACGTCAACGGCGTGCTGGATCGTGCCGCCGTGGAATGGCGCAAGGTCGAATCGGGTCACTGACCCGATTTCTGTAGAGCCGAGCCATGCTCGGCTCACCGTGCAGCGCACGGTTGCGTCCGGCAGTGCGGCGCGTGATCGAACTGCAGCCGAGCATGGCTCGGCTCTACATGAAAGCAGAACGCCCCCATGTCCCTGGCCGAATTCACCCTTATCGACCGCATCCGCGCCCGCACCGTCGAGCGCGACGACATCGTGCTCGGCATCGGCGATGACGCTGCACTGCTGCAGCCGCGCCCCAACGAGCAACTGGTGGTCACCGCCGACACCCTCAACAGTGGCGTGCATTTCCCGGCCGAAACCCCAGCGTTCGACATCGGCTGGAAGACGCTGGCCGTCAACCTGTCCGACCTCGCTGCGATGGGCGCGCGCCCGGCGTGGTGCACGTTGGCGCTGTCATTGCCCGATGCGAGCGAGGATTGGATCGAGGCCTTCGCCGACGGTTTCTTCGCCTTGGCCGACCAGCACGACATCGCGCTGATTGGTGGTGACACCACACGCGGCCCGCTGTCGCTGTCGGTCACCGCGATGGGGCAGGTGTCACGCGGCCAGGCGCTGCGTCGTGATCGCGCTCAGATTGGCGATGACATCTGGGTCAGCGGTACGCTGGGCGATGCTGCCGGTGCGCTGCGGCTGTGGCAGCAGGGGGCACTGAACGTGGCCGCGGCCACACTGTTGGCCGACTACGAAACCCTGCGCCTGCGCCTGCTGCGTCCCACCCCGCGCGTCACCCTCGGCCTGCGCCTGCGTGCGTTCGCGCACGCGGCGGTGGATGTGTCCGATGGCCTGCTGGCCGACCTGGGCCACATCGCCACGCGCAGCGCGGTGGCCGCGCATGTCGATGCCGACCTGTTGCCGATTTCGAATGCGTTGCGCGAGTTGTTGGGCCGCGAAACTGCCCGCGAGTGCGCGCTGCGTGGTGGCGACGATTACGAGCTGTGCTTCACCGCCGCCGCCGACCAGCGCGACGCGCTGCACTACCTCGCCGAATCGCTGGAGCTGCCGCTGACCCGTATCGGCCGCATCGCCGAAGGGCAGGGCGTGCATGTGGATGGCGAAGCCGCCGACGGCGGATACCAGCACTTCGCCTGAGCGAAGACGCCGGGCATGGCCCGGCGCTACCGCGCTGTTGTGGTAGGTGCCAACCAAGGTTGGCATCTACCAGAATCGGTGCAGCTTTCGCTCAAGCTGCGTGCACCTGCAAACCGACATATTCGGCCAGCCCACGGCAGGCCAACAGCACGCCTTCTCGCACATCGTCGCCCACCTGTTGATCCGCATCGCCGTCCACGCGTACACGCTCCATGGCGTGCAGCAGTTCCAGCAGCAGCGTCAGCCCGGCGTTGGCGCGGTCGAGGCGTGCCATCGCGATGCCATGACCCTGGGTGCGGGTTTTCCAGGGCCACGGTCGCCCGTCGGCGGCCTCCACGTGGCGGATTCCCTGCAGGCAACCGAGCAGGGTGATGCCCTCATCGGTCTGGGCGCTCATCGTGCTGCCCAATGTGGTTTCCAGCGCTTTGGCGAGGTCTTCCGGCAGGCGTTCAACGGCGTCGCCCAGTGTGGCGAACAGATAGGGATAGAGCGAAGTAGTCATGGCGGCATCCTTGTGCTGATGGCAAAGGGCCGCCCTCGCGCTGGGCGAGGGCGGCGGACGGTGCGTGGTTGCAATACCGGTGGCAACTCTGCGAAACGCCGGCGGGTACAAGACCCCCACGCACCGCCCGCCATAGGGCAGGGACGGATTGCCTGCCGACGCCGCCCAACAAGGAAGGAGCGACGCCGACAGGCAAGCGTAAACAACAGAGTTGCCAAGCGGGATTGCAAGCCCGTGCCACCCGTTGTCGGTGGCGATCCATGATGTGCACGGAAGTGCCGCTGCACCAATCAGATAAGTTTCAAATTAAAGATTGTTGCAATCTGCATGCACGCGTTGCGTGGTCATGCAGAGTGAGGCGATTGCGTCAGAGTTCGCACGGCTTCCCTGTAGAGCCGAGCCCATGCTCGGCTTGCCGCGCGAAGCGCGGTGCTTTTCGCGCGATCTGACCAGAGAGCAGCCGAGCGTGGGCTCGGCTCTACAGAAAGTGCATCGCGCACAGTGGAACGGCGCCGGATTGCTCCGGCGCCGTTTTCGTTTCATTACCAGCTGTAGGCCACAGACAGATTGGCAGTCGCCTCGCGATACCCGCTGTCACCGCGCATCACGCCGAACCCACCCCACGCACTGAACCCGGAGCGGAATTCCACCCGCGCACCGGCGCTCAGCTCATAGCGGTTGCGCGGAATGCCGGCCTTCAATACTTCATCATCGAAGGCGATGCCATTACCCGCACCATCGCGGTACCAGTTGGCCGCCACATACGGGCTGACCGAGGCCCCCACTGCCGAGCGCGATTCACCCTGCAGGCGCAGGCCGGCACGGCCGGAAAGGCCGCTGTTGCCCTGTGCACGCACCACGGTGCCATTGGCCTCGGTATGCACGTCAGTCTTCGCATCGGTGTACACCAGCTGCAGCTCCGGCTGCAGGCTCAGCGCGGTGTTGCCGATCTGGCCGATGCCGAAGCGGTAGCCGGCTTCCACCGACGACTGCCAGATATCCGAGTCGTAACGCTCCTCGGCCAGGCCATCGCCCTGCACGCGGTTGCGGAACTGGCCGCGCTGCACGCTGGCATCCACGTACATCGCATCGTTAGCCCAGTTGCCGTACACGCCCAGCGCACCACCTTCCACCTTGCCGCGTGCGCTGAAACCGGTCACGTCCGAACGCGAAGTGGCACTGCTGCGTGCCGCAGTGCCCATCACGCCGACGCGGCCACGGCCGTCATCGAACACGCCGATGTCCGCACCGAGCTGCAGGCGCGAGCGGTCCACGCGCAGGTCGAGCTGGTCATCCACCGCGCCCAGTTTGCTCTGGGTAGCGTCAACACGGGCCCAGCCACGGATGCCCTCCGCCGCCGCGGCGCCGCCCTGGCGGTCGCGGTAGCTGTGGCGCAGCATCTGGTCCAGCGCGAACTGGTTGGCCAGATACGCGCCGGTCTCCGGGCGCAGGATCGGCATCGGCGGGTCGATCGGATCGACCGGATCCACCGGCTTGCACTCCGGCAGGGTCGGGTCCACCTGGCACGGATCCGGCGCACCGCCCAGTTCCGAACGCAGGTACCAGTTGCCGTTGGCGTCCTTCACCAGGAAGTACTCGTACTGGCCACCCACGGCGCGGCCGACCAGATCGAACTGCGCGTTGGACGCACCGCCGATATCGATCAGCTCGATGCCGCGATTGGTCTTGGCACCGGCACCGCCTGCATTGAGCACGCGCACGTTGGCCTGGCCATTGGCATCACCGGCGATGACCAGCTTGTCGGTCAGCGAAGTGTCGTCGCCCAGCTGGGTGTTGAACAGCAGGGTACCGCCGTTGCCAGTGAACTCGTCCAGGCTGAGGGTGTTGAAGCTGCTGCCATTGCCCAGCGCCACGGTACCGCCCGCACCCAGGGTGAGATGGCGGACGTTGCTGTCGCCGGTCATCAGCCAGGTGGCATCGCTGTCGATGCTGGCGGTGGTGACGTTGATGAAGCGGCCGTCGATCTGGGCCTTGTTGCGCAGGGCGACGTCCAAGCTGCCATCGACCGTGGCGGCATCGAAGCTGACATTGCCGATCAGGCGCGCGTCGTCCACGCTGAAGCGCACATGGCTGGCGCCGGGTGTGGCGGTACCGTTGCGAGAGTCCACCTGCAGCAGATTGCCATTGCCCGCGATCAACTGTGCACCGTTTGCCACGGTGATCTCGAAGTCGGCAGCCTCGTCGGCGGCCACGCGGATCGCGGCGCCGCGCCCGGAGCGAACGGTGGACCCGTCGATACCCAGGCGCAGCGTATCAGGCGTTTCGATGATGCCGTTCATCAACACGCCCACATTGTCGGCGTCGATCTCCGAACCGTTGACGATATCCACTCTGCCGTTCTGCATGCGCACGCCCAGGCCGCTGGAAAAGTCGCTGCCGCTTGCGGTGTCCTCCACACGCACATACGTGGAATCCAGAATGGACCAAGCGCCGGGCAAGGGAATGCTGGCGGGGGTGCGGCCCAGCGACAGGCCGATGCTGAGCACTTCGCCCGGCGGCAGGCCGTCGGCGGCGGTTACCAGAATGCGGCTGCCGACCAGATGAGCCGATGCTGCCCCCTGCACGAGGACGCCGCCGCCGCGGATCGTGCTGCGCTCGGACTGGAAGCGTGCCGTTCCATCCAGAACCACGGCACGCTGATTGGAGCCGCTGCGGTCGATGGTAGCGTTCTCCACATGTACGAGTGAATCTGTGGCAATGATGTTGTGGGTCTGGCCGCCATTCACAATCAGCTGCGCATTGTTGCGCAGCGTCCACTCCTCCACCGGGTCACCGTCATTGACCACTGCAGCGGTACCGTCCAGATCACCGGCCCAGGCGCTGGCCAGCGGCAGCATGCAGAGCGCGAGAACGATGCCACGCGTCAGCGGGCGTTGATGGGGATAAGCAGTGCGGGTGCGATGACGGTTCATGGTCTGGTCCTTTCTGGGAAAGTGTCGACACAGGGGCCATTCATGCAGCGGTTCACGTAAGTGGCCTTTTCGGCCTGTTCGTGTGAAGCGTGCGTGATGGGGCTAAGTGGGCAGCCCGTGTCTTGATCGGCACGAATTCTGGGCGGGGGCGCGGCGCCCGCCCATGCAATTAGTTGCAAAGCGCGGCTCGATTGGAGGCGCGGGTCGGGCAATGTTCAGCGCGGTGAATCCGGTGCGGACACGGGTGCGACAGGACGACGCAGCGGCATGGGAATGCAACCTATTCGATAGGCGCCATTGCGGCACCTTCCTACGGTAGGGGCCCTTCCATTGGAGCGTCCCCCGCATGCGTCGTGTACTTCCCCGCCCCCATCTGCTTGCCGTGGGGTTGTCCGCCGCCCTGGCGTCGTCGGTCGCCATGGCACAGCAGGTCATCGCCGATGGCGACGAACAGAACCCGGCTGCGGGCGATTACCGCACCACTGATCCGGTGGAGCCGGGGAATCCGGCCGGGTATGCATTCCTTGCGATCAATGGCGGCACCCTCATTCCAACCGGACCGGTCAATCTGATTACCGAAGGGCTGCGTGCTTCCGCTGCACGCGCCGAGGGTGCAGGAAGCCGTATCCAACTGCAGGCGGGCAGCGTCCTCACCTCCGGCTATGGTGCCGCCGGCCTTTCCGCCGCCAATGGCGGCCAGGTACACGCCAGCGGAACGCATATCGAAACGCGTGGCACGGCAGCGTCGGGGGCCGAAGCGCTGTCTGGTGCGCTGTCACTGGACAACGTGCGGATCACTACCCGTGGCGGGTTGGCCCACGGCATCAGCGTGCAGCAGGGGCAGGCAGTGGTGCGCGACAGCGCGATCGAGATTCTTGGCGATCAGGCCAATGGGCTGGACGTGCGTGATGGAACGTTGCTGGCCGAGCGTCTGCACATCGCAGTGGCGGGAGCAGGTCATGGCGTGTGGGCGCAGGGTGGGAGCGATGTCACGCTGCGCTCGGTGCGGATCGATGGCAGCGGCGCCGGGGCATCGGGCGTGCTGGTGGGGCTGGGCAGCAAGGTGGTGCTGGAAGATGTCGACATCGATCTGACCCACGAGCGCTCCGGCATGGGATTGTTCGTCGGCGGCGAGCTTGAGATGCGCGGAGGCAGCGTGCATGCACGGGGTGACAACGCCTCCGCGGTCAGCTTCGCCACCGGTGGCGGCGGCGTGCTGCGCTTGGATGGGGTTGAGCTGTCCGGTCACTTCGGCATCCATATGACCGAAGGCGCGGACCTCACCCTGCATGGCAGCCGGCTCGACAGCGTGTCGACCGGCATCGACATGAACCAGCGTGATGTGGTTGCGCGTGTGACCGATTCGTTCATCACCACTCGCAATGGCGTTGGCATTCGAGTGATGAATGGCGATCTGGTAGTCGACGGATCGACCATCACGGCCGATGGCACCTATTGGCAGGCCATTTCGGTGCTGGGAGGCACCGCACGGGTGAGTGGCAGCCGGCTGCGGACGCTCGGCCAGAACGGTCATGGGTTGTACGCGGAAGGCGGTGTATCTGCCACGCCGACAGCGAACGGCAGCATGATCGACATTCTTACCGAAGGCGACGGCGCCATCGGCGCGATCGCCCGCCTTGGCGGCACCGTCCACCTCGCCGACAGCGTGGTGCGCACCACCGGCATCAATTCGCATGGCGTGCTGTCCGGCGGCAGGGGCGAAATGACGCTGGCCAATACCCACGTGCGCACCGAAGGTGAAGGTGCCTGGGCGGCGGTGATCAATGACAACGGCCGCATGAGCATCGACGGCGGCTCGCTGGCCAGCGCACGGCATGGCGGGGTGTGGGTGCGTAGCACCCGTGATGCTGGCTTGGCCCTTGGCAACGGGGCTGTGCTGGTGGGCGGCAACGGAACCGCGCTGGCGCTGGATGCTGCGGTGTCCGGACGCTTCGATGTAGCGTTGTCACAGGGCGCGGTGATGGAAGGCGACATCGTCATCACACCTGAGGATGTGGATGCCGGACTTGTGCCGCAGTCACAAGTGCATGTCGCGCTGCGTGACGGCGCGCAGTGGTGGGGCAGTTCAGATCTGGTGCAGACGTTGTCGCTGGAGCAAGGCAGTCAGTGGACGCTGCGTGGCGATGCCCGCGTGGGCACGCTGGATGTGCGCGACAGCGCAGTGCTGCTGTCGGCGGGGTTGGGTGACCGGTTCAATACGCTCACCGTGGACGGTGACCTGCACAGCACGGGAGCCACCTTCGTCTTCCACGGTGCATTGGCGGCCGATGATTCGGCCATCGACCGCCTGCATGTGCGCGGTGATACCTCCGGTGATGCCTTGATCGCGGTGAGGAACATCGGCGGTGTGGGTGCGCCCACCGTTGACGGCATCCAGCTGATCGAAGTGGACGGCGCATCGCTGGCCAGCTATGCGCTGACCGGGCGTGCCGTGGGTGGTTCGTACGAGTACTTCCTGTTCCAGGGCGGCGTGGCAGATCCCACCGATGGCCATTGGTACCTGCGCTCGCAGTGGTTCGATGTCTGCGAGGACGACCCGGGTGCGCCGGGGTGCGTGGTGAACCCGGGCCCGGGTCCGGACCCGATTGAAGGGGGAGAGGGCGAGGACGGTGGCGGCATCGTGGATCCGATCCGGCCGCCGCCGGTACTGCGCCCGGAAGCCGGTGCCTATCTGGCGAACCAGTCGGCCGCGGTGAACATGTTCGCGCACCGGATGCATGATCGTAGCGGCACGCGCACTGACGAGCGGATTGCATGGGCACGCGTGGGTCGTAGCAATGCGGACTTCACTGCGGTGGGTGGCCAGCTGTCGGTGGATGGCAATACGTCGGTGCTGCAGATCGGCAGTGACCTGCTGCGGCGTGGCAACGCCGCATTCGGTGTGATGTTGGGCAATGGCCGTGCTGACAATCGTGTCGCCTCGGATCTGACCGGCTACACCGCCACCGGCCGCGTGCGTGGTACCGCCGTGGGTGTGTACGGCACCTGGTTGCAGGATGCAGAGGGAACCGGCGGCGCCTATGTGGATGCGACCGTGCAGTTCGGCCGCTTCGACAACCGTGTGCAGGGTATCGGCCTGGAGCCGGAGCACTATGATTCGCGTGTGGCCACTGCGTCACTGGAAGTGGGCCATACCTTCAATGTGTGGCAGGGCGCCGCCAGTGTTCTGTACGTGCAGCCGCAGCTGCAGCTGACGTATGCAGACTACCGCGCCGATCGTCACGTGGAGACCAACGGCACGGTTGTCGATGATGCGGATGTGGGTGGCCTGAGCGGGCGCCTGGGCATGCGTGTGTTCGGCCATGGTGCTGCAGCCGGCACTATCGTGCAGCCGTACCTGGGCGTGAACTGGTTGCGCGGCAGCGGTACCAGCACGTTGCAGTTCAACGATGACACGCTGGGCGCGGATGTGCCGCGCAATCGCTATGAAGTGCAGGCGGGTGCCGAGTTGAAGCTGGGCCAGCGCTGGGGTGCATGGGGCGGGTTGAGCGTACAGCGCGGTGACCATGGCTACCGCAACGTGGGTGGTCAGGTGGGCGTGCGCATGGCCTGGTAAGCGACAGCGCCGGGGTCGGCACGCGGGCCTCTGTAGAGCCGAGCCCATGCTCGGCTCACCGCGCGAAGCGCGGGTGCATCGTGATCTGAACGGAGAGCAGCCGAGCATGGGCTCGGCTCTACAGGTGCACGCCTTGGTAGCGCCGGTTTATGCCCGGCGGGCATCACACCGGTGGCAATACCTTGCCCGGGTTGAGAATTCCATCCGGATCGAGCGCGGCCTTGATAGCGCGCATCGCCGCCAGCGTGGCCGGGGTGAACGCCTGCGCCATGAAATCGCGCTTGGCCAGGCCAATGCCGTGTTCGCCCGACAGCGTGCCGCCCAGCGCCAGCGTCAGTTCGAAGATCTTCGGCAGCGCAGCATGCGCGCGTGCGTTCTCGTCGGCGTCGTCCGGGTGGTAGAGGATGTTGACGTGCAGGTTGCCGTTACCGGCATGGCCGAAGGTGACGATGGTCAGCGCGTAGTCGCGCGCAAGCGTCTGCACACCGGCCACCAGTTCGGGGATGCGCGATACCGGCACCACCACGTCCTCGTTGATCTTGCCGGGCGCCACGGTCCGCAGCGCTGGCGACAACGCCTTGCGTGCCGCCCACAACTGGTCACGCGCGCGGCCTTCCATTGCCACGTCCAGCTCGATCATGCCGTCGCCTTCGGCGGCAGTGGCCAGTGCCTGCAGCAGGTAGGGCAGCGTGTCGTGGTCACCGTCGGCCTCGACCAGCAGCATCGCCCCGGCGTCCGGTACCTCGGCGCCATTGAGGCGCAGCAGCTCCAGGCTGCGTGCATCCATGAATTCCAGGCGCGTGGGCACCACCGGCTGCGACATCAGCCGCGACACCGCGGCGGCGGCGGCATCGGCATCGCGGTACAGCACGCGCAGGCCGGCCTGGCTGACCGGCAGCGGGGTCAGCTTCAATGTCGCTTCCACGATCAGCGCCAGCGTGCCTTCGCTGCCCACCAGCAGGTGGGTGAGGTCGTATCCGGTGGAATCCTTGGTGTAGGCGCCGCCGCAGCGGATCACCTCACCGGTGCCGGTCACCGCTACCAGGCCGAGCACGTTGTCGCGGCTGGTGCCGTACTTCACCGCGCGCGGGCCACCGGCATTGCAGGCCAGGTTGCCGCCCACGCTGCAGATCTCCGCGCTGGACGGGTCCGGTGCCCAGAACAGGCCGTGCGGTGCCAGCGCCTGCTGAAGTGTTCCATTGAGCACGCCGGGCTGCACCACGGCGCAGCGGTCGCCGGCACGGATCTCCACGATGCGGTCCATACGGGTGAACGACAGCACGATGCTGCCGGGCAGCGGCACGGCAGCACCGGTGGTGCCGGTGCCCGCGCCGCGCGCGACCAGCGCCACGCCATGCACGCGGCAGGCACGCACCAGCGCCTGCACCTGTTCGACGTCGGCTGGCAGCGCAACGGCCGCCGGGCGCTGGCGGCGCCAGGAATTGTCCTGCGCGTTCGCCTCCAGCGCGTTGTCATCCGTGCGCCAGCCCTCCGCACCCAGCAGGGCGGACAGTTCGGCAACCAGGGCAGCGGGCAGGGCAGTACTCATGATGGATCTCGCGGGACAGCAGGGGCGGGTTGGATCAGTTTCCAGGCAACAACGGCGCCGGCCAGCGGCAGCCAGACCCAGCGCAGTTCCGACAGCAACGTGGCCACGCCGCGCGCGCTGAAGAACTGCGGGGCGAAGGGAGAAACGCGGATCGGCCGCCATGGGGCGAAGAAGCGGTGTTCGCTCCACGGCCAGGCCAGGGCGACGCCGAGGCCGCCGGACGTCATTGCGTCGAGCAGGGGATGGCTGGCGGCGCAGACGAAGACGAACGTCGCCGCTTGAACGGTGGATACCAACGTTGCCGCCTGTGTGGTGGGTGCCAACCTTGGTTGGCACGAAACCGCCGACCAAGGTCGGCGACTACCAAAGAGCGCCCACACCGCGGCCAATGCCGCCAGCACGCCGGCAAACAACAACGAATGGCTGGCACCGCGATGGCCGAAGGCATCGGCATACGGAACATGCAGGGCAAACGCCAGCACATCGGCATCGGGCAGCATCGCCGCGACCACGCCAGCGGTCAGCAGCCATGGCGGAATGCGACCGCGATCAGCAGCGCACCACAGCGCCAGCGGCACGGCGGCATGGGTAATGATCGAAGGCATCAGTCATGCCCCGTGGTAGTGCCGGCCGCTGGCCGGCAATGGGTACCCATCAGCAATCATCCAACCGGAACGCATCCCGCAGCCAATGCAGCTGCGGCGGTTCACCCGTGGCGTCCACCACGTCGAAACGACAGGGCGCATCGGCCAGCGCAGGGTTGTCCTGCAGGTACAACAACGCGGCATGGGCCAGGCGTCGACACTTGCGCACGTCCACCGAGGCAGCGCCGCCACCGAAGTCGGATCGCGCGCGGTAACGCACTTCCACGAACACCACGGTGCCGGCGTCATCCATCACCAGGTCCAGTTCACCGCCGCGATAACGCACGTTGCGTGCGCGCGGCTGCAACCCGGCCTGCTGCAGATGCTGCTCGGCGGCGGCTTCCACCGCCGAGCCCCGTTGCAGGTGCTCAGCGACCACCGGCGATCGGCATCGGCCGGCCACCGCTGAAGGTCGACCATGCCGGCTGGCGCAGGATGTTGCCGTTGCTGTCCAGGTACAGCGTGCCGGTGGCGCCGTCCAGGCCGCCTTCGGTGGCCAGCTTGTCCAGATAGGCGCTGATCTTCCAGGCATCGGCGCCGAAGGCGAACAGGCGGCTGGCCGCGCCGCGCGCGCTGGGCAGGGTCTGCGCGACCTGGGCAGCGGACGGCACGCCGGACACGCTGCGCACGTTCCAGGCTTCGTTCGGGTAGATGATGCCGTCCAGCGCCACGTCTTCTTCGACCTTGCCGCTGCCGGTGGTCAGCTGCGAGGTACCCACGCGGGTGGCACCCCCGGCGCCGGCCAGCGCCAGCTGCGGCGCCAGCAGGCGGGCCTGCGGTGCACGTACGGCCAGGAACACCGCATCGACCGCGCCGGCGTTGCGCACCTGCGCGCTGACATCCCCTACCGTTTCGCTGACCGCGATGGTGGCGGCGACGCTGCCACCGCGCTGGGCAAAGCGCTGCGCGAACGCGGCAGCGGCGCGACGGCCGGTGTCGTCGCTGCTGTTGATCACCAACGCCTTGCTGCGCTCGCGGCCACGCATGTATTCAGCGGCGACGATGCCATCGTCTTCCGGTGCCAGCGAGAAACCGGCGCTGCCGGCCGGCGGCGCATCCTTGCCGCGGTTCAGGCCCAGCACCGGCACCGGCAGCTGCTGGCGGCCATACACGGCATCCACTTCGTCGCGGCCGAGCGGGCCGACCACGAAGTCGGCGCCGGACGCCACCGCCTTGTCATACGCGGCCAGCGCACCTGCCGGAGTACCGGCGGTATCGAAGAAGTTGACCTCCGGACGACGGCGGGTTTCGCCGTAGTACGCGCTGAGCAGGCCATCGCGCACTGGCTGCGCGGCGGTAGCCAGGCGGCCGCTGAGCGGCAGCAGCACGGCCAGCTTGGCCGGCGGGCGGTAGCCATCGCTCATGGCCGGCGGGCGCTTGCTGGTGTCGAACTGGGCGGCGCCATCGCGATCGAACGGGCGCGGCAGCGGCAGGCCTCGGGCGATCAGCGCGCGGCCGGCGAAGTTGTACAGCGGGTCGTTCGCCGGCAATGCGGCGGCACGACTGCGCAGGGTGGCATCGTCGAGGGTGCCGAGCAGGCCGGAGATGGCGGCCTGGTTCTCGCTGCGCGCAGCACCGGCCAGACCGGCATGCGCACGGGCGCGTTCGGTGGCGGCGCCGAAGGCATCGCCGGTGGCCTGCAGGGCATTGGCGCGGGCCAGGGACCAGCGCGTGCGCAGGCTGGGGTGCACGTTGTCGGCCTGATCCCTCAGCAGGGCCAGCGCCTGTGCCGGCTGCTTGTCGGCCAGCGCCAGCTCGGCACTGGCCAGCTGGTAACGCTGCAGGCTGGCACCGTTCACCTGGCGCGCGGTCACCTGGCCCAGCAGGCTGCGCGCGCGTGCGCTGTCGCCGGCCAGATGCCAGGCCCAGGCCGCATCGGCCAGTGCGTTGCTGCGGGCGCCCCCCTTCAGGGTGGCGGCCAGCGCTTCCAGTTGCAGGGCGGCGTCGCGCGGCTTGCCTTGTTCGATCAGCGCCAGCGCCTGGCTCTGGGCCGGCGATTCGGGCGCGCTGACGAGGCTGGTGGTGGCACAACCGGCCAGCAGCATCAACGACAGCGACAGGGCAGAGATGCGTGCGGCGGGCTTGTTCATGATCGGGTCCATGCGATGAGGGCAGCGGCCTTGGCCAGGTACACGCTAGGATTCTACCCTTGCCCCGTGAGTACCGCTGAAATGAGTGTGCCAACCCTGTATGTCGTCGCCACGCCGATCGGCAACCTGGCCGATCTGAGCCCGCGCGCGCAGGAGGTGCTGCGCTCGGTGGCGGCCATCTGTGCCGAAGACACCCGCCGCAGTGGCCAGCTGCTGTCCCATTTCGGCATCCAGCAACCGTTGGTGGCGCTGCACGAACACAACGAAGAGGCCCTGGCCCAGCGCTTGGTGGCGCGTCTGCAGGCGGGCGAGTCGCTGGCGCTGGTCAGCGATGCAGGCACCCCGCTGGTCAGCGATCCGGGCTTCCGCCTGGTGCGTGCCGCGCGCGCGGCCGGCATCAAGGTCAGCCCGATTCCGGGCGCCTGCGCTGCCATCGCCGCGTTGAGCGTGGCCGGTCTGCCCAGCGATCGCTTCACCTTCGAGGGCTTCCTGCCGGCCAAGGCCAGCGGCCGCCGCGATCGCCTGCAGGGGCTGGCCGGCGAGGTGCGCACGATGGTGTTCTACGAGTCCTCGCACCGCATTGCCGAATCGCTGGCCGACATGGCCGCGATCTTTGGCGGCGAACGCCCGGCCGTGCTGGCGCGCGAGCTGACCAAGCTGTTCGAGACCGTGCTGGACGGCGACCTGGCCGGGCTGCTGGCGCAGGTGGAAGCGGACGACAACCAGCGCAAGGGCGAGTTCGTGGTGATGGTGCAGGGCGCTGGCGATGATGCCGAGGCGCAGCTGGCCCATGGCCGGCAGGTCTACGCCAAGCTGAGCGAGCATCTGCCGCCGTCCACCGCGGCCAAGCTGGCGGCCGAAATGACCGGTGCGCCGCGCAAGGCGTTGTACGGCAGTTGATGGATGGCCGCAGCCACGCATATGGAAGAGCTCCGGGACGCAGTAGATCCACGCCATGCGTGGATGGATGAACAGAGCGCCGCATTCAACCCGGCAGGAATGCGGCGCGTACGCTAGAATGCGCGCGGCGGAGTCGGCCAGACAGTCGCGTCATCCTTTCGGGGATGCCGAGGAAAGTCCGGGCTCCATAGGGCAAGGTGCCAGGTAACGCCTGGGCGGCGCAAGCCGACGGAAAGTGCAACAGAAAGATACCGCCTACGTCTTCTTCGGAAGGCCGGTAAGGGTGAAATGGTGCGGTAAGAGCGCACCGCGAGTCTGGCAACAGACCGGTACGGCAAACCCCACCTGGAGCAAGACCAAATAGGGATCCATTGGCGCGGCCCGCGTTGGATCCGGGTAGGTTGCTTGAGCGTTGCGGCGACGTAACGCCTAGAGGAATGACTGTCCACGACAGAACCCGGCTTATCGGCCGGCTCCGCCCCTTCATTCCATCGACGGCCATCCACGCATGGCGTGGATCTACTGTTGCCGGCCAGGGCCATCCACGCATGGCGTGGATCTACTGTTGCCGGCCAGCGGCCGGCACTACCCGGATGACGGCCGGGCTCAGCCCGGCGTGCGGTACTGCCCGCCGGAAATGAACTGCGAGAAGCGCTCGCACCACACCACCACGGTGGTGAACTCGTCCACGTCCACATCGTCCGGCACATCCACCAGGAAGCGGTTGAAGGTCTTGACCTCGCCGATGCGCTGGGCCTTGTCCTTGATCTTCAGGAAGTCGGCCTTGTTGTCGACGAAGTCGTGCACCAGGTAGACCTTGTAGTCCGGGCCCGGGCCCATCTTCCCGTCGAAGGCGACCTGGCGGGCGCTGACGCCGACCTTGCCTTCGGCCCAATGAACTGCGTCACTGCCTTTCAGGTCACGACGGAAGTCGGTGCGGTAGGTGGCATCGGCCATCGCGGTCTGTACCTGCTCGACCGGCGGATCGTCCGGGGCGATCAGCAGGGGCAGGAAATACACGCCCAGACCGAAGCCGAGGCCGAGGGTGAGCACGTGGGTGGCGACAAGAACGAGGATGCGGCGCATCGATGACTCCCTATGGATCGAAAGCGCGCGGGGGACCGCGCCAGGTCATCGTGTGGCGTACGTGCAGACATTTATAGACACAGAAAACAGGTACAAGGTCAGAAGTCGACCTGGCTCTGCCCCAAGGCGGCACCTTGCGGCCCAAAGCGGCGCTCGTGGATTGCGCCGTGACCGTTCGCGTCAATCAACAACACCGTGCTGGCGCGGGTGCCGTAATCGTCGCCGCGGATGAAGGCGGGGCTGAGCCAGCGTTCGCGCTCCAGGCCGATACCGGTGTCGGGCAGGTCGCTGTCGGCCGGGCGATGCTCGTCGGCGAGCGCCTGCCAGAGCGGATCGAGCGCGTTGCAGCCGTCTGCCAGCCAGACCGATAGCGCGTCCATCAATCGCCGTGTCTTTGGCCAGGGTGCGTCGATGGCGCCATTGGACATGCCATGTACGCCGGGGCCAAGCGTCTGCCGCTCGGCCGGGTGATTGCCCAGGTATTCCAGGCTGTTGCCGTCGGCCAGCAGCAGGTTGAACGGGGCGTAGGCGCTGGCCACGGTGGCCAGGCGCTGCATATGCGTACCCGCCGGATCGCGCCCGCGCAGATAGTCGGCCACCAGCGCGCCACGTGACGGCCCGGTCTGGGATGCCTGCGGATCGCGGACGTTGGTCACCACCGCCATCCGGCCGCCGGCACCGACGCCGGCCCAGCCGCCACCGGAGCGCAGGTCGCGCCCGCCGATGACGGACGTCT
Source organism: Stenotrophomonas sp. NA06056 (assembly GCF_013364355.1). Classification (NCBI taxonomy): domain Bacteria; kingdom Pseudomonadati; phylum Pseudomonadota; class Gammaproteobacteria; order Lysobacterales; family Lysobacteraceae; genus Stenotrophomonas; species Stenotrophomonas sp. NA06056. The sequence goes on along the minus strand of NZ_CP054931.1, from coordinate 3,601,772 downwards.
CATCCTGCCAGGGGGCCAGGGCCGCGGTCGGGCGGGCGTGGAACTCATCACGGTTGCCGGCCATGACCAACCGCCAGCGCGGGTGGTGCAACCAGCCAAGAGCAAGCAGGCACATGGCCCCATTGTGCCCGGTTTGCGCAGAGCGGCGTCGCTTTCGGGCCGTTCTGGATGAATGCGCAGGCCATGTTTCACGCGCCCTCCACACCCCTGAACTTCCGTTCAATCTCAAAAATTGAGACGGATCAGCAACTTGTGGATAAACCTTGAACAACTCTCTAAACATTGGTGCAAGCCATTGATGCGGCTGGCGATTTCCCTGCTGAAAAGTTGTTGACAACCCTTGGGCCGCTGCTAAGGTGGGCATCAGAGGGAAATCCGGGTGTTTTGTGGATTTTCGTGGTTCAATGTTTCACCGGGCGAAGGATAAGGTGCAGGCGTCGTGTTCCAGGGCGAGACGGCCATCACAGTTGACGACAAAGGACGCATGGCGGTTCCCACCGCTCACCGCGACCTGGTTGCGCGCGTCAGCAACAACCGTCTCGTGTTGACCTACAACCCCTTCGAATCCGGCTGCCTGTGGCTGTATGCCGAGTCGGAATGGGAGCGGGTACGCGACGACGTCATGTCCAAACCCAACACACAGCGCGTCGTACGTCTGCTGCAGCAGAAGCTGGTCGGCTCAGCCGCCCACCTGGAGCTGGACGGCAACGGTCGCATCAGCATTCCCGCCAGCCACCGCGGTGCGGTGGGCATTGAGAAGAAGGCGGTATTGCTCGGTATGGGCGACAAATTCGAATTGTGGAGCGAGCAGGCGCATCGGGCCCTGATCCAGCAGACGTTGTCTGATGAGGATCTGGGTGATGGGTTGCTCGACCTGAAGTTGTGAGCCGGGGTGCCCGGATGCGCCCAGAAGCGCAGACCGGTCACCTTCCGGTGTCGCAGTCGCCGGCGGTGCATCTGCCGGTCCTGTACACCCAGGTCCTGGAAGGCCTGAGGGTGATCGAAAACGGACGTTATCTGGATGGCACGTTCGGTCGTGGCGGTCATGCACGTGGCGTGCTCACCCAGCTCGGTCCCGAGGGACGCCTGCTGGTCATGGACAAGGATCCGGAAGCCATTGCCGTTGCCGAGCGCGATTTCGCGCCGGACCCGCGCGTGTCGATCTTCCGCGGCAGCTTCGCCCAGCTGCTGCAGTGGAACGAGACCGCCGAGGGCCTGGATGGCGTGCTGTTCGACCTTGGCGTGTCCTCGCCGCAGCTGGATGTGGCCGAGCGTGGTTTCAGCTTCGGCAAGGATGGTCCGCTGGACATGCGCATGGACCCTGACAGCGGCGAAAGCGCTGCGCAGTGGCTCAACCGCGTTGAAGAGCGCGAGCTGATGGATGTGCTGTGGACCTATGGCGAAGAGCGCCAGGGCCGACGCATCGCCAAGGCCATCGTGGCCCGCCGCGACAAGCAGCCGTTCTCGCGTACTGCCGAACTGGCCGAGCTGATCGCCTCGGTGATGCCGCGTGGCAAGGAAAAGATCCATCCGGCCACGCGCAGCTTCCAGGCCATCCGCATCCACATCAACCGCGAGCTGGCCGATCTCGAAGCCGGGCTCGATGCGGCGGTGGAACGGCTCAAGCCCGGCGGCCGCCTGGCGGTGATCAGCTTCCACTCGCTGGAAGACCGCATCGTCAAGCAGTACATGAACCGCCTGGCCAAGGCGCCGCCGGCCAACCGTCGGCTGCCCGAAGCGCAGGTGTTCGTGCCGACGCTGGACCTGATCGGTGGCGCCATCAAAGCCACCGACGAAGAGCTGGCGATGAACCCGCGCGCCCGCAGCGCCGTGCTGCGTGTGGCCCAGAAGCGGGAGGCCGATGCATGAGCCGGCTGCTGCTGATCATCCTGTTGGCCTGCACCGTGGCCTCGGCGATCGGCGTCGTGTTCGTGCGTCACCGTCACCGGCAGACGTTCATCGAGCTGTCGCGCGCCGAGCGTGCGCGCGATGACCTGAACATCGAATTCGGCCGCCTGCAGCTGGAGCAGGCGACCCTGGCCGAAGCCAACCGCGTGGACAGCATCGCCCGCGAAAAGCTCGGCATGAAGTTCCCCGAGGCCGCCGACGTCGTGGTGGTGCGCCCATGAGCAAGACCGGCCGCAACCGTCCCCGCAACGCCTTCAACCTGCGCCAGCGCCTGCGCTGGGTGGCCCTGGCGCTCGGCCTGTGCTCGGTGTCGCTGGTCGGCCGTGCCGCCTACGTGCAGATCATCAACAGCGATTTCTACCAGCGCCAGGGCGAAGCGCGCTACCTGCGCGAACTGCCGATCAAGACCTCGCGCGGCATGATCACCGACCGCAACGGCGAGCCGCTGGCGGTGTCCACGCCGGTCGCTTCGATCTGGGTCAACCCGCAGGACCTGCTGCGTTCGCCCGAGCGCATCCCCGAGCTGGCACAGGCGGTGGGCATGTCGGTGGACGAGCTGAGCAGCCGCCTGTCGCAGAAGTCGGACAAGGAATTCATGTACCTGCGTCGCCGGATCAATCCGGACGAGGCAGAGCGCGTGGTCGCACTGAAGATCCCGGGCGTGGCGGCACAGCGCGAGTTCCGCCGCTTCTACCCCCAGGGTGAGGCTATGGCGCACGTGCTGGGCTTCACCAACATCGACGACCGTGGCCAGGAAGGGCTGGAGCTGGCCTTCGACGAATGGCTGCGCGGCAAGCCCGGCGGCAAGCGGGTGATCCGCAACCGCAAGGGCGAGACGGTCGAGAGCGATCTGCTGCGTGCCGCCGAGCCGGGCAAGGACCTGACGCTCAGCATCGACCGCCGCATCCAGTACCTGGCCTTCAAGGAACTGCGCAACGCGCTGGTGGCCAACAAGGCGGCCGGCGGCTCGATGGTGATCATGGACGTGACCACCGGCGAAATCCTGGCCATGGTCAACCTGCCGACCTACAACCCCAATTCGCTGACCAGCGCACAGCCGGACACGCGCCGCAACCGCGCGGTGACCGATCTGGTCGAGCCGGGTTCGACGATGAAGCCGTTGACCATCGCCACCGCGTTGCAGGCCGGTGCGGTGACCAAGGACACCGTCATCGACACCAACCCGGGTTACATGACCCTGGGGCGTTTCACCATCCGCGACGTGCCGCGCAACAACGGCGTGTTGAACGTCACCGGCGTGATCACCCGCAGCTCGAACGTGGGTGCGGCCAAGGTGGCGGCGAAGATGCCCGACCAGGTGTTCTACGACGGTGTGCGCCGCTTCGGCTATGGCTCTGTACCGCACAGTGGTTTCCCGGGTGAGTCGGGTGGCGTGGTGCTGCGCCCGGCCCGCTGGTCGGGCACCACCAAGACGACCATGTCCTACGGCTATGGCCTGAACGTCACGCCGCTGCAGATCGCTACCGCTTATTCGGCGCTGGCCAACGGCGGCAAGCTGATCGCACCGACGTTCGTGAAGGGCCAGCGCAACGAAGGCCAGCAGATCATCGATGAGGGCGTCGCCAAGCAGGTGGTGGCGATGATGGAAACCGTGGTCACCCAGGGCGGCGCCAAGCAGGCAGCGGTGCTGGGCTACCACGTGGCCGGCAAGACCGGTACCGCGCGCAAGACCGGTCCCGGTGGTTACGAGCGTGGCCACTACAACGCGTTGTTTGCCGGCGTGGTGCCGGCCACCAATCCGCGTTTTGCCACCGTCATCGTCATCAACGACCCGCAGGGCGGCAAGTTCTACGGCGGCCTGGTGTCGGCACCGGTCTATCACAACGTGATGGAAGGCACCCTGCGCCTGATGGACGTGCCGCTGGACGACCTGCAGTCGTGGCTGGCTGCCCAGCAGTCCGGAAAGATCGGCCATTCGGCTTCGGTGCTGCCGGTGCCGCCGGTCGAAGCCGCACTGCCGGTGGATGCCGCCGCTGAATTTGATGCCGCGCTGCCCAGCGCGCAAAACCATGTGCCACCCGCTACGGGAGGCACGCAATGAGTCCTTCGATGTTGCTTTCGCAGTTGCTTCCGGACGTGGCCCTGGTGGGCCATGATCCCGTTCTGACCGGCCTGGTGCTGGACAGCCGTGCCGTGCGTCCCGGCAATGCCTTCGTCGCCATCGCCGGTTTCGGCGCGCATGGACTGGGCTTTGTCGAGCAGGCGCGCGCAGCCGGTGCCGGCGCGATCCTGTTCGAAGCGCCGGCGCCCGCCGAACTGCCTGCACCAGCCGATGCAATTGCCGTGCCGGGCCTGCGTGCGCGGCTGGGTGCGATGGCCGACCAGTTCCATGGGGCGCCTTCGCGGGCGATGACCATGGTTGGCGTGACCGGCACCAACGGCAAGACGTCCACCGTGCAGCTGCTGGCCCAGGCCTGGCACCTGCTCGGTACGCCCAGTGGCAGTATCGGCACGTTGGGCGCCGGACTTTATGGTGCGGTCGAGCCGACCGGCTTTACCACTCCGCTGGTGCTGCAGATGCATGCACTGCTGGCGCAGCTGCGCGACGACGGCGCGCGTGCGGTGGCGATGGAAGTCAGCTCGCATGCGCTGGACCAGGGCCGCGTGGATGCCGTGCACTACGACGTGGCGGTGTTCACCAACCTCACCCGCGATCACCTCGATTACCACGGCGACATGGCCAGCTACGGCGCGGCCAAGGCGCGGTTGTTCCATCGCCCGGGTCTGAAGGCGGCGGTGATCAATCTTGACGATGCGTTCGGTCGCCAGCTGTTCGCCGGCCTGCCGGCAGGCGTGCAGGCCATCGGCCTGAGTTCGCGTGGCGCCGCCGATGCCAGCGTGCGCGCCGAAGCGCTGCAGTTGGACGGCCGTGGCATTGCGTTCGAGCTGGTCATCGATGGCCAGCGCGCTGCCGTGCAGTCGCCGCTGCTGGGTCGCTTCAACGTGGACAACCTGCTGGCCGTGGCCGGTACCCTGCATGCGCTGGGGCAGCCGCTGCCGCGCATTGCCGAGGTGCTGTCGGCACTGCAGCCGATCCGTGGCCGCATGAACCGCCTCGGTGGCGAAGATGGCCTGCCGACCGTGGTGGTGGACTACGCACACACCCCTGACGCGCTGGAACAGGCGCTGGACAGCCTGCACGGCCACCTGCAGGGCACGTTGTTCTGCGTGTTCGGTTGCGGTGGCGAACGCGATACCGGCAAGCGCCCGCAGATGGCCGCCATTGCCGAGCGCCTGGCCAACCAGGTCATCGTCACCGACGACAACCCGCGTGGCGAAGATGGCGACGTGATCGTGGCCGACATCCTGGCCGGCTTCGCCGATGCTTCCGCCGTGACCGTGCAGCGCAACCGCGCGCGAGCAATCGGCCTGGCGGTGAAGCGTGCCGGTGCCGGCGACATCATCCTGATCGCTGGCAAGGGCCACGAGCCGTACCAGGAAGTGAATGGCGTGCGCCATGACTTCGATGACACCGAAGTAGCCGCCGCGGCACTGGCCGCCAAGGTCGGTGTGCTTTCGGCGCAGGCCGGGGAGAGCGCCGAATGAAGCGCACCCTGCTTTCGCTGATCGCGCACTGGGCCGGTGGCGAGATCCACGGCGACGACGTGGCCATCGACGCCATCAGCAACGATACCCGCAGCCTTGGCCCGGGCAGCCTGTACGTGGCGCTGCGTGGTGAACGCTTCGACGGCCATGACTTCGCCGCTGATGCGCAGGCACGTGGCGCCAGCGCGCTGCTGGTCGAGCGCCTGCTGCCGCTGGACCTGCCGCAGGTGCTGGTGGCCGACAGCGAGCGCGCGCTGGCAAAGATCGCCGCCGGCATGCAGCGCGACCGCGCGACCGAACTGTTCGCCATCACCGGCAGCAACGGCAAGACCAGCGTGAAGAGCCTGCTGCTGGCGATCCTGCAGCAGGTGGCCCAGCACGCGCACAAGGTGGTGTACGCCAACCCGGGCAACCGCAACAACGAGATCGGCCTGCCACTGGCGGTGATCGACGCACCGGAAGATGCCGACTACGCCGTCTACGAGATGGGCGCGGGCAAGCCGGGCGACATCGCCTACCTGACCGACATCGCGCGCCCGCGCTACGCCCTGGTCAACAACATCGCCCCGGCTCACCTGGAGCGGATGGGCAGCCTGCTCGGCGTTGCCGTGACCAAGGGTGCCATCTACGCCGCACTGCCGGCCGATGGCGTGGCCGTGATCAACGTCGACGACGCCTACGGGCGCTGGTTCGAACAGCATTTCATCGGTACCCCGGCACGTTGCCGGGTGCTGCGTTATGGCCTGGAGCACAGCGCCGACGTCACCGCGCGCGACATCCGCGCCGGTGCGCAGGGCAGCCGCTTCACCCTGGTCACGCCGATGGGCGAGGCGGGCGTGGTGCTGGGCCTGCCGGGCCGCCACAACATCAGCAATGCGCTGGCCGCCGCCAGCCTGGCGCTTGCCGCCGGCATCGAGCTGTCATGGGTGGCTACGGGTCTGGCCGAAGCACAGCCGGTGCCGGGCCGCCAGATCGCCCATCAGCTGCGCAACGGTGCGGTGCTGGTGGACGACAGCTACAACGCCAACCCCGGTTCGCTGGCCGCCGCCATCGACGCACTGGCCGCCGCACCGGAAGAGGGCTGGCTGGTGCTGGGCGACATGCGCGAGCTGGGTCCCGATGCCGAGGCGCTGCATGCACAGGCAGGTCTCCGCGCGCGTGCTGCCGGCCTCAAACGCCTGTATGCGCTGGGCCCGCTCAGCGCCGCCGCCGCCGCCGCGTTTGGCGAGGGCGGACGTCATTTCACCACCCATGACGCGCTGTCGCAGGCGTTGAAGGACGAGCTGCACGCTGGCGTGCGCTGCCTGGTCAAGGGTTCCCGTGGCAGCGCCATGGACACGATTGTCAAAGCGCTGCTGGCGCAAGGAGAGGAATCCCCGCATGTTGTATGAACTGGCTCGATGGTTGCAGCAGTTGGAGAGCCTGTTCGGGCTGTTCAACTACCAGACGTTCCGCGCCATCCTTGCCGCGTTGACGGCGCTGTTCCTGTCGCTGTGGCTCGGCCCGGCGGTGATCCGCAAGCTTGCCCAGTTCAAGGGTGGCCAGCCGATCCGCAAGGACGGCCCGCAGACCCATTTCTCCAAGGCCGGTACGCCGACCATGGGCGGTTCGCTGATCCTGCTCACCGTCACCCTGTCGGTGCTGATGTGGGCCGATCTGCGCAACCGCTACGTGTGGCTGGTGCTGGCGGTGATGCTGTGCTTCGGTGCCATCGGTTGGTACGACGACTGGATCAAGATCGTCCGTCGCGATCCGAACGGCCTGAAGTCGCGCTGGAAGTACCTGCTGCAGTCGATCTTCGGCCTGGCTGCGGGCATCTTCCTGTTCCAGACTGCCGATGTGCCGGCGGCGCTGACCTTCTACATCCCGATGTTCAAGTCGGTGGCGCTGCCGCTGGCCGGCATCGGCTTCGTGGCCATCGCCTATTTCTGGATCGTCGGCTTCTCCAACGCGGTCAACCTGACCGACGGCCTGGATGGCCTGGCGATCATGCCGACCGTGCTGGTGGCCTGCGCGCTGGGCGTGTTCGCCTATGCCTCGGGCAACGTGGTGTTCGCCAACTACCTGCAGATTCCGCAGATTCCGGGCGCCGGTGAGCTGGTCATCATCTGTGCGGCAATTGCCGGCGCAGGGTTGGGCTTCCTCTGGTTCAACACCTATCCGGCCATGGTGTTCATGGGCGATATCGGCGCGCTGTCGCTGGGCGCGGTGCTGGGCACCATCGCGGTGATCACCCGCCAGGAACTGGTGCTGGTGATCATGGGCGGCGTGTTCGTCATCGAAACGCTGTCGGTGATGATCCAGGTCGCCTCGTTCAAGTTGACTGGCAAGCGCGTGTTCCGCATGGCGCCGATCCACCACCACTTCGAACTGAAGGGCTGGCCGGAGCCGCGCGTGATCGTGCGCTTCTGGATCATCTCCGTCGTGCTGGTGCTGATCGGCCTGGCCACGTTGAAGGTACGCTGATGAATGACCTGTCGCACCAGGCAACACGCCTTGAGGCCATCGGTGGCAGCTACGACAAGTGGCTGCTCGGCGCGATGATCGCGCTCACCGGGCTGGGCGTGGTGATGGTCGCGTCCAGCTCCATCGCGTTGATGAGCAGCCCGTTCTACTACCTCAACCGCCACCTGATCTTCCTGGCGGTCGGCATCGTGCTGGCCATCATCGCCGCGCGTACCGAGCTGAAGACCATCGAGCAGTACAACCAGATGCTGCTGCTGGGCTGCTTCGCGCTGCTGGTGGTGGTGTTCGTTCCGGGCCTTGGCAGCAGCGTCAACGGTGCCCGCCGCTGGATCAACCTGGGCATCTCCAAGTTCCAGACGGTCGAAGCGGTGAAGGTGCTCTACATCGTCTGGCTGTCCAGCTACCTGGTGCGCTTCCGCGACGAGGTCAACGCCACGTGGCCGGCGATGCTGAAGCCGCTGGGCGTGGCCGGTGCACTGGTGGTGCTGCTGCTGCTGCAGCCCGACTTCGGTTCGTCCACCCTGCTGCTGGCGATCACCGCCGGCATGCTGGTGCTGGGCGGCGTGAACATGCCGCGCATGTCGATGCCGGTGGTGATCGGCCTGGTGGGCATGAGCGCGCTGGCGATCATCGAGCCGTACCGCATGCGCCGTATCACCTCCTTCCTCGACCCGTGGGCCGACCAGCAGGGCGACGGCTACCAGCTGTCCAACGCGCTGATGGCGGTGGGTCGTGGCGAGTGGACCGGCGTCGGCCTGGGCAATTCGGTGCAGAAGCTCTATTACCTGCCTGAAGCGCACACCGACTTCATCTTCTCGGTCACCGCCGAGGAATTCGGTTTCCTCGGTACCTGCGTGATCGTGGCCCTGTACGCACTGCTGGTCGGCCGCACCTTCTGGCTGGGCATGCGCTGCGTGGAAATGAAGCGCCACTTCTCCGGCTACATCGCCTTCGGCATCGGTCTGTGGATCAGCATGCAGACCTTCGTTTCGATCGGCGTGAACCTGGGCATCCTGCCGACCAAGGGCCTGACCCTGCCGCTGATTTCGTCGGGTGGTTCGTCGGTGCTGATGACCTGCGTAGCGATGGGCCTGCTGCTGCGCGTGTCCTATGAACTGAAGCGTGCCGAACGTCGCCAGGCCGTGCGCATGGGCGCTGCCGAGGATCTGGCTGGTCCGGCGCCGGCCGATGCGCCGGTCGCACCGGTGGCAAAGAGCGTACCGAAGGCTGCAGAACCGGCTGCGGCCGAGTCGGCAGCCGTGCGCGGGACCAGCCGTCTGCAGTCGCGCGTCGAACCGACCTTCGGGAGGCTGTCATGAGCGCCGCCCCGACCACGACGGCCAGCAACCGCCCGGTGATGATCCTGGCCGGTGGCACCGGCGGGCACATCTTCCCCGGCCTGGCCGTGGCCCGCGTGCTGCGCGCGCGCGGCGTGCCGGTCACCTGGATGGGTGCCGATGGCGCGATGGAAACCCGTCTGGTGCCGCAGCACGACATCCACATCGACACGCTGGCCATCACCGGCCTGCGCGGCAAGGGCAAGCTGGCCCTGCTGGCCGCGCCGTGGCGGCTGATGCGCGCGCTGCGTGCGGCCGGTCTGATCATCCGTGATCGCCAGCCGCGTGCGGTGGTCGCATTCGGTGGCTTCGCTTCCGGTCCCGGTGGCATGGCTGCGCGCCTGCACGGCCTGCCGCTGATCGTGCACGAACAGAACCGCGCGCCGGGCCTGACCAACCGCATCCTGTCGCGTTACGCGCGCCGTCTGCTGACCGGTTTCCCGGGCACTTTCGCTGCACGCGAGGAATTCGTGGGCAACCCGGTGCGCGCCGAAATCGCCGCCGTCGCACCGCCGCAACAGCGGCTGGCCGATCGCAGCGGTCCGCTGCGCCTGCTGGTGCTGGGCGGCAGCCAGGGTGCTCGCGCGCTCAACAGCGGCGTGCCGCAGGCACTGGCCGCTCTCGGTGCGCAGGTGCCGGTGGTGGTGCGCCACCAGAGTGGCGAGAAGCTGCATGCCGAAGCGGTCGAGGCGTATGCCAAGGCCGGCGTGCAGGGTGACGTCACGCCCTTCATCGCCGACATGGCCGAAGCCTTCGCCTGGGCCGACCTGGTGGTGTGCCGTTCCGGTGCGTCCACGCTGGCCGAACTCTGTGCGGTCGGCATCGGCAGCGTGCTGGTGCCATTCCCCGCCGCCGTCGACGATCACCAGACCCGCAATGCGGAGTACCTGGTCGAGCGCGACGCGGCTGTGTTGCTGAAGCAGGACGAAACGCTGGCGGACGGCATTGCCGCGCTGCTGCGTGATCTGTCCGAAAATCCCGCCCGCCGCATGCAGATGGCGCAAGCCGCGCGTGCCCTGGCCAAGGTCGATGCCGCCGAGCGCATCGCCGATATCATTCTCGAGGAAGCTGTATGAAGAAGGCACGCTCCAGCGCCTGCCCTGCGCGAGGCCGCGCATGATCCGCCGCCTGCATGACACCAACGATCTGGTGCGCGCGTTCCCGCGCGTGCATTTCGTCGGCATTGGCGGCACCGGCATGAGCGGCATCGCCGAAGTGATGCTGACGCTGGGTTATGAAGTGTCCGGTTCGGACAACGCCGACAACGCCGCCACCCGCCGCCTGGCCGGTCTGGGTGCGCGCATCATGCGCGGCCATTCGGCGGCCAATGTGCTTGGCACCGACTGCGTGGTGGTCTCCAGCGCCATCCGCGAAGACAACCCCGAGCTGATGGAGGCGCGCAGCCAGCGCATTCCGATCATGCCGCGTGCAGCGATGCTGGCCGAGCTGATGCGCTTCCGCCGCGGCATCGCCGTGGCTGGTACCCATGGCAAGACCACCACCACCAGCCTGACCGCCGCGGTGCTGAGCGAAGGCGGCCTGGACCCGACCTTCGTGATCGGTGGCCAGCTGCTGGCGGCCGGTGCCAACGCCAAGCTCGGCGGTGGCCAGTGGCTGGTGGCCGAGGCTGACGAAAGCGACGGCAGCTTCCTGCGCCTGAATCCGTTGATGTCGATCATCACCAACATTGATTCGGATCACCTGGAGAACTACGGCAACGACTTCGCCCGCGTGCAGGCGGCGTTTGCCGAGTTCCTGCAGCGCCTGCCGTTCTACGGCCTGGCGGTGCTGTGCATCGACGATCCGGAAGTGGCCGCACTGGCCGCCAAGACCCCGCGCCACGTGATGAGCTACGGCATGAGCCCGCAGGCCGACGTGCGCGCCGAGAACGTGGTGCAGGAAGGTTCGCGCATGCGCTTCACCCTGCGCCTGCCGCAGGGCACCAGCCAGGAAGTGGTGCTGGCGTTGCCGGGCAAGCACAACGTGCTCAATGCACTGGCCGCGGCGGCGGTGGGCTGGCAGCTGGGCGTGTCTCCGGACACGATCGCGCGTGCGCTGGCCGGCTTCGCTGGCGTCGGTCGCCGCTTCAACGATCTGGGTGAAGTGACCACCGCCAGCGGCGCCAGGGTCCGCATCATCGACGACTACGGTCACCATCCGAGCGAGCTGGAAGCGGTGTTCGCCGCCGCCCGCGGCGGCTGGGCCGACAAGCGCCTGGTCGTGGCCTTCCAGCCGCACCGTTACAGCCGTACCCGCGACCAGTTCGACAAGTTCGCCGCCGTGCTGTCCAGCGTCGATGCATTGGTGCTGAGCGAGGTCTACCCGGCTGGTGAAGAGCCGATTGCCGGTGCTGATTCGCATGCGCTGGCCCGCGCCATCCGTGCGCGTGGTCGCAGCGAACCGGTGGTGGTGGGCAAGGCTGCCGAACTGGCCAGCGTGCTGCCGGACGTGCTGCAGGACGGTGATCTGCTGTTGATGATGGGTGCGGGCGACATCGGCGCCGTTGCAAGCCACATTGCAGTGGAAGGTTTCAAGGCGGAGGGCGAGGCGTGAGCACGCTGACCTTCCCGCCGCTGCGCAGCACCGACCCGGCCGTGTTCGGCCGCGTCGCCGTGCTGCTCGGTGGCAGCTCCAGCGAACGCGAGGTGTCGCTGGATTCGGGCCGCAACGTGCTCGAAGCGCTGCAGTCGCGTGGCATCGATGCCGTCGCCATCGATGGCATCCCGGCGCTGGCCAAGGCGCTGGCGGCCGGTGGCATCGATCGCGTGTTCAACATCCTGCACGGCCACAACGGTGGCGGTGAGGACGGCATCGTGCAGGGCCTGATGGATGCCTTCGGCGTGCCCTACACCGGCTCCAACGTGCTGGGCTCGGCCTTGAGCATGGACAAGATCCGCACCAAGCAGGTGTGGCTGTCGCTGGGCCTGCCGACGCCGCAGTACCGGAAGGTCGATGCCTCCACCGTGCACGCGCTGGCAGCCGAGCTCGGCCTGCCGGTGGTGGTCAAGCCGGCCAACGAAGGCTCCAGCGTGGGCATCAGTCGGGTCACCGACGATGCAGGCCTGGACGAAGCCGTGGCCCTGGCCGCGCGCTACGACGGCCAGCTGCTGATGGAGCAGATGGTGGTCGGTGACGAACTGACCGTGGCCATCCTCGGTGATGTCGCGTTGCCGTCGATCCGCATCGTGCCCAAGGGCCAGTGGTACGACTACAACGCCAAGTACATCGCCGAAGACACCCAGTACCTGTGCCCGGGCCTGGACGGTGATGACGAAGCAGAGATCCGCCGCATCGCGCTGGCGGCCTTCCGCGCCGCCGGTTGCCGTGGCTGGGGTCGCGTGGATGTGATGCGTGACCGCGCCAGCGGCCGTTTCTTCCTGCTGGAAGTGAACACCGCGCCGGGCATGACCAGCCATTCGCTGGTGCCCAAGGCCGCCGGGCAGGCCGGCATCAGCTTCGAGGAGCTGGTGTGGCGCGTGCTGGAACAGACCCTGGAGGCCTCGCACGCATGAACGCGGTGCTGCGCATCTTCGTCTGGCTGTTGGCCCTGTCGGTGGTTGCACTGCCGGTGGTGGCCGTGGTCAATGGCTGGGTTGGCGCCGAGCGCTGGCCGCTGGCGAAGCTGCGCGTGCACGGTGAGTTCAAGCGGGTGCCGGCCGAGCAGCTGCAGCAGGTGCTGCTGCCGTATGCGCATGCCGGTTTCTTCGCGGTCAAGCTGCAGGACGCACAGGACGCCCTGGAGAAACTGCCCTGGGTGGAAAGCGCGCAGGTGCGCAAGCAGTGGCCGGACGTGCTGGAAGTGACGCTGGTCGAGCACAAGCCGTTCGCACGCTGGGGCGAAGGTCGCCTGCTGTCCGAGCAGGGCAAGCTGTTCCCCACGCCGAAGAAGCTGGCCGACCTGCAGCTGCCCGAGCTGGACGGCCCGGACAGCCAGACCGAAGAAGTGGTCAAGCTGTACAACGATTCGCGCGCGCTGTTCGCGCCCGCTGGCGTCGATGTGCGCCGGCTGACCATGGACGCGCGCGGCAGCTGGTCGCTGCTGCTGAGCAATGGCACCGAAGTCGTGGTCGGTCGCGATGACGCGCGTTCGCGCCTGCAGCGCTTCGTGCGCGTGCTGCCGCAGCTGGCCAACCAGGCCGCGCCGATCGAGCGCGCCGACCTCCGATATACCAATGGTTTCACGCTGAGCTGGGGCACTCCGGCCGCCCCCGCCAATGCACCGGGCACCCCGGCACGAAGGACGCAGGAAAGAACATGAATCGCAAGGGTGACAAATCGCTGATCGTCGGCCTGGATATCGGCACCTCCAAGGTGGTGGCGCTGGTGGGTGAGTATTCGCCGGGCAATCCGATCGAAGTGATCGGCATCGGTTCCCATGAGTCGCGCGGCCTGAAGCGCGGCGTGGTGGTGGACATCGAATCGACCGTGCAGTCGATCCAGCGCGCGGTGGAAGAAGCCGAGCTGATGGCCGGCTGCGAGATCCGTTCGGTGTACGCCTCCATTTCCGGTAACCACGTGCAGTGCAAGAACTCGCCCGGCATCGTGCCGATCCGCGATGGTGAAGTGACCTGGGGCGACCTGGATCGCGTGCTTGATGCAGCCAAGGCGGTGGCGATTCCGGCCGACCAGAAGATCCTGCATGCGATCCCGCGCGAGTACGTGCTGGACGATTCGCAGGAAGGCATCCGCAACCCCGTCGGCATGACCGGCGTGCGCCTGGAAGTGCATGCGCACCTGGTGGTGTGCGCGCAGTCGGCCGCCGCCAACATCAGCAAGTGCGTGCAGCGCTGCGGCCTGCAGGTGGACGACCTGGTGCTGTCGTCGCTGGCGTCCAGCGTGGCGGTGCTGACCGCCGACGAGCGCGAGCTCGGCGTAGTGCTGGTGGACATGGGCGCCGGCACCACTGACATCGCGGTGTTCGTGCAGGGCGCGATCTGCCACACCGCCTCGCTGCCGATCGCCGGCGACCACGTGACCAACGACATCGCGCACATGCTGCGCACGCCGACCCCGGAAGCCGAGCAGATCAAGGTGCGCTACGCGTGTGCCCTGGCCCAGCTGGCCACCGCCGAGGAGAGCATCCAGGTGCCGTCGGTCGGTGATCGTCCGCCGCGCCGCATGCCGCGCCACGCGTTGGCCCAGGCCGTACAGGGCCGCTACGAAGAAATCTTTGAAATGGTGCAGGCCGAACTGCGCCGCTCCGGCTTCGAGGAACTGGTGCGCGCCGGCATGGTGCTGACCGGTGGTGCCTCGAAGATGGAAGGCGTGGTCGAACTGGCCGAGGAAATGCTGCAGATGCCGGTGCGCGTGGGCATTCCGCAGCACGTCACCGGGCTGGGCGAAGTGGTGGGCAACCCGGTGCATGCCACCGGCGTGGGCCTGCTGCTGATGGGTAGCCAGATCGAGCATCCGCGCCGGCCGTCGCTGCCGACCGGTCGCGCTGGAAGCATGTTCAAGAAACTCAAGACCTGGTTCCGCGGCGAATTCTGACGCGGAACCTGCACTACCCGGGCTCGCCCGGTTGCAACACCGGCAACACGACGCAACACCGGCAACACATAACCCACACAGCCGCAACGACGGCATGCAGCATGAAGGCAGGACGCCCGAACGCCCATGCAATCGAAAGCGGATACAACGAGGACACGGACATGGCGCATTTTGAACTGATCGAAAAGATGGCACCCAATGCGGTGATCAAGGTTGTTGGCGTGGGCGGCGGCGGCGGCAATGCCGTGGCGCACATGGTCAACTCGGCGGTGGATGGCGTGGAATTCATCACCGCCAACACCGATTCGCAGGCCATCAAGAATTGTGGTGCCAAGCTGCAGCTGCAGCTGGGTACCAATGTCACCAAGGGCCTGGGCGCAGGCGCGAATCCGGAAGTCGGCCGCCAGGCTGCGCTGGAAGACCGTGAGCGCATCATGGACGCCCTGCAGGGCGCGGACATGGTGTTCATCACCGCTGGCATGGGCGGTGGCACCGGTACCGGCGCTGCGCCGGTGGTGGCACAGCTGGCCAAGGAAATGGGCATCCTGACCGTGGCCGTGGTCACCAAGCCGTTCCCGTTCGAAGGCCGCCGCCGCATGCAGGTTGCGCTGAAGGGCATCGAAGAACTGAGCCAGCACTGCGACTCGCTGATCACCATCCCGAACGAAAAGCTGATCACCGTGCTGGGCCGCAACGCCACCATGATCCAGGCGTTCCGCGCTGCCAACGACGTGCTGCAGGGCGCCGTGCAGGGCATCGCCGACCTGATCGTGCGTCCGGGCCTGATCAACGTCGACTTCGCCGACGTGCGCACCGTCATGTCCGAAATGGGCCTGGCGATGATGGGTACCGGTACCGCCCGCGGCGATGACCGCGCCCAGGCCGCGGCCGAGTCGGCCATCCAGAACCCGCTGCTGGACGATGTGAACCTGGCTGGTGCCAACGGCATCCTGGTCAACATCACCGCCGGTGCCGATTTCACCATGGCCGAGTTCGACGAGATCGGCCGCACCATCGACGGCTTCGCTTCGGAAGACGCCACCGTGGTGGTGGGTACCGTGCTTGATCCGGACATGCAGGACGAAGTGCGCGTGACCGTGGTCGCCACGGGCCTGAACCGCGTCTCGGCCAGCAAGACCCAGCGTCCGGGCGAGCGTGCACCGATCAAGCTGGTGCGCAACGCCACCACCGGCCAGCCGGAGTTCGGCGAGTTCGACAACGGCGGCGATGCGGTGTCCAAGGCTGTCGGCGGCATGGGCCTGGGCCTGCGTCGCGCCAGCAGCGACAGCGTGGCAGCGTCCACCCCGTCGGCTCCGGCCTCCTCGGCCCCGGCCGCGGCGGAACTGCCGAACGATTACCTGGACATCCCGGCGTTCCTGCGCCGCCAGGCGGACTGATCGACGCTGCCCGGGGCTTGTCCCCCCCGGGTTGCGCCACCATGTCCTGAAAACGCGGGCGCCGGGCCAGGATGGGCCCGGCCGCCCTGCTTCACGCGCGTCCTATCGGCGCGCCGGTGTGTCCTGCCGGCGTTTCAGCCGGGGTAGGGGACCCTGCGTGTTAATCTAATGTGTCACTTCCGGTCGTCCCCCCATGATCCAGCAACGCACCCTCAAGAACACGATCCGCGCCACCGGCGTAGGCCTGCACAGCGGCGACAAGGTCTACATGACCCTGCGTCCGGCGCCGGTCAACCATGGCATCGTGTTCCGCCGCGTGGACCTGGACCCGGTGGTGGAAGTGCCTGCGAAGGCCGAGCTGGTCACTGAAGTGACCCTCTGCACCGGCCTGACCTGCAACGACGCCAAGATCCAGACCGTCGAACACCTGATGTCGGCCCTGGCCGGCCTGGGTGTGGACAACATCATCGTCGAACTGTCCTCGGCCGAGCTGCCGATCATGGACGGTTCGTCCGGCCCGTTCGTGTTCCTGCTGCAGTCGGCAGGCATCGTGGAACAGGATGCGCCCAAGCGCTTCATCCGCGTGCTGAAGACCGTGGAAGTGACCGAAGGCGACAAGGTGGCCCGCTTCACGCCCTACGAGGGTTACAAGCTGGGCTTCACCATCCAGTTCGACCACCCGATGATTCCGGCCAAGCAGTCGCGCCAGGAAATCGAGTTCTCGACGATGGCCTACACCAAGGAAATTTCCCGCGCGCGCACCTTCGGCTTCATGCGCGACCTGGAATACATGCGCGAGCGCAACCTCGGCCTGGGCGGTTCGATGGACAACGCCATCGTGCTCGATGAGTTCCGCGTGCTCAACGAAGACGGGCTGCGCTACGCCGACGAATTCGTGCGCCACAAGATCCTCGACGCGATCGGCGACCTCTATCTGGCCGGTGGCCAGGTGCTGGGCGCCTACGAAGGCTTCAAGTCCGGCCACGCGCTCAACAACAAGCTGGTGCGGGCGCTGATGGCCGATGCCACCGCATGGGAATGGGTCACTTACGACTCGCCGGCGGTGCCGGACCCGGTGGTATACGCCACGCCGGCTTATGCCTGATTTCGCAAATCATTGAATTTCAATGAAAAGACGCCGCCTTCCAGGGCGGCGTTTGCGTTTCCGGAGCGGGTGCCGCGACTGGCGCAAGCGGCGGCGCGACGCACGGGCCGAAGTCACGGTTTTGTGAACCAGGCCGCTGGAAAGCCTGAATTTAACGATTAATTAACTTCAATCTAACGACTGCACCACGTGGTCCGGATAGGATGCGACCCGGCCCCCGAAATGTTTCACGCTGCGGTGACACGCGCGACGGGGAGTGGAGCAGGACGCTCTGCTGCTTTCAGGTTTCCCGCTTCGGTTTCGAAGGAAGGTCCTGCAGAGCTGCCAAGGCGTCGCGTAGCCCTTTGTGCGTGGCGGCTGAAACTGCGTGGGGTCCATTCCGGTTGTCGAGCGCTGGGGAGCGCGTGGGAGTGGGAGACGCAGTCTTGACGGTCACCTTGGTGGCCTTCAGCCCGATGGACCGGGCCGCGTCGAGCAACTGGGCTTCGGCAAGCCGCAACTTGGCATGCCAGACCGGGGACTCGACGATAAAAACGAGGTGTTCCCCGTCCACATTGGCCAGCCGGCAACGGCTGCGCAGAGGTGGCGGCAACTGGGGGCGCAACTGACGGTCCAGCGCGTCGAGCCACAAGGCACGCCGCAGCGGGTTCCCGCTTTTGTCCGCCATCACTACATCCAGGGCCGGTTTCGGTCTGGATGCGGGACGAACGCTGGATTTCGGCTCAGACATGAAAACTCACTGATGGCATTCAAAAAGATCGTAATCAAAACGCGTGAAGGACAGGCCAAATCGGCGCTCACGCGTTTGCGGTTCTACTTCGAGGACCGCCCCCGAGCCCTGCTGGGCAGCGTGCTCGGCGCAGGTTGCATTATCGGCCTTGCCGGCGGCATTGGCGCCAGTGCGCTCAATGATTCGCGCCTGCAGGCCAAGGTCGACCGCCAGGAGGCCGAGCTGGCCAAGGTCCAGCGCGATGCGCAGACCCAGGTCAACGCGCTGGCCGCCCGCCTCGGCGAGCTGCAGGCACAGGCCACCCGCCTGAACGCCCTGGGCGAGCGACTGACCCAGATGGGCAAGCTGGAAGATGGCGAATTCGACTTCAACGAGACCCCCGGCCTCGGTGACGGCGATGCCGGCGGCCCGACCGCCGACATCCCGGTGAAGGACGTCAACGCCGACTTACAGGTGCTGGAGCAGCGCTTTGCTGCTTCAGGCCGCCAGTTGTCGGTGATGGAATCGCTGATGTTCGACCACCAGCTGCAGCAGAACGCCGTGCCCTCGCGCATGCCGATCCGCAACAGCTATGTCACGTCCGGCTTCGGTACCCGTGCTGACCCGTTCGGTCGCGGTGCCGCCACCCACAAGGGCATGGACTTCCACGCCCGCGTCGGGGACCCGGTGATGTCGGTGGCCGACGGCGTGGTCAGCTTCTCCGGGGTCAAGGGCGGCTACGGCAACGTGGTCGATGTCGACCACGGTAATGGCTACGTCACCCGCTACGCGCACAATTCGCGTCTGGTGGTGAAGGTCGGTGACCTGGTTCGTGCGGGCCAGGAAGTGGCCAAGGCCGGTTCCACCGGTCGTTCGACCGGCGCTCACGTGCACTTCGAGGTGTGGGAAAACGGCAACGTGGTCAACCCGCGCAAGTTCCTCGGTGACGGTGGCAACACGCCGGTGGGCCGTATCACCCGCGGCTGATTGCAACGCCGGGCATGGCCCGGCGCTACCGGGACGCCGTCGGACCCGGCGGTAGCGCGGCCGCCAAGGGTTGAAACCCCTCGCGCCCGTCCCAAGCTACAATGGGTGTTGCCATCGACAGGGCGCCAGGCGCCCTGTTTCGTTTGCGGCGGACGGATCCCCAGGGGGACGACCGGGCCGCTGTGTCCATCCAACCCGGTTCCTTCAATGATCAACAGCCTGCTTACCCGCGTATTTGGCAGTCGTAATGAACGACAGCTGCGCCAGCTCAACCGCATCGTCGCCAAGATCAATGCGCTGGAGCCGGAGATCGAGAAGCTTTCCGACGAGCAGCTGCAGGCCAAGACGCCGGAGTTCAAGCAGCGCATCGCCGGTGGTGAAGCCCTGGACAAGGTGCTGCCGGAAGCGTTCGCGGTCTGCCGCGAAGCCGGCCGCCGCGTGCTGGGCATGCGCCACTACGACGTGCAGCTGATCGGCGGCATGGTGCTTCACCTGGGCAAGATCGCAGAAATGCGCACCGGTGAAGGCAAGACCCTGGTGGCAACCCTGCCGGTGTACCTCAACGCGCTGGAAGGCAAGGGCGTGCACGTGGTCACCGTGAACGACTACCTGGCGCGCCGCGATGCCGCGCAGATGGGCAAGCTGTACAACTGGCTGGGCCTGAGCGTGGGCGTGGTCTACCCGGGCATGCCGCACAGCGACAAGCGTGAAGCCTATGGTTCGGACATCACCTACGGCACCAACAACGAATTCGGTTTCGACTACCTGCGCGACAACATGGCGTTGTCCAAGGCTGACCGCTACCAGCGCGGCCTGCACTACGCCATCGTCGACGAAGTCGACTCCATCCTGATCGACGAAGCGCGTACCCCGCTGATCATTTCCGGCCCGGCCGATGATTCCCCGGAGCTGTACATCCGCGTCAACCGCATCGTGCCGAACCTGGTCAAGCAGGAAGCGGAAGACGGCGAAGGCGACTTCTGGGTCGACGAGAAGGGCAAGCAGGTGCATCTGTCCGAAGCGGGCATGGAGCACGCCGAGCAGCTGCTGGTCGATGCCGGCATCCTCGATGCCGAGACCGAAGGCCTGTACGCGGCGCAGAACCTGACCGTGGTCCACCACCTCAACGCCGCCCTGCGCGCGCACGCCATTTACCAGCGTGATGTGGACTACATCGTGCGCGATGGCGAAGTGGTCATCGTCGACGAATTCACCGGCCGTACCCTGGCCGGCCGCCGCTGGTCCGATGGCCTGCACCAGGCGGTGGAAGCGAAGGAAGGCGTGCCGGTCCAGCGCGAGAACCAGACGCTGGCCAGCATCACCTTCCAGAACCTGTTCCGCATGTACAAGAAGCTGTCCGGCATGACCGGTACGGCCGATACCGAAGCGTTCGAATTCCAGAGCATCTACGGCCTGGAAGTGGTGGTGATCCCGACCAACCGCCCGACCATCCGCAAGGACAGCCCGGACCAGGTGTTCCTCAACCGCAAGGGCAAGTTCAACGCGGTGCTGGCCGACATCGAAGAGTGCGCCAAGCGCGGCCAGCCGGTGCTGGTGGGTACCACCTCGATCGAAACTTCGGAAATGCTGTCCGAACACCTGCGCAAGGCGGGTGTGAAGCACGAAGTGCTCAACGCCAAGCAGCACGACCGCGAAGCGACCATCGTTGCCAACGCTGGTCGTCCGGCGGCGGTGACCATCGCCACCAACATGGCCGGCCGTGGTACCGACATCGTGCTGGGCGGTTCGCTGGAAGCTGAAATCCACGAGCTGGGCGACGGCGCGACCGACGAACAGAAGGCGGCGGTCAAGGCCGAGTGGCAGAAGCGCCATGACGCGGTCAAGGCCGCGGGCGGCCTGCACATCGTCGGCACCGAGCGCCACGAATCGCGTCGTATCGACAACCAGCTGCGTGGCCGTTCGGGCCGTCAGGGTGACCCGGGTTCGTCCCGTTTCTACCTGTCGCTGGAAGACAACCTGATGCGCATCTTCGCCTCCGACTGGGTGCAGAAGGCCATGCGCATGATGGGCATGAAGGAAGACGACGTCATCGAGGACCGCCTGGTCAGCCGCCAGATCGAGAAGGCGCAGCGCAAGGTCGAGGCCCACAACTTCGACATCCGCAAGAACCTGCTGGACTTCGACGACGTCAACAACGACCAGCGCAAGGTGATCTACGCCCAGCGCGACGAACTGCTTGACGCAGAGTCGGTGAAGGACAACGTCGATGGCATCCGCGACGACGTGATCTTCGACATCGTCGCCCGCTTCGTGCCGCCGAACTCGGTGGACGAGCAGTGGGACCTGCGTGGCCTGGAAGCCACCCTGCAGTCGGACTTCGGCGTGGACATGTCGCTGACCGATCTGGTCAAGTCGCATGAAGAACTGGACGCCGAAGGCATCACCGCCAAGGTGCAGGAACGCATCAACCAGCACTTCGCCGAGAAGGAAGCGGGTGTGGGCGAAGAGACCATGCGCGCACTGGAGAAGCACGTGATGCTGACCGTGCTCGACCAGAGCTGGAAGGAGCACCTGGCCCGCATGGATTACCTGCGCCAGGGCATCTACCTGCGTGGTTACGCGCAGAAGCAGCCGAAGCAGGAATACAAGAAGGAAGCCTTCGAGCTGTTCTCGGACATGCTGGAGAACGTCAAGCGCGAAGTGGTGACCCTGCTGGCCCGCGTGCGCATCCGCAGCGACGAGGAAGTGCAGGCACTGGAAGCGGCCGAGCGCCAGCAGGTGGAAGCCCGCCTGAGCCAGTCGCAGTTCCAGCACCAGGACGCAGGCGGCTACAGCGCCGACGAGGAAGCGGCGCAGGTCGAGGCGGCCCAGCTGCAGCGTGACGAGCCGAAGATCGGTCGCAACGATCCGTGCCCGTGCGGCAGTGGCAAGAAGTACAAGCACTGCCACGGCCAGCTGAGCTGACCCCCCGGAGAGCCCCGCGAAAGCGGGGCTTTCCTGTTATGGGCAATGAAGTGCCCGGCGATTGCGCCGGTGCCCCGGTTTTCGGCATGCTCCTCCCCATGCCTTCCCCGAAACGCTCGATCCACGTCGTTGCCGCCGTCATCACCGACGCCCGCGGCCGTATCCTGCTGAACCGCCGCACCGAGAGCCGCGACATGGCCGGTCTCTGGGAATTCCCGGGCGGCAAGCGCGAGCCCGGTGAGACCTCTGCACAGGCGCTGACGCGCGAGCTGCACGAAGAGCTGGGCATCGAGGCCGAGGTGGGCGAGTGGATCATGGACGTGCCGCAGCGCTACCCGGACAAGGACCTGATCCTGGAAGTGCGGCATGTACGCAGCTGGAAGGGCACCCCGCGTGGACGCGAGGGCCAGGCCATCACCTGGGTGGCACCGGACAAGCTGGCCCGTTATTCAATGCCGCCGGCCGACCTGCCGGTGGTGGCCGTGCTGCGCCAACCAGACTGCTATCTGATTACCCCTGCGCCAGGCGCCGATGAGGGCGGCCTGCAGCGTTGGCATGGCCAGCTGCAGCAGGCGGTGGCCGCGGGACAGCAACGCATCCAGCTGCGCCTGCCCACCGACCATCCGCAGCGGCAGGGCATGATCGAGCAGGTCGTGCGCGCGCACCGTCGCGGCGTGCAGTGGCTGCTCAACCGGGATATCGAGATGGCACGCACCCTCGGCGTCGGCGTGCACCTGGGCAGCGAGCAGCTGCAGTCACTGCAGGAACGGCCGCTGCCGACCGGGCAGCTGGTGGCGGCCTCCTGCCACGATCTTGAACAGCTGTTGGCCGCACAGCGCCTAGGCTGCGACTTCGCCGTGCTGGGGCCGGTGCAGGCCACCGCAAGCCATCCAGATGCAGTGCCGTTGGGATGGGAGGCCTTCGCCGCGATGCGCGCGCAGGTCTCGCTGCCGATCTACGCGCTCGGCGGCATGACGCCGCAGCACGTGGCCGAGGCGCGCCGTCACGGCGGGCAGGGTATTGCCGCCATCCGCGGCCTGTGGCCGGCCTGACGCTCAGGCACCGCTGCCGATCCGAGGCCCCCTGAATCGACACCGGGGCCGGGTAGATCCACGCCATGCGTGGATGAGCTGATCCAATCACGCAGGAACGAGTAGATCCACGCCATGCGTGGATGAGCAGACCTCCGCCACGCAAGGATCAGTAGATCCACGCCATGCGTGGATGACGCTCAGCCCGACCCGCTCACAACGTAATCCAGAAACACCCATATTGCCGCCGCAGCCCAAGCACCGTCGCCGCCCGCGTGGCGCTGCCCGGCAGGGTCTGCTCCAACCGCAACCCGACCGGATGGCGCCGTACCGCTGGCTCCGATTCCAATGCTGATGCCTGCGCGGCACTGCCTGCATCCTCATCCAGCTCCTGCTGTGGATACACCGGCACCACATCCACCAGCGGTCGCCGCACCACCGATTCAAGCTGGCCAAGGATGCGCTGCGCGCCCGCATCGGACACCGCGCCCCACAGGTACAGCGAAGAGAGCCGGTTCACGTCACCGATGCTGACCGCCGTGTGCAGCGCCTGCACCAGTTCACTCAACCGGCGCGGGCAGCTGCTGCCGAGGCTGTCGCGCTGCAGGGTACTGCCGGAAGGCGCCGGCGGCGGTCGCCGGGACTGCGCACCCAAGCTGTCGCAGGGGCGGTCGGTGTAGACACTTTGCCCCTGTGGATCGGTGCAGCGGTTCAAACGCGTAGGCTGCGCCTGTGCGATGGCGCAGACGCCGGGCAGCAACAGGACCAGCAGCAGGGACAGGGCAACCTTCATCGACGCAGCGTAGCGCCAATTACGACAACGCAGCGTACTTTTCAGCCGCGCAGCAGCGTCAGTACCGAGACCGTCGGCTTGGCCAGGTTCAACGTGTAGAAGTGCAGGCCTGGTGCGCCGCCTTCGATCAGGCGCTGGCACAGCTTGGCCACCACTTCGGCACCAAAGGCGCGCACCGATTCGGCGTCGTCACCGTAGGCCTGCATCTTGCGGCTGATCCAGCGCGGGATTTCCGCACCGCACTGCTCGGAAAAGCGGCGCAGCTGGCTGAAGTTGGAGATCGGCATGATGCCCGGGGTGATCGGCACCTGCACGCCGAGCCGCTGCACTTCGTCGACGAAGTGGAAGTAGGCATCGGGGTTGAAGAAGTACTGGGTGATCGCCGCATCGGCACCGGCGTCGATCTTGGCCTTGAAGTGCTTCAGGTCGAGCAGTGCGTCCTGCGCCTGCGGATGCGTTTCCGGATACGCACCCACTTCGATGCGGAAGGCATCGCCGTGTTCGGCACGAATGAAGGCGATCAGTTCGGAGGCATAGCGCATGTCGCCCGGGAAGCCCATGCCCGACGGCAGGTCGCCGCGCAGTGCGACCAGGCGCCGGCAGCCGATGGCGCGGTACAGCTTGAGCAGCTCGCGGATCTCCTGGCGGGTGCCGCCCACGCAGGACAGATGCGGTGCCGCATCGAAGCCGTGGTGCTGGTTGAGATGGCGCACGGTCTCGGACGTGTAGCTGAGGGTCGAGCCACCGGCGCCGAAGGTACAGGACACGTACTCGGGGGCATACGCCTTCAGCCTGGCCGCGGCACGGTCCAGCTGGGTGCGCTGTTCGTCGGTCTTGGGCGGATAGAACTCAAAGCTGATGGCGGTCATGGCACGGGCGGCGATGGCGGGTGCGGATCAGTATATCGCTTCATCGAGATGGATGTAAAACAAGGTCGGTCGCTACAGTTCCGCACTGACCGGGCTGGTCAGGAATCCCCACAGCAAGCGCGTCATGACCGCGGGTGAGCGTGCCTGCGCGCGGGCATAGGCCAGCAGTGCATCCAGCCGTGGCCGGTCGTAGAGGTGACCGGCCAGCAGCACCGCATGCACGCGTCGACTGTTACCGATGTCCAGCAGAGGATTGCCGTCGAGCAGCACCAGATCGGCAGCTTTGCCGACCTCGACACTGCCGTGTCGCGCCTGCAGATGGAGATGCTGCGCAGCGTGCAGCGTGGCTGCGCGCAGCACGTCGGCCTGGCTGAGGCCAGCCTGGTGCAGCAGTTGCAGTTCATCGTGATAGCGGAAGCCGCCAAGCCCGGTGTCGGTGCCCACCAACACTGGAACACCTGCGCGATGCGCAGCGCCGGTCAACACCAGGCCATGATTGAAGTAGGCCTGCAGCGCGTGTTCTCCACGCGGGCCCGGATAGCGGGTGGCCGTGGCGAGCAGGTCGTCGCGCCAGGCCCAGCGCGAAAGCGGATCGAGGTAGGTCAGTCGCGGGTCATCGATGAAGGTCGGATCGCGCGCGCGGGCATCCTCCTCGCGCGTGACATGGGTGGGGACGAATGCGCTGCCACTGGCACGCATCAGCGTGAAGGCGGTATTGCACGTTGCCGCTTCGTAGTTGACTACCATGCGCTCGGCCACCGCTGTCGGGTCTTCTTCGTCCAGCACGCCGCTGCGCCATGCAGCTGCGATATCCGAACAGTGGCGGACGAACAGATGCGCGTGCTCAAAGCTGTGCTGACCGGCCTGCAGTGCCTCTTCCAGCGCCACCGCCCTGGGCAGGTGGCCCACCAGCGGACGATGCAGTTGCCGCGCCTCGGCAGCGAGTCGTTGGTAGGAATCCGGGCGCAGCCGGTTGTAGACCTTCAGAGCATCCACGCCGCGTCCGGCGTACTCACGTGCGCGATGAGCGGCGTCCTGCGGGCCCAGCTCAGGGTCTTCGAAGTAGAAGCTGGCTACCTGCACGAAGCGCGGTGCGGTCAGCTGGCCTGCAATGGCCTGTGCGGTCCAGCGACGCTTGTCGGCCACGCAGGCGATCAGCGGATCGGTAGCCTGCGGACAGTCCATCATGTCGCGGGTGCCGGTGATGCCATTGGCCAGCATCAGCGGGAACTGCAGTTGTGGCGACAGCTGCAGGGCGTGGGTGTGCATGTCCCAGAAGCCTGGCAGCAGCCAGCGGCCACCGGCGTCGAAGACCGGTAACGCTGTATCGGCAACGCCTTCGCCGATGGCGGTGATCGCGCCGTTGCGGATGGTGACCGTGGTGGGATCACTGGCTTGACCGCGCACGATGTCCACCACCCGCGCGTTGATGATCATCCGGTTGTCGCCAGCCTCAGGTAGCGGCGGTGCACGCAGCGGCCAGAGCAGGGCGGCGGTGAACAGCAATGGCGGTGCCAGCAGGACGACGGCCAGCATCTTCAGCCATCGACGGCGGACGGGGCGGAGCAATGCGCGTGCTGCTTCCATGAGCCGACGATCCTTGCGGTGGGTCGTCCGCAGGGTGCGTCAACACGGGCGCCGATGCCAGTGACCATCGGCATCCCGCGCGCCGGGTCTCCGCGCCGGTTACCCTGTGCAGCGGAATTCCTGATCGCGCCACGCCATGTCCATCGTCCTCACCGATTTCGCCCGTCCCCGCCTGTTCCCGCGCGTGCCGCGTGGCAACACCATCCAGGACTGCAGTGCCGAGCAGTTCGAGGCACACCTCAACGCGCACCCGCCGCTGAAGGTGCTCGATGGCTACGCGCCATTCTGCAAACTGTTCGTGTACGAAAACTGGACCAGCACGCGCTGCCTGACGGTGCCGATCACCGACGCCAACCGGCACCAGCTGCGCAGCGGCTACGAAGCGCGCAACCGCGAGGAACTGCCGGTGCTGGTGCGCTGGTTCGAGGGCGTGGAATCGCCGCGTGCGAACTACCTGGTGGTGATCCTGTACAGCGCCGAGCAGCTGGCCAAGGAGGGTTCGCCCGTCGATGCGGACTGGGGCATCGTCGGCTGCATCTACACCGCCGAGCCGGAAGAAGTGCCGATGGCACCGATCACGATGATGCGCAATGCGCTGGGCGTGGAGGAGGGGGGTTCGGGCGTGCCGCTGGATCGCGAGGCGTACCAGCGTGCGGTGGCGTTCTGGGAAAGCAACGCCAACTGGCGGCCGTAGCCCGGTCGTGGTCATCCACGCGTGGCGTGGATCTACAGGCTGATCCGAGCCTGACATGCAGGTTCGCGCGGATGGCCTATGATCGGGCAGGCAAACGCACGGAGGGCGGGGCATGGATATCGGGGCAAGGATCATTCCGCTGCTGCTGGCAGGCATGCTGCCGGCTGCCGGCGCTCTGGCAGCAACGCCGGTCACGCAGACCGCATGTTCGCTACTGCCCCCCACGTCCTGGCTGCGCGATGCGGGGGTGACCGCGTTGTCGATGCAGGCCCGCGAAGGCCGTTGCGTGGTGGAGGTGACGGCGGTCGATGGCAAGGCGCTGTTGCGCCAGCAGCAGATGCTGATGGTGCTTGCGCAGAAGCTCTGCGCCGCGCCGGCGGAAGCAACCGTGGATGACACGCAGGTGTCACTGCAGCTGCGCCTGCCGAGGCGCTGCGCAGCGCGCAGCAGCCAGGATCTGTTCGCGGGCGACGAGACGGTCCGGATGCCACCCCGTGGTGTGTCACCGCGCTACCCGAGGGAGGCCATGCAGGAAGGGCTTTCCGGTCGCAGTCTGCTCAAGGCAGTGGTGGATGCGCAGGGCGCCGTCGCTGCAGTGGTCGTCGAAAGATCCAGTGGCCACCCGGTACTGGATGAAGCGGCGGTTGAGGAACTGCGCGGTTGGCGCTTCACCCGCACCGACGCGAAGAGCACAGTGCCGGAACTGAGCATCGTGCGTGTTCCGATGCGGTATGAGTTGGTGGAATGATCGGCATCCACGCGTGGCGTGGATCTACTGGGCAATGCCGTCCACGTGCGGCGTGGCTGCACGGACCGTAGTAGAGCCACGCCATGCGTGGCTGCTTGCCGATCAGACGGCTCTCCATTCCCACCAGGGATAGTGGTACTCGCGTTCGGTGGCGTGCCATTGCTGCTCGCAGTGCGTGCAGGTCACCCGGTAGCACTCACCCCAGCCATCCTCGGCGTCGCCGAGTCCGCGCAACTGCACGTGACCCTGTTCCAGCAGCGGCTTGGGATTGAAGAAGACATACGACGGGTACAGTGCGCACAGGCAGCCTTCGCGCGCCTGCCAGTAGCGCAATCGGTGCAGCGCCGCCTTGAGGTGGGCTTGGTTGCTGATCAGCATGCCGCCGAGCGCAATGCCTTGGCAGCGCTGTTCGATCAGGTCCACATGCGCAGCCAGTGCATCGAGCGAGGACGCGGTGAACAGCCGCGCGACCGCACGTGCGGCATCGGTGATGCGCGCTGCGTCGCGCGACAGCAGGTCCTGCAGCAGCACGTCGGCCTGAGTATCCTCAAGCCGGGGCGCCGGCGCTGTGGACCACGGCCAGCGCATCAACGTGCCTTGCCGATCGCGGCGTAATGGCCACCGGTCAGGCGCAGCAGATCGGCCGGTGCCAGCTCCACTTCCAGGCCACGCCGTCCTGCGCTGACGTGCAGGCTGGGCAGTGCCTGCGCGCTGGCATCCAGGAACGTGCGCAGGCGCTTCTTCTGCCCAAGCGGACTGATGCCACCGACCAGATAGCCGGTGGCCCGCTGTGCGGCATCGACGGCGGCCATCTCGCACTTCTTGCAGCCGGCGGCTTCGGCCAGCGCCTTGAGGTCGAGTTGGCCAGCCACCGGCACGATCGCTACCAGCAGTTCGTGGGCTTCCGTGCTGGCCAGCAGGGTCTTGAACACCTGCGCCGGGTCCAGGCCCAACTTTTCGACGGCCTCGCCGCCGTAGGATTCGGCATGGGCGTCGTGCACGTAGCTGTGCACGGTATGGGCGATCTTCTCGCGCTTGAGCAGGTTGATGGCCGGGGTCATGGGGGAATCGTAGCGCGCAGCGGGTGCGTTGCCTTGACCGAGACTACTGCGGGGGACCGACGAACAGCATCCACGCATGGCGTGGATCTACTGGGGCTGCATCCACGCCATGCGTGAATGTACGAGCGCGGGGCGTTGCCTTGACCGAGACTACTGCGGGGACCGACGAACAGCATCCACGCATGGCGTGGATCTACTGGGGCTGCATCCACGCCATGCGTGAATCTACGAGCGCGGGTGCGTTGCCTTGACCGAGACTACTGCGGGGGACCGACGAACAGCATCCACGCATGGCGTGGATCTACTGGGGCTGCATCCACGCCATGCGTGAATCTACGAGCGCGGGGCGTTCAGTAGATCCACGCCATGCGTGGATGCAGGACGCCCCGCACACCAACGCAGAACGGGCGCCCGAAGGCGCCCGTTCCGTGTGTTGCATGCGTCGGTAGTGCCAGCCCCTGGCCGGCACCCCGCAGCCTCTGTAGAGCCACGCCATGCGTGGCTGCATCGGCCGATCAGTAGCGGTAATGATCCGGCTTGAACGGACCTTCCACCGGCACGCCGATGTAGTCGGCCTGTTCCTGGCTCAGGGTGGTCAGCTTCACGCCGATCTTTTCCAGGTGCAGGCGAGCCACTTCTTCGTCCAGCTTCTTCGGCAGCAGGTACACCTTGTTCTCGTAGCTGCCCTTGTTGGCCCACAGGTCGATCTGGGCCAGGGTCTGGTTGGCGAACGAGTTGGACATCACGAAGCTCGGGTGGCCGGTGGCGCAGCCCAGGTTCACCAGGCGGCCTTCGGCCAGCAGGAAGATCGCGTTGCCGTTCGGGAAGATGTACTTGTCCACCTGCGGCTTGATGTTGACGTGCTTCACGCCCGGGAAAGCGACCAGCGCATCGACCTGGATCTCGTTGTCGAAGTGGCCGATGTTGCAGACGATGGCCTGGTCCTTCATCGCGCTCAGGTGCTCGATGCGGATGATGTCCTTGTTGCCGGTGGTGGTGACGTACAGGTCGGCACGGCCCAGGGTCGATTCGATGGTGTTGACCTCGAAGCCTTCCATCGCTGCCTGCAGGGCGCAGATCGGGTCGATCTCGGTGACCACGACGCGCGCGCCGTAGGCACGCAGCGACGCGGCGCAGCCCTTGCCGACGTCACCGTAGCCGCAGACCACGGCGACCTTGCCGGCCAGCATCACGTCCATCGCGCGCTTCAGGCCATCGGCCAGCGACTCGCGGCAGCCGTACAGGTTGTCGAACTTGCTCTTGGTGACCGAGTCGTTGACGTTGATCGCCGGGATCAGCAGGGTGCCGGCCTGGGCCAGCTGGTACAGGCGGTGCACGCCGGTGGTGGTCTCTTCGGAGACGCCCTTCCAGTCCTTGACCACGCGGCCCCAGTAACCCGGGCGCTCCTTGGCCACGCGCTTGAGCAGGTTCTTGATGACCTGCTCTTCGTGCGAGGCGGCCTTTTCGTCCACCCAGGTGCTGCCGTTTTCCAGCTCGTAGCCCTTGTGGATCAGCAGGGTGACGTCACCGCCGTCGTCGACCACCAGTTCCGGGCCGGTCAGGGTGCCGTCGGCCAGGGTGAAGGTCAGCGCGTCCAGGGTGCAGTCCCAGTACTCTTCCAGCGACTCGCCCTTCCAGGCGAACACGGGGGTGCCGGTGGCGGCGATGGCCGCAGCGGCGTGGTCCTGGGTCGAGAAGATGTTGCACGAGGCCCAGCGCACGTCGGCGCCGATGTCCTTCAGGGTCTCGATCAGCACCGCGGTCTGGATGGTCATGTGCAGCGAACCGGTCACGCGCACGCCCTTCAGCGGCAGGGTGGCGGCGTGCTTGCGACGGATCGACATCAGGCCCGGCATCTCGTGCTCGGCGATGTCCAGCTCCTTGCGGCCCCAATCGGCCAGGCCGATATCGCGGATCTTGTAATCACCTTCGGTGGAGAAGGTCTTGGCAACAGCATTCATGCAGTAGCTCCGGTTGTGGGCGAGCGGATGCTCGCATCTGGCCGGGCGCCGTTGTTGCAAAGCCACCTGGCCGAGCCTGGCCGGTCTCAGGGGATCCGGTCGCAGCGCCCCTCGGCAGGGGAGGTTGCCCATTATATCGCGCCTCCGCTGTGACACAGCGATGACCCAACCATCGGCAGATGGGCGGAGGTGCATGGCCTGTTAAGGTCAAGGGCTTCACGCAGCGAACGGGTGGAACAATGATGAGCATGCACGCACGCCGCAGCCGGCGCCTGACTGGCCTGGTCCTGTCCATGGCCCTGCTGGCGGTGGTCCCGCAGGCCTGGGCTGCGGCCCCGCAGGCGGCGCAAGCGCAGGGCGTGACCGGCTACGAGCTGCCCTCGGCGGCACTGCAGGCGGTGGTCGATGCGCCGCGGGCGCCGTCGCTGTACCTGTCGCCCCGCCGCGATGTGGCCGCACTGATGCAGATGCCGTCGCTGCCGTCGATCCAGGTGGTGGCGCAGCCGGAGCTGAAGCTGGCCGGCCTGCGCATCAATCCGCGCACCTTCTCCGACAGCCGCTTCAGCTTCGGCCAGAAGCTGTGGCTGATGAATGTGGCCGACGGCAAGGAGCGGCAGATCAGCGGGTTGCCGGCCGCGTTGTCGATTGCCAGCCTGATGTGGTCGCCGGACCAGAAGTGGCTGGCCTTCAACCAGGTCGACGCCAACACCGGTGCCAATGAGTTGTGGCTGGTGGACGTGGCTGGCGGCAGCGCCCGTCGCCTCGTCGCGGGCCTGAACACCGTGATCGGCAGCGGTTACCAGTGGCTGCCGGACAGCCGTGGGCTGGTGGCGTTCACCCGCCCGGCCAACCTGGGTGCCGCGCCGGCCGCTGATGGCATCCCGACCGGCCCGGCCGTGCAGCAGACCAGCCAGGGCGGGGGCGTGGTCTCCATCCGCACCTACCAGGATCTGCTGAAGAACCAGGCCGACGCACGCCAGTTCGACTACTACGCCACCACCCAGCCGGTGGAGGTCAGCCTGGACGGGCAGAGCCGTGCCATCGGTGCGGCCGGCATCTTCATGGGCTTTGCGGTGTCGCCCGATGGCCGCTTCGTGCTCAGCCAGCCGGTGCAGCGCCCGTACTCCTACGTGGTGCCGGTGAGCAGTTTCCCGCGCCGCATCGAAGTGCTCGACCGCAGCACCGGCAAGCTGGTGCATACCGTGGCCGTGCGTCCGCTGGTGGAAGGCCTGCCGACCGGCAACGACGCCGAAGTGACCGGCGTGCGTGACATCAGCTGGCGTGGTGATGCCGATGCCACCCTGGTCTGGGCCGAAGCACAGGACGGCGGCGACCCGAACAAGGATGCCAAGGTACGCGATGCGGTATTCATGCAGGCCGCACCGTTCAATACCCCGCCTGTGACCCTGGCCCAGCTCGGTAGCCGTTATGCCGGCATCAGCTGGGGCCGTGGCGACCTGGCCCTGCTCAACGAATCGTGGTGGAAGACCCGCCGCAGCAAGACGTGGCTGATCGCGCCGGACAACGCCAGTGCCGACGCCAGGCTGCTGTGGGATCGCGATGCGCAGGACCGCTACGCTGATCCGGGTCGCCCGCTGATGACCAGCGATGATCGCGGCCGCTCGCTGCTGCAGACCACCGCTGATGGTGGCAGCCTGTACCTGGCCGGTGCCGGTGCATCGCCGGAGGGCGACCGTCCGTTCGTTGACCGCTTCGACGTCGCCAGCGGCAAGGCGACCCGCCTGTTCCATTCGCAGGCACCGACCTATGCCGCGCCGGTGACGTTGCTGGACGCGCAGGCCAGTTCGCTGCTGATCAGCCGCGAGAGCCCGGATGAACCGACCAACTTCTACGTACAGTCGCTGGACGACACCAATGCCGCGCCGCGTGCGCTGACCCGTTTCGCCCATCCGCTGCCGCAGTTGAAGGGCGTGCAGAAGGAGCAGATCCGCTACAAGCGCAAGGACGGCGTGGACCTGACCGCGACCCTGCTGCTGCCGCCGGGCTATGACCCGAAGCGTGATGGTCCGCGGCCGCTGCTGATGTGGGCCTACCCGGGTGAGTTCAAGAGCGCGGCGGCCGCCAGCCAGGTGACCGATTCGCCGTACCGCTTCAACGCGATCAGCTACTGGGGTCCGCAGGCGTTCCTGGCCAAGGGCTATGTGGTGCTGGCCAGCCCGTCGATGCCGATCATCGGCGAAGGCGACAAGGAACCCAACGACACCTACATCGAACAGCTGGTGGCCAATGCGCAGGCCGCAGTGGACGAGGTGGTGCGTCGCGGCGTGACGGATCGTGAGCACATCGCCATCGGTGGCCATTCCTACGGTGCGTTCATGACCGCCAACCTGCTGGCGCACACCCGCCTGTTCAAGGCCGGCATCGCCCGCAGCGGTGCCTACAACCGTACGCTGACCCCGTTTGGTTTCCAGGCCGAAGAGCGCAACTACTGGCAGGCGCAGGACGTGTACCAGAAGATGGCGCCGTTCAATTACGCGGACAAGATCAAGGATCCGATCCTCTTCATCCATGGCGTGGACGACAACAACTCCGGCACCTTCCCGCTGCAGAGCGAGCGCATGTTCGCTGCGGTGAAGGGCCTGGGCGGCACTGCACGGCTGGTGATGCTGCCGAACGAATCGCACGCCTACCGCGCGCGCGAATCGATCATGACCATGCTGGCAGAAAGCGAGCGCTGGCTGGAGCAGACCATCGGCCCGGCCGAGCAGGGCAAGGCCAAGAAGAAGCGCTGACCCGCGCATGAGCGCGGCCCCAGCAACAGGGGCCGCTTGCGCGGCTGCGCCGCCGCCCGAGCATGGGCTCGGGTGCTACACGGTATGGCGAGTGATGATGTCCGTAGAGCCGAGCCCACGCTCGGCTGCTTCTGCTGCGGATACGTGCAGATGAAACCATTTCCGCATCGCAGCATCGTGCGCAATCTGGTTTAGGCTTGGGGTCTGGATCCGTTGACCGAGGCCTGTGCGTCGCCGATGAACGAGTACCGCAGCAGTATCGAGTTCGCTTCCCCCGATCTTCCCCTGCGTGACGACGTGCGCCGTCTGGGTGCACTGGTCGGCGACCTGCTGGTCGAGCAGGTGTCGGCCGCTTTCCTCGATGACGTCGAGGACGTGCGTACGCGTGCCATCGCCCGCCGCGAGAACCAGGCGCCACTGTCCGAGCTGGCCGATGGCCTGGCCGGGCGTGCGCCGCAGCAGGCCGAGACCATGGTGCGTGCGTTCAGCACCTACTTCCAGGTGGTCAACATCGCCGAGCGCGTGCATCGCATCCGCCGCCGCCGCGACTATCAGCGCGCCGTTGCCGCTGCACCGCAACCCGACGGCCTGCAGGATGCCCTGCAGCACCTGAAGGCACAGGGCGTTGGTCTGGATGAACTGGCACAGTGGCTGCCACGCATCGATATCGAACCGGTGTTCACCGCGCACCCGACCGAGGCGGTGCGCCGCGCGCTGCTGGAAAAAGAGCAGCTGATGGTGGCCAGCCTGGTCGACAACCTTGATGGCCAGCGCACACCCGGCGAAGCCGCCGCCGACGCCGCGCGCTTCCGCATGGCGTTGACCGCCTCGTGGCAGACCACCGATTCCTCGCCGGTGCGTCCGACCGTGGACGACGAACGCGAGCACGTCGGCTTCTATCTGGTGCAGGTGCTGTATCGGGTGATCCCGGTGCTGTACGAATCGCTGCAGCAGGCGCTGCGTGATACCTACGGCGAGGAACTGCCGTTGCCACGCCTGCTGCGTTTCGGCACATGGGTGGGCGGCGACATGGACGGCAATCCCAACGTGGATGCCCACACCATCCGCAACACCCTGGATGCACAGCGCGTTGCCGTACTGGGCCGTTACCAGAAGGAACTGCTGCAGCTGGCCAGCCTGCTCAGCCAGTCCACCGAGCGGGTGGGTGTGAGCGATGCGCTGCAGGCACGCGTGGTGCATTACCAGCAGTTGCTGCCGCAGGTGCAGTCGCGGCCACGCCATGCCGACATGCCGTATCGGTTGCTCAACGACCGCATGCGCGCGCGCCTGCAGGCTACGCTGGATGATGCCGACGGCGCCTATGCCGGCCCGGACGAGCTGATCGATGACCTGCAGCTGATCCTCGAAAGCCTGCGCGCGAACCGTGGCGAACATGCCGGCGGCTTCGCCGTGCAGCGCCTGCTGTGGCGGGTAAAGACCTTCGGCTTCCATCTGGCGCGGCTGGATGTGCGCCAGGAATCGAGCGTGCATGCACGCGTGCTGGCGGCGGTGCTGGGTGGCGAAGCTGCGTGGGACGCATTGGATGCAGCCGGACGCGCAGGCCTGCTGGCGCCACATGCCAGTGGTGAAACATCCTTGCCCGCTGGCGATGACGAAGGCAACCAGCGCCTGGATGCGGTGTTCGCCGCCTTGGCCGATGCACGTGCGCGGCATGGCGGCGACGCGCTGGGCAGCTACATCATCTCGATGGCGCACGATCGCGGCGATGTGCTGGCGGTGCTGGCGCTGGCGCGTCGTGGTGGCCTGGTCGATGACACCGGCGATGTGCCGCTGGATATCGCGCCGCTGTTTGAAACCGTGGACGACCTCAAGCGTGGCACTGCAACACTGCGCGATCTGCTGGCCGACCCGGTGTACCGCGCGCATCTGCGTGCCCGCGACGATGTGCAGATGGTGATGCTCGGTTACTCGGACAGCAGCAAGGATGGCGGCATTGCGGCCTCGCGCTGGGGCCTGCAACGCGCGCAGGTGGAACTGCTGGAGGTGGCGGCCGAAGCGGGCCTGCGGCTGACCTTCTTCCATGGCCGGGGCGGCTCGATCAGCCGCGGTGGCGGCAAGACCACGCACGCGGTCGATGCCTCGCCGCGTGGCAGCATCGATGGCCGCCTGCGGGTGACCGAGCAGGGCGAAGTGATCCACCGCAAGTACGGCATCCGTGCATTGGCATTGCGTTCGCTGGAGCAGGCTACCGGTGCGGTACTGCGTGCCAGCCTGCGCCCGCGCGCCGCCGAACCGCGCGAAGAGGACTGGCGGCCGGTGATGGACGTGGTCGCCGGTTCGAGTAGCGAGATCTATCGGGCGTTCGTCGGCCAGCCGCGTTTCATGGATTACTTCCGCACCGCCACGCCGATCGATGTGATCGAACGGATGACGCTGGGGTCGCGGCCTTCGCGGCGGCTCGGCCAGGATGCGGCGCTAGGCAACCTGCGCGCGATTCCGTGGGTGTTCGCCTGGAGCCAGGCGCGCGCGGTCATTCCCGGCTGGTATGGCGTGGGCAGTGGTCTGCAGGCGGCGGTGGACGCCGGGCATGAGGACACGCTGCGCGAGATGGCGCGTGACTGGCCGTTCTTCCGCACCTTCCTGGACGACATCGCGATGGTGCTGTCGAAGGGCGATATCACCATCGCCGAACAGTTCTCGCGCCTGTCAGGCGAGCTGCATGATGCGTTCTTCCCGCAAGTCGAACGCGAGTTGGAGCTGACCCGGCACTGGCTGCTGACGCTGATGGAGCAGCAGACGCTGCTGGACCACGACGCACGGCTGGCGTTGTCGATCCGCCTGCGCAATCCCTATGTGGACCCGATCAGCGTGCTGCAGGTGGATCTGCTGCAGCGCTGGCGCGAAAGTGGGCGCGAGGACGATGACCTGCTGCGCGCGCTGGTGGCCTGCGTGAACGGTGTTTCGCAGGGCGTGCAGAACACCGGGTGAAATGTATCCGCCGGGCATGGCCCGGCGCTACCGGCCTCGGTAGGTGCGGGGCTTGCCCCGCACGCCTTCATTCTTCCGGCGACGGCGGATTCGACGCCAGCAGTTCCAGATGCCGCTGTTCCATTTCCTGCCGCAGCTGTCGGCGGATCAGCGCTGCGGCCTGGCGGCGCTTCTCGTCTGAACTGGCCGGCTGCAGCGGCGGAACCGGCGTCGGCCGGCCTTCCTCGTCCACCGCCACCATGGTGAAGAAGCAGCTGTTGGCGTGGCGCACGCTGCGCTTGAGGATGTCCTCGGCCACCACCTTGACGCCGATTTCCATCGACGAGGTGCCGGTGTAGTTCACCGAGGCCAGGAAGGTGACCAGTTCACCCACCGCGATCGGCTGGCGGAACACCACCTGGTCCACCGACAGGGTGACCACGTAGCGGCCGGCATAGCGGCTGGCGCAGGCGTAGGCCACCTGGTCGAGCAGGCGCAGGATCGCGCCGCCGTGGACCTTGCCGGAGAAATTGGCCATCTCCGGCGACATCAGCACGGTCATGGACAGCTGGTGGGATTTGAGTTCGGTCGACATGCGGCGATTGTATCGGCAACCGGGTAGTGCCGGCCGCTGGCCGGCAGCCACGCGATTGTTTCCGGAGGCCATGAAAAAGCCGGCCAGCGGCCGGCACTACCAAAAGAGAAGGGCCGCTTTCGCGGCCCTTCTCGAAGGTCAGCCGACTAACAGTCGGCTCTACAGCGGCCCTTCGTCTGTCTTATTTCAGCTTCGCATCGGCGCGCAGGGCGGCGGCGCGATCGGTCTTCTCCCAGGAGAAGGCCGTGGCGTTGACGGTCTCGCCTTCGCCGTTGACGTAGCTGAACTCCTTCGGCTTGCGGCCGAAGTGGCCGTAGGCTGCGGTCTGCTGGTACATCGGGTGGATCAGGTCCAGCATCTTGATGATGCCGTACGGGCGCAGGTCGAAGTGCTTGCGGATCAGCTTCTCGATCTTGTCGTCGCTGATCTTGCCGGTGCCGAAGGTGGTGACCGAGATCGAGGTCGGCTCAGCCACGCCGATGGCGTAGGAGACCTGCACTTCGCAACGGTCGGCCAGGCCGGCGGCAACCACGTTCTTGGCGACGTAGCGGGCAGCGTAGGCCGCCGAACGGTCGACCTTGGACGGGTCCTTGCCGGAGAACGCACCACCACCGTGACGGGCCCAGCCGCCGTAGGTGTCGACGATGATCTTGCGGCCGGTCAGGCCGCAGTCGCCCACCGGGCCGCCGATCTCGAACTTGCCGGTCGGGTTGATGTGGAACTTGGTGCCCTTGTGCAGCCACTTGGCCGGCAGCACCGGCTTGATGATCTCTTCGCGGACGGCCTCGATCAGGTCCTTCTGCTTGATGCCCGGGGCGTGCTGGGTCGACAGGACCACGGCGTCGATGGCCGAGACCACGCCGTTTTCATAGCGCAGGGTGACCTGGCTCTTGGCGTCCGGACGCAGCCAGGACAGCGGCGAGTTGCGCTTCTTGCGGATCTTGGCCTGCTGCTCGACCAGGCGGTGCGACAGGTGGATCGCCGCCGGCATGTAGCTGTCGGTTTCGTTGGTGGCATAGCCGAACATCAGGCCCTGATCGCCAGCGCCCATTTCTTCCGGCTTCTTGCGGTCAACGCCCTGGGCGATGTGCGGGGACTGCTTGCCAATCAGGTTCAGCACGCCACAGGTGGCGCCGTCGAAGCCGACGTCGGAGCTGTCATAGCCGATGTCCACGATGACCTTGCGGGTCAGCGCTTCCAGGTCGATCCAGGCGCTGGTGGTGATCTCGCCGGCAACGATGGCAACGCCGGTCTTGACCATGGTCTCGCAGGCCACGCGGGCGCGCTGGTCCTGGGTCAGGATCGCGTCCAGCACCGCATCGGAGATCTGGTCGGCAACCTTGTCCGGATGGCCTTCAGAGACCGACTCGGAGGTGAAGAGGTAGCTGGACATCAGGCTTAATATCCTTTGATTCGGATGGAAAGATGGGCGCGAATGATACACGGGGTGCGCCGCCTGTGCATTGTGAACCCGTATGGGTTGCCGGTGGTTAAGGTGTTGTGCCCGGCAGGGCAAGGCCTGGCGGGCATTGCGGGGGCATCTTGCACAGGCAGTGTTCCACTGGCGTGACCATTGCCGCCCCCGGCAGGTCCGGACAGGCCTGCACAGGCGCCGTCATCATTCTGCCGCCAAACCGCCATCTGGCTGCCGCCTGCCGGGCGCAGGCTCTCGGCCAACCGGGCCGCCGGGCAGGAGTGGACACGCCATGCAGGAACTCGAACAGCGTCTGCAGCAACGCTATCCCGACTGGTTCCATGGGCGTCGCGGCCAACTGGCCCGGCCCCTGCTGCGCAGCGTGGGGCGCTGGTCGCGGCTGGATCGGATCGAGGCGTTCCTGCGCAGCAACGCCAACGTGCGCGGCTTCGACTTCGTCGCCGCCGGACTGGAGTTCATCGAGGGGCGCTACCAGGTGGACCCCGCCGCGCTGGCGCGGATCCCGGCCAGCGGCCGCCTGTTGATCGTGGCCAACCATCCTTCCGGAGCGCTGGATGCCTTGGCCCTGCTGGATGCCGTCGGCCGCATCCGCCGTGACGTGCGCATCGTGGCCAATGATCTGCTGGGCGCGATCGGGCCGCTGCAGGACCTGCTGCTGCCGGTACGCATCCTCGGTGGCAAGGTGCAGCGCAGCAGCCTGCAGGCGGTGGAGCAGGCGCTGGCGGCCGAGCAGTGCGTGATCGTATTCCCGGCCGGCGAGGTCTCGCGGTTGTCGCTGCTCGGCATCCGCGATGGCCGTTGGCAGCGGGGGTTTGTCCGCTTTGCCCGTGCTGCCGGCGCACCGGTACTGCCGGTGCGGGTTGAAGGGCGCAACTCCGCGCTGTTCTACGGCGCTTCGACCCTGTTCAAGCCGGCCGGTACGGCACTGTTGGCACGCGAGATGTTTGCCCGTCGTGGCCGGCCGCTGCGGCTGCGCATCGGCGAACCGATGCAGTTGGGGCAGGGTGACCCCGGCGCGCAGCTGCTGGCGGTGCGCCGCGCGGTCTATGCGCTTGGGCGCACAACGCCGGTTGCCGAAGGCTGCCCCGCAGGGCCCGAGCCGCTGGCCGCGCCGGTGCCGCCTGCTCAGGTCGCCGCTGGGATTGCCGCCGCCACCGTGCTGGGGCAGACCGCCGATGGCAAACAGATCCTGCTGGCCAGCTGCGCGGCTGATTCGCCGCTGCTGCATGAGCTGGGGCGGCTGCGCGAGCTGACCTTCCGCCAGGTGGGCGAGGGCACCGGGCGCAGCCGCGACCTGGACGACTTCGACCTGCAGTACCAGCACATCGTGATCTGGGACGGCGCCGCCCAGCGCATCGCCGGTGCCTACCGGATCATGCGTGGCGCGCAGGGGTTGGCGCGTCGGGGCCTGGCCGGGCTCTACAGCGCTTCGCTGTTCCGCTATTCCGACGATGCCATTCCACGTATTGCCGAAGGGCTGGAGCTGGGCCGCAGCTTCGTGGTGCCCGAATACTGGGGCAGCCGCAGCCTGGATTACCTGTGG
Organism: Stenotrophomonas sp. NA06056; assembly: GCF_013364355.1. Classification (NCBI taxonomy): domain Bacteria; kingdom Pseudomonadati; phylum Pseudomonadota; class Gammaproteobacteria; order Lysobacterales; family Lysobacteraceae; genus Stenotrophomonas; species Stenotrophomonas sp. NA06056. The sequence goes on along the minus strand of NZ_CP054931.1, from coordinate 3,561,883 downwards.
CAGGGGATCGGCGCGTATCTGCAGTGCCAGCCTGGCATCCGCTATCTGTTCGGTGCGGTGTCGATCAGTGCGGCCTTGCCCCGCGACGCGCGCGAGCAGCTGGTGGCCTATTACCAGCGTTACTACGGCGCGGCCGATGGGCGCGTGCAATCAAACCGGCCATTCCAGTACTTCGCCGCGCCACCGTGCTTCGGCGAACTGGATGCGGCCGCTGCCTTCGACGTGCTCAAAGCCAATCTCGCCGCGCTTGGCACGGGTGTACCCACCTTGTACCGGCAGTACACCGACCTGTGCGAACCCGGTGGTGCACGGTTCCTGGCGTTCGGCGTCGACCCGGATTTCAGCGACTCGATCGACGGCCTGATCGAAGTCGACCTGCACGCGATCCGGCCACACAAGCGCAAACGCTACCTGCGCGATACGGGGATGCCGGCGTGAGCACGCTGGCGAACCTGGCACCGCATCGTCGCGCCGTGTTCGTCTCCGATGTGCATCTGGGGTCGCGGCATTGCCATGCCACCGAGCTGGCGCGTTTCCTCGGCACCCTGCGCTGCGAGCGCCTGTATCTGGTCGGCGACATCATCGACCTGTGGTGGATGGCACACCGGCGCGCCAACTGGCGGCAGTCGCACAGCGAGGTCATCCTGGCCCTGCATGCGCTGCGCCGCGCCGGTACCGAGATCATCTACATCCCCGGCAACCACGACGCCTCGCTGCGCCAGGTGTGCGGCCTGATGCTGCCGGCGATGCAGGTGCGCCGCCGCGCGATCCACACCACGGCCGATGGCCGCCGGCTGCTGGTGGCGCATGGCGACGACTATGACGGTGTCACCCACTTCGGCGGCCTGCAGGAGCGCTTTGGTGACTGGCTGTACTACCGCATCCTCACCGGCAACCATCTGTTGAACGCGGTGCGGCGTCGACTCGGGATGCGCTACTGGTCGTTGTCGGAATTCCTGAAACGCCAGAGCGGTGCGGCCGAACGCTACATCGAACGCTTCGTGCAGGCCGGTCTGGACGATGTTCGCCGTCGCGGCCTGGATGGCATCGTCTGTGGACACATCCACCGCGCGGCGCTGATCGAACGAGACGGTCTGGTCTACGCCAATGATGGCGACTGGGTGGAAAGCCTGACCGCGTTGGCCGAGGATCACGACGGCGCATTGCGGCTGCTGGACCACAACGGGCAGACACTGGTGGAGCTGCCCGGGGCGCGGTTGTCGCAGGCGGCGTAACCCGCTTCTGTCACCTTGTAGAGCAGGAGCCCATGCTCGGCTGTCGTGGCGCCGAACGAAGCGCAGCCGAGCATGGGCTCGGCTCTACATACGCCGCGCAACCCGCTAGCATCGGCCGATGGACTCATTGACCCAGATCGTTCTCGGCGGCGCCGTCGCTGCCGCCATCGCCCCGCCCGGACACCGACGTGCCGCTCTGCTGGCCGGTGCCGCGCTCGGCACCCTGCCGGACCTGGATGCCCTGTGGCTCGGCTTTGCCGCCGCCGATCCGGTGGCGAACATGACCGACCACCGCAGTTTCAGCCATTCGCTGCTGGTGCTGCCGTGGGTGGCCGCGCTGATCTGGTGGCTGTTCAAGCGCTTCGGCAAGGGCCGGGTGGCGCAATCTCCGGTGCGCTGGTTCTGGGCGATCCAGCTGGCGCTGGTCACCCATCCGGTGCTGGATGCATTCACCGTCTATGGCACGCAGCTGTGGTGGCCGTTGCAGCCGCATCCGGCGATGGGCTCGAGTGTCTTCATCATCGATCCCGCCTACACGGTGTGGTTGCTGCTGGGCTGCGTGCTGGCCTGGTTTGGTCGCGCGCGGCCGTGGGCGGGCAAGGTGCTCGGCGTTGCTTTGCTGCTCAGCAGTGCGTACCTGGGCTGGGGGCTGATCGCCAAGGGACAGGTTGATCGTGCCGCGCAGCAGAGCCTGGCGGCGATGGGCCTGGGCGACGCGCCGCGGTTCTCGGTGCCGATGCCGTTCAATACCCTGCTGTGGCGAGTCGTCGCGATGACCCCCAACGGCTACGTGGTGGGTGACCGCTCGCTGGTGGCCGACCATGCGCCGATGCGTTTCGAGGGGCATCCGTCCAACGTGCAGGCATTGCGCGAAGCCGCGGGAATTCCTGCAGTGCAGCGCCTGCAGTGGTTCAACCGTGGCTTCATGCGCGCGCAGGTGGTGGACGGCAAGCTGGTGCTGAGCGACTTGCGCATGGGCCTGGAGCCGGACTACACCTTCAACTTCGCGGTGGCAGAGCAGGTTGACGGCCAGTGGCGTGCGATCGTGCCCGAGCAGCTGCGGGTGGACTACAGCAGCCCGGCCGCGCGTGCCGATGCCGGTCGCCGGTTGTCGGCGATGTGGCAGCGTATCTGGCGCGCACCCGAGTAGATCCACGCCATGCGTGGATGTGGGGCAGCCACGCATGGCGTGGCTCTACTGCATCCGGGCGCGCCGGTCACGTGAGTGGCGCATACCTCGGCCGCTCAATACAGCGTATCTGGCGCGCACCCGAGTAGATCCACGCCATGCGTGGATGTGGGGCAGCCACGCATGGCGTGGCTCTACTGCATCCGGGCACGCCGGTCACGTGAGTGGCGTATACCTCGGCCGCTCAATACAGCGTATCTGGCACGCACCCGAACAGTAGATCCACGCCATGCGTGGATGGGGTGTGCACCGGCGGCGGCAGCCACGCATGGCGTGGCTCTACTGCATCCGGGCACGCCGGTCACGTGAGTGGCGTATACCTCGGCCGCTCAATACAGCGTATCTGGCACGCACCCGGACAGTAGATCCACGCCATGCGTGGATGTGGGGTATCGGCGGCAGCCACGCATGGCGTGGCTCTACTGCATCCGGGCACGCCGATCACGTGAGTGGCGTATACCTCGACCGCTCAATACAGCGCATCTGGCACGCACCCGGACAGTAGATCCACGCCATGCGTGGATGGGGTGTGCATCGGCGGCGGCAGCCACGCATGGCGTGGCTCTACTGCATCCGGGCACGCCGGTCACGTGAGTGGCGCATACCTCGGCCGCCACCCGAGTAGATCCACGCCATGCGTGGATGTGGGGCAGCCACGCATGGCGTGGCTCTACTGCACCCGGGCACGCCGGTCACGTGAGTGGCGCATACCTCGGCCGCTCAATACAGCGTATCTGGCACGCACCCGAACAGTAGATCCACGCCATGCGTGGATGTGGGGCATCGGCGGCAGTCACGCATGGCGTGGCTCTACTGCATCCGGTCACGCCGGTCACGTGAGTGGCGTATACCTCGGCCGCTCAATACAGCGCATCTGGCACGCACCCGGACAGTAGATCCACGCCATGCGTGGATGGGGTGTGCACCGGCGGCGGCAGCCACGCATGGCGTGGCTCTACTGCATCCGGGCACGCCGGTCACGTGAGTGGCATATACCTCGGCCGCTCAATACACCGTCGCGCGGCCCTGCACGAACGAATAGAAGAACACCGCGTTCGGATCGTTCTGCACCAGCCGGAACTCGCGGCGCATGCCTTCAACGGTTTCTTCGTCCACCGTGCCGGCCTGCAGCAGCTGATCGGCCGCCGAAAGCAGCAGCTGTTCCCAGAACGCGATCATCGTCTTGCGACGCGCCGGTTCACGGTTGTCCAGGTGGATGGTCTTGATCTCGGTGTGCACGTCGCGGAAGCCGCCGGCCAGCAGCAGGTTGCCGAGCTTGGCGCCGACGAACGGATCACCGCCGTGGTCGTACTGGAAATCATTGAAGGCCATCCAGTAGCGCCAGATGTGCGGCGAATACGGATCAAGCAGGAACGAAGCATTCATCACCTCGGTGATGTAGACCGGCGAGCCCGGGGCCAGCACGCGGCGCACTTCACTCAGCACGCGCGCGGGCGAGGGCACGTGTTCCAGCACCCAGCACAGGAAGGCCGCATCGAAGGTGCGCGCCTCGAACGGCAGTTCGCCGGCATCGGCCTGCTGCAGCGTGTAACGGTCGCTGCACCACGGCGTGCGCGCCAGATTCTCCCGCGCCGTTTCCAGCTGGGTCTCGCTCAGGTCCACACCCGTCACGTGCAGCTCGGGGAAGCGGCGCAGCAGGATCTCGGTCTGTGCACCCACGCCGCTGCCGACTTCCAGCAGGCGCTTTGCGCCGCTGTAATCGATCTGGCCGAAGATGCTCGATTCCAGCAGGCGCGCCTGGGTCATCAGGCGCTGCTGCTCGGTGCCGGAGAACCCGTGCAGGTAGGTCGGGGAAGAAATCGGCGGGGTCATGATTGCGGGCTCAGGCAGCAGAAGACATCGCCGGTTCCCCAGCGATCAGGCGGTCGAAATAATCGGTGGTCAGCGCGATCTGGCTGGCCGGATCTTCAGCACGGTTGACCACCGCGCGGAACGCGGCATTCTCCGGCCGGTCCTTGGCGTACCAGCCCAGGTGCTTGCGCGCGATGCGCACGCCCTGCGGTTCGCCGTAGAAATCATGCAGCGCGTGCAGATGGCCGAGCAGGATGTCGCGCACTTCGGCCAGTGACGGCGGCGGCAGTTCCTGGCCGGTGGCCAGGTAATGCGCCACCTCGCGGAAGATCCACGGCCGGCCCTGTGCGGAGCGGCCGATCATTACCGCGTCCACGCCGGTCTGCTTCAGTACGAACGCAGCCTTCTGCGGTGAATCGATATCGCCGTTGGCGATTACCGGAATGCGCAGTGCGGCCTTGATCTCGCCGATCGTGGCGTACTCGGCCTGGCCGGTGTAGTGCTGGTCGCGGGTGCGGCCATGCACGGCCAGTGCGGCGATGCCGCTGGCCTCGGCGATGCGGGCGATCACCGGACCATTGCGATGGTCGCAGTCCCAGCCGGTGCGGATCTTCAGGGTGACCGGCACGTCCACCGCGTTGACCACCGCTTCAAGGATGCGCGCCACCAGCTGTTCATCGCGCATCAGCGCCGAGCCGGCCCAGGCGTTGCACACCTTCTTGGCCGGGCAGCCCATGTTGATGTCGATGATCTGCGCGCCATGGTCGACGTTGTAGCGCGCGGCCTCGGCCAGCTGCTGCGGCTCGGTGCCTGCGATCTGCACGCTGATCGGTGCCGGCTCGCCGTCATGGTCCATGCGATGGATCGACTTGCGCGTGTTCCAGAAGCGCGGGTCGCTGATCGTCATTTCCGAGGCGGCCAGGCCTGCGCCCAGCCGTTTGCACAGCAGGCGGAAGGGCTTGTCGGTGACACCGGCCATGGGCGCCAGCACGACGTTGGGGGCAATGGAGTACGGGCCGATCTGCATGCGCCCATTGTAGGGCGCGGGCGGCGCCCCGGCCGGGTTGGCGGACTGCCGGTTCAGGCCCATCCGGACCGACCTCATGCCGGACGGGCATCAGCAGATGCTTGACGGTTGCTTCCGTCGCCCCCAAGGGCAGGCGATGGTGATCGGCTGGGTGTACCGGTAAGGCCCCATCCACGCATGGCGTGGATCTACTGCGCGCCCGACCCGCGCGGATGGGGCCTTCGCGCCCCGCGTCCTGGTAGATCCACGCCATGCGTGGATGGAGCCTTGCCCATGAACGTGAAAAGGCCCGGGCATCTGCATGCCCGGGCCCGATCATCATCCCCGCGGGGATGAGCGTTATTTCACTTCCGCATCGGCCGGGGTGAAGCGCGGCATCGCGGCGGCGGCGCCTTCCTTCTCGGTGGAGCGACCGGCGAACTGGTTGGCGAAGCGCACGTGGCGGGCGAACGGGGCATCGGCCACCTGCGCCAGCGATGCAGCCAGCGCACCGTTGAAGGCATCACCGGCACCGGTGGTGTCGATCGCCTGCACCTGCTCGGCACCCACGCGGTAGTACGGCTGGGTGTCGCCACGCAGGTGTTCGTCGGCGTGCGACACGAACACGCCCACCGAACCCAGCGTGACCACCACGGTGCCGTTGCCGACCAGCTTGCGGCACAGCGCATGCAGGCTGGCACCGTCCAGCGCGGCGACGTCATTGGCATCAACGCGTTCACCGACATGACGGCCGAGCAGGGAAGCGAACTCGGTCTCGTTCGGGGTGATCACGTCGGCCAGCTTGAGCAGGCCGATGGTCGAGGGCGCATCGGCCGGGGCGGTGTTGAGCACGGTGGTGACACCGGCCTCGCGGGCCACGGCCAGTGCCGCTTCGATGGTCTGCACCGGCGATTCCAGCTGCGCCAGCACCACCTTGGCACCGGTCAGCAGGGCCTGCTGTTGCTGCACGAAGTCGGTGCCCAGCGCCGCGTTGGCACCCGGACCGATGACGATGGTGTTGCGGCCACGGGCATCAACGTAGATGCCGGCGGTGCCGGTCGGTTCGCTGCTGGCTTCGGCGATCAGCGCGAAACCATCCTGCGCGGCCAGGTCACGGGCGGTGGCACCACCGGCGTCGTCACCCAGCGCACACAGGAAGCTGGTGTCAGCGCCGGCACGGCAGGCGGCCACGGCCTGGTTGAAGCCCTTGCCACCCGGGCCGGTGCTGTAGCGGCCGGCAATGGTCGCACCCGGCGCCGGCAGCGACTCGCACCGCCACACGTGATCGACATTGAAGGAACCGACGACAACGACACTGCTGCTCATAGGGAATCTTTTCTCAAACAAGGGTTCAGCTGAAATGCGTCAGCACGCCGGCGATGGTAGCCGTCATGAAGGTGGCGATGGTACCGCCCAGCACCGCGCGCAGGCCGAACTTGGCCAGGTCATGGCGTCGTTCCGGTGCCAACCCGCCAATGCCGCCAATCTGGATCGCGATCGAGCTGAAATTGGCGAAGCCGCACAGCGCGTAGGTGGCAATCAGGCGACCTTCGTCGGACAGGCTCATGCCCGGCACCTGGCCGTTCACGATACGCGACAGTTCGGTGTAGGCGACGAACTCGTTGATCACGACCTTCTGGCCGATCAGCGAACCCACGGTGGTGGCGTCGGCCCACGGGGTGCCGATCACCCAGGCGATCGGGGCCAGCACGTAGCCGAAGATGGTCGACAGGTCGGTCGGCTTGCCGATCGCCGCCGCCAGGCCGGTGACTTCGCCGAACCAGGTCAGCGGCGCATTGAGCAGCGCGATCAGGGCGATGAAGGCCAGCAGCATCGCGCCGATGTTCAGCGCCAGCTTCAGGCCGTCACCGGCGCCGGCGGCGGCCGCGTCGATGATGTTGCTGGAGGTCTTCTCCACTTCCATCTTCACCGTGCCGCGGGTGAGCGGGGTGCCGGTTTCCGGAATCAGCAGCTTGGCCACGACCAGGGTGGCTGGCGCGGCCATGATGCTGGCTGCCAGCAGGTGCTTGGCGTAGAACGCCTGCTGCACCGGGTCGCCGCCGCCGAGCATGCCCACGTAGGCCGCCAGCACGCCGCCGGCGATGTGCGCCATGCCGCCGATCATCATCGTCAGCAGCTCGGACTGGGTCATCTTGGCGATGTACGGACGCACCGTCAGCGGTGCCTCGGTCTGGCCGATGAACACGCTGGCGCAGACGCTGGTGGTTTCCGCACCGGACACGCGCATCACCTTGGTGATCGACCAGGCCATCACCCGCACGATCGCCTGCATGACATTGAGGTGGTACATGACCCCCATCAGCGCCGAGAAGAAGATGATCGTCGGCAGCACCTGGAAGGCGAAGATGAAGCCGTAGTTCTTGGTGTCCATCAACGAGCCGAAGATGAAGCTTGAGCCCTCGTTGACGAAGCTCAGCACCTTCACGAAGCCCTGGCCCAGCGCATCGAACACGTCGCGCCCGCCCGGTACCAGGATCACCAGTGCCGCAAATGCGATCTGCAGGGTGATGCCGGTGGCGACCAGCTTCCAGTCCACCGCACGCTTGTTGTTGGAAAACAGCCAGGTGATGCCGATCAGCACCGCCAAACCGAACAGGCCGAAGCCGATCCTGCCCAAACCTTCGACCATCTGAGTGACTCCCCTGGGGCGTCGCGAAAAACGGGAAGCCTAGTGCAGGGCCGGGGCCGGAGCAAGGAAAAGCCGTCTGCGCGCGGCCATCGGCTCCGATCAGGCCAGCAACAGCAAGGGGTTGCGCCTGCCCGGACAGGTAGAATGGTGGCTTGATCCCGGCCCGTATGCGGGCCCGCAGCAGGAGAATCGCATGCTCTACCGTCGCCTTGGCTCCACCGGCCTGCCGATTTCCGCCCTGTCCTTCGGCGCCTGGGTGACCTTCGGCGACCAGGTGCCGCGCGATGAGGCGCGCAACCTGGTGGCGGCGGCCTGGGACCATGGCATCAACTTCTTCGACAACGCCGAGGGCTATGCCAACGGCCGCGCCGAGCAGGTGATGGGCGATGTGATCGCCGACCTGCGGCTGCCGCGCGATGGTTTCTGCGTCTCCAGCAAGGTGTTCTTCGGCAGTGCCAAGGACCCGCGGCCGACCCAGCGCGGGCTGTCGCGCAAGCATGTGACCGACGCCTGCCACGCCGCGCTCAAGCGCCTGCGGGTGGACTACCTGGACCTTTATTACTGCCATCGCCCGGATCCGGACGCCCCGATCGCTGAGACGGTGCATGCCATGGATACCCTGGTCCGGCAGGGCAAGGTGCTGTACTGGGGCACCTCGGAATGGTCGGCCAACCAGATCCAGGAAGCGGTGGACATCGCCGCGCGCCACAACCTGCAGGCGCCGTCGATGGAGCAGCCGCAATACAACCTGTTGCACCGGCAGCGGGTGGAAGTGGAGTACGCGCCGCTGTATGCCACCGCCGGGCTCGGCACCACCATCTTCTCGCCACTGGCCTCCGGCCTGCTGAGCGGCAAGTACGACGACGGCGTCCCGGCCGATGCGCGGCTGGGCCGCGAAGGCATGGGCTGGCTGCAGGACCTGGTGCTGGGCGACAACGCCGATGCGCGCCTGGCCCAGGTACGCCGCTTCAGTGCAGTGGCCCGCGAGCTGGGACACGCCCCGGCCAGCCTGGCCATCGCCTGGTGCCTGCGCAATCCCAACGTCTCCAGTGTGATCCTCGGCGCCAGCCGGGTCAGCCAGCTGCTGCAGAACCTGCAGGCGCTGGACGTGCTGGCACAGGTGGACGACGTTGGTTGGGCGCAGGTGGACGCCGTATTCGCCTGAGGACCGAGGACAGGTTGTAGGGCCGAGCCCACGCTTGGGCGGCCCTTCTGTTCCCCGCAACGGCGTAGTCGATAGATGAAAGCTATCGAATTTTCAATTTCGATCATTAATTCCATCAACTAAGTTGAGAATGATTGTTGATTGTCAACTGAGAATCATTATCATTTAACTCGTCCCTCGCACGAGTCCAGATGCTCATGAATGCTCAACCTGTACTGCTGCGCCCCGAAACGCTGACCCTCCGCGACCGCCCGGTTCGTGTCGTTCCGCCGGAAGAGGTCATCGACAGCGAAGCTCTGCTCAAGGGCCGTCGTGAAATCCTGATCCAGCACGGTGACCGCTTCTACCGTCTGCGTCATACCAGCAACGACAAGCTGATCCTGACCAAGTAACGCGGTCTGGTCGCCTGCCTCCCTCCCTCCTGTCGGCAGCGCCGGCAGGGTGGGCGACCCGTCCGCTCCTGCTCTCTCCCCCTCGGTCTACCGTTCATGCCTGCTGGGCGTGGCGGTGGCCGGGGGTTCCCCTGCCTGACCGAACGATGCCGATGACCCGCCCGACTGCCCTTTCCATTGCCTTGTGGATGGCCCTGCCGCTGTCCGCCCATGCTGCTGCCGATGCCGCGCCCGACGCGCGCGAGTTTGATCGCGTGCAGGTCACCGCCACCCGTACCGAACGTGCGGTCAGCGATGTCGCCGCCACCGTCGATGTGATCGACCGCGAGCAGATGGACCGGCAGCTGGTGCAGGACATCAAGGATCTGGTCCGCTACGAGCCGGGCCTGTCGGTCAGCCGCAGCGCTACGCGCTTCGGCCTGGGCAGCATCCGCATCCGCGGCCTGGACGGCAACCGCGTGCGCATCCAGACCGATGGCATCGCCATGCCGACCAGTTTCAACATCGGCTCGTTTTCCAACGCCAACCGCAACTTCACCGACCTGGACACGCTCAAGCGCGTGGAGATCGTGCGCGGCCCGGCCAGCTCGCTGTATGGTTCGGACGCACTCGGCGGCGTGGTTGCCTTCGTCACCAAGGACCCTGCGGATTACCTGAAGGATGGCAAGGACAGCTACGTCGGCCTGAAGTTCGGCTACGACGGCGAGTGGAAGGGCCTGCTCGGCGGCGTGACCAGCGCCTTCGGTGGCGAGCACTGGAGCGGCATGGTCAACATCAACCACCGCCAGGGCCAGGAAACCGACAACAAGGGCAACGTGCGCAGCAACGACAACACGCGTACGGCGGCCAACCCGCAGGACCGTGATGGTCGCAGCGGCCTGGCCAAGCTGGTCTATGCACCCAGCGAAGACCAGCGCTTCCGCCTGACCGTGGAAGGCAACGAAGACAACACCGATACCGAAGTGTTGTCCGCGATCGACCGCACCACCACCACCGGCATGAAGGCGCGCGACACGCAGAACCGCACCCGCGTGTCCTTTGCCCACGAGATGGATGCGCTGGACAAGGGCTTCGCCGACAGCCTGCACTGGCAGGTCTACACGCAGGACAGCGAAACCCGGCAGCGCACCAATGAGGCGCGCGCCAATGGCAGCACCCGCCATCGCGAGTTCAGTTTCGACCAGCGCGTGTATGGTCTGCAGGCGGTGTTCAACAAGGCCTTCACCACCGGCAGCGTCGAACACGCGCTGACCTATGGCTTCGATGGCGCCCGCACCGAGATCCGCCAGAAGCGTGATGGCTACCAGGTCAGCAACCGCGGCGTGGTCAGCACCACGATCCTGCCCGACGCGTTCCCCGTGCGCGATTTCCCGATCAGCAGGACCACCGAGCTGGGCCTGTACGCGCAGGATGAAATGCGCCTGGCCGACGGCAAGCTGTCGCTGGTGCCCGGCGTGCGCGTGGACCGCTACGAACTGAAGCCGGACGTGGACAGCATCTTCGCCGAGGACAATCCGGGCGTGGCCGTGTCCGAACTGAAGAAGACCAGCGTGTCGCCGAAGTTCGGCCTGGTCTATCGCTTCACCGACGAGCTGTCGCTGTTCGCGGGCTATTCGCGTGGGTTCCGCTCGCCGCCGTACAACGACGTCAACCTCGGCTTCACCAACTTCGCCTTCGGTTACACCGCCATTCCCAATCCGGACCTGAAGCCGGAAACCAGCGACGGTGTCGAGCTGGGCATGCGCTTCCTGACCCCGGCGGCGTACGTGAGCCTGAGTGGCTACTACAACGACTACAAGGACTTCATCGAGTCGCAGACGCTGGTGGGTACCAACGCGCAGGGCTTGATGGTGTTCCAGTCGCGCAACATCGCCGACGCGCGCATCTACGGCGCCGAACTGAAGGCCGGCGTCGACTTCGGTCAGATCAGTCCGGCGCTGCAGGGCTGGGCGCTGCGCAGTGCGGTGGCGTGGTCGCGCGGCGACAACAAGACCGCCGATGTGCCGCTGGATTCGGTTGATCCGATGCGCGGTACCGTCGGCCTGATGTACGACACCGATACCTGGGGCGTCGAACTGGCCGGCACCTTCGTCAAGCGCAAGGACCGGCTGGCCAGCACCACCGCCTATCGCCCGGCCGGCTACGGCGTAGCCGACCTGATGGCGCACTGGAACTTCGCTCCGGGCGCAACCTTCAACGTTGGTGTCTTCAACCTGGGTGACAAGCGTTACATCGACTGGTCCAACGTCGGCTCGACCCTGTCGGCCACCAGCACCGTTCTGGACCGCTATACCAGCCCCGGCCGCACCCTGTCGGCCAGCCTTGCCGTGTCCTGGTGATCCCATGAGCCGAGCCCTGTCCGCGCGTCGCCTGCCGTCCTCCCTGTCGCGTTCGTCGCTGCGGGCGTGGCCCGCGCCGGCACAGCTGGCAGCGCTCGGCACCGTGTTGTGCCTGTACCACGCCGATGGCAATGAACTGGGCGGCTGGCGCCAGGCGGTATCGGTGCATGCCTGCCAGGGCGTGGACAGCGAAGGCCTGCGCGAAAGCCTGTGTTTCCTCGATGCACGTGGCCGTTGCGTGTGGCGGCTGTACCTGTTGCCGGACAGCGATTTCCTGGCCTGGGACCGGCTGGTGGCGACGCTGCCGCCGGGACCTTCGCACGATGCCGATGGCAGCGTCGGCGAGCGCCTGTGGCGGCGTTTGGCCGGGCACCTGGGCGGCCAACGCTGGCGCCTGTGCACGCTGCGCCTGCATGCCGCCGACGAGGGCCGCACTCTCGCAGCCAGCCTGTCCACGCTGTCCTCGCTGGGTGCCGCCACCGCACGCCGTATCGCGCGCATGGAAGGCGCCGAAGGTGAGCTGGCGATCGATGACTGCTGCTGCGCCGACGCCGCACGCCGTCCCGCCGCGCGTGCTCCCGGCGATCTGCCGCTGGTCCGCCTGTGACCTGATTCCGATGGATCGCCTGCTGGCCAGGATGGCCTTTCCACGAAACCTGCAACCCCGAAGGAAGACCCGATGAAGTTCCAGACAGCCAGCGTGATGGTGCTGCTCGCCGCCAGTGGCGCCGCCAACGCACAGCCCTCCGACATCGCCCGTGACCACGACAGCATCCTGGCGATGCAGGGCGAGTACACGGTGGATTTCGCCTTCGATGAGACCGTGCTGCTGAAGCCGGGCTACGAGCGCGCACCGGCCATGCGCAGCGGCGGCAACGAAGTGGTTATCGTGGTCGAGGACAGCCCGAAGCGCATCGTGCTGCAGCACCTGCTGGTGGACAGCAAGAGCGGCCATGTGACCAAGCACTGGCGCCAGGACTGGGTGTACGAAGCGCCGAACCGCTTCGAGTTCAGCGCCGACCAGACGTGGCAGGTACGCACGATTGCCGCTGCGACCAACCAGGGCGCCTGGACCCAGTGCGTGTACGAAGTCAGCGACGCACCGCGCTATTGCGGCACCGGCACGTGGACCTACGGCAACAACGTTCCGACCTGGACCAGCGACATCAGCTGGCGCCCGCTGCCACGCCGCGAGTACACCAAGCGCAGCGACTACAACGCGCTGGCCGTGGTCAACCGCCACACCCTGACGCCGAACGGCTGGACCCACGAGCAGTTCAACACCAAGGTGCAGCGCAACGTCGATGGCAGCCAGGTCGAAATCGCCCGCGAATTCGGCTTCAACGACTACATCAAGACCACTGAGGTCGACTTCACCCCGGCGCGCGATTACTGGAAGGCCACTGCCGGTTACTGGAGCAAGGTGCGCCAGCGTTGGGACGGCTTCCTGACCCAGGCCCCGGGCGTGCACCTGAAGACCAAGCTCGACGGCATGGCGATGATCATCCCGTTGTTCACCCAGGCCGAAGAGATCCAGGCCGGGAAGAAGGTGAAGGACAAGCAGATCGACGAGGTCTTCGCCAAGTACGTGGAAAAGGCGCCGAAGGAAGGTTGATCGGTGCGGTAGGGTGCCGGGCTGCCCGGCACCGTATCCACGCACGGCGTGGATCTACCGGGGCAATCCGCAGTAGATCCAGGCCATGCGTGGATGCTTTCATTCCTTGAACATCAAAAACGCCGCCGCCACGATCAGCCCGAACGCCGCATAGTGGTTCCACTTCAGCGGCTGGCCCAGGTAGAACGCGGAAAACACCGCAAACACCAGCAGCGTGATCACTTCCTGCATGCCCTTCAGCTGCGGCGCCGAATACACCGCGCTGCCCAGCCGGTTGCCCGGCACCTGCAGGCAGTACTCGAAGAACGCGATGCCCCAGCTGACCATGATGACCATCATCAACGGCGCGCTCTTGTACTTCAGGTGCCCATACCAGGCGAAGGTCATGAAGATGTTGCTGCCGAGCAGCAGCAACACCGGGTACAGGTAGGCGGCGAACGACGTGCCGGGCATCCGGGCGATCTCGTGGGAATGGGGCGCGCAGCATACAACCGCGCGCCCTCCGGGCTTTCACAACGGCATCAGGCCTCGCGCAGTGCCAATGCCGGTGGCGTGTGCAGGATCCGCCGGGTGCCCCACCAGCCGGCCAGCAGGCTCAGGCCGATGCCGAGCAGGCCACCCAGCAGCAGGCCCGGCCAAGGCGGCAGCAGCGGCAGCTCGAACACCTTCTGCGACACCGCCACGCCGATCACTGCTGCCGCGCCCACCGCCAGCAGCGCCGCGAGGGCGCCCAGCGCACCGAACTCGACCAGCACCGCGCCACGCAGCTGCCGCCGCGTTGCACCCAGCGTACGCAGCACTGCGCTGTCATAGCGGCGCTCGCCAGCCGTCGCCTGCAGCGCCGCCAGCAGTACCAGCACGCCAGCCAGCAGGCTGAACACCATCACCAGCTGCACCGCCTGCGCCACCCGTTCCATTACATCGCGCACCTGCGAGATCACCGCATCCACGTCCAGCAGCGACAGGTTCGGCTGCGCGCGCACCAGGGCCCCGAGACCCGCCGCCTGTCCCGCCGGCAGGTGGAACGCCGACAGCAGGTTGTGCGGCGTATCGCCCACCGCGTTCGGGTTCAACAGCACGAAGAAGTTCGGCCGGAAGGTGTTCCAGTCCGCTTTGCGCACACTGGTCACGGCGAACTCGCGCTCCTGCTCACCCACCGCAATGGTGATGCGGTCGCCCGGATGCACGCCGTAGCGCTTGGCCCAGCCGATCTCCACCGAGGCTTCCGGCGCGGTGCTGTCCGGCGTCCAGAACGTGCCGTTGACCAGTGTATTGGCCGGCGGGAACGTGCTGCGCCAGCTGAAGTTCAGCGGCCGGTTCTCGTCATCGTCGTCGCGCTGGCCTTCGCCCTGCGCCTGATTGCCTTCGGCCGGGGTGCGGTCCACCCGCAGCGGCGGCTTGCCGTTGATCGCGATCAGGCGGCCGGTGGCCATCGGTTCGATGCTGGCGTCGTCCGCACCCAGGCCGTGCAGAGCGGCCAGCACGCTGTCGCGCTGCTCGGGCTGGATGTTGATCAGGAAGTAGTTCGGCGTGTCCGCGGGCAGGCGCTCGCGCCATTGCTGCAACAGGCCGGGGCCGATCACCGCCAGCAACAGCAGGGCGCACAGCGACAGTGACAACCCCACAAGTTGCATCACTGCCAGCATCCGCCGCCGGGTCAGCGCGGCCAGTCCCAACCGCCAGTTGCCGTGCAGACGATGCTGCAGGCCACGCAACAACTGCAGCAGCAGGAACCCGACCACGCCTGCGGCGACCGCCAGCCCGGCCAGGCCACCCAGCACCCACAAGGCCAGCTTCAAGTCGCCGGTGACCTGCACAGCAAGCACCAGACTGGCCGCGAGTGCGGCCACATAGGCCAGCAGCGAGGCCGGCGGCAAGGCCGCGAACGAGCGGTTGAGCACGCGCATCGGCGGCACCCCACGCAGGCGCAGCAGCGGCGGCAGCCCGAAGCCGAACAGCAGCAACAGGCCGATCCCCGCGCCGGTCAGCGCGGGCATCGCTTCGGGCAGCGGCAGGCGTTGCGGCACCAAGCTGCCCAGCACCTGCACCAACCCTTCCTGCGCGGCCATGCCCAGGCCGATGCCGATCGCGCAGGCCGGTACCGCCAGCATCAACAGCTGCAGTGCCAGGCCGAACAGGACGTCGCGTTGGCGTGCGCCCAGGCAGCGCAGGATCGCCACCTGGTCGATGCGACGCAGGGCGAACCGGTTGGCCGCCAGTGCGGTGGCCACGCCGGCCAGCAGCACCGCCAGCAGTGCGCTCAGGCCGAGGAAGCGACCGGCCAGGTCGAAGGCTTGGCGTACCCCGCGCTGGGTATCGTTCACGCTGAGCAGGCGCATGCCTTTCACCTGCGGCAGCAGCCATTGCCGGAAGGCCGCGATATCGGTGGCTGGGCCGGTGAACATCAATCGGTAGTTGATGCGGCTGCCAGGGCCGAGCAGGCCGGTACCTTCCACATCGGCGCGGTTGACCAGCAGGGTCGGCGACAGCGTCAGCAGGTCGCCACCGGCATCCGGTTCCGATTCGATGATGCCGGCGATGCGCAGCGTGCCCGCGCCGAATTCCAGATCATCGCCGGCCTTCAGGCCGAGCGCCTGCAGCAGGCGTGGATCGGCATAGGCCTGGCCCTTTGCGGGCATCCCGGCGTCGGCGATCAGTGCGCCGCCGGGCGTGGCGCGCACGCGCAACGCACCGCGTAGCGGGTAGCCTGCTTCCACGGCCTTGATGCTGGCCATCTGGCTGGCATCGCCCTGGAACAGCACGCTGCCGAAGCTGGCCAGCCGCGTGTGCGCCAGGCCGCGTCGCTGCGCTTCGTCGGCGAACGCAGCAGGCGGGTCGTCGCGCCCGGCCACGCCGAGGTCGCCGCCGAGCATTTCCGCGGCGCTGCTGGTCAATGCCAGGTTGACCCGGTTGACCAGCGTGCCCACCGCTGTCATCACCGCCACGCCCAGTACCAGGGCGGCGAAGACGGTCAGCAGGTCACCGGCCAGGGCTTCGCGGCGCAGTGCGCGCCACGCATGCCGCAGCAGGTTCATGCGTCCACTCCGTGTTCCACCGGCTGCAGGCGGCCGTTGTCGATGCGATGGATGTACTGGCAGCGCTGCGCCAGGCGCAGATCGTGGGTGACCAGCACCAGCGTGGTCCCGCTGCCGGCATTGAGTTCAAACAGCAGATCGCTGATGTGCTGGCCGGTGGCCTGGTCCAGCGAGCCGGTGGGCTCGTCGGCGAACAGGATGCGCGGGCGGGTGACGAAGGCACGGGCGAGGGCGACACGCTGCTGTTCGCCGCCGGACAACTGCCGTGGATAGTGGCGCGCGCGGTGCGAGAGCCCGACCGCAGCCAGCACCTCATCCACCCGCCTGCGGTCCTCGCGCCCGGCCAGTTCCAGCGGCAGCGCGATGTTCTCGGCGGCCGTCAGCGCCGGCAGCAGATGGAAGCTCTGGAAGACAAAGCCGACTTCGCGTGCGCGCAGCTGTGCACGCGCTTCTTCGTCCAATGCGGTCAGTTCCTGGCCCGCCAGCGCGATGCGGCCGCGGCTGGGCAGGTCCAGCCCGGCCAGCAGGCCGAGCAGGGTGGTCTTGCCGGAACCGGAGGCCCCGACAATCGCCACGCTGGTGCCTTCATGGACGGTCAGGGTGATGTTGTCCAGTATGTGGACTTCACCCTCCGGGCCATGCACGGATTTGCCGACCTGGTCGACGGCGATGGCGACGGGCGCGCTGCGGGGGGACAGGCTGTCGATGAGGAGACTCCAATGCGCAAGACGGGATGGAGCCGGCAAGCCGGCGCAATGATGATGCTGTTGCTAGGGTTGCTGCTGTTGCCGGCACTGGCGTGTGCCAAAGGTCCGGCCACCGGTACCGTGCTGGTGCTCGGTGACAGCCTCAGTGCCGCCCACAATATCCCGGCCGATGCAGGCTGGGTCAGCCTGCTGCAGCAGCGGGTCAGGCAGCAGTCGAAAACCCCACCGCGCATCGTCAACGCCAGCATGAGCGGGGAAACCACCGCTGGCGCGCTGACCCGCCTGCCGGGCCTGCTCGGCCGCGAGAAGCCCACGGTGGTGGTGATCGCCCTCGGTGGCAACGATGCGCTGCGCGGGCTGACCCCGGCGCAGGTGCAGGGCAACCTGGAAAAAATGGTGCAGGCCAGCCAGAAGGCCGGGGCCAAGGTGCTGCTGTTGGGCATCGACGTGCCGCCCAACTATGGGCCGGGCTACCGCCAGCGCCTGGCGGCGGCGTACCGTGCACTGGCCACGCAGTACAAGGTGCCGTTGCTGCCGTTCCTGCTGGAAGGCGTGGCCCTGCAGCCGGGGTTGATGCAGGCTGACGGCCTGCATCCCACCGCGCAGGCGCAGCCGAAAGTGCTGGACAACGTATGGCCGCTGTTGAAACCGCTGCTGTGAGCACATCATCTTCTTTTCATTGACGCAGCTTCACATCGCGTGCACCGTCGATCGGGCATGTTTCACAAAGCTGAAGAAAAAGGGATTCTCATGCGTCAGACGAAGGAGACTTCCGGCTTGGTGCTGGTGGTCGAAGACAACCGCAACATCTCCGAGATGATCGGTGAATACCTGGAAGGCCGTGGCTTCGAGGTGGACTATGCGCAGGATGGCCTGGACGGCTACCGTCTGGCTGCCGAGAACAGCTACGACGTGGTCGTGCTGGACCTGATGCTGCCGCGACTGGATGGCATCGAAGTGTGCCGCCGGCTGCGCAACGATGCGCGCAAGTCGACCCCGGTGCTGATGCTGACCGCGCGCGACACGCTGGATGACAAGCTTACCGGCCTCGGTTTTGGTGCCGATGATTACCTGACCAAGCCGTTCGCGATCCAGGAACTGGAAGCCCGCCTGCGCGCGCTGATCCGCCGCGAGCGTCGCCAGGTCGGTTCGGAAGTGCTCAAGGTCGCCGACCTGGTGCTCGATCCGGTCAGCATGCGTGCCACGCGTGCCGGCACCGAACTGCAGCTGTCGCCGATCGGCCTGCGCCTGTTGACCATCCTGATGCGCGAATCGCCGCGTGTGGTCACCCGCCAGGAAATCGAGCGCGAAATCTGGGGCAACGGCCTGCCTGATTCGGACACGTTGCGCAGCCACCTGTACAACCTGCGCAAGATCATCGACAAGCCGTTCGACCGGCCGCTGCTGCACACCGTGCAGAGTGCGGGCTATCGCATCGCCGATATCGCCCAGCCGATGGCCTGACCCACGTCGTGCCGGTGTTGCAGCAGAACCGGCACGGCCGTGGTCGGCAGGGAAGAGGTGAACGGTCCGGAGACCCGGTCGTCATCATCCATGCACGATCACGGCACAGTGCGCTGCCTATAATCGCAGCGCTCTGACCGGGACACCGCAATGCCGCACGGCCTGCCGCGCAAGATCCGTATCGCCTTCATCCTGCAAGCCGTGCTGGCCAGCCTGGGTATTCTGCTGGGTGCCTGGCTGGTTTCGCTGGTGATCAAGCACAGCCTGGTCGGTGCAGCCCTGCGCGAAGAGGCGGCGTACTACTGGACATTGCACGAGGCGTCGCCCGTGCAGCCGCCGCCCAATACCCAGAACATCCGTGGCTACCTGCTGGAACGCGGGCAGTCCAGCCTGTCACTGCCCGCCAACCTGCGTACGCTGGAACCGGGTTTCCACGAGCTGCCCGACGACGATCAGCTGGTGCTGGTCGACGCCCGCGAAGAGGGACGCCTGTACCTGGTGTTCCTGCGCTCGCGCGCGGAGATGCTGGCGTTCTGGTTCGGCATCGTGCCGGTGCTGCTGACCCTGCTGGCGGTGTATGGCGCCTCCTGGATCACCTACCGTGCTTCCAAACGCCTGGTGTCACCGGTGAACTGGCTGGCGCGCCGTGTCTCGCGCTGGGATCCTGGGCATCCGGAAGCGGCCGATCTGGAGCCGGACAAGCTGCCTGCGGACATGCAGGGCGAGACCCGGCAACTGGCGGCGGCGCTGCATTCGCTGGCCAACCGGGTCACCGCGCACGTGGCACGCGAGCGCAATTTCACCCGTGATGCCAGCCATGAACTGCGCACGCCGCTGACCGTCATCCGCGTGGCCAGCGACATGGCATTGGGCGATGAAAGCCTGGAGCCGCGCCTGCGCCGCAGCCTGCAGCGCATCCAGCGTGCAGGGCGGGACATGGAAGCGGTGATCGATGCGTTCCTGATCCTGGCCCGCGAGGCCGACGTCGAGCCGCAGGTGGAACTGTTCGACGTCAACGACATCGTCCGCTACGAAGTGGACAACGCCAATGAGCTGCTGGTGGGCCGACCGCTGGCGGTGCACCTGCACAGTGACGCGACCGTGCAGCTGCACGCACCGCCGCGGGTATTGCAGGTGGTGGTCAGCAACCTGGTGCGCAATGCCTGCAGCTATACCGACGAAGGTCGCATCGACGTGCACGTGCACAATGACCGGGTGGTGGTGAGCGATACCGGCATCGGCATGTCCGCCGACGCGCTGTCGCGTGCGTTCGAGCCGTTCTATCGTGCCGATCCCAGCCGCCCGCAGGGTACGGGCCTGGGTCTGTCGATCGTGCGCCGCCTGTGTGACCGCTTCGGTTGGAAGGTCAGCCTGGCCAGCGAGCTGGGCAAGGGCACCGAAGCGACGGTGATTTTCCGCTGAGGGCCGGGCTGCGCCCGGCACCCGCAGAGGCGTTCAAGCAACAGCAACAGCGGGCATTCCGTGGGAGCGCGGGGCGCTGTGGGTGTGCGGGGCCGCCGTGAACCCGTCCATGGGGGCTTGGTCGCCGCATCCATGCGGCTCACACCCCGCAAACCCACAGCGCCCCGCCTTCGACAGGTTCCCGCTGCTGTTGGTAGGTGTCGACCTTGGTCGACACGTAGATCCACGCCATGCGTGGATGAAGCGTCTCCGGTAGTGCCGGCCGCTGGCCGGCAACCACAGCATCACTCAGTTGCAGTTGACCTTCGGCGCCAGCGCCTTGGTCCAGATCGCATAGCCGGCCGGGGTCATGTGCAGCATGTCCTCGCGGAACAACGCGGCATCGGGCTGCCCATCGGCCCCCAGCATCGGGGTGTAGATGTCGGTGTAGCCGGTGTTGGGCAGCTTCGCCAGCGCGGCCTTGATCTTCGCGTTGGCGTCGTTGATCGCCGGCAGCAGGTGCGCGCGCGACGGGCTGGGCTTGATGGAAACGTACTCCACCTTCGTCTTCGGCAGGTCGCGATGCACGCGCTGCACGAAGGCCACCACGTCGTCGCGTACCTGGGTCGCGCTGCGGCCGCTGTTCAGGTCGTTGTCGCCGGCATAGAAGAACACCTTGCATGGCGCGTACGGCACGATGGCCTGGCCGGCATACCAGGTGCTGTCGCGTACTTCCGAGCCACCGAAGCCGCGGTTGAACACCGGTTGCCCGGAGAAGTCGTCGGCCAGGGTGTCCCACATGCGGAAGGACGAGCTGCCGATGAATTCGATGCCGCCGCGCGGCGGCGGATTGGTCCGGTCGGCGCTGGCGAAGGCCGCCATGTCGGCGGCCCAGGCCACGTTAGAGACCTGCGCGGGTACCTGCGGCGGAGCGGGTGGGCTCAGGGCCTGGGCCAGCGGCGCGGCCAGCAGGCCAAGCAGGATCAGGCAGGTACGGGGACGGGTCATCAGGCACTCCGGCAGGGCAGGGGGCATTCATCATAGAAGCTGGTCCGGCCCCACGCTTGGCCGCGCCGGGCCATTCGCGGGGCCGCGTGGCGGGTCGTCCGGGGTGCCACTGTCGCCCTTGTGGCAAAATGGGGGCTGTCTGCCTATCCCTGTGCACCCATGACTCCCTGCCGTGCGTCTGAGCGGTCGCTGCGCCGCGCCCCTGTTGCTGGATCCTTCACCCGTGGCTGATCAGTTCGGCCACATGCCTCGCGGCCCGCGCCGCATCTTCCAGGCCGCCCGTTGGTCCTGGCAGGGCCTGCGAGCCGCCTGGCTGCATGAGTCGTCGTTCCGGCTGGAGGTCTACCTGCTGGTGATGCTGACGCCGCTGGCGATCTGGCTGGGCCAGACACCGGTGGAGCGCGCGCTGATGATCGGCTCGATGCTGCTGGTGCTGGCGATGGAGCTGGCCAACTCGGCCATCGAGGCGGTGATCGAGCGCTATGGCGCGGAAATCCACGAACTGGCCGGCCGCGCCAAGGACATGGGCTCGGCGGCAGTGTTCGTGTTGATGATGAACGTGCTGCTGTGCTGGGGCCTGGTGCTGGTGCCGCGGTTGTTCCCGGCCAGCGTCGGCTGATCCTTCTTCCTCCCCCCTTGTTGAAGACTTCCCATGTCCCTTGAGTTTCTCGCCGATCCGAACGTCTGGTTGACCCTGTTCACCCTCAGTGCGCTGGAAATCGTGCTCGGTATCGACAACCTGGTGTTCATCTCCATCGCCGTCAGCAAGCTGCCCGAGAACCGCCGCCCGTTCGCGCGCCGCCTCGGCATCGCCGTGGCCTGCATCACCCGTATCGGCCTGCTGGTGTCGCTGGCGTACCTGGCGCACATGCAGGCGAACCTGTTCACCGTGGCCGGCATGGGTATCTCCATCCGCGACCTGGTGCTGATCGTCGGTGGCCTGTTCCTGATCATCAAGGGCTGGATGGAGATCAAGGAAATGATCACCGGTGGCGAAGATGAGGACCCGAGCACCACCAAGACCTCGGCCGTGTTCGGCTACGTGATCGCACAGATCGCGATCATCGACATCGTGTTCTCGCTGGACTCGGTGATCACCGCCGTCGGCATTGCCGACCACGTGCCGGTGATGGTGGCTGCGATCCTGCTGTCGGTGGCGGTCATGCTGCTGGCGGCCAACCCGCTGGGCCGTTTCATCGATGCCAACCCGACCGTGAAGATGCTGGCCCTGGCCTTCATCCTGCTGATCGGCGCGGTGCTGATCCTGGACGGCCTGGACGTGCACGTGCCCAAGCCCTACATCTACGCCGCGATGGGCTTCTCGGTGCTGGTGGAGTGGCTGAACCTGCTGATGCGCCGCCGCGCACGCGAACACCACGTGCCGGGCGCCGGCGACTGGTAAGCACTCCCCCGAACCCCCGGCCCGCGCCGGGGGTTCTGCTTTCCGGGCGCCGCTGCGCTCGCCGGGCGTGGCGCGGTGCTACCCGGATGGCGGCACTTGTGAATCGGGATCAACACTGTTTTCCCGCGGCGAGGCTTACTCCCGGCCGGCAAAGCGCGCAGGCTACGCGCTCATTTTCCACAGGGCCTGCCCCACGCAGGCAACCCCCATGAATTCCAGAGCCGCATTGCTGGCACTCGCCGTCGGCGCCTTCGCCATTGGCACCACCGAGTTCACGCCGATGGGCCTGCTGCCGGTCATCGCCAACGGAGTGGGGGTCAGCATCCCCACCGCCGGCATGCTGATCACCGCCTATGCGGTGGGCGTGATGCTGGGCGCGCCGGTGATGACCCTGCTGATGGGACGCTTCGGCAAGCGCACCGCGCTGATGCTGCTGATGTCGATCTTCGTGGTCGGCAATGTGCTGTCGGCGCTGGCACCGAACTACGGTCTGCTGTTGCTGTCGCGGCTGGTGACCAGTCTCAATCACGGCGCGTTCTTCGGCATCGGCGCAGTGGTTGCCGCCGGCCTGGTACCGAAGGAGAAGCAAGCCGCGGCGGTGGCGACGATGTTCATGGGCCTGACCATCGCCAACATCGGTGGCGTGCCGTTGGCGACCTGGGTCGGCCAACAACTCGGTTGGCGCCTGGCCTTTGCCGGCACTGCCGTGCTCGGCGTGGTGGCGATCACCGCATTGGCGATGGCACTGCCGCCGTCGGCCGCGGGTGCGCGCCCGGACGTTCGACGTGAACTGAAAGCGATCCTGCAACCGCAGGTACTGCTGGCGATGGCGACCACGGTGCTGGGCGCTGGCGCGATGTTCACCCTCTACACCTACGTGGCGCCGGTACTGACCGAGCTGACCGGCGCGTCGAATGCCTTCATTGCATTGTCGCTGGCACTGATCGGTATTGGTTTCACCGTTGGCAACGGCATCGGCGGACGCATGGCCGACTGGTCGCTGGACGGTTCGACCCGCATCCTGCTGGCGGTTCTGGCCCTGTTGATGTTCGTGCTGCCGCTGGCCTTCATGAGCCACGCGACCGCAGCGCTTGGCGTGTTGCTGTTCGGCGCGGCGACCTTCGCCATCGTGCCGCCGCTGCAGATCCGGGTGATGCAGGCTGCGAGCGAGGCGCCGGGTCTGGCGTCGTCGATCAACGTCGGTGCGTTCAACCTCGGCAATGCACTGGGCGCGGCGCTGGGTGGTGCGGTGATCAGCCTGGGGCTGGGCTACGCGGCGATTCCGGTGGCCGGTGGCCTGCTGGCGGCATCGGCGCTGCTGCTGGCGTGGCTGGGCCGTGCGCGCGTGCCGGCTGCTGAGGCTTGCTGAGGGGTGTTGGATTCTGGCAGGGCTTGCAGCCCTGCACCCGCCGAATCAACGTCAACGGCAAAAGCCCGCATTCCGTGGGTTGGCGGGGTGGGTCCGGTTGAGGGGGACGCCGTGAACCCGTCCATGGGGGCTTGGTCGCGGCATCCATGCCGCTCACACCCCCTCAACCGGACCCACCCCGCCTTCGACAGTCTCCCGCCGCTGTTGGTGGGTGTCGACCTTGGTCGACACGGTAGATCCACGCCATGCGTGGATGGCAGGCATCAGGAATGTCTGAAGAATCGGCTTTTGCTTTTGATTTTGATTTTTTTCTTTTGATCTTCCCGCGGTGCGCAGGAAACCGTCCGTGGCCGGGAGGGTGGGTTGGCTGGGGGCGTGAGCCGCATGGATGCGGCGACCGAGCCTAAAAGGACGTATTCACGGCGGCCCCCAGCCAACCCACCCTCCCGGCCCACCCCGATATCCAGCAAACACAACCACCGCGGAGGGGGCGGCGCCCGATGGCCGACGACGGCCGACACTCTCCACACGCCCGTTAACACCGACCATGGCATGCTCGGCGCTCAGTCCACCCGGAGCCTTGGCCATGCGCCTGTTGACCCGCCTCATTCCCCTGTTGCTGCTGGCCTCCCTGCTGTCCGGCTGCGGCTACAACGCCATCCAGCAGAAGGACGAAGCGGTCAAGGCCAGCTGGTCCGAAGTGCTCAACCAGTACAAGCGTCGTGCCGACCTGGTGCCCAACCTGGTGCAGACCGTGAAGGGTTTCGCCAGCCAGGAAGAGCGCGTGCTGACCGAAGTCACCAACGCCCGTTCGCGTGTGGGTCAGATCAACGTCAACGCCGACGATGAAGCCTCGCTCAAGCAGTTCCAGCAGGCGCAGGGTGAACTCGGCAGCGCGCTGTCGCGCCTGCTCGTGGTCACCGAGAACTACCCGGTGCTCAAGTCCGACCAGAACTTCCGCGATCTGCAGGCGCAGCTGGAAGGCACCGAGAACCGCATCACCGTCGCCCGTGGCCGCTACATCCAGCAGGTGCAGGACTACAACACCTACATCCGCTCGTTCCCGCAGCTGATCACCGCCAAGATCTTCGGCTACCAGCCCAAGCCGAACTTCACCGTGGAAAACGAAGCGCAGATCTCCAACGCGCCGGCGGTTGATTTCGGCAACGCGCCGCAGCAGCAGCCGGCCCCGGCTCCGGGCCACTGACCGATGCGCCTGGCAGCCACACTGCTGGTCCTGCTGTTGTGGTTGCCGTTGACCGCGCAGGCACAGACGCTGGCGCCGATCCCGGCGCTGGATTCGCCGGTGGTCGATACCACCGGCACCCTGGATGCCGCGCAGAAGCAGGCGCTGGTGCAGCAGGCGCTGGACCTGCAGCAGCGCAAAGGCAGCCAGATGCAGGTGCTGGTGGTACCCACCACGCAGCCGGAAGACATCGCCCAGTACACCACCCGCGTGTTCGACCAGTGGCAGATCGGTCGCAAGGGCGTGGATGACGGCGTGCTGCTGGTGGTCGCCAAGGACGATCGGCGCGTGCGCATCGAACCGGGCTACGGCCTGGAAGGCGCGATTCCCGATGCGATCGCCAACCGGGTGATCCAGGAGTACCTGGTGCCACGCTTCCGCGCCAATGACTATGCCGGCGGCATCACCGACGCCACGGCGGTGCTGGTGAAGATCATCGACGGCGAACCGTTGCCGGCGCCGGTCAGCAGCCAGCAGGGTCGTGCGCCCGAGGGTGGCGGCGATACCTGGTTCCTGGCGCTGTTCATTGGTGTATTCGCCGGCAGCATCCTGCGTGGCGTGTTCTCACGCGTGCCGCGTCCGCTGCGCGGCCTGCTCGCTGGTGCCGGTGCGGCCGTTGCTGCCTTCCTGTTCACCTCCACGCTGCTGGCCAGTGGCCTGGCCGGCGTGGTTGGCCTGGTCGTGGCGATGCTGTCCGGCCATCCGGGGCGTTTCGCCGGCGGTGGCGGATGGGGTGGAGGCAGTTGGGGCGGAGGTGGTGGCTTCGGCGGCGGCGGCGGATTTGGCGGCGGTGGCGGCTGGGGCGGCGGTGGAGGCCGTTCCGGCGGCGGCGGCGCGTCGGGGGGCTGGTGATGATCCAGCGTCTCTGCAGGCATCTGTTTTCGCCGTCGGTGCGCCGGGCGTTCCCGCCGGCCACGCTGCAGGCGATCACCGAGGCGATCGCCGCAGGTGAGCAGCGCCATGGCGGCCAGGTGATGTTCGCCGTCGAGGCCGATCTGCCGCTGCACGCGCTGTGGCACAAGGTCACCCCGAGGCAGGCGGCCGAGCATGCGTTCGCCCGCCTGCGCACCTGGGATACCGCGCACAACAATGGCGTGCTGATCTACCTGCTGCTGGCCGACCATGCCATCGAGATCGTGGCCGACCGCGGCCTGCAGGGGCGGGTCACGCCGGAGCAATGGCAGCGCGTCTGCACCCACCTGCGTGAGGGCCTGCGCGGTTCCCAGCCGGTGGAGGCACTACGTGATGCCATTGATGAGGTTTCCACTCTGGTGGAAGGGCACTTTCCGGCCTCGGCGCGGTCCGATCAGGACGGCCTGCCGGACTCGCCGCAGATCCTGGGCTGAAGCCCGGCAATCGCGTGACCGGGGCCGCCGCGAGGCCGCTCCCGGGCGGCGCTAGAATATCGGTATCCCTGCAAGGCGCCCTTCATGATCTATTTCCACGACATCGACCCCATCGCCCTCTCGCTGGGGCCGATCAAGGTGCATTGGTACGGCATCATGTACCTGCTCGGCTTCACCGCCGCCTGGTTGCTGGGGCGCAAGCGCATTGCCGACGGGCGCCTGCCGGGCGTCGATGCCAATGGCTTCTCCGACCTGCTGTTCTACGCCATGCTCGGCGTGGTGCTGGGCGGCCGCATCGGCTACATGCTGTTCTACGCATTGGGCGATTTCCTGAACAACCCGCTGCTGCTGTTCAAGGTCTGGGACGGCGGCATGAGCTTCCATGGCGGCCTGCTGGGCGTCATCGCCGCCTGCTGGTGGTGGTCGCGCAAGCACAAGCTGCACTTCTTCGACACCATGGATTTCATGGCGCCGCTGGTGCCACTGGGCCTGGGCTTCGGCCGCATCGGCAACTTCATCGGTGCCGAACTGTGGGGCAAGTACACCGATGGCAGCTGGGGCGTGGTGTTCCCGTCCGGCCTGCCAGCGCCGCTGAACCAGCTCGACCACGCCACCCTGCAGTCGCAGTTCGCCAGCGGTGCGCTGAATCAGTTCGCCCGCCATCCGTCGCAGTTGTATGAAGCGCTGCTGGAAGGCCTGGTGATGTTCGTGGTGTTGTGGACGGTGTCGGCCAAGCCGCGCCATCGTTACCTCATCGGTGGCCTGTTCGCACTGCTGTACGGCATCTTCCGCTTCGCCGTGGAGTTCGTGCGCATGCCCGACAACGGCGTCTATGTGGCATTCGGTTGGCTGACCAAGGGCCAGATCCTGTGCGTGCCGCTGATCGCCTTCGGCCTGGTGCTGCTGGTGATGTCGCGCCGCGCGCCGGTGCTGCAGCCGCAGCCGCTGGTGGTGGCAGAGGGCAAGGCATGAAGGCTTACCTGGACCTGCTCTCGCACGTGCTCGAACACGGTGCGGAGAAGAGCGATCGCACCGGCACTGGTACCCGCAGCGTGTTCGGCTGGCAGATGCGCTTCAACCTCAATGATGGCTTTCCGCTGGTCACCACCAAGAAGCTGCACCTGCGCTCGATCATCCACGAGCTGCTGTGGTTCCTGAAGGGCGACACCAACATCGGTTACCTCAAGGACAACCAGGTGCGCATCTGGGACGAGTGGGCCGACGAGAACGGTGACCTCGGCCCGGTGTACGGCAAGCAGTGGCGTAGCTGGGCAACGGCCGACGGCGGTGAGATCGACCAGATGCAGTGGCTGGTGGACGAGATCAAGCGCAATCCGGATTCGCGGCGGCTGGTGGTCAGTGCCTGGAACGTGGGCGAGCTCTCGCAGATGGCGTTGATGCCGTGCCACAACCTGTTCCAGTTCTACGTGGTCGACGGCAAGCTCAGCTGCCAGTTGTACCAGCGCAGTGGCGACATCTTCCTCGGCGTGCCGTTCAACATCGCCAGCTATGCGCTGCTGACCCACATGGTGGCGCAGGCCACCGGCCTGGGCGTGGGTGACTTCGTGCACACGCTGGGCGATGCGCACCTGTATTCGAACCACTTCGAACAGGCCCGCGAGCAGCTGTCGCGAGCGCCGCGCGCGCTGCCGACGCTGTGGTTGAACCCGGAGGTGACCGATCTGTTCGGCTTCCAGTTCGATGACATCCGTATCGAGGGCTATGATCCGCACCCGGCCATCAAGGCGCCGGTGGCGGTGTGAAATCATTCAAGGACGAGTTCATGGCAATGCGCTTTTTCGCTTTTTCGGCCCTGCTCATGCTGGCCTCTACCAGTGGGCTTGCCAACGCTGGCACGGTCCTTGGGCCGGCGGGCAGTCTTGAGCTTCCCGAAGGGATTGAAACATCCATCGCAGCGGCCAATCCCAAGCATCCGAACCTGAAGGTGAGCGTGGTCGTCACGCTGCTTCCGGCGGCGCCGGAGACCCGCGGACCGATCACGCTGACGATGACCTGCGCGCCGATATTCGGTGCGCTGGGCTCGGCGGAGGGTATGGAACGGTTGGCCACAACAACGACCCAGCTGGACAAGGCACTGAAGCCTGAGAAGGCCGGCGAGTGGATTACGGTGGATGCCATGCCCGCCTATCGCTTCGAGGCTGTGCGCGGTGACGCTACGCGGCTGACGCAGTGGCTGGTCCTGGGATCGTCTTCGTTTGCCTGGGTCAAGTTTGATCGGCCGCAGGACACGCCGATCGACCCGCAGGTGCTGGCTGCTGTCGCTGGCATGAAGATCCTGTGTGGTGCCAACCCCGCGGCCGCGACCTCACGGGAAGGATGATGCTGAAGCTGTCGATGGTGGTGGCGCTGGATCGCAATCGTGGCATCGGCCAGGGCAACGCCATGCCCTGGCACCTGCCGGATGATTTCAAGCACTTCAAGGCGCTCACCCTGGGCAAGCCGATCCTGATGGGGCGCAAGACCGCCGAATCGATCGGCCGCGTGCTGCCGGGGCGGACCAACCTGGTGCTGACCCGCAGCGGCCAGGTGCCGTTCGAAGGCATGCGTGCGGTGGCCTCGCTGGACGAGGCGCGGGCCATTGCCGTAGGCGAGGGCGCCAGCGAGTTGTGCATCATTGGTGGCGGCGAGATCTTCCACCAGTTGCTGGAGCAGGCCAGTGACCTGTACCTGACCTGGGTGGACGCAGAAGTGCCGGCCGACACCCACTTCCCCGAGGTGGACCCGGGTGATTGGCAGGAGGTGAGCAGCGAGCCGCATCCCGCTGACGAGGGCCACGCCTACGCGTTCCGCTTCGTGCATTACGTGCGCCGCTGATCGCGGATTCCTGTAGAGCCGAGCCATGCTCGGCTGCACAGCACTGCCTCACGGCATCCGGTAGTGGCCGATGATGGTGTGCTGGAACAGCAGATTCTCTTCCCGCGTACCGCGCGCGATGTTGTGCAGGACCCGTGGTGTGCCATTGGCCAGGCGCCGGTCAGAGACGATGCCCACATGCAGCAGGCCGTTGCCGTTGAGCTTCCAGGCAACGATGTCGCCGGCCGCGTAGTCGGCGGCTGCGGCCGTGATCGGTTGCTGCCAACCCTGCCGTTCGAACCAGCGCATCAGGTTCGGCACGCGCCGATGGTCGATGTTGCGATCTGGTCGGGACAGGCCCCAGAGGGCCGGATAGGCGCTGAAATCAGCGCGCATGTCTTCGTTCACGCGGGCCTGCAGGTCCAGCCCCTGCGTGCGCAGGGCGCGTACCACCACGTCGGTGCATACGCCGCG
Source organism: Stenotrophomonas sp. NA06056 (assembly GCF_013364355.1). Taxonomy (NCBI): domain Bacteria; kingdom Pseudomonadati; phylum Pseudomonadota; class Gammaproteobacteria; order Lysobacterales; family Lysobacteraceae; genus Stenotrophomonas; species Stenotrophomonas sp. NA06056. Next base: position 3,532,214 of record NZ_CP054931.1, on the reverse strand, counting down.
ATCAGCGGGCACGTCGCCACCGGGGTAGTCCAGCACCTGGTACGCAGGGTCATAGCGCGTGGTGACGCCGATCTGCGCGCGGGCGGCAGCGACCAGCGGTGGTGAAGGTGTGGGGGCGGATGCAGGGACGGCGGCAGTGTCGGCGCCGCCGGTCGCTGGCGATGACGAGGGCTGACAGCCGCTGGCCAGGGCCAGCGTCAGCAGCAGCACCGTCCATGGCGCGCGGGTGCCTGGCCTCATGCCGAAGGAGGCGTGCCGTTGTTGTTGTTGTTGTTGTTGCCACCACCACCGCAACCACCACCACCACGGCGGCGACGCCGACGCGGACCACGGTTGCCGGGGGCAGCAGGGGCGGCGCCCGCAGCGCTGTTGCCTTGGCTGTTGCCCTTGCCCTGGCCTGCGCTGCGTTCGTGTGCGGGTCGTGCAGGCGGCCGTGCGTTGGCGACCGGTGCCGGCACGTCGCGTCCCGGTACCTGCACCACGCGCAGCTCATCGGTGTCGAGCTGGAGTGCGGTGAGCTTGCCGCCCCATACCGCACCGGTGTCGATCGCGTGGATGCCCTGGGTGATGGTCAGGCCCAGTGCCGACCAGTGGCCGCAGACCACTTTGAGGTCGCGCTCGACCCGGCCCGGCACTTCGAACCAGGGATACAGCCCCTGTTCCTGGGTGCCCGGCGTGCCCTTGTCCTCGATGCCGATGCGACCGCGTGAGGTGCAGTAGCGCATGCGCGTCAGCACGTTGATGATCGCCCGCGAGCGCTCGTAGCCGGTCAGGTTCGGCGCCCAGCTGGGCTTGTCGCCGTACATGTTGCGGAACAGCTTGCGGTAGCCGGCGCCGTGCAGCTGCACCTCCACTTCGGCCGCGTGCTTCTCGGCCATCTGCGTGGTCCATTTCGGTGCCAGGCCGGCATGCACCATCATCCAGCCCAGCTCGCGGTCCACGTGCACCAGCTTCTGCAGGCGCAACCAGTCCAGCAGCACATCGCGGTCTTCGGCCTGGACGATGCGCAGCAGGTCCGGGTTGACCTTGCGCTGTTCTTCTTCGGTGCGCGCACCGACGGCCAGCAGGGAAAGGTCGTGGTTGCCGAGCACCACCACGCTGTGGTCGCGCAGCGAATGCACCAGCCGCAGTGTTTCCAGCGACTGTCCACCGCGGTTGACCAGGTCGCCGCAGAACCACAGGGTGTCCTGCGCTGGATCGAACCGGATCTTTTCCAGCAGGCGCTGGGTTACGTCATAGCAGCCTTGCAGGTCGCCGATCGCCCATACACTCATCGTTCGGCCTCCGTGTCAGTGCAGGGTGCGCGGGATGGCCAGCACGAAGGGTGCGACCGGCGCGGCGAATTCGGTGCCATCGTCGGCCACCATGTCGTAATGGCCCTGCATCGTGCCGTGCTCGGTGCCAAGCATGACACCTGAGGTGTAATGGAAGTCTTCACCCGGCCGCAGTCGTGGCTGTTCGCCGATCACGCCATCGCCGTCGACATGCTCGACGCGGCCGTTGGCATCGGTGATGCGCCAGTGGCGTGCGACCAGACGTGCGGCAACGCGGCCCTGGTTGTGGATGCGGATCGTATAGGCGAACGCATAGCGACCGTCTTCCGGTGCGGATTGGTCGTCGAGGAAGCGCGGCGCGACTTCGACGGAGATGGCATAAACGTCAGCGTCTTCCATACCGGCAGTGTAATCAGGAGGCATTGGCCAAAGCGATGAATTCAGCCACGTCCAGCTGTTCGGCGCGGGCGTCGGGACGCACGCCGGCGGCCGCGAACTGCTCGGCGCTGACCACGTTGTTCAGGGCATTGCGCAGGGTCTTGCGGCGCTGGCCGAAGGCGGCCCTGACCACGTCGGCGAAGCGCTTGTGGTCCTTGATGTTGATGGTGGCGGGATCGCGCGGTATCAGACGCACCACGGCCGAATCGACCTTCGGCGGCGGCCTGAACGCACCCGGCGGCACAACGAACAGCGAGGTCACCTCGCAGTAGGCCTGCAGCATCACGCTGAGGCGGCCGAACACCTTGCTGCCGGGACCGGCAGCCATGCGATCGACCACTTCCTTCTGCAGCATGAAGTGCATGTCGGAAATCACCGCAGCGTGTTCCAGCGCATGGAACAGGATCGGCGAGGAGATGTTGTAGGGCAGGTTGCCAACCAGGCGGATCGGCTGGCCGTCGGCCAGTTCGGTGAAGTCCACCCGCAGCACGTCGCGGTTGACGATGGTCAGTTCGCCCAGCGGTTCGGCGGCGGCGGTCAACGGCGCGATCAGGTCGCGGTCGAACTCGATCACCGTCATCTTCGGGTGCACGCGCAGCAGCGGCAGGGTGATGGCACCCTGGCCCGGGCCGATCTCGACCAGACGGTCGCCGTCACCGGGATTGACCGCCATCACGATCTTGTCGATGTAGTAGCGGTCGGCAAGGAAGTGCTGGCCGAGCTGCTTCTTGGCCGGGGCGGAAAACACCGGGCCGGAGGGGGAATGCGGGGAAGTCATGTGCTCAGTGTACGTTGCCGCGCCAGCCGCGCACACAGCGTCGTGGCGGCCTGCAGGCTGGAAGGATCGGCAATGCCGCGGCCGGCAAGATCCAGCGCGGTGCCATGGTCCACCGCCACGCGCGGGTAGGGCAGGCCCAGGGTCAGGTTCACCGCCTGCTCGAAGCCGGAATACTTCAGGACCGGCAGGCCCTGGTCGTGGTACATGGCCAGCACGGTGTCGAAGCCGGCCAGCTTGGCCGGCAGGAACGCGGTATCGGCCGGCAGCGGACCGATCAGGTCCATGCCCTCGCCACGCAGGCGCTGCAGCAGCGGGATGACCAGATCCAGTTCCTCGCGACCGAGGTGACCGTCTTCGCCGGCATGCGGATTCAGGCCAAGCACGGCGATGCGCGGTGCGGTCAGCCCGAACTCGCGGCGCAGTGCGGCGTGCACGGTGCGCAGGGTGTGTTCCAGGCCGGGGACGGTGATCGCGTCGGCGACCTCGCGCAGCGGCAGGTGGGTCGTGGCCAGGGCGACGCGGACGATGTCGTTGGCCAGCATCATCACCACCTTCACCCCGGCCTGGTCGGCCAGCAGTTCGGTGGTGCCGCTGTAGGCGATACCGCCCTGGTTGATCACCGCCTTGTGCACCGGGCCGGTCACCACACCGTCCAGTTCACCGGACAGGCAGGCCTGGCCGGCACCCAGCAGCGCACCGATCACCGCACCTGCGTTGGCAGGGTCGGTATGGCCGAAGCGGCTGGGGGTAGTGTTGGCGACGGCGCGCAGGCGCAGATCGCCGGGGACGCGTGCGTGGGCGTCCTCGGGCAGCAGTTGCAGGGGCAGGTTCAGCGCGGCTGCGGCCGCGCGCAGTGTGTCCGGATCAGCGAATGCCAGCAGCCGGCAATCATCGCGCGGCTGCTGGACCAGTCGGACACACAACTCCGGGCCGATCCCGGCGGGCTCGCCCGGTACCAGAGCGAGCTCGGGGAGCATGGCTCAGGACTGCGGAGGCGTGGCGGTGTTTTCCGCCCGGTCACCGCTGCGGAAGCTGACGTAGGCTTCGCCACGCAGCTCCTGCAGGAAGCGGTTGTACTCGTCTTCCAGCTTGCGGCGACCAATGGTCTCGCGGACCTGGGCGCGCTGGTTGTCACTGCCCACGTCGGTCTGACGGGTGGCCACGCGCTGCACGATGTGCCAGCCCGCATCGGTACGGAACGGCTGGCTGACGCCACCGTCCTGGATACCTTCCACCTGCTGGCCGAAGGCCGGACCGAATGCGTCAGCCGGGAACCAGCCCAGATCGCCGCCTTGGCCCTTGCTGTTGGTGTCCTCGGACGATTCCTTGGCCACCTGCTGGAAGTCGGTACCGCCGACAACACGGGCGCGCAGGGTGTCGATCTTGGCCTTGGCGGCCGCGTCGGACTGTGCGTCGTCCACGCGCACCAGGATGTGGCGGCCGTGGTACTCGGTAACGGTGTGGGTGCCTGCCGCCGCGCTGGCGTCACGGACTTCCACCAGCTTCAGCAGCTGGAAGCCGCTCGGACCGCGGATCGGGCCGACCACTTCGCCCGCCTTCATCTGCTGCATCGTCTGTGCGAACGCCGCCGGGATTTCATCCAGGGTGCGCCAGCCGAGGTCGCCGCCTTCCAGTGCATTGGGGCTGTCGGAATAGCGCACGGCCGCTGCATTGAAGTCCAGCTCGCCCTTGTCCAGCAGCGCCTTCACGCCGTCAGCCTTCTTCTGGCCGGTGGCGATCTGCTCGGCAGTGGCACCGTCGGGCAGGGCGACCAGGATGTGTGCCAGATGGAACTGGTTGCCGGCATCAGCCTGCTGCTTCAGGGCCGCGTCGACTTCGCCTTCGCTGACGCTGATGCGGCTCTGCGCGAAGCTCTGGCGCAGGCGCTGCACGGTGATCTCGTCACGCACCGAGGCGCGGAAATCGTTGAAGTCGATGCCGTCATGGGCCAGGCGCTGACGCAGGGCATCCAGGGTTGAACCATTCTGCTGGGCGATGGCATTCATCGCCTGGGTCAGTTCCTGGTCGCCGACATGGATACCGCTGCCCTGAGCACGGGCCACCTGCAGCTTGACCAGCACCAGGCGCTCGAGCACCTGGCGGCTGAGCACGTCATCCGGGGGCAGCTGGGCCTCGCGGCCGGCGTACTGCGCCTTGATGTTGGCGATCGCCCGCTGGAGCTCGCTCTGCAGGATCACGTCCTCATCGACGACAGCCGCGATGCGGTCCAACGGCTGGGCCTCCTGCGCAATGACCTGCAGGGGGGCGGACACGCTGGACACCGCCAGAAGCGATGCGAGGAGAACGGGGAAGCTCTTGGTCATGGGATCAGATTCGGATCGTAGTCATCGCGGGTCGCTCCGGTGTTGCTGGGCGGCACGAGATAGAGGTCGTCGCGGTTGTAGCCGAGGATAGCACGGCGCAAAGTGCGGTCCGTGTCCTGGCCGAGGGAGCTCAAGCCCTTGAGCACGAACTCGAGCTGGATGGAGTTGTTCATTTCGCCTTCGCGGTTGCGCACGTAGCGGCGGGCCACGGCGCGTACGGCCAGGCAGCAGCTGTCCCACTGTACGCCACCGATGATTTCCAGCGGTTCCTTGTCCTGCAGCGAGTAGTAATAACGGCCCACCAGGCTCCAGCGCTCGTTCAGCGGGTACAGGAACGACAGGTCGGCCTGCTCCAGCAGGGTGCGGTCATGCTTGTTGGCGGTGGCCGGGGCGCCGGAATTGATGCGGTAACGGTAGGTCAGGTTGACCACGCCGTCGTTGGACATCAGGTAGCGGGCACGCACGCTGGCCAGATCCTCGCGCTTGTACTTGGGGTCCCACTGATAGGTGGCACCCAGCGTCCAGCGGTCGTTGATCATGTAGTTGCCGTCGGCGATCCAGGCCGACTTGCCCTTTTCCACCGGCGCACCGCCGGGGGTCACGCTCACCCGCGATTCGTCGAAGTACTGGATCTGGCCGATGGAGGCCGAGAAGCGCTCCTTGCCCGTGGTCTGGTCGATGAAGCGGGTGCTCAGCGCCATGGTCAGCTGGTTGGCGTCGTTCTGGCGGTCGGCGCCGGTATAGCGCGAATCGCGGAACAGCTGGCCCCAGCTGAAGGTGAAGTCGCGGGTGTCGAAGATCGGCAGGTCGTCCTGGTTGCGGTACGGCGTGCGCAGGTAGAACAGGCGCGGCTCCAGGGTCTGCAGGAACGACTTGCCACCGAGGGTGGTCTCGCGGTCGAAGAACATGCCGGCATCAAGACTGGCGATCGGCAGGCTGCGGCTGGGCGAGGTGTTGCCGCGTAGCTGTTCCGGCGTGGCCGTTTTGGGATCAATGCCCTGCGAGGCCAGGATCTGGCCGCGGATGCCGTCGGCGCCATCGACCAGACCGCGATCCAGCTGGTAAGCCGTATAGCGGTAGGCCAGGGTCGGGGTGACATACCAGGCCGCACCGGTGATCGGGAACGACACGTAGGGCTTCACATCCAGGCGTGAACCACCGTCCACGCCGATGCCGGACGTCTTGCGGACACCATTGCGCGTGTACTGCAGGTCCGGGCCGGCGCTGGCGTCGTACTTGTAGTTGACGTCATCGTGGGTGAAACGCACGGCCTCGGCGTAGACACCGGTCTCCAGCCACGGCAGCAGCGGCTTGTCCCAGTTGAAGTACACGCGCGGTTGGCGGTTGTAGGCCAGCGCACTCTCGTTGAGCGTGTAGTCGGTCAGCTGCCAGCGGTCGGCCATGATGCCGGCCGTCCAGTTCTTGCCGGTGCCGTACAGGCCCACGACGCTCTGCAGGTTCGATGCGGTGACCCCCACCAGGCGATTGGCGAAGTCTTCCACGTAACGCTCATCGCTGACCCAGGCCAGGTTGGCGCGGGCCTGCCAGTGGTCGTCGAGGTTGTGGTAGCCGCCGAACATCACCCGGCCGCGGTCGCGGTCGCGCAGCTTGTCGTTGGGCATGAACGCGGTCAGCAGTTCGCCACGGCCGCCTTCGTAGAGGTAGCGGAACTCGTTGTCGAGCATCAGGCCGCGCTGGCTCATGTAGCGCGGGGTCAACGTGTCGTCGTAGTTCGGCGCCAGGTTGAAGTAGATCGGCTGCGCGTAGTCGAAACCGTTGCGCCCGGACATGCCCAGCTGCGGGAACAGCAGGCCGGTCTTGCGCCGGTCATCGATCGGGAACTTGAAGTAGGGCGCCCACAGGATCGGCACCTTGCCGATCCGCAGCACCGCGTTGCGGGCGGTACCGAAGCCTTCGTCGTTGTCGACTTCGATCTCCGGCGCCGTCAGCCGCCACACCGGCTGCGACGGGTCGCAGGTGGTGTAGGTGGAGCGGTGCATCTGCCCGACCGCGCCCTGCAGGTCGACCGATTCGGCTTCGCCGTTACCGCGGCGGGACACCAGCTGGTACTGGATGTCGGTGATCTTGTGGGTGTCGCTTTCCTGGTTGCCCTCGGCGCGCTTGGCAACCATCCGGATCGAGGCATCCTGGTAACGGACGTTGCCATCGGCGATGTAGTTGCCGCTTTCGGTATCGAAGCTGAGCTTGTCGGTGCCTACGAACTGGTCGCCCCGGCGCAGCGCCACGTTGCCCTGGTACTGCGGCACGGTGGTGGTGCCCAGCAGCTGGTCGCCCTCGATATCGGTGGGCTGCTGTTCGCGCGCAGCGCTGGCGGCGGCCTTGTCCTGGCCGGGCACCGGCGTCGGCGCATCGGTGAACGCAGGGATCACGTCTGTGGCCGGGCAAAGGCCCCAGTTGAGCGGCTTGTCATCAGCCCAAGCCGGAAGGCAGACGGCGATGCTCAGGGGCAGGGGAAGCAGGCGGAGGGCTCGGCGCACGCGGTTCGGATTCGGGCGAAAACGGACGGTAGCTTGCCCCATCCCTTGCATAGGGGCAATGAAGGCCTCCCCGGATTGCCGGTTCGGGTTCATCCAACCCCGTTGCTGGAGGGGGCTGCGATCAGCGCCTGCAGGTGGGCCACGCTGCACTCGGCCAAGGCCTGCAGGTCGTATCCACCCTCCAGCATCGACACCACCCGGCCGGCGGCATGGCGGCGTGCCAGCGCGTGCAGTTCGCGGGTGATCCAGGCGAAATCGTCGGTCTCCAGCATCAGGTCGGCCTGCGGATCGCGCAGGTGGGCATCGAAGCCTGCCGAGATCAGCAGCAGCTGGGGCCGGAAGTCGTCGATCGCCGGCAGCATCTCGTCGGCCCAGACATTGCGGAAGCGGAAGCCACCACTGCCCGGTGGCAGCAGGATGTTCATCAGGTTGCCGGCACCGCGGTCACGGCGCAGGCCGGACTCGGGGAACAGACCGGCCTGGTGGGTGCTGTAGTAGGACACCCGGGCGTCGTGCTGGAAGATGTCCTGGGTGCCGTTGCCATGGTGGACATCGAAGTCGACCACCGCGATCCGCTCCAGACCGTGGCGGTCGCGGGCATAGGCGGCGGCGATGGCGATGTTGTTGAGCAGGCAGAAGCCCATCGCGGTGCTGCTGGTGGCATGGTGGCCGGGCGGGCGCACCGCGCAGAAGGCCAGCGGATCCTCGCCCAGCATCACCGCATCGACGGCAGCGACACCTGCGCCGGCGGCATGCACCGCGGCACTGGCCGAACCCGGCGAGGTCCAGGTGTCCATGTCCAGCTGGCGCAGCGGTGCGGTCTGCGGTTGCAGCACCAGATCCAGCAGCGCGCTGTCGTGGACCCGGGTCAGTTCACCGAACTTGGCTGGCGGCGCTTCGCGCCACTCCAGTTGGCCGGGGAAGGCCTCATGCAGTGCGTCGAGCACCACCTGCAGGCGCTGCGGGCATTCAGGGTGGCCGGGGCCCGGGTCGTGCAGCAGGCAGGCGGGGTGGGTGAAGACCAGCATGGCGACTCAGCGCTGGCGATGCTGTGGCTGCCACAGCGCTTCGCCGTGGCCATCGGCCCGTGCCAGCACCCGGGCCAGCACGAACAGCAGGTCCGACAGCCGGTTGAGGTACTGCAGCGCTTCGCTGCGTACCGGTTCCACCCGGGCCAGGGCCACCGTGTCGCGCTCGGCGCGGCGAACCACGGTACGGGCCAGGTGGCAACGCGCGGAGGCCTCGCCACCGGCCGGCAGGATGAACTCCTTCAGCATCGGCAGGTCAGCGTTGTAGTGGTCCAGCTGCTGTTCCAGCGCAGACACATCGGCGGCGTGGATCGCGGCATGACCGGGAATGCACAGCTCGGCGCCCAGATCGAACAGCTGGTGCTGCAGGTGCACGAGCAGTGCACGGACGTCCTCCGGCAGCGGCACGGCCAGCAACAGGCCGAGCGTGGCATTGGCTTCGTCGACGGTGCCATAGGAGGCAACGCGCAGATCGTCCTTGCCGACCCGGCTGCCGTCACCCAGGCCGGTGCTGCCGTCGTCGCCGGTGCGGGTGTAGATGCGCGAGAGGCGATGACCCATGACGTGGCTCAGTGATGGATGTCGCGGCGGGCTTGCAGGAGCTTGAGCACCTGCTCCACGGCCAGCTGCAGTGCGGCGGCCAGAGCCACGTAGATCGCGGTGGTGCGCAGGTAGGGACCGAACCACTGCGCGTAGTTCTGTGCCCAGCCGGCCACCGTCGGCTCGGCCACGTTCTGGCTGGTCCAGTAGAAACCGCCCTGCGCGAGCAGATGGCACAGCGCCACCGACGCCACCAGCAGCAACGCACCCTTGCCCAGCGTCGACCACTGCGCGCTGCGGTAGTTGCGGCCCAGCAGCATGCCACCGGCCCACATGGCGAAGTACGCCGGCAGCAGCAGCCAGTAACCCGGCGATACGCAGTAGTGCTGCCAGAAATCGAGGCCGCTGCTGCGGATCACGATCCAGTCGACCAGCACCGCGAACACCATCAGCAGCGGGAACGCCCAGCGGGTCCAGCGGGCGAGGTAGAAGCCGCCGATGAAGAACACCGCCCAGGAGGCGTCCGGGATGGCCGCGAAGTGATTGACGCGGGTCGCTGCCAGCAACAGCACGAGCACTGACAGGACGAAGGCGCGGGGTGCGGAGTCGGACATGGCGGTGGGGCCGGAGCGGATTCAGGTTTCATTCTAGCCCGGTGCGGCGCTTGGCGCAGGCGGGGCCGTGTCGGGCATGCCGGCGCGGCGAGCGCGTATCATGCGCTCATGAGTGAACGACATGACGTGCTGATCGTCGGTGGCGGTCTGGTGGGGGCCAGCTTGGCCATCGCCCTGGATCGGCTGGGCCGCGACGTGGGCCTGCTCGAAGCCAGCCCGGCGGGCGAACTGCCTGCGGTGTTCGATCAGCGCAACCTCAGTTTTGCTGCGGCCACCATCAATGCGCTGACTGCGCTGGGGGTCATGCAGAAGCTGTCGATGGCGCCCGGTCCAATCCGCCGCATCCATGTCAGCCGCGCCGGTGATTTTGGCCGTGTGCAGCTCGATGCAGCGGATTACGACCGACCGTGGTTCGGCCAGGTGGTGGTCGCGCGTGATTTCGGCCAGGCGCTGGAAAGCCGGCTGCAGGAGCTGTCACACCTGCGCCGCTACCGGCCGATGCGTTTCCTTGGCCTGGGCGATGTGGTCGACGGTTACCGCCAGGTGCGGGTGGCCGATGACAGCGGCGAGCGCGTGCTGCTGGCGCGGCTGGTGGTCGGTGCCGACGGCACCAGCAGCGGCGTGCGCGATGCGCTGGGCATCGATGTTGATCGCCACGACTTCCAGCAGACGCTGTTCGTCGCCCGCGTGCGCAGCCAGCGCGCGCCCGATGGAACCGCCTGGGAGCGATTTACCGATACCGGCCCGACGGCGTTGCTGCCACGTGGCGACCGCCATTTCGGCACCGTGCATGGCGTTGCCCGTGACCAGGCCGACGCGGTGATGGCGCTGGACGATACGGCATGGCTGCAACGCCTGCAGCAGGCCATCGGCTGGCGTGCGGGTCGCCTGCTCGACTCCGGTCCGCGCGGCGCCTATCCGTTGATCCAGGTGCTGGCGCGCGCGCTGGTGGGGGAGCGCACGGTGCTGCTTGGCAATGCCGCGCAGACCATCCACCCGCTGGGTGCGCAGGGTTTCAACCTCGGTCTGCGCGATGCCTTGACGCTGGCCGAGCTGCTGGAAGTGGACGGCGACGCTGGCAGCGACGCACTGCTGCGATCCTATGTGGCCCGCCGCGAAGAAGATCGACGGCAGACGGTCGCGTTTTCCGGCGGTCTGGCCCGGCTGACCAGCAATCCGGCACCGCTGTTGCGCCCCCTGCGCAGCCTGGGCCTGGTGGCTGCGCAGCGCGCTTCGGTGCAGTCGATGCTGGTCGGTGGCGCGATGGGCTTCCGTGGCGATGTGCCGCGCCTGTGCCGTGGAGAAGCCGCATGAACCGGCGCGCACGGCTGGACGTGGTGATCGTTGGTGGCGGTGTGGTCGGTGCTGCCTGTGCGCTGGCCCTGGCCAATGCGGGTCTTGCCGTGGCACTGGTGGAAGGCCGTGAGCCGGCGCCGTGGCAGGCTGCACAGCCGGATCTGCGGGTGTTCGCCTTCGCCGCCGACAACGTGCAGTTGCTGGAGCGCCTCGGTGTATGGCCGACGATCGCGCAGGCGCGCGCCTGGCCGTACCGGCGCATGCAGGTGTGGGACGCGGCCGGAGGCGAGGACCTGCTGTTCGACGCGGATCGCTTCGGCCGTCGCCAGCTGGGCTTCATCGTCGAGAACGGCTTGCTGCAGGATCGCCTGTGGGCGGCACTGCCTGCCGCAGGTGTGGAGCTGCATTGCCCGGCGCGCGTGGAAGCGCTTGAACAGGACGAGCACGGTGTGCGCCTGCGCCTGGATGATGGCCGTCGCATCGAAGCCGCACTGGCAGTTGCTGCCGACGGTGCGGAATCGACCCTGCGCGGACTGGCCGGGATCGACGTTGAGCGCCATGACTACCAGCAGCGCGGTGTGGTCGCCTATGTGGACAGCGAGCTGCCCAACCAGGCAACCGCCTGGCAGCGCTTTCTGCCGACCGGTCCGCTGGCGCTGCTGCCGGTGGCCGAGCGCCGCAGTTCCATCGTCTGGACGTTGCCCGACGACGAGGCGGCGCGGGTACTGGCGCTGGACGACGACGCATTCAATCGTGAACTGACCCGCGCTTTCGCCGCGCGCCTGGGCGCGCTGCGGCTGGCCTCGCCGCGCGCGGCGTTCCCGCTGCGCCGTCAGTTGGCCCGCCACTATGTGGCCGGTCGCGTGTTGGCGCTGGGCGATGCCGCTCACGTGGTGCACCCGCTGGCCGGGCAGGGGGTCAACCTCGGCCTGCGCGACGTCGCTGCCCTGCAGCACTGGCTGGCACCGTCGGCAGAGCGCCGCGGGCAGCCACGCCTGTCGCCGCAGCGCCTGCAACGCTGGGCGCGTGAGCGTCGCAGCGACAACCAGATCGCCGCCTACAGCTTCGAAGCGATCAACCGGCTGTTCTCCAACGATGAGATGCACCTGACCCTGGCGCGTGGCCGCGCGCTGGGTTGTGTGGGCAAGTGGCCGCCGCTGGTGCAGGCGTTCTGGAAGCGCGCCGCAGGGGTGTGACCGCTGGGTGCCAACCAAGGTTGGCGCGCGTGTCCCGGATCATTCACCGGTAGCGCCGGGCCATGCCCGGCGAGCGCGCAGCGCGGTTCATGGATTCCGCCGGGCATGGCCCGGCGCTAACGCTGTCGGTAGATCCACGCCATGCGTGGATAGGGTTACCGCAACGGCCTCAATCAACCAGCCAACCGGCCAGGTCGGCACGATCCAGCTTGCCGCGATGCTTGCGGTCCAGCGAATTGAACTCATCGGCCAGCGCCGGATTCGCCTGTGCTTCCTCGCGGCTGATGAAGCCATCGCCGTTCACATCCAGCGCAGCGAAGTGGATGCGGTACTGGCCAACCACGCTGCTGGGCTCCAGCGAACGCACCGTCACCTGTGCCTCGCCGGCCGGCCGTGCAATCCCGACGCTGCCGCTGACCCGGCCCGCATCCAGCGGCTGCTGGCGGATCGCGCCGCCGGTGGGTCCCAGCGGCTGGCTCTGCGCCGGGGTGTGCGGCAGTTGCTGGGCCATGGCCGGTGCGGCAGCCAGCAAGGTGATCAGCAGGGTGAGCGAGTGGTAGCGCATGGTTCCGTTCCCCGGTAGCGCCGGGCCATGCCCGGCGGATGCAATGGGTTCAGCGCAGCGGCGAGGCCAGCACCGTGATTTCTTCCCGATCGTGATACAGCTGCTTGGCACGGACCACCAGCGGCTTGCCGGCCTGGTCCTGGAACAGGTCCAGGCACAGGCGGGTCTCGTCCCAGCGCTTCTTCATCGGCAGCTTCAGGTTGAAGATCGCGTGCCTGCACCAGCCCTCGCGGAACCAGGTGGCCATGCGCTCGGCAACGCGACGCGGTTGCTCGACCATGTCGCAGACCATCCAGTCCAGCGGTTGTTCCGGATGCCAGTGGAAGCCATCGGCGCGCAGGTGCTCGACCAGTCCAGTGTCCAGCACGTGCTGGCGCAGCGGACCATTGTCGATGCTCAGCACATGCACGTGCTGGCGGGTCAGCACCCACGTCCAGCCGCCCGGTGCGGCGCCCAGGTCGGCCGCGCGCATGCCCGGGCGAACCAGCGCTTCGCGTTCTTCAGGGGCAAGCAGAGTCAGCAGTGCCTCATCCAGCTTCAGCGCTGAGCGCGAAGGTGCGTCGGGCAGCAGCTTCAGGCGCGGAATGCCCAAGGCCCACGGCGCGCTGTCGGCCGGATCGGCCACACAGACGAAGGCGTGGGTGCCATCGACGAACACCACGTGCAGGCGCGGCAGGCGTGCGTTGGGTTTGTCGCTGAGCTTGCCGGCCTTGCGCAGCGCCGGGCGCAACGCATTGCCGAACGCACGCGCGAGCCCGGACAGCGGCTTGCCCGCGTCCGAATCGGGATGTTCCACCCACAGATCACCGAAGCGCGGCGCATCGGCCAGCACCTCCAGCATCGGGGTGATGCGGTCGGCCGGGTCCAGCTGCGGCAGCTCGGCCAGCACCACCAGCTTCTGGCGGGCGAAGATCAGCTCGCGCCACGGCAGTCGCGGTGCAAGCGCCGCGGCCTCGTCGCACATGAAGAGCACGTAGCCATCATTGCGCTGGGTACGGGCGTAACCGGCAAAACCGGCGGCGCCTGCGCGGAACTGCAGTTCGCCGGCCAGCTCGGGCTCGAAGCCCTGCCTGCACAGGCACAGCAGGCCGATGCCGGACTCAGTAACGGGCGCCATCACTTTCCCCATAGGCACGCAGCACGCTGCGCGCCGCATCGCGGTTCAGGCCCTGCACCACTTCGATGCCACGCTTGTTGAGCTCGCCCACCCAGTCGGCGGGCAGCGGGCCTTCGTCGAACGGGGTCAGTTCCTCGACGTCGGCCGAGTTGGCACCGATCAGCAGGCGGTCGATGCCGGCCCACACGGTGGCGCCATAGCACTGGCAGCACGGCTGCGAGCTGGTGGCCAGGGTGACCGGCGACAGCACCGCGTTCAGGCGCGGGGTCTGCAGACGCTGCTGGGCCAGCATGTAGGCCATGTTCTCGGCATGCGCCAACGAGGTCGAGTGTGGCATGACCCGGTTCACGCCGGCGGCGATCACCTTGTCATCCGGGCCGAACACCACGGCGCCGAACGGGCCGCCACTGGCGTGGTCGACATTCAGCCGCGACAGCTCGATCGCCAGCGCGACCTTGGCCTCATCGCCCGGATATCGACGATCCAGGTCGATCTGGTCGTGGATCCAGGCGGGAAGGGTCAGGTGGACTTGCGCGTACAGCATCGCGGGTGCCTCGTTGGGAGTGAAAGGAACAGGTGCAACAGATGTCGGCGCGCAGTGTAGCGGCAGTGGCATGTACCGGGCGTGCGCGCTGGATTCAGGCCGGCGAGGGCGAGCCGGTGCGGATCACCACGTACTGCTTGCGGAACTCCAGCCCGGCTTGCGGCCAGCGTGCGGCATAGGCGCGCAGCAACGGCAGTGCAGGGGCAAAGTCATGGCCGTTGACCCGGCAGTCGGCTTCGCACTGGCCCTGCTCGTCGCGCGATGCGAACAGGCGGATGGCCAGGAAGTGGTGGGCCTTCAGCAGGTCGTCGAAGGCATCGATGCTTTTGGTGAACAGGCAGCAGGGGCAGGAACCATGGTCGTCTTCGCTGCACGCGGCAGCGTCGTCCAGTTCGCTGGCGCGGTAATGGGCCAGTGGCCCCAGCACCACGGTGCGCTCGTGCTCTTCGCCTTCGTCGCCGGCCGGATAGATCAGGCCCATCATCGGCAGATCCGGTGCGTCTTCGGCGCCGACGGCGGCCTGCAGGGTTGCCAGATCCACCCGCACCCATGTCTCGAAGCCGGACAACAACGATTCCTGTTCGGTCGCACCGTTGGCGTGCTGGTACTCGAACAGGCCATCGGCGAACAGGCCAGCGTGGCGGGTCTCGATGACGGTGGAGGTCTGCCAGCCGCCGTTGTCGCGCGCGTTGCTGGCGACGCCGTGCGGCGTCAGGTACAGGCCGCTGTCGAGCAGCAGTTCGTCACCCTCGACGGTGCAGGCGATGTCGCGGCCCAGCAGGACCTGTTGCAGCAGTGGCAGAAGTGCACTCGGGGCAGCGGACATGGCAGGGCCTGACAGGAGCAAGTAGGGGATGATGATGCAGGCAGCGCCTGCGTGATGGCGTCACATGCCTGCGGTCGCGCCGCAGGACTGGCCGTTACGAGGAGGCGGCCAGGTGGGCTTCAGCGGAGGATGAGGCCGTTGCCGGATGACGCGGGCGCCTTTGCGGCGCCCGCGCAGGACCTCAGGCCGACCAGGTGTCGCGCAGGGTCACGCTGCGGTTGAACACCGGCTTGGCTTCGGTGTGGTCGCGGCGATCGGCAACGAAGTAGCCGGTACGTTCGAACTGGAACGACTGTTCCGGAGCGGCGCTGGCCGCGGCCGGCTCGACATAGCCGATGACGGTGCGGCGCGATTCCGGATTGAGGTAGTCGCGGTAGGTCTTGCCTTCCGATTCGTCGTCCGGGTTCGGCACCGAGAACAGGCGGTCGTACAGGCGGATTTCCGCCGGCACGCCGTGCACGGCGCTGACCCAGTGGATGGTGCCCTTCACCTTGCGGTTGGCGCCTTCCATGCCCGGGCGCGATTCCGGATCCAGCCAGCCGCGCAGCTCGGTGATGGTGCCGTCGGCGTCCTTGATCACTTCATCGCAGCGGATGATGCCGGCGCCGCGCAGGCGCACTTCGCCACCCGGGACCAGGCGCTTCCAGCCCTTCGGCGGTACTTCGGCGAAGTCCTCGCGGTCGATCCACACTTCGCGTGCGAACGGTACCTGGCGGCTGCCGAAGCTTTCGTCCTTCGGGTGGTTGCTGAAGGTCAGCTGCTCTTCGTGGCCTTCGGCCAGGTTGGTCAGCACCAGCTTGACCGGGTCGACCACGGCCATGCGGCGCGCTGCGGCGCTGTCCAGGTCTTCGCGCAGCGCGCCTTCCAGCACGCTGAAGTCGATCATCGAATTCTGCTTGCTGATGCCCACGCGCTCGGCGAACAGGCGCATCGCGGCCGGGGTGTAGCCGCGACGACGCAGGCCCTGCAGGGTCGGCATGCGCGGATCTTCCCAGCCATCCACCAGCTGTTCGGTGACCAGTGCCATCAGCTTGCGCTTGCTCATCACCGTGTAGTTGATGTTCAAGCGCGAGAACTCGATCTGGCGCGGCTTGGCCGCTTCGCGCGGCAGGCCCGCATCGACCAGCGGCTGGGTCAGCGCATCGTCATGGGCGAAATCGACGTTGTCCACGCACCAGTCGTACAGCGGGCGGTGGTCTTCGAACTCCAGCGTGCACAGCGAGTGGGTGATGCCCTCGATCGAATCGCCCAGTGCATGCGCGAAGTCGTACATCGGGTAGATCGGCCACGCGTTGCCGGTGTTCTGGTGCTCGACATGCTTGATGCGGTACAGCGCCGGATCGCGCAGGTTGATGTTGCCACTGGCCATGTCGATCTTGGCACGCACGGTGCGCGCGCCGTCCGGGAACTCACCGGCACGCATGCGGCGGAACAGGTCGAGATTCTCCTCGACACTGCGGTCGCGCCACGGCGACGGACGGCCCGGTTCGGTCAGGGTGCCGCGGTAGGCACGCACTTCCTCGGCCGACAGGTCGCATACATAGGCCTTGCCCTGTTCGATCAGCTTCTCGGCGGCCAGGTAATAGGTCTGGAAGTAGTCCGACGCGTGGCGCAGCTCGTTCCATTCAAAGCCCAGCCAGCGCACGTCGTCCTGGATCGCGGCCACGTACTCCGGGTCTTCCTTGGCCGGGTTGGTGTCGTCGAAGCGCAGGTTGCAGACACCGCTGAACTCACCGGCGATGCCGAAGTTCAGGCAGATCGACTTGGCGTGACCGATGTGCAGATAGCCGTTCGGTTCCGGCGGGAAGCGGGTCTTGATCGCCTGGTGCTTTCCGCTGGCCAGGTCCTCGCGCACGATCTGGCGGATGAAATCGCGCTTCTCGTGGCTGTCGGCGGGGGTCTCGGGGCTGGCGGGGGTGTGCTCTGACATGAGTCGGCGAAAGTAAGGCAGAAAGATCGCCAGTCTAACGCTTACCGGGAAGGGTTGCCCGGTGGGCCAGGGGGTTGCCGGCCAGCGGCCGGCACTACCACCTACTTTCCGGGGTGGCCGGCCGGCGGATCGTGGATCGACGCGCAGATGGGGGTAGTGCCGGCCGCTGGCCGGCAGGACGCACCGCCGGCATTCAGCCCCCGGGCGTATGCTGGATTCCTGCCCCGAGGAGCCGCCCATGCACATCGTGTACAAGGCCGACAATCTGTTCGACGCCCACCTGGTCAAGCACGCGCTGGAAGACGCCGGTATCCCGGCCTTCGTGTTTGGCGAGTCGCTGTTGGGCGGCATGGGCGAGTTACCGCTGTTTGGCGTGCTGCGTGTCGGTATCCCCGACGCCGCGAGGCCGCAGGCGGAGGACATCGTGGCCGCGCTGGACTTGGGCCACGCCCCCGGCGACCCCATTTCAGATGCCGACGACATTGCCGGACTTCCGGCGTAGGAGCGCATCATGTTGGGAATTGGCCAGGGCATCCTCGGCATCGGGGCCTTCAAGCAGCGCTTGCCGCGCCTGGAAGAAGCGCTGCCGGGGCGCGACCAGCCGCTGCCGCTGCACAGCAACCAGCACTTCGTGAACAGCCATCCGTTGAAGGACCGGTTCGCCGGGCTGCAGCAGATCCGCTTCGCGCTGGGCTGTTTCTGGGGCGCCGAGCGCAAGTTCTGGAGCGAGCCGGGCGTGTACAGCACCTCAGTCGGCTATGCCGGCGGCATCACCCCGAACCCCACTTACGAAGAGGTCTGCTCCGGTCTGACCGGCCATACCGAAGTGGTGCAGGTCGTGTTCGACCCGGCGGTGGTGAGCCTGGAGCGGCTGCTGCAGCTGTTCTGGGAGAGCCACGACCCGACCCAGGGCATGCGCCAGGGCAACGACACCGGCACCCAGTACCGCTCGGCGATCCACGCCACTGACGAAGCGCAGTACGCAGCGGCGCTGGCAAGCCGCGAGGCTTACCAGGCGCAGTTGGACGCGGCCGGCTACGGCCCGATCACCACCGAGATCGTGTACCCGGCACCGGCGTACTACTACGCCGAGGACTACCACCAGCAGTATCTGGCGAAGAACCCGAACGGTTACTGCGGCATCGGCGGCACCGGTGTGAGCTGCCCGATCGGGTTGGATGTGGAGGGGCCGCGCTGACGCGCGGTGGTCCGCCTGCGGCGGGCAACGTCAACATCAACATCCAAAGCGGCTCTGGGTTGCTGATGGTTTGGCGGGACGGGGGCGGCTGGCAGGACACGCCGTAAACCCGTCCATGGGGGCTCGATGGCGCCATCCATGGCGCCAACGGTCCTGCCAGCCGCCCCCGTCCCACCTTCGACAGTTTCCCGGTGACGGTGGGTAAGAGCATTGGTTACTGACGACCTGAAAGAAAACAAAAAGGACGCGGCATTCGCCGCGTCCTTTTTGTTTGTGAGCACGCGTAGCGCGCGACCCGCTTTTGCTCTTCTTTCTTTCTTCCGTGGCGGGTGGCCACCGGAAACTGTCAGAGGGCGGGCGGGTTGGGTTCGCGGGGGTGTCCGCGGCATGGATGCCGCGGCCAAGCCTCCAGGGACGGATTCACGGCGTCCCCCGCGAATCCAACCCGCCCGACCCAGCGCGACACAAGTCGACTAACAGTCGACTCTACCGAACCGAGCAGCCCGCCACGAGGGGCTCAGCCGTTGGCCGGAATCACAGTTCCGAACGAATGCGCTCGCGCAGCGCTTCCAGATCCTTGGCAAACGCATCAATACCCGTAGCCAGCTTCTCGGTCGCCATCGGGTCGGCCGCCAGATCCGCCGCGAACTTCGCCGCATCGATCGGGGTGACGGTCACGCCGTCGGCCGCCCCGGCCACCAGCTTGCGCGGCAGCGCGCCGTGGTCGGCGTCCAGCTTCTCCAGCAGGTCCGGCGAAATGGTCAGGCGGTCGCAGCCGGCCAGCGCTTCGATCTGCGCGGTCGAACGGAACGACGCGCCCATCACCACCGTCGGCGAACCGCGACGCTTGAATTCGGCATACACGCCACGCACGAACACCACGCCCGGGTCTTCGTCGATGGTGGCCGGGGTCTGGCCGTTGGCCACGTACCAATCCAGGATGCGGCCGACGAACGGCGAGATCAGGAACGCGCCGGCCTCGCTGCAGGCCAGTGCCTGGGTCGGGTTGAAGATCAGGGTCAGGTTGCAGTCGATGCCTTCGGCCTGCAGCACGCGCGCAGCTTCCACGCCTTCCCAGGTCGCAGCGATCTTGATCAGAATCTTCTCGCGCGGCACGCCGGCATCGGCGTACATCTGGATGAACTGGCGGGCCTTGGCTACGGTCGCGGCGGTGTCATGGGCCTGGTCGGCATCCACTTCGGTGGACACGCGGCCCGGTACCAGCGTGCTCAGCAGCGCGCCGACGCCGATGGTCAGTCGGTCGGCCACGGCGTGCACCACGGTCTCGCGGTCACCGCTCTGCTCGCGGCCCCAGGCCAGTTCGCGTTCGATCAGTTCTGCATAGACCGGCAGGTCCAATGCCTTCTTCACCAGGGTCGGATTGGTGGTGCAGTCCACCGGCTGCAGGCGCTTGATCGCCTCGTAGTCACCGGTATCGGCAACGACCACGGACAGTTCGCGCAGCTGGGACAGTTTGGACGGGGTACTCATTACGGCTCCTGGTGCGGGGATAGCAGGGAAACTGATCGCGCGCGGTACGCAGCGCAGGTCAGGGACGGTCGTTGTGGACCGCGCTCACGCGCAGCCGCAGCTTGCGGCCGCCCGGGGCGGTCCAGTCGATGCTCTGGCCAACGGCCAGGCCAAGCAGGGCGCTGCCGACGGGGGCCAGCACGGACACCTTGCCTTCATCGACATTGGCTTCGCGGGGGAAGACCAGGGTCAGGACATGTTTCTCGCCCGACACTTCATCTTCGCACTCCACGCGCGAATGCATCATGACGATGCCTTCGGGAATCTGGTCTGG
This sequence comes from Stenotrophomonas sp. NA06056, assembly GCF_013364355.1. NCBI lineage: Bacteria > Pseudomonadati > Pseudomonadota > Gammaproteobacteria > Lysobacterales > Lysobacteraceae > Stenotrophomonas > Stenotrophomonas sp. NA06056. The sequence continues at coordinate 3,512,244 of NZ_CP054931.1, read as the reverse complement.
CGGCAACACGGTCGCCCGGTTGAGTTCGTCGGCAAGCGCGCGCGCAGCCGGCGTCTGGCTGTGTGCCGGGGATTCGAGCATGGCGTCCAGGCGGTCCATGTCGAGGGTGGTAACGGTGATCGACGGCGGCAGGCCGCTGGCGGTATTCATGGTGACGCTCCTTGGTTGAAAGCCATGCAAAAGGCGGCACCTGCTGGCGCCGCCTGACTGTATTGTGGGGACAAATGCGGCCGGAATCGACTCCCGGCGGTTTCGAGACCCGGCTGCGGTGTCTCAGCCGTTCAGCACCGGCGTGGGCGGGGTGGCAGCATCGCCGTTTGCCGGGGCCAACGCTTCCAGCGTGAACAGCGCATCGGGCAGGCGCTTGAATTGTTCGGCCAGCTCCATCAGGAACTCGTTCATCGCCGAGCTGCGGCGCCAGATCATGGCGATGCGACGGCTGGGACGGCCCTCGCCGACGAAGTCGATCAGACGGATGTTGTTCGAACGCGGCACCGGCGGCTGTACCGACAGGCTGGGCAGCAGGGTGATGCCCACGTCGGCGGCGACCATCTGTCGCAGCGTTTCCAGGCTGGTGGCGCGGAATTCGGATTTTTCATTGGCGCCGAACAGGCGACAGACTTCCAGCGCCTGGTCACGCAGGCAGTGGCCGTCTTCCAGCAGCAGCAGCTTCTGCGTGGCCAGCTCCTGTACGTCCAGATGCTCGCGCGTGGCCAGCGGATGGCGACCGGACACGGCCAGCAGGAACGGTTCCTCGAACAGGAACTCGGCATGCAGCTGGTCGTCGATCACCGGCAGCGCCAACAGCGCGGCATCGAGTTTGCCCTCGCGCAGGCGCTCCAGCAGCACATCGCTCTTTTCTTCCACCAGCAGCAGTTCCAGCTCGGGGAAGCGGGTGCGGATGCGCGGAATCACGTGCGGCAACAGGTACGGGCCCAGGGTCGGGAAGATCCCCAGGCGCACGGTCCCCGCTTCCGGATCACGACTGCGTCGCGCCGCTTCCTTCAACTGCTCCACTTCGGCCACGATCACCCGCGCCCGCGCGGCCGCTTCCTGGCCGGCAGGGGTCAGCATCACCTTGCGCGGCGCGCGTTCCACCAGCGGCAGGCCCAGTTCCTCTTCCAGCTTGCGGATCTGCGTCGACAGCGTGGGCTGGCTGACGAAGCAGGAGGCGGCGGCCCGGCCGAAGTGCTTGTGATCGGCCAGGGCCACCAGGTATTTCAGGTCACGCAGGTTCATCCTTAGACCTCTCGGGGTAATGGACCGGCATGGCTTACCCTGCAGGCTGAGGGTGCTCCCGATGGCCCGGGAACGTTGGATCAGGCCGCTTCGGCCACCGCACCGCTGCTCTTGGGAACGGAGGAGCGGATCAGGTGATCGAAGGCGCTCAGTGCGGCGGTCGAACCGGCGCCCATCGCGATGATGATCTGCTTGTAGGGTACCGTCGTGCAATCACCCGCGGCGAACACACCCGGCAGATTGGTCTGCCCGCGGTCATCGATGACGATCTCGCCACGCGGCGACAGGGCCACGGTGTCCTTCAGCCATTCGGTGTTCGGCAGCAGGCCGATCTGCACGAAGATGCCTTCCAGTTCGACGCGATGGGAATCGCCGCCGACACGATCCTTGTAGACCAGGCCGGTGACGCGGCTGCCGTCGCCCAGCACTTCGGTGGTCTGCGCGCTGGTCAGCACGGTGACGTTGGCCAGGCTGCGCAGCTTCTTCTGCAGTACTTCGTCGGCACGCAGGCTGGAATCGAATTCCAGCAGGGTCACATGCGACACGATGCCGGCCAGATCGATGGCGGCTTCAACGCCGGAATTGCCACCGCCGATCACCGCCACGCGCTTGCCCTTGAACAGCGGGCCGTCGCAGTGCGGGCAGTAAGCCACGCCCTTGTTGCGGTACTGGTCTTCGCCGGGCACGTTCATCTGCCGCCAGCGTGCGCCGGTGGACAGAATCACCGAGCGCGACTTCAGCACGGCACCGTTTTCCAGCTGCACCTGCACCAGGCCGTCTTCACCGGCAGGCACCAACGCAGTGGCGCGTTGCAGGTCCATGATGTCGACCTCGTACTCGCGCACGTGCTGTTCCAGCGCCGTGGCCAGCTTCGGGCCTTCGGTCTCCTTGACCGAAATGAAGTTCTCGATCGCCATGGTGTCCAGCACCTGGCCACCGAAACGCTCGGCGGCGATGCCGGTACGGATGCCCTTGCGCGCAGCGTAGATCGCCGCAGCGGCACCCGCCGGGCCACCGCCCACCACCAGTACGTCGAAGGCGTCCTTGGCGGCGATCTTCTCGGCATCGCGCTTGCTGGCATTGGTGTCCAGCTTGGCGACGATCTGCTCGAGGGTCATGCGGCCCTGGTCGAAGACTTCACCGTTGAGGTACACGGTCGGCACCGACATGATCTCGCGCTTCTCGACTTCGTCCTGGAACAGGGCGCCGTCGATGGCCACGTGCTGGATGCGCGGGTTGAGCACCGCAGCCAGGTTCAGGGCCTGCACCACGTCCGGGCAGTTCTGGCAGGACAGCGAGAAATAGGTTTCGAACCTGTAATCACCTTCCAGGTTCTGCACCTGCTCGATCAGCTCGGCAGTAGCCTTGGACGGGTGGCCGCCGACCTGCAGCAGGGCCAGCACCAGCGAGGTGAACTCGTGGCCCATCGGCAGGCCAGCGAAGGTCAGGTGGATGTCCTGGCCCGGCGTGCCCAGGTCGAAGGACGGCACGCGGCCCTGGCCATCGCGCAGCACCTGCAGCGAGATCTTGTCCGACAGGCTTTCCAGGGTCTGCAGCAGTTCCAGCATCTCCTGCGACTTGGCGCCATCGTCGGCATGCGCGGTGATCTGGATCGGGCGGGTCACGCGCTCCAGATAGGTCTTCAGCTGCGACTGCAGGTTGGCGTCCAACATCGGGTCATCTCCTGGTTTCAGGCAAACGGGGGCGTGGCACCGCTGTAGAAGGTAGCGGACCAGCAGGGGGTAGGGGTGAACCCAAGGCAGCAAAGGCAGCTGGAGACAGCTGTGGAAGGGGCTGGCGAGCGGTGGCTTGCGGGCTCGGCTGTCTTGGGTTCACCCCCACGCCGGCGGGGGGACCGGCACGGGGATGAAGGGCGCGCCGCAGCGTGGGGCTGCGGCAGGCCGGTACTGCTTTAGATCTTGCCGACCAGGTCCAGCGACGGGGTCAGGGTCTTTTCGCCTTCCTTCCACTTGGCCGGGCACACCTGGTTCGGGTTGGCGGCGGTGAACTGGGCAGCCTTCAGCTTGCGCAGGGTCTCGGAGACGTCACGGGCGATCTCGTTGGAGTGGATCTCCAGGGTCTTGATCACGCCTTCCGGGTTGATGATGAAGGTGCCGCGCAGGGCCAGGCCTTCTTCCGGAATGTGCACGCCGAAGGCGTTGGTCAGCTGGTGGGTCGGATCGCCGACCAGCGGGAACTGGGCCTTGCCGACGGCCGGCGAGGTTTCGTGCCAGACCTTGTGCGAGAAGTGGGTATCGGTGGTGACGATGTAGACCTCCGCGCCAGCCTTCTTGAACTCGGCGTAATGGTCAGCGGCGTCTTCGATCTCGGTCGGGCAGTTGAAGGTGAAGGCTGCCGGCATGAAGATCAGGACCGACCACTGGCCCTTCAGGGTGCTGTCGGAGACCTTGATGAACTCGCCATTCAGGTAAGCGTTGGCTTCGAACGGCTGGATCTGGGTGTTGATCAGGGACATCGTTTTTCCTCTGGGTGAAGGGGAGTGGGTGAATCGACAGGACCTAGGTTACTGGTTTCATTTCGATAAGGACAATGAATTGATTGCATGTATTTGATAGATAAAAACTATCAAAAAGCGATGAGCGGGCACTGAATCTCACCGCGTCCATCCTGCAACTGACTGTATGACAAGGAAAATCTTCCCGGGCCGCTGAACGGGGCTGATAGTTCCTCCTTATTCCGTTTGCCGCAACCTGAACGGATTTCAGCTTTTGTAGAGCCGAGCCCACGCTCGGCTGTTTCCCGGGCAGCCGAGCGTGGGCTCGGCTCTACAATTGGGTAATGTCTTCCCAAATCGAACCCTCCCTGCGCCAGGTCGTGGCAGACGCCAGCGCCCGCCTGCCCGGGGCCGAGGCACGCCACGAGGCGGAATTGCTGCTGCTGCATGTGCTGGAGCGACCGCGCAGCTGGTTGTTCGCGCACGCCACCGATCCATTGCCGGCCGCCGAGCAGGCCGCCTTCGAGGCCTTGCTGGACCGTCGCCTCGCGGGCGAGCCGGTGGCCTACCTGACCGGCCGTCGTGGTTTCTGGACCCTGGACCTGGAGGTCGACCCGGCCACCCTGATTCCGCGCCCGGAGACCGAACTGCTGGTGGAACTGGCGCTGGACCGCCTGCCGCCGGATCGCGACCTGCAGTTGGCCGATCTCGGCACCGGCAGTGGTGCGATCGCGCTGGCGCTGGCCAGCGAGCGGCCGCAGGCGCAGGTGCTGGCCACCGATGCCAGCCCGGGCGCGCTGGCCGTGGCCGCACGCAATGCCGCCCGTCATGAACTGCGCAACGTGCGCTTCGCCGAAGGGGGCGACGACTGGTATGCGCCGCTGCAGGGCGCGCGTTTCGACCTGATTGCCAGCAACCCGCCGTACATCGCCAGCGACGATCCGCACCTGGAACAGGGTGACCTGCGCTTCGAACCGGCCTCCGCGCTGGCGTCCGGTGTGGACGGCCTGGATGACATCCGCCGCATCATCGACGGCGGCCAGGCGCGTCTGCAGCCCGGTGGCTGGCTGCTGATCGAGCACGGCTGGGACCAGGGCGATGCCATCCGCGCACTGTTCGAGCAGGCCGGCTACAGCGACGTGCAGACCGTGCAGGATCTCGAGCAGCGCGACCGGGTCACCCTGGGCCGGCGACCGGCCTAGAATGGGGGTTCTCCTGCCAAGGGCAGGGCACCATCACGGAGCTGCAAGCATGCGTACGCTGTACCCCGCCATCACCCCTTACGACGTCGGCACCCTGAAGGTCGACGACCGCCACACGCTGTACTTCGAACAGTGCGGCAACCCGGACGGCAAGCCGGTGGTGATGCTGCATGGTGGCCCGGGCGGCGGTTGCAGCGACAAGATGCGTCAGTTCCACGACCCGGCCAAGTACCGCATCATCCTGTTCGACCAGCGCGGCGCGGGTCGTTCCACCCCGCACGCGGATCTGGTGGACAACACCACCTGGGACCTCGTTGCCGACATCGAGAAGCTGCGCGAGCACCTGAAGGTCGATCGCTGGCAGGTATTTGGTGGCAGCTGGGGCTCGACCCTGGCGCTGGCCTATGCCGAAACCCATCCGCAGCGCGTGACCGAACTGGTGCTGCGCGGCATCTTCATGCTGCGCCGCTGGGAACTGGAATGGTTCTACCAGGAAGGCGCCAACCGCCTGTTCCCGGATGCGTGGGAGCATTACCTGAAGCCGATCCCGTCGGTGGAGCGTCATGACCTGATCTCGGCTTTCCATCGCCGCCTGACCAGCGAGGACGAAACCACCCGTCTGGAAGCAGCCAAGGCCTGGGCGGTGTGGGAAGGTGCGACCAGCTTCCTGCACGTGGACGACGACTTCATCAACAGCCATGAAGACCCGCATTTCGCGCTGGCGTTTGCCCGCATCGAGAACCACTACTTCGTCAACGGCGGTTTCTTCGAAGTGGAAGACCAGCTGCTGCGCGACGCGCACCGCATCGCCGACATTCCGGGCGTGATCGTGCACGGCCGTTACGACGTGGTCTGCCCGCTGGCCAACGCCTGGGACCTGACCAAGGTGTGGCCGAAGGCGAAGCTGGAAATCACCCCGGCCTCGGGTCATTCCGCGTTCGAGGCCGAGAACGTCGACGCGCTGGTGCGCGCCACCGATAGCTTCGCCTGATCGCAGGTGGTGCCGGTCGCTGGCCGGCAACGCCTTACCGGTAGCGCCAGGCCATGCCTGGCTGCTCTCGCGTTGAATCATCCACGCATGGCGTGGATCTACTGGGTTGGTATCCACGCATGGCGTGGATCTACCAATCCCCGGCCAACAACGCCTCGGCCAATACCTGCAGCTTTGGTGAGTGCTGGCGCGACGGCGGGTAGATCAGCGACAGGGCGCGGCTGCGGCCTTCATACGGCTGCAGCACGCGCTGCAGGCGGCCATCGGCCAACGCGTCGGCCACTGCGAAATCCATCACCTGCACGATGCCGATACCGGCGATGGCCGCTTCCACCAGCGGATCGCCGCTGTCGAACACCATCCGCGTCGGTGGCGTGATCTCGCGCAGTTGCCCGTCCTGCAGGAACTGCCAGTCGACCTGGCGACCACTGCGCAGGTTGCGCACCGCCAGGCAGGCGTGGTCCTGCAATGCTGCTACGTCGGCAGGCTCCCCCTGCGCGGCCAGGTAGGCTGGGCTGGCCACGGTCACCCAGCGCAGTGGCTTCAGTGGCCGCGCGACCATGCGCTGGTCGGCGATGGTGCCGGTGCGCAGGGCGGCATCGAAGCCTTCCTCCACCAGATCCACCAGGCGGTCGCTCAGCACCGCTTCGACCTGCAGTTGCGGATGCCGTTGCAGCAATGGCCCGAGCAATGGCACCAGCACCTTGCGGCCGAACATCGACGGCGCGCTGATCTTCAGCACACCCGAAGGCGTGCAGGGGCGGTCGGCCAGCAGTCGCTCTGCGTCTTCCATCCCGCACAACAACGGTCCCACCTGCTCGACGAATTGCTGGCCATCCGGAGTCAGCGCGACATTGCGCGTATTCCGCTGCAGCAGCTTCACCCCCAGCGAGGCTTCCAGCCGGCCGATCGCGCGTGACAGCCCGGACTGGCTCAGGCCGAGCTGACCAGCGGCCACGGTGAAGCTGCGCGCTTCGGCCACCTGTACCAGCATGCGTACTGCATTGAGGTCCATCGATGATCCATTCATGCTGAAAATCATGACAGATATGGTCACCAGGGGGTTTATTGATTCGATCGCATCAATGAGACTGCCGTCCCCCCTCCGAACCGGGCGCCGTATGCCTCCCCTGAAATACCCGCGCTGGGCGCTGACCCTGCTGGCCACCGCGCAGCTGATCATTGCCCTGGACGCCACCATCATCTTCGTCGCCCTGCATGACATGGGCCGCGCACTGCAGATCAACGCGCAGCAGCTGCAGTGGGTGGTCAGCGCCTACACCGTGGCTTTTGGCGGCAGCCTGCTGCTGGGTGGGCGCGCGGCCGATCTGCTGGGCCGCCGCCGCTTCTACCGGCTGGGTATGTTGCTGTTCGCGCTGGCCTCGCTGCTGGGCGCGCTGGCACCCAATGCCACGCTGCTGATCGTGGCGCGTGCGGCGCAGGGCATCGGTGCCGCGTTGCTGTTCCCGGCCACCCTGGCCCTGATCAATACCCTGTATGCGGAAGGCCCGGTGCGCAACCGCGCGCTGGCAATCTGGAGCATGGCCAGCGCGGCGGGTCTGGCGCTGGGCACGCTGCTGGGCGGCGTGCTGACCCAGGCCTTCGGTTGGCCGGCGGTGCTGGCGGTGATCGTGCCGCTGGCCACGGCCTGTGCGGTTGCCGCCGGTGCATGGCTGCCGGTCGATGGCCCGCGCGTGCGCGGCCGCTCCTTCGATCTGGCAGGTTGCCTGACCGTCACCGCCGGCGGCAGCCTGCTGGTCACCACCCTGGTGCAGGGGCCGGAGTGGGGCTGGACCGCACCGGCCACGCTCATCTGCCTGCTGCTGTCAGCCGTGCTGCTGACAGTGTTCGTGCAGATCGAAAAGCGCAGCCGTGACCCGCTGATGCAGTTCGCGCTGCTGCGACTGCCGGGTTTGCGCGCCGCACTCGGTCTGACCTTCGCGTTCATGAGCAGCTATGGCGTGCAGTACTACTTCCTGGCGCTGTACTTCCAGGATGGCTATGGCTGGAGCCCGCTGCAGGCCGGCATGGCCTTCCTGCTGCCGACGCTGGTATGCACCTTCGGCATCCGCATCGCCGAACGCATGCTGCACCGCCGCTCGCCGCGGCAGGTGCTGGCCTGGGGCTTCGCCGCCGGCGCCATCGGCATCGCTGCGGTGGCGCTGGCGATGCCGCATGGCGCCGGTTACTGGCCGCTGCTGCCGGGCATCGTGGTGCTCAGCATCGGCCAGGGCATGAGCTGGACGGCGATGTGGATCGTGGCCGGGCAGGGTGTGCCGGGTCCGCAGCAGGGTGTCGCGTCCGGCATGGCCGCCACCGCACAGCAGATCGGCGGCGCGTTGGGATTGGCGGTATTGGTGATGGTGGCCAACGCCGTGCGCGGAACGCAGGCGGCAACCAGTCCTGATGCCCTGCAGGGCATGGTCAATGCCCAGTACGGCGCCGCGCTGTTCGCCGCGCTCGGCGTGGTCATCGCGCTGGGGCTGCGCCCGGCGCCGGTAAACTCGGCTGCGACTACCTGCCTGAGTACCGACGCGTGATCGAACTGCTGGACCTGCAACAGACCCTGCATGCCTTCGCAGCCTGCAACGATGATGATGAGGTGTACGGTTCCTTCGGTTGGGTGCACGCCACCGACGGCGACCTGCTGCAGGCGCGGTTCTGGCTGCCACCCGACGAGGACACCGCCTTCGACGACGACAGTGAGGTGCCGGCTGAAGCGCGCGCGCTGGGCCTGGGCACGTTTCTGGAACCTGCGACGTTTGCGGATGTGCTCGACGTGCAGAAGCGGCAGCGCCCCCTCTCCACCCTGGCCGAGTACGCCCAGGCGCTGGCGTACTACCACGAGTACGACGCGTTCCAGCAGGTGGAAGGCATCGACGAGGCGCTCGGTGAAGCGACCGCCTTGGAGCAGACTGCGGCACGCGACGCCGGTGTGGGGGCAGGCATCTTCGCTTCGTTCGACCTGCGTCTGGTGGCGTGCTCGGCAGATCAGCTGAAGGCGGCCGCGCAGCGCGTGGCGCACCTGCTCGACATGCCGGTGGGCGAGGCGCTGGGGCGTTGCCGTGCGCTGCCGCTGGTGCTGGGGGAGGCACTGGATCGGCGTCGGGCACAGGCGATCAAGGATGATTTTGAAGCGATCGGCGCGCGCTTGCAGGTGCGCGGCTTCAAGCCGTTCCCGTGGATGGATGCGCCCGTGCTGCGTTGACGAAAATCATCCACGCATGGCGTGGATCTACTGGGAACCGGCCTCGTTCGTACTTCGTCGAATGCGGATGTCCGTCAGCGCTGCAGTAGATCCACGCCATGCGTGGATGCGGTCAACCGAACGCCAACAACCGCGGCTGCAATGCGCCGAGAATACGCGCCAACCGCTCGGCCCACGCCTGCTGCCCTGCTTCATCGGCAATCAGGTCCTGGCGGATCTCCAGTTCCACATGCACCAGCCCACGGCCTTCGCCATGCACCGGCACCGCGTAGTCGCTGCTGCTGTTGACCGAATAGGGTTCGTTGTCGCCCACCACCAGGTCGCCTTCATCGCGCAGTGCCTGCAGCAGTGCGTGGGCAAAGCGCGTGTCCTGGTGGTACAGCACGCCGGCATGCCAGGGACGCTTCACGCCATTCATGGTCGGCGTGAAGCTGTGCATCATCACCAGCAGGGTGGGGTGGCCGGCATCGCGGCGTGCATCCAATTCGGCTGCGATGCGTGCATGGTAGGGCGCGTGGATCGCATCGATGCGTTGCTGCCGCTGCGCGGGCGACAGCCCTGCATTGCCCGGCACAACAGTGTGGTCGCTGGCCTCGGGAATCAGCGTGGGCGAAACCAGCGGCCGGTTGCAGTCGATCAGCAGCCGCGAATAGGTCTGCTCGATCGCCCACGCATCCAGTCGCTCGGCCAGTGCACGAGTGGTGCCGCCGATGCCGATGTCCCAGCCGATGTGCCGGTCCAGTTCGGTCTGCGGCAACCCAAGATCGGCCAACGAACGCGGTACCTGCTGGCCGGCATGATCGGCCAGCAGCAGGAACGGCGAGGCGCCCTGCGGCCGGTGGATCGTGTAGATCGCTGGATCGTCGGCATCCAGCAGCGCCGGCAGCGCGTGCAGGTCGGCATCAGCCACGGGGGCGGCCGTCCAGGTGGTGCTCGATCATCCACAGGCCGGCCCACAGCTTGGCGTCGGCTTCGTAGCCTTCTGCCATTTTCTGCACCAGCCAGGCCGCTGCCTGCGTGCGCGGAATCTCATGCACGGTGATGTCCTCGCTCTCGTCGCCGCCGCCTTCGCCGATGCGACGCAGGCCAGTGGCACGCACGAAGGCGATCTTCTCGTTGCTGGCACCGGAAGAGGTAGGACCGATCATCAGCACTTCGGCGTGCTCGGCGGTCCAGCCGGTTTCTTCTTCCAGCTCGCGTACTGCGGAAACCTCAATGGACTCGCCTGCATCGACGTCACCGACCAGCCCGGCCGGCATCTCGATGGTCGACGCCTGCAATGGCACGCGGAACTGTTCGACGAACAGCACTTTGTCCTCGGGGGTGACGGCGATGATGATCGCGGCCAGGCCACCGGCGTGGGTGCGTTCGCTGTACTCCCAGGTGCCGCGCACGACCATGCGCTGGTACTTGCCTTCGTAGACGACACGCGGTGCTTCGGTGTTGCGCTGGCTCATGCGGGCTCGCTGGAAGTAGGGGCAGGGTCGGATACGCCGGCGGCGTTGAACAGCCGGCGACGGGTCATGGGGCCGAAGCGCAGGGTCTGGCACAGGCCGCCGAGCAGCTCCGGATCGGCCGCCTGGCGGGGCATGCCGGGCAGGCAGCCTTCCAGTGGGGCGTCCAGCGCGATGGTGGTCAGCTGGCGCCAGAGCTGGGCGTGCTCGTGCTGCTCGCGCAGGCGCACCGCCATCTGGGCCGCGCCACGCAGGCGCAGGAACGGCACTTCGTCCAAGCGTTCGTACAGCACGTCCATGCTGCCGAAATGGGCCAGCAGCACGGCCGCCGACTTGGCGCCGACACCGCTGATGCCCGGAATGTTGTCGACCGCATCGCCGCACAACGCCAGGTAGTCGGCAATCTGGTGCGCGTGTACACCGTGTTTGGCCTTTACCCCGGCCACATCCCAGCGTTGGTTGCGTGCGTAGTCCCATTGCTCGTCATGGTCGAGCAGCAGCTGTGACAGGTCCTTGTCGGCGGAAATGATCACGCCGCGATGGCTGCCGCGGTGCTCGTGCAGCGCACTGCCGATCAGGTCGTCGGCTTCGTAATCGTGGTGGGCCAGTACCGCCAGGCCGAGCGCTGCGCACAACGCCTTGCAGTGCACGAACTGGCGCTTGAGGGCTTCCGGTGCCGGGTCGCGGTTGGCCTTGTAGGCCGGGTACAGGCGATGGCGGAAGCCGCTGTCCAATGCTTCGTCGAAGGCGATGGCGATGTGCCGGGGGCGTTCGCGCTCCAGCAGATCGAGCAGGAAGCGGGCGAATCCGTGCACGGCGTTGGTCGGCCAGCCCTGGCTGTCCTGGAATTCGTCCGGCAGTGAATGCCAGGCACGGAACACGTAGATGCTGGCGTCGACCAGGTACAGCGGCGGCGGTGCCGGCAGGCTCATGCCGGCGGGAACCAGTCACGCAGCAGGGCCGCCGGGTCCGGGCGCTCGCGCTCGGGTACGTCGGCCTTGGGCGTGCCGATGTGGATGAAACCGGCAATGCCTTCGCCCTCGGCCAGCCCCAGATGGGCATGCACGGCGGGATCGAAGGCCATCCAGGCGGTCAGCCACTGCGCGCCGAAGCCCAGCGCCTGGGCCGCCTGCAGCAGGGCGAAGCACACGCAGCCAGCGGTCATCAGCTGTTCCTGTTCGGGCACTTTCGGGTCCGGGCGGGGGCTGGTCACCACCGCGATCACCAGCGGCGCATGGCTGAAGCGCTGGCGGTCCTTTTCGAACACGGCGTCGCCGGCATGCGGGTCGCGCTCACGGCTGCGCGCGGCCACGAAGTCGCCCAGAGTGTGACGTGCATCGCCGGCGATCTTCAGGAAGCGGAACGGAACACGCTTGCCGTGGTCGGGCACGCGGACCGCCGAGGCCAGCATCCGCTGCAGGGTGGCCGGGTCCGGTCCGGGCTCGCCCAGTTGCCGCGAGGGCACCGAGCGGCGGGCATCCAGGGCAAGCAGGGCAGCAGGGTCGGGCATGGAGTCTGAACCGGTCATCACGGGTCGCTGATTATAGTCGGGGAGGTAGATGACGCCGTTTGTGCCGCGTCAGACCTTTGAATAGCAAACTGTGATGAACATCATGCCACTGGCGGATAACGGAGCCCCGCTTCCCCTCGCCTCGCAGGCCCCGCACGGCTTACGATACGCACTATTGCCGGGCCGCCGTTCATGAGGTTTGAAGTGAGGACTGTTTCACTGTCCGTGATGGGCTGGCCGGCCTACCATCGAGGAACCGGTGCATGGGGTGTACCGGCCTTCGCGATGTCCATGATGTCTGTCGCACCAGAGAAGGTGGGGAGCCTTCCCGAATGATGAGCGCGCCCACTCCGATGGGATCGCCGGGCCGTGACCCGGCCCAGCTCCAGCTTGCCCGGGACATCGTCCTGCCGGCGTTGTGCCAGGCCTTTGGCGCGGCACTGGCCCGCTTCGATGATGCCCTGTTCGACCGTGCCGGCAATGCCGGCTCGTCGCAGTTGCTGTTCCTGGACGCGATGCGCGAACTGCGCCGCCGCCGTGAGGAGATTGCCGGTGCGTTTGCCGGCCATCTCGGCCATGCCTGGGACGGTCTGGCGGCGGGCGAGCCGGTCTCTGCCGAGCTGACCCTGTCCGGGCAGGCGCAGGATGGCCTGAGCCTGGTGCCGGAGCATGTGCTGGAATCGCGGTTGGCGGTGCGCAACTTCGCCACCGTGCTGCTGCGTGACTTCAAGCCGGTGCTGGCGCGGCTCGACCGTCGCCTGGGCTGGCTGGGCGGCGGCATCGAGCTCGATGCCGACCGCAACCCGATCAGCCCGGAGCATCTGGGCGTGGCCATCCACGAAGCCTTCGCTGGCTGTGAGCTGGCCCCGGAAGTCCTGCTGGTGCTGATCAAGCTGTGCGAGCGCGACCTGCGCGCGCCGGTCGGCCGCATCTACGAGAAGCTGGACGAGCACCTGGCTGCGGCCGGGGTGATGTCGCAGATGGGGGCCCCGCGCCGACCGCTGGGGCCGGCCCCGACGCAGCACGCTCCGCATGGCCTGGAGGATCTGGTCGAGCAGCGCACGGCACCGGGCTTCGACAACGAATTCAATGACGACGAGCAGGCTGCGCCGGCCTGGGCACAGCGTTTTGCCGCGCGCTGGTCCGAGCGTCGTGGCCACATGCAGCAACATGAACATGCGGGTGGCGAAGAGAGCCCATCAGGCGAAGCCTATTCCGGCCAGCAGGGCATGCTGCTGGAAGCCCTGCACGAACTGCTGCAGCAGACCCGCCACGTGCGCGATGACGCGACCTCGGCGGCGCAGGTTGCGGTTGGCCAGCATCGTCCGTTGAGCCAGCGCGAAATGATGTCGGTACTGTCGCTGCTGCAGGCCACGCCCAGCGCAACCCTGCGTGCGGCGATCGGTGAGGACGGCGAATCATTGGCGCAGCGGCTGAAGAGCGAAGTGCTGTCGAGCGCCACGCGGCTCGGCGTCGACCCAGGGCAGACCCGGCTGGACGCGCAGGACGAGGATGCCATCGACCTGGTTGGCATGCTGTTCGATGTGATGCTCGATGAGCGTGAGCTGGAAGGCCGTTCGCGTGAGCTGATCGGCCGCCTGGTGGTCCCGTTCGTGAAAGTGGCGATGCTGGACCGCCGCATGTTCGTGCAGAAGACCCACCCGGCACGCAAACTGCTCAACTCGTTGGCTGAGGCCTGCGAGGGCAACACTGGCGAAAGCCAGGCCGAGCGCATGCTGATGGCCAAGGTGGAAGAGATCATCGAGCGGCTGGTCGCCGAGTTCAACGAGAACCTGGCAATCTTCCTGACCCTGGAAGAAGAATTCCGCGATTTCCTGGTCCAGCACCGCCGCCGCGTGGAAATCGCCGAGCGCCGGGCTGCCGAGACCCAGCGCGGCCAGGAAAAGCTGGAAATGGCCCGTACCCGTGCCGGTACCGAACTGGATCGCCGCATCGGCGATGCCACCCTGCCGCCCGCGATCGCCGAATTCCTGCGCCAGCCCTGGCAGCACCACCTCACGCTGGCGCTGCTGCGGGAGGGTGAGGAGGGGGCATCGGTGGCCGAGGCGCTGACCTTGGCCGACGGCCTGCTGGAGGAAGTGGCCGAGGCCCGCCGGAAGATCGTCGGCAAGCCATGGCTGCAGGCATGGCAGCCGTTGCTGGCCAAGGTATTTGCCAGCGTCGGCGTGCATGGCGACGCCGCCACCGTAGCCATCGATGCGTTGCACGACACCTTGCAGGGCATCGCCGAATCACGACCGGAGCTGGAGCGCGCGTTGCCGGAACTGCCGCAGGTGGTGCTGCCCGCGCCGCCGGCACCGGAGACGCCGGCGGTGGAACTGGGCAGCACGTTCAATACCGACGATTTCGACAACGCCGATGCCGATCGCTTCCGTCGGATGGAGATCGGCAACTGGCTGGACTTCGTCGACAAGGACGGCAAGGTGCAGGCAGGCAAGCTGTCCTGGATCAGTCCGATTTCCGCACGCCTGCTGTTCGTCAACCGTCGTGGCGTGCGCTTCTGCGTGGCCTCGCCCGAGGAGCTGGCGGTGATGGTGCGGTTGGGTCGCCTGCGTCCCCACGTTGACGATGGCGCCTTCGACAGCGCCATGCAGGGCGTGCTCGACCGCCTTGACCCCGGTGGCGCGACGCTGCACTGAGCCGCGTGTGCCTGCTAGGATCGGACACACTCACCGATCAGCGGGAATCTGCATGGCCGTGGCGTTGCTGGGGATCAAGGAGACCGCGCTGGGCGAACGGCGCGTTGCACTCACGCCGGAGACGGCGCGCAAGCTCGGTGCGCTGGGCATCACCGTGTGGTACCAGCCCGGTGCGGGCCAGGCCGCCGGTTTCACCGATGCCGCCTACGACGACGCTGGTGCCCGCGCCTTCGACGCCGGGCGTTGGGCCGAGATCGACATCCTGCTGTGCGTGCAGGCGCCAGCGGCCGAGGTGCTGGCCCAGCTCAAGCCAGGCGCCAGTGTGGTCGGACTGCTGACTCCGGCGACCGACCCGGCGCTGGCCGCATTGGCCTCCGATGACCGCCTGCATCTGTTCCCGTTGCAACAGTTGCCGCGGACCACGCGCGCGCAGGCGATGGACGTGCTCAGTTCGCAGGCGGGCATGGCCGGCTACAAGGCGGCATTGATCGCTGCCGAACGCGCTCCGCGTTTCTTCCCGATGCTGACCACTGCGGCCGGTACCGTGCGGCCGGCAAAGGTGCTGGTGATCGGTGCCGGTGTCGCGGGTCTGCAGGCCATTGCCACCTCGCGCCGCCTGGGCGCGCAGGTGGAGGGCTTCGACGTTCGCCCGGAAACCCGCGAGCAGATCCAGTCGCTCGGCGCGCGCTTCCTCGACCTCGGGGTAAGCGCGGCGGGCGAGGGCGGTTATGCGCGGGCGCTGACCGATGAAGAGCGCGCCGAACAGCAGAAGCGCCTGGGCGACCATCTGCGCAGCGTGGACGTGGTGGTCTGTACAGCCGCCGTGCCGGGGCGCCGGGCGCCGACGATCGTCACCGCGGCGATGGTTGAAGGCATGGCGGCAGGCAGTGTCATCGTCGATCTGGCCGCCGAGAGTGGTGGCAACTGCGAACTGACCCAGCCCGGCGCATGCATCGAGCACCAGGGTGTGACCATCGATGGCCCGCTGGGCCTGGCCAGCCGGGGTGCCACCCAGGCCAGCGAGATGTATGCGCGCAACCTGATGAACTTCGTTGCCCTGTTCGTACGCGACGGCCAGCTTGGCTTCGACTGGGAAGACGAGCTGCTGGCGAAAACGCGCTGGCAGGCCTGACCCGGCAACGCTGGTTGCCTCTACGGTAGATCCACGCCATGCGTGGATGAGGGGCCCAGCGTGCGGATGGCGACTTACCGCGGTTTCGCCGGCGGCGGGTTGTCCCGCACCCATTCCTTTCTTTCGTCCGCGGTCATCTGCGACCAGCGCTCGCGCATGGCATCGCGCTGGGCCGGGCTGAGGTCGCGCATCTGGCCGAACAGCGCCCGAGCCTGATCGCGCTGCTCCGGGCTCATGTGTTCGAAGCGGCGCAGGCCGCGGCGGGCCTTGTCGCGTTCTTCCGGACTCATCGACTGCCAGCGCTGGCCGTGCGACAGCATGCGCTGGCGCTGCGCGGGATCGGCGCCGTTCCAGCGGTCACGCAGCGGAGCCAAGAGTGCTTCGCGCTGGGCCGGGCTCAGCTGTTCCCAGTTCGGCAGCGGCACGGCAGCTGGGACCGGCCTCGCGGCGGGCGCCGATGCGGTGGTCTGCGCCAGGGCCGATGCAGCCGGCAACAGGGTCAGGGCAATCAGCAGGGGCAGGGAGGGGTATCGCAACATGGTTCACTCCATCGCCAGGTCGTTGTCGCCCAGCCACAGGTACAGATCGGGATTCTCGTCGTACAGCGCGCCATTGTCTTGTTCTGCGGCCACGATCGGCGCGGTGGCAGCGCCTGGATGCTCGCCCGGGCCGACGAACTGGACACCGATGCCCAGCGCGATCACCAGCGAACAGGCGCTGGCCAACCACCAGCGCCAGCGACCGGCGTGCGCCGTTCTGGCGCTGTGACGGGCACTACGCAGGCGTGCCAGCGTGGCCGGCGACAGCGCCTGCAACGACTGCGCGTGCAGGCTGCGCAGGGCGTCATCGGAAGGCAGGGGGCGGTTCACAGGTACATCTCCAGTTGATTCTGCAGCGCCTGTCGGGCGCGCGCCAGATGGGTCTTCACCGCGCCCTCGCTGCAGCCCATGGCGTGGGCGGTGGTGGCGCCGTCCAGGTCCTGCAGCACGCGCAGGGTGAAGGCTTCGCGCTGTCGGGCGGGCAGGTTGCGCAGTGCCTGCACCAGCTGCTGGTACTGCTGGCGCTGCTCGTGGGCCTGCGAAGGGTCCGGGCCGGGGTCGGCCCAGTCGATCTCGCCGCCATCCGCATCCTGGTTGTCGCGCCAGAACGGCAGCCGGAAGCGGCCGCGACGCTGCACGTCGATCACCCGCCGGCGCAGGATGCTCCAGAACAACGGCGCCCACTCGGCAGCGGGCTTGTCGGCATAGTCCAACATGCGCAGCAGGGCGTCCTGTACCGCATCCAGCGCGTCATCACGCTGGCGCAGGCCAGCCTCGGCGAAGCGGAAGGCGCGTGGCCCGACGCTGGCGAGGAACACCTCCAGCGAGGCCGGAACGGCGTCGGCATCGGTGGTTGAAGGGACAGGGCTGCTCACCAGCACAGGGTACGATTCCTCGGCAGGGGTCACCATCGACAACGCGTGAGCGCCGCCGTGGTTGACCGGAACGCGCGCGGGGTTCAGCCCGTGGTTATGATGGGGCGACGAAGACAGAGCAGGAGCGTTGCCGGTGAGTGACGGGTTCGTGGCGCTGTACATCTTCATGTTGGCCGCCATTGCCGGCCACGTGATCATTTCCCGGGTCCCGGTGATCCTGCATACCCCGTTGATGTCGGGCTCCAACTTCATCCACGGCATCGTGCTGATCGGCGCGATGGTGGTGCTGGGGCACGCGCAGACACCGCTGGAGAAGATCCTGGGGTTCCTTGCCGTGGTGCTCGGCGCCGGCAATGCAGCCGGCGGCTATGTGGTGACCGCGCGCATGCTGGAAATGTTCAAGCCGAGCGTACGCAAGGGCAGCAAGGACGAACCGAAGGAGCCACAGGCTTGAACATCAGCACCGTCGAACTGCTCGATTGGCTGGTCAAGGCCAGCTACCTGGTTGCCGCCACCCTGTTCCTGCTCGGCCTGCAGCGCATGGCCTCGCCGATGACCGCCAGCAGCGGTATCCGCTGGGCGGGGCTGGGCATGCTGCTGGCCACGGTGGCAACCTTCTTCCTGCCCGAACTGCACAACGTCCCGCTGATCCTGGTGGCCCTGCTGCTGGGGGCCGGCCTGGCCTGGTGGTCGGCGGGCAAGGTCGCGGTCACCGACATGCCGCAGATGGTCGCGCTGTACAACGGCATGGGCGGCGGCTCGGCGGCGGCCATCGGTGCGGTGGAACTGCTGCGCTATGCCTTCCTGGCCAATCGCGATACCTCGCACTGGAGTGCGCAGGCGCTGGCCGACCTTGCCGCACGCCAGCCGTCCAGCACGGTGCTGGTACTGGCCGTGGTCGGCGCGGCGATCGGTGCGGTGTCGCTGTCGGGCTCGGTGATCGCCTGGGCCAAGCTCGACGGCCGCCTCGACAAGCGCGTCACGTGGCCGGGCCAGCAGGTGATGAACCTGCTGGTGGCGCTGGCCGTGGTGGTGCTGGGCATCATCGCTGCCAGCACGCTCAGCACGTGGGCAATCGTCGCCTTCTTCGTGCTGGCGCTTGCGCTGGGCGTGTTGATGACGCTGCCGATCGGTGGCGCCGACATGCCGGTGGTGATCTCGCTGTACAACGCGTTTACCGGCCTGGCCGTGTCGTTCGAAGGCTACGTGCTGGGCAACGAAGCGCTGATCATCGCCGGCATGATGGTCGGCGCAGCGGGCATCCTGCTGACCCGGTTGATGGCCAAGGCGATGAACCGGCCGATCCGCAACGTGCTGTTCTCCAATTTCGGCGGTGGTGCCGGTGGTGAGGCGCAGGCGATTTCCGGTTCGCAGAAGCCCATTGAAGCTGCCGACGTGGCCGCGATGATGGGGTTTGCCGAGCGTGTGGTGATCGTGCCCGGCTATGGCATGGCTGTGGCCCAGGCCCAGCACAAGATCTGGGAGCTGGCGCAGCGGCTGATCACGCGCGGGGTGAAGGTCAAATTCGCCATCCACCCGGTGGCCGGACGCATGCCGGGGCACATGAACGTGCTGTTGGCCGAAGCGGGTGTGCCGTACGACCTGATCGCGGACATGGACGATATCAATCCCGAATTCGCCACCACCGACGTGGTGTTGGTGATCGGCGCCAACGACGTGGTCAATCCGGTGGCGCGTACCGATCCGGCCAGCCCGATCTACGGCATGCCGGTACTGGACGTGGTCAACGCGCGCAACGTGGTGGTGATCAAGCGCGGCAAGGGCACTGGCTTTGCCGGTATCGAGAATGCGCTGTTCTACGCCGACAACACGCGCATGCTGTACGGCGATGGTGCAGAGGCCGCGGCGTCGCTGGTCAGCGAACTGAAGGCGCTCGACGGCGGGCATTGAGGGCTGGCTGGATCCGGTGGGTGCGGACCTTGGTCCGCACGCTTCTGCCGGCCAGTGACCGGCGTTACCCCCCATCCACGCATGGCGTGGATCTACCAAGGCACGTTCACGCGTGGCGTGGAGCTACGGCATCACAGGCGTGATCAACGCGCCAGCCACGCTCCGACCACCACGCCCACCGCCAGCCACAGCCACTCGACCACGCCATTGGCCAGGGTGATCAGCGTCCAGGCCAGGTGCGGGCCCATCCGCAGCGAGGCGTCCCACGGGTTCAGGCCCATCGAGCCGCCCATCCAGGCACTGGCGATGGCCCAGTTCGCGATCGCGGTCACCAGCAGCGTGCCCAGCACGACCAGGGCGATACGCAGCTTGCCGGGGCCGAGCGTGCCCAGACGCAGCATGAACACCAGTTCCAGGGCCGTCAGTACCGCCATCCAGCCGACCGGACGGCCGGTGAACAGGGCGATCAGCATCCAGGCGAGAGGGGCGGTGGCCAGCGCCAGCAACAACATGAAGGGCCAGAGCCAGGTAACGGTCCTGGCACGTGCGGCATTGGAGGACATCGAAGCTCCTGAAGGTCACCCACAGGATACTGTGGTTTGCCGCAGTGCACCGGCGAGGGCGGGGCGCCTACGTTAGAATGCCATCTTGCGTGGCTTCGGCCGCAGCCCCATATCGGTCCCCATGTATTCCCGTAGCAGCGAACCTGTCCACTTCGAACGCGATTGCGAGGCCGTGATGGTCCCGCAGGGCGACACCGTGACCCTGCCCGCCGGCAGCTATGGGTACATCACCCAGGCGCTGGGTGGCAGTTATTCGGTGTTCGTCGAGGGCAATCTGTTCCGTATCGCCGGCAAGGATGGCGATGCCATCGGCAAGGAAGCGCCTGCGCCGCTGGAGCTGCCCGACGATGCCAGCGACGAGCAGGTCGAGCAGCTGGTGTGGCAACAGCTGCGTACCTGCTTCGACCCGGAGATTCCGGTCAACATCGTCGAACTGGGGCTGGTCTACGAGGTGGAGATCAAGCACCTGGACGAAGGGCAGCGCGAGATCGACGTGAAGATGACCCTGACCGCGCCCGCGTGCGGCATGGGCGACATCCTGGTCGACGACGTGCGCAGCAAGCTTGAAATGATCCCGACGGTGGCCGAGGCCGACGTCGAGCTGGTCTTCGATCCGCCGTGGAACCAGCACATGATGTCCGAGGCCGCCCGGCTAGAAACCGGCATGCTTTGACCCACGGCCCGCAGTGACGCGGGCCCGGCATTACCCGCAACCAGAACAGGAAATCTCCGGTGTCCCAGTCCATTCCCAGCTTCGCCGTCACCCGTTCGGACCACCCGCGCAGCGCTGAAGAGCGCGCCCAGATCCTGGAAAAGCCGGGCTTCGGCCTGCACTTCACCGACCACATGGTGGAAGTGCGTTGGGACAAGGACACTGGCTGGCACAACGCCAACGTGCGTGCCTATGGTCCGCTGCAGCTGGACCCGGCCGCGGCCGTGCTGCACTACGGCCAGGAGATCTTCGAAGGCATCAAGGCCTACCGCCATGCCGACGGCTCGATCTGGACCTTCCGCCCCGATGCCAACGGCCGTCGCCTGCAGCGTTCGGCGCAGCGCCTGGCGCTGCCGGAACTGCCGGTGGAGATCTTCGTCGAATCGCTGAAGCAGATGATTGCCGTCGACAGTGCCTGGGTGCCGTCGGCCGACGAGTCGAGCCTGTACTTCCGTCCGTTCATGATCGGCGACGAAGCGTTCCTCGGCGTGCGCGGCGCGCACAAGGCCGGTTACTACGTGATCGCCAGCCCGGCCGGCCCGTACTTCGCCAAGGGCGTCGCCCCGGTCTCGATCTGGCTGTCCACCGAATACGCGCGTGCGGCCAAGGGCGGCACTGGCGCCGCCAAGTGCGGTGGCAACTACGCCGCGTCGCTGCTGCCGCAGCAGAAGGCGCAGGCACAGGGCTGCTCGCAGGTGTTGTTCCTGGATCCGGTTGAAGGCAAGTACCTGGAAGAGCTGGGCGGCATGAATGTCTTCCTGGTCTACAAGGACGGCACCCTGGTGACCCCGGAACTGTCCGGCAGCATCCTGGAAGGCATCACCCGCGAGAGCATCCTGCAGCTGGCCCGCGACCGTGGCATGAAGGTCGAAGAGCGCAAGGTCACCATCGATGAGTGGAAGCAGGGCGTGACCTCCGGTGAGATCGCCGAAGTGTTCGCCTGCGGTACCGCGGCGGTGGTCACCCCGATCGGCCAGCTGAAGGGCGAAGGCTTCTCGGTGGGCGACATCAACGCACCGGCCGGCGAAGTGACCATGTCGCTGCGCAAGGAACTGACCGACATCCAGTACGGCCGCCTGCCGGACCGCCACAACTGGCTGGTCAAGCTGGGCTGATCGCCCGCACTGAACTGTAGAGCCGAGCCGACGCTCGGCTGCTCCTCCGGAAAGCCCGTCCTCGTGACGGGCTTTCTGCGTTGTGAGCCTGGGGTCAGATCCCTTTCCTGCGGAAAAGGGATCTGACCCCGAATCTACAGACGCCGATGTCAGCAAAGACATGGCGAGACAGGACATTCCGCAGTCAGGTCTGTGCAGGTGGCGCGAAAGTTCCTTCACCTTCACAAACCCTCGACCCGGAAAGTCTCAGATCCAACATTTCATCTTGCTGAAAAGACGCTGAAAATCTTGTGGTGTCCGGTTTGAGCCACTAGCGTCATCAACACAGCGGATGTTCAGGGGACTCCGCTGGCTCGCCGGACCCGAACCTCGCCAACGCAAGCCAGCCCACGGTTCAGGCCGGTGCTTCTGCCGATTCCGGCATTCCTACCATTAGAAGGGAAATCCGATGTCCCAGGTAACGCAACCGCGTGTGCGTCGTGTGTGGGTGGTCCTTGGTGCGTCCGTTCTGTCATCGCTGCTGCTGGCCACGCCTGCGCTGGCCGGTGATGTCCAGCTCAGCGGCCTGCAGTCCGCGCAGACCCACGAGCGATTCATCGTCAAGTTCCGCGACGGCAGTGCGCCGGTGGCCAATACCACCGCGCTCGCATCCTCGCTGAAGACTGCCGCTGCAGGCATCGCCAGCAGCCAGGGCCGCGCGCTGGGCCTGCAGCAGGTCCGCAAGCTCGCTGTCGGCGCCACCGTGGTCAGGACCGACCGGGCGCTGGACCAGGCCGAGTCGGAACTGCTGATGCGCAAGCTCGCCGCCGACCCGAATGTGGAATACGTGGAAGTCGATCAGATCATGCGCGCGACGCTGACCCCGAACGACACGCGCTTCAGCGAGCAGTGGGGCTTCGGTACGTCCAATGCGTCGATCAACGTGCGCCCGGCCTGGGACAAGGCCACGGGCACTGGCGTAGTCGTGGCCGTGATCGACACTGGCATCACCAACCATGCCGACCTCAACGCCAACATCCTTCCCGGCTATGACTTCATCAGTGACGCTGCGATGGCGCGCGATGGCGGTGGCCGCGACAGCAATCCCAACGACGAGGGTGACTGGTACGGCGACAACGAGTGCCAGGCCGGTTACCCGGGCTCGAACTCCAGCTGGCATGGCACTCACGTGGCAGGCACGGTCGCCGCGGTGACCAACAACAGCACTGGCGTGGCCGGTACCGCATTCAATGCCAAGGTCGTGCCGGTGCGCGTGCTCGGCAAGTGCGGCGGCTACACCTCCGACATCGCCGACGCCATCGTCTGGGCCTCCGGCGGCACGGTCAGCGGTGTACCGGCCAACGCCAATCCGGCGGAGGTCATCAACCTCTCGCTCGGCGGCGGCGGCAGCTGCTCGACCACCTACCAGAATGCCATCAACGGCGCGGTCGGCCGTGGCACCACCGTGGTGGTCGCTGCGGGCAACAGCAACACCAACGTGTCCTCGTCGGTCCCGGCGAACTGCCCGAACGTGATCGCGGTGGCGGCGACCACCTCGGCCGGTGCACGTGCCAGCTTCTCCAACTACGGCACCGGCATCGACATCTCCGCACCGGGCCAGGGCATCCTGTCCACCCTCAACAGTGGCACCACCACGCCGGGCAGTGCCAGTTACGCGTCCTACAACGGCACCTCGATGGCGGCACCGCACGTGGCTGGCGTGGTCGCGCTGATGCAGTCGGTGGCACCGAGCCCGCTCAGCCCGGCGCAGGTGGAGAGCATCATCAAGAGCACCGCGCGTCCGTTGCCGGGTGCGTGCTCGGGTGGTTGCGGCGCCGGCATCATCGACGCCGACGCTGCGGTGACCGCTGCGATCAACGGCACCACGCCCAACCCGGGTGGCACCGTGCTGCAGAACAACGTACCGGTCACCGGCCTCGGCGCGGCCAGCGGCGCATCGCTCAGCTACACCGTCAACGTCCCGGCTGGCAGCGCGCAGCTGCGCGTGGCGATCAGCGGCGGCAGCGGTGATGCCGACCTGTACCTGCGCCAGGGCAGTGCCCCGACCGACACCGTCTACACCTGCCGCCCGTACCTGAGCGGCAACAACGAGACCTGCACCGTCAACAGCCCCGCTGCCGGCGTATGGCACGTGCGGGTGAAGGCGTACAGCACCTTCTCGGGCGTGACCCTCAACGCCCAGTACTGAGCCCAAGCCCCTCTCCATGGGCACGCCCCGGCTTCGGCCGGGGCGTTTTTTTTAGGGGCGGCGAAGCGGAGAGAGCAATGTGCAGCAGTGCATTTGCTCTTGCTCTGCCCTTGACCTTGCTGGCCGCGCGCGATGATCTGTCAGGAGGGGGTGATCCCCCCGACGCAGGACCGTTGGCGCCAAGGATGGCGCCATCGAGCCCCCAGGGATGGGTTTACGGCGTGTCCTGCGTCGGGGGGATCACCCCCTCAACCCAGCAGCAACCAAAACGCTGAACCCATCCGCGCGACAGCGCGCCTTGATCCCTCAAACCGACTCGAACCGGTTCGCCGCCACGTTCTTGCGCACATGCTGCGGATCGAAGATCCGGCCATTCATTGCGATGAACACCCCCACCGGCAGCGACTGCACCGCACCGATCGCGCAGCCGATGTTGAACTCCGCGTCCGAACCACGGAAACGCGCCGGGCTCAGTGCGCCGGTCATCACGATGGTCTTGTCGGGAATCGTCGCCAGCACCTTGCCGGTCTGCACCATCGAATCGGTGCCGTGGGTCACCAGCACATGGCGGGTGGGCTGCGCAGCGATCGTCGCGCGGATCAACTCACGATCGTCGTCGTTGATGTGCAGCGAATCCTTGCGCAGGATCGGAATCACGTTGAAACGGAACGTGACCCCCAGTTCGCGCAGGATCATGCCGATCTGCGGGTCGCCGATCTGGTAGTCCGACTTGTCGTCGAAATAGATCTTGTCGATCGTGCCACCGGTGGTGACGACCAGGAGCTCTTCCATCATGTGCATGCGCGAAACCAAGGCAGGTACAGCGGCGCTGGGCCGGGACTGCAGATGATACGGCCCGCCGGGCGCAGCGTCAGCGCCGCCGCCCGAAACGGGCGCGCAGGCCGGGCAGACTGGCCGAGAAGATCACCAGCAGCGCCAGCACGATTTCGAGGAGTGCCAGCCAGCGGGTCTCGGGATGGCTCCAGGCGCTCATTACGCCGTGGCTGAACCAGCCCAGCGCCAGCACCGCGGCCCAGAAACCGGCCTTGCGCCAGCCCAGGCGCAGGGCGATGGCCAGCGCCAGCGGCGGTGCAGTGAACACCAGCTGGGTGGCCAACCAGTGTTTGTCGTTGATGAACCAGCCGGCAAACAGCGCCGCCAGCCCCATCAAGGCCAGCAGCAGCACGGTGCGCGGCGCGCTGCTCATCGCGCCAGCCGCTGCGCGATGTCGGCCACACGCCGCCCCAGCGCGCGTGCCAGCACCGCTTCATCGTCGGTGGGTTGCGGGTCGTCGGCGGCGCCCGCTACGTGGCTGGCACCATACGGTGTGCCGCCACTGGTGGTGTGGCTCAGTGCCGGCTCGGTGAACGGAATGCCGACGATCAGGCAGCCGTGGTGCAGCAGCGGCACCTGCATCGACAGCAGGGTCGACTCCTGGCCGCCATGCATCGACGCGGTGGACGTGAACACCCCGGCCGGCTTGCCCGCCAGCGTGCCGTTCACCCATTCGGCGCCCAGCCCATCGAGGAAATGCTTGACCGGCGCGGCCATGTTGCCGAAACGGGTAGGGCTGCCAAGCAGCAGTCCCTGGCACTCGACCAGGTCCTGCACGCTTACATAAGGCGCGCCATCGTCCGGCACCGGCGGCTGCGCGGTCTGGGTGACGGCAGCCACCGGTGGCACCGTGCGCAGCCGTGCAGCCATGCCCGGCACCTCGCCGATGCCCCGCGCGATCTGGCGCGCCAGCCGTGCCACCGAACCGCCGCGGCTGTAGTACAGCACCAGGATTTCGCCCATCGCGCCCAGCTCTCCTCATCGTGTGGACACCAGTATGGCTATCCTGCACCGATTCCGCATCGGGTACCCTTGCGCCGATGGAACCTTTGGATACGCTCAATTTGTGGATGGAGCGCGCGCGGGATCGCGCACGCGCCGCCAGCTTCGGCCGCTTCCTGTGGCGCCGCTTCCTCGACGACCGCCTGTTCCAGGCGGCCGCCGCGCTGGCCTACACCACGGTGTTCGCGCTGGTGCCGTTGGCGATCGTGGTGTTCGGCGTGCTCTCGGCCTTCCCGGTGTTCGATCGCTGGAGCGACCAGCTCAGCGACTACGTCTTCTCCAACTTCGTGCCCAACGCCGCGCGCGCCGCCGAGGGTTACCTGCGGCAGTTCTCGGCCAGTGCCGGCCAGCTCACCGCCGCCGGCTTCATCGCCCTGGTCATCTCGCTGCTGATCACCCTCAACAGTGTTGAAGAGACCTTCAACCAGATCTGGCGAGTCGGTAGCAGCCGGCCGCGGCTGACCCGCTTCCTGGTCTACTGGACGGTGCTGACCCTCGGCGCGATGCTCGCCGCTGCGTCGCTGGCCGTGTCGGCGAGGGTATTCGCGATGCCGCTGTTCGGCACGCAGGAGGGACGCTGGCTGGCCGATCTTGCACTGCGGCTGGCGCCGATCCTGATCGAATTCGTGTGCATCACCCTGATGTTCCGGGTAGTGCCACACCACACCGTGAAGTGGCGCCACGCGATTCCAGGCGCGATTCTCGCTGCGGTGATCCTCGAGCTGGTGAAGTGGGGCATCGGCGCCTACCTGGGCAGCTTCCAGTCCTATCAGAAGCTGTATGGCACCGTGGCCTTCGTCCCGATCCTGCTGCTGTGGATCTACCTGTGCTGGGTGGCCGTGCTGTTGGGCGCGTCGCTGGCGTCGTCGATGGCGGCCTTCCGCTACCAGCCGATAGAACTGCGCCTGCCGCAGGGCTACGAGTTCTATGGCCTGCTGCGTTTGCTCGGGCGCTTCCAGCACGCACGCGCCAAGGGCAAGGGGCTGGCCGACGACGAGATCCTGCGGCTGGAGCCGATGCTGACCGACTCGCTGCTGCAGGACCTGGCCTGCAACCTGGAGGGCATCGGCCTGCTGCGCCGCGATGAGCGCGGCGAGTGGCTGCTGGCCCGTGACCTGGACCAGGTCAGCCTGGGCGATCTGTACGAATGTACACAGCTGCGCATTCCAGTGGCCGAACAGCACCTGCCTTACCGCGATGACGGCCTGGGCAAGGCCGCACTGGCTGCGCTGGACGAGTTGCGCCTGCCGCTGCGTGAACGCCTCAAGCGTCGCGTCAGCGACATCTACCCTGATTCTGGAGACACTCCATGACCCGCAAGACCCCGTTGCTGCTGGCCGCGCTGTTGGCCCTGGCCGCCTGCAAACCTGCACAGGAGCCGACCCCGGCCAGCAGCCAGCCGCCGGCACAGGCACCGACCCCGGCCGCCCCGGCGCCGGTTGAGGACACGCCCGCCGAGCGCGTCACCGCCGAGTTCCCGACGCTGAAGATGAAGGCGGTCGATGGCAGTGATTACGATCTGGCCGCGCATCGTGGCAAGTGGGTGGTGGTGAATTTCTGGGCGACCTGGTGCGCGCCTTGCCGCAAGGAAATGCCCGAGCTGTCGGCGTTGCATGCCATGCGCAGCAACATCGAAGTGGTCGGCCTGGCCTATGAGGACATCGAGGCGCCGGAGATGCAGTCGTTCCTGACCAAGCATCCGGTGACCTATCCGATCGTGATCGTCGATCCGTTTGATCCGCCGGCCGACTTCGCCACCCCACGCGGCCTGCCGCTGACCCATCTGATCGACCCGCAGGGCAAGCTGGCGCACAGCTTCCTCGGCCCGGTCACCGCCGCCGACATCGAACAGCAGATCGCGGCTGCCAAATAAGGGGGTGCTCGGCAGGGCTGCGCCCTGCACCCGCCACCCGCGGTAGTGCCGGCCGCTGGCCGGCAACCTCAACAACAACAGCCGAAGCAACAGCAACAGCGGCGATCCGTGGGATGGCGGGGTGGGTCCGGTTGCGGGGGACGCTGCAAGTACGTCCATGTAAGCTCGGTCGCCGCATCCATGCGGCTCACGCCCCCGCAACCGGACCCACCCCGCCTTCGACAGATTCCCGCGATCTGTCGGAATGTCATGGCCTGTTCTTGGTGTGTGTCGGCCTTGGTCGACACGTAGATCCACGCCATGCGTGGATGTTCTTCGTTCAATTGTCGAAATATTCGATTTCGATGGAGATTCATTCACGCATGGCGTGAATCCATCAGCCACCGGAAATCTGTCGAAGGTGGGGCGGTGTCGGATTGCGGGGTGTCCGCGGCATGGATGCCGCGGCCAAGCCTACAAGGACGTACTTGCGGCGTCCCCGCACTCCGACACCGCCCCGCCATCCCACGTGATACCCGCTTTCGCTGTTGCTTCGGCTGTTGCCGTTGCCTGTAGCAGGTGCAGGGCCGCAGGCCCTGCCGACCCACCCTAACCCTCGACCGGAAAATCCTCGATCGGCTTCAGCACGTCGTAGTGCTCGCGATGCAGCTTGCCCTTCAGCTTCGGCAGCTCCGGCAACGGTGCATCCACCCGCGTGTCCGGCAGCCGGTCCAGCAGGTTGCGGGCGAGGGTCAGGCGACCCAGCCGCTGGTCGTTGAAATCCACCAGCGTCCACGGCGCACCGTCGCGATGGGTGGCGCGCAGCATCGCCTCGCGCGCTTCGGTGTACGCGCTGTACTTGCTGCGCGACTTCAGGTCCACCGGCGACAGCTTCCAGCCCTTCAGCGGATCGACGTGGCGTTCGGCAAAGCGCTTCTCCTGCTGCTCCTGGTCCACGCACAACCAGTACTTGAACAGCAGGATGCCGTCATCCACCAGCAGCTGTTCGAATACCGGTGCCTGGCGCAGGAACTGCTGGTATTCGGTCTCGCTGCAATAGCCCATCACCCGTTCCACGCCAGCGCGGTTGTACCAGCTGCGGTCCATCAGCACGATTTCGCCAGCGGCCGGCAGATGGGTGGCGTAGCGCTGGAAATACCACTGCGTGGCTTCGCGGTCGGTGGGTTTGGGCAGCGCCACCACCCTGCATTGGCGCGGGTTGAGGTGCTCGCTGATGGCCTGGATGGCGCCGCCCTTGCCGGCGGTGTCGCGTCCTTCGAACAGTACCAGCAGGCGTTGTCCGCTGTGCTGCACCCAGCGCGCCATCGCCGCCAGTTCCAGCTGCAGTGGCTGCAGCAGTTCGTCGTATTCCTTGCGCTTGAGCTTGGCCATCGTCATACCACGCGGGAGGGAAGCCCGAGCGTAGCGCAGGGCGATGTCAGGGCGTGTCGAGGTCCTGCCAGCCGTGTTCGCGGGCCAGCTGCTGAAGCAGTGCGGACAGATCGCGTGCGAAGGCCGCCATGTCGAACAGGCCGCTGCGCTCGCGTGCCTGCGCAAGTTCTGCGCGCACAGCGGCCAAGGCGGCTGGATCGTTGCCGAGTGCACTGGCGGAGGCGACGAATGCCGCATCGTCGGTGACGTTCATGTGGTCCAGCCCCAGCTGATGGTTGAGGCTGCCGGCCACGCGCGCGGCGAAGGTATCGCCGGGGCAGGTCAGTACCGGGCAACCAGCCCACAGTGCATCCGATGCGGTGGTGTGCGCGTTGTACGGGTTCGTATCCAGGAACAGATCGGCCAGCTGATAGCGGGCCAGGTACTGCGGATGGGGAAGCTTGGCCATGAACACCAAGCGCGCCGGATCCAAGCCAGCAGCCTGCGCGGCGATACGCAGGCGGGCATCGGCGTGGCCGGGGCCGGACAGCAGCCACAGCACGCTGCCGGGGACTGCCTGCAGCACCGCGAACGCGCGGCCCATGCTGCGCGGGTTGAGCTTGTAGCTGTTGTTGAAGCAGCAGAACACCACGCCCTGCGCGGGCAGCCCGCATGCCGTGCGGTCCGGTGCCGGTTCCAGCAGACGGGTGTTGTCCGAGGGCTGGAATGCACGCGGCAGGCGCAGTACACGTTCGCTGTAGTGCGCTTCCATCGAGGGCGGCAGCGTGAAGGGGTCGGCGATCACGGCATCCAGCCACGGCGCACCGGAGGTGCCGGGGTAGGCCAGCCAGTTGAGCTGCAGCGGGGCAGGGCGCATCGCCAGTACTTCCGGTGTGCCGCCGCCGCCCCAGCCGCGCAGGTCGAACAGCAGGTCGATGCCCTGTGCACGGATGCGCGCGGCGGTATCGGCATGGCGCAATCCCGCCACGTCATGCAGCCGGGTGGCGGTCCGCAGGCGTTGGCGGATGCGGCTGCCATCGTCGGCGTTGAGCGCGAACAGATGCAGGTGCAGGGCCGGGTCCTGGCTCATATGTTCCAGCAGCGCCACCGTCAGCAATCCGGTGGGATGAGCGCCGAAACCGTTGGACAGGAAACCCACGCGAAGTGGACCTCGTTTGCGCAGCTTCACCGGCGGCAGTGGCCGCACCGCAGCAGCGACAGCGGCCGCGCGCGCTCGGGCACAGGCCAGCTGTTCGGCCGCGCTGGCGTCTTCGCTGAGAAACGCAAAGGGTTCCACCACGCCCTGACCGGACACCAATGCGCCGCGCACCCGCGTGGCCAGCACATCCACGTCCTGCCAATCGCATAGGCGACGCTGCCAGGCGAGGCGTTGTGCGGCGATATAGGGCTCATCGGGCATCAGGGCATGCGCGCGGCGATAGGCCGCGGATGCGCCCTCTGCATCGTTGGCATCTTCCAGCGCATGCCCCAGCCACAACGCAATGCCCGGGTGCTCCGGTGCCAGCGCGGAGGCCTGGCCAAGCAGTTTGGCGGCATCGGCATGCGCCCCCGCCATCCACGCTACCCGGCCCAGCCGGGCAAGTGCTTCAGGATGGTTGGGCCGCAGCTGCAGCGCGCGTCGCGCGGCCTGCTCGCCGGCCGCAATGTCACCGGCTTCCAGTTCCAGATCGGCCAGCATCACCCAGGCGACGAAGTCGCCGGGCTGGCGCGTGATCGCCTGCTGCAGTTGCTGCCGCTGCTGCCAGGCCGACACGCGGGTCAGCCCGCCGAAAGCTGGGCCAGGGCGTCGACCTGGTGTTCGTGGCTCAGACGCTGCAGCAGTGGGTCCAGATCGCCGGCCAGGACGTTGGGCAGGTCATACAGGGTCAGCCCTTCCACGCGGTGGTCGGTGATCCGGCCCTGCGGGAAGTTGTAGGTGCGGATGCGCTGGCTGCGGTCACCGCTGCCGACCTGCAGGCGCCGTGATTCAGCCTGCGCCGCGTCGTGGCGCTGGCGCTCGGCATCGAGCAGCTGTGCCTTCAGCCGCTTCATCGCCTTGTCGCGGTTGGCGTGCTGGCTGCGCTCGGTCTGGCATTCGACCACTACGCCACTGGGCACATGGGTGATGCGGATCGCCGATTCGGTCTTGTTGACGTGCTGGCCACCGGCGCCGGATGACCGGAACGTATCAACCTTCAGGTCGGCCGGGTTGATGACGATCTCGTCGACTTCGTCTGCTTCCGGAATGATCGCCACGGTTGCCGCCGAGGTGTGGATGCGGCCCTGCGATTCGGTGGCCGGCACACGCTGCACGCGGTGCGTGCCCGATTCGAATTTCAGGCGCGAGAACGCGCCTCGGCCGACCACGCGCGCCACCACTTCCTTGTAGCCGCCATGTTCACCGGGATTGTCCGATTCGATCTCGACCTTCCAGCCCTGTCGCTCGGCGTAGCGGGCGTACATGCGGAACAGGTCGCCGGCGAAGATCGCCGCCTCGTCGCCGCCAGTGCCGGCGCGCACTTCCAGGAACAGGTTGCCTTCATCGCGCGGGTCGCGGGGCACCAGCAGCAGCGCCAGTTCCTGCTCCAGTTCCTGCAGGCGGGCCTGTGCGTCGGCGATCTCCTCGTCGGCCAGCTCGCGCAGGTCCGGGTCGGCACGCATGCTTTCGGCCGCTGCCAGGTCGGCCTTGGCGCGTGCTTCATCGGCCAGTGCGGTGGCGATCGGTTCGAGCTGGGAAAACTCGCGCGAAAGATCGCGGAAGCGCGCGTTGTTGGCGACCACCTCCGGTTCGGCGAGCAGACGTTCCAGTTCTTCGCGGCGCTCGGCCAGCGCTTCCAACTTACGGCGCAGGGTCGGCGTCATCGGTTCTCACAGGTGGGTGGCGGTAACCCGGCGTGGCCGGGAACAGGCGCTCGGCGGCGCGGGTCAGGTCGGCATCGCCGCTGAGCGCGGCCGCACGCAGGGCGGCGGTCGGCGGGTGCAGCAGGCGGTTGGTCAAGCCGTGGGCAAGCAGTTCCAGCACTTCGTCGGCGGGCTTGCCGTTGGCCAGTTGCTGTCGCGCGCGTTCCAGCAGTTCGACCCGGGTGGCCTCGCCGAAGGCGCGCAGCTGTCGCAGTGGTGCCTGGTGGGCATTGGCCTGCAGCGTTTCGACGAAGCGCGAGACCTGCAGGTCAATGATCGTCTCGGCTTCGGCGGCGGCCTCGCGGCGGCTGCGGCGGTTGTCTTCCACCGCGCGCTCGAGATCGTCCACGGTGTACAGGAACGCATCCTTGAGCGTGGCAACGTCAGCTTCGATGTCGCGCGGCACGGCCAGGTCGAACAGCAGCATTGGTTTGTGCCGGCGCGCACGCAGGGCGTTGGCCACCGCGGCACGGTGGATCACCGGTTCACGGGCGGCGGTGGCCGAGAACACCACGTCGGCCTCGGCCAGGTGGCGCTCCAGCTCGGTCAGCGGCAGCGCCACGCCGCCATGGCGGCTGGCCAGTTCCTGCGCATGGGCCAGCGTCCGGTTGGCGATCAGCAGACGCCGCACCTTGCCTTCACTGAGGTGGCGCGCGGCCAGTTCGATGGTCTCGCCAGCACCGACCAGCAGCACGGTGGAATCATCCAGGCGGGCAAACGCGTTCTGCGCCAGACGCACCGCTGCTGAAGCCACCGATACCGGATTGGCGCCGACCTGGGTATCGGTACGTGCGCGCTTGGCCACCGAGAATGTCTGCTGGAACAGCCGGTCCAGGCGCTGGCCGAGCAGGCCATGGTCGCGCGCGGTCGACCAGGCATCCTTCACCTGGCCCAGGATCTGCGGCTCGCCCAGCACCATCGAATCCAGCCCCGTCGCCACCCGGAACAGATGGCGTACGGCATCGGCATCGGCGTGTTGGTACAGATAGCCCTGCAGGTCGCCGGCCTGGGCGTGCAGCCACTGGTCCAGTGCCTGCGCGGACTCGGCCACGGCATACAGCTCGGTGCGGTTGCAGGTGGACAGCAGCACCGCCTCGGCGATCTGCGGGGTATCGCGCAGCGAACCGAGCGCGCGCGGCAACGCGTCACCGGCGAAGGCTGCGCGTTCGCGCAGTTCCACCGGTGCGGTCTGGTGATTCAGTCCGAGCACCCACAGGGTCATTGTTCAGTTGCTTGCGATAAGCTGCTGGCCATTGGACGACATTTTAAGGCCCCGATGCCGACGATGCCCGCATTGATTCGCATCCCCAGTGTTCTGCTGCTGTCTTTGGCCTGCGCCCAGGCCCTGGCGGCGGTGCCCGCCAAGGCCCCTGCGCGGCCAGCGGTGACTGAGGAACTGGCGCTGGAGCCGGTCCTGGCAGGCGAATTCGCCCTGCAGGCGGGCAAGCTGGCCGAGGCCGCGCGCTGGTACCTGCAGGCCGCCCAGCAGACCGACGGCGACGCCGCCCTGGCCGAGCGGGCGACCCGCATCGCCATGCTGGCCAACGACGATGGGGCTGCGGCCAAGGGCCTGGCCCTGTGGCAGCAGCGTGCGCCGCGCTCTTTGGCGATGCGCAGCGCAGCCGGTGCACTGGCGATGCGCGAGGGCGATGTGAAGGCCGCGCGCAGCGAACTTCAGGCCTTGTTGCAGGAGCCGGGGGATGAGGGCTGGAAGTTCGCCTTGGGTGCCCTGATCGGTGGTGGCCGCGATCCGGCCGTGCCAGCCCAGGTGCTGGGCGAGCTGGTCGATGCCAACGCCATTCCCCAGAAGATCGAGGCCTGGCAGGAGTTTGGGCGCTTGGCGCTGCGCATGGAAAAGCCCGAACTGGCGCGGCGCATGATCGACGAGGTGGTCAAGCGCTTCCCCGAGGAGCCGCGCGTCGCCCTGCTGCGTGCCAGCCAGCTGCAGCAGGCCGGGCAGACCGACCAGGCACTGTCGCTGCTGCGCGGGGTGGAGCCGAAGACCCGCCAGGACCCCGAGCTGCGCAACGCGGTGGCCATCGCCTATGACAGCCTCGGCCAGCCGGCAGCGGCCGAGCGCGTGCTGGCGGTTGGCCCGCAGGATGTGCAGACGTGGGGCATGCGTGCCTCGCTGCTGGCCAAGCAGGGCGACAAGGCCGCGCTGTCCAATCTGTACAACGAGCTGTCGCGGCAGGCGGCCAAGCCGGACCCGGCGCAGCGCCTGTTGCTGGGCAAGATCGCCGAGTACCTCAAGCGCTACCCGGAGGCGGTCAACTGGTATCACAGCGTGCCTGGCGGCGATGAGCTGAATGAAGCGCGCCTGCGTGCGGCCAATGCACAGGGCCTGGCGGGTCGGCAGTCGCTGGCGCTGGAGGAAGTGCATGCGATCCAGTCCGATGCTGGCGTGGATGACGATGTGCGACGCGATGCGTATCTGCTGGAAGCCGAGCTGCGCCAGCGTGCCGATGATCTTCCCGGCGAGATCGATGCACTGGCCCGTGGCCTGGCTGCGTATCCGGACGAGAACGGCCTGTTGTATGCCCGTGCGCTGGCCTGGGAGCGTCGCGATGACATCGCCCGCGCCGAGGCCGACCTGCGCAAGATCCTGGTGACCGAGCCGGAGAACGTGCCGGCACTGAACGCACTGGGCTACACCCTGGCCGACCGTACCGGCCGCTACCAGGAAGCACTCGAGCTGATCGACCGCGCGCGCGTGGCCGAGCCGGACAACGCGGCCATCGTCGATAGTTATGGTTGGGTGCTGTATCGCCTTGGGCGCAGCGCCGACGCGCTGGTGCAGCTGCGCCGCGCCTGGACGCTGGCCAAGGACCCGGAAATCGCCGCCCACGTGGGCGAGGTGCTGTGGGTGCTGGGCAAGCACGATGAAGCCCGTCACTTCTTCGAGGAAGCGGCCCGGCTCGACCCTGAAAACCGCGCGCTGCAGCGCGCCCGCGAGAAATTCAATCCATGAGTGTTTCCACGATCCGGCCATTGCTGCTGGTGGCCGTGACCCTGGCCCTGAGTGCCTGTACCACCGTTGGCCGGCAGAAGACGCCGGCGCCGGCCGTGGTCACCACCGTTTCCGCCGAAGCGGCCGCTACCGAGGTCGCGCGTGTAGAAGCGTTGCGATCGGCATCGGACTGGAATTTCCAGGGCCGGGTGGCGGTCAGCAAGGGCAAGGACGGTGGCAGCGGCCGCATCGACTGGAAGCAGGAAGGCCAGCGCTATGTCGTTGAGCTGAGCGCGCCGGTGACCCGCCAGAGCTGGAAGCTGAGCGGTGATGCCCATCATGAAGCCGGGCGCCTGGAAGGACTGGCCGGTGGTCCGCGCGAGGGTGAAGACGCGCAGGCGCTGCTGCTGGAGGCCACCGGCTGGGATATACCGGTCAATCAGCTGCCGGACTGGGTACGCGGCCTGGTCGCTGGCGACAGCGCTGGGCCGGAAAAGATCGACCGCGATGCTGATGGCCGTCCGCGGCGCATGCAGCAGATGGGCTGGGTCATCCAGTACCTGGACTGGTATCCGGCCGAAGCCGGGCGTCCGGCCCTGCCGCGCAGGGTCGAAGCGGTCAATGGCGACGCCAAGGTGCGCCTGCTGGTCGACCAATGGGGTCAGGGCGCGCCATGAACGCGCGGGCGGATGACGCGGGCTGGTCCTGGTGGCCGGCCCCGGCCAAGCTGAACCTGTTCCTGCACATCACCGGCCGCCGTGCCGATGGCTACCACGAGCTGCAGACGGTGTTCCGCCTGCTCGACTGGGGCGACCGGATCGGCCTGCGCCTGCGTGAAGACGATCAGGTGCGGCGCCAGGGCGGGGGCCTGGCCGGCGTCGCAGAGGCGGATGATCTGGCGGTCCGCGCAGCGCGGATGCTCAAAGAAGCGGCAAATGTCGAGCAAGGTGTCGACATCATCGTCGAAAAGCATGTTCCGGCAGGCGGCGGTTTCGGCGGTGGCTCATCCGATGCGGCCACCGTGCTTGTGGTGCTGAACCGGCTCTGGGGCGCGGGCCTGGACGAAGACGCGCTGGCCGCGCTTGGCCTGCGTCTCGGCGCCGACGTACCGGTGTTCGTGCGTGGGCACAACGCCTGGGCCGAAGGGGTGGGCGAGCAGCTGCAGCCGATCACCCTGCCGCAGGCCTGGTATGTGGTCGTCGAACCGGGCGTTCATGTACCGACGCCACTGCTGTTCGCTGATCCGGATTTGACGCGCGACTGTCCACAGGCGAAAATAGAGGACTTCGCTTCCGGCACGCTGGTCGGGAACGTGTTCGAACCGGTGCTGCGCCGCCGTGAGCCTGCCGTCGAGGCCGTGCTTGCTGCGTTGAGCGACATCGGCACGGCACGACTGACCGGTTCGGGAAGTGGTTGTTTCGTCGAGTTCGATTCGCAGGCTGCCGCCGAGCAGGGACGAGCGAAGTTGTCGAAGGAGTTGCGGGCAAGGGTGGCTGCGGGCGTTGCACGTTCGCCACTGCTGGATGCACTCGAGCAACACTGATTCATCAATGCAGGGGCGTCGCCAAGAGGCCCAAGGCACCAGGTTTTGATCCTGGCATTCGGAGGTTCGAATCCTCCCGCCCCTGCCAATGCGGCTGCGTCCGCGCCTTCCAGCGCATCACCTG
Organism: Stenotrophomonas sp. NA06056; assembly: GCF_013364355.1. Taxonomy (NCBI): domain Bacteria; kingdom Pseudomonadati; phylum Pseudomonadota; class Gammaproteobacteria; order Lysobacterales; family Lysobacteraceae; genus Stenotrophomonas; species Stenotrophomonas sp. NA06056. The sequence goes on along the minus strand of NZ_CP054931.1, from coordinate 3,475,913 downwards.
CGCGGGACGTGGGAACAGTCGCGGTGTTGTCAGCAGCAGGGGCCGAAGTGGTCCTTGCCGCTACCGGATCCCCGCCACTCGTCCCCGCCCGAGACAATCATGATGCAAGAGTCCCCGAACCTGCTGGTCTTTTCCGGCAACGCCAACAAACGTCTGGCGCAGAACATCTGCAAGGAACTGGGAGTGCGCCCGGGCAAGGCGCTGGTCTCGCACTTCTCCGATGGTGAAGTGCAGGTGGAGATCGAAGAGAACGTCCGCAAGCAGGACGTGTTCGTGATCCAGCCGACCTCGGCGCCGAGCGCGGAGAACCTGATGGAACTGCTGGTGCTGATCGACGCGCTCAAGCGCGCATCGGTGGCCAGCGTGACCGCCGTGGTGCCGTACTTCGGCTATTCGCGCCAGGATCGCCGCATGCGTTCCTCGCGCGTGCCGATCACCGCCAAGCTGGCGGCGAAGATGTTCAGCACCGCTGGCGCTGATCGAGTGCTGACCGTCGACCTGCACGCCGACCAGATCCAGGGTTTCTTCGATATTCCGGTCGACAACGTGTATGCCTCGCCGCTGCTGCTGGCCGACATCTGGCGCGCCTACGGTACCGAGAACCTGATCGTGGTGTCGCCGGACGTGGGCGGCGTGGTCCGCGCCCGTGCGGTGGCCAAGCGCCTGGATGACGCCGACCTGGCGATCATCGACAAGCGCCGCCCGCGCGCCAACGTCTCCACCGTGATGAACATCATCGGTGACGTCGAAGGCAAGACCTGCGTGATGGTCGATGACATCGTCGATACCGCCGGCACCCTGTGCGCCGCTGCCGCTGCCCTGAAGGCGCGCGGTGCGCTCAAGGTCGCCGCCTACTGCACCCACGCGGTGCTGTCCGGCCCGGCGGTGGACAACATCACCAATTCCCAGCTCGATGAGCTGGTGGTGACCGATACCATCCCGCTGAAGGACGCCGCGCGGGTGTGCAGCAAGATCCGTCAGCTGAGCGTGGCGGAAATGCTGGCTGAAACGATGCGCCGCATCGCCTTCGGCGAATCGGTCAGCTCGCTGTACGTGGATTGATTTTTTTCGTCCCCGCCGGCAACGGCAGGGACACACCGGGTGCTTCTGGTCGCGGAAGTGCCTTCAACCGCCAAGCCGCAAGGCGAGGCAACAACCGAGTAGTCGAAAATGTCGAAGACCCATGAAATCAAGGTCACCAAGCGTGAACTGCAGCGTAAGGGTGCGAGCCGCCGCCTGCGTACCGCTGGTGTGATCCCGGCGATCGTGTACGGCGGCAACGCCGAACCGGTCGCCATCAGCCTGGACCACAACGAAATCTGGCTGGCCCAGCAGAACGAGTGGTTCTATGCCTCGATCCTGGACCTGAACCTGGACGGCCAGGTGCAGAAGGTGCTGCTGCGTGACATGCAGCGCCATCCGTTCAAGCAGCTGATCATGCACCTGGACTTCCTGCGCGTGAACGAGAACGAGAAGCTGACCGCTTCGGTTCCGCTGCACTTCATCAACGAAGACACCTCGCCGGCTGGCAAGGCTGCCGACGTCGTGGTCGCCCACGAACTGAAGGAAGTGTCCATCAGCTGCCTGCCGAAGGACCTGCCGGAGTCGATCGAAGTCGACCTGGGTGAGCTGAAGGCTGGCGACGTTGTGTACCTGTCGGACATCAAGCTGCCGAAGGGCGTGGAAATCCCGGCGCTGGCGCTGGGCAAGGACCACGACGACGCGATCGTCACTGCCAAGCACGGCAAGCAGGACGCTGCCGACGCTGAAGAAGCAGCGGCCGAGTAATACCCCGCGGCGCCTGTCCTTCGGGGCAGGCGCCGTATCTGGATGGAACGATGGCAGGATTGCGACTGATCGTCGGTCTGGGCAACCCCGGATCGGAGCACGCCCGGACCCGGCACAATGCCGGGTTTCATTTCGTTGAGGCCCTGGCTGAAAAGGCCGGTGCGCGATGGAACGTGGACAGCAAGTTGTTTGGCGAGACCGCCAAGGTCGACATCGCTGGGCAGACGGTGTGGCTGCTCAAGCCCGCCACCTTCATGAACCTCAGCGGCAAGTCGGTCACCGCCGCGCAGCGGTTCTGGAAGATCGAGCCGGAGGAGACCCTGCTGGCCCACGACGAACTGGACCTGGCGCCCGGCGTGGCGCGGTTGAAGTTCGACGGTGGCCACGGTGGACAGAACGGCCTGCGTGACACCATCCGGTTGCTCGGCCATGGCAAGTTCCATCGCCTGCGCGTGGGCATTGGCCATCCCGGCCACAAGGACCGCGTGGTGGGCTGGGTGCTGGGACGCCCGTCCAAGGATGATGAAGTACTGATTTCGCGCGCCATCGACGATGCGATCGACGTGCTGCCGTTGGCAGTGCAGGGCGACTTCAGCGAAGCGATGAAGCGGCTGCACACTCCCCGCTGACCCGCTTCTGGTAGGTGCCAACCTCGGTTGGCACGAACATTGATCGGCAACGAGATGGATTGGCCAAGCAGCGCGTGCGCTGTTTCACCAATCACTTTCACCCCAGAGAGCTGTCACCCATGGGTATCAAATGCGGCATCGTCGGCCTGCCCAACGTCGGCAAGTCGACCCTGTTCAACGCGCTGACCAAGGCGGGCATCGCCGCGGCGAACTTCCCGTTCTGCACCATCGAACCGAACGTCGGCATCGTACCGGTGCCGGATCCGCGCCTGAACGAGCTGGCGGCGATCATCAACCCGCAGAAGGTCATTCCGACTGCGGTGGAGTTCGTCGACATCGCTGGCCTGGTGGCCGGTGCCGCCAGCGGCGAAGGCCTGGGCAACAAGTTCCTGGCCCACATCCGCGAAGTGGATGCGATCACCCACGTGGTGCGCTGCTTCGAGAACGCTGACGTCATCCACGTCAACAACAAGGTCGACCCGATTTCGGACATCGACACCATCGATACCGAACTGGCCCTGGCCGACCTGGACAGCGTCGAGAAGGCACTGAACCGCGCCGAGCGTGCGGCCAAGGGCGGCGACAAGGACGCGGCGGCACGCAAGCCGGTGCTGGCCAAGCTGCAGGCCGCGCTGGCTGATGGCAAGGCCGGCCGTTCGGCCGGCCTGGACGAGGAAGAGAAGGCGCTGGTGCGCGATCTGTTCCTGCTGACCCTGAAGCCGGTGATGTACATCGCCAACGTGCTGGAAGACGGCTTCGAGAACAACCCGCACCTGGACGCTGTGCGCGCCCGTGCCGCCGAAGAAGGCGCACAGGTCGTGCCGGTGTCGGCGGCGATCGAAGAAGAGCTGTCGCAGCTGGATGACGAAGACCGCGATACCTTCCTGGCCGACCTCGGCCTGACCGAGCCGGGCCTGAACCGCGTGATCAACGCGGCCTACAGCCTGCTGGGCCTGCAGACCTATTTCACTGCGGGCGTAAAGGAAGTACGCGCATGGACCGTGCGCAAGGGTGCCACCGCGCCGCAGGCCGCCGCGGTCATCCACACCGACTTCGAGAAGGGTTTCATCCGCGCCGAAACCATCGCGTATGACGACTTCATCAAGTACAAGGGCGAAGCGGGTGCCAAGGAAGCCGGTCGCCTGCGCCTGGAAGGCAAGGAATACCGCGTGCAGGAAGGCGACATCCTGCATTTCCGCTTCAACGTCTGATCGACTACGCGTCGTGATGTCCAGCAAGGCCCCGCAGTGCGGGGCCTTGTTGTTTCCGGGGCTGCGCGGCATCCTGCGCGGCGAATCGAGCGACCAGGGAAGGTTTGGCCATGACGCCCCCGCAATCCGACATGCCGCGCCCCGGCGGTGCTGCCCGGCTGCTGCTGGGCCTGCTCCTGCTGCTGGCCGTGGCCGTGTGTGCTGTCATCACGCTGGGCGCGGTGGCAACGGCCTTCTCGCTGCAGGACCGCGAACATGTGCAGGGCGCCGTGCACATGCTGATGGGCGATGCGCCGTCCTGGCGTGGCGGTCTGACCTTCGTCTGGCGGCGACTGACGTCTACGCTGTCGGGGCTGGCCGGCGTGATGCTGATGATCGCCGCAGTGGCAACCTGGGGTGCGACATCCGCCGCCATCGCCTGCGCCCGGCTGGCCAATGCCACGGCGCCCGTCCTGCGCACCGCCAGCAACCGGCTGCAACGCGTGGGCGTGTGGGTGCTGCGTGTGGCGTTGCTGATCTTCGCCCTGCCGCTGCTCTACAGCGGCCTGCGTTCCGCAGTGGAAGTGCTGCGGGGCTGGAGCCGGATGCGCGCGATGGGCATCGACGGCACAGCCGCCGTCCGGCACATCGCCAGTGGCGGAACGGACTTCCATATTGCTCTGTCCTGCCTGATTGGTGCTGCGCTGCTGGGGGTGTTGCTGCTGCTGACGCTGCGTTGGCGTGCCTCTGGACAAAAAATCACCGCGCACTGAAACGCCTGCAGTGCGTGGCTCGCAGCTACTTGTCCACACCAAACCCCCACCGCTTTCCACGCACGGTGTGGAAAACCGCGGGTAGCCCGCCTGGGGGGGTGCCAACCTTGGTTGGCACCGCACGGCATGGACAAATTTTCACCACACCTTGGAACGCCTGCGCCGCAACGCTCGCACCCACTTGTCCACACCAAGTTCCCATCGCTTTCCACGTGCCGTGTGGAAAAACAAACGTCGGCCTGGATAAAAAATCACCACACCTGCAAACGCTTGTGCGGCAGTGCTCGCGCCCACTTGTCCACATCCAACCCCCACCGATTTCCACGCGTGATGTGGAAAACAACGAGGGGTCCGACGATGCTTCGTCGGACCCCTCGCTGGGCTCGCCCGTGGCAGGTCTTACCAGCGGTAAGAGACGCCCAGCTGACCGCTGGTATCGCGGAAGCCCATGCCACCGGTCTGCCGGCTGATTTCACCCCAGCCGCGCCAGCCACCCGACAGATTCACCTGCACGCCAGCCTTGGCTTCGTAGATGTCACGCGGCAACTGCCGGTGCAGGCGTTCGCCGTCCACGGCGATGGCCGCGTCGTTGCCACCGGACCACCAGTTCACCGCGACGAACGGCTGTACCTGCCCCTCGCCCTGCGTCAGCGAACGCGTGTACAGGCGCAGGCCCACACGCGTGGTGGTGCTGTCCTTGTCGCGCCCTTCAACCACCGTGCCGTTGGCTTCGACCACGCGGTCGGCGTCGTAGCGGCTGTGGATCACCTGCAGCTGTGGCTCCAGGTAGACACTGCGCTGCGCCGTGCGCTGCACGGGCAGCACATAGCCTGCCTCGGCCGAACCGGTCCAGCTGTGCGAGCGGTAGTGCTCCTTCTGCAGCCCTTCGCCCTGCACGCTGTTGCGGAATCGCCCGTACTGCAGCCAACCATCCACATACGCGCCGTGGTCCATCCGTGCGTCCTGCAGCCAGGTGGCATACAGACCCAGGCTGGTGCCGTTGACCACACCGTGCGCGGTGTAACCGGTCACCTGTGAACGGCTGTCGTTGCGCGCCCGGCCCTGACCGGCCATCACCCCCGCTTGCAGCTGGCCGCCGGCATTGGCTTCGAAGCGACGACCGACGCCCAGCAGCACGCTGTTGAGCTGGCTGTCCACATCCACCTGGTGGCCACGGCTGCCGGGCTGGCTGCTGCGCACCTGTGCCCATGCAATGGCGTCGCTGCCGCCGTCGGTCGCATCGGCAGGATCACCGCTGCGGTCGTACAGGCTGTGCCGGAACATGCCCAGCGCACTGCTCTGGTTGGCCATGTACACCGCCGGCTCCGGTCGCTCCACGCGCGGCGGGGCCGGCGGCAGCGTCGGATCGATCGGCGGAGCAGGCGGGTCGATCGGTGGGGCCGGCGGGTCGATCGGCGGCTGCGGCGGATCGGGTGGTTCCGGCGGGTCGACCGGCGATCCGTATTCCGAGCGCAGGTACCAGTTGCCGTCGTCCGGCGTGGAGACGCCGCCCTTGTACAGGAAGTAGTCGTAAGCACCGGCCACCGCGCGTCCCTGCAGCGTGAACTGCGCATCGGACTGGCCGCCCACGCTGATCAGGCGGATGCCTTCGCTGGTCAGGGCGCCGGCGCCCCCCGCGTTGCGCACGCTGACAGAGGCCGTGCCGCTGCTGTTGCCCTGGATCACCAGTTGGTCACCCAGCGAGGCGTCGTCGCCCAGCGCGCGGTTGAACAGCCAATGCCCATCGTTGCCAGCATAGTCGCCGGTGACGGTCAGGGTCTTGAAGTCATCAGTGGTGGGAGCGACAAAGGCGATGGTGCCGGCATGGTCCAGCGAACCGACGCTGGAATTGCCACGCACGTTCCACTGGCTGCTGTCATCCATCGCCAGCTGTGCGACCTGGTAGCCCGAATCGTTGCGCAGCGCGCCGTTGAGCACGGTGCCGTTGCGCAGCGTCATCTGCACGTTGGCGGTGGCGCTGTCGACCACCACATCGCCGGTCAGGCGACTGTTGTCGGCAGTGAAAAGAATGTCCGAGGTGGCAACTGAACTGCCATCGGTGAACACCGTATCGCTCACCCGCAGCAAGCGGCCACCATCAAGGTTGCCCAGCTGGCGCGCGACGACATCGGTGTTGTTGAGCGTCAGCTCGTGGTTGCTGCCCTGCAGCCACAGCGCGGGACCGTCCTGGGTCTGCAGGCGGCTGTTGTTGAACACCAGACGGTCCCAGTGCGGTCCGAACACCGTGATGTAGGAACGATAGGCACCCGAATTCGTCCCTTGTGCATGAATGCTCAGGTTGTCGGCGGTGAGCTTGGCGGTGTTCATCTGCACGATGCCGAACGAAGATGCACCCCGCGTGGTGATCGAGCCGCCGTCCAGCTGTATGTCGGCGGTGCTGCCACCCAGGAAGACGCCGCCACCACCGGTGCCGGAGGTGGTGATGTCCAGACCCTTGGCACGGATGCGCGAATAGGGCGTCGGTGGGTTGCTGCCCGATGCGCGCAGGCCGTAGACACCATCGCCGTGGGTATCGATGCTGCCGCCGGTGATCGTGGCGGTACCACCCCAGACGTCCACGCCGTGGCCGTAGCCGTTGTCGCCATAAGTGCTGATCGTGGTGTCGGTGAGGTCGGCCAGCGAGTCCGCACCGGACAGCCAGATGCCGGAATAACCATCGCGCACCGTGAAGTGGGCGCCGTTGGCGGTCAGCTTGGCCCAGCTGTTGACGTTGACGCCATAGCCGCCGATGGTCTCGAAACGGCCACCGGTGATATCGGCGGTGGAGTACAGCCGGTTGCCACTATTTCCGAGCAGGCGGATGCTGCCGCCGCTGCCGCTGGCACTGCCTCCCACGATCTGCAGCGCGCCGCCATTGCTGATATCGAAGTTGCCGTTGACCACGTCCACCTCGCGCAGCGACAGGACGCTGCCGTTGCCGCTGCTGGAGACGCGACCGCTGTAACCGCTGGCGGCCTCGGCGAAGGTCATTGTCAGCGATTCCAGCGACAGCAATGCGCCGCCATCGGCGTACGCAGCGCTGTTGGCACCGTTGTTGATGGTGGTTCCCGATACATGCAGCTCGCTGCCAACGCCGCTGGAGTACAGCGCGTGGCCGCCGCTGCTGACACTGCCGCCATTCAACCAGAGCTTGCCACCGGCGGTAGCATTGACCGTGCCGTAGCCGGAGCCGTTGCGATAGGCGTCGATGACCAGATTGTTGGCGCGGATGACGCTGCCCAGGCCGCTGGCGTTCAGCGCATAACCGGCAGTGCTGCCGCTGCCATTGCCCAGCTGGATGTGACCGCCTTCGACCAGCACGTTGCCGCCGGCTTTGGCCTGGATGCCGCTACCGCCCCCGGTGATCTCGATGCGGCTGCCATCCACGGTGGCGGTACTGCCGGCACCATCGACGTCCAGCGCGAAGCCTCCGGCACTGTGCAACAGGGTGTCGTCGGCACCCAACTGCAGGCTGCCGCCATCGGTGACCTTGAGCGGGCCGGTCAGATCCGCTGCATGGACCGGCAATGCCGCCCACAGCGCGCTGGCCAGCAGGCTGGGAATCAAGGGAAGGCGCGACGCGCGCGCGCAGGCGGACGCACGGCGGCGCCGTGGGGAAGAGGCGTTCATGCTGGTGTATTCCTGTGGCAGGGCGCAGCGCGGCTGCGCGATCTGGCGCGGCAGGGCCGCGTCGCTGTGGAAACCGCGTGCGATGGCCGCAGCAGGCGCCATCCGGTTTCTCTCCCGCCGGCAACGCGATGACGATGGGAAATCGTCACCGTGGCGGGATGCATCCAGACTAGAAACCAGGCCTGTCCGATGGAATCAGGCGTTTCCTAAAGCCATTCTTCCCCTGCGCGTGGGCAGGGAAGGGTTCAGTGATGTGGACGCCTCAGCCGAACAACGATGCCTGCAGGCAGTACTCGATCAGCGCCTGGTCGCTATCTACCCCCAGTTTGCGCATCGCGTTGATTTTCTGCGTACTGACCGTCTTCGCGCTGCGCTGCAGCTGGCGGGCGATCTCCCCCACGCTCATTCCGCCGGTGAACAGACGGATGACTTCCAGCTCGCGCGGCGAGAGGCGCGCCAGCACCTCCTCGGCATCGGCGGGTTCTGCAGCTGCAACCGGCAGCAGACCCGGCGGACGGTACACGCGGTCTGCCAGCACCGTGCGCAGCGCTTGTACCAGGCTGCCCAGGCCGTGGCTCTTGAGCACCACGCCGCTGGCACCGGCAGCGTACATGGCCGCCACCAGCGAGGGATTGGAGACCATCGTCAACACCAGCAGGCGCACGTCGGGAAAGCTGCGATGCAGGAACGAGATCAGCTTGATGCCGTCACCGAAGCTGTCATCGCCCGGCATGCTGTAGTCGGTGATCACCGCGTGGGGCTGGGCGCTGGACATCAGCTCGATCAGGGTCACCGGATCGGCTGCCTCGCCAACCACATCCAGGTCCAGTTCGCCGGCCAGTACATCGCGGATGCCAGCAAGCACGATCGGGTGGTCGTCAGCGATGAGGATGCGGGTGGTCATGGCGGCGTCGGGTTGCTGGAAGATGAGGGGGCGATGGCGTGCGCCAACGGTTGCAGAAGTCGCTGCAGGCGCCGCTGGAAATGGTCGATGGCCTCGGCGAGCACGGGCAGTTCATCGCCGTCGCCGATCTGTTGTTCGATCTGCTGGCCGTGCGCCACCAGTGCCGGTGCGCCCACGATCACCAGTGCGCCGCGGATGCGGTGCAGTACCTGTGCAATGCGCTCTGGCGCGGCATCGTCGATTGCCCGTTGCAGGCTGTCCAGGTCGGCCTGCATGGTCTGCACGAACAATGCCTGCATTTTTTCCGGAACCTGCAGGGACGCATCGGCGTCATCGTCGATGGGCTCGCCGTGCGGCAGGGCCGCAACCTGGGTCAGCAGGCGCTGCAATGCTGCCAGGGTGATCGGCTTGACCAGCACGCCCTGCATCCCCGCTTCGTGGCAGCGTTGCCGTTCGGCCGGGTCGGCGTTGGCGGTTGCGCCATGGATCGGTACGCCAACCCCGCGCGCGCGCAATGCGCGGGCCAGACCGTAGCCATCCAGTCCCGGCATGTTGAGGTCGGTCAGCACCAGGGCAAAGGGACGCTGCTGCCAGTAGCGCAGGGCTTCATTGCCGTCGCTGGCAACCACCGCATGGCAACCGAGCTGCTCCAGCTGACCACGCAGGATCGCCTGGTTGATCGGGTTGTCTTCGGCGACAAGCACCTGCAGGCCGAACCTGCGCGGCGCAGGTAGGCGCCCATTGACGCCGGCAGGCAGGGGCTGCCCCGCCGCAGCCGCCAACGCCATCACGATCGCATCCAGGCGATGCACGCCGACCTGCCAATGTCCCTGCACCTGCTGCGGCTGAATTCCACCTTCGCGGCAGGCCACCACCTGCGGTCCACTCCACGTGGGCGTGCCCTCGTCCAGTACGAGGTCGAGCATCACCGTGCCAGGATCGGCAAGCTCCGGCGCATCGTCGCGATGCACGCTGGCCTGTGCACCGCGCTGCTGCAAGCGCTCGCAGATCGAGTGTGCAAACTCGCGAACGCTGCCGCGGACCTGCACCGGCAACGCTGCCGGCAACCGCGGTGGTGCAGCCTGCAGCGGATCGGCTGCGGCCTCCGGTAGCGGCAGCTCGACCGAGAAACTGCTGCCCAGGCCGCTTTCGCTGACCACCCGCAGGTGGCCTTCCATCATCGTGGTCAGATGCGCACAGATCGCCAGGCCCAATCCGGTGCCGCGCATGGCATCGGTGCCCGGGTTGGCCTGGAAGAAGGGTTCGAACAGATGTGCCTGGTGCTCGCTGGCGATGCCGATGCCGGTATCGGCCACCTGCCAGCGCAGCCAGCAGCGACCCTCGCTGTGCAGCGCACCCAGACGCACCACGACCCGGCCGCTGTCGGTGAACTTCAGCGCATTGCTGATCAGGTTGTTGAGGATCTGGCGGATGCGCGCGGCATCACCGTTGACCGCAACCGGCATGTCCGGCTCGATGCAGGCGTAGAACTGCAGGCCCTTGTGCGCGGCGGCGGCGGCGTAGGAATCCAGCGCGTCCTCGGTCAACCGCACCGGATCGAACGCGCTGGGCTCGAGGCTCAGCTGGTCGGCCTCGGCCTTGCTGACATCCAGGATGTCGCTGATCAGCTGCATCAACGTCGAGGACGAGCGCTGGATCGTATCCAGGTAGTCCTGCTGGCGCGCATCCAGCGGGGTCAGGCCCAGCAGTTCCAGCGTGCCCAGCACACCGTACAGCGGGGTGCGTATCTCGTGGCTCATGGTGGCCAGGAACTGGCTCTTGGCCCGGTTGGCCTGGTCGGCCGCACGCCGTGCCTGCTGCAGCACCTGCTCGGCCTCATGCTGGCTGCTGAGATCGATGAACAAGCACAGCACGGCGGGCTCGCCACGATAGCGCGCGGGCGTTGCGGTGATCAGCAGGTGGCGGTTGTCCGGCGTGGTATAGGCCAGACCGCCGCCCGCCGTGGTGCCGCCGGCGGCAAGCACGCTGCGCCGCCAGGGGCCGTGCCAGCCGCCCTCATCATGGTCCTGCCCCAGCCATTGGCGCGCCAGTGCGTTGTCCAGCAGTACGCGGCCATCGGTACGACGCAGCAGGCACAACCCGATCGGCGCGTTGTCGAGGAGGGTGCGGCTGAAGGCTTCGCTTTCCAGCAGCCGCGCATGGTTGCGGCGCAATGGCTCGATCACCGAACGCCGGTAGGCACGCAGGATCAGCACGCCACCGGTGGCCAGCAGCAACGCCACCACCATGCTTCCCAGCAGGGGCCCGCGCGGGTGCTGGAACACCTGTTGCCAGCCAACGTGATACACCGCCAGCCACCCCTGTTCGCTGCGCATGCGGAACAGCAGGCCGTCCAGGCCCGCGCGCCAGGACGTGCCGGCGCGGCTGGCATCGTTGGCGTCACCCAGCAGCAGGCGGCCGCTGCCATCGAACAGCGACATCCGTTCGAAAACCGGTGTACCCATCACCTGGCGGTAGTCGTCAACGCGGCCCGGATCCAGCAGGCAGGCCACCGCGGCCAGTGACTCATCCTCGCTCTCGCCCCACAGGCGGGCATCCTGCGGCGCGTGCGCGATGGCAAGCAGCCGGGTCTGTCCCTCGCGCCAGGCCACCGGTGTCCAGACCACGTTGCCGCGTCGCAGCGCCGGTCGTTCGCGTAGAACCTGGTGGATGGCGGTCAGTGCCGGTTGCAGGTGATGTGGGCTGCTCTGGCCGGGATCACCGCGCGTCGTCTGGATGGGTGCCAGCAGGCCACGGCGGCCCTGGCCATCGACCAGCAGGCATTGCGGAGGCGGAAACCGCGAGGCGGCCCAGAAAGCGCCGTAGAAGCGCAGGAAGCGGTCGCCCAGTTCGGCCGTTGCCTGTGTCGAGGCGCCGCCGTCGCCACCGATGCGGGCGAAGCTGGCGAACAACGGGCTGGGCGGTGCGCGTGAGACGGCCTCGTCCACCGGCGGGCCGCTGCTCCCCACGTCATGCAGGCGCCATTGCCGCAGGAAGCGATCCTGTTCCTGCAGCGTGCCGTCCAGGCGACGGAAGTGATAGCGGATCTTGCTCTGTTCTTCGTTGAACAGCTGGCTGCCGGTGGACAGCAGCAGGCCGGCCTGCAGGGTGGCCAGCACCACCACGCCAATCAACAGCGCATGTACACGCAGGGAGCGGCGGGCGAGTCGGCGTACGGGAGCGGCCTCGGCCGGCATGGACAGGTCTCGGAACAGTAGGCGGTCGATGGCGGCCCGAAAGGCCCAGGGCACGGCCGGTGTCGCCGCGCAACGAGGATCGTCAATGACTCTTGATGGGATTGTGAAGCCTTTCGGCCGCGCCTGTCAGCGCGACCCGGCCCGGTTGCTGCCAGCTGCAGCATAGGGAACATCTTCGTCCAGCAGACGAGTGAAGTCGTCCGAGGGCAGCGCCTGCGAAATCAGGAAGCCCTGGACCTGGTTGCAGCCGAGCTGCCGCAGCGCGGCCAGATCGGCGTCGCTCTCCACGCCTTCGGCAACGATGGTCAGGCCGAGCTGGTTGGCCAGCGCGATCACCGTGGTCAAGGTCAGGTGCAGGGCGGGATCGCGCGCGCAACCGCTGACCAGCGCACGATCGATCTTGACCTCGGTGAACGGTGTATTGACCAGGTTGTGCACCGAGCTCAGCCCTTGGCCGAAGTCGTCCTGGGCCAAGCCGAACCCCTTCATCCGCAACCGGCACGCCCCTGCATAGAAGTCGCTGACGTGCCGGGTGGTGCTGTTCTCCATCAGTTCGAAGCACAGGTCTGCCGGATTGCCACCAGCGGCCAGGGTCAACGCCAGCAGCTCATCCGGAAGATCGGACTGCTCCAGCAGGTGCGGCGGCAGGTTGATCGATACCGGCACGCGGAATCCCTGGGCGCGCCAGCGTGCCTGTGCCTGGATGCTGGCCGTGAGCATCGCGTACAGCAGTTCGCGCTCCAGGCCATGACGGCACAGCGCCGGCAGGAAACTGCCTGGCGCCAGCGTCCCCAGCTGCGGGTGGCGCCAGCGCACCAGTGCTTCGGCAGCGACCACGCGCCCGGACTGCAACGACTTCTTCGGCTGGAACCAGGCGGTCAGGCTGCCCTCGGCCAGCGCCTGCCGCAACTGCGCCGCGTCCGGCTCGGGAGTCAGCAAGGCCGGGCTGGTACGCACGGCTGGCCGGCTCTCGGCCAATGCATCGAGCAGTGCATCGACATCGCTGGCGGCGACCGGCTTGGCCAACAGACCCACCACGTCCAGGCCCAGTGATTCGGCCATCAACCGCGCTGAACTCATCATCCGCCGCGAGGCTGCGCTGACCACGGCAAGCCGCGGCGGGCGCGGTTGCGCGGCCAGTGCCTGGATGAACTGGATGCCGTCCTGGCCGGGCATCAACAGATCGCTCACCACCAGATCGTATGCCTGGCAGGCACACAGGGCGATCGCCGCGTCTACGTCTTCGCAGGCATCGACCTGCATACCGGCACGGGCACTGAACAGATTGACGAGATAACCACGTTGGAACGGCTGGTCTTCCAGGATCAGGACGCGGTGGGTCATGCAGGATCTCCTTGACGAACAGCGGAAAGCGCCTGACGCAGGCGTGCGATGTCGATGGGTTTGCTCAGATAGCCCTGCATCCCGCTGGCCAGGCAACGCTCGCGCTCCTCGGCGGTCGCGTTGGCAGTGGCGCCGATCACGGGCAGCAGATTGCCCTCTGCCCGCAGCCGGCGCGCCAGGGTATGGCCGTCCATGCGCGGCATGTTGATGTCGGTGACCACCAGGTCGAAGTCGTGGGTCTGGCACAGCTGCAATGCCTCGACACCATCCTGCGCAAGTTCCACCTCACAGCCCAGCGCCTGCAGCTGTTCGGCCAGGATCACCCGGTTGATGGGATTGTCTTCCACGGCCAGCACCCGCAGTCCCAGCGGGCCGGGTTGCACATCGCGCGCTGCGGTCGGCAGCGTTGCGCTTTGCCGCTGCTGGCGTGCGACCGCCAGGCCGATCGAGGACATGCCGTGCAGGGTCACCAGCATCGCGCCATCGGTGGTGGCTGTGGGCTGGTCGCCACCATCGATCGAGGCCAGCACGCGCGGGCCCTGCCACGCCAGCGGTTGCTCCGCCTCGCCATCCATCAGGATCGCGCCGGCGTGGTCGAGCAGGGCAGGGTCGCCCTGCAGAGGCTGCGCATTGGCACCCCAGCGGCGCAGCCAGCCACAGGCACTGTCGACCAGTTCGCGATCGCGGCCGCGCACGTAGACCGCCGGTTCGGGCAGCAATGCGGGGCCATCCTCGGTCGCGGCCAGCACCGGCAAGGGCAGGCGCACGGTGAAGCTGCTGCCCAGTCCTGGTTCGCTGACCACGCGCAGTTCGCCACTCATCAACCGCACCAGGCGGTCGCTGATCGACAGCCCCAGCCCGGTGCCCTGTGCGCTTGCGGCACCGCGGACCTGGCGGAAGGGCTCGAACAGGCGCGCCTGCTCCTCGGTGGCGATGCCCACGCCGGTATCGGTGACCTGCCAGGCCAGCACGCTCGACTCGCCTTCGCGCTGCACCAAGCGCACGCGCAGCACCACCCGGCCATGCTCGGTGAACTTGATGGCATTGCTGAGCAGATTGCCCAGCACCTGGCGGATCCGGTCGGCATCGCCGAGCACGCGCGTCGGCAACCGTGGATCGGTGCAGACCAGTACCTGCAGGCCCTTGCGCGTCGCCGCAGCGGCGAAGCTGCGCAGCATGCTTTCGGTCAGCTCGCGCGGTGAGAACGATGCCGGCTCCAGGCTCAGCTGGCCCGACTCGATCTTGGACACGTCCAGCACGTCGCTGATCAGTTGCAGCAGCACCGAGGAGGAACTCTCGATGGTGCGCAGGTACTGCGACTGACGGGCATCCAGGGGCGTGCGGCCGAGCAGCTCCAACGTGCCAAGCACGCCGTACAGCGGCGTGCGGATTTCATGGCTCATCGTTGCCAGGAACGCGCTCTTGGCCTGGTTTGCAGCGTCTGCCGCCTGCCGCGCCGAGGACAGCGCAGCCTGCGCCTGGCGGTGGCGTGAGATGTCATGGAACACGCACAGCAGCACGTCATCATCCTGGTAGCGACAGGCGGCATGCAGTACCTGCAACTGGCGACCGTCGCGTGCGGTGAACTCCAGCCCGCGACCGCGTTCGCCGGCATGCCCGCGCCACGGTGCCTGCCAATCGCTGTCGGTGCCGTCCTCGCCCAGCCAGTCGCGCAGCAGCTGGTTGGACAGCAGCAGCTGGCGGTCGCTGCGACGCAGGACACAGATGCCGACCGGCGCCAGGTCGATCACCGTCGAACTGAAATCCAGGCTTTCCAGCAGGCGCCGGTGCTGCAGCACGGCCGGTTGGATCAACTGGCGGTCGACGCGGTGCCGCAGCAGGCGCAGGGCAATGCCAGCCAGCAGCAGCAATGCACTGCTGATCAGCAGCGAAGTCGCCATGTCGCCGAGCAGCAGGCGCGGAGGCAGGTGATAGACCAGCCGCCAGCCGTCGTTGCCCACGCCCTTCACCAGGGCGACGCCGCGCGGCAGGCCCGTGCTCCAGAGCACGCCGAAACTGTCGTCCTGGCGCTGCTGCAGTGCTTTCCAGCCTGCGCTGTCCAGGCGTGGGGCAAGGCTTGACAGGGCGGGCTGCCCGTCACGGTCCAGCAGGGCGTAGCCGCCGATGCCCTGGCCATCGATCATGTCCGAGGCAGCCGCACTGTCCAGCAGCAGCATCAGCCACTGGCCTGACTGCGGTCCGGCCTGTACCGGTTGTGCCAGGGCGACGCCGGCATCGCCCGCGCGCAGCCAGTACACCGGATCGGTAGCGGCATGCGTGCCGCTGCGCTGTCGCAGCACCTGCAAAGTGGGCAGGCCGGCGATGTCCACGTCGGCCTGGCCGCCCGCCAGCCAATGTGTTCCCCGCACATCGACCAGCAGCAGGTGGGTCTGCAGGGTCTGCAGCGTGTGTTCCGCGCGCGGCGACAGCAGCAGGCGCTGGCCGGGCTTTCCGCCCGGCCCATCCAGTGGCAACTGGCGGACGCCCTCGCTGGACGGCGCAGCCGGATCACCCACCACCACCGAATCGCCCAGATAACGCAGCAGGGCCTCGCGCTGGTCGAAGTAGATCTGCGCCCTGTACGCGGCAGCGTTCATGTCACGGCGGTGGCTGGAGATGTCTTCGGTCAACGCCGTCAGCAGATAGAAACCAGTGGCGGCTGCCAGGCACAGGAACACGCACACCGTCAGCCAGTGCAGCAGCACCGATGCGGTGGTCGGCGGTGCGACCTGGGGCAGGGAAGGGCGAGGGAATCGGAACATGCACCGATCCTAGGGAGGACGGTCACCCGCCCGGAATCAGCCATGTCCTAAAAAGCGGCCTGCAGCCCATAGCGGTGGGCGCTGGCTGGGAACCGTTCAGGCTGGGGCCGGAGCTGACGCTCAAAAAAAGACCCCCGCCGAAGCGGGGGTCCGTGGCGTGCCGCCAGCAGGTGCACCCTTACAGCGCGCTGCCGCCGAACTTGTGCGTGTACTGCAGGTTGATGGTGCGGCCGACGCTGTCGAACCAGGACACGTCGTAGTACGGGTACGACGTGTAGGTCTTGTCCTTCGGCGGCATCTTGTTGAACACATTGACCACCGACAGCGACAACCGCGAGTGATCGTCGAAGCGGTACTGCAGCGAAGCGTTGTAGCGGTAGGTCGCCTTGATCCACGGGCTGTCGCCGCTTTCCTCGTCGAACACCTGGTCGTAGCTGTCCGAGGTCGGCAGCTTGCCCAGGCGCGAGCCGTACACGGTGGCCGACCAGGCATCCTTCTCCCAGGTCACGCTGACGCTGGTCTTGGTACGGGGAATATCGAAGCCGCTGTTCACTGCGAACTGGTCTTCCACCGGATCGCCCGGGAACTGCTGGAAGTCGTGCTTCTTCACCCAGGTGTGGTTGCCGCTGAAGGAGAACTCGCCGATGCCGGTCTGCACCCGCCAGCGCAGGCCTACGTCCACGCCCTGGGTGCGCTCGCGGGCGATGTTCACCGGGTTCACGTGCACGCCATACAGGCGGCCGTCGTCGGTACGGGTCACACGGGCCAGCGCGTCCACGCAGGTGGCCGAGGCGGCGTCCAGCTCGCCCAAGCGGCAGGCCGCCTCGTCGCGCAGGATCGCGTCCACGTTCATGTCCTGCACCTGGTTGCGCATGTCGATGTCGAACCAGTCCGCGCTGACATCGAAGCCGCCGCCGGGCGACCAGACGAAGCCGGCGCTCCACGAGGTGCTGGTTTCCGGGTCGAGGCGACGGTTGCCTTCGCGGCTGCGCACCAGGTTCTCTTCGTAATCGCTGCAGTCATCGGCGCCGTCGGTCAGGCAGCCGTAGTAGTCGTTGCCGGCAGTCTCGTCATTGCCGGGGCCGGCGTATACGTAGTGCAGGTCCGGTGCGCGGAACGCGGTGCCGTAGGAGCCACGTACCAGCAGGGTGTCGATCGGGCGCCATTCCAGGCCGCCACTCCAGGTGGCCTTGCCGATCGTGTTGCCCGAATAGCGGTACTGGTCGTAACGGCCGGCCACGCTCAGGTTCACGCTGTCCAGCAGCGGCATGCGCAGTTCGGCGGCGGTCGCCCAGCGGTTGCGCGAGCCTTCGCCGTTGGAATCCTTCCAGCTGTAGTAGTAGTACTGCGTGGCCAGCGGATCGGGATTCAGCGCGTACGCCTGCTGGCCCACTTCCACGGTGGCGGCAAAGCCGGCGTCGCCGCCGGGCAGGCCGAACAGTGCGCCGTTGGTCAGGGTGAAGGCGGCCGTTTCGGTGCGCGACTTCGGCGTATAGGTGGTGCGTGCGGCGATCGAATCGTACTCGGCACGGGTCAGCGGCCGGTACAGACGGTCCGGATCGGCGTTGTAGATCGGGAAGCCATCATCGTCCTCGCCCAGCTGAGGGCCCAGGAACAGGTCGTTGGCCTTAGCCGCCACGATCTGCGGCCAGCTGATCCGCGACTGGTACTGCGAATGGCTCAGGGCGGCTTCGTAATCCCAGTTGCCGGTCAGGTTGCCCTTGAAACCGGTGGTCACGCTGAAGGTCTTCTGCGTGCTGCGCACCATGGCGTTGCGCAGGCCGCCCATTTCCTCCGGCGAGAACTGGCGCTGCCAGAACTCGATCTCACCGGTGGCTGCATTGTTGAAGTAGCCCGACTCGTCACCATCGGGCGCCATGCGGCCCCAGGAGGTGACATCGCGCATCAGCGCCAGGCTGTGGTAGCCCAGCTGCACATCGGCGAACCACTGCTGGCCGTTGTCGAAGTCGTAGCTGAGCGAGGCATAGCCATTGGCGCCGCGGCGCTTGCTGAGGATGGTGCCGTAGCCGATCGACGCATCGCTGCCGCAGTAGTAGCCGTAGCGGGGGCGGAACGCGCGGTAGGTGCTGCCCTGGTTCTGCCCGGCCAGCGCCTCGCAGGTCGCAGCGCCCGGGTCCAGGTAGTCATCGTTGTAGTCGGTGCGCAGGTAGGCACGGCGGGCAATGCGCGAACCTTCGGTGGGGCCGTCCTGGGTGGAGTCCTGCTGCTCGCGCTCGTACGCCCACAGCGGGGTCTGCGACTGCAGTTCCACGCTGTACACCGCGTTGAAGTTGCCGCGGCTGAAGCCACTGGCCAGGCTCATGTCGAAGGAATCGCCGCCACCTTCGGTGGTGGTGCCCATCCGCATGTCGATGGTGGTGCCATCGGCCTGCTTCTTCAGGATGAAGTTGACCACGCCGGCGATCGCGTCCGAGCCGTAGATGGCCGAGGCGCTACCGGTCAGCACTTCAATGCGCTCGATCATGCCCAGCGGGATGTTGGACACATCGGTGAAGTTGCTGCGGCCCTGGAACGGCATCGGGAAGTCGGCGATGCGGCGGCCGTTGACCAGCACCAGGGTGTGGTTCGGGCCGAGCCCGCGCAGATCGACCTGCTGTGCGCCCGGCGAGAAATCGGCGCCGCTGGACGACTGCTGGCTCTGCGTCTCGCCGCCGTTCTGGGTCATCGCGCGCAGCACGTCCGGCACGCTGGTGAAGCCGCTGGAGCGGATCTGCTCTGCGTTGATGACAGTGATCGGCGCCGGCCCCTCCACCTGGGCGCGCGGGATGCGTGAGCCGGTCACCTGCACCGCGTCCAGCTGTTGTACCGAAGAGGAAGCGGGAGTCTGAGCCGCGGCCGAAGCAGCAACGCCCATCAACGCCAGCTGGATCGACCACGCCATCGCCTGTCTACGCATGAGAAATTCTCGGAAGTAATGCCGGCCCGCAGAGGAGGGGCCCTGTCCCCCATTCACATTTCAGGAATGGGCGCGCGCATTTAACGCCTTTTTTATGTCCTTGACTACTGGGGATATGTCTGGCAAAGAGTGAAAACGGTTGCAAGTCGTTTTTGTTCAGGGAGATCAAGATGCGACGCCTTTGCCACGGGCTGCATGGCCCGCTCATCGCCCTGCTGCTGTTGGCGTTCTGCGGGTCATCGCCGGCGGTTGCACAGGAGCTGATGGAGCCCGGCTTCGCCTACTACGAAGTAGGCGATCTGGATGCGCCTCGGCCTGGTCCGCGATCCCCCGCGATGATGCTGATGGGCGGCGGCGAATGGGTGCCTGAAGCCTTCCAGTGGTGGCTGCGCCAGGCGGGCAATGGCCGCGTGCTGATCCTGCGCGCCTCCGGGACCGATGAGCTTCAGGAGCGTCTGTACCACGACATCGGCGGCACCACCGCCGTGCAGACTCTGGTGTTCGACAACCGTCGCGGCGCTGATGACCCGGCCGTGCTGCGCGTCGTGGCTGCGGCCGACGCGATCTTCATCGCCGGTGGCGACCAGTCCCGCTACATCCGCTTCTGGAAGGGCACCGCGCTCAATCGTGCACTGAATGCCCACGTGCGCGCCGGCAAGCCGATTGCCGGCACCAGCGCCGGGCTGGCCATCCTCGGCGGCTACGCCTATGGCGCACTGGACGGCGGCAGCATCGACTCGGCCAGCGCCCTGGCCAACCCGATGGGCGAGGCGGTGACCATGGATCGTGGCTTCCTGCAGTTGCCCTACCTGCAGCGGGTGGTCACCGACACCCACTTCGACAAGCGCGACCGTCTCGGCCGCCTGATCGTGTTCGTGGCCCGCGCCGCACATGACAGTGGTGACCCGGACATGGTCGGCATCGGCGTCGATGAAGACACCGCCCTCTGCGTGGAGCCTGACGGCCAGGCCCAGGTCTACAGCGCCGACGGCGAAGGCAAAGTCTGGGTGGTCAGCCCCGGACGCGACGCTGATCGGCTGGTGGAAGGTGAACCCCTGCGCTTCCACGCGGTGCCGGTCACCGTGGTTGCCAGTGGCAGTCGCATGCGCCTGGACGATCTGCAGGCCGACGCAGCCTACCAGGCGATGGCCGACGTCGATGACGGCCAGATCGAACTGATTCGTCAATGATCGGGTGGTTCCGGGCATGGCCCGGCACTGCCTGCCTCTATCAATCCCGTGTTCTGGAGATCCCGATGAAACTGCGCCTGGCGCTGTCCGCGCTGTTGTCCCTGCCACTGCTGGCCCAGGCCGCACCCGCTGCATCACCGCTGCTGGTCATCCACGGCGGCGCCGGGGTGGAGCGCAAGGATCTCTCTGCGGCGGAAGAACAGGCCGCGCGCGCTGCGCTGAAGGCGGCGTTGCTCAAGGGCCATGCCGAACTTGCCGCCGGGCGTCCTGCACTGGCGGCGGTCACCGCGGCCATCACCGTGCTCGAGGATGATCCGACCTTCAACGCGGGAAAGGGCGCAGTGTTCACCCACGAAGGGCGCAATGAACTGGACGCTGCGGTGATGGACGGTGCCACCCAGGCAGCCGGTGCAGTGGCCGGCGTGCAGCGCGTGCGCAACCCGATCCTCCTCGCGCAGACGGTGATGCGGAAATCCAAGCATGTGATGATGGTGGGGCAGGGCGCCGAAGCATTTGCCACCGAACAGGGCGTAACCCTGGTCGATCCCTCCTACTTCCGCACCGACAAGCGCTGGCAGCAGCTGCAGCGTGCATTGAAGGAAGAAGCGAGCGGGCAGGCGCATGCCGACCTGGAAACCGCAAAGCACTTCGGTACGGTCGGTGCGGTCGCCCTGGATGCACAGGGGCACCTGGCCGCAGGCACTTCCACCGGCGGCATGACCAACAAGCGCTATGGCCGTGTCGGTGATTCGCCGATCATCGGTGCCGGCACCTGGGCCGATGCGCGTTGTGCGGTATCGGGTACCGGCTGGGGCGAGTACTACATCCGCACCGCGGCAGCGCATGAGATCTGCGCGCGCATGCGTTACCTCGGTCAATCGCCGGAGCAGGCGGGCAAGGGCGTGATCAACGACGCGATTCCGCAGATGGGCGGCGACGGCGGGGCGATCGTGCTCTCCGCAGATGGAAAAGCAGCAGCGCCGTTCAACACCCAGGGCATGTATCGGGGCTGGATCGGGGCCGATGGTGTTGCCCACGTGGCCATCTTTGCCGACGAGACAATCGCACTGCCGTGAGCAGACCCTTGCGTATCAAGGGGTTTGCGACGCGTGTGAAAAAAAGTGAAAAAAAGCGTTGACAGACCCCCGCTTCATCTCCAGAATTGCGGGCTCACCACCACACACCGCAACGCTTCGGCGGCACGGGACGGGGTGGTAAAAGGAGGGATACCCAAGCGGCCAACGGGGGCAGACTGTAAATCTGCTGGCTTACGCCTTCGGTGGTTCGAATCCACCTCCCTCCACCAGCTTCACGTTGTGGCACATTCCCGGTGCGGGAGTAGTTCAATGGTAGAACCTCAGCCTTCCAAGCTGATGGTGCGGGTTCGATCCCCGTCTCCCGCTCCATTGAGTGAACTTTGAATATTATCGAGTTCATGCCATAATGCAAAACTCGCTCACATAGCTCAGTCGGTAGAGCACTTCCTTGGTAAGGAAGAGGTCGAAGGTTCGATTCCTTTTGTGAGCACCATCTTCAGCACCACACCAGACGAATTCGAGATAAGCAGCCATGGCCAAGGGTAAGTTCGAGCGCACCAAGCCGCACGTCAACGTCGGCACCATCGGTCACGTCGACCACGGCAAGACCACGCTGACCGCCGCACTGACCAAGATCGGTGCCGAGCGCTTCGGTGGCGAGTTCAAGGATTACTCCGCGATCGACGCCGCGCCGGAAGAAAAGGCACGTGGCATCACGATCTCGACCGCGCACGTCGAATACGAATCCACCGTTCGTCACTACGCCCACGTCGATTGCCCGGGCCATGCTGACTACGTCAAGAACATGATCACCGGTGCTGCCCAGATGGACGGCGCGATCCTGGTGTGCTCGGCCGCTGACGGCCCGATGCCGCAGACCCGCGAGCACATCCTGCTGTCGCGTCAGGTCGGCGTGCCGTACATCGTCGTGTTCCTGAACAAGGCCGACATGGTTGACGATGCCGAGCTGCTGGAACTGGTCGAAATGGAAGTCCGCGAGCTGCTGAGCAAGTACGACTTCCCGGGCGACGACACCCCGATCATCTCGGGTTCGGCCCGTCTGGCGCTGGAAGGCGACCAGAGCGAGATCGGCGTGCCGGCCGTCATCAAGCTGGTCGAGGCGCTGGACACCTGGATCCCGACCCCGGAGCGTGACGTCGACAAGGCATTCCTGATGCCGGTCGAAGACGTGTTCTCGATCTCGGGCCGCGGCACCGTGGTGACCGGTCGTATCGAGCGCGGCGTGATCAAGGTCGGCGAAGAAATCGAAATCGTCGGCATCCGTCCGGTGCAGAAGACCACCGTGACCGGCGTGGAAATGTTCCGCAAGCTGCTGGACCAGGGCCAGGCAGGCGACAACGCCGGTCTGCTGCTGCGCGGCACCAAGCGTGACGACGTCGAGCGTGGCCAGGTTCTGGCCAAGCCGGGTTCGATCAAGCCGCACACCAAGTTCGACGCCGAAGTCTACGTGCTGTCGAAGGACGAGGGCGGCCGTCACACCCCGTTCTTCAAGGGCTACCGTCCGCAGTTCTACTTCCGTACCACCGACATCACCGGTGCGGTCGAGCTGCCGGAAGGCGTCGAGATGGTGATGCCGGGCGACAACATCAAGATGGTTGTCACCCTGATCAACCCGGTCGCCATGGACGCCGGCCTGCGCTTCGCAATCCGCGAAGGTGGTCGTACCGTCGGTGCTGGCGTGGTTGCCACCATCCTCGAGTAAGCCTGCATGCCGGCGGTCGCATAGCGCTGCCGGTCTGGCGAGTGGCGGGCCGGGAACCTCGGTCCGCCTTCGCCGTCTAAGGGAAGGCAAGTTTTCTACGTACGCCAGTAGCTCAATTGGCAGAGCAGCGGTCTCCAAAACCGCAGGTTGGGGGTTCGAGTCCCTCCTGGCGTGCCATCTGCCCACCTTACCCAGCGGCCTTGCCGCTAAAGCAGACACAGCCTGATGAATAGCAAGATCGAACATTCCAAGGACACCTCCGCGCAAGGCGGGGATATCGTCAAGTACGTCCTCGCATCGCTGCTGGTGCTGGCAGGTCTGTTCGTCTGGTTCTGGTTCTCCGCCGATTCCGGTCGCGCTGCCCAGCTGGGTGCGTGGGCGGGTCAGTTGCGTGCGTTGGCGGTCGTGGTCGGTCTGGTCGGCGGTATCGGCGTGTTCATGCTGACCGGCAAGGGGCGCGACACCCGCGAATTCCTTTCCGAGTCGCGCTTCGAACTACGTAAAGTGGTTTGGCCGACCCGTCAGGAAGCCGTTCGCATGACCTGGGTGGTGATTGTCGTCGTCCTGATCCTCAGCCTGCTGCTGGGTGGGTTCGACTTCTTCATCCAGAAACTGACTCAGTGGTTCCTGAGCCGCTAAGGAGAAATGCATGAAGCGTTGGTACGTCGTTCACGCCTATTCGGGCTTCGAGAAGTCGGTGGCGCAGGCTCTGCGAGATCGCATCGCCCGTGACGGCATGGAAGAGCGCTTCGGCGACGTCCTGGTTCCGACCGAGGAAGTGATCGAAATGCGCGCCGGCCAGAAGCGCCGTTCCGAGCGCAAGTTCTTCCCGGGTTACGTGCTGGTCCAGATCGAGACCCACGAAGAAGCGGGCATCCCGCGCATCGACAACGAAAGCTGGCATCTGGTCAAGGAAACTCCGCGCGTCATGGGCTTCATCGGCGGAACCGCCGATCGCCCGCTGCCGATCGCAGACTCCGAGGCGGAAGCGATCCTGAATCGTGTCCAGGAAGGCGTCGAGAAGCCGCGCCCGAAGGTGCTGTTCGAGCCGGGCCAGATGGTCCGCGTCACCGAAGGTCCGTTCAACGACTTCAATGGTGTCGTCGAAGAGGTCAACTACGAGAAGAGCCGTCTGCGCGTCTCGGTGCTGATCTTCGGCCGCGCCACTCCGGTCGAGCTCGAGTTCGGCCAGGTCGAAAAGGCCGTCTGATCTGTATTCACATGCCGCTTCAGGCATGTGAAGAAAAAACCTGATATGCTGCGCGGCTCCCGTTGGGAAGCTGGCGGGACGAGGCCACCGAAAGGTGGCCTTCGGCATGATTTCAAAACGCGATGCCGGGACGCGTGATTCCCGGTCCGATGGGGAGCCTGTTGTCGCAAGGCGCTAGCACCCGGAGAGTACTCACATGGCAAAGAAAGTTGTCGGTTATATCAAGCTGCAGGTGAAGGCCGGTCAGGCCAACCCCTCGCCGCCGGTCGGTCCTGCGCTGGGTCAGCGCGGCCTGAACATCATGGAATTCTGCAAGGCCTTCAATGCCGCCACGCAGAAGCTCGAGCCGGGTCTGCCGGTTCCGGTGATCATCACGGCCTATTCGGACCGTACGTTCACCTTCATCACCAAGAGCACCCCGGCCACCACCCTGCTGAAGAAGGCCGCTGGCATCTCGTCGGGCTCCAAGCGCCCGAACACCGAGAAGGTCGGCAAGGTCACCCGTAAGCAGCTGGAAGAGATCGCCAAGGCGAAGGAACCGGATCTGACTGCCGCCGACCTGGACGCCGCCGTGCGTACCATCGCTGGCTCTGCCCGTTCCATGGGCCTCGTGGTGGAGGGTTAATCAGATGGCACAGAACAAGCGTGAGAAGGCCATCAAGGCCGCCGTTGTCCCGGGCAAGTCGTACGCCTTCGAGGACGCAATCAACATCCTGAAGACCGCCACCAAGGCCAAGTTCGTCGAGTCGATCGACGTTGCTGTGCGCCTGGGCGTCGACGCGAAGAAGTCCGACCAGCAGGTCCGTGGCTCCACCGTGCTGCCGGCCGGTACCGGCAAGTCGGTCCGCGTCGCTGTCTTCGCTCCGGCCGGTGCCAAGGCTGATGAAGCCCTGGCCGCTGGTGCAGAAGCCGTCGGTATGGACGATCTGGCCGAGAAGATGCAGGCCGGCGATCTGAACTACGACGTCGTGATCGCGACCCCGGACGCAATGCGCGTCGTCGGCAAGCTGGGTACCGTGCTGGGCCCGCGCGGCCTGATGCCGAACCCGAAGGTCGGCACCGTCTCCCCGAACCCGGGTGAGGCTGTGAAGAATGCCAAGTCGGGTCAGGTGCGTTACCGCACCGACAAGGCCGGCATCATCCACTGCACCATCGGCAAGGCCGACTTCGCCGAAGACGCGCTGAAGTCGAACCTGACCGCGCTGCTGCAGGACCTGATCAAGGCCAAGCCGGCCACCTCGAAGGGCACCTACCTGCAGAAGGTTTCGGTCAGCTCGACGATGGGCCCGGGCGTCACCGTCGACCAGTCGTCGCTGAGCCTGAAGTAATCGTTTCAAGCGGTCGCGGGTTCTTCGGG
Organism: Stenotrophomonas sp. NA06056; assembly: GCF_013364355.1. Classification (NCBI taxonomy): domain Bacteria; kingdom Pseudomonadati; phylum Pseudomonadota; class Gammaproteobacteria; order Lysobacterales; family Lysobacteraceae; genus Stenotrophomonas; species Stenotrophomonas sp. NA06056. Next base: position 3,450,262 of record NZ_CP054931.1, on the reverse strand, counting down.
CCCCGCGACCGTGACATTTGAAGGCATCGCCGGCAACCCATCGCCGGTGGTAGCCGTCAAAGACCGCAGGTGCGGTCGTGGCATGCCGGCGACGGGCACGGAAGCTCGATTTGGCAGGGAGTCGCCGCCGGAGCAGTCACGAACGCTTAATCGATTCCCCGGAATCACCCTGCGTAGATGGTGCCCTTCTGGAGTTTTTCTGGTTCACGCACGTCTGGGGTTACCCAGGTTGGCCCACTCCAGGTCTAGAACGGCCCACCCCCCCGGAACATCATTCCGATGTTCCCGGCGTCCAGGACGGATGCCGCACAGGACCGCACACGGCAGGAGCCGTAAGCGGAGTTCAATCGGAGGAGTGCAATGGCTCTCAATCTGTCCCAGAAGCAAGAAGTAGTCGCGGAGCTGGCAGACATCGCCGCCAAGGCCCACTCCTTGATCGCAGCCGAATACGCTGGCACCACGGTCGCTCAGATGACCGCGATGCGTAAGCAGGCTCGTGAAACCGGCGTTTTCTTGAAAGTTGTCAAGAACACCCTGGCGTCGCGTGCTGTTGAAGGCACCGAGTTCGCAGTCGCACAGGACCAGATGGTCGGTCCGCTGCTGTACGCGTTCTCGCTTGAGGAACCCGGCGCTGCCGGTCGCCTGATCAAGGAAGCCGCCAAGGGCAACGACAAGCTGAAGGCCAAGGTCGTCGCAATCGGTGGTGAAGTGTTCCCGGCAAGCCATGTCGACGTGTTGGCTTCGCTGCCGACCCGCGACCAGGCCCTGGCAATGCTGGCACGCGTCCTGACCGAGCCGGTCACGATGTTCGCCCGCGCCATCAAGGCAATCGGCGACAAGCAGAATGGTGGCGACGTCGCCGCCGACGCTGCTGAACCGGCCGCCGAGACCGCCTGAGTTTCGACCAATCGTGGTTCCTGACGGAACCTCAATCCAGAAAAACATCCAAAGGTAATTATCATGTCCCTTACCAACGAACAGATCGTCGACGCCATCGCCGAGAAGTCCCTGATGGAAGTGATGGAGCTGGTCAAGGCCATCGAAGAGAAGTTCGGCGTCTCCGCCGCTGCTCCGGTCGCCGTTGCTGCGGCTGGCCCGGCTGCCGTCGTTGAAGAGCAGACCGAATTCGTCGTCACCCTGAAGACCGCTGGCGACAAGAAGGTCGAAGTCATCAAGGCCGTCCGCGCCATCACCGGCCTGGGCCTGAAGGAAGCGAAGGACCTGGCCGAAGCCGGCGGCGTCCTGAAGGACAACGCTTCGAAGGACGAAGCCGAGAAGATGAAGAAGGACCTGGAAGCTGCTGGCGCGACTGTCGAAGTCAAGTAAGCACTTCCTTTGCGTCGCCATCGAAATCCGGCGATGCAGCCAAGGCTGGGGGCGTAAGCCCCCGGCCTTTGGTCGTTGTTGTAGGGCCCGTCAATCATGGCGCGGTTCTACGGAAATACGGTGAGAAAGCCCAACACGGGCTGCGGTCAAACCCTGGTCGGCCAGCGCAACGCGCGGCGGCGGGGGAGTGGATGCAGACGAGTTGGCAGTTGGAAGTAGCGGGAGAAGGCGTGCTGGTGCCGGCAATACCAGCGACTTCCAACTGACAATTTCAAGTTCCCTTCGGGTCGTGGGCGCACGACCCGCACAACAAGGTGGAAGACCTCATGACGTCCTATTCGTTCACCGAAAAAAAGCGTATCCGCAAGGATTTCGGCAAGCAGCGTTCGATTCTCGAAGTGCCGTTCCTGCTCGCCATCCAGGTGGATTCCTACCGTGAATTCCTGCAGGAAAACGTCGATCCGGCCAAGCGCACGGACCACGGCCTGCACGCTGCACTGAAGTCGGTCTTCCCGATCGCCAGCTACAGCGGCAATGCTGCCCTGGAATACGTCGGCTACAAGCTGGGCGATCCGGTCTTCGACGAGCGTGAGTGCCGTCAGCGTGGCATGAGCTACGGTGCGCCGCTGCGCGTCACCGTGCGCCTGGTGATCTACGACCGCGAGTCGTCGACCAAGGCCATCAAGTACGTGAAGGAGCAGGAGGTCTACCTCGGCGAAATCCCGCTGATGACCGACAACGGCACCTTCATCGTCAACGGCACCGAGCGCGTCATCGTCTCGCAGCTGCACCGCTCGCCGGGTGTGTTCTTCGACCACGACCGTGGCAAGACCCACAGCTCGGGCAAGCTGCTGTACAGCGCCCGCATCATTCCTTACCGCGGCTCCTGGCTGGACTTCGAGTTCGACCCGAAGGACGCACTGTTCACCCGTATCGATCGTCGCCGCAAGCTGCCGGTGTCGATCCTGCTGCGTGCGCTTGGCTACAGCAACGAAGAGATGCTGGCCGAGTTCTTCGAGATCAACACCTTCCACATCAACCCGGATGAAGGCGTCCAGCTGGAGCTGGTGCCGGAGCGCCTGCGTGGCGAAACCCTGGGCTTCGACCTCGCCGACGGCGACAAGGTCATCGTGGAAGCCGGCAAGCGCATCACCGCGCGCCACATCAAGCAGCTGGAAGCCTCGGGCATCGCTGCCCTGGCCGTGCCGGACGACTACATCGTCGGCCGCATCCTGTCGCACGACGTGGTCGATGCCTCGACCGGCGAACTGCTGGCCCAGGCCAACGACGAAATCAGCGACGAGCAGCTGCAGAACTTCCGTAAGGCCGGCGTCGATGCAGTGGGCACCCTGTGGGTGAACGACCTGGATCGTGGCCCGTACCTGTCCAACACCCTGCGCATCGATCCGACCAAGACCCAGCTGGAAGCCCTGGTCGAGATCTATCGCATGATGCGTCCGGGCGAGCCGCCGACCAAGGATGCCGCGCAGAATCTGTTCCACAACCTGTTCTTCACCTTCGAGCGCTACGACCTGTCCGCGGTCGGCCGCATGAAGTTCAACCGTCGCGTGGGCCGCAAGGAAACCACCGGCGAAGCCGTGCTGTACGACCGCAAGTACTACGGCGAGCGCAACGACGAAGAGTCCAAGCGCCTGGTTGCCGCCCATGGCGACAGCTCGGACATCCTGGACGTGATCAAGGTCCTGACCGAGATCCGCAACGGTCGTGGCGTGGTCGATGACATCGATCACCTGGGCAACCGTCGCGTGCGTTCGGTCGGTGAAATGGCCGAGAACGTGTTCCGCGTGGGCCTGGTCCGCGTCGAGCGCGCGGTCAAGGAGCGCCTGTCGATGGCAGAGTCGGAAGGCCTGACCCCGCAGGAGCTGATCAACGCCAAGCCGGTGGCTGCGGCGATCAAGGAATTCTTCGGCTCCTCGCAGCTGTCGCAGTTCATGGATCAGAACAACCCGCTGTCGGAAGTGACCCATAAGCGTCGCGTCTCGGCCCTGGGCCCGGGCGGCCTGACCCGTGAGCGCGCCGGCTTCGAAGTGCGCGACGTGCACCCGACCCATTACGGCCGCGTCTGCACCATCGAAACCCCGGAAGGCCCGAACATCGGCCTGATCAACTCGCTGGCCGTGTACGCCCGCACCAACCAGTACGGTTTCCTCGAGACCCCGTACCGCAAGGTCGTGGACGGCAAGGTCTACGATGAAGTCGAGTTCCTGTCGGCCATCGAAGAAAACGAGTACGTCATTGCGCAGGCCAACGCCCTGACCAATGCCGACAGCATGCTGACCGAGCAGTTCGTTCCCTGCCGTTTCCAGGGCGAATCGCTGCTGAAGCCGCCGGCGGAAGTCCACTTCATGGACGTCTCGCCGATGCAGACCGTGTCGATCGCGGCCGCGCTGGTTCCGTTCCTGGAGCACGATGACGCCAACCGCGCACTGATGGGCGCGAACATGCAGCGTCAGGCAGTGCCGACCCTGCGTGCTCAGAAGCCGCTGGTCGGTACCGGCATCGAGCGCGCCGTGGCGCGTGACTCGGGCGTGACCGTGAATGCACGTCGTGGTGGCGAGATCGTGCAGATCGACGCCGCCCGCATCGTGGTCAAGGTCAACGAAGCCGAGATCACCGATGCGTCCGATGCCGGCGTCGACATCTACAACCTGATCAAGTACACCCGCTCCAACCAGAACACCTGCATCAACCAGCGTCCGCTGGTGGAAGTGGGCAACGTGGTGGCGCGTGGCGACGTGCTGGCCGATGGTCCGTCCACCGACATCGGTGAACTGGCCCTGGGCCAGAACATGCTGATCGCCTTCATGCCGTGGAACGGCTACAACTTCGAAGACTCCATCCTGCTCTCCGAGCGCGTGGTGGAAGAGGATCGCTACACCACGATCCACATCGAAGAGCTGACCTGCGTTGCGCGTGACACCAAGCTGGGGCCGGAAGAAATCTCGGCCGACATCCCGAACGTTTCCGAGCAGGCGCTGAACCGCCTGGACGAGAGCGGCGTGGTGTACATCGGTGCCGAAGTCCGCGCCGGCGACATCATGGTCGGCAAGGTCACCCCGAAGGGCGAAAGCCAGCTGACCCCGGAAGAGAAGCTGCTGCGCGCGATCTTCGGCGAGAAGGCTTCGGACGTGAAGGACAGCTCGCTGCGCGTGCCGCCGGGCATGGACGGCACCGTCATCGACGTGCAGGTCTTCACCCGCGACGGCATCGAGAAGGACAAGCGCGCCCGTCAGATCGAAGAGTCTGAAATCAAGCGCGTCAAGAAGGACTTCGACGACCAGTTCCGCATCCTGGAAGCGGCCATCTACATGCGCCTGCGTTCGCAGATCGTGGGCAAGGTGGTCAACGGCGGCGCCGGCCTGAAGAAGGGCGACGTCATCTCCGACGCCTACCTGGATGGCCTGAAGAAGGCTGACTGGTTCGTGCTGCGCATGAAGGACGAGGACGCTGCCGAAGCCATCGAGCGCGCACAGAAGCAGATCCAGGCGCACGAGAAGGAGTTCGAGCGTCGCTTCGCTGACAAGCGCGGCAAGATCACCGCCGGCGATGACCTCGCCCCGGGCGTGCTGAAGATGGTGAAGGTGTTCCTGGCCGTGAAGCGCCGCATCCAGCCGGGCGACAAGATGGCAGGCCGCCACGGCAACAAGGGTGTGGTGTCCAACGTGGTGCCGGTCGAGGACATGCCGTACATGGCCTCGGGCGAAACCGTGGACATCGTGCTGAACCCGCTGGGCGTGCCGTCGCGTATGAACATCGGGCAGATCCTGGAAGTGCACCTGGGCTGGGCCGCCAAGGGTCTGGGTCGCAAGATCCAGGCGATGATGGAAGCCCAGGCTGCGGTCGCCGACCTGCGCAAGTTCCTGGACGACATCTACAACCACGACGACACCAACGTGGCCAACCGTGTCGACCTGTCGCAGTTCAGCGACGAGGAACTGCTGCGTCTGGCCCGTAACCTCACCGACGGCGTGCCGATGGCTACCCCGGTGTTCGACGGCGCCACCGAAGCGGAAATCAAGCGCATGCTGGAACTGGCCGACCTGCCGAGCAGTGGCCAGACCCAGCTGTATGACGGCCGCACCGGTGAAGCCTTCGATCGCCACACCACCGTCGGCTACATGCACTACCTGAAGCTGAACCACCTGGTCGACGACAAGATGCACGCCCGTTCGACCGGTCCGTACTCGCTCGTTACCCAGCAGCCGCTGGGCGGCAAGGCGCAGTTCGGCGGCCAGCGCTTCGGTGAAATGGAAGTCTGGGCGCTGGAAGCCTACGGCGCGGCCTACACCCTGCAGGAAATGCTGACGGTGAAGTCCGATGACGTGCAGGGCCGCAACCAGATGTACAAGAACATCGTCGACGGTGAGCACGAGATGGTCGCGGGCATGCCGGAATCCTTCAACGTGCTTGTGAAGGAAATCCGCTCGCTGGCCATCAACATGGAACTGGAAGACAACTGATCCATGCCGGCGCGGCGGCCAACGCCGCCGCGCCGCTGGCAGTCAACTGAAAGCCCATCGACACAGCATTCCTCCTTCTGGAGAACACCATGAAAGACCTGCTCAACCTCTTCAACCAGCAGCGCCAGACGCTGGACTTCGACGCGATCAAGATCGCGCTGGCTTCGCCGGACCTGATCCGTTCGTGGTCCTTCGGCGAAGTGAAGAAGCCGGAAACCATCAACTACCGTACCTTCAAGCCGGAACGCGACGGCCTGTTCTGCGCCGCCATCTTCGGACCGGTCAAGGACTACGAGTGCCTGTGCGGCAAGTACAAGCGCATGAAGCACCGCGGCGTGGTCTGCGAGAAGTGCGGCACCGAAGTGACCCTGGCCAAGGTGCGCCGCGAGCGCATGGGCCACATCGACCTGGCTTCGCCGGTCGCGCACATCTGGTTCCTGAAGTCGCTGCCGTCGCGCATCGGCCTGATGCTGGACATGACCCTGCGCGATATCGAGCGCGTGCTGTACTTCGAAGCCTACGTGGTGACCGAGCCGGGCCTGACCGCCCTGGAGCGCCGCCAGCTGCTGACCGAAGAACAGTACCTGCAGGCCCGCCAGGAGCACGGTGACGACTTCGACGCCGCCATGGGCGCCGAGGCTGTGTACGAGCTGCTGCGCACCATCGACCTGCAGTCGGAAATGACCCGCCTGCGCGAAGAAATCGCCAGCACCGGTTCGGAAACCAAGCTGAAGCGCCTCACCAAGCGCATCAAGCTGATCGAAGCCTTCCTGGAATCGGGCAACCGTCCGGAGTGGATGGTCATGACCGTGCTGCCGGTGCTGCCGCCGGACCTGCGTCCGCTGGTCCCGCTGGATGGTGGCCGCTTCGCGACCTCCGATCTGAACGATCTGTACCGCCGCGTCATCAACCGCAACAACCGCCTGCGTCGCCTGCTCGAGCTGAGCGCGCCGGACATCATCGTGCGCAATGAAAAGCGCATGCTGCAGGAATCGGTCGATGCGCTGCTGGACAACGGCCGTCGTGGCCGTGCCATCACCGGCACCAACAAGCGCCCGCTGAAGTCGCTGGCCGACATGATCAAGGGCAAGCAGGGTCGCTTCCGTCAGAACCTGCTGGGCAAGCGCGTGGACTACTCGGGCCGTTCGGTCATCGTGGTCGGTCCGTACCTGCGCCTGCACCAGTGCGGCCTGCCGAAGAAGATGGCGCTGGAACTGTTCAAGCCGTTCGTGTTCGCCAAGCTGCAGCGTCGTGGCCTGGCCACCACCATCAAGGCCGCCAAGAAGCTGGTCGAGCGCGAAGAAGCCGAAGTCTGGGACATCCTGGAAGAGGTCATCCGCGAGCATCCGGTGATGCTGAACCGTGCGCCGACCCTGCACCGTCTGGGCATCCAGGCCTTCGAGCCGGTCCTGATCGAAGGCAAGGCCATCCAGCTGCACCCGCTGGTCTGCACCGCGTTCAACGCCGACTTCGACGGTGACCAGATGGCCGTCCACGTGCCGCTCTCGCTGGAAGCCCAGCTGGAAGCGCGTGCGCTGATGATGTCCACCAACAACATCCTGTCGCCGGCCAACGGCGAGCCGATCATCGTGCCGTCGCAGGACGTCGTGCTGGGTCTGTACTACATGACCCGCTCGCTGGAAAACAAGAAGGGCGAGGGCATGGCCTTCGCCAACATCGCCGAAGTCAAGCGCGCCTACGACAACCGCGTGGTGGAACTGCACGCACGCGTCAAGGTCCGCATCACCGAGGTGGTGACCGACGAGGAAGGCAACAAGCAGAGCAAGACCTCGATCGTGGATACCACCATCGGTCGCGCCCTGCTGGCTGAAATCCTGCCGGAAGGCCTGCCGTTCGCGCTGGCCAACACCGAGCTGACCAAGAAGAACATCAGCCGCCTGATCAACTCCAGCTACCGTCAGCTGGGTCTGAAGGACACGGTCGTGTTCGCCGACAAGCTGATGTACACCGGCTTCGCCTATGCGACCCGTGCCGGCGTCTCGATCGGCATCGACGACATGCTGATTCCGGACGAGAAGAAGGGCATCCTCACCGAGGCTGAAGCCGAAGTGCTGGAAATCCAGGAGCAGTACCAGTCGGGTCTGGTCACCGCCGGCGAGCGCTACAACAAGGTGGTCGACATCTGGTCGCGCACCAATGAGCGCATCGCCAAGGCGATGATGGACACCATCGGTACCGAGAAGGTCGTCAATGCCAAGGGCGAGACCATCGACCAGAAGTCGATGAACTCCCTGTACATCATGGCCGACTCCGGTGCGCGTGGTAGCCAGGCGCAGATCCGTCAGCTGGCCGGCATGCGTGGCCTGATGGCCCGTCCCGATGGCTCGATCATCGAGACGCCCATCAAGGCGAACTTCCGCGAAGGCCTGAACGTGCAGGAGTACTTCAACTCCACCCACGGTGCCCGTAAGGGTCTGGCCGATACCGCGCTGAAGACCGCGAACTCGGGTTACCTGACCCGTCGTCTGGTCGACGTCGCACAGGACGTGGTGATCACCGAGGTGGATTGCGGTACCACCGAAGGCCTGATCATGACTCCGATCGTTGAAGGCGGCGACGTGGTCGAGCCGTTGAAGGATCGCGTGCTGGGTCGCGTGGTTGCCGAGGACGTGTTCCTGCCGGGTAACGACGAAGATCCGATCGTCACCCGCAACACCCTGCTCGACGAAGCCTGGGTCGCCAAGCTTGAAGAGGCCAGCGTGCAGACCATCAAGGTCCGCTCGACGATCTCCTGCGAATCGGCCTTCGGCGTCTGCAGTCGCTGCTACGGCCGCGATCTGGCCCGCGGCCACCTGGTCAATATCGGTGAAGCGGTCGGCGTCATCGCCGCCCAGTCCATCGGTGAGCCCGGTACCCAGCTGACGATGCGTACGTTCCACATCGGTGGTGCGGCATCGCGAGCTGCTGCGGTCGACAACATCACGGTCAAGACCACCGGCTCGGTCAAGTTCAGCAACCTCAAGTCGGTGGCCCATGCCAACGGCTCGCTGGTCGCAGTGTCGCGCTCGGGCGAAATGTCCGTGCTCGATGCGCACGGCCGTGAGCGTGAGCGTTACAAGCTGCCGTACGGTGCGACCATCACCTCCAAGGACGGTGATGCGGTCAAGGCTGGCCAGACCGTGGCCAACTGGGATCCGCATAACCACCCGATCGTTTCGGAAGTGGCTGGTTTCATCCGCTTCATCGACTTCGTCGACGGCATCACCGTCATCGAGAAGACTGATGAGCTGACCGGCCTGGCGTCGCGCGAAATCACCGACCCGAAGCGCCGCGGCGCCCAGGCGAAGGATCTGCGTCCGATCGTCCGCATCGTCGATGGCAAGGGCAACGACCTGTCGATTCCGGGCACCGACCTGCCGGCGCAGTACCTGCTGCCGCCGCGCTCGATCGTCAACCTGCAGGACGGCGCCGCCGTCGGCGTGGGTGACGTGGTTGCCAAGATTCCGCAGGAAGCGTCCAAGACCCGCGACATCACCGGTGGTCTGCCGCGCGTGGCCGATCTGTTCGAAGCGCGCAAGCCGAAGGATCCGGCGGTGCTGGCCGAGCGTTCGGGCATCATCAGCTTCGGCAAGGACACCAAGGGCAAGCAGCGCCTGATCATCAAGGACACCGATGGTTCGGAACACGAAGAGCTGATTCCGAAGTACCGTCAGGTCATCGTGTTCGAAGGTGAGCACGTGACGAAGGGCGAAACCATCGTCGACGGCGAGCCGAGCCCGCAGGACATCCTGCGTCTGCTGGGTGTCGAGCCGCTGGCGGCTTACCTGGTCAAGGAAATCCAGGACGTGTACCGCCTGCAGGGCGTGAAGATCAACGACAAGCACATCGAGGTGATCACCCGCCAGATGCTGCGCAAGGTCGAGATCACCGATCAGGGCAGCAGCAAGTTCCTGAACGGCGAACAGGTCGAGCGTCAGCGCGTCATCGAGGAAAATGCACGCCTGACCACCCGCAACGAGCTGATCGCTCGTTTCGATCCGGTCCTGCTGGGCATCACCAAGGCGTCGCTGGCAACCGAGTCGTTCATCTCGGCGGCTTCCTTCCAGGAAACCACCCGCGTGCTGACCGAGGCTGCCGTCCGCGGTACCAAGGACAACCTGCGCGGCCTGAAGGAGAACGTGATCGTCGGCCGTCTGATCCCGGCCGGTACCGGTCTGTCGTACCACGCCAACCGCCGCCGCAACGCGAGCGGGCTGACCGACTCGGAAATGCAGACCCTCGCCGGCACCCCGGCAGCTGCAGCCCCGGTCGTGGCCGCGCCGGAAGTGGTGGTGGAGTCGACCGACGCCGAGCAGGCCGAGGATTGATCGGCGGGTCCGGCCTCGGCCGGACCTCGATCGGGCAGGGGGCGGCCACTGGCCGTTCCCTGCTGGATGCTCCGGCTCCGTGCCGGACAACGCATCACGCAGGACCGGCTCCGGCCGGATCTGCATTCGAGGGCACAGGCCGCTGGTCTGTTCGCCCTCGATGAGGTAGGATGCCGCCCGGCCCAGCGATGGGTCGGACGACAACCTGAACGGGGGGCATGGAGAAGGCTCCCCTGTAACGGCCCAGGATCAGGGCTGGCTTGGCGTGTGCGCATTTGACCGCGTTTTCGCCAGGTTGCTACAATCGTCTGTCTCAGCAGGCCGGTTTTTCGCCTGCTCGCACATATCCGCATTCATGGCCGGTTTTTTCGGCCTCTCTCAGAAGAACATACTGATGGCGACGATCAATCAGCTTGTCCGCAAGCCGCGGCAGGCAACCACTTATAAGAGCGCCTCGCCGGCTCTCGAAAAGTGCCCCCAGCGCCGTGGCGTCTGCACGCGCGTTTACACCACTACTCCGAAGAAGCCGAACTCGGCGCTTCGCAAGGTTGCCAAGGTTCGCCTGACCAACCAGGAAGAAGTGATTTCCTACATCGGCGGTGAAGGTCACAACCTGCAGGAGCACTCCGTGGTCCTGATCCGTGGCGGTCGCGTCAAGGATCTGCCGGGTGTGCGTTACCACACCGTTCGTGGTTCGCTCGACGCCTCCGGCGTTGCCAAGCGTCGCCAGGGCCGTTCCAAGTACGGCGCCAAGCGTCCGAAGAGCTAAGGGAAAGCACACATGTCTCGTAAAGGTAATACGCCGCAGCGCGCAGTCCTGCCGGATCCGAAGCACGGAAGCGAAACCATCGCCCGTTTCATCAACATGGTGATGCTGAGCGGCAAGAAGTCGGTCGCTGAAAAGATCGTCTATGGCGCCATGGACGTGATCGGTGAGAAGAACCCGAATTCCGTCGAGCTGGTTCAGAAGGCTCTGGAAAACGTGGCTCCGTCGGTCGAAGTCAAGTCCCGCCGTGTTGGTGGTGCCACCTATCAGGTGCCGGTCGAAGTGCGCGCCTCGCGCAAGATGGCTCTGGCCATGCGTTGGCTGATCGACTCCGCGCGCAAGCGTGGTGAGAACACCATGCCGAAGAAGCTGGCTGCTGAACTGATCGACGCCTCGGAAAACCGTGGCGGCGCCATCAAGAAGCGCGAAGAAACCCACCGCATGGCCGAAGCCAACAAGGCCTTCGCCCACTACCGCTGGTGAGTTTGACGGCCTTGTAAAACAGGCAGGGCAGCACCATCTCGGTGCTGCCTCGCGGCCCCAGAAGGGCTGCGCCAATCCGAAGGCCGCCGAAAGGCGGCGTTCGGCCATCCGAAATCCAAGAAATCTGAGAGGCTCCCCGTGGCCCGTTCCACTCCCATCGAGCGTTACCGCAATTTCGGCATCATGGCCCACATCGATGCCGGCAAGACCACCACGTCCGAGCGCATCCTGTTCTACACCGGCAAGAGCCACAAGATCGGTGAAGTGCATGACGGCGCCGCCACCATGGACTGGATGGAGCAGGAGCAGGAGCGTGGCATCACGATCCAGTCCGCTGCGACCACCGCGTTCTGGAAGGGCATGGACAAGTCCCTGCCGGAGCACCGCTTCAACATCATCGACACCCCCGGGCACGTCGACTTCACCATCGAAGTGGAGCGCTCGCTGCGCGTGCTCGACGGTGCCGTCTTCGTGCTGTGCGCCGTCGGTGGCGTGCAGCCGCAGTCGGAAACCGTGTGGCGCCAGGCCAACCGTTACAAGGTCCCGCGCATCGCGTTCGTCAACAAGATGGACCGTACCGGTGCCAACTTCAGCAAGGTCGTTGGCCAGCTGAAGGCGAAGCTGGGTGCCAAGGCCGTTCCGATGCAGCTGCCGATCGGCGCTGAGGAAGGCTTCAAGGGCGTCGTCGATCTGCTGAAGATGAAGGCCATCCACTGGGATGAGGCCTCGCAGGGCATGAAGTTCGAGTACAGCGATGTGCCGGCCGAACTGCTGGCTGAAGCGACCGAAGCCCGTACCTTCATGATCGAAGCGGCTGCCGAAGCCAGCGAAGAGCTGATGGACAAGTACCTGGGCGGCGATGAGCTGTCCGAGGCCGAGATCATCGAAGCCCTGCGCGTGCGCACCCTGGCCACTGACATCGTGCCGATGTACTGCGGCTCGGCGTTCAAGAACAAGGGCGTGCAGGCCATGCTGGACGGCGTGATCCAGCTGCTGCCGTCGCCGATCGACGTGCCGGACGTGACCGGTACCGACGTTGACGATGAGACCAAGGAAATGAGCCGCAAGTCGGACGACAAGGCTCCGTTCTCGGCCCTGGCCTTCAAGATCATCACCGATCCGTTCGTCGGCGCGCTGACCTTCTTCCGTGTCTACTCGGGCACGTTGAACGCAGGCGATCAGCTGTTGAACTCGGTGAAGGGCAAGAAGGAGCGCATCGGCCGTATCCTGCAGATGCACTCCAACAACCGTGAAGAAATCAAGGAAGTGCTGGCAGGCGACATCGCCGCTGCCGTGGGCCTGAAGGACACCACCACCGGTGACACCCTGTGCTCCATGGATCAGCCGATCATCCTCGAGCGCATGGTGTTCCCGGAGCCGGTCATCTCGATGGCTGTCGAGCCGAAGACCAAGTCCGACCAGGAAAAGATGGGTCTGGCACTGGGTCGTCTGGCCCAGGAAGATCCGTCGTTCCGCGTCAAGACCGACGAAGAGTCCGGCCAGACCATCATCTCGGGCATGGGCGAGCTGCACCTGGACATCATCGTTGACCGCATGAAGCGCGAGTTCAACGTTGAAGCCAACGTCGGCAAGCCGCAGGTGGCTTACCGCGAAACGATCACCATGTCGGACGTGAAGTCGGACTACAAGCACGCCAAGCAGTCCGGTGGTAAGGGTCAGTACGGTCACGTCGTGATCGAGCTGTCGCCGATCACCGAGGCCGATCGTGCAGATCCGAAGATCGCCGCTGGCATCAAGGACGACTTCCTGTTCATCAACGACATCACCGGTGGCGTGATTCCGAAGGAATTCATTCCGTCGATCGAAAAGGGCCTGCGTGAAACCATCACCAGCGGTCCGCTGGCTGGCTTCCCGGTCGTGGACGTCAAGGTGAAGCTGGTGTTCGGCTCGTACCACGACGTCGACTCCTCGGAAATGGCGTTCAAGCTCGCTTCCTCGATGGCCTTCAAGGAAGGCTTCCGCAAGGCCAAGCCGGTCCTGCTGGAGCCGATCATGAAGGTCGAGATCGTGACCCCGGAGGATTACCAGGGTGACGTGATGGGCGACGTGAGCCGTCGTCGCGGCGTTCTGCAGGGTTCTGATACCACTGGTGACGGTTCGGCCAGCATCATCAACGCGATGATCCCGCTGGGCGAAATGTTTGGCTACGCGACCTCGCTGCGTTCGCAGACCCAGGGGCGCGCCACCTTCACGATGGAATTTGACCACTACGAGCCGGCGCCGAACAACATCGCCGACGAAGTCATGAAGAAGGCCTGAGCGTAACGCTCAGGTCCTCCAAACCACTTACGAACTAAAAGGTAGAACGAAATGGCAAAGGGTAAGTTCGAGCGCACCAAGCCGCACGTCAACGTCGGCACCATCGGTCACGTCGATCATGGCAAGACCACGCTGACCGCCGCACTGACCAAGATCGGTGCCGAGCGCTTCGGTGGCGAGTTCAAGGATTACTCCGCGATCGACGCCGCGCCGGAAGAAAAGGCACGTGGCATCACGATCTCGACCGCGCACGTCGAATACGAATCCACCGTCCGTCACTACGCCCACGTCGATTGCCCGGGCCATGCTGACTACGTCAAGAACATGATCACCGGTGCTGCCCAGATGGACGGCGCGATCCTGGTGTGCTCGGCCGCTGACGGCCCGATGCCGCAGACCCGCGAGCACATCCTGCTGTCGCGTCAGGTCGGCGTGCCGTACATCGTCGTGTTCCTGAACAAGGCCGACATGGTTGACGATGCCGAGCTGCTGGAACTGGTTGAAATGGAAGTCCGCGAGCTGCTGAGCAAGTACGACTTCCCGGGCGACGACACCCCGATCATCTCGGGTTCGGCCCGTCTGGCGCTGGAAGGCGACCAGAGCGAGATCGGCGTGCCGGCCGTCATCAAGCTGGTCGAGGCGCTGGACACCTGGATCCCGACCCCGGAGCGTGACGTCGACAAGGCATTCCTGATGCCGGTCGAAGACGTGTTCTCGATCTCGGGCCGCGGCACCGTGGTGACCGGTCGTATCGAGCGCGGCGTGATCAAGGTCGGCGAAGAAATCGAAATCGTCGGCATCCGTCCGGTGCAGAAGACCACCGTGACCGGCGTGGAAATGTTCCGCAAGCTGCTGGACCAGGGCCAGGCAGGCGACAACGCCGGTCTGCTGCTGCGCGGCACCAAGCGTGACGACGTCGAGCGTGGCCAGGTTCTGGCCAAGCCGGGTTCGATCAAGCCGCACACCAAGTTCGACGCCGAAGTCTACGTGCTGTCGAAGGACGAAGGCGGCCGCCACACCCCGTTCTTCAAGGGCTACCGTCCGCAGTTCTACTTCCGTACCACCGACATCACCGGTGCGGTCGAGCTGCCGGAAGGCGTCGAGATGGTGATGCCGGGCGACAACATCAAGATGGTTGTCACCCTGATCAACCCGGTCGCCATGGACGCCGGCCTGCGCTTCGCAATCCGCGAAGGTGGTCGTACCGTCGGTGCTGGCGTGGTTGCCACCATCCTCGAGTAATCTGTTAGACTCTGCGCCCCGATGTTGCCTGGGTAGGGCATCGGGGCGTATCAAACGGGAAAGTAGGCACAGGATGTGCCTTGTGTTCCCCGGACCAGGAAGGGTCAATGCCATTCAGGCGGCGTCAACAGGAGACTGTTGACAGCTGCCTTGCGTGCCATTATGCTTCTCCGTCTGGGCAGGCCGGTTTCACGGGTCTGCCTGTGCTTTTGGGGTCTACGGATTGACCTTGTCGGCCTGCGGGAGTGCAGGCCGTCTGCATTCAAGGATTTCATGGGGCAAAGCAACCCAGAGGCTTTGTCTGTCGCTCTTTTATCGAAGGAACCTACCGCCATGGCGGACCAAAAGATCCGGATCCGGCTGAAAGCGTTCGATCATCGTCTGATCGACCGTTCGGCCAGCGAGATCGTTGAGACGGCGAAGCGGACCGGCGCGCAAGTGCGTGGCCCGATCCCGCTGCCGACCAAGATCGAGCGTTACACCATCCTCGTCTCCCCGCACGTCGACAAGGACGCGCGTGACCAGTACGAGACCCGCACGCACAAGCGCGTGCTCGATATCGTTGACCCGAATGACAAGACCGTGGACGCGCTGATGAAGCTCGAACTGGCTGCCGGCGTCGACGTTCAGATCAAGCTGACCTGAGGACTACGACCATGACGAAGAAGTATTCGTTGGGCTTCGTGGGCCGCAAGGCTGGCATGAGCCGCGTGTTCACCGAAGATGGTCGTTCCATCCCGGTGACCCTGATCGAAGCAACCCCCAACCGCATCGCGCAGATCAAGACCGTCGAGTCTGACGGCTACAGCGCCGTGCAGGTGACCGTCGGTGCGCGTCGCGCTGCCCTGGTCAACAAGCCGGAAGCCGGCCACTTCGCCAAGGCGAAAGTGGAAGCGGGCCGTGGCCTGTGGGAATTCCGCGTTGAAGATTCCCAGCTCGGCGATTTCGCCGTTGGTGGCGAAGTCAAGGCGGACATCTTTGAAGTCGGCCAGATCGTCGACGTCCAGGGTGTCACCAAGGGTAAGGGCTTCCAGGGCACCATCAAGCGCTACAACTTCCGTATGGGTGACGCTACCCACGGCAACTCGCTGTCGCATCGCGCGCCGGGTTCGCTGGGTCAGCGCCAGACGCCCGGCCGCGTGTTCCCGGGTAAGAAGATGTCCGGTCACATGGGCGCCGTGCAGCAGAGCACCCAGAACCTGGAAGTTGTCAAGGTCGACGTCGAGCGCGGTCTGATCGCAGTTCGCGGCGCCGTTCCGGGCGCGGCGGGTGGCGACGTGATCGTCCGTCCGGCGAGCAAGGCATAAGGAGAGATGACGATGGAACTCGTTATCACGGGTAGCAATAACAAGGTCTCGGTCTCCGACGCCGTGTTCGGTCGCGATTTCAGCGAAGATCTGGTTCACCAGGTTGTCGTTGCTTACCGCAACGCCGGTCGCGCCGGCACCAAGGCGCAGAAGACTCGCTCCGAAGTGGCAGGTACCACCAAGAAGTCGAAGAAGCAGAAGGGCGGCGGCGCGCGTCATGGCGCACTGACGGCTCCGATCTTCGTCGGCGGCGGTGTCACCTTCGCGGCAAAGCCGCGCAGCTTCGAGCAGAAGGTCAATCGTAAGCAGTACCGTGCCGCCATGTGCGCGATCCTGTCCGAGCTGAACCGTCAGGGCCGTCTGACCATCGTGGAGTCCTTCGATGTCGAAGTGACCAACACGAAGGGTCTGATCGCCAAGCTGGCCGGCCTGGAAGTGGGCAAGCGCCCGCTGATCGTCACTGAAGAAGCCTCCGAGCACCTGTACCTGTCGGCTCGCAACATTCCCTACGTGGAAGTGCGTGACGTCCAGGGCCTGGATCCGGTGTCGCTGGTCGGTGCCGACACGGTCGTCATCACCGCTGACGCGGTCAAGAAGGTCGAGGAGTGGCTGGCATGAACAGCAACGAAAAAATCTTCAGCGTGCTGCTCGCCCCGCGTGTCTCCGAAAAGACCGCGCGCCTGCAGGAACTCTCCAATCAGTACGTCTTCGAAATTTCGAACGAAGCCACCAAGGCCGATGTAAAGGCCGCGGTTGAGCAGCTGTTCGACGTCAAGGTCGAAGCAGTCAACGTGGTCAACGTCAAGGGCAAGAACAAGTCCTTCCGTAACCGTGCTGGCCGCCGCGGCGATTGGCGCAAGGCGTACGTTCGCCTGGCCGACGGCCAGTCGATCGATGTAACGGCCAAGGCCTGAGGTACATCCCATGCCATTGATGAAATTCAAGCCCACTTCCCCCGGCCGCCGTTCGGCCGTGCGCGTGGTTACTCCCGACCTGCACAAGGGTGCTCCGCACGCCGCACTGGTCGAGTCGCAGAGCCGCTCGGGTGGTCGTAACCACCATGGCCGCATCACCGTGCGTCACGTCGGTGGTGGTGCCAAGCAGCACTACCGCATCATCGACTTCAAGCGCAACAAGCTGGGCATCCCGGCGCGCGTGGAACGCATCGAATACGATCCGAACCGCACCGCCCACATTGCTCTGCTGTGCTACGTCGACGGTGAGCGTCGCTACATCATCGCCCCGAAGGGCCTGAAGGCTGGTGATCAGGTGATCGCTGGTTCGGACGCCCCGATCAAGGCTGGCAACACCCTGCCGCTGCGCAACATCCCGGTCGGCACCACCATCCACTGCATCGAGCTGAAGCCGGGTAAGGGCGCTCAGATCGCCCGTGCTGCGGGTGCTGCGGTGCAGCTGGTCGCTCGTGAAGGCATCTACGCCACCCTGCGCCTGCGCTCGGGTGAAATGCGCAAGGTTCCGGTCGAGTGCTGCGCAACCATCGGCGAAGTCGGCAACGACGAGCACAGCCTGGAAAAGCTGGGCAAGGCCGGTGCCAAGCGCTGGCGCGGCGTCCGCCCGACCGTTCGTGGTGCTGCCATGAACCCGGTTGACCACCCGCACGGTGGTGGTGAGGCGAAGGCCGGCCAGGGTAATCCGCATCCGGTCACCCCGTGGGGTGTTCCGACCAAGGGTTACAAGACGCGCCATAACAAGCGCACTCAGCAGTTCATCGTCCGCGATCGTAGGGGCTAATCGACCATGGCACGTTCACTCAAGAAGGGCCCGTTTGTCGATCACCACCTGGTTGCTAAGGTGGCTGCCGCTGCGGGTAGCAAGCGTCCGGTCAAGACCTGGTCGCGTCGTTCGATGATCCTGCCTGACATGGTAGGCGTCACCATTGCCGTGCATAACGGCAAGAACCACATCCCGGTTCTCGTCAACGAGAACATGGTCGGCCACAAGCTCGGCGAATTTGCCATCACCCGGACCTTCAAGGGTCACGGTGGTGACAAGAAGTCGGGCAAGTAAGGAGAGATGACAATGGAAGCGAAAGCCATCCTGCGCACCGCGCGCATCTCCCCGCAGAAGGCACGTCTGGTCGCTGACCAGGTGCGCGGTCTGCCGGCCGAGCGTGCCGTCAACCTGCTGAAGTTCTCGGACAAGAAGGCTGCCCACCTGATCAAGAAGGTGGTGGAGTCGGCTATTGCCAATGCCGAGAACAACCAGGGCGCCGACGTCGACGAGCTGAAGGTTCAGACCATCATGGTAGATGAAGGTCCGACCCTGAAGCGTTTCATGGCGCGGGCGAAAGGCCGCGGTACCCGCATCCTCAAGCGCACCAGCCACATCACTGTGGTTGTGGGCGCCGCCAAGTAAGCGGATAAGGAAAAGACCATGGGTCATAAAGTTCATCCGGTTGGTATCCGCCTCGGCATTTCCAAGGACTGGAACTCCAAGTGGTACGCCAACAAGGCCGAGTTCGCTGGTTACCTGGCAGCCGACCTGAAAGTGCGCGACATGCTGCGCAAGAAGCTGGCTCAGGCCGGCATCAGCAAGATCCTGATCGAGCGTCCGGCCAAGACCGCTCGCGTGACGATCCACACCGCCCGTCCGGGCGTGGTGATCGGCAAGCGCGGTGAGGACATCGAGAAGCTGCGCAAGGAAGTGAGCGAGATGATGGGCGTCCCGGCGCACATCAACGTCACCGAAGTGCGCAAGCCCGAGCTGGACGCACAGCTGGTTGCCGAATCGATCGCGCAGCAGCTGGAGCGTCGCATCATGTTCCGCCGTGCAATGAAGCGCTCGGTCGGCAACGCGATGCGCCTGGGTGCCCTGGGCATCAAGGTCAACGTCGGTGGCCGCCTCAACGGTGCAGAAATCGCCCGTTCGGAGTGGTACCGCGAAGGCCGCGTGCCGCTGCACACGCTGCGTGCCGACATCGACTATGGCTTCGCTGAAGCCAAGACGACCTACGGCATCATCGGCATCAAGGTCTGGATCTACAAGGGCGAGGTCTTCGATTTCTCCCAGGTTGGCCAGGAAAAGCAGGACGACACCCCGTCGCGCAACGATCGTCACGATCGCGGCGACCGCGGTGACCGTCAGCGCCCGGCTCGTGAAGCGAGGTAACGACAATGTTGCAACCCAAGCGAACCAAGTACCGCAAGGTGCACAAGGGCCGTAACGAAGGCCTCAGCTGGAGCGCAAACGCTGTCAGCTTTGGCGAGTACGGCCTGAAGGCAACCGCCCACGGTCAGCTGACCGCGCGTCAGATCGAAGCGGCTCGCCGTTCGATCAGCCGCTACGTGAAGCGCGGCGGCAAGATGTGGATCCGTGTGTTCCCCGACAAGCCCATCACCAAGAAGCCCATCGAAGTTCGAATGGGTTCGGGTAAGGGCAACGTGGAATACTGGGTGGCCCAGATCCAGCCCGGCCGCATGATCTATGAAATCGAGGGTGTTACCGAAGAAGTGGCACGCGAGGCGTTCCGCCTGGCCGCTGCCAAGCTCTCGGTCACCACCACTTTCGTGACCCGGACGGTGCGCTGATGGATATCAAAACTCTCCGTGAAAAGTCGGCTGACGACCTCAAGGCCCACCTGATCGACCTGCGTAAGGAACAGTTCTCTGTCCGTATGCAGCAGGTCACCGGCCAGCTGCCGAAGACACACGACATCCGCCGGGTGCGTCGCGAAATTGCTCGCGTCAAGACCCTGCTCGGCAGCACGAAGTAAGGATGGCCGCTATGAGCGACAATACTGAAAACAAAGCGCTGCGCACGGTCGAAGGCCGTGTCGTCAGCAACAAGATGGACAAGACGGTTACCGTCCTGGTCGAGCGTCAGGTCAAGCACGCACTGTACGGCAAGTACATCAAGCGCTCGACGAAGCTGCACGCCCACGATGCCGACAACGCCTGCAAGGAAGGCGATGTCGTCCGCGTGACCGAGATTGCTCCGATGTCCAAGACCAAGAACTGGCGCGTGGTGGAAGTCATCACGCGTGCGGCTGAATAAGGAGTCTGAATCATGATCCAGATGCAGAGCTACCTTGACGTCGCCGACAATTCTGGTGCCAAGCGAGTGATGTGCTTCAAGGTGCTGGGTGGTTCCAAGCGCCGTTACGCCGGCATCGGCGACATCATCAAGGTCACCGTGAAGGATGCGATTCCGCGCGGCAAGGTCAAGAAGGGTGAAGTGTATGACGCCGTCGTGGTGCGTACCCGCAAGGGTGTGCGTCGCGCCGACGGCTCGCTGATCCGCTTCGACGGCAATGCTGCCGTTCTGCTTAACAACAAGCAGGAGCCGATCGGGACCCGTATCTTCGGGCCGGTGACTCGTGAACTTCGTTCGGAGAAGTTCATGAAGATCGTCTCGCTCGCTCCCGAAGTGCTGTGAGCGACAGGAGATAATCATGGCTAACCGTATCAAGAAGGGCGACCAGGTTGTCGTCAACGCCGGCAAGGACAAGGGTAAGCAGGGCGAAGTCGTCCGCGTCGATGGCGACCGTCTGGTCGTCGCCAACGTGAACATCGTCAAGCGCCACACCAAGCCGAACCCGCAGGCAGGTGTTGCCGGCGGCGTGGTCGAGCGTGAAGCGTCGATCCATATCTCCAACGTGAATGTGCTGAACCCGGCTTCGGGCAAGGGCGAGCGCGTTGGCTTCAAGGTGCTGGAGGATGGACGCAAACTGCGTGTGTTCCGCTCCAGCGGTGAGGCGCTCGACGCCTGAGGAATGAGAAGATGACTTCCCGTCTCGAAAAGTTTTACAAGGAAGAAGTGGTTCCGGCGCTGATGAAGCAGTTCGGTTACACCAATTCCATGCAGGTGCCGAAGCTGGTCAAAGTCACCCTGAACATGGGTGTCGGCGAAGCGGCCACCAACAAGAAGATCCTGGAAAACGCCGTTGGCGACATGACCAAGATCTCGGGCCAGAAGCCGATCGTCACCAAGTCGCGTATCTCGGTGGCATCGTTCAAGATCCGTGATGGTTGGCCGATCGGCTGCAAGACCACGCTGCGTCGCCACAAGATGTACGAGTTCCTGGACCGCCTGATCAACATCTCGCTGCCGCGCGTGCGCGACTTCCGTGGTGTTTCCGGTCGTTCCTTCGACGGTCGCGGCAACTTCAACATGGGTGTGAAGGAACAGATCATCTTCCCGGAAATCGACTTCGACGCTGTCGACGCGATCCGCGGTATGGATATCGCCATCACCACCACTGCGAAGACCGACGCGGAAGCGAAGGCGCTGCTGGCAGCGTTCAAGTTCCCGTTCCGTAACTGATTCGTCGAGGAAACCGAAATGGCAAAGACCTCCATGGTCAACCGCGACATCAAGCGGAAGAAGCTGGCTGAAAAGTTCGCTGTCAAGCGTGCTGCTCTGAAGAAGATCGTGTCCTCCCCGGACGCGAGCTACGAAGAGAAGATCGAGGCTTCCACCAAGTTGTCGAAGCTGCCGCGCGATTCGTCGCCGAGCCGCCACCGCAACCGTTGCGAACTGTCTGGCCGCCCGCGTGGCGTGTACAGCAAGTTCGGCCTGGGTCGCAACAAGCTGCGCGAAGCCACCATGCGTGGTGACGTTCCGGGCCTGCGCAAGGCCAGCTGGTAATCCCAGCCGGACCTGCCAGCGAAGGCGCCTTTGGGGGCCTTCGCAGCCGGGGAGGGGAAGCGTTCAGCTTTCCCTCTGCAAAAAACCTGAAGAGCCCGACGCAAGTCGGGCTCTTTTGGCGTATACTCCCGCGTCTTGCTCTGCGCGACGCGTAGGGGGAGGGGGCCTGGCCCGTTTCCAGGAGACAACAGATTTTCGCGAAAGCGGATATCGGTGCACTCAAAGGTACTCATATGAGCATGACTGATCC
The DNA here is from genome assembly GCF_013364355.1 of Stenotrophomonas sp. NA06056. NCBI lineage: Bacteria > Pseudomonadati > Pseudomonadota > Gammaproteobacteria > Lysobacterales > Lysobacteraceae > Stenotrophomonas > Stenotrophomonas sp. NA06056. Next base: position 3,428,192 of record NZ_CP054931.1, on the reverse strand, counting down.
CATCGCCGACCTGCTGGTCCGCATCAAGAATGCGGCCGCGGTTGGCAAGCAGACGGTGAAAGCCCCGTCGTCCAAGATCAAGGTTGCGATCGCCCAGGTCCTGAAGGACGAGGGTTACATCGCCGACCTGCGCGTGACCGCGCTCGAGAACAACAAGTCCGAGCTGGAAATCGTGCTGAAGTATTTCGAAGGCAAGCCGGTCATCGCGACCCTGAAGCGCTTCTCGCGTTCGGGCCTGCGCCAGTACCGCGGCAAGAGCGAACTGCCGAAGGTCATGAACGGCCTGGGCATTTCCATCATTTCCACTTCCAAGGGCATCATGACTGATGCGCAGGCGCGCCAGTTGGGCGTCGGCGGCGAAGTCCTGTGCTTCGTGGCCTAAGGCGAAAGGAGTAGACCATGTCCCGCGTAGCCAAGAAGCCGATCGACCTGGGTAAGGTTGAACTGAACGTCCAGAACGACAACGTCACCGCCAAGGGCCCGAAGGGCACCCTGTCGCTGGCCAAGCCGGCTGGTATCAACATCAATGTCGAAAACGGCGTTGCCACCCTGAGCACCGACAACGTGGAGCTGATCCCGCTGACCGGTACCGTCCGCGCCATCCTGTCCAACATGGTCAAGGGTGTTTCCGAAGGCTTCGAGCGCAAGCTTGAGCTGGTCGGCGTGGGTTACCGTGCCGCGATGCAGGGCAAGGACCTCAGCCTGTCGCTGGGTTACTCGCACCCGATCGTGTTCGTGGCGCCGGAAGGCATCACCATCAGCACCCCGACCCAGACTGAAATCCTGGTCCAGGGCGCTGACAAGCAGGCCGTCGGTGAAGCTGCCGCCAAGATCCGTGCGTTCCGCAAGCCGGAACCGTACAAGGGCAAGGGCGTGAAGTACTCCGACGAAGTCATCATCCGTAAGGAAGCCAAGAAGGCGTAAGCGCGAGTCCCTCGCAAGAGCCCGCACATCCATGTGCGGACTTTCCAGGGAAAAGCCCAACCTTCAGCTTTCAAGGAAAAAACATCATGAACAAGAACATCGCCCGCCTGCGTCGCGCCAAGTCGACCCGTGCCCACATCCGTGTGCTCGGTGTGGCCCGCCTGTCGGTGCTGCGCACCGGTCAGCACCTGTACGCACAGGTCTTCACCGCCGACGGCTCGAAGGTGCTGGCTGCTGCCAACACCACCCAGGCCGACGTCAAGGAAGGCCTGAAGAACGGCAAGAACGCCGATGCCGCCGCCAAGGTTGGCCGCATCGTTGCCGAGCGCGCCAAGGCCGCCGGCATCGAGAAGGTTGCCTTCGATCGTTCGGGTTACCGTTACCATGGCCGCATCAAGGCCCTGGCTGACGCTGCCCGCGAAGCCGGCCTGCAGTTCTAAGGGATCAGGGCAGGGGGCTTGCGCCCCCGTGCCCGCCTGCTCGCCAGCCTGAGTGAGGCTGGGCGGCGCCGCTCTTCTGCAGCGGCCCACCGCAACAACGCAGCACTCCACAACCATAAGCGGCTTCGAGCCGTACATAACCCAACAACCAAGGAATAAACATGGCAGAAGAACGTCAGCAGCGGGGTCGCGATCGCGACCGTAACCGCGAAGAGAAAGTCGACGACGGCATGATCGAAAAGCTGGTCGCGGTCAACCGCGTCAGCAAGACCGTCAAGGGTGGCCGTCAGTTCACCTTCACCGCCCTGACTGTTGTCGGCGACGGCGAAGGCAAGGTCGGTTTCGGTTATGGCAAGGCACGTGAAGTGCCGGTCGCCATCCAGAAGTCGATGGAGCAGGCTCGCAAGAACCAGGTCACCGTCGATCTGAACAACGGCACCCTGTGGCACACCATCAAGGATGGTCACGGCGCAGCGCGCGTGTTCATGCAGCCGGCTTCCGAAGGTACCGGCGTCATCGCCGGCGGTGCCATGCGCGCCGTGCTGGAAGCAGTTGGCGTGAAGAACGTGCTGGCCAAGGCCACCGGCTCGCGCAACCCGATCAACCTGGTGCGTGCCACCGTGAAGGGCCTGACTGCAGCGCAGTCGCCGGCTCGCATCGCGGCCAAGCGCGGCAAGAAGGTGGAGGATCTCAACCATGGCTAATGAAACCAACAAGACCGTCAAGGTCCGTCTGGTTCGCGGCCTGCGTGGTGCCCAGGCGCGTCATCGCCTGTCGGTGCGTGCGCTGGGTCTGGGCAAGCTGAACGATGTGCGTGAACTGAAGGACAGCCCGCAGGTTCGCGGCCTGATCAACAAGGTCCACTACCTCGTCAAGGTTGAGGAATAATCCAATGACCATGCATCTGAATGAATTGAGCCCGGCACCGGGCGCGCGTAAAGAGCGCACCCGCGTCGGTCGTGGTATCGGCTCCGGCCTGGGCAAGACCTGCGGCCGTGGCCACAAGGGTTCGTTCGCCCGTAAGGGTGGCGGCAAGATCAAGGCTGGCTTCGAAGGCGGCCAGACCCCCATGCAGCGTCGTCTGCCGAAGATCGGCTTCCGTTCGCCGATCGCCAAGGACACCGCTGAAGTGCTGCTGTATCAGCTGGACAAGCTGCCGGCCGGCGAGATCGACTTCGCTGCCCTGCGTGCTGCCAAGCTGGTCCCGAGCACTGCCAAGAAGGCCAAGGTCGTCGTCAAGGGCGAAGTGACCAAGGCGTTCACCCTGAAGGGTGTTGCTGCCACGGCTGGTGCCAAGGCTGCGATCGAAGCTGCCGGCGGCAGCGTAACGGAGTAAGAAAGTCATGGCGCAAGCTGGCATTGGTAACCTCGCGGGCGGAATGGGCAAGTTCACCGAACTTCGCCAACGTTTGCTGTTCGTCGTCGGGGCTTTGATCGTCTATCGCATCGGCTGCTACGTGCCGGTGCCGGGCGTCAATCCCGATGCCATGCTTGCCATGATGCAACAGCAGGGCGGCGGCATCGTGGACATGTTCAACATGTTCTCGGGCGGCGCCCTGCACCGTTTCAGCATTTTCGCGCTGAACGTGATGCCCTACATCTCGGCATCGATCGTGATGCAGCTGGCTGTGCACATCTTCCCCGCCTTGAAGGCGATGCAGAAGGAAGGTGAGTCCGGCCGCCGCAAGATCACCCAGTATTCGCGCATCGGCGCCGTGCTGCTCGCGGTGGTGCAGGGCGGTTCGATCGCTCTGGCGCTGCAGGGCCAGGTGTCGCCGACCGGCGCACCGGTCGTGTACATGCCGGGCATGGGCTTTGTGCTTACCGCCGTGGTCGCATTGACCGCTGGCACCATGTTCCTGATGTGGGTGGGTGAACAGGTTACCGAGCGCGGCATCGGCAACGGCGTCTCGCTGATCATCTTCGCCGGTATCGTGGCGGGCCTGCCGGGTGCGGTCATCCACACCTTCGACGCCTACCGCGACGGCAACATCCAGTTCATCCAGCTGCTGCTGATCGCCATCGTCGTGCTCGCCTTCACCTTCTTCGTGGTGTTCGTCGAGCGCGGCCAGCGCCGGATCACGGTGAACTACGCGCGCCGCCAGGGCGGTCGCAACGCGTACATGAACCAGACCTCCTTCCTGCCGCTGAAGCTGAACATGGCCGGCGTCATCCCGGCGATCTTCGCCTCGAGCCTGCTGGCCTTCCCGGCCACCCTGGCCATGTGGTCCGGCCAGGCGGCCAACCAGAGCACCTTTGGCCAGACCCTGCAGAAGGTCGCCAATGCCCTGGGTCCGGGCGAGCCGCTGCACATGATCGTGTTCGCTGCGCTGATCACCGGTTTCGCGTTCTTCTATACCGCGCTGGTGTTCAACTCGCAGGAAACCGCCGACAACCTGAAGAAGTCGGGTGCGCTGATTCCGGGCATCCGTCCGGGCAAGGCCACCGCCGACTACATCGACGGCGTGCTGACCCGACTGACCGCTGCCGGTTCGGCTTACCTGGTGATCGTCTGCCTGCTGCCGGAGCTGATGCGCACGCAGCTGAATGCCTCGTTCTACTTCGGCGGTACGTCGTTGCTGATCGTGGTGGTGGTGGTGATGGACTTCATCGCCCAGGTGCAGGCGCACCTGATGTCCCACCAGTACGAGAGCCTGCTGAAGAAGGCCAACCTGAAGGGCGGCAACCGCGGCGGTTTTGCTCGCGGCTGATTAGCCTGCTATACTTTCGTCTTCCTGACGTGATGGTCCTCCGCTTCGCGGACTCCGGCCACACAAACGAAGGGCGGCCCCCGCAGCGGTTCCGGGTGGGGGTGTGATGAGGTGGTCCCGCGCTGGAGTAGCGCGGGCGGCCCGGGAGGAAACTCCAGGTCCAACCCCATCCGGCGCCGGAGCCTGGGCACACTCCCCGGGCCGGGTTCATGAAACCTCTGGTTTCACGGGCTTCCAAGTAAACCGGAACCTTGTTAGTATCACTGGTTCACTTTTTTGATCCATCCTGCCGGATCGGCGTGCCTTGAGCGCGCTGTCGGCCATCACTCAGCTGGAGAACCGCGTCATGGCGCGTATTGCAGGCGTCAACCTGCCAGCCCAGAAGCATGTCTGGGTCGGGTTGCAAAGCATTTACGGCATCGGCCGTACCCGTTCGAAGAAGGTCTGCGAAGTCGCAGGCGTCACTTCGACCACCAAGATCCGCGATCTGTCGGAGCCGGAAATCGAGCGCCTGCGCGCCGAAGTCGGCAAGTACATCGTGGAAGGCGATCTGCGCCGTGAAATCGGCATCGCGATCAAGCGCCTGATGGACCTGGGCTGCTACCGCGGCCTGCGTCACCGTCGCGGTCTGCCGCTGCGTGGCCAGCGCACCCGTACCAACGCCCGCACCCGCAAGGGCCCGCGCAAGGCGATCAGGAAGTAAGGGACCTATAAATGGCTAAGCCTGCTGCTAAGACCAAGAAGAAGATCAAGCGCGTCGTCACCGACGGCGTTGCCCACGTCCACGCTTCGTTCAACAACACCATCGTGACCATCACCGACCGCCAGGGCAACGCTCTGTCGTGGGCGACCTCCGGTGGCGCTGGCTTCCGCGGTTCGCGCAAGTCGACCCCGTTCGCAGCCCAGGTGGCTGCCGAGAAGGCCGGTCGTGCTGCGCTGGACTACGGCGTGAAGTCGCTGGAAGTCCGCATCAAGGGTCCGGGTCCGGGCCGTGAGTCGGCCGTGCGTTCGTTGAACAACGTCGGCTACAAGATCACCAACATCATCGACGTGACGCCTATCCCGCACAACGGGTGCCGTCCGCCGAAGAAGCGTCGCGTCTAAAGGGAGCGATAAGAAATGGCTCGTTATATCGGTCCTACCTGTAAGCTCGCCCGTCGCGAAGGCGCCGACCTGTCCCTGAAGAGCCCGGCGCGTGCGCTGGATTCCAAGTGCAAGTTGGAGCAGAAGCCCGGCCAGCATGGCGCCACTGCCCGTAAGGGCAAGCTGTCCGACTACGCTACCCAGCTGCGTGAAAAGCAGAAGGTCAAGCGTATCTACGGTCTGCTGGAGCGTCAGTTCCGCAACTACTACAAGAAGGCCTCGACCAAGAAGGGCAACACCGGCGAGAACCTCCTGCAGTTGCTGGAAACCCGCCTGGACAACGTTGTCTACCGCATGGGCTTCGCCGTGACCCGTCCGGCTGCCCGTCAGCTGGTGTCGCACCGCGGCGTCACCGTGAATGGCAAGTCGGTCAACCTGGCCTCGTACCAGGTCAAGGCTGGCGACGCCATCGCTCTGTCTGAAAAGGCTGCCAAGCAGCTGCGCGTCCAGGAAGCCCTGACCGTCGCCGCCCAGCATGACCTGAGCCCGTCGTGGGTTGAAGTGGATTCCGGCAAGTTCTCCGGCATCTTCAAGGCTGTTCCGGATCGTTCGGATCTGCCTGCGGACATCAACGAAGCGCTGATCGTCGAGCTGTATTCGAAGTAATTCACATTGGAGAGCCCCCGGCGACGGCCGGGGGTTCACTAGGAGAACCCGCAACATGACGGTTACCGCCAACCAGGTTCTGCGTCCTCGCGGTCCGCAGATCGAACGCCTTACCGACACCCGTGCAAAGGTCGTTATCGAACCTTTGGAGCGGGGTTACGGGCATACGCTGGGCAATGCCCTGCGTCGCGTGCTGCTGTCGTCCATCCCGGGCTTCGCCATCACGGAAGTCGAAATCGACGGCGTGTTGCATGAGTACACCACGGTCGAAGGTCTGCAGGAGGACGTGCTGGAAGTCCTGCTGAACCTGAAGGACGTGGCCATCCGTATGCACTCCGGCGACAGCGCGACGCTGTCCCTGTCCAAGCAGGGTCCGGGCGTTGTCACCGCTGCCGACATCAAGGTCGACCACAATGTGGAGATCTTGAACGGCGACCACGTGATCTGCCACCTGACCAAGGACACGGCAGTGAACATGCGTCTGAAGATCGAGCGTGGTTTCGGCTATCAGCCGGCTGCTGCGCGTCGTCGTCCGGACGAAGAAACCCGTGCCATCGGCCGTCTGGTCCTGGATGCCTCGTTCTCGCCGGTCCGCCGCGTCGCCTATGCCGTGGAAGCGGCTCGTGTCGAACAGCGCACCGACCTGGACAAGCTGGTCATCGATATCGAGACCAACGGCACCATCGACGCCGAAGAAGCAGTGCGTACCGCTGCCGACATCCTCAGCGATCAGCTGTCGGTGTTCGGTGACTTCACCCACCGCGACCGCGGTGCGGCGAAGCCGGCCAACAACGGCGTGGATCCGGTGCTGCTGCGCCCGATCGACGATCTGGAACTGACCGTGCGTTCGGCCAACTGCCTGAAGGCCGAGAGCATCTACTACATCGGCGATCTGATCCAGAAGACCGAAGTCGAGCTGCTGAAGACCCCGAACCTGGGTAAGAAGTCGCTCACCGAGATCAAGGAAGTGCTGGCCCAGCGTGGCCTGTCGCTCGGCATGAAGCTGGAGAACTGGCCGCCGGCCGGCGTCGCCAGCCACGGCATGCTGGGCTGATATAGCCTTCCTGCAGGACTGCATGGCCCCGTCGGCAACGACGGGGCCATTGCACCAAGGCAATACCGCCACGACGAACGAAGGTTCGCGGGCAGGTCGTCCAGGACGGATGGCCAGGACCAACCGCAGTCCGAGCAGCAGCGCCAGGAAGGCGACAACGATCCGCACAGCCACATCATTAACCAAGGAATATCACCATGCGTCACCAGAAATCCGGCCGTAAGTTCAGCCGTACCAGCGCCCACCGCGAAGCGATGTTCAAGAACATGGCCTCCTCGCTGTTCAAGCACGAGCTGATCAAGACCACCCTGCCGAAGGCCAAGGAACTGCGCCGCGTCGCCGAGCCGCTGATCACCCTGGCCAAGGTCGACTCCGTCGCCAACCGTCGTCTGGCCTTCGCCCGCCTGCGCGACAACGAAGCCGTCGGCAACCTGTTCACCATCCTGGGCCCGCGCTACGCGAACCGTCCGGGCGGCTACCTGCGCCTGCTGAAGTGCGGCTTCCGCGCCGGCGACAACGCGCCGATGGCCTACGTCGAACTGGTTGACCGTCCGGTCGTGGCTGAAGCCGTCGAAGAGTAATCGACGCGCGACACCCGTCATTCGGTGAAGAACCCGGCCTTGTGCCGGGTTTTTCCGTTTCTGCGGGTCGATCCCTTGGTATCTGCAGGGCGATCCGACCTGCACCGTTCCGACAGGCGTGGCGTGTGGTGGTTCGAACGGCGCCTGCTCTCGGTTACGCTTGCGGTCCGTACTACACGAGCGTTGCCGATGAATCCTCTGCGCTGGCCTTTCCGCGCCCAGTTCCTGTTGGGCTTCCTGATCTGCGCGGGCCTGCTGGGCTACGCCATCTTCCTGCAGTTGCAGATGGGGCTGGAGCCCTGTCCGTTGTGCATCTTCCAGCGCCTGGCGTTTGCGGCCCTGGGCCTGCTGTTCCTGATCGGTGCGCTGCATGGGCCGTCCAACCGTCCGGGGCGGGCGACCTACGGCGTTCTCGTCTTCATTGCCGCTGCCGTGGGCGTCGGCATCGCCGCACGCCATGTCTACGTGCAGATGCTGCCGCCGGAGATGGGTGCGACCTGTGGTCCGCCGCTGGCCTTCCTGAGCGAGACCATGGGGCCGCTGGAAGTGTTCCGCACCGTGCTGACCGGCACCGGCAACTGCGGCAACATCGACTGGACCTTCCTTGGCCTGACCATGCCGATGTGGTCGGGCGTGTGGTTCGTGCTGCTGGCGCTGTGGGCGCTGGTTGTGTCGCTGCGCAAGGTCAAGCGCTGATCCAGTCTGAAGCCACGCATGGCGTGGCTCTACCGCATATCGGCAGCCACGCATGGCGTGGCTCTACTGGGTTCTGGTAGTGCCGGCCGCTGGCCGGCGCCACCGCGCGCCAGCTCAGAAATCCTGCTGCAGGCTCAGATAGGCGCCACGACGTGGGCCCCATTGCGGCGCGAATACGCCGATGCCGCCGCCATCGCGCAGCTGGTAGCTGCGATCCAGCGTGTTGAGCACCGCCAGCTGCACATGCAGCGGATGGCCGCTGTCGGCGTTGAAGTCATGTGCGGCGCTGAGATTGAGCTGCAGGTATGACGGCAGCTCGCCGCCATTGGGCACGCCCTCGTTGTCCGAACGCAGGCCGCTGCCGTACACGTAGTTCGCACCCACCCGGTTGTGGCCGGAGAAGGCGTAGCTGATGCCACCCGAGGAAGTCAGCTTCTGGTCGTGGTCCAGGTGGATCCAGTTCTGCTGCACGTAGGCCAATGCATCCGGATCGAGGTTGTACTGGCTGGTGATGACCTGGGTGCCCATCGCCTTGTTGTAGGCGGCGTTGAAGTACGCGCTGATCGGTCCGTTGCTGTAGTCGGCGCTGAACTCCAGGCCGTGGATGTGGCCGCGCCGATAGTTGAAGGTGGAGTAGATGTAGGCGGCGCCGAACTGGCCTTCATCCTGCAGGCGGTGCACGCGCCGGTCATAGGCGTCCAGGCCGAGAGTGAGGTGGTCGCCGACCTGCTGTGACACGCCGATGTCGTAGTAGTCGCTGCGCTCGGACAGCGGCGTGTTGCTGCCGCCGGCAGGTTGCTGGTTGCTGGTGCCGTCGAACAATGCCAGATCGCTGCCGGCAACCAGTTCGCTGGCGGGTGGGGTGAAGTAGCGCGAATAGCCCGCATGCACGGTGGTGCTGCCGCTGGCATTCCAGACCACGCCCAGGCGCGGGCTGAGCTGGCCCTCGGTGTGGCCGAACGCCTTGAAGCGGTCGCCACGCAGGCCATAGTTGACGGTCCAGTCATCCCCTATCCGCCACTCATCCTGCACGTACAGCGCGGCCGTGCTGGCGTGGAAGGCGTTGCGGTCCGGGATCAGCTGCGGCGTGGTGCTGGTCTGCCGACCATCGGCATCGACCGGGAAGACCCAGCTGCTGTTGTTGGCCGCGGCATGTTCGTAGTTGCCATACAGGCCATAGCGCAGGGTGTGGTTATCGCCCAATGGTGTGGAGAAATCGGCCTGCAGGGTGTTGGCGCGGTTGCTGCGCTGGACCTGCGAGGCGACGCCGCTGAACACGAGGTCGCCGACGATGTCCGGGTTGTAGGCCACATCGCTGTAGCGCTGGCCGGCCGAGAGCTGGTACGCGGTCTGGCCCAGCGTGCCCTGCAGGACCAGCATGCCGAAGCGGGTGGTCTCGCGCTGGGTTTCGTCCAGTTGGCTGGAATCGTAGGTGGTGGTGTCCAGGTAACCGAACTGCGGGGTCTGCCCGGGGTTGACCGGGATCTGGAAGCGGTTGTTGGCAAAGCCGGCAAACACGCTCAGGCGGGTGCTGTCGTTGACCAGATAGGTCAGATCGGCAAACGCTTTCCCTTGGTGGGTATCGTCATGCAGCGGCTTGCGTGCGCTGGTGGGGTTCTCCAGCCCGACCTCGTTCTGGTCGTAGTTGCCGGTCAGGAACCAGCTCCAGCGGCCCTGGTTGCCCCACCAGGAGGCATTCGGGTTGACCTTGCCGTACGAGCCGGTGGTGATGCCGGCGCTGCCACCATTGCCCAGCTCGGCGCCACTGCGGGTCGTGATATCCACCACTGCAGCGGTGCGTTCACCGAACTGGGCCGGCAGGGCGCCGTCCATCAGGCGGATGCTCTTGATGGTGCGTGCGTCCAGGGTCTGGCCGAAGCCGGAGATCGATTCGGGCAGCAGGACGCCATTGATGCGGTACTGCAGGTTGGCGTGGTCGCCGCGTACGTGCACGCCGCCGTAGGAGTCCTGGACCACGCCCGGAGCCTGCAGCAGCACCTGGCTGAGCGGGGCAGAGGCGCCCAGGGGCTGCTTCTGGATGTCCTCGGCGGTGATCTGGTACTGGCTGCTGCCGATGTCCGGCGACAGGGCGTTGCGGGCCTGGTCGAGCTGAGCACTGACGGTGACCACGTCGAGGTCCTTGACCGCAGCCGTGCTGGAATCAGTGTCGGCGGCAAGCACGGGTTGGCTGGCCAGGATCAGGGCAAAGGTGATGGCGGTGGTGAGCAGGGAGGGCTTCATGGGAGATGGGCAGGGAAGAGGGAAGGGGCCGGTCCATGAGGAAGTGTTACTCCGTAACAACTGCGTGCCGATCATGCGCCTGTCGAGCGGTGGCGACCATGCCGTTTCTGGCCGATCACGTGGCCCCTTTCCACGCCGTTCAGGCAATCGCAGCGACGCCTGGCCCTTTGCGTCAGCGGCTGGCTCTGCGACCATGACCGCCCCCCACCCCCGGATGTCCGTGATGAGCCTGTCCGCCGTTCCGCCCGCTCCCGATCCTGCCGCCACCGCTGCTGGCGCTGCCTGGTCACCGGAGAGCTGGCGGGGCAAGACCGCGCTGCAGATGCCGACCTATCCCGATCCGGTGGCACTGGATGCCGCGCTGCACGAGTTGAAGCGGCTGCCGCCGCTGGTGACCTCGTGGGAGATCCTGGCGCTGAAGCAGCAGCTGGCCGACGCCCAGGAAGGCAAGCGCTTCCTGCTGCAGGGCGGCGACTGCGCGGAGAATTTCAGCGACTGCGAATCGGGCACGATTTCCAACCGGTTGAAGGTGCTGCTGCAGATGAGCCTGGTGCTGGTGCACGGCCTGCGCCAGCCGGTGATCCGCGTCGGCCGTTTCGCCGGGCAGTACGCCAAGCCGCGCTCGGCCGATACCGAGACCCGTGATGGCGTGACCCTGCCCAGCTACCGTGGCGATGTCATCAATGCGCCGGCCTTCACCGAAGCGGCGCGCCTGCCCGATCCGAAGCGGATGCTGCAGGCCCACGCGCATTCGGCGATGACGATGAACTTCGTGCGGGCGCTGATCGATGGCGGCTTCGCCGATCTGCACCATCCCGAATACTGGAACCTGGAATGGGTAAGCCATTCGCCGTTGGCCGCCGAGTACCAGAAGATGGTCGCCTCGATCGGCGATGCCGTGCACTTCATGGAGACCCTGGCCGGGGCCCGCGTGCACAACCTCAACCGCATCGATTTCTACACCTCGCATGAGGCGCTGCTGCTGCCCTACGAACAGGCGCTGACCCGACAGGTGCCGCGCCAGCAGGGCTGGTTGAACCTGAGCACGCACTATCCGTGGATCGGCATGCGTACCGCCGCGCTGGACGGTGCACATGTGGAGTACCTGCGTGGCGTGCGCAACCCGATCGCGATCAAGGTCGGCCCGTCGGTGACGCCGGACCAGCTGCTGCGCCTGATCGATGTGCTCAATCCGGATGACGAGCCGGGCCGTCTCAGCTTCATCCATCGCATGGGCGCGGCGCAGATCGCGCAGAAGCTGCCGCCGCTGCTGGACGCGGTCAAGCGCGATGGTCGTCGTGTGCTGTGGGTGTGCGATGCGATGCACGGCAATACCGAGAGCACGGCCAACGGCTTCAAGACGCGGCGCTTCGACAACGTGCGTGGTGAGGTGGAGATGTCGTTCGACCTGCACGCGGCTGCAGGCACCCGCCTGGGCGGCGTGCATCTGGAGCTGACCGGTGAGGATGTGACCGAATGCACCGGCGGTGCGCGCGAACTGACCGAGCGTGACCTGGAGCGTGCGTATCGTTCGACCGTGGACCCGCGGTTGAACTACGAGCAGTCGCTGGAGATTGCGATGGCGATCGTGCGCAAGCAGGAGCAGGTGCGGTAAGGGTTTTTCGGCAGGGCTTGCAGCCCTGCACCTGCCGAGGCAAGAGCAACAGCAACGGCAGAAGCGGGCATTCCGTGGGATGGCGGGGCGGTGTGGGTGGTCAGGACACGCCGTAAACCCGTCCATGGGGGCTCGATGGCGCCATCCATGGCGCCAACGGTCCTGCCCACCCACACCGCCCCGCCTCTGACAGATTCCGGCGGCTGTTGGTAGGTGTCGACCTTGGTCGACACGGTAGATCCACGCCATGCGTGGATGCTTTTGGATTCCAGTTCGAAATATTCGATTCCGATGGAGATTCATCCACGCATGGCGTGGATCTACTGCAGATCGCGGAGATCTGTCGAAGGCGGGGTGGGTCCGGTTGCGGGGGCGTGAGCCGCATGGGCCCGAGGCATGCCTCGGGCGGGTTGGGCAGGACGCCCAACCCCGGTCTTGCCGTGTGCGCAGGACAGCGCACACGAGCAAGCGGCGACCGAGCCTCCATGGACGGATTCACGGCGTCCCCCGCAACCGGACCCATCCCGCCATCCCACAGGAAACCCGCTTCTGCTTCGGCTGTTGCTGTTGCTTCGGCTCGCAGCAGGTGCAGGGCTGCAAGCCCTGCCGACCAACACCCTTCTTACGAACGACTGACGTGACGCTCATGCGCCATGCGCGAGGCTGTCCGCTTGGCTGTTCGAGTGGAGGTGGCAACGGTGCACTGGCAAAGCGCACAGGCCTATGCATGGCCGTTGGGATTGGCAGCAGTGGTGGGTGGCATCGGCGCGTGGTTGATCCTGTGGATCTACCACCGGCTGAAAGGTCGTGATCGTCGGCGCGCCCGCATCGGGCGTGTGCTTGGGCTGCCAATGGCCACCGCATGGCCGCTGCTGCTGTTGATTCCTGCGCTGCAGGCCACGCCGCTGCAGGATCCTGTGCTGGGTAATCTGCAGCATGTGCTGCACATCGCGTTGACCGCGTGTTTCATCTGGTTGCTGGTGCGTGCGGTCGCCGCGGGTGAACGCGCGATCCTGCGCAGCCATCCCATCGATGTCTCCGACAACCTGGAGGCACGCCGCATCCAGACCCAGACACGGGTGCTCAGTCGCGTGTTGATGGGCGGCATCATCGTGCTCGGTGCCTCGCTGGTGCTGTTGACCTTCCCGATGGTGCAGAAGATCGGTACCGCGCTGCTGGCCTCGGCGGGCCTGATCGGCCTGGTGGCGGGTATCGCCGCCAAGCCGGTGTTCGGCAACCTCATCGCCGGTCTGCAGATCGCAGTGACGCAGCCGATCCGCCTGGATGATGTGGTGATCGTGGAAGGTGAGTGGGGCCGCATCGAGGAGATCGGCAGCAGCTACGTGGTGGTGCGCATCTGGGACGAGCGGCGCATGGTGGTGCCGTTGACCTGGTTCATCGAGCACCCGTTCCAGAACTGGACGCGGCGCAGCGCCGATCTGCTCGGCACGGCCTTCCTGTGGCTGGACTACCGGGCACCGATCGCGGCGATCCGTGCCGAGCTGGAGCGCATCTGCCAGGGCCAGCCGCTGTGGGATGGGCGGGTGTGCGTGACCCAGGTGACCGAAACCAGCGAGCGCGCGATCCAGGTGCGGCTGCTGGTCAGCGCGCGCAGTTCCGGTGATGCATTCGACCTGCGCTGCCTGGTGCGCGAGCGCATGCTGGATTTCCTCGCCCGTGAACATCCGCAATCGCTGCCGCAGGTGCGTGCGCGCCTGCAGCGGGACGACGAACTGGATATGCCGCGGATGCAGCGTGCAGGCAGCGCCGATGTGCGCTCGCCGGGTGCGGAGGATGGTGAGGCGGCCATTGCGCCGGTGGAGCCGGGCCCAGAACGGTAGCGCCGGGCCATGCCCGGCGAGCGCAGCGGTGACCCTCAGGCCGCCGGGCATGGCCCGGCGCGACCAAGAGCCAGCTCAGGGATCGCCGGATTCGATAAGCGTATCGGTATCAAAGCGCGGCGGGCGCCGGGCGCGGGTGCGCTGCTCATACGCGTAGGCCATTTCGATCAACTTCGGTTCGCTCCAGGCCGTGCCCATGAACAACAGCCCCGCCGGCAGGCCATCGATCTGGCCCATGGGCACGCTCAGGCTGGGGTAGCCGGCGACGGCGGCGACACTGTAACTCTCGCCGGGGAAGTCATCGCCGGTGCTGCGCAGGGGCCAGGCCACACCGGTCGTGGGTGCGACCAGCGCATCCAGCTTCTGCGATGCCAGCACGGCGTCGATGCCTTCCGGGCCCGCCAGCCGCCGCGCATCGCTGCGCGCGCGGATGTAGGCGGGATCTGCCAGGCCAGGGGTCGCCTCGGCTTCCTGCAGCAGCTCCTGGCCGAACTGGCCCAGTTCCTGGCCTTTGTGCGCCTCGTTGAAGGCGATCAGCCCGGACAGGCTGCGCAGTGGCGCCTGGTACGTACTGAAGTAGCGTTCCAGTCCGGCCTTGAATTCGTACAGCAGGACGATGCGCTCGGCATCGGCCCAGGCGCCCGGATTGGGCAGTTCCACCGGCACCACCACCGCGCCGGCGCGACGCAGCTCGGCGACGGCCTGCTCAACCAGCGGTGGCATCCCGCGATACGTCAGCAGGGGTGTGTGCAGCAGGCCGATGCGCTTGCCGCGCAGGCCCTGCGGATCCAGTCGTGCGGTGTAGTCGTAGACCGCGCGGCCAGGCATGGTCGCGGTGGCGGGATCGGCGTCATCACGGCCGGCGATAGCGGTCAGCACGGCGGCGGCGTCGGCGACGCTGCGGGTCATCGGGCCGGCGGTGTCCTGGCTGAAGGAGATCGGGATGATGCCTTCACGGCTGACCAGCCCGACAGTCGGCTTCAGACCGACCACGCCGTTGACTGCCGCCGGGCAGACGATGCTGCCATCGGTTTCAGTGCCGATTGCCACGCTGGCGAGGTTGGCGGCCACGGCCACCGCGCTGCCGCTGCTGGAACCGCAGGGCGAATGACTGAGGCGGTAGGGATTGCGGGTCTGGCCGCCGCGCGCGCTCCAGCCGGAGATGGAGTCGTTGCCGCGGAAGTTGGCCCACTCGCTGAGGTTGGTCTTGCCCAGCACCACCGCGCCCGCTTCGCGCAGGCGCCGGACCAGGTAGGCATCGCCGGGGCGGAAGCCCTGCAGGGCGAGCGAGCCGGCACTGGTGGCCATGGGCGCGGCGTTGATGTTGTCCTTCAGCAGGATCGGGATGCCATGCAGGGGGCCGCGCAGGCGGCCGTTACGCCGCTCGCGATCACGCTCGGCGGCTTCCTTCAGGGCATCGGGATTGAGCTCGATCACCGCACGCAGGCGCGGACCGGTACGGTCCAGCGTGGCGATGCGCTTGAGGTAGGCGTGGGTGAGGGTGGTGCTGTCCAGTTCGCCGGCGACCATCCGTGCCTGCAGGTCGGAGACGTCGGTCTCGGCGTAGGCGAAGGGCACGTTGCTGCTGCCCGGTTCGGCAGCGTGGGCGCTGGACGCGGCCGGGCTGCAGCCAGCAGCAAACACCGCAGGCAGTGCGGCGATCAGACAGGACAGGAGGGGCGGCAAGGACAGGCGCATGGGGCAGCTTCGACGGCTCCGATCCCCAGTGTAGCGGCTGCTTAGCGGCGGCGCTTGCGCAGGTCGCGCGCCAGCACATAGACGACGATCAGGTTGATCGCCAGCACGGCCCACGAGGCCCAGCCGGGATGGCGGACGATCGCGTAGATATCGAAGGGCAGGTAGATGGAGGCGGTCAGGCAGCCCAGCCAGGAGGCCCATGCCTTGGCTTTCCACAGACCCCAGGCTTCGACCAGGTGCAGCAGGCCGTAGCCGATCATCGCCGCCGCGGCCAGGTGCACCGCGTCGGGACTGATGGCATTCAACAACGAGGGCAGGGTGCCGTGATCCGGGTCCAGGCTGAAACGCCGGATCAGGGCATTGACGCCGTTGCGGAGCGGCTGCGGACCGAGGATTTCCAGTCCGGTAGCCGCCAACAACGCCAGCATCGCCTTGCTCGCTTCGAGCAAGGCGATGACATGGAGTCCCGGATGCCGATGCGGATCCGGGTTGTAGCCGTTCTGGCTCACGGTTCGCTGGATCAGCCGCCGCGCGAGTTCTTCTTGCGGTCGCTTTCGGTCAGGAACTTCTTGCGCAGACGGATCTCCTTCGGGGTGATCTCGACCAGCTCGTCGTCCTCGATGAAGTCCAGGGCCTGTTCCAGCGAGTACTTGATCGCCGGGGTCAGCTGGATCGCATCGTCCTTGCCCGAAGCGCGCATGTTGGTCAGCGGCTTGGTCTTGATCGCGTTGACGGTCAGGTCGTTGTCCTTGGAGTGGATGCCGACCAGCTGACCTTCATACACGTTGTCGCCTTCAGCAGCGAACAGCTTGCCGCGTTCCTGCAGCGGGCCGAGCGAGTACGCCGGGGTGGTACCCGGGGCATTGGCGATCATCACACCGTTGATGCGCTTGGCGATCGCGCCCTGTTCCTTCGGACCGTAATGGTCGAACACGTGGAACAGCAGGCCCGAACCCTGGGTGAGGGTCTTGAACTCGTTCTGGAAGCCGATCAGGCCACGGGCCGGGATCTGGTATTCCAGGCGCACACGGCCCTTGCCGTCCGATTCCATGTTCTTCAGCTGGCCCTTGCGGGTGCCCAGCTTTTCCATCACGCCGCCCTGGTGGACTTCTTCGATGTCCACCACCAGCTGCTCGATCGGCTCCATGGCCTGGCCGTCGATCTGCTTGATGATCACTTCCGGACGCGACACGGCCAGCTCGTAGCCTTCACGACGCATGTTCTCGATCAGCACCGACAGGTGCAGTTCGCCACGGCCGGAGACCAGGAACTTGTCGGCGTCTTCCAGCTGTTCGACCTTCAGGGCCACGTTGTGGACCTGCTCGCGGTCCAGGCGGTCCTTGATCTGGCGGCTGGTCAGGAACTTGCCACCGGACAGGTCCTTGTTGCCGGCGAACGGCGAGTTGTTGACCTGGAAGGTCATCGAGATGGTCGGCTCGTCGACGGTCAGTGCCGGCAGCGCTTCCGGGGTTTCCGGGTGGCACAGGGTGTCGGAGATGGTCAGTTCCGGAATACCGGAGATGGCGACGATGTCACCGGCTTCGGCGGTGTCCTGCTCGATGCGCTCCAGGCCCAGGAAGCCCAGCACCTGCGCGACCTTGCCGTTGCGCTTCTTGCCTTCACGGTCGATCACCGCGACCTGCATGTTCTTCTTCAGGGTGCCGCGCTGGATGCGGCCGATGCCGATCACGCCCACGAAGTTGTTGTAGTCCAGCTGGCTGATGCGCATCTGGAACGGACCTTCCGGATCCACTTCCGGCTTCGGTGCATGCTGCATGATCGCTTCGTACAGCGGGGTCATGTCGCCGTCACGCACGGTGTCTTCCAGGCCGGCGTAGCCGTTCAGGGCCGAGGCGTAGACGATCGGGAAGTCGAGCTGCTCATTGGTGGCGCCGAGCTTGTCGAACAGGTCGAAGACCTGGTCGATCACCCACTCCGGACGCGAGCCCGGACGGTCGACCTTGTTGACCACGACGATCGGCTTGAAGCCCATCGCGAAGGCCTTCTGGGTGACGAAGCGGGTCTGCGGCATCGGGCCGTCCATCGCGTCGACCAGGATCAGCACGGTGTCGACCATCGACAGCACGCGCTCGACCTCGCCGCCGAAGTCGGCGTGTCCGGGGGTGTCGACGATGTTGATCCGGTTCTTGATACCGGTCTTCTTGTCTTCCCAGGTGATGGCCGTGTTCTTGGCCAGGATGGTGATGCCGCGTTCCTTTTCCTGGTCGTTGCTGTCCATCACGCGCTCGGCGAGGACGGTACGCTCGGACAGGGTGCCGGACTGCTTCAGCAGCTGGTCGACCAGGGTGGTCTTGCCATGGTCGACGTGAGCGACGATGGCGATGTTGCGAAGATTTTCGATGGACATACGAAAGGGGGCCAGTCGGCGCCGGATTTGGAAAAAGAAGTCCAACATTATACGTCGAACTTGACGATTGGCGAAAACCTGGATTTCAGACCTGCTGAGGTCCCCATTCAGCCTGGGCCCCGGCGCTGCCCGTCCGCGGGCTGAAGACCCTGCCTGCGCCGATGGTCGAAGCCGCCCACGCCACGGGGGAGGTGTATCCTTATGGGGCTGATTACACACCCCGCATCCCAAGGATCTGCATGTCCCTCATCGCCACTTTCGACACCACCCAGGGCCCGATCAAGGTCGAGCTGTTCGCCGACAAGGCGCCGCTGACGGTCGCCAACTTCGTGAACCTGGTCAAGCGCGGCTTCTATGACGGCCTGATCTTCCACCGCGTGATCCCCGATTTCATGATCCAGGGCGGTTGCCCGCAGGGTCGTGGCACCGGCGGCCCGGGCTACAAGTTCGAAGACGAGAAGAATGGTGTGAAGCACCAGGTCGGCTCGCTGTCGATGGCCAACGCCGGCCCGAACACCAATGGCAGCCAGTTCTTCATCACCCACATCAAGACCGATTGGCTGGACGGCAAGCACACCGTGTTCGGCCAGGTCCTGGAAGGCCAGGCGATCGTCGATTCGGTCAAGCAGGGCGACGTGATCCATTCGATCACCCTGGAAGGCGACACCGACGCTCTGCTCGCCGCCCAGGCTGAGCGCGTGGGTGAGTGGAACAAGCTCTTTCCCGCCTGATCCCGTACCCGGACGGCCCCCTGCGAAGGGGGCCGTTTGCATGTTGCGGCCGCCCCGCCAGGCCTGTCCCCGCCCGTGCGGCCATTCCCCCATCGCTACTTAGCCGGCCAGCGGCCGGCACTACGCTTCTTAGCAGAGGAAATCCCCATGAAAGCACCTGTTCGTGTTGCCGTGACCGGCGCCGCCGGCCAGATCGGCTACGCCCTGCTGTTCCGCATCGCCTCCGGCGAAATGCTGGGCAAGGACCAGCCGGTCATCCTGCAGCTGCTGGAGCTGCCGGTCGACAAGGCCCAGGCCGCCCTGAAGGGCGTGATGATGGAACTGGAAGACTGCGCCTTCCCGCTGCTGGCCGGCATGGTCGGCACCGACGACGCTGAAGTCGCCTTCAAGGACGCCGACATCGCCCTGCTGGTCGGCGCACGTCCGCGCGGCCCGGGCATGGAGCGCAAGGATCTGCTGCTGGAAAACGCCAAGATCTTCACCGCCCAGGGCGCTGCACTGAACAAGGTCGCCAAGCGTGACGTGAAGGTGCTGGTGGTCGGCAACCCGGCCAACACCAACGCCTACATCGCCATGAAGTCGGCGCCGGACCTGAACCCGCGCAACTTCACCGCCATGCTGCGCCTGGACCACAACCGTGCGCTGAGCCAGCTGTCGACCAAGCTCGGCAAGCCGGTCGCCGGCATGGAGAAGCTGGTCGTGTGGGGCAACCACAGCCCGACCATGTACCCGGACTACCGTTTCGCCACCGCCGATGGTGCGTCGATCGCCGATGCGATCAACGACCAAGAGTGGAACGCCAACACCTTCATCCCGACCGTCGGCAAGCGCGGCGCGGCGATCATCGAAGCCCGTGGCTCGTCCTCGGCTGCTTCGGCCGCCAACGCAGCGATCGACCACGTGCGTGACTGGGTGCTGGGCAGCAACGGCAAGTGGGTCACCATGGGCGTGCCGTCCGACGGTTCCTACGGCATTCCGGAAGGCGTGATCTTCGGCTTTGCGGTGACCACCGAAAACGGTGAGTACACCCTGGTCAAGGACCTGCCGGTCGACGACTTCAGCCAGAAGTACATCGACAAGACCCTGGCCGAGCTGGAAGAAGAGCGCGCCGGCGTCGCCCACCTGCTGGGCTGATACGGGCTTCGGCCGGTAGGTACCGACCGTTGCTCGGTACCTTCACCAGCAAGGTAGGTACCGACCGTTGGTCGGTACGCAGAAAGCGGGGAAGCTTCGGCTTCCCCGTTTTTGTTTGAACGGGTACGGAACCGCATGATCCATCTGCACTACATCGACGACGCGCTGCTGGTGGCCGAAAAGCCTGCCGGTCTGCTGTCCGTGCCCGGCCGCTCGGAGGAGAACCAGGATTGCGTGGTCGCGCGCCTGCGGGCGGTGTATCCCGACGCGCTGACCGTGCATCGCCTGGACCAGGTCACCTCCGGCCTGCTGCTGCACGCGCGCGGCAAGGACATGCAGGTGGCGCTGTCAACGCAGTTCGAGAAGCGCCAGGTGGGCAAGCGTTACGAAGCCATCGTGCAGGGGCTGCTTGAAGGGGATGCGGGTGAAGTGGACCTGCCGTTGATCGTCGACTGGCCGAACCGCCCGAAGCAGATGATCGACCACCAACGTGGCAAACCTGCACTTACACGTTGGCGCGTGCTGTCGCGTGACATCGCGGTGCAACGCACGCGCGTTGAACTGGAACCGGTCACGGGCCGCAGTCACCAGTTGCGGCTGCACATGGCGAGCCTCGGTCATCCCATCGTCGGCGACGTGCTGTATGGCGCGGTGGCGGCGCAGCGCGTGCACCTGCATGCGCGGAAGCTGCAGTTCACCCATCCGCTGACGGGCGAAGCGCTCGCG
The DNA here is from genome assembly GCF_013364355.1 of Stenotrophomonas sp. NA06056. Lineage (NCBI taxonomy): Bacteria > Pseudomonadati > Pseudomonadota > Gammaproteobacteria > Lysobacterales > Lysobacteraceae > Stenotrophomonas > Stenotrophomonas sp. NA06056. Next base: position 3,407,683 of record NZ_CP054931.1, on the reverse strand, counting down.
TTCGAGTCTGCGACTCCGTTCTAGAGAGTGGTGTATCGGCAGGGCTGCGCCCTGCACCCGCCGAAGCAACAGCAACAGCAACATCAACAGCTGCATTCCGTGGTGTGGCGGGGCGGTGTCGGATTACGGGGACGCCGCAAGTACGTCCCTGTAGGCTTGGCAGCCGCATCCATGCGGCTGACACCCCGCAATCCGACACCGCCCCACCTTCGACAGATTCCCGGTGACGGATGGTCCATCCACGCTTTGCGTGGATCAAATCCATCGGAATCAAATATTTCGATAGTTCATCGAAAAGCATCCACGCATGGCGTGGATCTACGTGTCGACCAAGGTCGACACCCACCAACAGCAGCCCAACAGCGGTGGGAAATTGTCGAAGGCGGGGTGGGTCCGGTTGCGGGGGCGTGAGCGCCATGGATGGCGCGACCGAGCCTACAGGGACGTATTCACGGCGTCCCCCGCAACCGGACCCGCCCCGCCATCCTTCAGTAGCCCGGCTTTTGACGTTGACGTTGACGTTGACGTTGATTCTGCAGGTGCAGGGCTGCAAGCCCTGCAGAACAAACCCCACCCCCTACCAAGGTAGGGCGGCCCGCGCGCCAGCGCCGGACTATGCTCGAAGCCATGACTTTGTCTGGGAGGGCTGCGTCATGAACTACGAGGAAACCTACCGCCGCTCGATCGACGAGCCGGAGGCATTCTGGGGCGAGGAAGCCAAGCGCATCCATTGGCACACGCCACCACAACAGGTGCTCGACTACAGCAACCCGCCGTTCCGGCGCTGGTTCGTCGGCGGCGAAACCAATCTCTGCTACAACGCCGTCGACCGGCATCTGGCCGATCGCCCGGACCAGCTCGCACTGGTCGCCATCTCCACCGAAACCGACAGCACCCGCGAAATCACCTATCGCCAGCTGTATCGCGAAGTGAACGACTTCGCCGCCGTGCTCAAGCACCTCGGTGTCGGTCACGGCGACCGCGTGGTCATCTACATGCCGAACATGGCCGAAGCGGTGTTCGCCATGCTTGCCTGTGCACGCATCGGCGCGGTGCACTCGGTGGTGTTCGGTGGCTTCGCCGCGCACAACCTCGCGCTGCGCATCGACGATGCCAAGCCGAAGCTGCTGATCGCCGCCGATGCCGGCATGCGCGGTGGCAAACTCATTCCGTACAAGGCGATGGTCGATGCCGCTTGTGCGGAAGCCAGCAATCCGCCGCCGCACGTGCTGATCGTTTCGCGCGGGCTGGACCCGGCCGAGCCACGTATCGAAGGGCGTGACGTCGAGTACGCCACCTTGCGTGCGCAGATCGGCGAAACCGATGTGCCGGTGCAATGGCTGGAGTCGAGCGAACCCAGCTATCTGCTGTACACCTCCGGCACCACCGGCAAGCCGAAGGGCGTGCAGCGCGATGTCGGTGGCTACGCGGTAGCGATGGCGCAGTCGATGCAGACCGTGTTCGATTGCAAGCCGGGGCAGGTGATGTTCTCCACCTCCGATGTCGGCTGGGCCGTGGGCCACTCCTACAACGTGTACGGCCCGCTGATCGGCGGCTGCACCTCGCTGCTGTACGAAGGGCTGCCGACCAACCCCGATCCGGGCATCTGGTGGGCGCTGTGCGAGCAGTACAGCGTGCGTACGATGTTCTCTTCGCCGACGGCGATCCGCGTGCTGAAGAAGCACGATGCCGATTTCATCCACCGGCACGACCTGGATGCGTTGAAGTATCTGTTCCTGGCTGGCGAGCCGCTGGACGAACCCACCGCGCACTGGATCAGCGACGCGCTGGGTAAGCCGATCATCGACAACTACTGGCAGACCGAAACCGGTTGGCCGGCGCTGACCCTGCTGCCCGGCCTGGACATGAAGCCGGTGCGGTTCGGCTCACCGGGGTTCCCCAATCTCGGCTACCGGATGAAAGTGATCGATGAGAACACCGGTGAAGAAGTGGCGGCCGGGCAGAAGGGCGTGCTGGTGATGACGCCGCCGTTGCCGCCGGGCTGCATGAGTACCGTCTGGAATGACGACAGCCGCTTCCTGCAGAGCTACTTCAGCCACTTCAAGGAACTGCTGTACAGCTCGCTGGACTGGGCCATCCGCGACGACGATGGCTACACCTTCATCCTGGGCCGCACCGACGATGTGATCAACGTTGCCGGGCACCGTCTGGGCACACGTGAGATTGAAGAGGCCATCTCCAGTCACCCGCGCGTGGCCGAAGCAGCCGTGATCGGGGTGAAGGACGAGCTGAAGGGGCAGGTGCCGCTGGTGTTCGTGACCCTCAAGCAGGGCCTGGGTGGCGAAGACCCGGCTGCGGTGGTGGCCGAGATGATGGCCACGGTGACCACGTCGCTGGGCGCGGTGGCGCGGCCGGCGCATGTGCACGTGGTCAATGCTCTGCCCAAGACCCGCTCGGGCAAGCTGTTGCGGCGCTCGCTGCAGGCATTGGCCGAGCAGCGCGATCCCGGCGATCTGTCGACGCTGGACGATCCGGGCGCGCTGGAAGAGATCCGCCGCGCGCTGGGGCGTTGACCCGGTCCTGTAGAGCCGAGCCCATGCTCGGCTGCCCGGGTCAGGTACACGCAGCCGAGCATGGGCTCGGCTCTACAGAGATCCAACGGTGCTGCAGCGCAGCTTCCTCGCCGCCACCGGTGCGCTAAGCTCGCCACGGGGAGCGTGCCCGCAAGGGCACGCAGGCATCGCATCGAGAAGGGGGGAGCTATGGCACTGCTGCATGCCAAGACGGCCGCTGGCCGCCAGGAGATCGAAGACCGCGCCCGGCGCCTGCCGGCAGCGCTGCGCTCGATCCTGTTGATGGTTGACGGCCAGCGTGATGAAAGCGAACTGCGCAGCATGTTTGAAGGACTGCGCGCGCCGCAGGACGCGCTGGAACAGCTGGCCGCACTTGGCCTGATCGAAGTGGTCGGCGGCAGGGCCGAGCCTGCCCCGCAGCGCGGGCTCTGCAGCGGCCGCGAGCAGGATCCGGCGCTTTACCAGCAGCTGTACGACGCGATGAGCGATGCCGTGCGCCGCCATCTTGGTCTGAAGGGCTACTTCATGCAGTTGAAGATCGAGCGATGCAATGACGCGATCACCTTGGAGCGACTGTGCCCCGAAATGATCGCCGCGATCGGCAAAGCGCGCAGTCCGGCGCTGGCACAGCGCTGGTGGCAGGAGGTCCAGGTGTCGCTGGCGCCCGTCTCTGCCGGGGTCATGCCCGGCTGACGCGCGGAGTAAAGTGGTGCGCTCATTTTCCGCCCAGGAGCCCCGCATGCAGGACGACACCGATACCCCCGGTTGGGATGCGATCAATGCCGCGCTGGCACCGCTGTACGCCGGCCAGGAACCGCGTCACTTCGGTACCGCGCTGCCGTACACCCTGGGTGGCCAGGATCCGCTCGACGGCATCAGCGTGTACTGGGTGGAAGCACCGGTTCCGCATTGGCACTACGTCACCTACGGTCTGTCCGAACTTTATGCAAAGGAAAGCAGCGATGCGGCCACCAGTGGCTACGGCTTCGAGCTGACGTTCCGCCTGGCTGCAGACAAGGGTGAGGATGCAGGCAGCACGCCGCCGGCATGGCCGATGAATCTGCTGCAGAATCTGGCGCGCTATGTGTTCAGCAGCGGCAATGTGTTCGAGGATGGGCACCACCTCAACGCCAACGGTCCGATCGCGCTGGAGACCGACACCCGTCTTTGCCATCTGGCGTTCGTTGCCGATCCGCAGTTGCCCGCACGCGACACTGCCAATGGACAGTTGCAGTTCCTGCAGGTGGTGGGGCTGACCGACGAGGAAATGGATGCGATCAAGCGCTGGTCGACGCGCGGTGTGCTGCAGGTGCTGGAGCCGGCGATGCCGCTGTGGATCACCGATCTGCATCGCGGCAACCTGCTGGACGATCCGGCGCTGGCGGCGCAAGCGAAGGCCGGCAGCGAGCGCGAGGGATCCAGTACCGGCATGTTGTTCATCGAAACGCTGGACTGGCGGCAGACGGCGGGTATCACCACGCTGGTGCTGGGGGCCGGGCAGGTCGGCAGTGTGGGGGAACTGCTGCCGTTGCGGCTGCGCCACGGCAAGTCACTGACGCTGGTCAGCCGCGAACGGCAATGGGAATTCACGCCTGCCACCAACGGCGCCGCCATGGTCGACGGCCACAACGTACGCTGGGTGCTGGACGATGCGGCGTTGCAGGCCTGGCATGAGGTGCGGCCGCAACGCGGGACCTACACAGTGTCGAGCACGCTGCAGGTTGAAGTGGTGCCGACGTTCCTGCGCGACGCAAAGGGAGACGTGATCCGCGAAATCGGCTGACCGCGCTGATGGAGCAGATGGAGTCGGAGCCGTTCGCGATGCGAACGGCTCCGGCCCCGGTTGCATCAGGCCAGGCCTTCGGCCTTCAGTACCGCCTGCACGCCCGGATCGGCATCCATGCGCGCCTTGTAGGCCGCCAGGTTGTCCAGGCCCGACAGGTCGACCTTGGTGCCGGCCGCCCAGCGCAGGGTGATGTAGAAGTAGGGATCGGCGAAGCTGCGGAAACCGGCCAGCCACGGCTTGTCGGCCAGCTGCTTGTCGGCGGTCTCGAACAGCGCGCGCAGGCGCTTGTGCGCAGCGGCGCGGATCGCGTCGTACTGGCCTTCATCGGCGATGAACTTGCCCGGCGAGAACAGCGGCGAGAACGCCGGGTGCACGTCGGAGTTGACGAAGGCCAGCCAGCGGGTGGCTTCAGCGCGCTGGCGCGGGCTGCCATCACCGCCGAGGCCTGCCTGCGGGTAGCTGTCGGCGATGTAGCCCATGATCGCCGCGTTCTGCAGCAGTACGAAGTCGCCATCGACGACTGCCGGTACGGCGCCGGCCGGATTGATCTTGAGGAATTCCGGACCCTTCAGGGTGTCCTTGTTCAGCAGTTCGACCTCGAACGGCTGGCCGGTCCACTGCAGGGCGATGTGGTCGGCGGTGGAACAGGCACCGGGCTTGCTGTACAGCTTCATGGGAACTCCAGGCGGGTGGGGCGGGAAACGCCCACTATCCCAGAGCCCACCGGAGCGCGGCAACGCTGCCGCCAGCAACGGATCGTTACGATTGCCGGGGCTTGAGGTTCTGCACCTTGTAGAAGGTGTGATCGCCGATGGTGGCCACCTGGTAGGCGTTGCGCCAGTTCGGGCTGGCAATCGCCAGCGCAGCGAAGTGGCTGGCACCGGGCACGATCTCGCGGCGCTCGCCGGCCGGCAGCGCCCAGTTGCGCTCGGCGTCGAAGGCCACGTCCATCGCTTCACTCCAGGCCGCATCGTTGCCCAGCTGGGTGCCGGGGGAGACGATGGTGGGGGCGAACTGCTTGCGCGCGGTCACCACCTGGCACATCGAGTCGCCCCAGAGGCCGCTGTCGAGGCGACGCAGGGCAACCTCGGCCACGGCCTGCTGGCCACGCAGGGTCTGGTCGCGGGCTTCCAGGTAGACGGTGGTGCTCAAACACAATGAATCAGCGGCCGGCTGCGGCAACAACTGCGACAGCCAGAGAATCCAGGCCAGTTTCATATAACTCCTTGCTCCGTGTGGGACGCACCTAGCGGTTCCGGCAGCGCGGGCTGCTGGAGGCGGGGTACGACTTGGCGTCATGGGGAGGCAGCCATCGGGGCTGCCCCGTGGGCGGCCCCAAGAACACGATCGTGGATCGATCGGCGGGGTCCGCACCGGCTCACCGGAAACTGGCTGGTGAGCGGAAAGATGGCGCAAGGTAGGGGGGCATTGCCGAACGCATCCTGAATCGTCCGGCTTGACATTCAGCTTGGGGGCCAGTGACGGAAATCACATTCCGGCCCCCATTCAGGTGCACATCAGAGCGCGGCGGCGACGCGGCTGCCTTGGTCAATGGCGCGCTTGGCATCCAATTCGGCCGCTACATCGGCACCGCCGATCAGCTGTGCGGCGATGCCCGCTGCCTGCAGCTCGGCCTGCAGCGCGCGCTGCGGTTCCTGCCCGGCACAGATCACCACGTGGTCGACCGGCAGCAGTTGTTCGCTGCCGTCGACGCGGATGCGCAGGCCCGCATCGTCCACGCCCAGGTACTCGACACCACCGAGCATGCGCACGCCCTTGGCTTTCAGCGTGGCGCGGTGGATCCAGCCGGTGGTCTTGCCCAGGCGCGCACCGGGCTTGCCGGCGCTGCGCTGCAGCAGCCACAGCTTGCGGGGAGATGCCTCCACGGCCGGCCGTGCCAGTGCGCCGCGGGCCTCGAAGGTGGCATCCACGCCCCATTCGGCCATCCAGCGCTGCGGGTCCAGCGATGGCGAAGGGCCATCATGGGCAAGGAACTCACCGACATCGAAGCCGATGCCACCGGCGCCGATGATGGCGGCACTGCCACCGACCTCGACCCGGCCCAGCAGCACGTCCAGGTAGTTGACCACCTTGGCGTGGTCGGCACCGGGGAAGTCGACCTTGCGCGGCACGATGCCGGTGGCGAGCACGACCTCATCGAAGCCAGCCAGGCTGGCAGCGTCGGCACGGGTGCCCAGGCGCAACTGCACGCCAGTCTCGGCCAGCTTGTGGCGGAAGTAGCGCAGGGTCTCGTGGAACTCTTCCTTGCCGGGAATGCGTTTGGCCACGTTGAACTGGCCACCGATCTCCTCGCTGGCGTCGAACAGGGTGACCTGGTGGCCGCGTTCGGCAGCGACCGTGGCGCAGGCCAGGCCGGCTGGACCGGCGCCGACCACGGCCACTTTCTTCGGCGCGGTGGTGGGGCGGTAGACCAGCTCGGTCTCGTGGGCGGCACGGGGGTTGACCAGGCAACTGGCCAGCTTGTTCTCGAACACGTGGTCCAGGCAGGCCTGGTTGCAGGCGATGCAGGTGTTGATGGCCTCGGCGCGGCCGGCGCGGGCCTTGTTCGGCCATTGCGGATCGGCCAGCAGCGGGCGTGCCAGCGACACCATGTCGGCGCCGCCATCGGCGAGGATGCGCTCGGCGACATCGGGCATGTTGATGCGGTTGGTCGCCACCAGCGGCACCTTCACATGCGGCTTCAGCTTGGCGGTGACAGCGGCGAACGCGCCACGCGGTACCGACGTGGCGATGGTTGGAATGCGCGCTTCGTGCCAGCCGATACCGGAGTTGATGATCGTGGCGCCAGCGGCTTCGATGGCCTGGGCCTGCTGCACGATCTCTTCCCAGTTGCTGCCGTCTTCGACCAGGTCGACCAGCGACAGACGGTAGATGATGATGAAATCCGGGCCGCACGCCTCACGGATGCGGCGCACGATCTCGACCGCGAAGCGCATGCGCTGCGCGGCATCACCGCCCCAGCGGTCGTTGCGCTTGTTGGTACGCGGAGCGATGAACTCGTTGATGAGGTAGCCCTCCGAGCCCATCACTTCCACGCCGTCGTAGCCGGCCTCGCGGGCCAGCTTGGCGCTGCGTGCGTAGTCGGCGATGTGCCGCTCGACGCCGCTGGCCGACAAGGCGCGCGGGGTGAACGGATTGATCGGCGCCTTCAGCTTCGACGGTGCCACCGACAACGGATGATAGGCATAGCGCCCGGCGTGCAGCAGCTGAAGGCAGATCTTCGCGCCGTGCTGGTGCGCGGCGGCGGTCAGCTGCCGATGCGGACGCACTTCCCACGGCCAGGACAGCTTGCCGCCGAACGGCTTCAGCCAGCCCACCACGTTGGGCGCAAAGCCGCCGGTGACGATCAGGCCGACGCCGCCTTCAGCGCGTTCGGCGAAGTAGGCGGCCAGCCGCGGGAAGTCGCGGGCGCGATCTTCCAGGCCGGTGTGCATCGAGCCCATCAGCACCCGGTTGCGCAGCTGGGTGAAGCCCAGGTCCAGCGGGGCGAACAGGTGGGGATAGGCGCTTTCGTTGGCTGGCGACATGTCGATACGCTTGCGTACGGAAGCGCGAAGGGTGCCGCGAAATGGCGCCCGGGGCAAGGGCTGGCGAATCGGTGGCGCCAGGCCATGCCCGGCGACCCGGCTACCCGTGGCCGCGCTGCGCGCTCGCCGGGCGCGGCCCGGCGCTACCCACCGGCAGCGGCCGGCCAATCCCGAACCAGCCCAGCGTCACCCCGCACAGCGGACCGATCAGCAGGGCGAAGGCGAGGGTGCCGAGCCCGACATTGCCGCCCAGCCACCAGCCCAGCAGCAGCACGCTGCCTTCAATCAGGCTGCGGACCTTCCAGATCGGCCAGCCGGTACGTGCATGCAGCCCGGTCATCAGGCCATCACGCGGTCCAGGGCCGAGCCTCGCACCGATGTACAGGCCAGTGGCCAGCGCCACCAGCAGCATGCCGGCGCAGAACATCGCCACCTGCCAGCCCAGGCCGACAGCCGGGGGCAACAGCCACAGCCCGAACTGGGCCGAGGGGCCGATCAGCATCACGTTGAGTACCGTGCCGACACCAGGCTTCTGTCGCAGCGGCCACCACAACAGCAGCACCAGTGCGCCGATCACGTTGGTGGCCAGGCCAAACGACAACGGAGTCTGTGCAGCAATGCCCTGTGACAGCACATCCCACGGCGCGACACCGATCGCAGCGCGGATCATCAGCGAGGCACCGAAGCCGTAGAGGAACAGGCCGATGATCAGTTGCAGCAAGCGCAGGGGCAGGGCGGTGGGCATGACAGGCTCGGGGAGAGGAGGATCTGTTCCCAACGTAATCCCGATTTATCCGCCGCCATAGATACAGATGTCGGCCAATACGCCGCCACAGACGGAATCTGTAGAGCCGAGCCCATGCTCGGCTGGCGGTGCCAGGCAAAGCAGCCGAGCATGGGCTCGGCTCTGCATGACGCGTCAGTCGCCCCAGCCGGCCAGCGCCAGCTTGCCGATGGTGCGGCCGCCGGCCAGGCGCTGATGGGCAGCTTCCAGGTTGGCCGCATTGATCGGCCCCAGTACCTCGCTCAGCGTGCCGCGCAACTGGCCTGCATCGATCATGCTGGCGGCGCGGTTGAGGATGCGGTGCTGCTCGATACGGTCGGCGGTGGCAAAGCGCGCGCGGGCGAACATGAATTCCCAATGGATGCCGATGCACTTGGCTTTGTAGGGATCGCCGATGCGCAGCGGGCCGCGCGGTTCGACGATCAGGCCGACATGTCCTTGTGGTGCCAGCAGCTCGCCCAGTTCGTCCCAGTAGTGGTCGGTGTCGGCCAGGTTGAGGGCCACCTGCACGTCGTCGATGCCAAGCGCCTGCAGCTGTGGCAGCAGCGGTTGCCGGTGGTCGACGACATGCTGGGCGCCCATCCGCCGGCACCAGTCGATCGACGCTTCACGCGACGCGGTTGCAATGACCTCGAAGCCTGCGTGCTGGCCCAGCTGGATCGCCATCGAGCCGACGCCGCCGGCACCGCCGATCACCAGCAGGCGCTGGCCGGCGTGGCGGCGGTCATCCAGCTGCAGGGGCATGCGCTGGAACAGCAGTTCCCAGGCGGTCAGGGTGGTCAGCGGCAGCGCGGCCGCTTCGGCGAAGTCGAGGGTGGTCGGTTTGCGCGCCACCAGTCGCTCATCCACCAGCTGATACTGCGCGTTGCAGCCAAGCCGGGTGACATCTCCGGCGTAATAGACCTCGTCACCGGAGGCGAACAGGCTGGCCTCCTCGCCCATGGCTTCAACGACGCCTGCCGCATCCCAGCCGAGGATGCGCGGAGTATCCAGCGACGCGGCCGAAGTGCCTGTCCGCAGCTTCCCATCCACGGGATTGACGGAAACTGCTTCGACACGGATCAGCAGGTCGCGGCCACGAGGCGGCTGCGGCGGTGGCAGCACCAGGTCGCGCAGGGCAGGGGCGGATTCACGGGACAGGGCGACGGCTTTCATTGCGGCTCCAGCTCGGTTCCTGTCTGCATCATAAGGTTCCTCACCTCGATGGGCGCGCGCTGAACCGCGTTGCGACAGCCCTCGTCAAAACTGTCGTATCTGGCTCTTAAACCCATCCAAACCCTTGTGGTGCGTGGGTCTTGCGGATTTTCATCATCCTGTATAGGGTTTCAACGTCGGGCCGGTAGCCGGTCGTGCACGACGCTTCACATGTTACGGGACTGTTAACATGACCTTCACCCGCCTGAGCATAATGTTCGCGGCGGTGGCGTGCTGAATCGGCTGTCTGAACATCGACGCAGTAGTGCTGGCCCATGCCTCTACCGGTTTCATACCCCCGAAATAGGAGCTGTACTCAATGAACAAGAAGATCCTTACTGCCGCGCTGCTGGGCGGTCTGGCTTTCGCCCAGGCTGCGTCGGCGCAGGAGTTCGATGACCGCTGGTACCTGACCGGTTCGGCCGGCTTCAACTTCCAGGATAACGACCGTCTGACCAACGACGCTCCGTTCGTGACCCTGGGTCTGGGCAAGTTCATCAGCCCGAACTGGTCGCTGGATGGTGAGCTGAACTACCAGAACCCGAACTTCGACGCCAACCAGGATCAGAACTGGTCGCAGTACGGCGTGTCGTTCGATCTGCGTCGCCACTTCATCAAGGAAGGCCGCGGCTGGAACCCCTACATCGTGGGCGGCCTGGGCTACCAGAAGTCGGAAGAAGAGTACGCCGCTGGCCCGAACGGCCCGGCTGACCGCAAGGACGGCAACCTGGCTGCCAAGCTGGGCGTCGGCCTGCAGACCACCTTCGACAAGCGCGTTGCTGTCCGCGCCGAAGTGGCCTACCGCGCTGACTTCGACGACCAGAGCATCGCCGCGCGCGACGAAAGCTGGTTCGGCGACGTGCTGGCTTCGGTCGGCGTCGTGATCCCGCTGGGCCCGGCCCCGGTGGCTGCTGCTCCGGCACCGGCTCCGGTTGCCCCGAGCTGCGCCGACCTGGATGACGACGGTGACGGCGTCAACAACTGCGACGACAAGTGCCCGAACTCGCAGCCGGGTCAGACCATCGGTCCGGACGGTTGCCCGGTGCCGGTCTCGATCGACCTGAAGGGCGTGAACTTCGACTTCGACAAGTCGAACCTGCGTCCGGACGCTGTGGCCATCCTGAGCGAAGCCACCGAGATCCTGAAGCGTTACCCGGATCTGCGCGTTGAAGTTGCCGGTCACACCGACTCGAAGGGTACCGACGCTTACAACCAGAAGCTGTCCGAGCGCCGCGCCACCGCGGTGTACAACTACCTGACCAAGAACGGCGTCGACGCTGGCCGTCTGGCCGGTCCGATCGGCTACGGCGAGAGCCGTCCGATTGCGCCGAACACCAACCCGGATGGTTCGGACAATCCGGAAGGTCGCGCCAAGAACCGTCGTACCGAGCTGAACGTCCAGAACTAAGTTCTGACGCTCTGCCAGTAAGACACAGCAGGACCCGGCTTCGGCCGGGTCTTGTTGTTTGTGCGATCCGGAATGATGAATCAGCGCTTGAGTGACGACCGTTCGTCGGCAATTTGCCCATGAAACCAATGAGTTGCCGTATTCATTGAAAGTGGCGCTTGAAAGATGACGCCGCATTGCTAAACTCGCCGCGTCACTTCCTTCCGTGGATGCCCTCATGCTGCGCTCTGCATCGGCTGCCGTTCTGGCGCTGGCCCTGGTTCCTGCTGCTCACGCTGCGGTCGATTGCTCGGTCAACACCAGCGCTTCGCCGCTGCCGTTGCCGGCCACGGCCGTTGCCCCGGTGGCCGACGAGCTGTATATCCGCAGCAGCCAGCTGGGCATGGCCAGCGGCGTGCTGGGCAGCAGCTACGATCCGTCGCAGTCGCTGGACCAGGTGCTGCAGCGGTTGCGCATCGATGGCTGCCAGAACATCGCCAAGGCGATTCCGAGCGCGCCGGCCGTGAAGCCGAATGATCCGGCCGCGTACAAGCCGCAGACCGAATTCGACAACACGCCGTGGCGCTTCGACATGAGCCAGAACGGCAAGCGCATGACCGCCGAGGAGTTCGACGCCTGGATGAAGGCGCGTGGCGTACGCGTGGTCAAGGCACGCCCGGTTCCGGCAGCGACCCCGGCCGCAACCGAAGCGCCGGCTGAGACCAAGCCGGTCGACAAGAAGTAAGCCGGGCGGGGAGCAGAGGCTTGCGCACACGCCGCCCACCTGCTGCCCCCGCTGCCCGCTCCCACGCTGCGCGTGGGCGTGCGAATCCTCCTGCGGTTTCCGCTGGCGTGCGCCATGGCCTGGCGCGCGTGCTGTCCAAGGCTGGCGTGTGCTCGCGCAGCGAGGCCGCGCGCTGGATCGCCGAGGGGCGTGTCCGCGTCGCCGGGCGCATCGTCCGCGACCCGGAATTCCCGATTGCCAACCCGGCGCCGCCGATCGAGGTCGACGGCCAGCCGATGGGTGCACCGCAACGCCTCTACCTGATGCTCAACAAGCCGCGCGGAGTGGTCACCACCGTGCAGGACGAGCGTGGCCGCGACACCGTGTACCGCTGCTTCGATGGCGCCGGCCTGCCGTGGATCGCGCCGGTCGGCCGCCTGGACAAGGCCAGTGAAGGCCTGTTGCTGTTCAGCAATGATCCGCAGTGGGCCGCACGCCTGACCGATCCGGACACAGGCCCGCAGAAGACCTACCACGTGCAGGTGGATCGCCTGCCCGATGACGACACCCTGGCCGCGCTGCGCGCCGGTGTCGAAGACGAGGGTGAGTTCCTCCTCGCCCTGGCCGTGCGCGTGCTGCGCAGCGGCGACAAGACCGCCTGGTTGGAGGTGGTCCTCGACGAGGGCCGCAACCGCCATATCCGTCGCCTGCTGGCGGCCTTCGACCTGCAGGTGCTGCGCCTGGTCCGCGTTGCGATCGGAGAGCTCACGCTCGGCGATCTCGGCAAGGGCCAATGGCGGGCGCTGGAGGTCAGCGACCAGCAGCGGCTGGGGGCCGCTGCACCGGGCTGAGTGATGCCCACGGCCGGCGGATGCCGGCCACCGTTCCAGGCGTAGGGGGCGCCTGGTTGTCGAATGTCCAGAACGGAGCCTGCCCATGTATCACCCGACCCTCAAGCAAACCCTGCGCTGCGCCAGCCTGTTGTTGCCGATCGTGCTGTTGACGGCCTGCGGCGGCCACAAGAAGACAGCCAAGGCCGACCGCCCGGCCGAGACCCCGGTGGTTGAAGTAAAGACCCCGGAACTGGATGGCCGCGGCAGCTATCGCTTCATGATGAGCAACGGTGATCAGAAGATGACCGCCGACCAGTTCGATGCCTGGATGAAAGCCAATGGCATCCGCGTAGCCAAGGGCAATGGGCAGGATGCCGCCGCCAAGCCGGTGGTGGTCGCCAGCAAGGACGAACCGAAGGGCAAGAAGAAAAAGAAATGACGCGCGTCGCGCGTCATTTCGGTAGCGCCGGGCCGTGCCCGGCGAGCGCATGGCGCGGCTATCGGGAAACCGCCGGGCATGGCCCGGCGCTACCTGTTGGGATCCGACCCCGGCGGTGATCAGCCCTTGATCACGCCCAGCTCGATACCGATGCGGGTGAACGCATCGATCGCGCGGTCAAGATGCTCGCGGCTGTGCGCGGCGCTGATCTGGGTGCGGATGCGCGCCTGGCCCTTGGGTACCACCGGGAAGAAGAAACCGATCGCATAGATGCCTTCTTCCAGCAGGCGCTCGGCGAACTTCTGCGCCAGCGGTGCGTCGTACAGCATCACCGGGCTGATCGGATGCACGCCCGGCTTCACGTCGAAGCCGGCAGCGGTCATTTTCTCGCGGAAGTAAGTGGTGTTATCGGCCAGGGTGTCGCGCAGGTCGTCGGCCGCGGCCAGCATCTCGAACGCCTTGATGCCGGCGGCGACCACGTGCGGCGGCAACGAGTTGGAGAACAGGTACGGGCGCGAACGCTGGCGCAGCAGCTCGATCACCTCGGCGCTGGCGCAGGTGAAGCCACCCAGCGCGCCGCCCATGGCCTTGCCCAACGTGCCGGTGATGATGTCGATCTTCTCCAGCACGCCTTTGACTTCGGCCGAGCCGCGGCCCGTTGCGCCGAGGAAGCCGGTGGCATGGCATTCGTCGATGTGCACCAGCGCGTTGTACTTCTTCGCCAGCGCGGTGATTTCGTCCAGCGGCGCGATGAAGCCATCCATCGAGAACACGCCGTCGGTGGTGATCAGCTTGGTCTTGCAGCCAGCGGCATCGGCGGCCTGCAGCTGCGCTTCCAGGTCGGCCATGTCGCAGTTGGCGTAGCGGAAGCGCTTGGCCTTGCACAGGCGCACCCCGTCGATGATCGAAGCATGGTTCAGCGCATCGGAGATGATCGCGTCGTTCTCGCCCAGCAGCGGTTCGAACAGGCCGCCGTTGGCGTCGAAGCAGGCCGCGTACAGGATGGTGTCCTGCTTGCCGAAGAAGTCGGCGATCTGCTTTTCCAGCTGCTTGTGCAGGTCCTGGGTGCCGCAGATGAAGCGCACCGAGGCCATGCCGAAACCGTGGCTGTCCAGCGCGTCCTTCGCGGCCTGGATCAGGTCCGGATGGTCGGCCAGGCCGAGGTAGTTGTTGGCGCAGAAGTTCAGCACGGTGCGGCCGTCTTCGAGGGTGATCTCGGCGGACTGCGGGCTGGTGATGATCCGCTCGGACTTGAACAGGCCCTGGGCGCGGATGGCGTCCAGTTCCTCTGCATAGTGGCGGGTCAGGGCGGAGGAGTCGGTCATGGCGTGGGCACGGCTCAGCACGGGAAACCGCTGATTCTACCGGGCATCGACGGCTGCCGACCGGGCCGGACGGGGCACCGCCATGGCCGGCACATGTTGCATCGCAATAGCAAACGGGTTAAAAATTCGTGAACCGGGGCTGTCTGGCTCCGGTCGCTGCGCCCGCTGCAGATCCCGCCTTCCACGCCACCGACCCCACCGGAGACGCCCATGAAGCACGCCCGTGCCTGCCTCGCCATTGCCGCCGCCCTGACCCTCGCGCCGTTTGCCGCCAGCGCCCAGGACAACGAATCTCCGTACAGCTGGAACGTCACCGCCGTTTCCGATTACCTGTTCCGTGGTGTGTCGCAGACCGATGAGGATCCGACCCTGCAGGCCGGCTTCACCTACACCAGCCCGGTCGGCCTGTATGCCGGCGTATGGGGCTCGGGCGTCGACTTCGGTGCCGGCGATCCGAAGACCGAGATCGACTACCTGATCGGCTACGGCGTCGACGTGACCGAGCGCGTCAACTTCGACGTGCTGTTGAACCGTTACACCTACCTCAAGTCCAGCCACCAGAACTACAACGAGCTGATCACCACCACCACGCTGGACGACACCTACAAGCTGACGGTGGCCTACAGCAATGACGTGTGGAACAGCAGCACCGATGGCTGGTACTTCGGCCTGGGTGGCAGCTGGGGCCTGCCGAAGGACTTCACGCTCAACGCCAACGTCGGTCGCAGCACCTTCGAGGACGGTATCGCCAAGGACTACACCGACTGGAACGTCGGCGTCGCCCGCCAGTTCGGCCTGTTCAATGTCGGCCTGGGTTACTACGGCACCGACGGCAATGGCCGCGACAACTCCGGCAAGCTGGCACACAGCCGGGTGATGCTGAGCGTCGCCGTAGGCAAGTAACGCCGCAGGCGTTACGGTAGGTGCCAGGCTTGCCTGGCACGCATTTTTACGAAAAAGGCGCCCATCGGGCGCCTTTTTCAGTTTCAAGGTGTGCCGAGCAAGCTCGGCACCCACCCATCGCGCGCGGCGAAGGATCAGTTCCAGCTCAATACCACTTTGCCGGCCTTGCCTTCTTCCATCAGGTCGAAGCCCTTCTGGAAATCGTCGATCGGCAGCTGGTGGGTCATCACCTTGCCGAGCGGGAAGCCGGACAGCACCAGCTGGGTCATCTTGTACCAGGTCTCGTACATCTTGCGGCCGTAGATGCCCTGCACGGTCAGGCCCTTGAAGATGATCTTGTCCCAGTCGCAGCCGGCGCCCTTGGGCATGATGCCGAGCATGGCGATCTTGCCGCCGTGGTACATGCAGTCGAGCATGTCGTTGAACGCGCGCGGGTTGCCGCTCATTTCCAGGCCCACG
Organism: Stenotrophomonas sp. NA06056; assembly: GCF_013364355.1. Lineage (NCBI taxonomy): Bacteria > Pseudomonadati > Pseudomonadota > Gammaproteobacteria > Lysobacterales > Lysobacteraceae > Stenotrophomonas > Stenotrophomonas sp. NA06056. Next base: position 3,391,767 of record NZ_CP054931.1, on the reverse strand, counting down.
TCGAAGCCCTCCATGTGCAGCTCCTTCATCACGTCCTTCAGCGACGTGTTGGCGACGTTGACCACGCGGGTAGCACCCATGTCGGCGGCCAGCTTCAGGCGGAAATCGTTGACATCGGTCACCACCACGTTGCGCGCACCGATGTGCTTGCAGATGCCCGCCGCGATGATGCCAATCGGGCCGGCGCCGGTGATCAGCACGTCTTCGCCGATGACGTTGAATTCCAGCGCGCAGTGCGCGGCATTGCCGTACGGGTCGAAGAACGCGGCCAGTTCGGACGGGATCTGGTCGGGGATCGGCCACAGGTTGCTGGCCGGCATCACCATGTATTCGGCGAACGCGCCGTTGACGTTGACGCCGATGCCGACGGTGTTCGGGCACAGGTGCGGGCGACCGCCGCGACAGTTGCGGCAGTGACCGCAGACGATGTGGCCTTCGGCCGACACGCGCTGGCCGATCTCGTAGCCGGTCACGCCCGGGCCGATCTCGGCGATGCGGCCGACGAATTCATGGCCGATGGTCAGGCCCGGCTTGATCGTGCGCTGGCTCCACTCGTCCCACAGGTAGATGTGCAGGTCGGTGCCGCAGATCGCGGTCTTCTCCAGCTTGATCAACACCTGGTTCGGGCCCGGGGTCGGCACCGGAACCTCTTCCATCCAGATGCCCTTGGCTGCTTCGCGCTTGACCAGGGCCTTCATCGTTTGCTGCGCCATCGGGGTGGAACTCATCAGGGGGAAAGCGCGGATTATAGGGCGCCACGCGGATTTCCCATGTTGCGCTGCGGGTGCATTGGTGGAACGAAAGCTGCACGCAGGCGGGCGTTTCGAACGTCCTGCAAACAGCAGCGCCTCCCTGATTTGAGGGGAGGGGGCGTGGTCACCCTGGCCGGGACACGCAAAAGCCCCTCCTTGGTGCTCGATGGCGCCATCCTTGGCGCCAACGGTCCCGGCCAGGGTGATCACGCCCCCTCAGGACGGTTTCCGTGCGCGCGGCCAACGCGCGCGCGGCGGAGCGAAGAGGGCCCCATGACTTCCGGGGTTCGGGGCGGGGCAGGGTGGCGGGCTACAATCGAAGGTTCCACTACCAGGGGCCGCTCCATGCGCTCGAACCTGCTTGCATTCTCCGTCGTCGCCAGCCTTGGGCTGGTCCAGGTCGCCCATGCCGCTGAAGGCATGTGGGTGCCGCAGCAGCTGCCGGAAATCGCCGGCCCGCTGCAGAAGGCCGGCCTCAAGCTGTCCCCGGAACAGCTGGCCAACCTGACCGGCGACCCGATGGGCGCGGTGGTTGCCCTCGGCGGCTGCACCGCCAGCTTTGTCTCGCCGCAGGGCCTGGTGGTCACCAACCACCACTGTGCCTACGGTGCGATCCAGCTGAACTCGACCGCGCAGAAGAACCTGATCAAGGATGGCTTCAACGCGCCCAAGCTCAGCGATGAACTGAGCGCCGGCCCGAACGCCCGCGTGTTCGTGCTCGACCAGATCACCGACGTCACCGCCCAGGCCAAGGCCGCCATCGCCGGCGCCGGCAACGACCCGCTGGCACGCAGCCGCGCGCTGGACGCCTTCGACAAGGCCCAGGTCGCCGCCTGTGAAGCCGATGCCGGCTTCCGCTGCCGCCTGTACAGCTTCTCCGGCGGCAACACCTACCGCCTGTTCCGCAACATGGAAATCAAGGACGTGCGCCTGGTTTACGCGCCTCCGGGCAGCGTCGGCAAGTTCGGCGGCGACGTCGACAACTGGATGTGGCCGCGCCACACCGGCGATTTCTCGTTCTACCGCGCCTACGTCGGCAAGGACGGCAAGCCGGCGGCGTTCGCGGCCGACAACGTGCCCTACCAGCCCAAGCACTTCCTGAAGTTCGCCGATACACCGCTGGGTGCCGACGACTTCGTGATGGTGGCCGGCTACCCGGGCCGCACCAACCGTTATGCGCTGGCCGGTGAGTTCAACGAGACCGCCAGCTTCACCTACCCGACCATCGCCAAGCACTACAACGCGGTGCTGAAGATGATCGCCGACGCCGGCAAGGCCGATGCCGATGTCAAGGTGAAGTACGCCGCCACCGCCGCCAGCATGAACAACGTGGCCAAGAACTACCTGGGCCAGCTGGAAGGCTTCAAGCGCATCGACGCCGCCGGCCAGAAGCAGGCAGAAGAAGCCGCCGTGCTGGCGTGGCTGAAGAAGCAGGGTGCTGCCGGCAAGCCGGCGCTGGCCGCACACGCGCAGCTGCTCAAGCATCTGGATACCAGCAAGTCCACCCGCGAACGTGACCTGTTCGTCGGCCAGTTCAACAACACCTCGGCCGTTGGCGCGGCGATCACCCTGTACCGCCTGTCGATCGAGCGCAGCAAGCCCGATGCCGAGCGCGAAGCCGGTTACCAGGAACGCGACCTGACCACCATCGAGGGCAGCCTGAAGCAGATGGATCGCCGCTACGTGGCGAAGATGGACCAGCAGCTGCAGGCCTACTGGCTCGACCAGTACGTGGCCCTGCCGGCCGCGCAGCGCGACAACGAGGTGCTGAACAAGTGGCTGGCCGGCAGCGATGCTGCTGCAGTGAAGTCGCTGGTGACCAAGCTGGGCGGCACCGAGCTGGGCAGCCTCGACACCCGCTTGAAGTGGTTCAAGGCCGACCGCGCTGCGTTCGAAGCCAGCAGTGATCCGGCCATCCAGTACGCCGTGGCCGTCATGCCGGCGCTGCTGAAGCAGGAAGAGCAGAAGAAGATCCGCGAAGGCGAATCGCTGACCGCGCGTCCGCTGTACCTGCAGGCCGTGGCCGATTACAAGAAGAGCCAGGGCGAGTTCGTCTATCCCGATGCCAACCTGTCGCTGCGCATCACCTTCGGCAACGTCATGGGTTACGGCAAGGACGGCGTGAAGTACACCCCGTTCACCACCCTGGAAGGTATTGCGGCGAAGGAAACCGGTGAAGATCCGTTCGACTCGCCGAAGGCACTGCTGGATGCGGTCAAGGCCAAGCGATATGGCGGCCTGGAAGACAAGCGGATTGGTTCGGTGCCGGTGAATTTCCTGTCCAACCTGGACATCACCGGTGGCAACTCCGGTTCGCCGGTGCTCGATGCCAACGGCAAGCTGGTCGGCCTGGCCTTCGACGGCAACTGGGAATCGGTCAGCTCCAACTGGGTGTTCGACCCGGTGATGACCCGCATGATCGCGGTCGACAGCCGCTACATGCAGTGGATCATGCAGGAAGTGGCGCCGGCGCCGCAGCTGCTCAAGGAACTGAACCTGGTGAAATAAACCGGTTGCGGTAGTGCCGGCCGCTGGCCGGCAACTCGGCATGCACATCCGGGCGGTGCATCCACGCATGGCGTGGATCTACTGGCCGCCTCCGGTAGCGCCGAGCCATGCCCGGCGGAATCCACAGGAAACCCGAAACCCCGCGACGCAGGTCGCGGGGTTTTTTCATGCCCCGACCGGCCCGGTCCGCCGAACAGGTATCATTCCTGTTCCGCGTACTTCACAGGATGTGAACACTGCGCCGGAACTCCTCCCCCAGGACCCCTTGTTCGCATGCGCATCCTGCTTGCCCGTCACGGCGAAACGCCGTGGAACGCCGAAGGCCGCTACCAAGGCCAGATCGATATTCCGCTTTCGCCCATCGGCGAAGCCCAGGCCCAGGCGCTTGGCGCCCGTTTGGCGTCGGTGGACATCACCCGTGCGGTGGCCTCGCCGCTGTCGCGCGCCCAGCGCACCGCACAGCTGGCCCTTGGCGCTGCACGTGCCGATATGCTGCTGACCGAGCCGGAGCTGCAGGAAATCGCCCACGGTGAGTGGGAAGGCCTGCTGGCCAGCGAAATCAACGAAAAAGACCCGTCGCGCCTGCAGGCCTGGCGCGAAGAACCCGATACCGTGCTGATGCCCGGCGGCGAATCGCTGCGCCTGGTGCTGGAGCGCAGCTGGCGCGGCCTGGCCCGTGCCGCTGATGGCCTTGGCGAGCATGACACCCTGCTGGTGGTCGCCCACGACGCGGTCAACCGGGTGATCCTGTGCAAGGTGCTGGGCCTGCCGCTGTCGCGGCTGTGGACCTTCCGCCAGGCACCGACCACCCTCAACCTGCTTGAAGGTTCCGATCTGGACAGCCTGGAAGTGGTGCGCCTGAACGACTGCGCCCACCACACGCCGTTCTTCGGTGAAGCCAAGCACCGCGCACTCTGAATTTCCTGTCCTGAACCACCTGTACCTGTTGGAAGCCTTGCCGTGAAGAACACCCCGACCACTCTGGCCGAATGGCTGGATTACATTGAACGCCAGCACCCGGCCACCATCGACATGGGACTGGAGCGCGTGCGCACCGTTGCCACCGCGATGGGCCTGGGCGCGCCGGCCAGGCACACCATCGTGGTCGGTGGCACCAACGGCAAGGGTTCCACCGTTGCCTTCATCGAAGCCATCGCGCGCGCTGCGGGCTGGAAGGTCGGTGCGTACACCTCGCCGCACCTGCTGCGCTACAACGAGCGCGTGCGCGTCGATGGCCAGGATGTCGACGACGCTGCACTGGTCGCTGCGTTCAATACGGTCGAGGCAGCGCGCGGCGATGTGACGCTGACCTATTTCGAGTACGGCACGCTGGCCGCGCTGCAGTTGTTCGCCGATGCCGCTCTCGATCTGGCCGTGCTGGAAGTCGGCCTGGGTGGCCGTCTGGATGCGGTCAACATTGTCGACGCCGATGTGTCGGTGATCACCACCGTGGATATCGACCACGCCGAATGGCTGGGCGAGGACCGCGAGACCATCGGTGCCGAGAAGGCCGGCATCATCCGCGGCTGGAAGCCGGTGATCCTGGGCGAGACCGATCCGCCGTCGAGCGTGCTGGCGCGCGCCTACCTGGTAGGTGCCAACGCGATCCGCGGTGGCAGCGACTATTTCTACGAACCGATCGACGCCCAGCGTTGGCGTTGGCGCGATGTCGGCACACGCCTGGAGTTGCCGACCCCTGCGCTGGCCGGGCCGATCCAGCTGGCCAACGCCGGTGCGGCGATCGCTGCGCTGCGTGCGCTGGACAAGCCGGTGCCGCGCGCGGCATGGGCCGCAGGCGTGGCCGCGGCGCGCATTGCCGGGCGCCTGCAGGCGTTCGAGCGCGACGGCGTGCAGGTTCGCGTCGATGTCGGCCACAACCCGCAGGCGGCCGCCCAGCTGGCGCGCGCGCTGAAGGCCGAGGCCGCCCCCGGGCGCACTCTGGCGGTGTACGCCGCGCTGCAGGACAAGGATGCTGTCGGCGTGGTGCAGGCCCTGCAGGGCGTGGTGGGCGACTGGACCCTGGCCGGGCTGGACGGCCCGCGTGGCCAGAGTGCGGTGCAGCTGCAGACGCGCTTGGCCGATACCGCGGCAGCCACTGCGACGCTGGCCGACACGGTCGAACAGGCGCTGGCGCAGGTGCTGGCGCGCGCCGAGCGAGGTGATCGGGTTCTGGTGTTCGGTTCCTTCCACACTGCCGCCGCTGCGCTGCAATGGCTGCAGGCCCACACCTGACCGCCGTTCAGCCATTGCCGACGCCGTCCGGTCCAGCACCCGTATAATCGACCGCAACGTCCAGCCTGCCGCCTGCCCTACGTGGATACGCCCCTGAAACAGCGTCTGATTGGTGCCATCGTCCTGGTGGCCTTGGCCGTCATCTTCCTGCCGATGCTCGTCAAGGGCCCGGCGCCGGACAGCGGTGTGGCCAATGTGCCGATCGCTGCACCCGATGCGCCGGCCGATGGCCAGTTCGAGACCCGTGAACTGCCGCTGGTCGCGCCTGCCGGTGGCGCCACCGGTCTGCAGAGTGGCCAGGCGCGTCCCGTCGATGAGGCTGCCGCACCGGCTGCACCGCCGACCGTGGACACGTCGCCAGCCGTCGCCGCCGGCAACTACGCAGTGACCTTTGGCGCCTACGGCAGCCAGGCCGATGCCGATGCGGTGGTCGCCTATCTGAAGCGCTCGCAGCTTCCGGGCTTCATCGAGACCGCATCGATCAACGGTCGCCCGGCCTGGCGCGTGCGCGTTGGACCGTATGCCGACCGTGCCCAGGCCGAAGCGGGCCGGCTGCAGGCGGTCAAGGTCCGTGCCGACGTGAAGGCAGAAGTCATCACCCTCGATGCGAAGCCCTCGACCAGCGCACCGGTGGCCAGTACGCCGGCGCCCGCGCCGAGCGCCAGTACCCCGATCGCGGCGGCTACGCCGTCGGCGACCGGCAACCCGGTGCGCAGTGAAAGCCTGCCGCCGAGCACGCCGACCGCAGCAGCGCCGCCGGCTACCAAGCCGGTGGCCAAGCCGGAACCGAAGCCCGAGCCCAAGCCGGAAACCACCGCCAGCAAGCCGGCCACGCCGCCGACTACGCCGGCTGCACCGGCCGCCAGCGGCGTGGGTTTTGCCGTGCAGCTTGGCGCGTTCGGCCAGGCCAACGACGCCAACGCCCTGCGCGACAAGGTCCGCGCGGCAGGTTTCAGCGCCTTCGTCGAGCAGGTGCGCACCGAAAAGGGCAGCCTGCACCGGGTCCGTGTCGGGCCGGTGGCCAACCGCGCCGATGCCGAACAGTTGAAGGCGCAGGTCGCCGCCAAGGTCGGCGTGGCCGGCATGGTGCGACCGCACCCATGACCTGTACGCGGCCCCGTTGCCAGCGCCGCCGAAGGAGCGGGGCGCCATGATCGACGTGGTGCTGCTGATCGTGATCGCCGCCTCGACCCTGCTCGGGTTGCTGCGCGGCTTCGTGGGCATTGTCATCGGCACCGTATCGTGGCTGGTAGCTGCCTGGGCGGCCTTTGCCTTCGGCAACGACGCCGCGCGCTGGTGGGCGGCACCGGCCGCGCCCGGCGGCGAGCATTTCATCGGTGGTTACCTGAGCGTCGGCATCGGCGTGATGATCGTCGTCGCCGTGATCGGCATGGTCATCAAGGCCATCGTTCACCGCAACATGCTGGGCAGCCTGGACCGCCTGCTGGGCGGGATCCTCGGCGCCGTGCGTGGCGGACTCATCGCAGCCGTGCTGCTGCTGCTGGCCGGCTTCACCCCGCTGACCGCCGAACCCTCCTGGCGTGGCTCGGCGCTGCGTCCGGTGCTGAACCCTGTCGTGGGCTGGATGAACAGCAAGCTGCCGCAGTGGCAGGTGCCGGGGGCCGATCTGCTGCCCAAGGCCTTGCCGATGGACGCACTGTCCCCATCTGCGTTGATGGAACTGGGCAAGAGCGCTGGCGTTGGAGTGGGCAAGCCGGGGGCGACAGGCGATAATGGCGTTCTCGATCAGATAGTGGCGGGCAGCGGATGGCTGCGGCCTGCGAAGGCGGAACAGGGCGAGGCATATGATCCGGCCGAAGTGCGCCCGGACGCCCCAGCACTACCGGGCAGCATCGAGCCGGGCGATCCGGCCAATGTCGACCGCAGACGCGGCGACAACTCTGGCCAGGCACGGCCACCTTCCTTGTAACTGGGCACAGCCCAGCGGAGACCTCGCATCATGTGTGGCATCGTCGGAATCGTCGGCAACCAGAATGTCGCCGGGCAGTTGTATGACGGCTTGACCGTCCTCCAGCATCGCGGCCAGGACGCGGCGGGTATCGCCACGGTCAATGGCAGCCGCCTGCGGGTGCAGAAGGCCACCGGGTTGGTCCGCGATGTCTTCGACGCACGCACCATGTCCACGTTGGAAGGCAGCGTTGGTATTGCCCATGTGCGCTACCCGACCGCCGGTTCGGAAGGCATGGATGAGGCGCAGCCGTTCTACGTCAATTCGCCGTATGGCATCGCGCTGGCCCACAACGGCAACCTGATCAATACCGAGGCCCTGCGCCAGCAGGTGTTCGAGCAGGACCGCCGCAACGTCAACACCGATTCGGACAGCGAAGTGCTGTTGAACGTGTTCGCCTACGAACTGGAACAGCAGCGCCAGCTCAGCCCGGAAGCCGCCATCCGCGCGGTGGCCGGCGTGCACCGTCGCTGCAAGGGCGGCTACGCGGTGGTCAGCGTGGTGCTGGGCCTGGGCCTGGTCGCCTTCCGCGATCCGCATGGCATCCGTCCGCTGGTGCTGGGCAAGCGCAGCCACGCCGAGGGAGACGAGTACATCGTTGCCTCCGAGTCGGCCGCGCTGGACGTGCTGGGCTTCCAGCGCGTGCGTGACGTGCAGCCGGGCGAAGCGCTGGTGATCACCGCGCGCGGCGAACTGTTCTCGGAAATCTGCGCCGAGCCGGCCGAACACACCCCGTGCATCTTCGAGTACGTGTACTTCGCACGCCCGGATTCGATGATCGACAACGTATCGGTGCACAAGGCGCGCATGCGCATGGGCATCAAGCTGGGCGAGAAGATCCTGCGCCTGCGCCCGGATCACGACATCGACACCATCATCCCGATCCCGGACACCTCGCGCGATGCCGCGCTGGAGATCTCCAACGTGCTCGGGGTGAAGTACCGCGAAGGCTTCATCAAGAACCGTTACATCGGCCGCACGTTCATCATGCCGGGCCAGGGCGAACGGGTGAAGTCGGTGCGTCGCAAGCTCAACCCGATCCACCTGGAATTCCGCAACCGCGTGGTGCTGCTGGTGGACGACTCGATCGTGCGTGGCACCACCAGCCAGCAGATCGTGCAGATGGCGCGCGACGCCGGTGCACGCAAGGTCTACCTGGCCAGCGCCGCGCCGCCGGTGCGTTACCCGAACATCTACGGCATCGACATGCCGGCGGCGGAAGAGCTGGTCGCGCACAATCGCAGCATCGAGGAAATCGAAGCCCACCTGGGCTGCGACTGGCTGATCTACCAGGACATCGAAGACATGGAAGCGGCGGTGAGCGAAGGCAATCCGGCGCTGCGCAACTTCGATTCGTCGTGCTTCAACGGCCATTACCCGACCGGCATCGAACCGGGCTATTTCGAGCGCATCCAGCAGCTGCGTTCGGACGACGCCAAGCACAAGCGCCGCGCCTGAGATCCAGGTGGTGAACGATGTGCCCGACGTCGGTGGCAATCTGCTGCGCGCCGCGCAGCAGTGCCTGGCCGAAGCCGATCCCCTGCGCAAGGTCGCACTGACCCAGGCCTACGCCGCTGCGTTCCGCGCCGGCCGCTTGAGCGTGCCGGCCGAGGTGCCGCCAGCGGATCCGATCCGCATGCCGGGCCGCCCGCCGCAGCTGATGATGGTGCATCCGCGTGAAGTGCCGAGGCGCGGCCTGGGCGGGGTACCCGGGCGCGCCGCGTTCATCCACGCCATCGCCCATATCGAACTCAATGCGATCGACCTGGCCTGGGATGCGGTCTACCGCTTCCGTGGTCTGCCAGCTGCGTTCCATGCCGACTGGGTGAGCTGCGCGGACGATGAATCGCGCCACTTCATGCTGTTGCGCGAGCGCCTGTTGGCGCATGGCCACGACTACGCCGATTTCCCCGCCCACAACGGCCTGTGGGAGATGTGCGAGAAGACCGCGCACGACGGCCTGGCGCGCATGGCGCTGGTGCCGCGCGTGCTGGAAGCACGTGGGCTGGACGTGACCCCGGGCATGATCGACAAGCTGCGCAACGTCGGCGATGGTGAAACCGCCGATGTGCTGGAGGTGATCCTGCGCGAGGAGGTTGCCCACGTTGCCGCTGGATCGCGCTGGTTCCGGTGGTACTGCGAGCGCGCAGGTGTCGAACCGCGCGCACGTTTCAAGGAACTGCTGGTCGAGTATGCCGGGGGCTACCTGCACGGACCGTTCAATATCGAGGCGCGCCTGCTGGCCGGGTTCGATGCGGATGAACTCGCCAATCTGATCGAACAGGCGGGTTGAGTCGCGTCGGTTGATCCTCATCCACGCATGGCGTGGATCTACTGGACGGATCGCGTAGATCCACGCCATGCGTGGATGCCTTTCACCCTTTCACCCGTTCGGCAACACCACGCGCCTGCCATCCACCGTCGGCCGGTTGATGTAGAACAACCCCGGCCCGGGTCGATACGGTAACTCGCTGACACCAGCATCGGCGGCGTAGGTCAGCGCGGTATCGCCCAGTGCATCGAAATTCCAGTGCGCGGACTGCATCAGGTAACGGCGGCGCAGCAACGCTTCCTGCGTCGGGGTCAGCGGCTGGCCGGCGATCAGGCGACGAGCGATCGGCTGCAACGCGCTGGGCAGCTCCCACCCCGCCACCTCGGCGGCATCAGCGGTCCAGGTCACGCCGGCATCGATGGCGTGCTTCTGCATCACCTGCAGTGCAACCAGCTGATAGCGCCAATCGATGCGTCGGTGCAGCACCACTGCCGCGGTGACGTACAGCACCGGCGACATCAGCACGCTGCGGCTGCCCGCGCGTCGCTGCTGCTGCCACTGGTGCCAGACATCGACCCAGACTTCCTTCGGACTCAGCCCCAACTGCTGCCGCCAGCGTTCGGCGTCGGCCTGTGCTTCAGCGTAGGCGGTCGTTGCCTGCAGCTGGGCCAGTGGCGGCGTCTGGTAGTCCTCCACGCCGGGCCGGCGCAGTTGCTGCCGTCGCGGCCTGCTGAGCAGCTTGGGCCCTTCTTCCACCTGGTCGTAGCCGCCGCCGATGTTGGCGTGCACACCAGGCAATGCGATCTCGGGATAGGCTGGTGCCACGGTGGTCAGTGCATAGTGCTGGCGATGCTCATCGCGCGCGCTGAGCTGCAACACCGCCTCGGCGATGCCTGCGGGCAGGGCGATGCGGGGTTGCTCGTCGGCGCGTCCCCCGTTGACGGCGACCACTGTGTCGAACAGGCCGATGAAGCGCAGTGCCGGCCGTAGCAGGGCGAAGTCGGCGCTGCACGAAAGCCCGGCCTGCTGCAGCAGCTGCCGCCAGTGCGGGGCATCCCACCCTCGCAGGTTGTTGGCCACATCGCGCGCGGCGGCTGCGCCCCGCGAGTAACCGAACAGATCCAGCTGCACGCTGTGCAGGGGCGCGCGCCACTGCACTGCAAGCGCCGACAGTGCCGCCGGCAGCAGCGCCTGCAGTGCACGCTGCACTTTCGCCCGCACGCCGCTGGCACCGATGCCGAAGGCCAGGCCGATCAGGTCGTCCTCAGCGTCGTCACGGGTACCGACACCTTCAACATAGATCGCCAGCGAGGGCGTGCTGCCAGGCGTGCGTCGGCTGTCCGGATACAGCTGATGCAGGCGCGCGATGTTGGTGGCGCCGTTGTCGTAGCTGCTGGTCAGTCGGCTCTGGTAGGTCGAATCATCATCGGCGCGGAGCAGGGCAGGGCGTGGTCGCGGCGGCTGCCGGTGCCCCTGCGCCAGGTTGTGCGCGTTGTTGCGGGTACCGTCGAAGAACAGGCCGATCCGCAGCAGGCCCGGATCAGCCGTCATGTCACTGCTGTGCTGTCCTGGTGCCATGTGCATTCCCCGTCGCGGCGGTGTCACGGTAGCGCGAAAGCTGTGTATTGGCGATGTGCAGTGACGCTTTTGACCTCACTGAACGCAGATGCGGTTGATCACAGATCGCGATTTTCATTCCCCTCATCTATTGAATTCACACGCCCCGCGCAGGCCTGATGGCCAAACCCGGCACCCCGGGTCGTGCTGCATCAACGCTGTCCACTTCACTCCAAGGAGCGACAAGATGATGTCCAGATCGATAAGTAAAGCGACAGGTGGTCTGTTGTTGGGATTGTCGGTAGCCGCGACCGCCAGTGCGGCGCCGCTGTTCGAGCCGGTCACCGTGCTCAGCCGTGCATCGGCCACCAGTGAGCCGGCACTGGGGCGGTTGCTGGCCACCCCGTCCACCGCCGCTGTACAGGAAGTGCGTGTCGATGCCGCTGCCACCGCGCAGCCGCAACTGGAATTCGAGCTGCTTGGACAGAAGGTGCAGGCCGTTCGCAGCAAGGTCGAGGCGCTGCCGGATGGCGGCAGCGTCTGGTACGGCCAGTTGCGCGCGCCGTCCGATCGCCTGCAGGCGGCCACGTCCAATGGCCAGGACGATCCGGGCAACTCGGTGATCCTGGTGCGCTCTGGCAATACCCTGACCGGCTCGATCCGCAAGGACGGCAAACTGTATCGCCTGCGCCCGCTGGGCAACCGCCACGTGCTGGTCGAGGTGGATGAATCGCGGATGCCGGCTGACCATCCGGCCGACTACAACCAGTTGCCGAAGATCGCCATGCCGGCCAATGATCGACTCGGCGCCGCGCAGGCCTCGTCGGGAAGTCCGGCGACCATCCGCGTGCTGGTGGTGGCGACCAATGCTGCGGTGGCCGCCTACGGTGGCAACATGCAGTCGCTGGTGCAGCTGGCCGTTGCCGAATCCAACCAGGGTTACGTCAACAGCAACGTTGGCCTGACCCTGCAGCTGGCCGGCTATGAAACCACCAGCTACGCTGAGTCCGGCAATTTCACCACGGACCTGTCGCGCTTCCGTGGCACCAGCGACGGCTACATGGACAGCATCCACACCAGCCGCAACAACACGGCCGCCGACGTCGGCGTGCTGCTGATCAACAACACCAGCTATTGCGGTCTGGCGTCGGGCATCGGCTCCACCGCGTCGACTGCGTTCGCCGCGGTGTACTGGGATTGCGCCACCGGCTACTACTCGTTCGCCCATGAAATCGGCCACCTGCAGAGCGCGCGGCACGATATCGCCAGTGATCCGAGCACGTCACCGTATGCCTATGGCCATGGCTATCGCTATGAACCGGCCAGCGGATCGCGCTGGCGAACGATCATGGCCTATGACTGCTCGGCCGGCTGCCCGCGGCTGAATTACTGGTCCAATCCGAACATCAGCTACAACGGTGTGCCGATGGGTATCGCCAGCAGTGCCGACAACCAGCGCGTGCTGGTCAATACCAAGGCCACCATCGCGGCCTTCCGCTGAGGCCAGGCGCCGACCAGGGGCGGCTTCTACCAGGGCGTGTTCACCTGCTCTGGTAGATGCCAACCCTGGTTGGCACCCCGCGATCCATCATTCGCGGCTGAGCGTTTCCAGGGTCCAGCCGTTGGCGTCCACGCGCAGCACCGAACCCTGTTCGTACCAGTCACCCAGCACGATGCGGGTGCAGCTGCGTCCGCCGGCCTGCAGGCTGTGGATCGCCGGGCGATGGGTGTGGCCATGGATCATCGTGTCCACGCCGTGGCGCACGTAGGTGGCTTCCACTTCGGCCGGGGCCACGTCGGTGACGGTTTCGAACTGCGCACGGTCGCCCTGCTTCATTTCCGACTGGCGCGCCTGGCTGGCATCGCGCGCTTTCTGTGCGAAGGCGATGCGCGCGGCCAGCGGCTGCGACAGGAACTGCGCCTGGAAGACCGGGTCGCGGGTCTGTGCGCGGAACTGCTGGTAGGGAATGTCATCGGTGCACAGCAGATCGCCGTGCTGCAGCAGCACCGGGCGACCGTACAGCTCGATCATGCACGGGTCCGGGAGGATACGCAGGCCCGCGCGGCGGGCATAGTCTTCGCCCAGCAGGAAGTCACGGTTTCCGCGGATGAAGAAGACCGGCACGCCGTTGTCGGACAGCACCTTCAGGGCATCGGCTACCGCGTCGGCAGCGGCCGAGGGAGTGTCATCGCCGATCCAGGCTTCGAACAGATCGCCGAGGATGTACAGCGCATCGGCGCCGGGCGCTTCCTCGCGCAGGAAGCGCAGGAACAGGTCGGTGATGGCCGGACGGCTGGGGTCCAGATGCAGATCGGAGATGAACAACGTGGTCATGCGGACATTCTAGGGCATCACTCCGCTGCTGGCGCAGGGCTGTGCCGGCTACACCGGCAGCGGCAGCCAAGCCAGGCTGGCCGAGGCCAGCAGTGCGGCGATGCCGGTGGCAGCCAGAACGTCACTTGGGTAGTGCAGGCCAAGTACCACGCGTGACAGGCCCACACCAAAGGTGAACGGCACCAGCAGCGGTGCCAGCCAGGGGTAATAGGCCAGCGCGACGATGGTGAACGACACCGCATGCAGCGTATGCCCGGATGGGAAACTGAACTCATCCAGCGGCGCCACCCAGGCGCGGATACGCAGGTCGGCCGCGTACGGCCGTGGCCGCCGGGTCCAGCGTTTCAACCCCTTGTACAGCAGCAGTGCGGCCAGCCCGGTGGCGGCCATGTGCACCGATGCACGCAGGCCGTCGAAGCCATCAATGAGCACCAGCGCACCCATCAATACGTACCAGAACACGCCATCGCCGAGCCGGCTGATGATCGAGAAGGCACGCCGCACGCGGCGACGTCGGCAGTAGTGGTTGGCACGCCGACACAACCGGGCTTCGCGACCTGCCAGCAGTTCAAGCGGCGTGGTGCGCATGTCCGCTCCTCCGCGCGCTGGCCAGTTCCGCCAGCAGGTCTTCAAACTCCGCCACCACCTGCTGTGGGTGCAGTCGCTTCATTGCCCGTGCCGCGTTGCCGCCCAGTTCGCGGCGCAGGGCATCATCGGCAGCCAGTTGAACCGCTGCCTGCACGAACTGCTCGTCGCCATCCACTGCCGCACCGTTCTCGCCGTTGCGCAGGTACTCGCGGGCCGCGCCGTAGTCGAAAGCGACCGTCGCCAGGCCGCTTGCCATGCTTTCCAGGGTCACGTTGCCGAATGTCTCGCTGCGGCTGGGGAACAGGAACAGGTCGCCACTGGCGAAATGTCGGGCCAGGGCATCGCCGCGCTGGATGCCACAGAAGATGAAATCGGGATTCTCATGCGCCAGCTTCTCGCGCGCCGGGCCATCGCCGACCCAGATGAAACGCGCTTTCGGGCGTACCTGCTGCAGCCTGCGGAACGCCTTCACCGCCAGGCCGAGATTCTTTTCGGCGGCGATGCGGCCGACGTAGATCGCTGCCAGGCCGGTGCCATCGATGCCCCATTCCTCGCGCAGCGCCGGGTCGCGCCGCGACGGGTCGAACTGCTGGCTGTCGACCGCACGCGCGAGCAGGCGCACACGCTCGAAGCCCTGCTCGGTCAGGAATTCCTGCAGTTCGCGGGTGGGCACGAGGGTTGCGTCAGCCTGGTTGTGGAAGCGACGCATCCAGCGCATTGCCGCCGATTGCAGCCACGCCACGCCATAGTCGGGCAGGTATTCGTCGAAGCGGGTGTGGAATCCGGTAGCGACCGGAATGCCGAGGCGCCGTGCGGTGCGCAGCGCCGACCAGCCCAGCGGGCCCTCGGTCGCCACGTAGATCGCATCCGGGCGCTGCTGCCGCCAGTGCCTGCCCAACCGGATCGGTGCCGGCAGGCCGAAGCGCAGGCCGGGATAGCGCGGCAATGCCGCGCCCGGTACCAACAAGGTGCCCGGCGCCGTCTCCAGCGCTTCGCTGACCTGTCGCGGACGGATCAGGTCGACCTCGTGGCCGGCGGCGCGCAATCCCTGCTCCAGGCCCTGCACGGTCAGTGCGACGCCGTTGATCTCCGGTGGGTAGGTTTCGGTGACGATGGCATAGCGCATGGCGGGCCTCCGGTTTTACGCATGCTCGGCCCTGCCGATGTAGACGACATGACCGCTTTGCGACAGCACGATGACGGCCGGGCAGAGCGCTGCCTGCGTAGTTCAGGGCACAAAAAACCACGGCCCCGAAGGGCCGTGGTCGTGGTGTTCTGACAGCGCGTGGATCAGAAGCTCTGCTTGTACTGCATGTACACGAAGCGGCCGATGTCGAAGCTGCCCGAGTAGGAGTACACCGAGTTCGGCTTGGTGTACATCACCGGGCCGAGACGGTTGAACACGTTGTTGGCACCCACCGAGACGGTGGCGTTCCACGGCAGCTTGTAGCGCACCTGCACGTCATTGAAGGTCACCGAACCACGCTCGTTGTAGTTGCGGGCGCCCTTGTACCAAGGCGCGTACACGCCCGGATCGGAGCACTCGTCCGGGTGGTTCGGCAGGCTCAGGCACTGCTCCTTGACACCGGAGTAGTAACGCGCCGTCCAGCTGACGCCGAAGTTCTCGTAGTCCCAGCCGATGGTGGCATTGGAGCGCACGCGGAAGCCGATGCCGGTGTTGGTGGCGATACCGTTGGTGGTGGTCGGCACGGTGGCCACGTCATTGGACGAACGGTTGATGTTCGAGCTGACGTAGGTGGTCGACCACGAGGTGCTCAGCTTGCCGTAGTCGGTATCCAGACGGTAGCTGACGTCCATGTCGTAGCCTTCGGTCTCGGCGAAGCCCGCGTTGCGGTTGCCGAACTTCAGGCCCGTGACGATGCCGGTGACCGGATCACGCGAGAAGCGCGCGCAACGCGACTCGATGTTCTGCTCGTAGCAGTCGATCAGGATCTGGTTCGAGCTGTCGGACACGATGGTGTTGTCGATGCGGATCTTCCACCAGTCCAGCGACACATTGAAGTTGCTGATGAAGGTGGGGCTCCACACCACGCCCAGCGTGCGGCTGGTCGAGGTTTCCGGCAGCAGGTCCGGGTTGGAGCCGGAGGTGAACGCCACCGGGCTGGCCGCGCTCGAACCGCTGGTCGGCCTGTTGGTGCTGTCCAGCTGGCGGTACGTATCGATGTTGGCAATGTCCTGGGCGCAACGTGCACGCACGGCGCTGTTGGAACGGGCCGAGCCGTACACGCTGTCGCAGGGATCGCTGAAGGTCGGGAAGGTCTGCGAGCCGCCGCCGTACAGATCGTTGATGGTCGGCGAGCGGAAGCCCTCGGCCCAGGTGCCACGCACCAGCAGCTGGTCGATCGGCTTCCACTTGAAGCCGAACTTGCTGTTGAGGGTGTCGCCGAAGGTGTTGTAGTCGGAGTAGCGGGTAGCTGCGTTGAAGCTCAGTTCACGCGCGCCGGGCAGGTCGGCCAGCACCGGCACGTTCAACTCCAGGTAGGCTTCCTTCACCTTGTACGAGCCGCCGGTCGGTCCAGCGGCCAGGTTGGTGGTCGCGCCGGTCTGGGCCAGGGCATCGGGAATGAACTTGCCGTTCTCTTCACGGTTTTCCAGGCCGAATGCGAAGCCGAGGTCGCCTGCCGGCAGGGTGAGCAAGCTGCCACTCAGGTTGGCGAACCAGTTCTTGGTCGTGGTTTCACCGGTAGCGTTCTCGGCGGGGAACAGCCAGTCCTGCAGGGCCTGGTTGCCGTCCAGGCCATACGGGTTCTGTACGCCGTAGGGAACCAGCGGATTCCACACCATGCAGTTGGCCTTCGGAGCTGCAGCGCTGCCGCACTCGACCTTACCGGTGGCGTTGTTGAAGTAGGACGGGCCCACTGCATCGATGACACGCTGCTTGTGCAGGTTGCCGGTGGTGTGCTGGGTCAGCTCGTTCTTGCTGTACTGATAGCCCACTTCCCAGTCGAAGTAGCGCTCGCCCAGGTCGAAGGTGCCTTCGAAAGCGGCGACGGCGCGGTAGGTCTTCAGCTCGCTGGTGCTTTCGCGCGGCATTTCCCAGGTACGGCGGTTCCACGCCACCGACGTCGGCGTCGCATAGCCGTTCTTGTTGCCGAACGGGTTGAAGTAGCTGTCGATGGACATGTTGCCCGCAGCACCCGTCGCGCCCAGCGTGTTGGAAGCCAGCGGATAGCCAGCGGTGACGCGGGTCGAGGAGCGCTTGTTGTAGCCCAGTTCGGTCTTGAAGCGGACGTTGTCGGTGATGTTGGCCTGGCCGGAGAAGAACACCGAATCGCGCTTGATCGGATAGCTCAGGTGCATCTGATCGTTGGTGTTGCTGGTGTCGCCGGTGAATGCGGCCGGATCGGTCAGGTGGTAGTTGCCCGGCTTGGTCGGGTCGGCGCCACGGTTGAGCGAGTAGCCGCAACCGGCTGCGACCGTACAACCGGGACCACGCAGGCCGGTGAACTGGCCCCACTGGCTGGTCGTGGTCCAACCTTCGGTCGGGTGACGATCGGTGTTGCTGTAACGGCTGAAGCCGCGGTCACGTGCCCAGACGGCCTTTTCCTCGGAGTGCTCCAGTGCCAGGGTGGCCGAGAAGCGGTCATTGGACCAGCCGGCAACCACGTCGACACGGTCGCGGGCACCGTCACCCTCGCTGAACTGGCCGTGGTAGACATTGGCGGTCACGCCGCTGACGTTGCTGCGGGTGATGATGTTGACCACGCCGGCCATGGCGTCGGAACCATAGATGGCCGAGGCGCCGTCCTTCAGGATCTCCACGCGCTCGATCGCCGACACCGGCAGGACCGACAGGTCCTGGTAGCCGGAGGTGCTGATGCCCAGGCGCTTGCCGTTGACCAGTACCAGCGTGCGCTGGGTGCCCAGGCCGCGCATGTCCACGTAGGTGCCACCGGCATTCTCACCGGCGGTCAGCACGTTGGCGCGGCTGATGGTCGGGGTGCCCATCGCGGTGACGTTCTGCAGGATGTCCGAGACCGAGCTGAAGCCTTGGCGCTCGATGTCCATCCGGCTCAGCGCCAGCACCGGCTGGGCGGTTTCAACGTCGACCTGGCGGATACGCGAACCGGTGATCTCGATGCGGTCCAGGTTGGTCGGCGAGGCAGTGCTGCCGCTCTGTGCGAACGCCGGCAGGGCGGCCAGGGTGGCGGTGGTTGCCAGGGCGTAGCGGATGGCCTGCCCCAGTGCGGTGGTGCGTGAAGTCATGACGAGCTCTCTCTCTCGGGTCGTGCAAAGGACGCCAAAGCGGGCGTCGAAGGAATCAGCAGGTCCAGGACCGAGCCGATGACCCGATAGTAGTCTCGTTGGTTAATGCTATGTAAAGAGGGGGTGTCGATTTGTGTCGTTACACATCAAGCGCCTTCACCAAACGTGAACAAAAGCAGGGGTTTACATCAGGGCGAGACGCACGCACCCGCCACCAGCTGCTGCGTTGCAGCAGGAATTGGTGGCCGATTGCGCGGACTGTAACGAATTGTAATCAGGCAGCGGCGGGCGTCCCGACGCCCTGCTTACACCACGAACGGACGGAACTGGATGCCCAGTCCAGCGATGCCCTCGGTCTCGCCGATCAGGTCGGCGCGCAGCAGCGGCCGCGCATCGATGAAGGCCTGCGGCACGATCAGCGACAGGCGGCTGTCGTCGGCGGTCAACTCCAACGCCGGCAGTGGAGCGTCTTCGTGCGCACGGTTGAGCAGGACCGCCAGGCGCAGCAGGGCAGCCAGGCGCCGTGCCGTCAGCAGCAGACGTTCGGGAATGGCATCGAAGGCGGTCTTGCTGATGCCGCGGCGGTGAGTGCGCACCAGCGTCGCCAGCATCTGCTGTTCCTGCCGCGAGAAGCCGGCGATGTCCGAGTTCTCCAGTACATAGCTGCCATGCACGTGATAGCCGCTGTGCGCGATCATCAATCCCAGCTCATGCAGGCGCGCGGCCCAGCCGAGCATGCGTGCGTCATCGGCATCCAGCTTCCAGCGTTCCTGCACCTGCTCCAGCAACGACAGTGCGGTGTCCTGCACGCGGCCGGCCTGCACCGTATCGATGCCATAGCGCTGGGTAAGTGCGGCCACCGATTCGTCGCGCGGGTCATTGTCGCCGGCCCGGCCGAGGATGTCATAGAGGATGCCTTCGCGCATCGCGGCCTTGCTGACCAGCAGCTTCTGCAGGCCCAGGGCCTGGAAGGCCGCCTCCAGCACCAGGATGCCGCCGGCGATGATCGGGCGGCGATCGCTGGACAGGCCGGGTAGCACGATGTCGTCGATCTTCTTGGCCTTCAGCAGCTCATCGCGGAGCTGGGGCAACGCCTCGGCGGTGATCGCGCCCTTGCTCAGCTTCATCGTCGCGCAGATCTCGCTGATGGCCTTGTGGGTGCCGGACGAGCCCAGCGCTTCCTGCCAGCCCAGCGCGCGGTACTTGCTGGCGAAGGGCTGGAACTCCCGGCCGATCTCGGCCAGTGCATCCTTCCAGCGCTTCTTGCTGAGTTTGCCGCCCGGGAAAAAGCGTCGGGTGCTGGCGATGCAGCCGGCCTGCAGGCTTTCGCGCTCCAGAGTCTGCATGCCCTTGCCGATGATGAACTCGGTCGAGCCGCCGCCGATGTCGATCACCAGGCGGTGCTGGTCGGGCTTGGGGGGCTGCGCATGGGCCACGCCCAGATAGATCAGGCGCGCTTCCTCGCGGCCGCTGACCACTTCGATGGCGTGCCCGAGCGCGGTTTCGGCCGGCATCAGGAAGGCCTGCGGCGAACGCAGCTGGCGCACGGTATTGGTGGCCAGTGCGCGCACGCGATGCGGCGGGACGTTGCGGATGCGCTGGCCGAACCGGGCCAGGCACTCCAGCGCGCGCTGTCGCGCTGCGGCGGAGAGTCCGCCCTTGCCGTCCAGGCCATCGGCCATGCGCACGGTCTCGCGCAGGCGGTCGATCACCCGCAGCTGGCCAAGCGTGTAACGCGCGATGACCATGTGGAAACTATTGGAGCCAAGGTCGATGGCGGCCAGCAGGTCGCCATCCTGCAATGCGGGCGGAGTCGTGGTGGTATGCGGCATGGGCGAATGTTAGCCGAAGGGGCGGTGTACTCGTCACCGCGCGGCCTTCACATTTTGTGGGGGGAGTGCGGCAGGGCTGCGCCCTGCACCCGCAGAGGCAACGTCAACGTCAACGTCAAAAGCGGGGTATCCGTGGGATGGCGAGGTGGGTCCGGTTGCGGGGGACGCCGTGAACCCATCCTTGGGGGCTTGGCCGCGGCATCCATGCCGCGGACACCCCCGCAACCGGACCCACCCCGCCTTCGACAGAGTCCTGCGAACTGTCGGAATGGCATGGCCTGCTGTTGGTGGGTGTCGACCTTGGTCGACACGGTAGATCCACGCCATGCGTGGATGAGTCCAAAGGTGCCGACCCAAGTCGACGCCTGCCGGCTCAGAGTCCCTGCATCAATGCCATCTGCGCCGAATGCGGGGCTTCGTCGTGGGCCGGTGCGCGCTTGTGGTAAATGCCCTCGGCATCCAGTTCCCAGGCGTTGAGGTTGTCGTCCAGGTAGTTCTGCAGCACTTCGCGGTAGACCCGCTTGGCCAGTTCCGGGTCCAGGATCGGGAAGCAGGTTTCCACGCGCCGCAGCAGGTTGCGTTCCAGCCAGTCGGCGCTGGCGCAGTACAGCTCCGGCGCACCGTCGTTACCGAACCAGTAGACCCGGCTGTGTTCCAGGAAGCGGCCGACGATCGAACGCACGCGGATGTTGTCCGACACGCCGGGTACGCCCGGACGAAGGGTGCAGGCGCCACGGATGATCAGGTCGATCTGCACACCCGCCTGCGAGGCGGCGTACAGCGCACGGATCACCTGCGCTTCGTTGAGGGCGTTCATCTTGGCGATGATCCGCGCCGGTCGCCCGGCCGCGGCGATGCGCGTTTCGCGCTCGATCCTCGCCAGGATGCCGGTGTGCAGGGTAAAGGGTGACTGCAGCAGGCGCTTGAGCTTCATCTTCGACGCCAGCCCGGACAACTGCTGGAACAGCAGGTGCACGTCATTGCCGATGTCGGCGTCGGCCGTGATCAGGCTCAGATCGGTGTAGGCGCGCGCGGTACCGCTGTGGTAGTTGCCGGTGCCCAGGTGCACGTAGCGGCGCAGCTTGCGGCCTTCGCGGCGCACGATCAGCAGCATCTTGGCGTGGGTCTTGTAACCGACCACGCCGTACACCACCTGCACGCCGGCTTCCTGCAACCGATCGGCCAGGCCCAGGTTGGCTTCCTCATCGAAGCGCGCGCGCAGCTCGACCACCACGGTCACGTCCTTGCCGGCGCGTGCGGCCTGGATCAGCGCGTCGACGATCAGTGAATCCTTGCCGGTGCGGTACAGGGTCTGCTTGATCGCCAGCACGTTCGGATCGAGCGCGGCCTGACGGATCAGGTCCAGCACTGCAGCGAAGGCGTCGAAGGGGTGGTGCAGCAGCAGGTCCTTGCGCGCGGTGGTCTCGAAGATGCCGTCGCTGTCGCGCAGGGTGCGCGGGGTCATCGGCGGATACTTCAGGTCCGGCTGCGCGATCAGGTCGTACAGCTGGATGATGCGGTTGAGGTTGACCGGTCCATCGATGCGGTACACCGCGTTCTCGGTCAGGCCGAAGTTCTGCAGCAGGGTGCGCACGATGTCGCGCGGCATGTCGTGGGCGATTTCCAGGCGCACTGCAGGACGGTAGCCACGGTCCACCAGCTCGTCGCGCAGGGCCAGGGCCAGGTTCTCCACTTCCTCCTCGTCCACCACCAGCTCGGAGTTGCGGGTGACACGGAACTGATAGGCGCCCAGCACTTCCAGCCCCGGGAACAATTCGTCCACGAAGGTGGACAGCACCGAAGACAGGAACACGAAATTCTGCGACCCGCCGAGTTTTTCCGGCAGCTGGATGATCCGCGGCAGTGAACGCGGCGCACGCACGATGGCCAGGTGGCCGCTGCGGCCGAATGCATCGGTGCCCTTCAGCACCACCACGATGTTCAGCGACTTGTTGAGGATCTTCGGGAACGGATGCACCGGGTCCAGGCCCAGCGGGGACAGCACCGGCATGATCTCGTTGCGGAAGTAGGCACGCAGCCAGCGCTTCTGGCGGTGGGTCCAGGAATTGCGGCCCAGTACACCGATGCCGGCCTCCATCAGGGCCGGACGCAGCGTCTGGTTCCAGCAGCGGTACTGCTGGTCCACCAGCTCGGCGGCACGCTCGTGGATGGCATTGAGAATAGCCTGCGGGCTCATGCCATCCGGCGCCGGCGGCAGGCCGAACTCCTGCGCATGGCGCACCGCAGCGGCACGGATCTCGAAGAATTCATCCAGGTTGGTGCACGAGATGCACATGAAGCGCAGGCGCTCCAGCAGAGGTACCTGCGGGTCCATCGCCTGCGCCAGCACGCGGAAGTTGAAATCCAGCTGTGACAGTTCGCGGTTGATGTACAGCGCCGGGTCGCGCAACGGATCGCTGTCCGTGCTCACAGGGAGGGGGAGGGATCCGAGGCTGCTCATGGCGTCATTCTTCGAAGGAGGTCAGGGGGGCGGAGTCACGCGGCCGCACGTGGTCGGCATCGAAATGGCAGGCGAACACCGAGCCTTTGCCGACTTCGCTGTCGATTTCCAGACGTGCGTGGTGCAGACCGAGGATGTGCTTGACGATCGACAGGCCCAGGCCGGTGCCGCCGCTTTCACGCGAACGGCTGCTGGAGACACGGTAGAAACGTTCGGTCAGGCGCGGCAGGTGCGTGGCGGGAATGCCGTAGCCGGTATCACGCACCGCCAGTACCGCGCCGTCGCCCTCGCGGCGGAACTCCACCGCGATGCGGCCACCGGCCGGGGTGTAGCGCACCGCGTTGGTGACCAGGTTGGAAAACGCGCTGTGCAGTTCCTTGGTCGAGCCCTGCAGGTCCACGCCGGCCAGGTCATCAATGCTGATCTGGTGGCGGCCCTGGCTGTGCGCCTCGGCTTCGCGGCGCAGGGTGGCCAGCATGGGCTGCATGGCCACCGTCTCGGCCTCGCTGTGTTCCTGCGATTCCAGTCGCGACAGGGTCAGCAGGTCTTCCACCAACTGGGCCATGCGCTGGCTCTGCTTGCGCATCTCTTCCAGCATCGGTCCGGTTCCCGGGAAATCTTCCGGGTCCATCATGTCCAGGTAACCGTGGACCACGGTGAGCGGGGTGCGCAGCTCATGTGAAACGTTGGCCACGAAGTCGCGACGCACCTGTTCCAGGCGCAGCAGCTTGCTGACATCGCGCGCGATCAGCAGCCAGTAGTCGGACGAATAGGGAATCAGGCGCAGGTTCAGGCGGATCGCAGGATCGACCGGCGAGGGTACGTCCAGAATCGGTTCGGCATTGCGGCCACCGGCCAGCCAATGGGCCAGCGGCATCGGTTGCAGGCGTTCAACCAGGGCTTCACCCAGATCGCCGGGATGGTGCAGGCCGAGCAGCGCAGTGGCCGCTTCGTTGAACCACTGCACACGCTGGCTGTTGCGGTCGAGCACCACCACAGCGTCGGGCAGTGCAGCGGCCGCGGCACGATAGCTACGCAGCATGTCCAGCAGGCGCCGCTTGCGCACGCGCATCTCGACCTGGTTGCGGTACAGCAGACGGTCCAGCTCGTTCCAGACGCCGGTGCCTTCGGCGGCGGTATCCCAGCGCTGGCGTGCGGTCAGCCGGCGCAGCACGCGGCGCAGCCGCCAGTAGTGCCAGACCAGCGTGGCCAGTGCCGCCAGCGCGATGCACAGCCACAGGTGGCCAGTGAACCATCCGACCAGACCGGCCAACAGCAACACGGTGGCAACGGTGGCCAGTGTCTTCAACCAGGCAGAGCGGATGTGGCGGGGCATTGCGGTCTCGTCGTGGGTTGCAGCGGTTCACGCAGGTGAACCGAGGGTTATAGCAGAGTTGCCGACGCCGGCACCGTGGGGTGCACGGCGCCGGCACGACGAGACTCAGGTGGCGGTGGAGAAGCGGTAACCTGCGCCGCGCACGGTCTGCACCATGTTCTCGGCGTTGAATGGCTCCAGCGTCTTGCGCAGGCGGCGGATATGCACGTCGATGGTGCGTTCTTCCACATACACGCTGCCGCCCCACACGTGATCCAGCAGCTGGGCACGGGTGTACACGCGCTCTGGGTGGGTCATGAAGAAGTGCAGCAGACGGTACTCGGTCGGGCCGATCGGCACCGGCTGGTCGTTGGCGAACACGCGGTGGGCGGCGCCATCGATGCGGATCGGGCCCACCGCGACGCTGCCATCCTCGTCGTCTTCGCGGGCGCGGCGCATGACCGCACGGATGCGGGCCAGCAGTTCGCGTGCCGAGAACGGCTTGACCACGTAGTCGTCCACACCGGCTTCGAGGCCGCCGACGCGGTCGTTCTCTTCGCCGCGTGCGGTCAGCATGATGATCGGCACTTCGCGGGTCAGGGTTTCCTTGCGCCAGCGCCGGGCCAGGTCCAGGCCGCTGGTGCCGGGCAGCATCCAGTCGAGCAGGATCAGGTCAGGGACGCGGTCGGCGATGGCGGTCTGGGCCTCGCGGGCGTCACCGGCGTGGACAGGTTCGTAATCGCCCTTGCGAAGGGCGAAGGCGACCATTTCGCGGATCGCGGGCTCGTCATCGACGATCAGGATGCG
Source organism: Stenotrophomonas sp. NA06056 (assembly GCF_013364355.1). Lineage (NCBI taxonomy): Bacteria > Pseudomonadati > Pseudomonadota > Gammaproteobacteria > Lysobacterales > Lysobacteraceae > Stenotrophomonas > Stenotrophomonas sp. NA06056. Next base: position 3,366,912 of record NZ_CP054931.1, on the reverse strand, counting down.
TTTCTGCACGAGGACACCGTAGGGCTCAGTTACTGGAGTGGTGCCAGTAGACTACGGTTTGATGACATGTTTGTGACTACCTGACCGGCATCTGGCATTGCTGCCATCAGCCGGTCATGCCGCACTCAGCGGCGGTCCAGGTCCGGGTCCTGTATGCCTTGCCGGCGCAGTTCCAGGACGGTGGGCGTGATCGATTCGATCCGCGCATCCACCCGGGCCCGGCCGATGTAGTCCAGGGCAGGGTTGCGCTTGAGTGCCTGCAGCTGCATCAGGGCCTGTTCCGGGCGCCCGCTCAGGAACGCTGCCTCGGCATAGGCTTCACTGGCGCGGACACTGTCACCGGCCAGTTCACTGGCGCGGGCGTAGCGCTGCTGGAAGACCGGATCGTTACTGCTTTGCGACAGCAGTGGGCGCAGCATGGCCTGCGCGCGCTGCCCCGCGGCCTGGCCGCCCTGCTCGTTCAGGATCTCGGCATAGGTCAGGGCCACCGGCCGGCTGTTGGGGTGTTCGTGCAGCAGCTGCTCGAAGCGTGCATTGGCTTGGGTGGATTGGCCGGTGCGCGATTCCGCCTCGGCCAGGGCCAGGGCGACCCACAGGCTGTCCGGGTGGGTCTTCAGCAGGTCGGTCAACGTCTGCCGGGCCTCGCTGGCGCCGCTGCGGCCGCCGCGCATCGTGGCCAGTGCCTGGCCGTAACGCTGAGCGTCGTCCAGGCCATCCTTCTGCCGCCGCGCAAGATCGGCGTACTCGCGTTGCAGTTCGGCCGGGCTGTCGGCGCTGAGTACGCGCAGGCGTTCGCGGGCCCAGTTGAAATCGCCACTGGCGCCACGGCTGAGCTGGCCGACCGGAACCCGCAGCACGCTGCTGGGCAGCAGCGGGTTGATGCCGCGCAGCAGCGGATCGCCCAGGGTCGGGTCGGCAGGATCCACCCGTTCCCTGCGCTCGCCGCCGGGCGTGCGGGTTGTCAGCAGCACCGTGTCCTTCTTCATCTGTTCGGCGCGGGCCTTGGCCTCGCTGATGCGGGTGGTGTTGACCGGGTGGGTGCGCAGGAAGTCGGGAACGCTGTAGCCGCCATCGTTGCCGCGCATCGCCGAGGACATGCGCTCGAAGAAGCCGGCCATCGCGTCCACGTCATAGCCGCTGCGCGACAGCGTGCGGATGCCCAGCCGGTCGGCCTCGGATTCGTTGGAGCGGGTGTAGTCGATCTGCCGTTGCTGCATCAGGCCCATACCCGAGCTGATCGCCGCCATGGTCGCATTGCCCGAGGAGGAGCTGTTGCTGGCCTGGGCGGCGACCACCGCTGCCAGCATGCCCAGCAGGATCGGGATCTGGTCGCGCTGGGCGCGCTCCACCCCGCGCAGCACGTGCTGCTGGGTGACGTGGGCGATTTCGTGCGACAGCACCGCGGCCACCTCGTCCTCGCGTTCGGCCGTCAGCACCAGGCCGGCATTGACGCCGATATAGCCGCCGAGGGTGGCGAAGGCGTTGATCTGGCGGTCCTTCATCACGAAGAACGTGTAGGGCTGGCGCGGCTGGTCGCTGTTGGAGCCAAGGCGGGTGCCCATGGTCTGCAGCCAGTCGTTGACCAGTGGATCGTCCAGCAGGTAGCCGTAGTTGCGCAGCTCGCGCAGCATCATCGCGCCGTACTCGGCCTGGCGGGCCGGGGTCAGCAGTTCGCCCGCCGAGGAGCCGATGTCCGGCAGCTTCTCCTGCGCCTGCGCCAGTGGGGCGGCCAGGGCCAGGGTCAGGGCAGCGGTGAGCAGCAGGGGTCGCAAGCGGTCGGTCCTCGGGCAGGGTCTGTCCAGCGTGGCAGGGCAGGGGGCAACCATTCGTTAATCAATCCACAGTGTTGCGGGCGTGGCGTGGAAATTCCAGCGCACCGGTACCATATATGGACCGTCGATCCATCGTGGAGTTTCCCGTGACAGCCCAGTCCGCCGGCGCTACCCCCGCCATCACCATCTATTCCACCGCCGTCTGCCCGTACTGCGTGGCCGCCAAGAATTTTCTCAAGAGCAAGGGCCAGCAATGGACCGAGGTCCGCATCGACCTGGACCCGGTCGAGCGCGAGAAGATGATGGCCAAGACCCGCCGTACCAGCGTTCCGCAGATTTTCGTGGGCGACGTCCACGTTGGCGGCTACGACGACATGATGGCCCTGCACCGTGAAGGCAAGCTCGAGCCGCTGCTGGCCGGGCAGGGCCAGGCATGAGCGCGGCCGACGACGGCAGCAAGGACCGGATTGCCGAGTTCACCGACTTCCGCAAGCGCATGAACGAACGCATCCTGGGCGAGCCGAACCAGGTGGTGCGCCGCTTCTTCGCGCTGGACACGCAGACCTACCAGGCCGGCGCGCTGGATGTGAAGACCAAGGAACTGCTGGGGCTGGTGGCCTCGATGGTGCTGCGCTGCGACGACTGCATCAGCTACCACGTGGCCCAGTGCAAGGACGCCGGGGTTACCCGTGAGGAGTTCTTCGAGACCTTCTCGGTCGGCCTGGTGGTCGGCGGCTCCATCGTGATCCCGCACCTGCGCCGCGCCGTGGACTTCCTCGACCAGCTGGAAGGCGGCGCCGCCGCCCCGGCCGCGCACGAGCACTGACCCTGACGAACACCGGGAACCGGGACCTTGCGCCCTTCCCGGCACTACCGGCCGCGGGGGGGGGGGGCCTTCCCCGCAATCCAACAGTCCAGGAGCCCCTTCTTGTTGAAGGGGCGCGCCGACAGGCGGGGGTAGAGGAGGAATGCGCGGGCAATTATGCCTTTGCCGGGGTCAGGACCATGGTCTACTTGGGTAGCCGGGCCCGGCTAAGGCATAATTGCGGGTGAAACTTCCTTTGCGCCGGCGTTTCCGGGCACGTCCGGACGGCGTTTTTCCCCCTGTTCGGAACATCGATCAATGACGCAGAAAATTACGGTCATCCGCGGCGACGGCATTGGCCCGGAAATCATGGACGCCACCCTGTTCGTGCTCGACCAGCTCAAGACTGGCCTGGAGTACGAAGACGCCGACGCCGGCCTGGTGGCCCTGGAAAAGCACGGCGACCTGATGCCGGCGGTGACCCTGGAATCGATCGCGCGCAACAAGGTCGCGCTGAAGAGCCCGCTGACCACGCCGGTCGGTGGTGGCTTCACCTCGATCAACGTCAGCCTGCGCCGCCATTTCGACCTGTACGCCAACGTGCGTCCGGCCCACACCTTCCCGAACACCAAGTCGCGTTTCGACAACGTCGACCTGATCACCGTTCGTGAGAACACCGAAGGTGCGTACCTGGCCGAAGGCCAGGAAGTGTCGGCCGACGGCGAGACCGCCTTCTCCGGCACCCGCATCACCCGCAAGGGCTCCGAGCGCATCGTGCGCTACGCCTTCGAGCTGGCCAAGAGCACCGGCCGCAAGAAGGTCACCGCCGTGCACAAGGCCAACATCATCAAGTCGACCTCGGGCCTGTTCCTGAATGTCGCCCGTGAAGTGGCCGCGCAGTACCCGGACATCGAGTTCCAGGAAATGATCGTCGACAACTGCTGCATGCAGCTGGTGATGCGTCCGGAACAGTTCGACGTCATCGTCACCACCAACCTGTTCGGCGACATCATTTCCGACCTGTGCGCCGGTCTGGTCGGTGGCCTGGGCCTGGCCCCGGGTGCCAACATCGGCAAGGACGCGGCGATCTTCGAAGCCGTGCACGGCACCGCGCCGGACATCGCCGGCCAGGGCAAGGCCAATCCGTGCGCGCTGCTGCTGGCTGCCGCGCAGATGCTGGACCATGTCGGCCAGCCGGAAAATGCCGAGCGTCTGCGCAAGGCCATCGTCGCCACGCTGGAAGCCAAGGATTCGCTGACCGGCGACCTCGGCGGCACTGGCAACACGATGGGTTTCGCCCGCGCGATCGCCAGCCGCCTGTAAGGCGCCGGCTGCTGGATGTCGCCGCAGGCGATGTCCATGCAGGACGGTAGTAGGTGCAGACGGGCCGTCCTTGTACGGCCCGTCTGCGTTTCGAGTCGCGCATTTTTCACCGACGGGGTTTTGTTGATGCCTGAAACGGCTGTGTGGATCCTGTCGGCGGCCGCCGTTTACGTTCTGGGTGTGGTCACCTACTTCGTCTTCTACTGGCCCTGGTCCCGTGCGCAGCGCGCGTTGCGCCGGCTGCGGAAACATGGGGCGCCGGTCCGGACCCTGCGGCAGTCCGAGGCGCGGTCGCTGCGCTTGATCGAGTTCCCGGCAGGCGCGCCTGTGTATGTGTTGGAAGGCTTCTGCGCGGAGTTCGTCATCAGGAGCCGGCATCCTCCTGCCCAGCACGTCCATACGCTGGCTGGGGTACCGGTGAAGTACCCGGTGGGCCTGAAGCGTGCCGTGCGCGCAGGCCACAACGCCGCCGAAGTCGTGCTGGGGCGAGACCACGCGATGATCGTGCGTCTCAATGGCGCAAAGCTGACCTCGTAGCCTCGACTCTACAACCAACTGTCTGTGCATGTTCCGCACAGATCATGTTCCCGCACATGGCTGGTTCGTGCGTCCTGTGCTCCGCATCCTGTGTCCACTTTCCATCGCACAGGAGCTCTTGCATGAACTTCACCGCCTTTGGGCTGGCCAGCCTGATCGGCATGGCCGCCGTTGCCCCCGTCGTCGCTGCCGAACCGGCCCATCCCACCATCCGCCACATGGCTGGCGCTCCGACGATCGCCTCCTTGGATGCGGCAAAGACCGCCGTGCTGGTGATCGATTTCCAGAATGAGTACTTCGATGCCAGCGCCGCACCGGGGTTTGCCGGTGGCCGCATGGTCATTCCCGACGGCGTGGCCGCGCTGCGCCAGGCGCGCCGCGTGGTCGACTTCGCCGATGCCCACGGCATCCGCGTGATCCATGTGCAGCATGTGCTGCCGGCCGGCGCGCCGCTGTTCGCGCAGGGCAGCGTCAATGCCGCCTTCCACCGTGACATGCAGCCGCGCAAGGGCGAAGCCGTGGTGCAGAAGGACAACGTCAGCGTGTTCGCGGGCGCTTCGGCAGCGGTATTGGACAAGGCGCTGCAGGATGCCGGTATCGATACCCTGATCGTCACCGGCCTGCAGACCCATGCCTGCGTTGCCGGTGCTGCACGCGATGCCGCTGCGGCGCCGCGCGGCTACCGGGTGATCGTGGCCTCCGATGCCGTTGCCAGCCGTGATCTGGACCTGGCCAATGGCCAGACGATCGGTCATCGGGCGCTGCATGAGGCATCGCTGGCACAGATCGACGATGTCTTTGGCGATGTCATGACCACCGATGCGCTGCTTGCATTGCCGGTGCACAAGGCTGCCGATGGTGCTTGATAAGCTGGCGGGGTCCGCACCCAGCGGGTCCCGCCAACCGGAGTTGCCCGCCGATGGATCATTTCGTTGCCCTGCGTGCATTGCGTGCGATCGTCGATGCTGGCAGCTTCACCGCAGCCGCTGAGCGCCTGGGCACCACCCATTCGGCGATATCGCGGCAACTGCGGCAACTGGAGGAGCACCTGCAGGTGCGCTTGCTGGATCGCAACAGCCGGCGCCTGTCGCTGACCGAAGCCGGACGCGACTACCATCGGGAGGCGGTAGCGTTGCTTGATCGCCTGGATGCCGCCGACGACCGCGCACGCGCCGGTCAGGCGCAGCCCAGCGGTCGATTGCGGATCAGCGTGCCGCAGGTGGTCGCCAGCCAGGAGCTGCCGCACTGGTTGCCTTCGTTCCTGCAGCGCTACCCCCAGGTGGCGCTGGATCTGTCCGCCGACGATCAACTCGTCGACGTGGTCGGGGGCGGGTTCGATCTCGCCCTGCGCATCGCGCCTGCGCTGCCGGACAGTCAGCTGGTCGCTCGGGAGCTTGCGCGTTGTCCGCGCATTCTCGTCGCCGCACCCGCCTATCTCGCGCGCCAGGGATTGCCGAGGCAGGTGGCTGATCTGCAGCGGCACGCCTTGCTGGCATTCAGCCCGACCGCAGCGACCGTGCCGTGGCAACTGCACGGGCCGAAAGGCGTCATCGCTGCAGTCGAGGCCGGTCAACGTCTGCGTGTGGATGCGACACCGGCGTTGTACGCCGCCACACTGGCGGGCCTGGGCATCACCCTGTTCACCGCACTTACCGTGCAGGAGGATCTGCGCAGTGGTCGCCTGATCCGCGTGCTGCCCCACTGGCACGGCGGCCCACGCTGCTATTTCGCGCTGTACCCACATGCACGCGCGCTGGCGCCGAAAGTGCGCGCGCTGGTCGATCACCTGGCCGCCCACTACGCTGCACCATCGGGTGCGGCAGAGTAGTTGCACGACAGCGGCGAGGAGCGGGGATGGAGTCGGTGTATCTGCTGGTTGCATTGGGCGCCGTTGTCGCTGGCTTCGTGCAGGGGCTGTCGGGGTTCGCGTTCGGCATGGTCGCGATGTCGTTCTGGGCGTGGGGGCTGGATCCTCGGCTCGCGGCAACGTTGTCGGTGTTCGGTGCGCTGGTCGGCCAGTTGCTGGCGGTGTTCACCGTTCGCCGTGGCTTCAACCTGCGCCTGCTGCTGCCGTTCGTGCTCGGTGGCCTGGCGGGCATTCCGCTGGGGGTGCTGGTGCTGCCGCAGCTGGACATGGTCTGGTTCAAGGCGTTGCTGGGAGGATTCCTCGCGCTGTGGTGCCCTGTGATGTTGATGGCGCGTTCGCTGCCGCCTGTCACCGTGGGTGGTCGTTTTGGCGATGCATTGGCCGGCATGGCCGGGGGCGTGCTCAGCGGCATCGGTGGTTTCGCCGGGCCGGTACCGACGTTGTGGAGCACGCTGCGCGGCTTCGGCAAGGACGCGCAGCGCGCGGTCATCCAGAACTTCAACCTGGCGATGCTGGCGGTGACCATGGCCATCTATGTCGGCACCGGCATGGTCACCCGGCAGATGCTGCCGTACTTCGCCATCGTCGCGCCGGCGATGCTGCTGCCAACGCTGCTGGGGGCGAAGCTGTACATCGGCATCAGTGAGGCGCGTTTCCGGCAGATCGTCCTCGGCCTGTTGACGGCTTCCGGCGTTGCCATGCTGGCCTCGTCGTTGCCGTTGCTGCTGTCCCGTGGGGCGGCGGGGTGAGGGCTCAGGCGGGGCGCGGCATGCGGAAGCGTTGCTCGGCGCTGATCCGGAAATAGTCGGCCGGTCCGCCGCCGCGCAGGATGGTGTCGCTCGCGGCAGTGTCGTAGACACCGTCGACGAGCAGTCGCGTATCGATATGCACCGCGACCACTTCTCCCAGGACCAGCCAGCCATTGGTGTCGCTACCGGCTGCATCGCGCAGGCGCACGATCTGTGTGCAGCGGCATTCCATGCTCACCGGGCTCTGCGCCACACGCGGCGGCGCAACCTGCTCCGAGGGCAGTGGCGTCAGCCCTGCCAATGCGAACTCGTCCACGTCAGGCGCGACTGCGCGGCAGCTTTCGTTCATGGCTTGGGCCAGATCGAACGTGGCGAGGTTCCAGACGAACTCACCCGTGGCTTCGATGTTGCGCAGCGAGTCTTTGCGCCCCTGGCTGGAGAAACCAATGATCGGTGGGGTGTAGTTGAAGGCGTTGAAGAAGCTGTAGGGCGCCAGGTTCAGAGTGCCTTCGCTGTCGCGGCTGGAAATCCAGCCGATCGGGCGCGGGCCGATGATGGCGTTGAAGGGATCGTGTGGCAGGCGATGGCCCTCGGCCGGGCGGTAGCTGTGGACGCGGGGAGGGAGGGTGTCTGTCATGGGGCGTGTTTGCGGGGGGGGCGAGCGTGCTCGACGCTACAAAAAAGGCCGCGATCCAGACGGACCGCGGCCTTGTCGTTTACGGCATGGTCTGGATCAGCGTTGCTGGATCTTCGACAGCAGGCGCAGGAATTCCACATACAGCCAGACCAGGGTCACCATCAGGCCGAATGCGCCATACCATTCCATGTACTTCGGCGCGCGCTGGGCCACGCCGGTTTCGATGAAGTCGAAATCCAGCACCAGGTTCAGAGCGGCCACGACCACCACGAACAGGCTGAAGGCGATGCCGAGCCAGCTGGCGTCATGGATCACCGGCACGTTGATGTTGAAGAAGCCCAGCACGAACGACGCCAGGTACAGCAGGGCGATGCCGCCAGTGGCGGCGACCACGCCGAGCTTGAAGTTCTCGGTGGCCTTGATCAAGCCGCTGCGGTAGGCGAACAGCAGCGCGAACAAGGTGCCGAAGGTCAGCAGCACCGCCTGGAACACGATGCCCGGGAACTTCATGTTGAACACGGCCGAGATGGCGCCCAGGAACAGGCCCTCCACCAGTGCATAGAGCGGCGCGGTGACCGGCGACCATTCCTTCTTGAAGACGGTGATCAGGGCCAGCACCAGGCCGCCGATCGCGCCGCCCATGGCGTACAGCTTGGCGCCGGCCATCACCTGGCCGTAGTCGTCCACGGTCTGGTTCCAGGCGAACGCTGCGGTCAGTACGGTCAGCAGCAGCAGGAAGCCGGTTTTGTTGACGGTGCCATTGAGGGTCATGACCTGGCCGGGGCTGGTTACCACCGAGCCACTGGCCAGATCGAGGAAGGTCGACTCGGAAAGAGCCGGGTTGCCGCTGCGCATGCGAGGTCTCCGTGCGAAAAGGGGGCGATTCGGCCATCCGGCCGATGGATGCGAGCATAGCCGATGGCTGCGTAAGCTGTGGTCATGGTGACGTGGGGCGGGGATTGCGCGTTGACAGTTCGCAGGGCGCTTGGCCACAATGGTCAGCTCCCCGGGTTCACGCCCGAGGGGATTGCAACACCGGGGTATAGCGCAGTCTGGTAGCGCGCCTGCTTTGGGAGCAGGATGTCGGGGGTTCGAATCCCTCTACCCCGACCAATCCACATCACGTCGGATTGGACGCCGTTCCGGTTCGGGCGCCCGTAGCTCAACTGGATAGAGCACCGGCCTTCTAAGCCGGCGGTTACAGGTTCGATTCCTGTCGGGCGCGCCATTGGTGCGACACCGGAACGCAACTGGCAGATGTGAAGAAGTGCTTGCAAAACCCGGGCGACTCCACCAGAATGTCGGACTCGCTTCGGCGGACCGGAACTTCGGTGACAGTCCTCGGGCAACGTATCAAGCCTCAGCGTCGGCGGTATAGGCGGTGAAGCGAAAGTTTCAGTGGTGGCTGTAGCTCAGTTGGTTAGAGTACCGGATTGTGATTCCGGTGGTCGGGGGTTCGAATCCCCTCAGCCACCCCACTGATTCAACCGCATCGGCAGCGCCGAAACGGTATTGCAATAAACAGAGTGCACGCTACAATGTGCGTCTGAGTTTCAAGGGCTGTTAGCTCAGTTGGTAGAGCAGTTGACTCTTAATCAATAGGTCCAAGGTTCGAATCCTTGACAGCCCACCAAGACAGAAGCCATCGGGTCAGCCCGGTGGTTTTTTTCTTCAGATGTAACCCTTCGCGATGGATCGCCGGTTGCAGTGCTTGTTTCAGCGAGGTTGAAGAAAGTACTTGCAACACCCCCGCGGATCGGGTGATAATTCGCCCCCCGATTTCGGGCTGTTAGCTCAGTTGGTAGAGCAGTTGACTCTTAATCAATAGGTCCAAGGTTCGAATCCTTGACAGCCCACCAGACGAAAGCCACTTGGTCCGCCAAGTGGCTTTTTTCTTTATGTCTCCACTGGCGTGGAGCCGGCTGGAGGATAGCCCCCTTGAGTCAAGGGGGCGCGGCGAAGCCGGGGGGATGTGGGTGTTGGTGAGAGGGGCCCGCGCGATGCGCAGCGGCGCGTGGGGCGGCAGCGCGAATGCGCAGCCGCGTCCCCAAGGTTCGAATCCTTGACAGCCCACCAGACGAAAGCCACTTGGTCCGCCAAGTGGCTTTTTTCTTGCCTGCGGCAGCGTCGGTGGATCCCCGTCATGGAGTGGGTGCCGAACGCATTGATGTGTTCATCCGCGCGCGGCGTGGATCTACTGAAGCACAGCTGAAATCAGCGTCAAATGCGTCATCGGCATGTTCAATGCTGTGAGCTGCTTCTCACCGGTTGCCGGCCGCATCGCTCCCAATAGGTGTTCCGCGCCGAAGGCGCATGCATGAGGAGTGCTTCGATGGCAGTCAACAAAAGCGTGGGCGTGATCCTGTCCAGCGCGGTGCTGATCGCCCTGTCTGGCTGCAGGGCTGACGACACCGCCACTGCCGGGGGCGCGCCTGACCACGCGCAGACGGTGGAGCGCGCTGCGGATGTCGAGCATGTCCCCGCGCAACCGGTCGACGTGGCGACGGCCATGCGTCCGGCCCAGGCGACGGGGCAGGGGGTGCCGGCGGATGCGGTTGAAATGAGGCGCTCCGAAGACGGCTCGACGCTTGAGATCCGCAAGCGTGATGCGGGGCTGGACGGTGACGTTGCGGTGTCGGAGCCGGCACAGCCCGCGCAGTGATCCGATGGTCCGGGGCGGCCGCCGCCGCCCGGGCCGCTTCTGCCAGTCATCTGGCGTATTCAGTTTTGTGGAAGCCTTCCGCTTTCCGCCCCCGCCTGCAACAATGAACACCTGAGCCGGCCACGCGAAAGTGGCGGAATTGGTAGACGCCCTGGATTTAGGTTCCAGTGCCGCAAGGCGTGGGGGTTCGAGTCCCCCCTTTCGCACCAGGCCGGCTCGTCCCCCGCCCAGTCGGGCATCCCGCGTCAACCCCTGCGCCCGGCCATGCTGGCGGCGCCGCCCGAATTGGGCGAAACTAAAGGGCTGCGGCAAGCAGGCGCGTCATCGACGTCGTGTCCTTACAACCGTTTCATCCATCATCGAGCCGGGGGCCAGGGCGCCACCGGTGGCAGGAGTCAACATGCAAGCTTCGATCGAAACCATCGGCAACCTGGAACGCCGCCTGAGCTTCTCGCTGCCGGAAGACCGTCTGCAGAGCCACATCAACGGCCGCCTGGGCGAAATCGCCCGCACCACCCGCATCAAGGGTTTCCGTCCGGGCAAAGTGCCGGCCAAGGTGATCGAGCAGCGCTTCGGCGCGCAGGTCCGTGGCGAGGCGCTGGACGGCCTGCTGCGTGAAACCTTCGACGCCGCCGTGCGTGAGCACGACCTGCGCATCGTCGGCAGCCCGCGCATCGACAAGGGCGACGAGGGCGAGTTCTCCTTCGTGGCCACCGTCGAAGTGGTGCCGGACTTCGGTGACATCGACGTCAGCAAGCTGACCGTCGTGCGCCACACCGCCGAGATCACCGACGCCGACATCGACCAGATGATCGAAAACCTGCAGACCCAGCGTCGCAGCTGGTCGCCGGTCACCCGTGCCGCACAGGACGGCGACCTGGTCGCACTGGAAACCTGGTCGCAGGCCGGTGACGAGCGCCTGCCGGCCGAAGGCACCGAGAAGGGCAGCATCGTGCTCGGTCAGGGCATGATGTTCGAGACCATCGAGCAGGGCCTGGTCGGCATGGCCAAGGACGAAGAGAAGACCTTGGACGTCGCGTTCCCGGCTGACTGGCGCGTGCCGGCGCTGGCGGGCAAGACCGTGCAGGTCACCGTCAAGGTCACCGACGTCTCCGAGCCGGTCGTGCCGGCGGTCGACGAAGTCTTCATCAAGAGCTTCGGCGTGAAGGGCGGCGACGTCGAGCAGTTCCGCAGCGACATCCGCGCCAACCTCGAGCGCGAGCTGAAGGGCGCGCTGATGAATCGCCTGCGTCGTGAAGTCGGCGAGCAGCTGATCGCCGCCTACGCTTCGGTGGAAATGCCGCCGCGCCTGGTCGAGAACGAAGCCCGCGCCATGCTGGCCCAGCAGGTCGAGCAGATCCGCCGCAGCGGCCGCAACCCGGGCGAAATCCCGGCCGACGCCCACGAAGGCTTCAAGGACGCGGCGGCCAAGCGCGTGCTGGTCGGCCTGGTGGTCGGCGAAGTGGCCCGCAGCAACGACCTGCGCCTGGAGCCGAAGCGTCTGAATGAAACGATGCGTCTGATCGCGTCGACCTACGAAGAGCCGGAGCAGGTCATTGAGATGTACCGCAACGACCCCCAGCTCATGTCTGGCCTGCAGAACCGCGTGATGGAAGAGCAGGTGATCGACTGGATCGCCGAGCGCGCCCAGCACACTGAAGAAAAGCTGTCGTTCCAGGACGCGATCCGCCAGTAATCCCTGGCGGATTGCCGGATACCCCGCGTCAGCCCTGGCGCGGGGGTGTTTCCCCCCAAGATAGGTACCTCACGAAATGGACAACCGAACCAAAGCCCTGAACATGGTTCCCATGGTGGTCGAGCAGACCAGCCGCGGCGAGCGTGCCTACGACATCTATTCGCGCCTGTTGAAGGAGCGCCTGATCTTCCTGGTTGGCCCGATCGACGATCACATGGCCAACGTGGTGGTGGCGCAGTTGCTGTTCCTGGAAGCGGAAAACCCGGAAAAGGACATCAGCATCTACATCAACTCGCCGGGTGGCGTGGTCACCGCCGGCATGGCGATCTACGACACCATGCAGTACATCAAGCCGGACGTGAGCACCATCTGCGTCGGCCAGGCCGCCTCGATGGGCGCGCTGCTGCTGGCTTCCGGCGCGGCCGGCAAGCGCTATGCGCTGCCGAATTCGCGCGTGATGATCCACCAGCCGCTGGGTGGTTTCCAGGGCCAGGCCACCGACATCGACATCCACGCACGCGAGATCCTGACCCTGCGTGCGCGTCTGAACGAGGTGCTGGCCAAGCACACCGGCCAGTCGCTGGAGACCATCGCGCGTGATACCGAGCGCGACAACTTCAAGAGCGCGGTCGATGCGGTCGCCTACGGCCTGGTCGACCAGGTGCTGGAGCGTCGTCCGGAAGAGTCGATCCAGGCCGGCTGACCGGCATCCACGGGGCCATGGCAGGCCCCGTTCCTGCAGGGTCGGGTGGACTGATGTCCTTCCGGCCCTGTGTTATTCTCGAATCGAACCCCCGTTCAGCGGGTGGCGTAACTGGGTAAGCGAAGCATGAGCGAAGACCGCCAAGGTCGTTCCACGGACACCGGCAAGATCCTCTACTGCTCTTTCTGCGGCAAGAGCCAGCATGAAGTGCGCAAGCTGATTGCCGGTCCGAGCGTGTTCATCTGCGATGAGTGCGTGGAGCTGTGCAACGACATCATCCGTGAAGAGCTTGAGGAAAAGGCGCAGTCGGCGCGCAGTTCGCTGCCCAAGCCGCGCGAGATCCTCGAGGTGCTCGACCAGTACGTGATCGGCCAGAACCGTGCGAAGCGGACCTTGGCCGTGGCCGTGTACAACCACTACAAGCGCATCGAGAGCCGCCAGAAGAACGACGAAGTCGAGCTGGCGAAGTCGAACATCCTGCTGGTCGGTCCGACCGGTTCGGGCAAGACCCTGCTGGCCGAGACCCTGGCCCGCCTGCTCAACGTGCCGTTCACCATGGCCGACGCCACCACGCTGACCGAAGCCGGTTACGTGGGCGAGGACGTGGAGAACATCATCCAGAAACTGCTGCAGAAGTGCGATTACGACGTCGAGAAGGCGCAGCAGGGCATCGTCTACATCGATGAAATCGACAAGATCTCGCGCAAGAGCGAGAACCCGTCGATCACCCGCGATGTGTCCGGCGAAGGCGTGCAGCAGGCCCTGTTGAAGCTGATCGAAGGCACCGTGGCCAGCGTTCCGCCGCAGGGTGGGCGCAAGCATCCGCAGCAGGAATTCCTGCAGGTGGACACCAAGAACATCCTGTTCATCTGCGGCGGCGCGTTCGCTGGGCTGGACAAGGTGATCCAGCAGCGTTCCAACGACGCCGGCGGCATCGGTTTCGGCGCCAAGGTGAAGAGCAGCGAGCGCAAGCAGGAAGTGGGCAAGGTGCTGGCCGAAGTCGAGCCGGAAGACCTGATCAAGTTCGGCCTGATTCCCGAGTTCGTGGGCCGCCTGCCGGTGGTCGCGACCCTGGAGGAACTGGACGAGCCGGCCCTGATCCGCATCCTGACCGAGCCGAAGAACGCCATCACCAAGCAGTTCAAGAAGCTGTTCGAGATGGAGAACGTCGAGCTGGAGTTCCGTCCGGACGCGTTGTCGGCCATCGCCAAGAAGGCGCTCAAGCGCAAGACCGGTGCCCGTGGCCTGCGTACCATCGTCGAATCGGTCCTGCTGGACACCATGTATGACCTGCCGTCGCAGGAAAACGTCAGCAAGGTTGTCGTGGATGAATCGGTGATCGAGCACAAGTCCGAGCCGTACCTGATCTACCAGGCCCCGCCAGCCCCTGAACAGAAGGCCGCGGGCGCCGAGTGATTCTTTCAACTTGTTGAATAGAAAGAATTTTCTCCGAACGCCTTGCATCTGAAAGCCGATGGCCCCATAACGGGGCCATCGGCTTTTTTTGTCTCCGGAAGATGCCCTCCCGGAGACGGTTTTCCCCTTCCCTGGAGCCCCCATGGCCCGTTCCCCAAGTGAGACCCTCGACCTGCCGGTCCTGCCGCTGCGCGACGTAGTGGTATTCCCGCACATGGTCATCCCGCTGTTTGTCGGCCGCGACAAGTCCATGCATGCGCTGGAACAGGCGATGGAAGCGGACAAGCGCATCCTGCTGCTGGCGCAGAAGTCGGCCGAAACCGACGATCCGCAGGCCGCCGACCTCTACCAGGTCGGTACCCTGGCGCAGGTACTGCAGCTGCTGAAGCTGCCCGACGGCACCATCAAGGTGCTGGTCGAAGGCCTGTCGCGCGTGCAGGTGACCAGCGTCAGCGAACGTGATGGATCGCTGCACGGCCAGGCCGTGGAAATCGAGGCCGCCGACGCGCGCGAGCCGCGCGAGATCGAGGCCATCGCCCGCTCGCTGATGTCGTTGTTCGAGCAGTACGTCAAGACCAACCGCAAGCTGCCGCCGGAGCTGTTGCAGACCCTGGCCGGCATCGATGAGCCGACGCGCCTGGCCGATACCATTGCCGCGCATATCAGCGTGCGCTTGTCGGACAAGCAGCGCCTGCTGGAAACGCTGGCCGTGGGCGAGCGCCTGGAGATGCTGGTCGGTCTGGTCGACGGCGAGATCGACGTGCAGCAGATGGAAAAGCGCATCCGCGGCCGCGTGAAGTCGCAGATGGAAAAGAGCCAGCGCGAGTACTACCTCAACGAACAGATGAAGGCCATCCAGAAGGAACTGGGTGATCTGGACGACGCGCCGGGCGAACTGGAAGAACTGGCGCGCAAGATCGCCGAAGCGGGCATGCCCAAGCCGGTGGAGACCAAGGCGCGCAACGAGCTCAACAAGCTCAAGCAGATGTCGCCGATGTCCGCCGAAGCGGCGGTCGTGCGCAACTACCTGGAGTGGCTGCTGGGCGTGCCGTGGAAGAAGCGCAGCAAGGTGCGCAAGGACCTGAAAGCCGCGCAGGACACCCTCGATGCCGATCACTACGGCCTGGAGAAGGTCAAGGAACGCATCCTTGAGTACCTGGCGGTGCAGTCGCGGGTGAAGCAGATGAAGGGCCCGATCCTGTGCCTGGTCGGGCCGCCGGGCGTGGGCAAGACCTCGCTGGGGCAGTCCATCGCCAAGGCCACCAACCGCAAGTTCGTGCGCATGTCGCTGGGCGGCGTGCGCGACGAAGCCGAGATCCGTGGCCACCGTCGTACCTATGTCGGTTCGATGCCGGGCCGCATCGTGCAGAACCTCAACAAGGTCGGCAGCAAGAACCCGCTGTTCGTGCTGGACGAGATCGACAAGATGTCGATGGACTTCCGCGGCGATCCGTCCTCGGCGCTGCTGGAAGTGCTCGACCCCGAGCAGAACAACGCCTTCAACGACCACTACCTGGAAGTGGACCTGGACCTGTCCGAAGTGATGTTCGTGGCCACGTCCAATTCGCTCAACATTCCGGGCCCGCTGCTGGACCGCATGGAAGTGATCCGCATCCCCGGTTACACCGAGGATGAGAAGCTCAACATCGCCACCCGCTACCTGTCGCCCAAGCAGATCAAGGCCAGCGGCCTGAAGCCGGAAGAGCTGGAGATCGGCAGCGATGCGATCCAGGACATCGTGCGTTACTACACGCGCGAATCCGGCGTGCGCAACCTGGAACGCGAGATTGCCAAGATCTGCCGCAAGGTGGTGAAGGAAATCGCACTGGGTGGGCCGCAGCCGGTGGCGAAGGCGAAGAAGGGCGCGCGCAGGACCAAGGCGCTGGTGAGCGTGTCGAGCAAGAACCTGGACAAGTACCTGGGCGTGCGTCGCTTCGATTTCGGCCGTGCCGAAGAAGAGAACGAGATCGGTCTGGTCACGGGTCTGGCCTGGACCGAAGTCGGTGGCGATCTGCTGCAGATCGAATCGACGCTGGTACCGGGCAAGGGCCAGCTGATCCTGACCGGCCAGCTCGGCAACGTGATGAAGGAGTCGGCGTCGGCGGCGTTGTCGGTGGTGCGTTCGCGCGCGGTCGGCTTCGGTATCGATCCGGAGTTCCTGCAGAAGCATGACGTGCATCTGCACGTACCCGATGGTGCGACGCCGAAGGATGGCCCCAGTGCCGGTGCGGCGATGGTGACTTCGCTGGTGTCGATGCTGACCAAGGTGGCGGTGCGTGCCGATGTGGCGATGACCGGCGAAATCACCCTGCGTGGTCGCGTCACCGCGATCGGCGGCCTGAAGGAGAAGTTGCTGGCTGCGCTGCGCGGCGGAATCCGCACGGTCATCATCCCCGAAGAGAACCGCAAGGATCTTGCCGACATTCCGGCCAACGTCACCCGCGATCTGGAGATCGTGCCGGTGAAGTACATCGAGCAAGTGCTCGATCTGGCGCTGGAACGTCCGCTGGCACCGAAGAAGACGCGCAAGAGTGCGCAGCGCGTCACGGTGCGCAGCAAGGCCAAACCGAGTGGAAACGCGCGCGTCAAGCATTGATGCGTCCTGTCGAAATGCTTGAAACCCGCGTCGTTGCTGGCTTTCCAGCTTGCGTGGGGGTAGGGCCGCTGGTATAAAAGCAGCACTCGCGAATGAGTGACCGCAGTCAGCGCTCACTGAATTCGGCGAACCGTTTCCACATGGCAACCGCATGCAGACGTCGTGCGGTTGCTTCCCTGTCGAATACGCGGAACCCACCGCCAAAGGAGTTGTACAGAATGAACAAGACCGAATTGATCGATGCCGTTGCTGAAGCCGCCGACCTGACCAAGGCCGAGTCCAGCCGCGCTGTCGATGCCGTCGTTGCTGCCGTCACCAAGGCGCTGAAGGACGGCGATGCGGTCACCCTGGTTGGCTTCGGTACCTTCCAGGTCCGCGACCGTGCCGCCCGCACCGGCCGCAACCCGAAGACCGGCGACACCATCAAGATCGCTGCTTCGAAGAATCCGTCGTTCAAGGCTGGTAAGGCCCTGAAGGATGCTGTAAACTAAGCGGCTCGCTGGGGTGCTTAGCTCAGCGGTAGAGCGTCTCCTTTACACGGAGAGGGTCGGGGGTTCGAAACCCTCAGCACCCACCACAGCACCGCGGTAAGTTTGAAATGTGGAGCGGTAGTTCAGCTGGTTAGAATGCTGGCCTGTCACGCCGGAGGTCGCGGGTTCGAGTCCCGTCCGCTCCGCCAATTTCAACGAGGCCCCCGGCCGAAAAGCTGGGGGCCTTGTTTTCTCTCCAACCATCCGGTTGCAGAGAAAACAAAGAGGTCTGCAATACGGAGCGGTAGTTCAGCTGGTTAGAATGCTGGCCTGTCACGCCGGAGGTCGCGGGTTCGAGTCCCGTCCGCTCCGCCATTGCAAAACTCTTAAATCCTCGTGAAAAAACTTTGAAAAAAGTGTTCAGCGGGGTAGGTTTTCAGGAAGTCTTCGGATATACTGAGCGCCTGCAAAGTTTCAAGCGCGGAGCGGTAGTTCAGCTGGTTAGAATGCTGGCCTGTCACGCCGGAGGTCGCGGGTTCGAGTCCCGTCCGCTCCGCCAACTCTAAGAGCCCTCGACGCAAGTCGGGGGCTTTTTCTTTGTGCCGTTTTCATCATTTGATGCACGCGATCGTGTCGACCGCCGGGGTCGGGAGGCGCCAGGCCCCACCGGCACTGCTTTTGGTCCACGCCGCGAAGCGGGTTACACTGCCGGGCTCGCCTATCAAGCCTTGTGATTCCTCACCATGCTGCAGAAACTCCGCGACAAGACCTCAGGCTGGATCGTCACTGTGATCCTGGGGCTGCTGATGATTCCGTTCCTGTTCGTGATCGACAACAGCTACCTCGGTGGCGTCGGCGCACAGAACGTAGCCAAGGTTTCGGCGCCGCCGACCTGGTGGCGCTCGGCACCGTCCTGGTGGCCGGTGCGCATGATGTGGCAGCACCATGAGATCAGTGCACAGGACTTCCGCACCCGTTTCGAGCAGGAGCGCATGCGCGAACGCCAGCAGCAGGGCGAGAACTTCGACCCGCGCGCGTTCGAAAGCACCGAGAACAAGCTGGCCGTGCTCGACCAGTTGATCGACGAGCAGGTCGTGCGCCTGGTTGGTGAGCAGGCCGGTGTCGTGATTGGCGACGGTGCTGTCCGCGAATACATCACCACCATTCCGGGCTTCCTGGGTGCCGATGGCAAGTTCAGCGAGAGCAACTACCGCCTGGCCCTGGCCGGTGGCAATCCGCCGCGCACGCCGACCCAGTTCCAGGAGCTGGTGCGTGAGAGCCTGCAGCAGTCGGTGATCCCGTCGGGCCTGCAGAATTCCGGCTTTGTCACCCAGGCCGAGACCGAGCGCCTGTTGAAGCTGCTGGGCGAGACCCGTGACGTGGAACTGGCCGCGCTGCCGGAAGTCCCGGCCGATACCGCGCCGGTGACCGATGCGCAGATCAAGCAGTGGTACGACAGCCATGGCAAGGATTTCCGCCAGGCCGAATCGGTGTCGCTGGAATATGTCGAGCTCAATGGTGCGAATCTGCCGGCGCCGACCGCGGCCGACGAAGCGACCCTGCGCAAGCGCTACGACGACGAGAAGGCCAAGTTCACCACGCCGGAACAGCGCCAGGCGGCGCACATCCTGATCACTGGCGACGGTGCGGAAGCCAAGGCTGCCAAGCTGGCTGTGGAAGCAAAGGCGGCAGGTGCCGACTTTGCCGCGCTGGCCAAGGCGAACTCGGAAGATCCCGGTTCCAAGGCGCAGGGCGGTGACCTGGGTTGGGTGGAACGCGGCGCGATGGTCAAGCCGTTTGAAGACGCGTTGTTTGGTGCCAAGGCGGGTGAAGTGATCGGCCCGGTCAAGACCGACTTCGGCTATCACATCATCAAGGTCGCGGCGGTTCGTGGTGGCCAGGGCAAGTCGTTCGAAGAAGTGCGTGACACCTTGGCTGCCGAGCAGCTGAAGGCCGACGGCGAGCGCGGCTTCAACGATCTGGCAGGCCGCCTGGTCGATGCCATCAACAAGAGCCCGAGCGATCTGGCCGCAGCGGCCAAGGACGTCGGTCTGTCGATGCAGACGCTGGGCCCGATCACCCGTACGTCCGCCACCGGCATTGCCGCTGATCCGGCCGTACTGCGTGCTGCCTTCTCCGACGTCCTGGTGCAGGACGGTACCGCCAGCGATCCGATCGCCCTGGGTGGCAGCAGCAACCACAGCGTGGTGATCCGCGTAGCCGCGCATACCCCGGAGCAGGCGATGCCGTTGGACAAGGCCCGCGAGCAGGTGATCGCCGCGATCCGTGCCGATCGTCAGCGCCAGGCCGGTGACAAGGCCGCTGATGCCCTGCTGGCCAAGCTGAAGGCGGGCGCGACCCTGCAGTCGCTGGCCGCCAGCGAGAAGCTGCAGCTGAGCCCGATGCCGGGCCTGCCGCGCAGCCAGCCGGTGCCGACCCCGGAAATCAACCGCGCAATCTTCAGCGCGCCGATGCCGGCCGAAGGCAAGCCGAGCTACGGCAAGGTCGATGTCAACGGCCATGCGCTGGTCTTCGCGGTGAACAAGGTCAACCCGGGCGACATCAAGGAAGTGACCGCCGAGCAGCAGAAGCAGTTGAAGGACCAGCTGAGCCAGATCGACGGCATGGCTGCGGCCAAGGCCTACATCGACGCGATGCGCAAGCGCTTCCTGGTGCAGACCACCGAAGCGAACCTGTAAGCCCGCTGGCGAGCAGGAACGAAAAGGCCCGGCACAGCCGGGCCTTTTTTGTTGTCGCAACCTCGATCAAACCGTGACCCGAGCAATGAGTGCCGACCAAGGTCGGCCGCTACCAGAAGCGACACGCGTCTGCCCCTGCTCTTCATCTTCTGATCCGTGGGTGCCACCAGAAACTATCAGGGGACGGGCGGGGTGGGCGCGCGGGGGTGTCCGCGGCATGGATGCCGCGGCCAAGCCCCCAAGGATGGGTTCACGGCGTCCCCCGTGGGCCCACCTCGCTCGTCCCAACTCATGATTGCTGCTGCGGCCACCCGCGAGGGGCTCCGCCGTTGGCCGTAAACCGCGCGACAGCGCCGCGAAGACCTCAGTCTTCGACGCGCAGTACCGCGCCTGGCTTCAACACGGCGCTGCCGCTCAAGCCGTTCAGCGACAACAGTGCCTTGACCGGCATGCCGTAGCGACGGGCGATGGTCCAGGCAGATTCGCCGTTGCGCACGGTGTGGCGACGGTTGCGCGGACGATCAGCAGCCGACGCGACCACCTTTGCCACCTGCGGGGCCGGCGCAGTGCTGGCGGTGCTGGCCAGGGCGGTGGCGACGGCCGTGCTGGCGATGTCGGCAACGTTCGCGTTGGACGCTGAGACCGGCGCCAGGACGCGCGCCGTGCCCGACGGGCGGTTGCCGGCGGCCAGCGCCGGGTTCAAGCGGGCGATCTTCGCCGGGTCCAGGGCGCGCTGTGCGGCCCACTGCTGGACGCTGGTGCCCGCCGGCAGGGTGTGGTCCTTCAGCACCGGTACGGTGCGGTCCAGCGAGGCCATCACGCCCGGCTGGTCTTCCACGTCTTCCAGCACGCAGGCCAGGGCATGCAGCTTCTCGACGTAGGCATGGGTGACCGGCGACAGCCCGGGCAGGCCGGCCGGCTTGGCGTTCTGCGCATTCATGCCAGCCTTGCGCATGGACTGCAGCACGCGGTACTCGCCGGCGTTGTAGGCCATGGTAGCCAGGCGCCAGTCACCACCGAACATGCCATGCAGGGTCTTCAGGTAGCGCACGGCGGCCTGGGTGGACTCCACTGCCGACAGCCGGCCGTCGTAGTTGTTGCTCATCGGCACGCGATGGTTGCGTGCAGTGGTGGCGATGAACTGCCACAGGCCGGTCGGGCCGCTGCCGTTGCGGGCATTGGGCCGGTAGCCGCTTTCGACGAAGGGAATCAGGGCGAATTCGGTCGGCAGGTTGGCTTTGCGCAGTTCTTCGACCACGTAACCGAACAGCACCAGCGCGTCGTCATCCTGGTTGGCCAGCCGCGAAGGGGCGTGGGCGAACTGCTTCTGCCAGCGCGGGCTGGTCGCCTCGGCGTCGCAGCTCGGTTCGGCCAGACCGTCGCGGAAGCTGGAGAAGATCTCCTGGCCGTTGCGTACCGATGCGGCCGGCAGTGTCGACGGATCCAGCGGCAGGGCCGAGGCGGCGGTCAGGTTCTGGCTGATGCCGGCGCCCAGCGATTGTGCGCCGGCAGTTCCGGCCAACCCCAGGACAAGACCCAGGGCCAGCGGCAGACTTCGGCGACTCATGCGCGGAAGCCGTCTTTCCAGTGCCGGAGACCGGCCATGACGTCGACGTCGTCCACGACCTCGCGCCCCAGGTGCGCCGACACGGCCGCGCGGATGGGCGCAGTGTGGGTACGCAGGAACGGATTACAGGCAATTTCATCGGCCAGGGATACTGGCAGGGTGGAACGGTCATCGCGGCGCATGGCCAAAGCCTCCTCTTGGCGCTGCAACAAGGCAGCGTTGGCGGGGTCGACATGCCGCGCGAAGACGGCATTTGACACGGTGTACTCGTGAGCGCAACACAGCAGCAGTTGCGCGGGCAGGGCACCCAGCTTGCGCATCGATGCCAGCAGCTGGGACGGCGTACCTTCGAACAGGCGTCCACAGCCCAGGCTGAACAACGAATCTCCGCTGAAAAGCTGTTCAGCGGTGTGAAACGCGATGTGGCTGCGGGTGTGCCCGGGGACGGATAGTACGTGGAACATCCGGCCCAGTGCCTGAACACGTTCACCTTCACCGACTCGTTCGGTGGCCATCGGGATGCGCTCTTCGACCGGTGCAACCACGCGCACGCCGGGGAAACGCGCCTGCAGCGCTGGTACCCCGCCGATGTGATCGTCGTGGTGATGGGTGAGCAGGATGGTGTCCACACGCACGCCTTGCGCGGCCAGCGCCAGTACCGGCGCAGCGTCGCCGGGATCGACGACCACGGCAGCACCGTCGTCGGCGATCAGCATCCAGATGTAATTGTCCGCAAATGCGGGCAGGGCAGTCAGTCGCATAGAATTGGACCATGCCCGCGCTGCAGAGCACCCGTCAAGCGAGCCAGGCCCCGTGGTTCGACAGCGAACCGGCGGAGTCCTTGCGCGTGCTTGAACGGCAACTGCTGCTGCCGCAGCTGTCGCTGCTGCCGACGCGGCCCTGGTTGTGGATCGCGCCGAGTGCTGCGTGGCTGGCCGATGCGCAGCTGGGCGGGCGAGGGCTGCGCCTGCATCGCCAGGGTACTGGATACGCCGGTGATACCCGCTGCGCACTGCCGTTGCCGCTGCCCAACGAGAGCGTCAACGCCATCGTGCTGCAGCACGTGACCGTCGGTGATGCTGACCATCTGCTGGACGAATGCGAGCGCGTGTTGATGCCCGGCGGCCATCTGTGGCTGACCAGCCTCAATCCGTTCAGCCCGTTCCGCACGCGCTGGCGCCAGCATGGGCTGGTGGTGCGCACGCCGCAGCGCATCCGCCAGCTGCTTGGGCGTCATGGGCTGGAATGCGAGGACATGCGTTACCTCGGGCCGATGTGGCAGGGGGCCGGCAGCCGCCGTCGCGGCGGCTGGGCGCCCTTGCGAGCGGCCTGTCTGTTCCACGCCGAAAAACGCACGCTGGCCCTACCTGGGCCGACCCCGTTGCCCGTGCGCTGGCACGGCACCGTTGCTACCTGATCTGGAGTTGTATTGAAAACCATCGAAATCCACACCGACGGTTCCTGCCTCGGCAATCCCGGCCCCGGTGGCTGGGCGGCGCTGCTGCGCTACAAGGGGCATGAGCGCGAACTGAGCGGTGGTGAAGCACATACCACCAACAATCGGATGGAGCTGATGGCGGCCATTTCCGGCCTGGAGTCGCTGACCGAACCCTGCGAGATCGTCCTCTACACCGATTCGCAGTACGTACGGCAAGGCCTGACCCAGTGGTTGCCGGGCTGGATCCGCAAGAACTGGAAGACCGCCGGCGGTGACCCGGTGAAGAACCGTGAATTGTGGGAACGCCTGCAGGCAGCCACGCTGCGGCACCAGATCGACTGGCGCTGGGTGAAAGGCCACTCCGGTGACCCGGACAATGAACGCGTGGATACGCTGGCCCGCAACGCCGCGATCCAGATCCGCGACTCCAGCCCGGTAAACTGAGCCCATGCGTCAGATCATCCTCGATACCGAAACCACCGGCCTGGAGTGGAGAAAGGGCAATCGCATCGTCGAAATCGGCTGCGTTGAGCTCTTCAAGCGCCGCCCGACCGGCAACAACTACCATCAGTACATCAAGCCGGACTGCGAATTCGAACAGGGCGCGCAGGAAGTCACCGGCCTGACCCTGGAGTTCCTGGACGACAAGCCGGACTTCGCGCAGATCGCCGAGGAATTCCTCGCCTTCATCGATGGCGCCGAGCTGATCATCCACAACGCGGCGTTCGACCTGGGCTTCCTCGACAACGAGCTGTCCCTGCTGGGGCCGCAGTACGGGAAGATCACCGACCGCTGCACGGTGATCGATACCCTGGCGATGGCACGCGAGCGCTTCCCGGGCCAGCGCAACTCACTGGACGCGCTGTGCAAGCGGCTGGGCGTGGACAACTCGCACCGCGCACTGCACGGCGGTCTGCTGGATGCGCAGATTCTGGGCGATGTCTACATCGCGCTGACCTCGGGCCAGGAGGAGATCGGTTTCGGACTGGGCGATGACGATACCGGTGGCGCTGCGGCGTTGCAGGCGTTCGATGCATCCAAGCTGCTGCCGCGCCCGCGCGTGGTGGCTACGCCATCGGAACAGGAGGCGCATGCGGCGCGCCTGGAGCGGCTGCGCAAGAAGGCCGGCCACGCATTGTGGGATGGCCCGAAGGTGGAAGAAGCCGCGAGCGCGTAAGCGGCCGCGGCAGCCACGCATGGCGTGGTGATTCGTTCGAAATGCAGCCACGCATGGCGTGGCTCTACTGTAGATCCACGCCATGCGTGGATGGCGCTGGTCAGTGGCAGCGCACCAGGATCACGGTGATGTTGTCCGAACCGCCACCGTCGAGGGCGGTGGCGACCAGGCTGTCCACGCATTCCTGGGCGCTGGCATCGTCGAAGGCGAGGGTGCGGGCGATGCCGCGATCATCCACCTCCTCGGTCAGGCCGTCGCTGCACAGCAGCAACTGCATGCCCGGCCGCAGTTCGCCGCTGGTGGTTGCCACGTTCAGGTGTGCCGGGTCGGTCACGCCCAGTGCCTGGGTGACGACGTTGCGGTGGGGATGGGCACGCGCCTGCTCGGCGGTCAGGTTGCCCTGCGCGACCAGTTCCTGCACCACGCTGTGGTCCTGGCTGAGCTGGGCAAGCTGGCCATCACGCCACAGATAGGCGCGGCTGTCGCCAACCCAGGCGACTTCGTAGCGATTGCCCTGCACCCGGGCAGCGACCACGGTGGTGCCCATCGGCAGGCTGTCGTTGCGCCGGCGCGAGGCGCGGATGATTTCTTCGTCGGCCGTGCGGATCGCCTGCGCCAACGGTGCGCCCCGGCGGATCTCGCGGACGATGGTCTCGCGCGCCAGCGCGCTGGCCACCTCGCCGCAGGCGTGCCCGCCCATGCCGTCGGCCACCAGCCACAGGGCCAGCTCGCCGTCACCGTAATAGGTGTCCTCGTTGAGCTCGCGGCGCAGGCCGGGGTGGGTGAGATGTCCGAATTCGATCATGGTGGCTGCTGGGGACGGGGTAATGCCGGGGAGAACGGCATCATCACGGCCAAGCGGACATCCGGCAAGCCATGCAGTCAGGAAAATTTCACTTCATTGGGCGCAATGACTTGTCGTCAGCCGCGCTTCCTCGTATGATGCGCGTCCCCGGTTCGCCGGGGAACATCTGGAGAGGTGGCAGAGCGGTTGAATGTACCTGACTCGAAATCAGGCAGGCGTTTATAGCGCCTCGGGGGTTCGAATCCCCCCCTCTCCGCCAGATTAAAAAAGAAGGGCTGCCGAAAGGCAGCCCTTCTTTTTTAATCTGGCGTGGGGATGCGACTGCGCTGCGCGCGTCGCCCCAAACGTTGCGGTGCAACGTTGGGGCCCCTCCCTTTGCCGGTCTTCTCCGGATGCTTGGGTAGATCCACGCCATGCGTGGATGCCGTTCGCACGCTGCGGGTTACCATGTGCCATTACTTGCTGGAGCGCCCCCATGACCGCTGAAATCCTCGTCCCCGTTTCATTCGGCGAACTGCTGGACAAGATCTCGATCCTGCAGATCAAATCCGAGCGGATCAGTGACGAAGGCAAGCTGGTCAATGTGCGCAAGGAGCTGTCCGCACTGGAGACCACCTGGATGGCGCACCCGGCGGCAGTGAAGGACATCGCCAAGCTGCGCGCTGAGTTGAAAGCGGTCAACGAGCAGTTGTGGGAAATCGAGGACGACATCCGCCTGAAGGACAAGGCGCAGGCCTTCGATCAGGGGTTCATCGACCTGGCGCGCAGCGTGTACCTGCGCAACGACGAACGCGCGCGGATCAAGAAGGCGATCAACCTGGCGCTGGGCTCGGCCTACGTGGAAGAGAAGTCCTATCAGGACTACACGCAGCGCGCGTAATCCCGCGCAGCCCGATGCAGCAGATCCACGCCACGCGTGGATGAAGCAACCGGGCTGCGGGAAGGTGCGGACCAGGGGGCCGCACCCATCAGACACCGCTCAGCTGCCCGGTCTGCCACTCAGCCCAGATGGTCGGCCACGTAACGCTCGAACGCGGCAATGCCGTCCTCGACGGTGATCAGTTCCATCACATCGTCGAACTCGATCTTGGTGCCCCACTTGAGGTCGGCCGCCTGCTTGCTCAGGTACTTGCGCGCTGCGTCGTCGTAGCGGTCCGCGCAGTAGCGGCGGTCCGAATACGGGCCGCTGCGGTTCGGGTTGCTGGCCGCATGCAGGCCCAGCACCTTGGTGCCCATCGCATTGGCGATGTGCATCGGGCCAGAGTCCGGGGTCATCACCAGGTTGGCGCGGGCCAGCAACGCCGGCAACTGCTTGAGCGTGTCCTTGCCGACCAGGTCCAGCGCCGGAACATCCAGCTGGGCCTGGATGGCGTCGGCCATGCTGCGCTCCAGTTCGCTGCGGCCGCCACACAGCACGATCCGCCAGCCACGCGTGACGGCATGGTTGGCGACCTCGGCATAACGGTCGGCGTACCAGTTGCGGCGCACGTGGCTGGAGCAGGGCGAGATCATCAGCACTGGCCGGCCATCGTCCTGCCACTGCGCAGCGGCCCAGTCATAGGCTGCCTGCGGTACGGCCAGGTCCCAGCTGACCTCGGTCTGGCGCAGGCCAAGCGGCTCGCAGAAGCTGCCGATGGCATCGAGCACATGGATGCCAGGGCGATCAGCAATGCGTTCGTTGATGAAGAGACCGTGCAGATCCTTGGAGCGGCTGCGGTCGTAACCGATGCGGCGCTCGGCGGGGATGAAGGCGGACAGCACGTTCGCGCGGAACGCCACCTGCATCTGCAGCAGCGCCTCGAAACGACCGGGCGGCAGCTGCTTGCGCAGTTCCTTTACCCCGGCCATGCCGGTTTTCTTGTCGTAGGCATGGAAGGTCACGCCCGGCAGGCCATCAAGCAGCTTCTGCCCGACCTTGTCGATGATCCAGTGGATCGGTGTGTCCGGGCGCGCGGCCTGCAGGGTGCGCACCAGCGGCACTACGTGGGTCACATCGCCAAGAGCGGACAGGCGCAGAAGACACAAGGAGGAGGACGCTGATGCCATGTGTTGTTAGACTCAAAGGAATGGTCGCATTCGACGCCAATGAAGCGCTGACGCCATGCCGCGAGGGTCGCGGCATCGGGGCCATTCTGTTCGACCGCGAGCGGCTGCGGCAAGCCGAGATCGGTCTGTTCTCGCCACAGCACTGGGCCGGCAAGGCCCGGCCGGTGGGCGAGGGCGGCCGCGGCAGCGCCTGGTTCGTGGATGCACCGTTCGGTCCCAGCGTGCTGCGGCACTACCTGCGCGGGGGGCTGGCGGCCCGGATCAGCCACGACCAGTACATCTGGCGGGGGGCGGACCGGACCCGCAGCTTTGCCGAATTCCGGCTGATGCGCGCACTGCGCGAGAAGAAACTGCCGGTGCCCAGGCCGATTGCCGCCTTCTACATGCGTGAGGGCCTGCGCTACCGCGCCGCGATCCTGATGGAACGGATCGAAGGGGTGCGCTCGCTGGCCGACCGTGCGCTGGTGGCCGGGCGCGGTGCGCCATGGGAGGAAACCGGGCGGATGATCGCGCGCTTCCATCGCGCCGGCCTGGACCACGCCGACCTCAACGCTCACAACATCCTGTTCGATGGCAATGGCCACGGCTGGCTGATCGACTTCGACCGGGGCGTGATCCGCATCCCCGCCACCGCCTGGCGCGAGCGTAATCTCAAGCGCCTGCTGCGCTCGTTGATCAAGCTGCGCGGCGAGCGCAGCGTGGAAGACGTGGAAAAAGACTATGCGCGCCTGCGTCGCGCCTATGACATGGCCTGGAACCGGGGCACCTGATGGACTGGTCGTTGCGTTTCCTCGGCGTCGGCAATGCGTCGGCGGTCGAGCTGGGTTCTCCGATGTCGGTGATCGAGCGCGACGGCCGGCCCTGGCTGACCATCGACTGCGGCGGTGAAGGCCTGACCGCCTTCAAGGCGCACTACGGACATATGCCGCAGGCGCTGTTCGTCACCCATGTGCACCTGGATCATGTGGCGGGTTTCGAGCGGCTGTTCGTGGATACCTTCTTCAGCGCGCAGCGACGCGGCAAGGTGCGCCTGTACGTGCCGGCCACCGTGGTGCCGTTGCTGCACAAGCGGATCGGCGACTACCCGAATGTGCTCGCCGAAGGCGGTGCCAACTTCTGGGATGCCTTCCAGCTGATCGTGGTGGGCGATGCGTTCTGGCACGAGGGCGTACGCCTGGAGGTGTTCCCGGTGCGCCACCATTGGCCGGAGACGGCCTATGGCCTGCGCCTGCAGGGCGCGCTGACCTGGAGCGGCGATACGCGGCCGATTCCGGAAATGCTGGCGCGCTTTGCCAACGACAATGAACTGATCGCCCACGACTGCGGGTTGCATGGCAATCCGTCGCACACCGGGGTGGATGACCTGGAGCGCGAGTACAGCGCTGAGCTGCAGGCACGGATGATGCTGTACCACTACGCCAGCGTGGCCGATGGCCAGGCCTTGGCGGCGCGTGGCCATCGGGTCGCACAGCCGGGGCAGTGCGTGCCGCTGGCCAGCCCAACCGCACCGCACGTACTGGCGCAGGATCCGCCGTGACGGCCGTTGGCCAGCCTGCCGATGCAGCGTTGGCCGCAGAACTGGAGCGCCTTGAACGCGCACTGCACACCCCGCAGGTGCGCGGTGACCGCGCGTGGCTGGCGGAACTGCTGGATGAGGACTTCAGTGAGATCGGCAGCTTCGGCCAGTGCTACGGTCGTGAGGCTGCGCTGGAAGAGATCCCGCTGGAGCGTGCGCAGGGGGTGATCGAGTCGGACCAGTACGCGGTGTGGATGCTGGCGGAGGGCCTGGCCCAGGTGCGCTACCGCAGCCGCTATCACATCGATGGCCAACCGCAACGCTGGGTGCTGCGCAGTTCGCTGTGGCGCCGGCATGCGCACGGGTGGCGTCTGGTGTTCCATCAGGGCACGCCGGAGGCGCGGTAGCGCCGGACCATGCCCGGCGAAGGGCGCCAACCAGGGTTGGCATCTACCAGGGCGGGCTCGCCCCAAAAAGGCGGTGGCCCCGCCGGCTGACCTCGGCGCCCGCGTCGATCGATACCGTTGCTGCCTTCCGGCCCTGGCGGAGTTTTCGACCTAGCGTCGCGAGGGGCCGACGGGGCCACCATAGAGACGTTGGCCGCCCGGAGGCGGCCGATTCACGGATCAGGGGAAGCAGCGCGTTGAGCGCCGGAGACCACAGCCGGACTGCGCATCAATTGACCGATGGCAGACGCGCATTCTAGCGCAGGCAGGGGCGCTGACGCCAGCTTCACGCGCTGAATCCGATGTAACCCGTTGGCCGCGGTATCGGCCCGTGACTGCCGCCGTTGCTAGAATCCGGCCGCAGGAGGAACGACCTCCCCCACATCGGGATTCAATGACCAGGACGGCCTGGCCCTACCAAAGGAGGGCTGTCATGGCCTGGATCTATCTGTTGTTTGCCGGTCTGCTGGAAATCGTCTGGGCCGTGTCGATGAAGCAGTCCGAAGGCTTCACCAAGCTCACCCCTACGGTGGTCACGATTGTTGGCATGATCGCCAGCTTCTGGCTGCTGGCCGTCGCCATGCGCAGCCTGCCGCTGGGCACCGCCTATACGATCTGGACCGGCATCGGTGCGGTCGGTGCCTTCGTGGTCGGCATCGTGTTCCTGGGCGAGCAGGTCAGCCCGATGCGGATTGGCGCGGCGGTATTGATCGTCGCCGGGCTGGTGTTGATGAAACTCTCCAGCAGCTAAGGCCGGAAATGGGGGCGACGGGAATAAGGATATTCCCGTTCTTCTGGAATAAGAGAATATGCATTTTCGGCAAAGTCGTGACGACTGCCCGGATTATTTGACGGCCATCATGAAAATAACGTGCCGGATTCACATGGTGCTGGCGGCGACGACCGCACAGTGCGGCCATTCGTCAAGCGGAACCGGGGAGTTTTCGCTCTGACGGACACGCAGGAGCACGCAGCTCCTGCAGCGCTTGGATGTGAAAGTGTGAATGTTTTCCAAGGTTGATACCGCAGGTCTTGCTCCCCGGGTGGAGCAGGGCGGGACGTCATCACCTCGAAAAAACCTGCCAGCTGTGCCACCGGTCATTTCATGGAGATTTACCGATGAACCGCATTTACCGTCTGGTTTTCAATCGCGCCCTCGGGGTAATGCAGGTTGCTTCGGAGGTCGCCCAGAATCCCGGCGGAAGTGCGGTCGCCGCGCAGCGGTTGCCGCGATTGAGAAAGCAACAGCTGGCCGTCGCATTGGCTGCCACGCTGGCCAGTGGCTCGGCATTTGCGGCATGCAATACCGTTGGTACCACGGTCACCTGCGCGACCGGCTCCAATACCAATTCGCTGGCCAGCAGCATCAATGGCGTGACGCTCGATATCCAGACGGGCGCTCAGCTCAGCGTGCCGCCGATCGTCGGCGGCAGTGCGGTTACCTTGAATGGCAACGGCATCACCGTGAACAACCAGGGCACGGTCGATCCCGCCATCAGCGGTGGCCTGAGCCTGGCGGCATCGGGCATGGTGCTGGGCAACGCCACGGTCGGTGGCAACGCCATCAACGTCAACAACCAGGCCGGTGGCTCGATCAACGGCGTGGTCAATGTCCTTTCCCTGCTGGGTTTCGGTGGGCAGGCGCTGGTGCTGCAGAATGCGTCCGGAGGTACCAACACCGTCGTCAACAACGGCACCGTGGGCATGTCGATCTTCGGCGCCGGCGCGTTCACGACCGCCGATGCTCCGGCCATCGTCAGCTACGGCGGCGCTCAGACGCACTTCACCAATACCGGAACGATCACCGGTCGCGTTGGTTTTGGCGGTTCTGCGTCGGCAACCAATGGCAATACCTTCCTCAACGCGGGCACGCTCAACGGCAGCGTGAACCTGGGCAATTCAACGGCTGGAAATACCTTCACCGCGGTGTCCGGCTCCAGCGTAAACAACGCCGGCATTGCGATTGCAGGTGTTCTCGGCAGCGTCAACGTCAATCTGGCGGCGGCCGGTGTGGTCGACGGTGGCTCGGCCAGCAACAACCGTCTCGTCCTGCAGAACAGTGCGAGTGGCCCGGGGGCGGGTACCGGCGGCGCGGTGACCTCGTTGGACTGGAACCGACACGTCAACTTCCAGAACCTGACCGTCAACAGCGGCACCTGGAATCTGCTGGGCGGATGGGGCGGAACCGGCGCCACGATCAACGATGGTCTGGTCAATTTCAACAATGCAGCTTCGTTCGGTACCGGCACCTTCAACGTCAATGGCGGCGCCATCGCGGCATCGACAGCCGGGCTCACGCTTGCAAATCCCTTCGCGCTCAATACGGGCAGGCTGACGCTGGGCGGCACCAACGCCTTTGGTTTGAGTGGCGTGCTTTCGGGGGCGGGCGGGCTGACCGTGACCAATGCCGGTGTGGTCAGCCTGGGCGGCGCGAATCTGTTCTCCGGCGGCGTAAACCTCAATGCCGGTGGCCTGCTGCTCGGCAACGCGGGCGCACTGGGCAGTGGCAACCTGACGGTAGGCGGTGCCGCATCGCTGGATACCAGCAGTGCCTTCAATCTCGCCAACAACATTGTCGTCAATGGCGGAGGCAGCCTGAATCTGCTGGGGAGCAATGCGCTCACCCTCAATGGATCGCTGTCCGGTGCGGGCAACTTCATCAAGAGCGGTGGGGGCACGCTCACCCTGGGCGGCGCCAATTCGCTGACCGGTGGCTTCTCGATCATCGGTGGTGCGCTGGCGCTCGGTGCGGGTGGCACGCTGTCGCCGACCGGTGCGTTGACGCTGGCCACCGGTACCACGCTGGACCTCACCGCGGCAGCCAGCCAGACCGTTGGGTCGCTGGCCGGGCTTGGCGGTACGGTCAACCTTGGTACGCGCACGTTGACGCTGGGAGGACTGGGCAATACCAGCTTCGCCGGCAACTTCATCGGTACCACGGGCGGCTTGATCAAGGTGGGTACCGGCATACAGACCCTGGCGGGCGGCAACGTGCTTACCGGCGGCGTGGCCCTCAACGGCGGCGGCCTGCTGCTGGGCAACAGCAACGCGCTGGGCACAGGTACGTTGAGCGTTGGCGCTGCAGTTACCCTGGACGGCACCACGGCGCTTGCGTTGGGTAACAACGTTTCACTTGGCACCGGAGGTTCGCTGGCGCTGCAGGGCGGGCAGCCGTTGGTATTCAATGGTGTGATTTCCGGCAACGGCAGCCTGGTCAAGAACGGCGCCGCACTGTTGACGTTGAATGGCGCAAACACATTCGGCGGCGGTGTCGTCGTCAATGGCGGCAGCCTGTTGCTGGGCAACAGCACAGCGCTGGGCACCGGTCTTCTGGACATCAACAGTGCGGCCACGCTGGACGCAAGTGCGGCGTTGAACGTGGGCAACAACATCAACCTTGCCGCCGGTGGCTCGCTGAACGTGCTGGGCGGCCAGCCGCTGACGCTGGGTGGCGTGCTGGGTGGCAACGGCAGCCTGATAAAAAGTGGCGCTTCGACGCTGACGCTGACCGGCGCCAATACCTTCACCGGCGGCTTGAACGTTGCAGCCGGTACCGTAGCGCTGGGCAGTGGCGGCAGCCTGGCCGCAACCGGCGCCGTCAGCCTGTCGGGGGTTGGCGCGGCGCTGGATCTCTCCCTTGGCGGCAACCAGACCATCGGTGCACTCTCCGGCGTGGCAGGTAGCAGCGTGGCCCTGGGCAGCAACACCCTCACCTTTGGTGATGCGACCAGCCAGACCTTCGCGGGTGTGATCAGTGGCGTCGGCGGAGGCCTGGTAAAGAACGGGGCTGGCGTACAGACATTGACGGGCGCAAATACCTTTACCGGCGGCGTTGCGCTCAATGCCGGCGGGCTGCTGCTGGGCAACAGCGGTGCGCTGGGAACCGGTGCGCTGAGCATCAACGGTGCCGCGACGCTGGATGGAACCACCGCGCTCAACCTGGGCAACGCCGTCAATCTTGGTGCTGCACTGACCCTGGGCGGCAGCAACAACATCACGCTGACCGGCGACATCTCCGGTGTCGGCAGCCTGACCAAGAATGGTGCTTCGCAGCTGACCTTGAATGGCA
Source organism: Stenotrophomonas sp. NA06056 (assembly GCF_013364355.1). Lineage (NCBI taxonomy): Bacteria > Pseudomonadati > Pseudomonadota > Gammaproteobacteria > Lysobacterales > Lysobacteraceae > Stenotrophomonas > Stenotrophomonas sp. NA06056. The sequence continues at coordinate 3,333,916 of NZ_CP054931.1, read as the reverse complement.
CCAATGGCTTCAGCGGCGGTCTGAACCTCAATGCCGGCAGCGTGCTGCTGGGCAGCAGTGCAGCGGCCGGGACCGGCGCGTTGAGCATCGGTGGCAACGTGTCGCTGGACGGATCGAGCGCGCTGAATCTTGCCAACAACGTCGGGCTGGGTGCGGGCGCGGTGCTGACATTGCCGGGCAGCCAGGCCATCACCCTGGGAGGTGTGGTGTCCGGCAACGGCAGCCTGGTCAAGAACGGCGCGGCCCTGTTGACCCTCAATGGCGCCAACACGTTCAGCGGCGGCCTGAACCTCAATGCCGGTGGGCTGATGCTCGGCAATGCCGGCGCGCTGGGCAGCGGCGCGCTCAACGTCGGTGGCAACGTAACCCTGGACGGCAGCGTGCCGCTTGCGCTGGGCAATGCGGTCAACCTTGGCGCAGGCGGTGTGTTGAATCTGGGTGGCAGCAACGCGTTGACGCTGGGTGGCACCGTGGGCGGGACCGGCAGCCTGATCAAGAACGGTGCCGGCGCACTGACGCTCAACGGCGCCAACACCTTCAGCGGCGGCCTGGCGCTCAATGCCGGCAGCCTGACGCTGGGCAATGCAGGTGCGCTGGGCACCGGTGCGCTGAGCGTGGGCGGCAACGCATCGCTGGACGCCGGTATCGCGCTTGCACTCGGCAACAACATCGCGTTGGCATCGGGCGCAACGCTGGCGATACAGGGCAGCAACGCACTGACGCTGGGCGGGGCGCTGTCCGGCGCGGGTGCTCTGACCAAGAACGGAACCGCCACGCTTACTCTGAGTGGTGCCAATACCTATACCGGCGGCACCCTGGTGAACGCGGGCACGCTGGCGCTGGGGGCAGGCGGCAGTCTTGCCGCGGGCGGCAGCGTGACACTCGGCGGCCTTGGCGCAGGCCTGGATATCTCCGGTGCTGGTGGCAACCAGACCATCGGCGCGCTCGCGGGCGTGACCGGCAGCAGCCTTTCCCTGGGCGGAAATTCATTGACCTTCGGCAACGCCACCAATGCGGCATTCGACGGCGTGATCAGCGGAGGAGGTGGTCTGGTCAAGGTGGGCGCAGGTGTGCAGACCTTGTCCGGCGCCAACACCTTCGGCGGCGGCGTCAGTCTCAACGCCGGTGGCCTGGTGCTCGGCAATGACGCGGCGCTGGGCAGTGGTGCGCTGACCGTGGGCGGCGCGGCCACCCTCGACACCAGCCTGGCAGCGACGCTGGTCAACAACATCGCGCTCAACGCCGGCCTGACCGTGCTGGGCAGCAATGCGCTGACGCTCAACGGGGTGATCTCCGGCACCGGCGGCCTGACCAAGAACGGCGCTGCCACGCTCACCTTGAACGGCGTGAACACCTATATCGGTGGCACCAACGTCAATGCCGGCACGCTGGCACTGGGCGCAGGTGCCAGCCTGGCTGCCAGCGGCGTGGTCAATCTGGCCTCCGGCGCTACCCTGGATCTCTCTGCGGGCAGTGGCACCCAGACGTTCGGTACCCTGACCGGCAATGGCACGGTCAACCTGGGCGCGAACTCGATCACCGTCGGCGGACCGACCAACGGCGTCTTCAGCGGTTCCATCGCCGGAACCGGTGGCCTGATCAAGGAGGGCACCGGCACTGAAACACTGACCGGCATCAATACCTACACCGGTGGCACGCTGATCAATGCGGGCACGCTGGCGATCGGTGCCGGTGGCAGCCTGGCGGCAACAGGCGCGGTTACGCTCTCCGCGCCGGGCACCGGCTTCGACATCTCGGCCGCGGGCAACCAGGCGATCGGCGCGCTCAACGGCGTCGCCGGCAGCACCGTGGCGCTGGGTGGCAACACGCTGACCTTCGGTGGCACTGACAACGGTACCTTCGATGGCGTGATCGGTGGTGCCGGTGGGCTGATCAAGAACGGCACGGGCATCCAGGCGCTGGGCGGTGCCAACCTCTTCAGTGGCGGGGTTGCACTCAACGGTGGCGGCCTGGTGGTCGGCAACAATGCCGCGCTGGGTACCGGCGCACTGACCGTGGGCGCCAATGCGTCGCTGGACAGCAGCATCGCTGCGAACCTTGGCAACGACATCGGCCTGCTGGCGGGCGCTACGCTCAACCTGCTCGGCAGCAATGCGCTGACCCTCGGCGGGGCGATCTCCGGCGACGGCGGCCTGATCAAGAATGGTGCGGCAACGGTCACGCTGACCGGCAGCAACTCCTTCACCGGCGGCACCGTCATCAACAGCGGAACGCTGGAGATCGGCGCAGGCGGAAGCCTGTCACCGAGCGGTGCGGTGAACCTGGCAGGTGCCGGCACGTTCGATATTTCTGCCGGTGGCAACCAGAGCATCGGTTCGCTGGCGGGCGTGGCTGGCAGCACGGTATCGCTGGGCGGCAACAGCCTGACCCTGGGAGGCACCACTGATACGACCTTCAACGGCGCGCTGACCGGCAGTGGTGGACTGGTCAAGAATGGCAGCGGCGTACAGACCCTCAACGGTGCCAGCACGTTCGGTGGCGGCGTCACCCTCAATGCCGGTGGCCTGGTGGTGGGCAACAACACTGCGCTGGGCACGGGCGTGCTGACGGTGGGTGGCACTTCCACGCTCGATTCCAGCAGTGCGGTGACCTTGGCCAACAACATGGTGCTCAACGCTGGCTTGACCGTACTGGGGAGCAACGATCTCACGCTCAATGGCAACCTGTCAGGGACTGGCAGCCTGACCAAGGACGGCGCGGCCACCCTCACTTTGAACGGCACCAACACCTATACCGGCGGGACCAACATCAACGCGGGCACGCTCGCCCTCGGTGCCGGCGCCAGCCTCAACGCAGGCGGCATCGTCAATCTGGCCACGGGTGCCACCTTCGATCTTTCGGCGGGCAGTGGTACGCAGGTATTCGGTACGCTGATCGGCAACGGTACGGTCAACCTCGGCGCGAACACGCTGACCATCGGCGATGCCAGCAACGGTGTGTTCAGTGGCTCGATCGGCGGCACCGGTGGCCTGATCAAGGCCGGCACGGGCACCGAGACACTGACCGGCGTCAACACGTTCACTGGTGGCACCACCATCAACGCCGGAACGCTGGCGATCGGTGCCGGTGGCAGCCTGTCCGCGACCGGGGCGGTGAACCTGGCCAATGCCGGTACCGCGTTTGATATCTCCAGCGGTGGCAATCAGGCCATCGGTACATTGTCCGGCGTTGCCGGCAGTACGATCAGCCTTGGTGGCAATACGTTGACCACCAACGCGGCGGGCAACAGCACGTTTGCCGGCGACATCGGCGGCACCGGTGGCCTGGTCAAGAACGGTGCGGGCGTACTCGGCCTGACCGGCAACAACACCTTCGGTGGCGGAGTCGCCCTCAATGCCGGTGGTCTGTCGCTGGGCAGCAGCGGTGCTTTGGGTACCGGCGCATTGACCGTGGGTGGCGATGCCACGCTGGACGGCAGTGTGCCGTTGACCCTTGGCAACAACGTGCAACTGGCAAGCGGCACCTTGACCCTGCTCGGTGGCACGCCACTGACGCTGGATGGCGATATCGCTGGCAATGGCAGCCTGCTCAAGGATGGCGCAGCGACGGTGACCCTGGGCGGTGCCAGCAGCTACACCGGTACCACGACGATCAACAGCGGCACCCTGGCGGTCGCTGCCGGCGGCAGCCTGTCCTCGGCCAGCACGGTGAATCTGGCTGGCGCCGGAACGCTGGACATCAGTGCAGCCGGCAACCAGAGCATTGGTGGCCTGGCCGGTGTTGCAAGCGGCAACGTGGTGCTGGGCGGCTCCACCCTGACCACCGGCGGCGGCAATGCCAGCACCACCTTCGGCGGCACCATCGGTGGAAGTGGTGGACTGGTGCAGACCGGTACCGGCACGTTGACCCTGACCGGCAACAATACCTACACCGGTGGCACCACCATCAACGGCGGCAGCACGTTGCAGATCGGCAATGGCGGCGCGACCGGGGCGATCGTTGGCGACGTGACCAACAACGGCGCCCTGGTGGTCAACCTGTCGGGCAACGCGACGCTCGGTGGCACCGTCAGCGGCAGCGGCGGACTGACCCAGGCGGGCAGCGGCACGCTGACCCTGACCGGCAACAATACCTATACCGGCGGTACCACCATCAACACCGGCGGCACGCTGCAGGTCGGCAATGGCGGGGCCAGCGGTGCGATCGCCGGCAACGTCAGCAACAACGGCAACCTGGTGTTCAACGTGGGTGGCAACAGCACGCTCGGTGGCGTGGTCAGTGGCAGCGGCGGACTGACCCAGGCCGGCACCGGCACGCTGACCTTGACCGGCAACAACACCTATACCGGCGGTACCACCATCAACACGGGCGGCACGCTGCAGGTCGGTAATGGCGGGGCCAGCGGTGCGATCGCCGGCAACGTCAGCAACAACGGCAGCCTGGTGTTCAACGTGGGCGGCAACACCGCGCTTGGCGGCGTGATCAGTGGCAGCGGCGGGTTGACCCAGGCGGGCAGCGGCACGCTGACCCTGACCGGCAACAACACCTATACCGGCGGCACCACGATCAACGCTGGCGGCACCGTGCAGATTGGCAACGGCGGCGCCGGCGGCGCGATCGCCGGCAACATCACCAACAATGGTGGCCTGGTGGTCAACACCGGCGGCACCACGACACTGGGTGGCAGCATCAGTGGCACAGGCAGCATCGTGCAGGCCGGCCCGGGTCCACTCAACCTGGGGGGCAGTAGTGGCGGGTTCACCGGTACCGGTCAGGTCACCGGTGGTGGCCTGAATGTCACCGGCACCATCGGTGGCCAATGGAACATCGGCAGCGGCACCACGTTGTCGGGTACCGGCACCATCGGCAGCGGCGCTGGCGGCGTCACCGTGGGCAGTGGCGGCGTGCTGTCGCCGGGCAACGGCCAAGGCAATGGCAGCAGTGGCGGCAACGGTACGGGCACGATCACCGTGGGGGGCAATCTCACCCTGGCGCCGGGCAGCACGCTGTCGGTCGACCTGGGTGCTACCGGCAGTGACGTGGTGCAGGTGGGCGGCAGCGCGAGCATCGGTGGTGCATCGGTGGTGGTCAATGCCATCGACCCGAATACCAGCTACCAGCAGGGCCAGCAGTACACGATCATCAACGCAGGCGGTGGCGTCAGCGGGCAGTTCGTTCCGCCCACCACCACCTCGGCCTTCCTGTCACTGACCCCGATCTACACGCCGAATGCCGCGCAACTGAAGATCGATGTGAAGCAGACAGCGGCCTTCGTTACGGCAGCACAGACCCGCAACCAGCTGGGCCTGGCATCGGCGCTCGACAGCCTGCCGCAGACAGGCGCGGCGCTGGGGCTGTACAACACGCTGTTGGCCTACGATGCCGCCACCGCGCGCAATGCGTTCAACCAGCTCTCCGGTGAAGTGCATGCGGCCAGCCGTGCGGTGCTGCTGTACGACAACTACCTTGAAGAGGGCATCCGCCAGCGCCTGGGCAGCGAGCTGCCAACCGTGCGTGGCGAACGCGCTTCGGCGTGGCTGGCAGGTAGCGGCAAGGTGTTCAAGCAGGACGGTGATGGCAATGGCGATGAGATCCGTGCCAACCGCAATGCGCTGATGGCCGGCGTGGATTGGAAGCTCGGCGAGCACGTGGTACTGGGTGCGGCTGCGGGCAGCGAGCGCCTGGACACGCGGCTGTACGATCGCCATTCGCGTGCACGCCTGCGTGGCAACACCTATGGACTGTATGCGCAGGGCGAGTGGAACAACGGGTTCGCGGTCGGCGGCAGCGTGTCGCGCGGCGATTACCGCACGCGCACCACGCGTGAGGTGCCGCTGCTGGCCCAGACCCTGCACAGCCGCCAGGATGCGGATGTCACCATCGCCCAGATCGAAGGCAGCTGGACCTGGACCCATGGCAGGACCCAACTGCAACCGTACGTACAGTTCACCAAGCACTGGGTGGACAGCGATAGCGCGGTGGAGCAGGGCGGCAGTGCGGCGCTGGTACTGGAGGGCGGCAAGGACACGCTCAATGTCAGCACCGTCGGCGTTCGCGGCCGCTGGGATGTGGGCAGCGGCGAGCGCTATCCCGCACAGCTGACGGTCGGCCTGGGCTGGCAGCATGCGTCCGGTGACACCGACGTCGCCAGCCGGCAGCGTTTCGCCGTCGGTGGCAATGCGTTCGATGCCTACAGTGCCGTGATGGCGCGCAATGCGCTGGTCAGCCAGGTCGGCGTAGCGGTCGGCCTGGGACGCAGCAGCCAGTTGTCGCTGTTCGTGCAGGGCCAGCATGGTGATGGCCGCAACGATATCGGTGGCCAGTTGAACCTGCGCGTGGGTTTCTGAGGGGAGTAGGGCCGCAATGAATCCACGCCTCGCGTGGATCCGGGGCAGGGCGGAGGGTTACACCCTCCGCTCCATCTCCACGGCGTCGATCCCCGCGCCGTGGCCATCGGCTATCACCCGTGTCACCTGGAAACCCAGGCGGGCGTAGAACCCTTGGGTGTGTTGGCTGGTGCTGAGCGTGATGCGTTCTATCGATGGATCAGCGGCAGCCTGGTGCAGGCGTGCCAGCGCCAGTTCGCGGCCGATGCCGTGCTGGTGCAGCGCGCGCTCGACCATCCCCCAGCAGAAACCGGCACATCCGTCGTCACGGCGCGATAGGCCGCCGCACGCTACAACACTGCCTTCGTGCTCGATTACCTGGAAGGCGCACTCCTTGGCCTGCTCGCGCAGGAAACGCTCGAAATCGCCGCGCTCTTCGGGGGCGAAGTAGGTGGGCACGTTGCTGTCAAAGATCGACAGGCAAGCGGCGATGTCGGTGCAGCGGTAGGGGCGGGGTGTCATGCATGCACGTCATGGTGGTGGCGGGCACATTGTGCGCATGGTCCGCACCATTGATGTCCGAACATGGCGAGCCCGGAATCCGGTTCGGGCGCAGACTGCCGGTTCCGGTCATCAGGAGGTTCCATGTCAAACGCTCATGCCCGTTTTGTACAACTCCACCAAGGTGCCGATCTTTACGTGCTGCCCAACGTATGGGATGCCGGTGGCGCCCGGCTGGTCCAGCAGCAGGGGGCTCTCGCGGTGGGAACATCCAGTGCTGCCATGGCGTGGTCCTGCGGTCATGCCGATGGCGGTGCGCTGCCCGATATCGCGTTGCTGCAGCGGGTTTCCGAAATTGTTGGTGTGACCTCGCTGCCGGTCACGGTCGATATCGAGGATGGCTACAGCGATGCCCCGGATGAGGTCGCGGCGCGGGTGCAGCGCCTGGTGGAGGCCGGTGTGGTCGGGATCAACATCGAGGACGGCGCTGGCAGTCCTGCGGCCCTGGTGGACAAGATCACCGCCATCCGCTCGGCGCTGGGTGGACGATCGCTGTTCATCAATGCGCGCACCGATGTGTATCTGCGCAGCCTGGTCGAAGGGGATGAGGCGGTCAGGATGAGCATCGATCGCCTGCAGGCCTACGCGCGTGCCGGTGCCGACGGCGGCTTCGTGCCGGGGCTGCGCGCGCTGGACGAGGTTGCGGCCGTTGCCAGTGCCGTATCGCTGCCTCTCAATCTGATGTGGCTGCCGGGGATGGCGTCGTTTGCTGCGCTGTCGCAGGCCGGCGTGAGGCGGTTGAGCGCAGGGCCCGCGTTGTTCATGCACGCGTGGACGGCGATGGCTGCGGCGACCACGGATTTTCTGGGTGGCGCGATGGCGATGCCGGAGGGCGCGCCGGGCCATGCGGCCCTGAATCAGCTGTTCAGCGAAAGGTGAGGGCGCTGGGGACGGGGCAGCGGGTGGCGGCGCATGGGTGGGTAGACGACTCACCGGGCCGAGGCATCCACGCATGGCGTGGATCTACTGATGCAACTGGAGGAACAAGCCCCTCTGTTGAGGGGCTGCCCCGACAGGGGCGGGGAGAGGCAGGCAAAGGGAGGGGCCCAAAGGTTGCGCAGCAACGTTTGGGGCGACGTGCGGAACGCGCGTCGCGTCCCGCGCCAGATAACTGAAAAAGGCCGCCCTTTCGGGCAGCCTTTTTCAGTTATCTGGCGGAGAGAGGGGGATTGTCGGGTGCATCCCTGCACCCGATCCCGATGCGCGCTGCGCACCGGGACCCGCCTGCGGCGGTCCGGTTCTGCTCCTGCAGAACCGTCGAACCCCGGCGGGGCTTCTCTCGCCCGATGCTCTCCGCCAGCCAAATAAAAAAGCCGCCCACTGGGCGGCTTCTTCATTTATCTGGCGGAGAGAGGGGGATTCGAACCCCCGAAGCGCGGTTTAGACGCTTACACACTTTCCAGGCGTGCTCCTTCAACCACTCGGACACCTCTCCGGATCCCTGCCATCGGCAAACGCCTCAGCAGGGGCGCAAATTCTAGCGGGCGCCGCGACAGGACACAAGCACTGGTTTGCAGGGCGAGAGGGCTGGACAGGCGTGGCACAATGGAACATCCGATGGAAGACGGTGGCCTGATGTCCTATCTCGTCCTTGCCCGCAAGTGGCGTCCGAAGCGTTTTGCCGAGCTGGTGGGCCAGGAACACGTGGTCCGTGCGCTCAGCAATGCGCTGGACAGTGGCCGGGTCCACCATGCGTTCCTGTTTACCGGCACCCGCGGCGTGGGCAAGACCACGATCGCGCGCATCTTCGCCAAGTCGCTGAACTGCGAGCAGGGCACCAGTGCCGATCCCTGCGGCCAGTGTGCGGCCTGCCTGGACATCGACGCCGGTCGCTACATCGACCTGCTGGAAATCGATGCCGCGTCCAATACCGGCGTGGACGATGTACGCGAGGTGATCGAGAACGCGCAGTACATGCCCTCGCGCGGCAAGTACAAGGTGTACCTGATCGACGAAGTGCACATGCTGTCCAAGGCTGCGTTCAATGCGCTGCTGAAGACGCTGGAAGAGCCGCCGGAACATGTGAAGTTCCTGCTGGCCACCACCGACCCGCAGAAGCTGCCGGTCACCGTGCTCAGCCGCTGCCTGCAGTTCAATCTCAAGCGCCTGGACGAAGATCAGATCCAGGGGCAGATGACCCGCATCCTCGCTGCCGAGCAGATCGAGTCGGACCCGACTGCCATCGTGCAGCTGGCCAAGGCCGCTGACGGCAGCCTGCGTGACGGCCTGTCGCTGCTCGACCAGGCCATCGCCTATGCCGGCGGTGCGCTGCGCGAGGACGTGGTGCGCACCATGCTGGGCACGGTCGACCGTACCCAGGTGGCGGCCATGCTCGATGCCCTGGCCGAGGGCGATGGCCCGCGCCTGCTGCAGGTCGTTGCCGCACTGGCCGAGTTCTCGCCGGACTGGAGCGGCGTGCTCGAGGCGCTGGCCGAAGGCCTGCACCGGATCCAGGTGCAGCAGCTGGTGCCGGGCGCGTCCGCCGCCGCCGAAGGACTGGATGCCAGCGTATTCGCCGAGCGCCTGCGCCCGGAAGTGGTCCAGCTCTGGTATCAGATGGCCCTGAACGGTCGGCGTGATCTGCCGTTGGCGCCCAGCCCGCGCGCCGGCTTTGAAATGGCCGTGCTGCGCATGCTGGCGTTCCGTCCGGCAGCGGCGGTACCGCCGGTACCGAAGTCGGTCGACGGTGCGGTGGGGGGAGCGACGGGCGGCAACGCTGCCGGCGGCGGTGCCGGCACAGATCCCCACGAAGCGACTCCGGCGGCGGCTGCGTCAGCGAGCCCGGCCGTGGCTCAGGTGGCAGCGCCGGTGCAGGCCGCGCCGCGCGAACCCGAGCCCGAGCCGGCGCCGCAGCCCGAATCGGACCCGACACCGGAGCCCGAGCCGGTGCCAGTTGAAGAACCCGTATCGCCACCGCCGGTAAAGGCCGAGGCGGAGGCGCCGGTCGCTGAGGTCGTGGCAAGCGACGATCTGCCGCCGTGGGCCACAGACGAAGCCGAGGCCCGTGACGCGGGACTGGCGGCCGGGATGGCCGGCCCCGACGCCGCCATGGTCGCGCCTTGGCACGAGCCGCCGGCCCCGGTGGCAACACCTGTTGAAGCCGCGCCTGCCGTGCCGGAGCGCCCGTTCCGTGCCGAGGGCATCGACATCGCCCCGGCGCCGGTTTCGGGATCAGAATCGGGGAAGGCCTCACCGGCGGAAAACGTCAGTGACCTGGCCTGCGCCGAAGACTGGCTTGACCTGGTCGCCAACAGTGGCCTGAGCGGCCCATCGCGTCAGCTTGCGGCCAATGCCGCGTTCATCAGTTGCCAGCATGGGGTCTTGAAACTGGGCCTTTCGCCCGGATTTGAGTACCTGCGCTCCGAACGCGCGCTGGCAGCGCTGGGCGAGGTGCTGGAAAAGTCCCTCGGCCAGGCGCTGAAGATCGTGGTCGAGACCGCAGAGGCCGAGCAGGCTCCGGCCGAGACCCTGCACCAGCGTGCCGACCGCCAGCGTGGCGAGCGGCAGCAGGCTGCCGAGGCCATTTTCATGGACGATCCGGAAGTCCAGCTGCTGATCCAGCAGCACGGCGCCCGGGTTGTTTCCGATTCCATCCGTTCTTTTGACGAGTAAGACGACATGCGCGGCAATATCGCCCAACTGATGCAGCAGGCCCAGAAGATGCAGGAAAACCTGCAGAAGGCCCAGGAAGAAATCGCCAAGATCGAAGTGACCGGCAGCGCCGGTGGCGGCATGGTCAGCGTTACCCTGACCGGTGCCAAGGAGTGCCGCAAGGTACGTATCGATCCGTCGCTGACCAGCGATCCGGAAATGCTGGAAGACCTGATCGCCGCCGCCTTCAACGATGCGTCCAACAAGATCGACGCCGAGTCGAAGTCGAAGATGGGTTCGGCCACCGCCGGCATGCAGCTGCCGCCGGGCATGAAGATGCCGTTCTGATTTTCAGAGTGGCACCTGCGCAAGCCGGTGCCACAGAACCTGTAGCCGTCGAGCTTGCTCGACGCCATGAAAGCACGCCGCCGTGTCCGCACCCCTGCTTGAACAACTGATCGATGCACTGCGGGTGTTGCCTGGCGTCGGCCAGAAGACCGCGCAACGCATGGCTTACCACCTGCTCGAACGTGAGCGCGAAGGTGGCAAACGTCTTTCCGAGACGCTGGCGCAGGCGGTCGAACGCATCGGTCACTGTGCGCAATGCCGCGACTTCAGCGAAACCGAGCTGTGCCCGACCTGCGCCAATGGCAGCCGCGAGCGCAGCCAGCTGTGCGTGGTGGAGTCGCCGGCTGATCGCCTGGCGATCGAGAACGCCACCGGCTATCGCGGCGTCTACTTCGTGCTGCAGGGGCGCCTGTCGCCGCTGGATGGCATCGGCCCCCGCGAGCTGGGTCTGGAGCAGTTGGAACAGCGCTTGGCGGAAGCGGAAGTGCAGGAGCTGATCATTGCAACCAGCGCCACCGTCGAAGGCGAAGCCACCGCGCACTACCTCGCGCAGCTGGCCCGTGCCCGCCAGGTGCGGCCGAGTCGACTGGCCCAAGGGCTGCCCCTCGGTGGTGAGCTGGAGTACGTCGATCGCGGGACGCTGTCGCACGCGTTCGGTTCCCGCAGCGAAGTGCGCGATTGAGCCGAGCCGGGCATGTTCCGGCGTTACCGGCCTACAATGCGGAAAACACCCGCCGAGGCCGATCATGAGCAGCGAAACCCTCTTCAGCAAGATCATCCGTCGCGAGATCCCGGCCACCATCGTCTATGAAGACGAAGACGTCCTGGCCTTCAAGGACATCGCGCCGCAGGCACCGGTGCACGTGCTGTTCATTCCCAAGAACGAGATCATCCCGACCCTGGACGACCTGCAGCCCTCGCAGGCGCATCTGATCGGCAAGCTGGCCCTGGCCGCCGCCGAGTACGCGCGTCGGGAAGGCTTCGCACAGGACGGCTACCGCATCGTGATGAACTGCCGCGAAGACGCCGGGCAGACCGTGTTCCATATCCACATGCACCTGCTGGCGGGCGCGCCGCTGGGCCACTTCGGTACGCCGGGGCGTTGATGGAGCCATCCACGCATGGCGTGGATCTACAGTGCGCCAACAGCAGTAGATCCACGCCATGCGTGGATGAAAAAAGCAGCACAGTGCAGCATCGCCCCGAGTAGGCCCGCCCCCTGCGTGGATGAAAAAAGGCCGCCCCATGGGCGGCCTTCTGCATCATGCATACCGGACCTGGACTACCACCAGCCCCAACCGCGATAGCCGCCCCAGTACGGACCATAGGGGCCCGGGCCCCACGGCCCATAGGGGTAGGGCACCACATCGACCTGGCGCTGTTCCGGCCACAGGTAGATCACGTCGGCCGCCAGCTTCGGAAGGCGGTAGTCGTAATCACCGATGCGGGTGTTGGCGTAGCCGTCGATCTTGCCGATGAAGGTCACGTCGCGGCCGGCTTCGAACACCGCCGGATCGTAGAAGCCGGCACGGCAGGCAATGAAGCGGCCGTCACTGGCATCGGAGGAGGTCGTGTTCGGACGGCCGCTGCCGTTGAGCGGGCGCGAGATGATCTGGAAACAGGTCTCGCCCTGGCCGGGCTTGGTTTCGATGATCCGGCCACCCCAGCGAACCGGCGTGCCGACCTGCTGGGTGGCAACCGAGTCGCGCGGGGAAACCAGGCTGAACTGTCCCTGCAGCGGCTTGGGGGCCGTGGCGCAGGCCGACAGGGCCAGGGCGGCCACGGCGGTGAGGAGGAACTTGGTATTCATGGGGAGGCTCCGGAAGTCGGGCGATGCCTGCGCAGGTCCCGCAATAATGGGGCGAGCTCGGTACAAGTGCCAGCGTAGCGTGCGTCAGCGAAACGCTGGCTGAGTGCGATGAGGGCCGGGTCGGGGCGTTGCCCGTGAACCCGGCGCGCCCAGTGCAGGGCGGTCTCATGCGGCTCGCGGCCCAGCCCCAGCCGGGCATAGCGCTGTCCCAGCCGGTGCCAGGCGCGCAGCAGCGGGTCGCGTTCGCGTTCGCCCCGGGCCAGCAGCCAGGCCATCCACGCCAGCGCCAGCAACGCCGCCGTCACGAAGCCGGCCAGCAGCTGTGCGGGGCGCAGGTCATCCAGCCCGAACGGTTGCAGCAGCTGCTGCTGGCGGCGCGCGTCGAATGACAGCACCAGTTCGTTCCAGCCCCTGCGCATCCAGTCGCCGATCTGGCCCAGCTGCTGCCAGCGCTGCTGTAAGCCGGTGTCGGCATCGGCCAGCAGACGGTCGTCGAGCGTGTCCAGGATGCGTTCGGGTGCTACTGCCGCTGTCGGGTCGACGCGCACCCAGCCGCGTTGCGGCAGCCACACTTCGGCCCAGGCGTGGGCGTCCATCCGTCGCAGTACCCAGTAGTCGCCGATCCGGTTGCGCGTGCCGCCGGCAAACCCGGTGACCACTCGCGCCGGAATGCCTGCATTGCGCATCAGCACCACGAAGGCAGAGCTGAAATGCTGGCAGTAGCCGGCCTTGTAGTCGAACAGGAAATCATCCACCGGATCGCGCCCGGCGGCTGGTGTTTCCAGCGTGTACGAAAAATCGGCGGTGATCCACGCCAGGGCGCGACGGACCACGGCAGCGTCATCGCTTCCCGCATCCTGCCGCCACTGCCGGGCGAGGGTTGCCGTGCGGGGGTTGAAGTTTTCCGGCAGCTGCAGCGCTGCGCTGCGCTGATAGGGCGACAGCGTGGCGTCAAAGCGCTGCGGTGGGGCCGAATGCAAGCGCCACCGGCTCAACGCGGACAACGGGAGGTCGCTGCTCAGGCTCTGGGCTGCATCAAGCCGGCTGCCGTCCGGTGCGGCGGTGGGCAGATCCAGCGCGACCAGCTGGCGACGGTCGGTGGGTTCGTAATCGATCTGGTAGTCCCAGCCCTCCGTGCCATGTTCGACGACCGCGGGAGGCAAACGTTCGGTACGGCGGTCGCGTCGCCAGACATGCCCGTCGAACTGGGTCAGTACCGGCCCGCGCCAGTAGCGCTGTGCCGGCTCTGGAATCGCACCGAAGAACTGCGCACGCAGGGCCGGGGTGTCGTCGGCCATCAGATCCAGCCACTTGTCCGGCTCCATCGTGTCGGACAACCCGGGCGTGCCGACCGCACGATCGGGAATGCCCCACAGCGGCGTGTCCAATCGTGGGAACAACCAGAAGCAGGCCAGCGCCAGCGGCAGGCCGATCAGCAGCAGGCGACCGACGCCACGAAGTTGCGCGGTCAGCGGCGGCGGCGCACTGCGGCCTTCACCCTGCGCCAACCGCTGCAGAGCAATCAGCGAGCTGGTACCGGCCAGTACCGCCAGCATGGTGGTCAGCGGTCCCTGGTCGAGCAGGAAGGCCGCGAACGGTGAGAACAGGGCAAAGCCGAGCAGGCTGCGCGCATCGCGCAGGGTGCGCAGCTCGCTGGACTTGATCGCCAGCATCGCCGCCAGCAGTGCACAACCGGTATCCCGGCCCGGGCGCACCGCCCCCATCTGCCAGGCGATGGCAGCCAGCATGCCCACCACCAGCAGTACACGCACCGGCATCGGCAGCATGCCGCGCTGCGACAGTGCGGCGGTGACGACCGCTGCCGCGGCGATCAGGGCCGCCAGCGCAGTGGGCAGCTGCAACAGCAGCGGCAACAGGGCCAGTGCAGCGCTGGCCAGCGTCCACGTGCGGGTGTTGCGGTCCAGCAGCAGGGCAGGCTCAGTCATGAGGAAGCAACGCCAGCGCGCGCAGGCACAGATGGTGGTGGCTGGCGCCTTGGCCGGGGCCGATGGGTGGGTGCATCGGCAGCAGCAGTGTGTAGCGACGGCCTTCGCGCTCGGCGCTGTCCACCCAGCGTGCCAGCCGCGAGATGCGGGCCTCCCGGCCCAGAGGTGCCAGCGCGCGCCAGTCCAGCACCACTTCGATGCCGATTGGCTTCTCGTATTCGCGTACCAGCAGCGTGTCGCGGCGCGCGGAGTGTTTCCAGGCAATGCTGCGGGGCGCATCTCCGGCGCGATACGGGCGCAACTGGTGCAGTTCCTCGCCATTGGCATGGGCGCGGGTGTGCAGGGGATCGCTGCCCTGCTGTGGCAACGGTGGCGCCTTCGCTTCGGCCAGCGGGTAGACCAACAGGGGTTCTTCCGGCCACACCCAGGACCATGCCCTGACCAAGCCAAGCGGTTGTGTCGTGGACAGGCGGATGCGCGGCAGATCCAGCCAGCCACGGCGTTCGCTGGGCACTTCCAGCTCGGCTTCACCACGGCCGTGCGCGGGCAGGTCGAGCCACGCTTGGCTGTCGCCCAGTTGCAGGTGCAGGCCATGGCGCGCTCGCGGGTCGCGCAGCGACAGGTCCACGCGCAGGCGCAGCGGTTGCCCGGCAGGCACCGGTTCGGCGGAGATCGCGTCGATCTGCACACCCGACAGCTGCAGGTGCGCGGCGATGGTGCTGGCGATTGCCGCCGCGGCCAGCAGCAGCGCCAGCAGCAGCGCAGGGTTGTTGTTGTAGTTCAGCGCGCCCAGCAACATTGCGACCAGCAGGCAGGCCACGAAGAGGCCGAAGCGGGTGGGCAGCACGTAGATGCGGCGGCGGTCGAGCCGTTGCGGCAACGGTTCCGGCGTGCGTGGTCGTGCCAGCTGCAACAGTCGCCAGGCATGCAATGCCATCGTCAATCGACCGCGACAGTCTGCAGGATCGCGCGTGCCAGCGCCGGGCCCGAGCTCGACTCGGCTTCACCCACCAGGCGATGGCCAGCCACCGCTACGAACAGAGTCTGCACATCTTCGGGCACGACATGGCCACGGCCGAGCAGCAGTGCATGTGCCTTGGCGGCGCGCAGCAGGGCCAGGCCGGCGCGCGGCGACAGTCCCACGCGCACGCCGGCGTGCTGGCGGCTGCGGGTCAGCAATGCCTGCACGTAGTCCACCAGCGCGTCGCTGACATGCACCTGACCGACGGCCTCGCGCAGTGCACGCACCTGGTTGTCGTCCAGCTGCGGCAGCGCGCGGGCGATCAGGTCGCGACGATCACTGCCGCGCAGCAGCTCACGTTCCGCCTGCGCGCTGGGGTAGCCCATCGCCAGGCGCAGCAGGAAACGATCGAGCTGCGAATCGGGCAGCGGGAAGGTACCCGACAGATCCACCGGGTTCTGTGTGGCGATCACGAAGAACGGATCGGGCAGGGCATGCGTTTGACCGTCGAGGGTGACCTGCTGCTCGGCCATTGCTTCCAGCAGGGCGCTCTGCGTGCGCGGCGGCGCCCGGTTGATCTCGTCGGCCAGCAGCACGTGGGTGAAGACCGGCCCGGGATGGAACTGGAACTGGCGGCTGCCGGCGTCGTACACCGATACACCGAGTACATCGGCTGGCAGCAGGTCGGAGGTGAACTGCACGCGTTGGAAGCTCAGCCCCAGGCTGCTGGCCAACGCATGGGCCAAGGTGGTCTTGCCGAGGCCGGGCAGGTCCTCGATCAGCAGATGACCGCCAGAGAGCAGGGCCACGAAGGCCAGCCGCACCTCATGCGCCTTGCCCAGCACCAGCGCATTGACCTGGTCCTGCGCATTGCGCAGGGACTGGCGCAGTTGATCGGTTAGCATGCTGGGCATGGGGGACGAAGCTGTCATGGTCGTCTCAAGTTCGGTAACCGGTCGATTCTATCCATAGAGCAATGCAGGGCGAACAGCGCGCACGTACGATTTTTCTCTGGTTATGGACGCTCGT
Organism: Stenotrophomonas sp. NA06056; assembly: GCF_013364355.1. Classification (NCBI taxonomy): domain Bacteria; kingdom Pseudomonadati; phylum Pseudomonadota; class Gammaproteobacteria; order Lysobacterales; family Lysobacteraceae; genus Stenotrophomonas; species Stenotrophomonas sp. NA06056. The sequence goes on along the minus strand of NZ_CP054931.1, from coordinate 3,317,383 downwards.
CACAGCGGCCAAGCTGGTCGTGGCCGCACGTCTGCCATTGTTCGTCGATGAGGCGTTCTACTGGCAGGAAGGCCAGCATCTGGCTGCAGCCTATTCGGATCTGCCGGGGCTGACGGCCTGGTTGGCCCGGCTCGGTGTGGAGCTTGGCGGCCAACATGTGCTTGCGCTGCGCCTGCCGTTCCTGGCCATCGGTGCACTGCTGCCGCTGCTGGTATCGCGCATTGCGGCGCGGTGGTTCGGCAACGTTGCCGGTTGGCAGGCAGGCAGCTTGACGCTGCTGATGCCGTTGTCGGCCACGCTGGGCCTGCTTGCCGTACCCGATGTGCCGATGGCACTGGCGGCCGTGTTGTGCCTGGACGCTGGCGCACGCCTGCTGCGCAACGTCGACGCCTCCTCAGCGGTGAAGCTGGCGCTGGGCCTGCTGATCGGCGCGCTCAGCCACTACCGTTTCATCGGCGTCATCGGCGTCGGCTTCCTTGCCCTGCTGGTGCTGCCGCAGGGCCGGCGCATGCTGACAGATCCGCGCGTGTGGGTGGCCCTGGCCGTTGGCGTACTGGCATGGCTGCCGCTGCTGGCCTGGAATGCCGACAATCATGATGCCGGTCTGAAGTTCCAGGTGGTCGAGCGCCATCCGTGGGCGTTCGAGTGGCGCGGCCTGTGGTTCCTGGTGATCCAGCCGATGCTGGTGACGCCCATCCTGTGCATCGCGATGTGGAAAGTGGCGCTGGCGGGCACCCGCAGTGGCGGCGGTGCCCGCGTACAGTGGCGTTATTTCGGCCTGGTCGGCGGCGTATCGACGCTGGGCATCTTCGCACTGGGCTTCTTCACCGACGTCGAACGCATCAGCTTCCATTGGCCGCTGCCGGGCTATCTGGCCTTGCTGGTGGCGGTGCCGGTGATACTCAACGGTTGGCCGCGCTGGTTGCGGCGCACCGGCTGGTGGCTGGCCGGGCTGGGCATGGGGCTGGCCTTCGGCTATTACCTGATGGCGTCTTCGTCATCGCTGCGCGAGCAGTTGGCCGGTGACAAGTACTACCCGCGCAACTTCGCCGGCTGGCAGCCACTGGCCGCTGCGGTCCGCGAGGAATTGCAGCAGATGCCTGAAGGCAGCCGGGTGCTGGCCGGCAACTTCAAGGTGGGGGCCGAACTGGGTTTCCAGCTGGGCCGCGGTGACATCGAAGTACTACCGCATCCGCTCAACGACAAGCACGGCCGTACCGCGCAGCTGGCGCAGTGGAACCTGGTGCATGAGGGCGAGCGTGATGTGCCGATGCTGCTGGTGCTGTCGCCCAGCGATCAGCGTTTCCGCGATCTGCTCACCCGCTATCACGCCATCTGCGAACAGGTCGGGCCGCTGCCGCCACCGCGTGTGGTCAGCAACGATCACGGATTCCAGCGCTTCCTGCTGTTCCGCCTGCCGGTGCAGCGCGCGCAGGGGCCATGCGTAGCACCGGCACTGGCCTGGTTTGATGCCCCCTCCAATGGCGACGTGGTGAGCGGCACGCTGGCAATCAAGGGCTGGGCGTTCAAGGAAGGCGTCGGCCTGTCGCGGGTGGAGGTGCTGGTGGATGGCCGTTCGATCGGCGATGCCAGCTACGGGCGGGTGTTCGATGTCCGCCATGCCTGGCCGGACAGCACTGACCCGCAACATCCGGCTGTCGGCTTCGATGCAACGCTCGATACGGCGACCTTGTCACCGGGCAAACACTGGCTGGGCCTGCGCCTGCATGGTCGCGATGGCAGCGTGGAGCAGTGGCAGGAGCAGCCGTTCGTGGTGGAACAGCGCTGACGCATTGGGCTACGTGTCACGGGCCGGGGTTATGGCACCGCGAATCCAGCCCTGCGCAGCAATCCGCACAGCGCGATCAGCGGCAGCCCGATCAGGGCCGTGGGGTCGCGATTGTCGATGGCCTCGAACAGGCTGATGCCCAGGCCTTCGCACTTGAAGCTGCCGGCGCAGTCCAGCGGTTGTTCGATGGCCACGTAGCGGGCGATTTCCGGTGCCTGCAGCGTGCGGAAGCGCACCTCGGTCAAATCCATTGCCGTGAAGGATTCTCGGTCACGGGTGAGACTGAGGGCGGTGTGGAAGCGTACCGTCTGCCCGGACATCGCCGTCAGCTGGGCGCAGGCCGCTTCGGCGGTGCCCGGTTTGCCGAGCGGCTGACCGTTCAGGTCCGCCACCTGATCCGAGCCGATCACCCAGCTGCCGGGATGGCGAGCGGCCACTGCAACCGCCTTGGCGCTGGCCAGGCGTGCCGCCAGCGCCTGCGGAGCTTCGTTGGCTGCCGGGGTCTCATCCACCTCCGGGCGTGCGCAGTCGAAGGGCAGGCCCAGCCGTTCCAGCAGGTCGCGGCGGTAGCGGGAGGTGGAGGCCAGAACCAGGGCAGGCATGCGGAAATCTCCGGGAGCGGGGCGCGGCAGTCTGGCCCGGCGAAGCCAGCCACAGCAAGCCTTTCATGGCAGTCATTTGACACGCGACCTGCCAATCCCTAATATTCGGCGGCTTATGTCCGCGAACGTACCCGAAACGCTGGATGCCTGGCGGATGGTCGTAGCGCGAAGGCGCTTCGACGGTCAGGTCTCCCTGGCTGAATTGACTCGCCTGCAGGGGCTTGTCGCAGATACCGAAGGTGAGTGTAATTACTCGCTGGAATTCGGTCGCGACGAGATCTTGCGGGTATCCTATGTGGAACTCAGCATCGATACCGCGTTGCCGCTGACCTGTCAGCGCAGCATGCAGCGTTTCCTGTTGCCGGTGAAGATGACCCAGAGGCTTGGCCTGATCCGCGACGAAGACGAGGAATCGTCCCTGCCGGAGGAATACGAGGCGCTGCTGGTGCCGGAAGATGGCCAGCTGCGTCCGTTGGACCTGGTCGAGGACGAGCTGGTGCTGGCGGTGCCGGTGGTACCCCTGTCGCCGTACGGTGAGGCAGTCGACAAGGACTGGGCGCCGACCGAAGAAGAAATTGAAAAGGCCAATCCGTTCGCGGCGTTGGCGGCATTGAAGAAACAATAGCAGCCGGTTGTCGTCGGCGGCTGCGGCGAAAGCGAAAAGTGTGCTGGACGCTGGCGTCCTGTGCGACGAAACGACGAAGCAAAACGAACCGAGTTTGGAGCAATCCCATGGCTGTCCAGAAATCCCGTGTTACCCCGTCCCGTCGTGGCCAGCGTCGTTCGCATGACGCCCTGAGCGCCAAGCAGCTGTCGACCGACCCGACCACCGGCGAAGTGCATCTGCGTCACCACATCACTGCTGACGGTTTCTACCGCGGCAAGAAGGTCATCCAGACCAAGTCTTCGGCTGTCCAGGAAGACTGATGTGCCGGAAGGTCGCTGCCCGCTGGGCAGCGGCCTTCGCCTTCTTTCCCGGGCACGCCGGTGAACGGCGGCTCGTGCAACAGGAAACATGATGAGCAAGCGGATCTACTCGAGGATCGCGGGCACCGGTAGCTATTTGCCGGAAAAAGTCCTGACCAACGCCGACCTGGAAAAAATGGTCGAGACCTCGGACGAGTGGATCCAGACGCGCACCGGTATCCGTGAACGGCACATCGCTGCCGAAGGCGAAACCACCAGCGATCTCGGCTACCAGGCCGCGCTGCGTGCGATCGAAGCGGCTGGCATCGATGCGTCGCAGCTCGACATGATCGTGGTCGGCACGACCACTCCTGATCTGATCTTTCCCTCCACCGCGTGCCTGATCCAGGCCAAGCTCGGTGTGAGCGGCTGTCCCGCTTTTGACGTCAACGCGGCCTGTTCGGGCTTCGTGTTCGCGCTCAGCGTGGCTGACAAATTCATCCGTTCCGGTGACGCCCGCCATGTGCTGGTGATTGGCGCGGAAACCCTGACCCGCATCGTCGACTGGGAAGACCGCACCACCTGCGTGCTGTTCGGTGATGGCGCCGGCGCCGTCGTGCTCAAGGCCGACGAAGAAACCGGCATCCTCAGCACGCACCTGCATTCGGATGGCAGCAAGAAAGAGCTGCTGTGGAATCCGGTCGGCGTCTCGGTCGGCTTCGGTGAAGGCAACAATGGTGGCGGCACCATCAACATGAAGGGCAACGACGTGTTCAAGTACGCCGTCAAGGCGCTGGACTCGGTCGTGGACGAAACCCTGGATGCCAACGGCTTGACCAAGTCCGACCTGGACTGGCTGATCCCGCACCAGGCCAATCTGCGCATCATCGAAGCCACCGCCAAGCGGCTGGAGATGTCGATGGACCAGGTCGTGGTCACCGTCGACAAGCATGGCAATACCTCGTCCGCCTCGGTGCCGCTGGCGCTGGATGCGGCTGTCCGTTCCGGCAGGGTCGAGCGCGGCCAGCTGCTGCTGCTGGAAGCGTTCGGTGGTGGCTTCACGTGGGGTTCGGCACTGCTGCGCTATTGATAGTGCGAGTTACGACAACGTGAAACCGTCGTTACGGCCCCTCTGGGGCCGTAATGCGTTAAAGGAGACTGTCATGGTTGAGCCCATCGTCATCGAAGGGCAGCGCGCCTGGCTGAAGCAGTACGGCGAAGGAAGCCGAGCAGTGGCCCTGGGCCTGCTCAATTTTGTAGCCCGCCGGTTCCATCTCGATGCCCTACGCCCGCCACCGCACCGTGGTGGCGACGCTGCGCGCGAAACCGAGGCCCGCCGGCTGGCGGAACTGCAGGCGCAGGGAGTGAACGTACCCACAGTGATCGGCAGCGGCCATGCCGCGCTGGTGATCGGCGACAACGGCAGCTCGTTCAACACCTGCCTGCGCGAGGCCGACGATGCCGGCCGCGATCATCTTGTGGCTGCGGCGATGCAGGCCATTGCCGAAGCGCACGCGCGTGGCGCCTATTTCGGCCAACCCCTGCCACGCAACCTCACCTGGGATGGCCAGAACGTCGGTTTCATCGATTTCGAAGAAGATCCGTTGGAAGTGATGGATCTGGCCGAGGCGCAGGCGCGTGACTGGCTGATGTTCGGCTACGGCGTGGCCAAGTACTACGCCGATCGCCCCGAATGCCTGCAGGCGATGATGGCCGAGGCGATGAACGGCGTGCAGGCACCGGTGCGCGCGCACGTGCACGCCGTCAGTGGCCGCCTGCAGCGCCTGGCGCGGGTGTGCATGAGGCTGGGGCGCTCGGCGCGTGCGCTGGCCCACTCCATTTTCATCACCCATGGCGCCACCACGCTGGGCCTGCTGATGGTGGTTGGCCTGTGCATGGACTGGTTTGCCGACGGCGAACTGGACATCCTGCAGCTGCTCTGCTGATTGCATCCGCCGGGCATGGCCCGGCGCTAACGGTAGCGCCGGGCCATGCCCGGCGGCCCCCGTATCGCGGCATCGTCCATACGCCGTGCATACGCGCACGTACAGACGACACGGCATGTTCCCCCTTATCATGGCCCGCTTCGATTGCAACAAGCGGATGACCGCGTGACCCTATCCACCCTCGCTTTTGTCTTCCCCGGTCAGGGCTCGCAGTCTGTGGGCATGCTGGCCGAGCTGGCCGAACTGCACCCGCAGGTGCGTGAGGCCTTCACCGAGGCATCCGATGGTGCCGGCGTCGACCTGTGGGCATTGTCCCAGGGCGGCCCGGAGGAAATGCTCAACCGTACCGAATACACCCAGCCGGCCCTGCTGGCCGCCAGCATCGGCGCGTGGCGCGCCTGGAATGCCGTGGGGGGGCCGCGCCCGTCGGTTCTGGCCGGTCACAGCCTGGGCGAGTACACCGCCCTGGTCGCCGCTGGCGCCCTCAGCCTGCACGACGGTGCGCACCTGGTGCGCCTGCGCGGCCAGCTGATGCAGGAGGCTGCTCCGGCCGGTGTCGGCGCCATGGCCGCCGTGCTCGGCGCTGAAGACCAGCTGGTACTGGACGTCTGCGCCGAAGCGGCCGGCAGCCAGGTGGTCGTTCCGGCCAACTTCAACTCGCCGGGCCAGATCGTGATCGGTGGCGACGCTGCCGCGGTCGATCGCGCGCTGGCGCTGCTGGCCGAGAAGGGCGTGCGCAAGGCGGTCAAGCTGGCCGTCAGCGTGCCCTCGCATACCCCGCTGATGCGCGAAGCCGCCAACCGCCTGGCCGAAGTGATGGCCGGCCTGTCCTGGCAGCTGCCGCAGCTGCCGGTGGTGCAGAACGTCGACGCCAAGGTGCACAACGGCGTGGACGCGATCCGCGCCGCGCTGGTGCAGCAGCTGTACCAGCCCGTGCAGTGGACCGGCTGCGTGCAGGCGTTGGCCGCCCGTGGCGTCACCCAGGTCGCCGAGTGCGGCCCGGGCAAGGTGCTGACCGGCCTGGTCAAGCGCATCGACAAGGCCATCGACGGCCGCTCCCTGGCCACCCCGGGCGACTTCGAAACCGCCCGCGAGACGTGGTCGGCCTGATTGCCCCTGTTCCTGCCGACCGTGCCGGTGGCCGCTGCAAGCGGCACGGGTGCGGCGGCCGCCCCAGTCTGAGGAAAACATCATGAGCAAGCCCCTGCAGGGTGAAATCGCACTGGTCACCGGTGCCAGCCGTGGCATTGGCGCCGCCATCGCCGATCTGCTGGCCGCCCAGGGCGCCACCGTCATCGGCACCGCCACCACCGATTCCGGCGCTGCCGCGATCGGCGAGCGTCTGGCAGCCCACGGCGGCCACGGCCGCGCGCTGAACGTCACCGACGCCGCCGCTCTCGACGCCGTGCTTGACGGTATCGCCAAGGAATTCGGCCCGATCTCGATTCTGGTCAACAACGCCGGCATCACCCGCGACAACCTGCTGATGCGCATGAAGGAAGAGGATTGGGCGTCGATCATCGACACCAACCTGACCAGCGTGTTCCGCACCAGCAAGGCGGTCATGCGCGGCATGATGAAGGCGCGCAAGGGCCGCATCATCAACATCGCCTCGGTGGTGGGCGTGACCGGCAACGCCGGCCAGGCCAACTATGCCGCTGCCAAGGCCGGCATCATCGGTTTCTCCAAGTCGCTGGCCAAGGAAATTGGCTCGCGTGGCGTCACCGTCAACGTGGTCGCGCCGGGCTTCATCGACACCGACATGACCAAGGCGCTGCCGGAAGAGGCGCGTACCGCGCTGATCGGCGACATCGCCCTCGAACGCCTGGGTTCGCCGGAGGACATCGCCCACGCGGTGGCCTTCCTGGCCAGCCCGGCTGCCGGCTACATCACCGGCGAAACTCTCCATGTGAACGGCGGCATGTACATGCCGTAAGCAAGGGGCGCAGGGATTGCGCCGCAAGTGGTTGATCTGCGAGGATTTTTGCTGCAATGCAAGGTCGCGTCGGTTTCCACTACACTATCCCACGGCCATCGCCTTTGATGGCGACCACTTTTGAACCACTACTCCATCTGGAGCGATATCCCATGAGCACCATCGAAGAACGCGTCAAGAAAATCGTCATCGAACAGCTTGGCGTCAAGGAAGAAGAAGTCACCAACAGCGCATCGTTCGTCGATGACCTGGGCGCTGACTCGCTGGACACCGTCGAGCTGGTGATGGCGCTGGAAGAAGAGTTCGAGTGCGAGATCCCGGACGAAGAAGCCGAGAAGATCAGCACCGTGCAGGCTGCGATCACCTACATCACGGCCCACGTCAAGGCCTGATGCAGGACGTCAGTGCGCGCGCCGGCGTTGAGCTCGCCGCGCACGACACCCCATGGGGCCGCTGTTTGCGGCCCCGTGTGTTTGCGCACCACACCGAAGTAAACCGCGTTACCCGCAAAGAACGTTCGGGTCAGGAGAATCAGCAATGAAGCGTCGCGTCGTCGTAACCGGCCTGGGTATGGTCTCGCCGTTGGGCAATGATCTGGCCAGCAGCTGGGAAGGCATCACCCACGGTCGTTCGGGCATCGGTCCGCTGACCAACGTTTCTGATGCCTACCTGGATCGGTTCACCACCAAGATTGCAGGTGAGGTCAAGGGCTTTGACATCACCGCCGACAACGAACTGTTCGGCAAGTACCGGGTCAGCGGCAAGGATGCCAAGAAGATGGACCCGTTCATCCATTACGGCCTCGGTGCCGCCTTCATGGCCCTGCATGATTCGGGCCTGGAGATCACCGACGCCAACGCCGACCGCATTGGCGCCATCGTTGGCGCCGGCATCGGCGGCCTGCTCGGCATCGAAGAGCAGACCATCGAGTTCCACGAGGGGAAGAAGATCTCTCCCTTCTACGTGCCCAAGACCATCATCAACATGCTGCCGGGCCAGCTGAGCATCATCAGCGGCCTGAAGGGCCCGTCGTTCTCGGCGGTCTCGGCGTGCGCCACCTCCAACCATTCCATCGGCACCGCCATGCGCATGATCCAGTACGGTGATGCGGACGTGATGGTGGCCGGCGGTGCCGAACGCGGTTCCTCGCCGACGGCGCTGGGCGGCTTCTGCGCGATGAAGGCGATGAGCACCCGCAATGATGCTCCGGAACAGGCCTCGCGCCCGTGGGACAAGGACCGTGACGGCTTCGTGCTGGGCGACGGCGCCGGCATCCTGATCCTGGAAGAGTACGAGCACGCCAAGGCACGTGGCGCGAAGATCTACTGCGAACTGGCCGGTTTCGGCGCCAGCTCCGACGCGTACCACATGACAGCGCCGAGCGAAAACGGCGAAGGCGCTGCGCGCTGCATGGCCATGGCCATGAAGGACGCCGGCGTCACCCCGGAACAGGTCGGCTACCTCAACGCACATGGCACCTCGACCCCGCTGGGCGACCTCGGCGAGACCATGGCGATGAAGACCGCCTTCGGCGACCACGCCTACAAGATGATGGTCAGCTCCACCAAGTCGATGACCGGCCACCTGCTCGGCGCTGCCGGCGGCGTGGAAGCGATCTTCTCGGTGCTGGCAATGCGCGACAACGTGATTCCGCCGACCATCAACCTGCAGCAGCCGGGCGAAGGCTGCGATCTGGACTACGTGCCCAACGAGGCACGCCAGGCCAAGGTCGACGTGGTGATGTCCAATGGCTTCGGCTTCGGCGGCACCAACGGCACGCTGATCTTCAGGCGCGTCTGATCGCACCGGTAGCGTCGAGCCAGGCTTGACTCCGCCAACCACGAGGCCGCCGCAAGGCGGCTTCCGTGTATCCGTCTCCCGAACTGGCCGCCATGACTCACGCCCCTCTGATCCACCCGCTGCCGCACCCGATCGACCTGCTGGCGCTGCAGGAGCGCGACGCAGCGCGTTTCCCGCTGCTGATGGAGTCCACCGCCTCGGGTACCGCCCAGGGCCGCTGGAGCCTGCTGCTGGCCGCGCAGGGCGATACCCTGCAGCTGGATGCCGATGGCCAGGTGCGCGACCAGCACGGTGCGCTGCAGCCCGGCAGTTTCCTGCAGGCGCTGGACCGTGCATGGCAGGCAGCGCGCCTACCGCATGACGGCGGCCACGCGCTGCCGTTCCGCGGTGGCTGGGCGCTGATGCTTGACTACGAAGTGGCCAGCCAGGTCGAGCCGGTGCTGCCGGCACGTGCGCGCGATGATGGCCGGCCGACGGCGCTCGCCCTGCGTTGCCCGGCCGCTGTACTGCACGACCACGATACCGAGAGCAGCTTCCTGGTGGCCGAGGCGGGTGAGCAGGCGCTGCTGGACACGCTGGTCGCGTTGGTTGCGGGCGAACTACCGCAGGCCGGGCAGGGCTGGCAGCCGCCGCAGTCGGTCAGCGAAGACGAACCGCAGCGCTTCACCGATGGCGTGCGCCGGGTGATCGAGTACCTGCGCGCCGGCGACGTGTTCCAGGTGAACCTGTCGCGGCGCTGGAGCGCGCGCTTCGCAGCGCCGGTCAGTCCGCAGGCGCTGTATGCGCAGCTGCGGCGCGCCAATCCGGCGCCGTTCGCCGGCCTGTTCAGCGCTCACGGCCGGCATGTGGTCAGCTCGTCGCCGGAACGGCTGGTATCGGTGCATGGCGGCCACGCGCAGACCCGCCCGATCGCCGGTACCCGCCCGCGCTTCGAGGGCGACGACGATGCCGCGCGTATCCAGGAGCTGGTCGGCCACCCCAAGGAGCGCGCCGAGCACGTGATGCTGATCGACCTGGAGCGCAACGACCTGGGTCGTATCTGCCTGCCCGGCACGGTTGTCGTGGACGAGTTGATGACCGTGGAAAGCTACGCTCACGTGCACCACATCGTCAGCAACGTCAGCGGCCACCTGCGCACGGAAGTCACCCCGGGCGACGTGATCGCCGCCACCTTCCCAGGCGGCACCATCACCGGCTGCCCGAAGGTACGCTGCATGCAGATCATCAGCGAGCTGGAGCAGGTGCCGCGCGGTGCGTACACCGGTGCGTTCGGCTGGCTGAACCGCGATGGCGACCTGGACCTGAACATTCTGATCCGCACCGCTGAAGTGGATGGCAACGTGGTCAGCTTCCGCACCGGTGCCGGCATCGTGGTCGACTCGGATCCGGACAAGGAGCTGGACGAAACCCGCGCCAAGGCCCGCGGCCTGCTGCGGGCGCTGGGCCAGCAGGGCTGATCGAGTGCCGCCGCCGGGCATGGCCCGGCGCTACCGGGCCCGGTGGGTGCCGACCGTTGGTCGGCACGGACGCGTGGCTCCGGTCATGACCCCGCGCCACCCGGCACGGTATCCTGCACGACGGAATCGAGTTCAGAGGTAGTCCATGGCGGGAGCCAAGCGCGGGTGTCTGTTCGTGGTAACGCTGCTGGTGGTGCTGGCGGCCATCGTGGCCGGCGCGGGCGCGTGGTTCTTCTACAAGCAGAACCAGTTTGCCGACGTGCCGTTGACCCCCAGTGCGGACAGCGTGGTCATCGCCAGTGGCGATGGCATGAACAGCGTGCTGCGCAAGCTGCGCGAGGCCGGCGTGGACGAGGGCCAGGACACCCAGTGGCAGCTGCTGGCACGCCAGCTCGATGCGGCCGGCAAGCTGAAGGTGGGTGAGTACGCACTGAGCAAGGACCTGACCCCGCGCGAACTGCTGCTGCGCATGCGCGCAGGCAAGGTGCTGCAGCACCGCGTCACCATCATCGAAGGCTGGAACATCCGCCAGCTGCGCGCTGCGCTGAAGCGCGCCGATCCGCTGCTGCACACCACCGATACCCTCGATGACGCAGCGCTGATGGATCGCCTCGGGTTCGCCGGCCAGCATCCGGAAGGCCGCTTCCTGCCGGAAACCTACGTCTACCAGCGCGGCGACAGCGACCTGGACGTGCTCAAGCGCGCCCACGGCGCGATGGAGAAGGCGTTGGACGAAGCCTGGGAAAGCCGTGCGCCGGATCTGCCGATCAACACGCCGTACGAGCTGCTGACGATGGCCTCGATCATCGAAAAGGAAACCGCGCTGGCCAGCGAGCGGCCTCAGATTGCCGGCGTGTTCATGCGCCGCCTGAAGATCGGCATGCGCCTGCAGACCGACCCGACCGTGATCTACGGCATCGGCGCGGCGTACGACGGCAACATCCGCCGCCGTGACCTGACCACCGATACGCCCTACAACACCTACACCCGGTCTGGCCTGACCCCGACCCCGATCGCCATGCCCAGCCGCGACGCGCTGATGGCCGCTGCGCAACCGGCGCCGGGCGATGCGCTGTACTTCGTCGCCGTGGGCGATGGCAGTGGCGCACATGTGTTCTCGCCCAGCCTGGACAAACACAACGCCGCCGTAGCCCGCTACCTGCAGCAGCTGCGCCAGCAACGCACCCAGGAGACCCCGGCGCAATGAGTTCCGCGCTGCTTCGCCATCCCCGTTTCGTCAGCCTGGAAGGCGGCGAGGGCGCGGGCAAGACCACGGCCATCAATGCCATCCGCGAGTGCCTGCGCCGCCACGGCCATGAAGTCGTACTGACCCGCGAACCCGGTGGCACGCCGCTGGCCGAGCGCATCCGCGGGCTGGTGCTGAAGCCCGATGCCGAGATCGCTGCCGAACCGCTCAGCGCCGAGGCAGAGCTGCTGCTGGTGTTCGCCGCACGCGCGCAGCATGTGCGCCAGGTGATCCGGCCGGCGCTGCAGCGCGGCGCCTACGTGCTCAGCGATCGCTTCACCGATTCCAGCTACGCCTACCAGGGCGGGGGCCGCGGCCTGGACCCGCAGTGGATTGCCGACCTGGAGCGCCGCGCCGTCGGCCTGCTGCCCGGTCTGACCCTGCTGCTGGATGTGGATGTGGCCGTCGGTCGCGCGCGCGCCAACGGCCGCGATCTGTGGCCAGACCGTATTGAAAGCGAGCAGGACGATTTCTTCCAGCGCGTGCGCGAAGTGTTCCGCAGCCGCGCACAGCAGGACCCGCAGCGCTTTGCGCTGGTCGATGCCGGGCAGGTGCAGGAGCGCGTGGCCGCCGATGTGGTTGCGCATGTCGAGCGCTGGTTGCAGGAGGGGCATGGCGCATGAGTACGTTTTCGCCCTGGCAGCAGCGCGCGTTTGACCAGACCGTGGCCGCGTTGGATGCGGATCGGTTGGGCCATGGCCTGCTGATCTGTGGCCCGGCCGGTTTGGGCAAGCGTGAGGTGGCCCTTGCGCTGGCCGACCACGTGCTGGCACGCGGCGATGCCACGCACGCCACCCGCACCCGTCAGCTGATTGCGGCCGGCACGCACCCCGACCTGCAGCTGATCAGCTTCATTCCGAACAAGAGCGGCGACAAGCTGCGCACCGAGATCGTCATCGAGCAGGTGCGCGAGATCACCAACAAGCTGGCGCTGACCCCGCAGTACGGCGTGGCGCAGGTGGTGATCGTCGACCCGGCCGATGCCATCAACCGTTCGGCCGCCAACGCGCTGCTGAAGACCCTGGAAGAGCCGCAGCCGGGCCGTTACCTGTGGTTGATAAGCAGTGACCCGGCGCGCCTGCCGCAGACCGTGCGCAGCCGCTGCCAGCGCCTGGAATTCAAGTTGCCACCGCGCGAGGAAGCGCTGGCCTGGCTGCAGCAGCAAGGCCATAGCGAGTCGGCCGCGCGCGAGGCGCTGGATGCAGCGCGCGGCCATCCCGGGCAGGCCGACAACTGGCTGCGCGAAGATGGCCTGAGCCTGCGCCGCGACGTCGGCCGCGAGCTGGAACAGCTGGCCGCCGGCAAGACCGGTGCAGTGGAGCTGGCGCAGAAGTGGTGCGCCGATGACAACGCGGCGCTGCGCTTGCGCTTCGCCGCTGACCTGGCGCTGGCGCAGGCCAGCACCGATGCCTTGACCACGCCGGAGCGATTGCACAAGCTTGCAGCCTGGTTCGATGCGGCCAACCGTACCCGCGACCTGCTGCGCACCACCGTGCGTGCAGACCTTGCGGTTGTCGAGTTGCTGCTGGCCTGGAACAAGGTGAACGAGCGGCCTGCCGCAAGGGGAAATCGATGAGTGCCAGCAACGCCCGCCAGGGCATCCTGTCCCTGGCCGTGAAGGACAAAGCCGCGCTGTACAGCGCCTACATGCCGTTCGTGAAGAATGGCGGCATCTTCGTGCCCACGCCCAAGCGCTACTTCCTGGGCGATGAGGTGTTCCTGCTGCTGACCCTGCCCGATTCCAGCGAGCGCCTGCCGGTGGCCGGCAAGGTGATCTGGGTGACCCCGGCCGGCGCGCAGGGCAATCGCGTGGCCGGCATCGGCGTGCAGCTGGCCGACGGGCAGGAAGGCGAGACCGTGCGGCACAAGATCGAGACGATCCTGGCCGGCCTGACCGGTTCGGACAAGCCGACCCATACGATGTGATGGGTGCGGATCGCGCTTCCCGGTAGAGCCGGGCCATGCCTGGCTGGTTGGGCAAATGGGCCGGGAAACACGATGTGAAAAGGTGTTGACGCCCTGAAAAACCGCCCTATAATGAGCGGCTCAGCAACACACCGGGCGGTTAGCTCAGCGGTAGAGCATTGCCTTCACACGGCAAGGGTCACAGGTTCGATCCCTGTACCGCCCACCATGTTGCAGAACGAAAAAAGCCTCCAGCGATGGGGGCTTTTTTGTTGCCCGTGCTTCATCCGGGTCTCCATCCCCGAGTGCCTTCGCATCGCCGAGGCTTGTCTGCACGACACGTACGATCGGGCGTGCGGCCAGGAGCAGATCGTTTCGAGGGAAGCTACCGATCTGCTGGACGGTAGACCCGTACACAGGTGCATGCTCTGCCTGCGCTGTTCCGGCGCCCTTGGCGGGCGTAGTCTCAGGCCATTGCTGTGCACCTCCCATCCTTGGAGTACCGCCATGCCGCTCGCCCGCATCGATCTTCGCAAAGGTAAATCCGTCGAGTACCGCCAGCGTGTCGGCGAAGCGATCTACCAGGCCATGCGCGCAGTAGGCGTGCCGGAAAACGATCGCTTCCAGATTTTCCAGGAGCATGACGCCGGCACGCTTGTGTTCGATCCGGGATACCTGGGGATCGCCCGCAGCGATGACTTCATCTGCATCCAGATCACCTGGAATGAAAGGCGCACACTGGAGCAGAAGAAGGCGCTGTATCTCGGTATTGCCGATGGCCTGCACGCGGCGGTGGGTATCCGCCGCGAGGATGTGTTCATCAACCTTGTGGAAGTGAAGCGGGAGAACTGGTCGTTCGGTAATGGGGTGGCGCAGTACGTGAGTTGAAGTGCGAGGAGCATCCACGCATGGCGTGGATCTACTGCGAATCGGGCAGGGGATGTGAAGCCAATCCACGCATGGCGTGGATCTACACTTCGCTGCCCACCTGCGGGCTCTGCTTCACCGCTGCGTTGCTGGCGGCCTTCACTGATTCGGCGCTGTTGGGTTGTTCGCACTCGATGCTGGTGCGATAACCATCACTACCGATGCTGTGCTCGGCGCGCTTGACCAGCCACTCGCCATCCACGCCATCGCGGAAGCCCTGCATGATCACCGTGGCCTCGGCCATCAATGTCTCGCGCCCCGGAAGGCTGTAGCTCAGTTTGCGCGTCTGCCGCGCCTGTTCGCGGTGCTTGGCGCGGGCGGCGGCTTCGGCGCTTTCGCGGTCGGCATAGGCCATGCGCAGGCGCACGATCGGCTCGCCGGTGCCCACCTTCACTTCCTGGCGCTGCGCGCCACGCACGTCGCGGTAGTAGGCGATGGTGGTGCCGGCATCGTCGCGCGTGGTGATGGTTACCTTGTAGCTGCTGCCGTCGGCCGGTGTGAGGGTTACAGGAGGGATGCCGTCGCCGCTGGCGCTGGTGGAGTCGCCACGCGTGACGAACATCAGTCGACCGCCGCCTGGCTTGGCGATTGCGTCGTGCTGCTTGGACAGGCGCAGCAGCAGGTTCATGTCCGACTCCTGCGACTGTACGGTCAATGGCAGCACCACCGATGCCAATGAACGACTCACCGCCGCGATGAGACCGTGTTCGGCTGCCATCCGCGTGACCATGTCGCCGATCGTGGTACCCTTTTTCCACGTGCGCGTCTTCTGCGTCTGCAGATCGTTCTTGCCGCCCTTGCTGGCTTCGAACGGTGCCGCATGCGCTCGCAGGGTCATGCTGCCGGGATAGCCTGAAATCTCCAGCTCATTGCAGATGTACAGACCCATGCGGCGCACTTGGCCGTCATAGCCGATGAAGGCTTCCAGTTCTGCACCCACCGGCGGCAGTTGGATCGGATCGTCCGGATCGTGATCGGCCAACTGCAGCTCCAGCGTGTCCGAGCTGTTGCCGGTTTCGTCGGTAATGCGCATCGACTTGAACCGTGACATCACCTTGTCGGTGATGTCCTGGCTGTTGGCGACCACGCGGAATGCGGGTTCGATTCCTAGTTCCACAGCGAGATTCCTTTTCGTTCATCGGCCGGGCGCTGTACGTCGGGCAGGGTGATGGCGATGGAGGTTGACAACACCGGGCCGCGCGCGGCCAGACCCGGGTTGGCATCGAACACCGCGCGCAGGATCGCCGGCGATTGTTCGCCATAGTGCGCGTAGGCAATGCGGTCAACGACATCGCCGTCGCGGGTGTTATACGTTCGTGCCATCGCTGTGCTTCCGGAGAGTGAGTGTGAAGTCCTGCTTCTGGATCTGGCTGTCGACGGTGAACTCGCTGGAGGTGACATCGATTTTCTCGATGACCCACAGGCCCAGGTTGCCACCCTTGCCGGTCAGCAGGCGCTGCGGTTTTCCCTGGCTGGCCAGCTTGCGCAGTTGCGACATCTCGTTGCCGGCGCCACGGAACAGCGGGTAGACAATGCCTGGCAGTGTCATGGTGGCCGAGCCCGGGCCGGTGTACTGCAGTGCAGCCATCTGCCCGACGCGATCCTGGGCCTGCCAGCGGAAATCGTTGGACTGCTGGATCTGCTGGAACACAGCCGTATTGAGGCTGAACTTGAAGCCGCCCAGCATCAGCAGTACCGGTGCGTTGCCAGAGTCATTGCTTTTGAACTGCGACAGCAGCTTGTCTACTGCGCCGGTTACAAACTCGCGCTTCATGCTTAGTTCCTGTCTCCCAGAGTGGCGCGGGCCTGCACGGCCTGCTGGTGCTGCAGGGCGTTGGCGGTCCGCCGTGCCAAGGCCTCGCTGGATTCGCCCGGTTGCTGGTGGATGGTGATGTTGTTGGTCTGTTGCTGCTGCACAGTGGCGGGCGCGCGTGCGGTGGAAGAGGCAGGCATCGGCGGTGCGGTGCGGCCCTGGGACGGCGCGGGCAATCCAGGTGCACGGCGCTCCACGACGGCGCTGTGCAAGCCACCTACGGCAAAGCGCACGGGTGGCATCGCGACCTTGCCATCCCTGACGGCGGCGTAGCCAGCGGCTGCGCCGTTGGCCGCACCCACCGCCATGCGAGCACCATCCACGGCTTTCTCTTTGGCCATGCCAAGGACGCCACCGACCTTGTCCATCACTCCGCCGACGAAGGTCATCAGCGGTGCCAGCTCGGCCATGATGTAGCCGATGGCTGCAGTGGCCTTTTCGGAGATCCAGTCCCATACGCCGCCCAACGTAACGGAGATGAATCCAGCGACCGTACCGATTGCATCACCGAGGAGGGAGATGGCTTCAACCACAACCCCGACGACCTGGATGACCAGACGGAAATTGGCCAGCAATGCCGTGCCCACCAGCGAGCCGATCTCCGCGACGCGCGAAAGTTCGTTGCCGGTGTACTGCGCAGGAGCCAGCATCCTGGAAAGCCAGTCCCATGCCTGGCTCAACAGCCCGCCGACCGCTTCCCATGCCGGACGCAACGGTTCCACGGCACGCATCAGTTCATCCATGGCGGCGGAACCTGCGCCGCTGAGGCCATCCCAGACGCCACCGAGGAAAGCCTTGATGGGCTCCCAGTACTTGCGCACCAGCAGTGCGCCGGCGGTGATGGCGGCGATGGCCACGGTGATCGGACCACCTCCGATGGCGCCCACGGCGGTGGCGACCACGCGGAAGCCCGACGCCAGGCGCATGGCAGTGGGGCCGAACTGTCCCATCTGCGCCAGCAGGCTGCCGCCGCGGACCAGCTCGAAGGCCTTCTGCACCGCCAGGATCGGGCCCTGCAGGAACGTCCAGGCGTAGCGCACGCCGAGCACAGCGGTGCGCATGCCCATCAAGCCGACCACGACCTGGGTGGTATTGGCGATCAGCTTCGGGTTCTCCTGCACGAACGACGCAACGCCGTTCAGCAGTTCGGTCAGCTTCACGGCCGCTTCGCCCACCGCTGGCAACAGCGCGGCACCGAAGGCCTTGGACAGGTTGTCCACGGCGATCTTCGCGCCTTCGATCTTCTCTGGATCGGTCTGGATCTTCGCTGCGAAGCCGGCATCGGTGGTACCTGCCGATGCGTACAGTGCCTTGTCGCGGACGCGGGTGTACTCGTCCCAGTTCTGGATCATCGGGCGCACGAAGTTCTGCGCCTGCGCATCGCCGAACAGCTTGCCGATCTTTGCCTGATCGCCCGCGGTAGCCTGGATGATGCCCTGCATTGCTGCGTCGAACGGGTTGCCGCCGCTGCTCTGCGCCTCGCTGATGATCCTGCGCAGGTCCAGCTTGAAGCCCTTCTTGGCGCGGGCCTGCAGGTCGGGTGAGAGGATGCTGGCCATGAAGCGCTGCATGTTGCCGGCGGCTTCGTCGGCGCCGGTGGTTCCCTGCCGGGCGACGTCCAGTGCAGCGCCCATGGTGGCCGCGGCCGCGTTGCCGTGCATCTGCAGCGATTGGAAGGCGCTGCCCAGCACAGGCAACGCGCCGGCCATGTCCTTCAGGCCCACGCCGCCATCCTTGCCGGCCACAATCAGCACATCCAGCGCCGACTGCAGGCCGCTGGCATCGATCTTCAGCGCCTGCTGCAGGCCGGAGGCGGCCAGGCTGACATCTTCGATGCTCTCGCCGGTGGCGGTGGTGGTGCGTCCGATTGCCCCGAGGCTGGCCTGTGCGGTCTGTGCATCGAGACCGGCGCCGACCAGCTGGCTGATGGCACGCTGCAGTTCGCCGGCGCCCTGGTAGGTGCGGCTGGACTCGGCCAGGATGGTCTCGCCCAGCGCCTTGACCTGCGCGCGGGTCAGGTTGGCGGCGGCGCCGATGGCCTGGTTGCCGCTCGCGAATTCAGCGGCATTTTCCACCGGCTTGGCCAGCGTGCTGATCGCGCTGCCGAGCATGCCGCGCGCATCGCCGAAGGCCGAACCCAGCTTCTCGCGCTTCTCCAGATTCGCGGTGCGCTTGTCTTCGATCCGCTGCAGCGCCTCCTGGGAAGCGCGCAACGCATCGGCCTCGGCGCGCATGCGGGTGAACGCGTTGCTCTGCCTGCCCATCACGCTCAGCTTGCGCTCGAGCTTGTCGGCTTCATCGCCGAGGCGCTTCAGGCCATCGTTGCTGAAGGCCAATGCGTCCTGCAACGACCGGGAAACCGAGCCGCCGATCGTGATCGTTGTCGTTTGAACGTTACTCGCCATGTACCGGCAATCCCTGTATCCACCAGATGAACTTCGACACCCGCAGCGTCATGATCTCGCGCAGGCTCCAGCCGGTGTGGCCGGCCAGGGCGAGCGCTCCCTGCCTGATCTGCGGCAGGGTCAGGTGGTAAAAAGCGCGACGCCGGCCTGCAGGCGGGCGTAGTCGCGCAGCGGCATCTTTCGCACGTCATCCGGTGCGATCTCGCACAGGTTGGCGATCATGCGTACTTCGCGCTGGGCGTCAGTGCCTTTGTCGTCCTGGTAGCGCTCCATGTCTTCCACGGTCGGTTCGCGCATGCGCAGCACGGCGGTGTCCACGCCATTGACCTGGCGCGGGCGGGAAAGGGTGATTTCGGCATAGCCGTCGCGTTCGATGACGGTGTCGGCGCTGGTCTTGGTCTTGCTGGACATGGATGTGTTCCCGGATGTCGATGGAGATGCGGTGGATCCGGGGGCGCTGTGCGCCCCCGTGTACGTCGAAGCGGTGCCGGGGATCAGATGCCCAGGGCGCCGCGGATGCCGGCCAGTGCGTCCACGCCGCCCTGGCGGGCGATCATGTTGGTCACGTCGATCTCCTGCACGACCTGCACGCCATGGGTCAGCTTGTAGTAGCTCAGTGCCAGGGAGACCTTGACCGTGCCCTTCTCGCCGACCTTGGTTTCGCCGCGGTCGAGGGTCTTCACCTTGCCGCGCATGTTGTGCACGACCGAGGTGACCGAGCCATCGTCGGCTTCCAGCGCCTCGCGGGCGGTGAAGCCGTACTCCTTGCTCTCGATGACGTGGAACTTGGACATGATCTCCGCGTCATCGGAAGCGAAGGTAACCTCGGCGGTCAGCTTGTCGTGGCCGAGTACGATCTCGGTCGGGGCGAGCATGCCGCCGGCCTGGAAGTCCTCGGTCTTCAGCGACAGCTTCGGGGCGGTGAAGGACATCACGCTGCCGGCAAAGCCCTTGCCGTCGACGTAGAAGTTGAAGTTCTTGCGGATCTTGCGCGCCATGCTTAGAAGATCTCCGAGACGTAGTTGTTGTTCATGTGCATGCGGAAGGTCAGCTGCTCACCCGGATAGGTCGGGGTGAAGTCGAAGTCCCAGTAGAAGCGGCCCTGGGCCACGCTGTCCGCTGCGTTCAGTTCGGGGTCGATCCAGCAGTTGCCACCGAGGATCGCGCCCTGCGTCTTCAGGTCACGCAGGAAGGCATTGACGCCCTCACGCACGTCATCGACGTAGGTCTTGCTGATGCCGCGGTCGACGGCCCACAGGTGGGCAGCCTCCAGGCTGTCAGCGATGATGTCGGCGGTGCGCACCACGCACAGGAACTGCCATTTCGGATCGATGCTGGCGGTGCGGTTGCCCCACAGGCGGAAGCCACCTTCGCGGATGATGGTCGCCACGTTGGCCTGGTTCAGCAGGTTGGCGCGGCTGGTCGCATCGGACAGGCCGAAGTCGATCGCACGTGCCGTGCCGACGATGCCGTACAGCTCCTGGTTGGACGGCGACGCCCACCAGCCGCGTTCGTTGTCGCTGCGTGCGATGGCGCCGGCCACGGCACCCGAGGCGTAGCGGCTGATGATCGCTTCACCCTGCTGCACCAGTACGGCCGGGTCGACCACGTAAACGCGCTTGGAGCCGGTCAGTGCGGTGCTGGTCTTGGCGGCATCATCGTTGCTGTTCGGGCCATCCTTGATGATGATCGCGCGCAGCTTGTCAGCGATGCCGAGCAGCTCGGCGACGACCGGGTTGGCCAGCACGGTGTCCGGGCTGGCCGGGTCGGCCGGGTGCACGTGGGTGAAGCCCGGTGCCAGCAGGATGCGCGGCTTCACGCCGACGATGGACTTGGCCGCGAGCAGTGCGTGCACGCCGGAGTACGCGCCGGTCTGTGCGTTCACGCCGCCCAGGACATTGGCCAGGGTGGCACTGTCGGAGGCGCCGCTCTCGACGCGGATCACGACCACGACCGCCGACGACTGGTCGAAGATCGCATCCAGTGCGCCCGGCAGGGTGCCGGCTTCGGTGCCGGGCTTGGCCGACAGCTTGGCCGCCTGCGACAGCGAGGTCACCAGGACGGGGGTGTTGATGGGGAATGCGTCGGCGTCAGCCAGCGGTGCGGTGCCGACGATGCCGATCACACTGGTGGATGCGACGGCGATCGAGCGGGCACCGGTGTCGATGTTGACGACCTGTACGCCATGGAGAAAATCGGTCATTCGGAGAGGTTCCTCGGTGTGGTGGTGTGCCTGCAGATGCAGGCGACGTGTATATCTTCGGAAAAGGCGACGGCGGCGATAATTGCAGCCGTGGCCCGGTAATCGATCAGACCCAGCCGGAAGCGCTGACGCTGGCGCTGAAGGTGGAGACCTGCGCGTTGCCCCCGGCACGGCGCAGGTGGACGCTGATGCTGGTGGAAGCACTTTCAAAGCTGGTGGACTTGGCGGGTACGCTGATGGACACGCCTGCCGAGCGCGACGTCGACAGCGATGCGAAGGTCGGCGCACTGGTGCTGAAGTACGCCGCTCCCTGGTTGCTCACGCTGAACTGCACGTCGTACTCGGAAGCGTTGGCACCGGCCGGAAGCCAACGACCGGAGGCGACGACGGTGTTGCTGTTGTTGCCACCACCAGTGGCACTTCGTCGAATGCTGTAGTTGCCGTCGTTCAGCATGTCGATCGAGACCGATGCCGATGCAGAGCCGGTCGAGTTGGTCTTGGCACCGTTGCCTGATGAATAGCCCTGCCCATGGAACGGCAGGCGATAGCTCGCGCTGCCGCGTGCCGCCCACAGGTTCGAAACGTCCATGCCGCCGATGCGGTAGCCGACGTCGGCACGCTTGCTGCCGTACTGGATGTGGGCGTAACGGCGGCTTAGGTCGGTGCCGCCAAGGATGAATCCGGAGTCGGTGGCGAACGGACCTTCCACGTACGAGTCAAACAGGTCGTCCAGGTCAACATTGCCCGATGAATATCCACTGGCCATATCAAACGGCCGCCTTGATTGATCGGACTTCGGCCGCAAGCTGCTGGATGGCACGCACCAGGACCGGAATCAGCTGGGCATCCTGAACTGACGGAACCTTCTCTCCGCGATAGTCGATGGAACTTTCGTACACGGCCTCAGGAATGATTTCTGCGAGCTGTTCGGCAATCATGAAGAGCCGACGCCTTTCGTCCTTCACGAAGTCGCTGTTGTATTGACCGAAGAACGTCTGGATCTTTTCGACTTCGGCCAGGCCATAGGTAAGCGGAGCCAGCGGACGGTCTGATTTCAGCTTGCGAGATGATGGCCTGTTGAAGCCCGCAGGTGCCTCGACAACGCCGGACTTCGAGAGCCAGAAGGACTGGCCGTAGCCGGCGAAGGTGAAGACACGATCGCCATCGGACGCATCACCATGGAAATCGATATAGCCCTGTGTGGTGGAGTCGACCTCACGGAACAGCCGCCAACGTGCGGACGACCAGCCATTTCCACCATTGACGGTACGCAACAGCGTAGCTTTCATGCCGTCCACGTTTCCACCATGTGGAATGGCGCAATGGAGCGCTGTCTGGCTGTTCCACAGACCGGTTCCCAAGCTGGGAGCAGCGATGGTGGTGTAACCGACAGCACCATCTATCGTCAGCTTGGACTTGCCGTTTCCTGCCAACAGCGAGATCGATCCATTTGCGTTCCGGTTCACCAGGAACCCGTTGCGATCGGTTCCCGTGTTGAGGCCTGCACCGATTTCGATGTTCGCAACATCCATATTGTCGTCATACAACGCAATGCGGCCGCCGGCATTTCCACGCATTCTCAGTGGACCACTCATGTCGCCGCCGGTGGTGTTGATCTTCGTGGCCGGGTCGAAGTTGCCGCTCGTCCAGATCGAGCCGCCAGCATTCAGCGTGGCGGTGTAGCCACCCGCCGAATTGGCGAAGGTGAAATTCGGGCCGTTCTTGAAAAGGTACGAACTGGCGTCGCCCAGGACCAGTACGCCATCATTGGCGACACCGTTCCAGCCATACGAACGCAGCGAATTTCCATTCACCGCGACATGGCCGGTGAACGTTCCTCCGGACTTGTCCATCTTGGCTTCCGGCGCGAAATTGCCGGCATGCCACATCGCGGAGCCGTTCCAACGCGGGGTATCGCCGTGCTTGATGGTGATCTCACTGCTGGCCGCGCGATCATTGCTCCATACCCGCCACAGGCCCGCGTTCGCCCAGCCGCCGATGAACGATTGCTCTGCACCCTGGGCGCCAAAGCCCACCAGCGGATACGTTCCGCCGACAAACTGCTGGTCGGTGAAGCTGTTCGTGCCCTTGGATGCCTTGCCGTCCAAAGCAGTCTGCAAACCGGTCACATCGGCGATGACATGCTTGTGCCCGACCGTGGCGAAGTCACCCGCCAGGGCGAATGCCGATGCGTGCTTGCCGTCCAGGGTGTCAGCGTCCAGGCCGTTGCCGTGGCCGGCGTCCTTCAATGCAGCGCCCTTCAGCTCCAGCGCGGTGCGTGCGGCGGCCGTGGTTGCGGCAGACAGCAGCGTCCTGGCCAGCGCCGTCGGTGCAGCAGCGCCAAAGCGCTTGTCGGTGAATGCACGCAGGCCACGCGGGGTCACCGCGCGCTGGGTGTCGGCCGCGTCTTCTGCCTCGGTGCTGGTGGCCAGCTCGACCACACCCAGCACCTCGGTGGTGGCCGGCGGGTAGATGAACTCAGCGTTGCCGAACTGGATCTGCGTGATGTCCACTTCGGTGAAGCGTGCATCCGTGGCCAGCAACAGCATCGAGGCCGCCGACTTCTCCATGATCGGATCGGCCTGGCCATAAGTGGCGAACAGCGTGCCATCGGCCAGGTACAGGCCGAAACCGCGCAACGAGTAGGCCGTCGTGCTGTCGTCGCGGATGGTCACGTGCAGCGTGTCATCGCCCACGGCCTGGCCGCCGAAGGTGGCGACACGTTTGATCTCGCCTGGCAGCGCGGTCAGTCCGGCCGAAGGCGTGAACGCGGTGGACGTCAGGCCGATCTGGGTAACCAGAATGGCATTGGTGCCGGTATTCGGCGGATTGACCAGCTTTGCGAAGCCGGCGTCGGTGATTTTCAAGCGCATGCGGGGTTTACTCTCCGATCAGTTGGATGCGGCGGAAGGCCGTGGCGTGTGCGGCTGCAAGCGCGCCGATTGCTGCGTCGGCCTGCATGCCCTGGGTGAAGGTGAAATGCGAGCGCACCGGCTTGGTGCGGGTGATCTCACCGATGACGTCGTCGACGAACATCGCGGTGGCCGAGGTGCCGCCCTGGTTGGCGATGGTCATCACCGCTTCGAAGGTGTGCGGCGGCCCCTTCGGCTGCAGCTGCCACCATTCGCGGATCAGTACCGAACCGCCGAACGCTGCCACCACGTCGCGGACGCTGCCGGCCGTGCCCTTGCGGCGCTGGATGGCGATTGCCGCGCGTACCCGCGCGCGTTTCACCGGTTCGGGCCAGTACGCCTTCCATTCGTCCACCGAGAGCGCCCAGGCCAGCCAGGGCAGCAACGCGGCCGGGCAGCGATCGGCATCCCACAGGGCGGTGATGTCGACCGGCAGCGGGCGGGCAACAATCGCCCGCGACAGTGCGCGCTCGGCGTGGGTGGCATTGGGCGGCAGCAGGTTGGCCGATGAGGGCACCCGGACCTGTGCGTCGCCGTCGATGATCACGCCAGGTGCAGGCGCGGCTGCGAGGGTGACCACGCCGCCGTTGATGGAAGCATCGTCCAGGCGTCGGCGTCCCTGCCCATCGGTGCGATACACCGCCTGCACCGTTGCCAGCATGCCGCCGGGATGACGGAACACCTGGTTCTTCCCATCAACCGCGCCACGCAGACGCGCATTGACCAGCCGCGTCGCGAGGTCACTCATCGTTGCCACCGTGGGCCAGCGTCACCGCGGTGCAGTACGTGGCCTGGGTGCGGTCCACCACTACGTCCGCAGCGGGGCTGTCGATCACCACGCGCTGTACGCCTTCGGCATGCAATGCGGCGAACAACCCGGAGCGGGTCACGTCACGGCCGAGTCGATGCGATTCGACGATGTAGCGGTCCAGGCGTGTGCGCGCTTCTGCCAACACGACCTGCGAATCCGGGCCGGCGAAGGTGTACAGCGTGGCGGCGACGGCGTAGTTGATGATGCTCGCCGGCTTCACCAGCACGTGATCGGTCAGCGGGCGCACGTCATCCGCGCTCAGCTTCGCCTCGACCACATCGAGCAGGCCCTGGGTAGCAGTGCCGTCGGCTTCGCGCGAGAGCACCGACACCACCACCTCACCCGGCGTGCTGCTGGTGGCGCTGGCGTCCAGCACACGCGGATCCGCGCTCAGTGCATGGAATACATAGGCGCCCTCCGGCCCCGCAACGCTGAAGCCTTCCGGGCCAAGCTGGATGCGGCGACGGAAGTCCTCGTCGTTCTCGTAGCGGGGAAGGATGCCCTCCTGTGGCTTGCCCGGATCAAGTACCAGGCGAGCAATGCCGAAGATCGCCGCGAGCTGATCGAGGTCGCTGCCCACGGCGTAGGCCAGCATCACGCCGCGCGCGGCATCGTTGACGCGCTGTCGGTCGAGCAGGCGCAGGTAGGTGCAGACTTCAAGGATCTTGAAGGCGGGATCCGACGGCAGCAGCGCGTCGAACGTGGGGTCCAGCGCCTGCAATGCCGTCAGTGATTCATCGAACATGGCTTCGAAATCGAGCACTTCGATGACCGCCGGGGCCGGCAGCTGGGAGAGATTGACACTGGTGAACGAGCCGGATGCCACGGTTAGCGAACCTCGATTCCTTCGATGGTGATGGCCTCGCCGTCCGGCAGGTGGATCCCGGTCACTGCCAGGATCATCACGCCGGGGGCGGGGAGGGAGACGTCGACGTTCTCGACGTGCAGTCGCGGTTCCCATCGCGCGAGTGCGTCGACGGTGGCCGCGATCAGGTCCATGCGCAGCGAGCGGTTGGTGGGCGCATCGATCAGTTCGAAGATGCGCGAGCCGTACTCGCGGCGCAGTACCCGGGAGCCAAGGGGCGTGGTGAGAACGTCACGCACGGATTGGTGCAGATGGGCCAGCCCATCCAGTGATTTGCCGGTGTTGGCGTCGATTCCTCGCATGGTCTCTATCGTCGTGGAGTACGGTTTTTCAGGGCATTGCAGCGATGGCCCATCACGGCTGTGCCGGTGTGGTCGGGGCAGTCGGGCCTTGGGCGGTGTGTTTGTGTGCCTTCAGGCTGATGGCACCGGCCTTGATGTCTGCCGAGGTACTGATGTCCTTGCCTGCTGTGATTGCACCGGTGACGTCCAGGTCGCCGGTGGCCTTGATCGACGGTGTGTCGAGCAGCACCGATTCGCTGGCATGTACTTCTGCGCTGGCGCAGTTGACGATGACCTTGCCGGTGCCGACGCTGATGGTCAGCGTGGTGGTTTCGCGGTCGTACTCGACGAGGCTGCCGTCGGCGTACTGCGTGCGCTGCAGCAGGCGCGCATCGGCCGGTGCGGGAAAACGATCCTGGTACAGGCTGCCCAGCACCACGGCCTGGCCGGGGTCGCCATACGGGCAGGCCAGCACCACCTGTTCACCGGGCTCCGGTGCGCACCAGCTGCGCATGCCTGGTCCGGCACGGCGTTCCAGCCAGGGAATCCAGTCGGTGAGCATCCCGTCGGCGTCGACGCGCACGCGGCTTTCGGCTTCATCGAGTTCGCGCACGACGCCGATCATCAACAGGTTGCCGATCAAACGAGCGTGTTCAGCGCTCATGGCGTGTTCTCGGCAAGCGGTTGGTAGCGGGGCTCGTGTGCCTGGCCGATCTCCGGTGAGAAGCTGTAGGAGGCCTGTGGAACGACGCCATCGGTGTCCTCCCAGGCGTTGCCGCCGAG
Source organism: Stenotrophomonas sp. NA06056 (assembly GCF_013364355.1). Lineage (NCBI taxonomy): Bacteria > Pseudomonadati > Pseudomonadota > Gammaproteobacteria > Lysobacterales > Lysobacteraceae > Stenotrophomonas > Stenotrophomonas sp. NA06056. The sequence goes on along the minus strand of NZ_CP054931.1, from coordinate 3,290,796 downwards.
CGCGACGGGCAGTGACCATTCAACGACCCAGGTGCGCAGATCGGGCTGTGCCGCTGCGGCATCCTCGGGCAGCGCCGCGATCACCCCGATCGCGCCACTTGGCACTCCGGGAAAGCGGCCGAGCTGATGCAGCCAGGTGGTCAGGGCTACAGCAGCCCTGCGCAGCTGCAGAGCAGAGCCGGCTGCGGCGGACTGCACGGAGATGCGAGCTTCGAACCGCAGCACGGCCTGCAGTTGGCCGGTGCCGTCATCGCTGTCCTTGCCACGGTCGCATCGGGTCATGGCCAGCAGGCAGGCGGGCGTGGGCAGGGCGCCGGTGTTGGCGTCGCGATAGAACTCTACGGTCGCGAAGTCCGCGAACTGTGTCCGGATCGCCGCTTCAATGGCGGCGTGAAGCGCGTCGAGGATGGTGGAGGAAGTGTCGGTTGCCATGTCAGCTCATGCGATGAATGGAAGGAAGAACGCGGCTGGCCGCGGCACGCGTTTTCTGCATGCAGTGTTGCCATCGCCAAGGGCGCGGGGCATTGCACGCGTGGCCGCGACTGGCGCGATCAGCGCGGGTGCGGTGGGTGATCGCGGGTGTTGCCTGCCGGCGTGCAGCCAGCAGGCGCCAGCGGTGGTGCACCATTGACGGTGAAGCCTTGCTGGCTGCCGAGGCTGCACAGCAGCGCGCGCATCTGATCGGCCAGTTCGTGATACTGGCGCGCGACGGCAACGTGGTTGCGCAGCAGCGCGTCATCGTCGGCGGTCTGTAGATCGGGCAGTTCCTGCGGCGCACGCAGTTGTGCCGGTGCAATGCTGAGATCAGGGAGGAAGAGGGCGGCCGGCATTGGCTTCGCGCCAGATGCGCACGAACTCAGCATCAGCATCGCCACGGTCGCGGACAGAATTCTTGGCATGGGTGTCGATGTCCTGTTGCAGCGTGTTGAACTGCCGGGTGCGCGCGGACTGCGTGACCAGGCGCTGTGATTCAGCGCGTACGCCGGCCTGTGTGTTGGTGTGGGCCTGCTGGCGTGCGGCATGCGCTGCGTCCGCTCGTGCCGTCTGCTGCGTGACCTGCACGCTGGCGGCGGCGAGATCCGCGCTGCGATCGCGGAACGCCCAGCCCAGCCAGGCGCAGCTCGCGTGGCTGGCAAGCAGTCCCAGCAGCACGATGCGCAGCCTCAGCGGCATCGGCATCACTGCATGCGCCCGCCAGCGGCGCGATAGGCGGCGCGCAGCGTTTCCAGTGCATGCTCCTTCTGCCCGTAACCGGCGCCCGGCAGCGAGGCCCAGATGCGCCGCGCGGCGGCGACAGCGGCATCGAAGCGGCCCAGACGGATCAGATCGTAGGCGCCGCACTGCTTGAGCAGTGCCACCGCTGCGCGGTCCTGCGAGACCGGGCCGAAGTCCGGCAGGTCCAGGCGTGCACGCAGGTCGTCCCAGGTGCTGCGCAGGAACTGGTAGCGGCCGGCGGCGCTGGACTTGATTCCGTAACGTGGCAGCGACACCAGTACGCGCGGGTGGTCGCGCTGGTCATTGAACAGCTGGCCACCGACGATCACGTCGTAGCCGCGATTGCGGGAGCGCTGGCTGGGAATGTCGGTGCCTTCGGATACGGCCAGCATGTCCAGGAACGCGGCCACGTTGGCGCCACCGAGGGCGCTGGCTGCGGCGGCGGTCATGCGGCTGCTCCCGACCGTTTGCGCACCAGGTCCAGCAGCGCATCAATCTGCACGCTCTGCTGCGCGATCTGTGCGCGCAGGGCGCTGACTTCACCGCGCAGCTGGCCGATCTCCTGGGCCATGGCCTCGCGTTCGTGCATCAGTCCATCGGCACGCGTACGCTCGGCAGCCAGCTGTTCCTGCAGGGTGCGCAGGGTGTTGCTGGTGGCTTCATCGGCGGTGCGGTCGACCTTGGCCGACGACAACCATTGCCGCAGCCACAATGAAACGGCGATCAGTACCCCGGAGGTGCCGCCGAGGTACTTCGCCCAGTCCGGCACGCCGGCCAGAAGGTCGGTCTCGTTCATGCGCGCGCGTATCCCTTCAGCAGGGCAGGATGGACGGCCGGGACCGGGGTGGAGCGGGCACCGCGGACGGCGCGCTTGATGGTGGTCTGCGATACGCCGAACTCCTGCGCGATGTGCTCGCGGGGCATGCCGCTGGCCACGGCCCGGGCGATCTGCTCGCGGCGCTCATGTGCACTGGCGGCGAAGCAGGACGCCGGGAACAGCAGTTCGCCTCCGAAGTGCGCGACCAGGCGCTGCGCCACGTCCCGGCCGAGAATGTCGATCAGCCGATGCTGATCGGGCAGGGTGGCGGGGACGTAGACGATGACGCGGTGGCGTCCCGTGCTGCTGGTGGTTGTTGGCGGCCATGCACGCACCAGCGTGAGGGCTGCGGTTTCGCCGATGACCTCGGCAAGGGTCTGGATGCTGTCGGGCAGGGCGTTCATGGCAAGGTTGGGCAGTGGCATTGGTATCCACTGTTGCCATCCCGCGAGATCAGTCAACACCTTTCATCTACTTCAAGTGTCGCCCACTGAAGGCGTTCAGATGCCTGCGTGAGGACCACCGAGGACGTGCATGCGCCGGCTAGCGATGCGCATGCTTTGCTACCCCGTGTTGCCTATGGTTCTGCTGGTTCTCCAGTACTCCTCGTCCTCATCTGCTGGAAACAACGACAGGACAAGGGGAGACGGCAGGTACAGGGTGAGGACGGCCAAGGGGGCGATCCTCGTGCCGGGTGCACCGGGCCCTGAAACGAAGAAGCCCCGGACGATGCCGGGGCTTCAGGACTGCTGGTGGTGCTGGATCAAAGGTCGAACACCAGGTTGCCGCCGGTCTTGCGCGGGATGTAGCCGGCATCACGCAGCCAGCGGGCTGCATTGACCTGGTCCATGCGCTTGACCGGGAAACGGTTGGCGAACATCAGGAAGCGTGCCACGGTGATCGACTCGCCCTTGCCCTTGAGCGCAGCCAGCGTTTCGATGAACCACGGTGCAGGGGGCTGCTGGTTGCCTGGGCGGGCGGCGGTACGCGCCTGCTTGGCGGCAGCGGCTTCGGGCTGGGCGTTGGCCAGCGAGCACAGTGAAATGAAGATCGCATCCAGACTCACGATGTCCTTGCCACCCTTGGGCTGCGACTTGAACAACGCGATGGCCTTCTGGCGTGTCGACGTGAACTGTTCGACCTCCATGACATTTCCTCTCTGCGAAAGCGGTTGGGGATGCAGGGTGACGGCAGGTGCCGTCGTTGATGGGGGACGACCTTACATCATTTTCGCCGATGATGGGCCGGAACCTGCGTTGCGGATGAAAAAGGGGAGGGCTTGGGCGTGCCGCGGGCGCGGTTGCTGCAGAGCGCTCAGACCACACCACGGCACATCAACTGGTCCAGTGCAACGCGCACCAGATCAGCCGGGCTGCGGTCGTTGTGCAGCTCGATATCGACCAGCGTGGCAGGCAGCGGCTGGCCACCGGCCTGCAGGTCGATGCCGTCGCAGCCTGGACGGGTGATGCGGATCACAACGCCACCCTGGCGGCGGATGGCGCGGGCCTCTTCAGTGGAATGGACATCGGGAACCAGGCCGCCGTCGGGCAGGCGCGAGAACAACGAGCGTATCCATAGCTCCGGATGGACGTGCTCGCGCGTCCCTTCGGTGCTGGCACCTTGCCGCAGACGGGCAGCGAAGCTGTCGCAGGGCAGCGCAAGCGCAGAGGCCAACCCATTGGCGAGGGTGTCCTTGCCCACGCCCTTGCCACCGGCGATGCCGATATACAGCGGTGGCCGCGTCAACGGCGGGGATCGTAGCGGTGCGCTCCCAAAGGCGGAACCGTAGCGGAACGCGGCCAGTGTGTCGGCAAACATGCGCTGGCTGCTGTCGAGCGAGGCGGGGATCATGCGGTATCTACTCCTGGGGGAATGCGCAGGCGCGGCGGCAGTCAGCAATCGCTGCCCGTGCTGCTGCGGGTGCGCAGGATGCGCTGGGTGATGCGGCCACCGCGTGCGGCGGCGGCGATGGGGTCGAAGCACAGCATGGCCGTGGACGTGCGGCGGCCCGCAGCGAGGTGGTCGCGGATGGTCCGCTGGGACAGAACGGGTACGCGCTGATGTATCTGCTGCACGGTCAGCTGTTCGCCCTCGAAGGCGTGCAGGCGGGCGCGAGGCATGGCTGGGCTCCTGGAAGGTGGCATGGCCGTTACCCGCATCTTGCCTTTGTAGACGCCTCCAGTCAACACCTTTCATCTACTTGCGTCTCATTTTGGGGGGCAGGGGCTGTTGCCTCCCAGATCCGCAGCGCAGCTGCTGCCAGTCGATCGCGTTCGGCCGGGCCACGTGCCGCAAGCACGCGCTGGAGGTACTGCTGGCGATGCCGGCGGGGGCCAATCCTGATCCAGTGTCCGCGCGCGTCGATGCAGGTGTAGCCGTCCAGTCCCAGCAGGTGCCGTGCCTCGCAGTCCAGACGCCAGTCGGCGCTGCCGCTTTCGACATCGCGTCCGTCGTGGATTCGCGGCATCAGAACGGTCCGGCCGCGTGATCGGTAGCGCTGCGCTTGCGCGGTGGCATCAGCCACACCTTCGCCCGTTCCTTGCCGATCAGCTTGGTGCGTACGTCATGGCGCTTGACCACGTAGGCCGCTGCCTCGTTGACGTCGCGGCGGTTGGGTTTGTCGATGCCCACTGCCAGGGCGATTTCGGTGGCGCGATAGGGTGTGCTGCGGTGCTCGGCGGGCAACGACCAGTCGAAGTGGCGGTCGATCAGCTCGGCGATCGGCGAGATCGGCTCGTGTTCGCTGTTGGTGGCGTTCAGCGCGTCCAGCTCATCGCTGGCCAGATGCCAGGTTTCACCGTTGCAATAGAGCGCATGCGCCTCGGCCCACACCTGCTGCATGTCGATCCGTGCCGGTTCGCCCAGCGCCACCGCGTGCACGGTCCACCAGCGCGTATTGCCGGTGGCATCGCGCAGGAAGCGTTCGTCGTTGACACTGGCAAACAGGATCGTGCGCCGCGCGTAGCGCGATTCGGTGCGCGCATACGGCCGCCGGATCTCATCATGGCTGCGCGAGATGAATGACTTCAGTGCCGCGATATCGGTGCGTCGGAACGTGGCATCGACCTCGCCCAGCTCGACGATCCACTTGGAGATGACCTGCTTGACGCTGTCCTTGTTGGCCGGGTCCAGCACCACGCCATCGGCGATCAGCTGCAGCTCCGCCGGAGCCAGCTGTCGCGCCCAGCGCGTCTTGCCCAGATTCTGCTTGGACACGAAGGTCAATACACCGCGGGCGACCACGCCATCGGGCTCGAAGGCGGCAGCAACGCCGGAAATCAACCAGCGCCGCATCAGGATCTCCTTCAGCACGCGGCCGTCGGCCATGCGTGTGGGTTGGGCTTCCTGCACCGTATCGAAGAATGCCTGCAGGCGAGATTGCCCATCCCACGGCCGGGAGGTGATCCAGCTGGCGACCGGATTGTACGGATTGGCTTCGGCCACCTGGCACAGGTTGGTCTCGAAGCTGGCGATGGCCATGCCGGCGCGGTGCATGCAGTCCATCACTTCGCCGGCGGCGACCTCTTTGGCGTTGTCCACCGTGGTCTGCAGGCCGGGGACGAGGATCTCCAGATCCTTGCGGATGACGTTGTAGCGCACCGTCACGCCAGTGCGCCGGCACAGTTCGGCCAGATTGCGTGCGGTCGGCAAGGGCCTGCCACGTGCACTGCAGTCGGGGAACGGGGTGAAGGTATCGAAGGCGGAGAGATTGCCCGGTACCAGATAGCGCGCGGCGGCCGTTGCCGGTGCGTCATCCTCCGGGGCGGCGTCATCCACGCCGGCGGCAGGGGCGGGCAACAGCTGCGCACGCAGTACCTCCAAGCCTTCGCGTAGATGCAGGTCGTTGAAGTCGGTGGGGCGATCATCCTCGTCGTGCAGGACCGCGAACTCCGGCCATACCACGCGTGCGTCGATCTCCGTCGCCGCATGGGTTGCCTGGGTGACACCGGGGTTGTCCAGCGGTTGCTGGGTCCATTGGTCGTTGTCGGCACAGATCACGAAGCTGGCGTCCGGCATGGCGATGCGCCATGCGCGTGCGACCGACGCCAGGTTGCCCGCGTCCCACGCCACTACCACGCACCAGCCGGTCGCCTGCTGGATCGATTCCGCCGTGGCATAGCCCTCGGCGATGGCGATGGTCTGGCTGGACAGCGGCTTGCCGATGACATGGAAGCAGCCCTGTTTGCGGCCGCCGGCCAGGAAGTCCTTGTCGCGACCAAGCGCCAGGTCCATGCGTGGAAAGATCGCCTGCAGCGAGACGATGCGGCCTGCGGCATTCATCACCGGGACCAGCAGTGCGTTGTCGATGTGGCGGAACACCCGGCCTTCGCTGTTGCGCACCGGCCACGCCGCTACGCGCAGTCCGTGTGCCTGGATGCCTTTGCGCACAAGATACGGGTGGTTGGCGTCGGCAGGCACGGCGCGGTTCCACAGGACGTTTGCCGCCTTCGCCGCCGCGTCCTCGCGCTCGCGTTGCTGTCTTTCCCGCTCCGCGCGGGCCGCTTCCTGGCGCTGTCGGATCGCGCGCTGCTCGGTGGCGGTCAGCGAGGTTGGCGCCTTTGCGCACCACCCGTGGCGCAGTCCAGTACGCCAGCTGCCGAACTCGCCGGCGGGCACGTTGTCGCCGAACAGCACGGCCCAGCCATTACGGGTGCCGCGGCGATCCCCCTCGACATGGAAGCGCACCAGCGTGCCATCAGCACTGAGTGCCTCACGGCCGCGCGCATCGGGCACGATGCCGTGTGCGTGCATGGCCTGCAGGAATGCTGGAACGATGTCCTGCGCTGGGTGCGGTGCATGCATTCGGCGGGGCCCCCTTGAAGCATGGTTCGGTTCACAGCGGCCGGTTGCGGCCAAGGTGCTGTGTGCTGCCCGCTGTACGCGGGACATGCGGCGGCTGCCCGACGCAGAGTGGTCAGTGGGTGATGGAAGGTGGTGATGCAGTCATGGTGTCGGAGTGGGCTTGTTTTTGCAACACCTTTGGACACCTTTCATCTCTGATTGCGCTGCGCGTCCTTGTCCGCGGGTGATCTGCGATGACAGTCGCAGATCGCCTTCATCGCGACGATGCGTCGCAGCCTGCGAGAACCTGTTTTCCGATGATGTCGATGCCGTTCAACACGGCCCTTCGCCCTCTCTCATTGCCCGGCCCGGGCACCCTGCACAAGGAGTCCGTATGTCTGAAAACAGACCCGATGAAGTACGTCTGTCCGATGCCGCGCTCATCCCGCGCACGATCGTCACGGCGTTCTCAATCGGTGCGACCACCCCTCGATAAAATACGACTGGCATGACGGACACCATCGACGAAGCGCAGGAACTGGAAGCGCGCCATCTTCAACGCGCCTTGGCCCAGCACGCCGTGCGGGCCAGCAACGTTGCCCCTCTCACACCCACTGGGGAGTGCCACAACCCGGACTGCAGCGAAGACTTTGAAAACGACCCGGCGAGGCTGTTCTGTGGGCCTGCCTGCGCCGAGCGTTTCGAAGCCATCCATCAACACCGCAACGCATAGGAACAGGGGACATGTCTCTGAACAGCAACGACGCTGGCTTCACCGAACGCATCGCCGGGGTATCGGCCGAGCTCGCCGTACTGATGAGCCTGGTGGAGCACCACATCCATCTGCAGCTGGCCGACCTGGCCGACTCGGGTGATGTGGACGCACAGGAGCGGTTCGCGGTGGCCGATCCGGAGCGCTGGTTGGAGAACGCCCGCAACAGCCTGCAGGCGGGCGTCATGTTCCTGGAACGCGCTGTGCAGCAGCCGGCGCGGTTCTAGCGTTGTCGCCAGGGGGCGGAAGGGGCGGGTTGCGCCGGGCGACCTTCCGTCCCCTCCCGGCGATATCCGCGCATGGCGTGGATCCAGTGAGGGCCAGCCCTGCGTCACGATGTCGCAGGGCCGAAACGGAGACCCTGAACGTGGTCCAAGGTTGGTCTCGGCCTCGTAGAATGGCCGGGTGCGTCGTTCTGTCCTCCACCGCCGGTTCCAGGCCCTGGCATGGCTTGCCATGCTGTTGGTGCTGTGCGCCCCGTTGGTGAGCCGCTGGTTGTCGCATGCGCACATTTCTGCTGCACCGGTGGTGGTCATGGATCACACCCTGCATGCACAGCACGCGATGGAAGGGCATCACGACCACCACGCGATGGCGATGCAGCATGGCGAAGCGGCACCGAAGCCGCCTGCGGATCCACATGCCGATCACGAGATGGGCGTGGAGTGTGACTACTGCCTGATTGCCGCACGGCTGATCACCCTGCTGGTGGCGGTATTGCTGCTGCTGGCGCCGATGGCATCGGAATGCCGCGCGCTGCGCGGTCCGGTGCAGACGTTGGCGCAGCGGATCTACGGTTCGTTGGGCGCGCGTGGGCCTCCGGTGCTGTTGGCTGCTTGAGCGCCTTGCGTACGCGCTGATTGATGCTTCCTGGTTGCCAGGCGTGGCCTGGCACTACTGCGTGCGCGCTTCCTGAACTTCTTGAGCTGCCCTGCATCGCGGGGTGGCCTCGCATGCCGTGAAAGAATGAAAACGAACCCCAACTTCGCACGTCTGCGCTGCGCGGCACTGTGCGCGTCCATCCTGCACACCGCGCCAGCCCTTGCCACCGATGCCGCACCGCCCACCACGCTGGATACCGTACGTGTGGTCGATAGCCGTAGCGGCGAGCTGTCTTCCACTGCCAGCACCGGTTCGGCGCTCGGCCTGAGCGTGCTGCAGACCCCGGCCAGCCTGACCGTGATTTCGCGCGAACAGCTGGAGCAGCGTGGTGACACCAACCTCAACGACGCGATCAGCCGCGCCGGCGCGATCAGTGCAATGCCCCATCCGGGTAACGGCCTGAGTGCACTGTCCAGCCGTGGCTTCACCGATGGTGCCTCGGTGATGCGCCTGTACGACGGCCTGCGCCAGTACGGCGGTGTGGGCATCACCTTCCCGTTCGATACCTGGTCGATCGAGCGCATCGAGGTGCTGCGCGGGCCGGCCTCGGTCATCCACGGCGATGGCGCAATCGGTGGCGTGATCAACATCGTGCCGAAGAAGCCTTCGCGCGGTGCCATCGAGAGCGAGATCAGCGTGACCGTGGGCAGCGAGGACACCGCGCGCCTGGGCTTCGGCAGCGGTGGCGCGCTGACACCCGAGCTGGCCTATCGGCTGGATGTGAGTGGCAACTACAGCGGTGGTTGGGTGGACCGCGGGCGCAACAGCGATGCCACGTTCTCCGGTGCGTTGCTTTGGCAGCCGCGCAATGACCTGCAGCTGACCCTGACCCATGCGCAGGGTCGGCAGAATCCGATGCGCTACTTCGGTACGCCGCTGGTGGATGGCCGTCAGTTGGAGGCGCTGCGCCACCGCAACTACAACGTGTCCGACGCTGATATCCGCTTCCGCGACCGCTGGACCCAGTTCGATGCGTTGTGGACGCCCAATGCGAGCGTCGAATGGCGCACGCGCGTGTACCAGATCGACAGCCAGCGTGACTGGCGCAATGCCGAGGCCTATGTCTACAACCCGCGGACCGGATTGATCGACCGTTCCGGGAATACCCAAATCACCCACAACCAGGACCAGACCGGGCTGACCTCGACGCTGCGCGTGCAAGGCGAGGTGAGCGGCCTGGCGAACAGTTTCGCGATGGGGCTGGATGCAAACCGCGCGCATTTCAAGCACACCAACAACACCTATGCCGGCAGTTCGGGTCCGGTCGATCCGTTCCATCCGGTGCCAGGCCAGTTCGTCAGCGATGCCCCCAATCTGCCGCGCTACCGCAATGGTGCCGAACAGTACGCGCTGTTCGTGGAAGACCGGTTGTCGCTGAGCGAGCGCTGGTCGGTATTGGGCGGGCTGCGCCACGACCGCGCGCGCATTGATCGCACCGATCTGATCAGCGGCCAGAATGCGTTCTCGAAGACCTACAGCAGCACCGGCTGGCGTGCCGGTACGGTGTTCGCGCTGCAGCCGACGTTGAGCCTGTACGCGCAGTACTCGCAGGCGGCGGACCCGGTCAGTGGCCTGTTGATGATCAGCCAGGCCAACGGTGCCTTCGATCTGGCCAAGGGCCGACAGATCGAGGTGGGCCTGAAGCAGGCCTTCGACGGCGGCGAGTGGACGCTGGCGGCGTATCGCATCCGCAAGACCGGTCTGCTCAGTCGCGACCCGCTGGTGCCGGATCGCCGGGTGCAGGTGGGGGCGCAGACCTCGCGCGGTATTGAAGCGTCCTTGAACTGGAACTTCGCGCCGCAGTGGTCGCTCGATGCCAACGCGACGGTGCTCAAGGCCGAATTCGAGAATTTCCTGGAAGCCACCGGCACACCGGCAGTGATCGTGCCGCGTGATGGCAACGTACCGCCGAACGTGGCCGAGCGCTTGGCCAACGTCTGGTTGAGTTGGCAGTTCCTGCCCGACTGGAGCGTGGTCAGTGGCGTACGCTACGTGGGCAAGCGCTATGCCGACAATGCCAACACGCTGCAGCTCCCGGGCTATGCCACCACCGATCTGACCCTTGCCTGGCAGGTCGCGCCGCGCACGCGGGTGACCGCGCGCGTGTTCAACGTGTTCGACAGGGCGTACTACGCCACGGCGTACTACACAAGCACGCAGTGGCTGCTGGGCGCGGACCGGCGCGTCGAGTTCACCCTCGACCATCGCTTCTGAGGACGGCTGCCATGTCGCTGCGATCCACTGCCAAGCGCTGGACCTACCTGCTGCACCGTTGGCTGGGCATCGGTGGGTGCCTGCTGATGTTGCTGTGGTTCGTCAGCGGCATGGTGATGCTGTTCATTGGTTACCCGAAGCTGACACCCGGCGAGCGCCTGGCGGTGTTGCCGATGCTGGGTGACGCGCGCGGTTGGCAGGGATTGTCGGCGTTGCCGGCGGCGCTGCAGGACGAACCGGAAACCGTGGCATTGACCACGCTGCGTGGCGAGCCGGCGTATGCGGTGCGCAGTGGCCGCAACGTGGGCGCCTGGTCGGCACGGACCGGCCAGGCCCTGCTGCCTGTCTCGGCACAGCGCGCCGAGGCATCGGCAGCGCAGTTTGCCGGCGGCCAGGCGTTCGTGGGCGCGATGCGTGTGGACGAGGACCGCTGGACGCATTCGCGCGCATTGGACGCGCACCGGCCGCTGTATCGCGTGGAGGTGGGCGGTGCACAGCCGGGCGATGTGTACGTGTCTTCGCATACTGGTGAAGTGGTGCTGGATGCACCACGCGTACAGCAGCGCTGGAACTATGTGGGCGCGTGGATGCACTGGCTGTATTTCCTGCGCATGCAGTCGGTCGACCCGGCCTGGACGTGGGTGGTGATCGTGCTGTCGGCGCTGTGCACGGTGGCGGCGATCAGCGGCATCGTGGTGGGTGTGTGGCGTTGGCGCTTTCGAGGGCACTACCGTTCGGGCACGAAGACGCCCTACGTCGAGCCGTGGATGCGCTGGCACCACCTGCTCGGGCTGATGGCGGCCGCGTTCGTGTTCAGCTGGATCTTCAGCGGGCTGATGTCGATGAACCCGCTGGGCGTCTTCAGCAGCACGCGTGAGGCGATCGACACCGCGCGCTATCGCGGTGGCACGGTGGCGGTGCAGGGCGCGCTCGGTGATCCGGCTGCACTGCTGGCCGCGGGCGATGCAACGCGGTTCAGGCCGGTGGAGATCCAGTGGCGGCGCATTGGCGGCGAGCTGTTCGCGGTGTTGCTGGACGGGCAGGGCGATACCCGCATCGTGTCGGAGGTCGAAGGGCACCTCCGGGTGATGCGTTTGCTGCCCGTGGCGTGGCTGCAACAGAAGGCGCAGGCGATGTCGGCTGCGCCGATGCAGGGGTTCGCGCTGCTGCATGCACCGGATGCTTATTTCTATCCGCGTGCGCCCGAGGCGATGAATGGCGCAGCGGTACGCCGCTTCCCGGTGGCCGTCGTGGACTTCGGTGATGCCGAGGCGACGCGTGTCTACCTCGATCTGGCCACCGGAGACCCGTTGCTGACGATGGGGCATAGGGAGCGGGTTGGGCGCTGGCTGTTCTACTTCCTGCACAGCTGGGACCTGCCGGCGATGTTGCGCCAGGACACCGCGCGGTTGGGTGTGTTGCTGCTGTTGAGCGTGGCAGGTGCCGCGATGTGTGCCACGGCTACGGTGATTGGCTACCGGCGCTTGCGGATGAAGTTCCGGCGTCGGCAGCGATGATGCCGGATCAGGCCTTCAGCCAGCGCGTCGACACCGCTACCAGCAACAACGCCATTGCCACGCCGATGAAGGCAGCGATGAGGCCGAAATGGTTGGCCGCGAAGCCGATCAGCGCGGGGCCGGCAAGAATGCCGGCAAAGCCCAGCGTGGACACCGCCGTGATCGCCAGCGCACCAGGCATACGGGTCTGGTGACCGGCCAGCGAGAACAGTGCCGGTGCGATGTTGGCGCACCCCAGTCCTACCAGTACGTAGCCAGCCAGGGAGGCCTGCCACGGCGTGACCAGCGTGAGTACCAGCACACCACTGGCAGCGAGCAGGCCACCGAACACAATCGCGCGCTGGCGGCCTACGCGCGCCACCAGTGCATCGCCGAACAGGCGGGCGACGGTCATGGTCAGGGTGAAGATCACATAGCCGATGCCGGCGAGGCTGGCATCGACACGACGCACGTCACTGAGGAAGACCGCGCTCCAATCCAGCATCGCGCCCTCGCCAAGGAACGCGACGAACGCCAGCACGCCGATGAACAGCACGATGCCGTGCGGCATGGCCAACATAGGTGCGTCATGTGGCATGCGCTCGCTGTGCCAGCACGACGCCGACAACAGCATCACCAGCAACATCGCGCCGACGCCGATCAGCACCGACGTCAGTGGAGACAGCTGTGCGGAGAGTAGTACGGTCATGGTTGCGGCACCGAGGAAGCCGCCGATACTGAAGAAGGCATGGAAGCCGGACATCATCACGCGCCGTGCTTCGCGCTCGACGATCACGGCCTGCACGTTCATCGTGCAGTCCATCGCGCCCACCGCGGCGCCGAATACGAACAGCACAAGTCCCAGCGTCCAGGCCGAGCCGGCCAGCACCAGACCGGGCACGGTCAGGCAGATCAGCAGGCTGCTGGCCACCATCACCCGGCGGCAACCCAGGCGTGCGGCGAACAGGCCCGACAACGGCATGGCCAGCAGCGAGCCGGCGCCCAGGCAGAGCAGCACCAGCCCCAGCGTGGCGTCGTTGATGTCGGTGCGTGCCTTGGCGAAGGGCACCAGCGTGGCCCACAGCGCGGTGGCGAAACCGGGGATGAAGAATGCAGCGCGGGTCGCGTGCTGTTCGGCACGCGCGCGGTTGGGGAGGGACATGAGCGGGACGGTCAGGGAGGTGTGGGGTGCACGGCGATGCCGGCGGCGCGGAAACGGGCGGCCAGCGCAGGGGGGGCCGACGTGGTCAGTACCAGATCGTCGATGTCGTCCAGGCTGGCGATCTGCCAGTTGCCGCGCGCGCCCAGCTTCTCGGTGGTGGCGGCGACGATGATGCGGCTGCTGCAAGCGACCATCGCGCGCTTGAGCGTGGCTTCCTCGGCGTCCATCGCCCACACGCCGGTATCGACGTCGACGGCGCAGGGGCCGGGCAGAAAGACATCCGCACGCAGGTGCTGCACCTGGGCCAGCGCCTCGGCGCCGACCGCGCCACCGCCGGCAGCCAGTCGCCCACCGATCAGCTGCACGGTGGTGCCGTCCTGCCACGCCGCAGCGGTGGCGATCTGTGGCGCGTTGGTGATCACTGTCAGCCCCAGCGCGCCCGGCAGTCGCTGGGCAATGGCCAGGTTGGTCGAGCCTGCATCCATCAGCAGGACCTGGCCAGGCTGCAGCAACGCGCAGACGCGGGCGGCCAGTTCATCCTTGCCGGAGCGGTCCTGGGTCATCCGCTCGCGCAGCGGCACGGCCTTCGGCGCCGGCAGCACCGCACCGCCGTAAACGCGCTGGCACAGCCCCTGGGCCGCCAGTTCGCGCAGGTCGCGGCGGATCGAATCTTCCGATACGCCATAGCGGCGGGCCAGTTCCGCAGCCACCACGCGTCCTTGCTGGCGCAGCTCCTGCAGGATCAGCTGGGTACGTTCGGCGGGGAGGGTCGGGTCAGTGTGCATGCTCGAAGTGTGCATGACCATGCATAAACGTGCAACTTTGGGTGTTCAGGCAGAGGCCGTGCGGCCGGCTGTACATACCCTGGCTGCAGCAGTGATGAACCGGGCGCGCTGTCGTGCTGCCCATTCCCTTTGCGGCGCGGCATCATGGCCAGGCAATCGGCCCGGAACCCTGCATGTCCTCCACCGTTCACCACAAGCTGCGCATCGGCGCCGATCAGTTCACTGGCCAGAAGGTGGTCGACCAGCAGTTCCACGACTGCGATTTCTCCGGCGTGGACCTCACCGCCACCGAGTTCGTGAACTGCGGTTTCTACGATGCCGAGACGCGCACCGGGTGCCGCTTCAGTGGTGCCACGTTGAAGGAAGCCAGCTTCCGCCAGTGCGACATCAGCATGTGCAACTTCAACTTCATCAAGGCGCTGGGGCTGGAAATCAGCGAGTGCCGCGCGCAGGGCGCCGACTTCAGCAACGCCAGTTTCATGAACCAGATCACCACGCGCAGCTGGTTCTGCAGCGCCTTCATCAAGAAGTCCAACCTGCGCTATGCCAACTTTTCACGGGTGACGTTGGAGAAGTGCGAGCTGTGGGAAAACCGCTGGGAGGGCGCCAACGTGAGTGGCGCCAGCTTCGCGGGGTCGGACCTGTCCGGCGGCCAATTCGATGGTATCGACTGGAATACGGCCAACTTCACCGATTGCGACCTGACCAACTCCGAACTGGGTGAGTTGGATCTGCGCAGCACCAACCTGCGTGGCGCCACGCTGGATGTGCAGCAGGTCGCGCTGCTGATGCAGCGCATCGGCATCACCGTGGTGCCTTGAACGTGCGTCGCGGTGCTATGCCGGTGTGGCCGGCGCGTAGGCCACCCAGCCCTTGAAGCTGAAGCCGGCGTAGAACAATTCCACATTGTCGAAGCCGGCCTCCTGCAGCAGCGCTACTTCCTGCTCGGGCGACAACAGCGGCAGGCGCTCGCTGATGGCGGCGACTGCGCGCTGCGCATCGGCACGTGGAATACCGGAGGCCTCACCGAACGCGGCGTAGCGTTGCAGCCAGCGATGCTTGCCGTCTGCGTCCTGCGGCACGCTGTGGTGGGTCACCACCAGCGGCGCCCCCGGTCGCAGCCGTTGCCGTAGTTCGCGCAGGGTATGCAGGCGTTGCTCAACGGTGAGGAAATGCAGGGTCAGCAGGCAGCTGGCGCCGTCGAAGACGGTGTGCGGGGCATCGTCGATGTAGCCTTCCAGCAGCGTGACCTGCGCCATCAATGGCCCCAGGGTCTGCTCGGCCAGGGCGAGCATGGGCGCGGCCGGGTCGATGCCGAGCATCCGCCAGTGCGGGTGCGCTTCGGCGAAGGCCTTGAGCTCCAGTCCGCCACCTGCGCCGAGCACCAGCACCTGGCCGTCGTCGGGTACGTGTTCGGCCAACAGCAGATGGGTCATCTGCTGCAGGCCGAGGAAGCCCGGCACCTGCCGCAGCGGGCCGTCGGCGTAGCGGGCGACGGCCTGGGGATCGGAGAAGGAAGGCATGCTCATTCCTGGCGGGTAGATTCCGAGGTCATGGTGCTTGCGGCGTGGCGTATCAAGTGCTTCGCATACCATTCTGGTCTCAGGAGTTGAGACACCTGGGCTGGACACTCTTGCATCCGCAGCAGAGGATCACACGCATGCCCGTCAGTTTCGAAACCGGCGACATCTTCGCTACTCCGGGGTTGAGCAGCTACGCCCACGGATGCAACTGTGCAGGGGCAATGGGCAAGGGCATCGCGGTGGCGTTCCGCCAGCACTGGCCGGCCATGTATGAAGCCTACCGACGCCTCTGCATGGCGGGTGAATTCGCCCCGGGAGATGTCTTTGTATGGGAGGAGGGGACTGTCACTGTATTCAATCTGGGCACGCAGCTCAGCTGGCGCACCAAGGCTGAGTACGGTGCGGTAGAGCGGGCGCTGTCGGAGATGCTGCGCGAAGCCGAAGTCCGCGGGGTGCCCGAGATTGCGCTGCCGAGTATCGGCGCCGGGCTGGGCGGCCTCGAGTGGCCGCGGGTTCGCGTGCTCCTCGAGGCGTTCGGTGCTGCGACGCCGATTCGCCTGCGAGTTTGCGAGACGTTTGTCGAAGGTGTGCCGCTGGCGGCGTGACTGCGGATACCGCTGGTCGAAGGGCTAGCCCAACGCCTTCCCAAGCACCTGCCAGATCTTCGGGTCCTGGCACTGCGACACATTGAAGCGCACGTAGTCGGCAGCCCGCTGCGACTGGCTGAAGGCATTGCCGGGCGCCACCACCACGCCCTCGCGCAGGCACTGCCGTGCCACTGCCGAGGCATCACGGCCATCGGGCAGCTGGCACCACAGGAACAGCCCTGCTTCCGGTTGCAGCCACGGTGTGATGCCCAGCTTCTGCACCTGCCGCAGCGTGTGCTTGCGCGCATCGGCCAGACGCGTGCGCACCGCCTGCATGTGCCGGCGGTAGCCACTGTCGGTCAGCGCGATCTGCATCAGGTGTGCGGCCAGGTGGCCGCCGCCGAAGCTGGTGGCCAGCTTCAGATCGGTCAGCGCCTCGATCCAGTCAGGGCGCGCGGCGATGTAGCCGCAGCGCGATGCCGCGGAGATGGTCTTGGAGAAACTGCCGACATGGATCACCCGCGACAATCCGTCCAGCGCCGCCAGCCGTGGCGCCGGGCGCAGCTCGAAGTCAGCGAAGATGTCATCCTCGATGATGAGCAGTTCGCTGCGTTCGGCCAGGCCCAGCAGGCGGTGTGCGGTGGTCGCCGACAGCACCGCGCCGGTCGGGTTGTGCAGTCCGGAATTGGTGATGTACAGGCGTGGTGCGTGTTCCTGCACGGCGCTGGCGAACACCTCCAGATCGGGGCCGTTGTGCGTGTAGGGCACGCCGATGGCCTGCACCTGATGCGCCTTCAACAGTGCGTGGTAGTTGAAATAGCTCGGGTCGTCGACCAGCACGCAGTCGCCGGGTTTCAGCAGAAAACGGCAGATCAGGTCGACCGCATGCGTTCCCGATTCGGCCAGCAGCAGCTGCTCCATCGAAACGTCGATGCCCAGCGTCGCGGCGCGTCGCTGCAGCGTCTGCCGCAGTGCAGGCAGGCCAAGCGGCCCGGCGTAGTCGACCAGGTGTGTGGGGTCGGCGCGGGCCATGCGGCGCAGGCCACGGCGCAGGCCATCGTGGTACAGCCAGTCACTGGGCATCCAGCCGCAGCCCGGTTTGAGGTGGCCGGGCGGGGTTTCCAGTGATTGCCGCGACACCCATAAAGGGTCCACCGCGCGATCAAGGCGTGGCTCCATTTCGGCCAGCGCCAGCGGTGCTGCCGGGCCAGCCACGTAGAAACCGGAGCCAGCGCGCGCGGCAATCACGCCCTCGGCCGCCAATCGTTCGTAGGCCTCGACCACGGTGGACACTGAGACGCCCATCGTTGCGGCCTGCGCGCGTACCGAGGGCAGGCGGCTGCCCGGACCATCCAGGCGCGAGCTGATGCGTGAGCGGACGGCGTGGATGACGCTGTCGATGCGGCTGGGCGGTCGGGACATGGGCGTGACTGTAGGGGGATTATTGGCAGTACAGTTACTTGTGACTGTACTGGATTGTAGCTGTGTATCCCCGGTGCCTGGTGGCTCAATGATGGGCACAGCCGGGTACCGCCCGGCGCTTCTGGAGCAGGGTGTGGAACGGTCGGCAAGCGGGTGGATCAACGGCTTCATCGGTGTGGTGATCTTCGCTGGCTCTTTGCCGGCCACCCGTCTGGCGGTGATGGAACTGGATGCCAGCTTTGTCACGGCCGCGCGCGCCAGCATCGCCGCGCTGCTGGGGCTGGTGCTGCTGCTGGCCTTGCGGCAGCCGCGTCCGGTCAGAAGCGATCTGCCCGGTCTGGCGCTGGTCAGCCTGGGCGTGGTAGTGGGCTTCCCGCTGCTGACCGCGCTCGCCCTGCGCCACGCCTCATCGGCACACACCATCGTGTTCGTGGGACTTCTGCCGCTGAGCACGGCGATATTCGGCGTCCTGCGCGGCGGCGACCGGCCACGTCCGGCATTCTGGGTGTTCTCGCTGCTGGGCAGCACCTGCGTGGTCGGCTACGCCGCACGCAATGGCATAGAGGCTTCACTGCAGGCCGACCTGCTGATGCTGGCCGCGATCGTTGTGTGCGGGCTTGGCTACGCCGAAGGCGGTCGCCTGGCCCGACATCTGGGCGGTTGGCAGGTGATCAGCTGGGCACTGCTGTTGGCCTTGCCGGTGATGCTGCCGCTGATGGTGGCGATGCGCCCGGTCTCCTTCACGGCGGTCGCTGCCTCCGCCTGGTGGGCGCTGGGGTATGTGGCAGTGTTCAGCATGCTGATCGGGTTCCTGTTCTGGTATCGCGGCCTGGCCCAGGGCGGCATCGCCGCGGTAGGCCAACTGCAGCTGCTGCAACCCTTCTTCGGCCTCGCACTGGCGGCGATGCTGCTGCACGAGACTGTCAGCGTCGGCATGTTGCTGGTGACCGTGGCAGCTGTGATCTGCGTTGCCGGCGCCCGGCGCTTCAGCCGCTGACAGCACCCCCCCATCGCCGCGCGATACCGTTGGCGTATCGCACGGTCCTGCAATCAGTATTGGCAGTGGATGACCGTGCTCGCCGATGCTGGCCGGATGAAACCAGTTTCCAGTATCTCGTTCGAAGGCCAGGTGGGCCTGGTGACCGGAGCCGCCGGTGGCCTGGGCTTGGCTTACAGCCGCCTGTTGGCCCAGCGGGGCGCGCATGTGGTGATGCATGACGTGGGCGCCGCAACGGATGGCACGGGCACCGATCCGCAGCGTATTGTCCAGACCGTCGCTGCGCTGCACAGCCAGGGTCTGCAGATCGAGGCCGCCAGCTCCCCCATCAACCAGCGCAGCGGCTGCCACGCCTTGGTACAGAACATCCTGCAACGCCATGGACGGCTGGACTTCATCATCCACAATGCCGGCTGGGTGGCCTATGCCGGTATCGAAGCGGTGGAAGACGATGCGCTGGAGCAGATGCTGTGCCTGGCCGCGAAGACGCCGCTATGGCTGGCACAGGCGGCGTGGCCCGCAATGCGTGCTGCCGGCGGCGGGCGCATCGTGCTCACCACCTCAGATCGCGCGCTGTATCCGCAGTATGCGCAGCGTGGCCTGTGCGGCTATGCGATGGCCAAGCTGGCTGCGCAGGGGCTGGTCAATGTGCTGGCGTTGGAAGGCGCCGAGCATGGCATCGTGGTCAACGCGGTGTCGCCGGTGGCCAAGACCCGCATGTGGGGCATCAACGGGGAGCCGGATGAACTGCATCCCGATGCCGTGGCTACCGGGGTCGCCTTCCTGGCTTCCACGCGCTGCA
Organism: Stenotrophomonas sp. NA06056; assembly: GCF_013364355.1. Lineage (NCBI taxonomy): Bacteria > Pseudomonadati > Pseudomonadota > Gammaproteobacteria > Lysobacterales > Lysobacteraceae > Stenotrophomonas > Stenotrophomonas sp. NA06056. The sequence goes on along the minus strand of NZ_CP054931.1, from coordinate 3,271,340 downwards.
GGCAGGGTGGCTGGATTCTGCGTGCCAGCAATGGCCAGTTCCACGCTCTGCGGCTGCAGGAAGCGGAAAACGTGGACTATCCGCGCGACCTGCGTGCCGTCGCTGCCGACAGCATTGAATCGGTGGCCCTGCAGTGGCCGGTCATTGCACGGCCGAGTGTCGATGCGCGTGGCTGAGCGCGTACCCTAGGCAGGTCTCCACCTGCCTGCGATGAAATGATCGATCTGCGCCTGCTCCGCCAGTTCGTGGCGGTGGCCGAAGAACTGCACTTCCATCGCGCCGCGGCACGCCTGCATATGTCGCAGCCGCCATTGACGGCGGCAATGCGGCGCCTGGAAGACGAAGTGGGCACCGGACTGATCGTGCGCGGCAACCGCACGCTGGGCCTGACCGCAGCAGGGCAGACGCTGCTGGTGGAGGCGCGTGCGACGCTGCAGCAGGCCGAACAGGCGTTGCAGCGCACGCGTGAATCTGCTGCTGGGCAGACCGGGACGCTGCGCGTAGGCTACGTCGGCAGCGCACTCTATGGGCGCCTGCCGGCACTGATCCGCCAGTTCCGGCACGCCTTTGCGCAGGTGCAGCTGCATCTGCACGAAGCCACTTCGCGGCAGCAGCAACAGTGGCTGCGCGAGGGGCGCATCGATCTGGGCATCCTGATTCCGCCGATCATTTCCGCAGAACTGCATCTGCAGGCATTCGACCAGGATCGACTGGCCATTGCCCTGCCGCGTGCGCATCGACTGGTTGCACAGCAGCGGTTGGACGTCGCAGACCTGATGGATGAGCCTTTCGTTTCATGGCCATCGGCCGAAGGTATCGGCTTCCATGCACAGGTGCTGGGCCTGTGTACCGCTGCCGGCTTCACGCCACGGGTCGTGCAGGAAGCGCAGGGCATGCACGCGGTGTTGTCGCTGGTGGCGGTGGAAGCGGGCGTGGCGATCGTGCCGGCCAGCATGACCGGGTTCCGTCCTGATGAGATCGTGTATCAGCCATTGGATGGTGCCAATGCCGCCTTCGACCTGCAGTTCTGCATGCGCCCGGAATCACCCGCACCGGTGTTGCAGAATTTCCTGGCGATGGCAGCGCAACCGGTAGTGTCGTGATTGCCGGCTGAGCATCCGTGATGCACGTACTGGCCCTGCGCTGGCCCGTCTCGTGCATACCTGAGGAATGTGATCCGGCCTGCAGTTCCATCCTTGGGGGCCGTGCCTGCGGCATGACCGATGCATCAGCGCGGGTAACCCCTACATACCCTTTCGGCGACGGTGACCAGCATGTCTCCGTCGGCCATCATCGGCCGGCTGGGATTGGCGTCCCACAATCAACTCTGGCACGTGACCCGCAGGCGCATCGATGGCGCCTTCGGATCACGTGACCCGCTGTCCGTGGTGGGCGATGTGTGGGGATCGCGATGATCCGCCGGTCAGTCCCAGAGTTGTCCGGTACGCCAACCCGCATCGCCCGCCGCCTGTTCCTGGTCAGCCACGAATGCGCTGACGGCGCTTGCCTCGGGGGTGGCAATGCGCATCGTGCATGGGAACGGCGGCGGGCGGTGCATCTGTCCGGGGCAACCAGGGAGCCACGCAGTCCTGGGCGGCGCTCCACTGGTTGCAGGAATCAGAACCGATAGCTGATGGTACCGGTGACCACACGCGGGTAGCCGGCGAAGCAATCGCCGAAGGTGCGGCACGGCGCGTAGTAACGCTTGTCGGTGAGGTTGGTGATGTTCAAGGCCCAGGTCCAGTTGGTCACCTGCACTTCCACCAGCGCATCGGCCAGGGTGTAGCTGGGGGTGATGACGCGGCCGCCGTTGCCCAGCGATACCGTGTTGCCGACATGGCGCACGCCCAGGCCGAGTTTCATTCGTGCAGCATCATCCAGCTGGAAGGCCTTGGACACCCAGGCCGAGGCCAGATCCTGCGGGGTATCGTTCAGGCGCTCGCCCACTTCCAATGCGAAGTTGCTGCGGCTGACCTCGGCTTCGTTGCGCGCAATGGCCGCCGTGACGGTGAGGTCGTTGGCAAACTGGAACTGGCCCTCCAGCTCCACGCCCTTGGAACGGATCTGGCCGGTCTGCACCACGTTCAGCACGTTGTCCGGATCGTTGGTCTGGCGGTTGGTTTCGGTGATCCGGTAGGCAGCCAGGGTCAACAGCATGTTGCGCGCCGGCTGCCACTTGATGCCACCTTCGGCCTGGCGTCCGCGCATCGGCTTGAATGCACTGCCGAACAGATCCTGGCCGGATACCGGCAGGAACGACTCGCTGTAGCTCAGGTACGGCGATACGCCACCACCGAGCTCGCCGATCAGGCCGGCGCGGTAGGTGGTGGCATTGTCGGTCTGGCTGGGCTGGCCTTCGGTCTTCGAACGCGCATGATCGCGACGCGCACCCAGCACCAGCGATACGCGATCGGCCCAGCGGATCTGGTCCTGCACATACACGCCCAGCTGGGAGGACGTCTGGTCCGGCTGGCGTTCCCAGCCACGGACGGTCGGCGCTATCGATACCGGCGCGTAGACGTCGATGGGCGTGCCGGTGGCATCCAGTCGCTGCAATTGTTCCTTGTACTGGCTGTAGTCCACGCCGGCCAGCAGCAGGTGCTGGAAGACGCCGGTGCTGAAGTCGAACTGCACCGCGTTGTCGGCGCTGAGCACCTGGATGTCCGGCTGCGTGCCGTAGGCGGTGCGGTTGACCACGCGCCGGTCGGCGTCGATGAAGGGGTTCTCCGGGTTGCTGTAGCTGTCCACATACAGCTGCTGCAGCGTGGTTCTGCCATCGATGTAGCGCACCGCCGAGCGCAGGCTGACCGCGTCGTTGAAGCGATGGTCGAACAGGGCGGTCAGGCTGTACACGCGCGAATCAATGCGGTCGAAACCGGCATCGCCGATGAACGTGGTCGGATCCAGGCGACGGCCGGGTGCTGCGTACAGGGTGGCGGCCAGCGGCAGGAACTGCTGGCTGGAGCCGGTCTTGTCGTGCTGGTAGCTGGCCAGCAGGGTCAAAGTGCTGCGTTCGCCGCGCCAGCTGAGCGATGGCGCCAGATAGACCCGGTCGTCCTTGAGGACATCGGTCTGCATGTTCGATTCGCGCACAAGGCCAACGAAGCGTCCGGCAACCGTGCCGTCGTCATTCAATGCACCACCGATGTCGCCCTGCAGCTGGCGGCGGTCGAAGCTGCCCAGCTGCAGGCCGATTTCACCGCGGGTGGCGCCGAAGGTCGGGCGCTTGCTCATCGCGTTGATGATGCCGCCGGTGGCACCTGCGCCGTAGAGCACCGACGACGGACCGCGCAGCACTTCCACCCGTTCCAGGCCGTAAACCTCCGGGCGCGCCAGCGGGCTGAAACCGTAGCTGCGGCGCAGGCCATCCTGGTACTGCACCGGGTCCAGGCCGCGCACCGAGCTGGCGTCGTTGCGGGTGTCCAGGCCCCAGGCATCGGCGGTGACACCGGCGCTGTAGCGCAGCACTTCCTGCAGATTGTGCGCGCCGCGATCGGTGAACAGCTGCTGGGTGACCACGCTGATCGCCTGCGGCGTCTCGGTCAGGGCGGTGTCGGTCTTGGTTGCGGTGCTGGCGCGCTCGGCCACCACGGTTACCTTGTCCAGGGTCCGCGCTGCAGTGCCGTCCTGGGCCTGGGCGATAGCCGACGCCAGCAGGGTGGGCAGGAACAGCGTGTACAGCAGCGGGCGGCGCGACGGCAGGGCGGGCATCGTGGGGAATCCGGGAAGGGCGGTGACGGCGGATTATCCGGATGCCCGCTCCCAAATACAAATGATTCCCAAATGCACTTGCCGGTGATGGGTCCGGCTTCAGGGCAGGCCGTCCGTGGCGCCACGGATGCTCATCCAGGCGCCCCCGTCGGGGGCGCTGCCGGCGCGGACGCGGAAGCCGTGCAGCCCGGCGATGGCGGCCACGATCGACAGCCCCAGGCCAAATCCAGGGGCTTGCCCGGCACTGCTGCTGCCGCGGAAAAAGCGCTGATAGATCAAGGTGCGGTCCTGCGGCGGGATGCCCGGCCCGTTGTCGATCACATCGATCCGGGGCGCGCCGTGGTCGTCCACCGCGCGCAGCAGGATGCGCCCGTGCTCGGGTGTGAACTGCAGGGCGTTGGACAGCAGGTTGGCCACCGCTTCGAACAGCAGTTCGCGATCGCCACGCAGCATGCCGATCTGCGGCGCTACCTGCAGTTCCAACAGCTGCTGCTTCTCTTCGGCCAACGGCAGGTAGAACTGGTGCAGCTCCTGCAGCAGGTCGGCGATGTCGACCTCGTCGAAGGCGGAGCGGCGCTGATGGCTTTCCAGTTCGGACACACGCAGCAGCGCAGCGAAGCGCGCCATCAGCATGTCGGTCTCCGCCAGTGCCTTGTCCAGCGGGTCGGCGTGCGCGTCGTGCTCGTCCAGGCCCACGCGCATGCGGTAGAGGTGCGCACGCAGGCGCGTGAGCGGTGTACGCAGGTCATGCGCGATGCTGTCGCACACGCCTTTGACCTCGGTCATCAGCTGTTCGATGCGTTCCAGCATGGCGTTGACGATGCTCGACAGCCGATCGATTTCATCGCGCCGGTTGGACACCGGCAGGCGTTGCCCGAGGTCGCCGGCGATGATCCGGTTGGTGGCCGCTTCGATCTGCTGGATCCGCTTCAACGGGCGCCGGCGCAGCAGATGCCAGCCCACCAGTCCGGGGATGACGGTCAGTGACACGCCCCACAGCAGCGCATCGAGGATGATGCTGTTGACCGCCATGAGCTTGCCGTTCTGGCGCACGAACACCAGTGTGCGGCCATCGCGGGTCACCACGCCGAGCGCGCTGCCACCGCTCTCATGCGGGCCATCGACCAGTGTCCAACCCGCCACGGGATGCGAGTTGCCATCCAGCGGCAGTCCCTCGGGAATGGCCGTCAACGGGCCCGCCATCGGCATGCCGGCGTTGTCGAACAGCCCATACGTATACACCTGGTGCAGGTCGAAGCGCTGGCTGTCGCGCAGTGCGTCATCCAGGGCAGGGCCGTCGAAGCTCATGAACAGATGAGCGCGCTGCTGCAGGCCCGATTCGGTCAGGTCGTTCAGATAATCGGAGATGCGCCAGTACATCACCCCCAGCAGCATGCTCGACCAGGCCACGAACAGGATGCAGTACAGGCCAAGAAGGCGGCTGCTGGACGAGCGCCACTGATCAGGCGCGCGCGTCGAAGACATAGCCGGTTCCCCTTACGGTCTTGATCGGCTGCGTGCGGCCGGGCTGCTCGATGCGTTTGCGCACACGGCCGATGTGCACGTCGATCAGGTTGGTGCCCGGATCGAAGTGGTAGCCCCAGACTTCCTGGAACAACATGGTGCGGGTGACCACCTGGCCGGCGTTGCGGACCAGGAACTCGAGCAGCTTGAACTCGGTTGGCAGCAGGCTGATTTCCTGGCCGCCGCGGCGTGCCGAGCGGCTCATCAGGTCCAGTTCGAGATCACCGGCGCGCAGCACGCTGTCGGCTGTGCCCATCTGGCCATGGCGGCGGATCAGCACCTCCACGCGCGCCGCCATTTCATCCGAGGCGAACGGTTTGGTCAGGTAGTCGTCGCCACCGGCGCGCAGTCCGCGCACGCGCTCGTCCACGTCCGACAGAGCACTGATCATCAGCACCGGCGTGGTGACGCCTTCGCGGCGCAGCGTGGTGACCAGGGTCAGCCCATCCACGCCCGGCAGCATGCGATCCAGGGTGATCACCGCGTAGTCGCCTGCGCGTGCCAGCGCCAGGCCATTGCTGCCGTCCGCTGCCAGGTCGACCTCGAAGCCGTGGCTGCGCAGCTCGGTGGCGATTTCCTCCGCGGTGACAAGGTCGTCCTCGATGGTGAGTACGCGCGGCATGGGCCACTTTGCAGATTGGGACATGCGCATCCTCGCAATCGGGAGCATGCACTGCAAATGAAAAATGTTTCATGCGTTTTTCGCTGGATCGCGGCGCGCTGTCTTCTATATTCGGCGCCGAGCGCTCCCCCCGGCGCGTGGAACCTGTTGCCGATGACCCTCCCGTACTTTCTCCTGCCGGCTGCGGCCTGGCGCCTGCCCCGAATCCGGCGCCTGCCGCTGTTGCTGGCCTTGGCAACCCTGCTGGCCGGCTGCGGCAAGGACGCGCCCAAGCCAGCCACGGCGGCGCCGGAAGTGACCGTGCTGACGCTGCAGAACCAGACGCTGGCGCTGGAGCAGGAGCTGCCGGGGCGCACCGTCGCTTCGCAGGAATCGGATGTACGGCCACAGGTGGACGGGGTGCTGGTGAAGCGGCTGTTCGAGCAGGGGCAGCGGGTGAAGGCCGGGCAGCCCCTGTTCCAGATCGAGCCGGCGCTGTACCAGGCGGCCCTGAACGAGGCACAGGCCAACCTGAAGACCGCCGAAGCGGCCGCCGTGACCGCGCGCCTGCGGGCGCAGCGGATGCAGGCGCTGGGCAAGGACCAGCTGGCCGCGCGGCAGGACGTGGACGATGCCATTGCCAGTGGCCAACAGGCGGCTGCGGCGGTACAGGCCGCGCAGGCGGCGCGCGATACCGCCAGCACGCGGCTGGGTTTTGCCACGGTCAGTGCACCGATTGCCGGCCGCATCGGGCGCGCGCTGTTCACCCCGGGCGCGCTGGTGACGTCCGCCCAGGCCGATCCGCTGGCGCGGATCCAGCAGGTGGATCCGATGAACGTGGACATCACCCAGTCCAGCAACGAGTACCTGGCGTTGCGTCGTGCCATTGCCGCCGGTGGCGTGCAGGCCAACAGCGCGCCGGTGCGGCTGCGCTTGTCCGATGGCACCGACTACCCGCTACCGGGCACGCTCGAATTTGCCGACATCGATGTGCAGCAGGAGACCGGCAGCATCACCCTGCGTGCGCAGTTCCCCAATCCCGACGGACAGCTGTTGCCCGGGATGTATGTGCGCGCGCAGGTGGGACAGGGCACGCAGCAGCAGGCCCTGCTGGTGCCGCAGTCGGCGGTGGACCGCAGTGCCAAGGGCGAGGCGCAGGCGTGGCTGGTCGACAAGGAGGGCAAGGCGCGGCTGCGCACCTTCCGCACTGCGCGCGCGGTCGGCAATCAGTGGCTGGTGCTGGACGGCATCAGTGCGGGTGAGCAGGTGGTGGTGGCCGGAGCGCAGGGCCTTGCCGATGGCATGGCGGTGCGGATGAAACCCGCGCCCGTGGCTGCGCCGGCTGGAAAGGACTGAGCGCATGCTGCCGCGCTTCTTCATTCACCGCCCCGTATTCGCCTGGGTACTGGCGATCTGCATCATGGCGTTCGGCACGATTGCGGTGACCCAGCTGCCGGTCGAGCAGTATCCGGACATCGCACCGCCGCAGGTCAACATCACCGCCAACTACACCGGCGCGTCTGCGGAGACGGTGGAAGACAGTGTCACCCAGGTGATCGAACAGCAGATCAAGGGCATCGACCACCTGCTGTATTTTTCCTCCACCAGTTCGTCTTCGGGGCAGGCGCGGATCACGGTCACCTTCGACCAGAGCGCCAACCCCGATATCGCCCAGGTGCAGGTGCAGAACAGCGTCAACCAGGCCATCAACCGCCTGCCGCAGGAAGTGCAGCAGCAGGGCGTGACCGTGGCCAAGTCGCAGGGCGACTCGCTGATGGTGGTTTCGCTGTACGACACCAGCCGGCGCATGGAGCGGGTGGACGTATCCGACTTCCTGGTCAGCAACGTGCAGGATCCGATCAGCCGCATTGCCGGCGTCGGCGAGATCAACGTATTCGGTTCGGCCTATGCGATGCGCGTGTGGCTCGACCCGCACAAGCTGCGTGCCTACGATCTGATGCCATCGGATGTGCGCAGCGCGATCCAGGCACAGAACACCCAGGTCACTGCCGGTGAACTGGGGGCGCTGCCGTCCAGTGCGACGCAGAGCCTCAATGCCACCGTCACCGCGCAGTCGCGCCTGCAGACCCCGGAACAGTTCCGCGCGATCATCCTGCGCACCTTGCCCAGTGGCGCGGCGGTGCACCTGGGTGATGTCGCGCGGGTCGAGATCGGCGCGGAGAATTACCAGACCAGCAGCTACCTCAATGGCTATCCGGCGGCGGGTTTCTCGGTGACCCTGGCCTCCGGCGCCAACGCACTGGCCACCGCCGATGCGGTGCGCGCGGAGCTTGACCGGCTGCGGCCTACGTTCCCACCCGGTCTGCAGGTGGCCTATCCACGCGACAGCACGCCGTTCGTACGGGTCTCCATCGAAGGGGTCATCCACACCCTCATCGAGGCGATCGTGCTGGTGGTGGTGGTGATGTTCCTGTTCCTGCAGAACGTCCGTGCCACCTTGATCCCGGCGATCACTGTGCCGGTAGTGCTGCTGGGGACTTTCGGTGTCCTCGCGGTGGCCGGCTTCACCATCAACACGCTGACCCTGTTTGCGATGGTGCTGGCCATCGGCCTGTTGGTGGATGATGCGATCGTGGTGGTGGAGAACGTGGAACGCATCATCCACGAAGAGCATCTGCCGCCACGCGAGGCGACCGAGAAATCCATGGGCGAGATCACCGGTGCGCTGATCGGCATCACCGTGGTGCTCGGCGCGGTGTTCCTGCCGATGGCGCTGTTCGGCGGCTCCACCGGCATCATCTACCGGCAGTTCTCGATCACCATTGCATCTGCCATGGCGCTGTCGGCGCTGGTCGCGCTGACCCTGACCCCGGCGCTGTGCGCGACCCTGCTCAAGCCTTCGTCGGCACAGAAGCCACCGGGACGCTTCTTTGCTGCGTTCAACCGTGGCGTCGAACGCAGCCAGTCGGCCTACCAGGGCAGGCTGGGTGGCGTGGTGGCCCAGCCGCGGCGCTGGATGGCGTTCTACCTGCTGCTGGTGATCGCCATGATTGCCTTGTATGCGCGCATGCCGACCGGTTTCCTGCCGGTGGAGGACCAGGGCCAGGTGACCTTCCAGTTCTCCACGCCGGAAGGCACGCCGATGGCGCGCACCGAGGCGCTGGGCGAGCAGATCAGCCGCTACTTCATGGAGCACGAGAAGCAGAATCTGGACGTGGTGTTCGTGGTGGTTGGTCGCAACAATGCGGGTACCGGGCAGAATGCCGGCCAGGGCTTCCTGGCGCTCAAACCGTGGGACGAGCGCAACGGCGACAACACGGCGGCGGCGATCATCGCGCGCGCCAACGCCTATTTCCGCAAGCTGCCCGACGCCAAGGTGAATGTACTGGCGCCACCAGCCGTGCGCGGTCTGGGCCAGTCCAGCGGTTTCGAACTGTGGCTGCAGGACACCAGCGCGGCCGGCCGGGTGGCATTGCAGGCCGCGCAGGAAAAGGTGGTGCGCGCAGCCGGCGAGGATGACGGGCTGACGTCGGTGCGCTTGAACGGGCTGGGTGACAAGGCCGAGCTGCGGCTGGACATCGACCATGCGCAGGCCAGTGCCCTGGGTCTGGCCCAGGCCGACATCAATTCCACGCTGTCCGCTGCCTGGGGTGGCAGCTACATCAATGATTTCCTGGACCGTGGCCGGGTCAAGCGCGTCTACATGCAGGGCGACCAACCTTACCGCAGCGTGCCCGACGACATCGGCCAGTGGTATGTGCGCGGCGGCAACGGTCAGATGGCATCGTTCGCCAGCTTCGCCAGCAGTCACTGGGCGCGTGGGCCGCAGCTGCAGCAGCGCTTCAACGGCCTGCCTGCGATGCAGATCCAGGGCAGTGCGGCCGAAGGGCGCAGCTCGGGCGAAGCGATGCAGCGCATGCAGGCGCTGGTGGCCGGGCAACCCGGGTTCGATCTGCAATGGAGCGGGTTGTCCTACCAGGAACAGCTGGCCAGCAACCAGACCCTGTACCTGTACGCCGCGTCGATCGCCTTCATCTTCCTGTGCCTGGCCGCGCTCTACGAGAGCTGGACGGTGCCGGTGGCGGTGGTGCTGGTGATCCCGCTGGGCGTGATCGGTACGGTGCTGGCGACTACGGCTGCAGGCTTCGTCAATGACATCTACTTCCAGGTGGGGTTGCTGACCACCATTGGACTGTCGGCAAAGAACGCGATCCTGATCGTTGAGTTCGCCGAAGCGCGCTACCGCGCAGGCAGTTCGGCGGTGGAGGCGGCACTGCAGGGCGCGCGCCTGCGCCTGCGGCCGATCGTGATGACTTCGCTGGCCTTTGTGGCAGGCGTCATCCCGCTGGCGTTGGCCACCGGCGCCGGCGCGGTCAGCCGCCGTGAAATCGGCATGAGCGTGATCGGCGGCATGCTCTCGGGAACCGTGCTGGCGGTGGTGCTGGTGCCGCTGTTCTTCGTGCTGGTACGGCGGTTGGGCAGGGCGCGGCCAGTGCATTGAGGCCAATGTCGCCGGTGTCATCTTTCTGCTGCAGCGCCGTCACCCGGTCTTGGCCTGGGCGTCGGTAGGGTAGATCGTCCCCGTCCCCCACGGAGACCCGCCATGTGGCTGCTCGACCGACTCTGGCCCCCGCGCCCCGCGCTGCCTGCCGAAAGGCTGCCGCCGACAGCGGACACGCCCGCGCGTAGAACACCGTTGAAGCGCCCGCTGCGCGTCGGCCGGGCCAGCATGGCGCCGTGGCAGAAGATCGCGCCGCCGCCCCGGCGCAGCCGCCACTAACCGGTACGGTCGGCGGGGTGGTTCACCCCGTCATTGACCGGAATCGTTCCCAGCGCGAACGGATCGATGCCTTCCAGGCAGGCCACGTTGTAGCCGTACTGGTCCGGGCTGGAGCGGCGGCGGTGGTGCGTGTAGATGCCACAGACGCCGCAGAAGTAGTGCTCGGCCACGTGGGTGTTGAACTGGTACAGGCGCAGGTGGGCCTGGCCGCGCACGATCTGCAGCCCGTCCCGTGCCACGCTGGCGGCGATGGCGCCACGGCGCCGGCACATCGAGCAGTCGCAGCGGCGCGGGTCGACGATGCCCTCGGGCAGCTCCAGCAGCAGCTCGACCGTGCCGCAATGACAGCTGGCCCGGTGCTGCGCCTGCACGGCTACGCCGGCCACGGTGGTGATGCCCATCTCTGCCCCCTGCGCGCCCTTGGTGGGTGCAAGTATGCCCCGGCCGCGCTTGCCTGAACCGGTTGTAGATGTCGCCGTGAGGCGGCTTGTGGCTAACTATGCCGCCCCGGGACCTCGACAGGACGCCAGTGAAAGCCGCAGGACGATGGATGACAGGATGTGTGATGGTGCTGCTGGCGCTGTGGGTGGCGGGTCTGTTGACCTACCAGATGCCCGGGCCGGGCTGGCTGGGCGTCACCGCGGCGGTGCTGTGGCTGCTGGCCGCTGCCTGGGCGTCCTGGCAGGTGGCGCGCGGCCGTGGCACGCGCAGGCTGTGGGCGGCCTTTGCCGGCGCGCTGGCGCTTGCCGGGCTGTGGTGGCTACTGCTGACCCCGCGTCAGGACCGCGACTGGGCTGATGATGTGGCGCAGCGCCTGCACGTGCAATCCTTCGATGGCCGCCACGTGGTGCTGGACAACGTGCGCGATTTCACCTGGCGCACCGAGACCGACTACGACGCGCGCTGGGTACGCCGCAGCTACGATCTGGACCAGCTGCGTTCGGCCGACCTGGTGCTGTCGTACTGGATGGGCCCGGCGATCGCTCACACCCTGGTCTCGTTCGGATTCGAGGATGGGCGCCACCTGGTGTTCTCGCTGGAAATCCGCAAGGAACGTGGTGAATCGTTCTCGGCACTGGGCGGTTTCTTCCGCAAGTTCGAGATGACGTTGGTCGCGTCCGAAGAAACCGACATCATCCGCACCCGCACCAACGCGCGCGGCGAGGACGTCTACCTGTATCGCCTGCACGGCATGGACCGTAACCAGCTCAAGGCCCTGTTCGCCGCCTACATCGAGCAGGCACGCCAGCTTGATGCCACGCCCGGCTTCTACAACACGCTGACCAGCAACTGCACCACCATCGTTTTCGATCTGGCACGGCATATCGCCCCGCGCCTGCCGTTGGACTATCGACTGCTGGCGTCGGGCTACCTGGCCGAATACGCGGAGGAGGTGGGCGTGCTCACGCCCGGCGTGCCGTACGCCGAACTGCATGCCAAGGGCCGCATCACCGAGCGTGCGTTGAAGATGGCACCCAACGATGATTTCTCCACCGTGATCCGCCAGGGCGTCCCCGGCACCGAGCAGGACCCGCAGCAATGACCTCGATGATCCTGTTCCGCTGGCAGCGCGTGCTGCCAGCGCTGTTGGCTGCTTTGCTGCTGCTGGGGGGCAGCGGCTGCGCGATGGTCACCGTCAAACAGGTGGCTTCCAGCGATTACCTGGTCAACAAGCGTGCCGACGTGCTCAACACCGGCAAGCTCAGCCCCGCCTCACGCGAGACCCTGAGTGCGGCCGGGCTGGACGAATCGCAGTGCGAGAAGGACTTCCTGGTCTGCCGCAGCACGCTGTTGATGACCGATGATCTCAACGTCGAGCAGCGCTTGTCGACGCTGTCCGAGCTGTGGGTGAAGGCCGCGCTGGCACTGACACCGAAGAAGCAGGCAGCCAACGAGCCGCCGATGAGCGATGCGGCGCTGGATGCGTGGCTGGAGGCGGCGCGGTATGGCTACGCCTATCTGTTCTACAGCGGACGCTCGCCCTCCGATCGTGCGTTCGAGGACCGGCAGACGCAGGTGCGCGATTACTACAACTACGCCGCCGAAAAGGCTGCGGTGGTGCTGTTCGCGCGCGCCCGTGCTGCCGCGTTGGCTGGCGAGGATTACACCAAGCCGGTGTCGGCGGGCAGCTGGACACTGGCGTCCGATTTCCAGCGGCTGTCGCTGAAGAGCATTCCCAAGCAGCTGGTGCCGGCCGGCACCGTCAGCTTCGTCGGCATGCGCAGCACGTATCGCCGCGACGGTTTCGGCGCCGAACTGGTGATGGTGATGGACCCGCCGAAGCTGGTGGTGCCGGCCGTCGCCGCCGAAGGGGCCAAGGCCGAGACGACGCAGGCGCAGGCCACAAAGGACGAGCAGGAGGAGGGCGGCCGCCGCGGACGCCGCCACCAGCACGACGATTCGGTGCCCGAGTACAGCGAGATGTCCTCGATCAACGTCACCGCATTGCTGCGTTTTGAAGGCAATACGCTGGAGGACGTCATGCGCACCCGCCAGGTGCTGCTGGATGGCTATTCGCCGGAGGCGACCGAGCGCATCACCCTGCATGGCGAAGAGGTGCCGCTGGCGGGCAACTTCACCGCCGCCTACGGCCTGTGGCTGGCGCAGAGCGGGTTCGCCACGCAGTCGCTGCGCACCCTGTTCGGCATGAGCGAGGGCATCGGCGAGCCGCACATCTACCTGATGCAGCCGTGGGATCCGAACCGCCGCATCATCTTCATGCTGCATGGGCTGGGCAGCAGCCCGGAAGCGTGGGTGAACCTGGCCAACGAGATCATGGGCGACCCCGAGCTGCGCCGGCAGTTCCAGGTGTGGCAGGTGTACTACCCGACCAATGCGCCGATCGCGCTGAACCGTTATGAGATCGCCAACGCATTCAACGACACGCTGAAGCATTTCGACCCGAACGGCAGCACGCGTGCCTCCAGGGACATGGTCTACATCGGCCACAGCATGGGCGGCGTGCTGGCGCGGTTGCTGGTCAGCGACTCGGGCGACGTGCTGTGGAACGATCTGCTGGCCAACTATGACCTGAAGGGCGAACGCCTGAAGCGGGTGCAGTCCAAGCTGGGTCCGCTGCTGCACTTCAAGGCCGAACCAAACGTGGAGCGTGCGATCTTCATCGCGGCTCCGCACCAGGGCACGGACATCGCCGGCAACAAGGTTGGTCGCCTGATCGGCCGCCTGGTTCGCCTGCCGCTGACCATCCTTGGCAAGTTCGAGGACGTGTTCCTGGCGCTGGCGCAGGCCGAGCAGCAGGTGGATGGCACGGCCAAGCCGAAGATCCCCAACAGCATCGACAACCTCAAGGCCAGCGACCCGTTCGTGAAAGCGGCTGCGCAGCTGCCGATCACGCCGGGCCTGAAGTACCACTCGATCATCGCCCAGCGCAAACCGGAACTGCCGGTGGAAAAGTCCGACGATGGGCTGGTGCCGTACTGGAGCTCGCACCTGCCCGGCGCCTTGTCGGAGAAAGTGATCATCTCCGGCCACAGCGTGCAGGAAACCCCGCAGGCGGTGCTGGAAGTGCGCCGCATCCTGCACCAGGACATCGATGAAGTGGGCACGGTGGCGACGCCCTGATCGCGTCTAGACCCGCCTGGCGATCACCGTGGCGAACGCGGCCAGGCCCAAGGTGATAGCCAGGCACAGGATGTAACCGGTATGCGGGGCGCTTTCCACGAACAACGCGAACAGCGCACCCGATACCGCCAGTGCGGTGGTCACCGACAGCGCCTCGCTCAACTGCAGCGCCGAGGTGTTCGCGCCCTGCTCGTGAGGCGGTGACAACGACAGCGTCAGCACCGACAGGCTGGCGTAGATCATGCCCATGCCGAAACCGGTCAGCGTCCAGCCGACCAGTGCGACCGGCAGTGGTACCGCCGTGAACAGCACCGCCAGTGTCGCGGTGATGCCCACGGTCATCAACGGCGTGCCCACGCGCAGCAGTTGCTGGCGCGACCAGCCACGCTGCTGGTGACCCTGCAACCACGAGCCGGTGAACCACCCCAGTGCGCCCAGGCTCAACACAGCACCGGCCCAGCTGGGCGACAGCCCGCGCTCGCGCTGCAGCAACAGGGGCAGGTAGGCCTCGCAGGCGAAGAACGCGGCGGCGGCCACGCCACGCAATGCGATCACGCTGGGCAGGCCGCGGCGCAGGCGCAGTGTGCCGACGGGGAGCAGGCGATGTACACAGAACAGCAGCGCCAGCATGGCTACGCCGATGCACAGCAGCGCCGGCACGCCTTGTTGCTGCCCACCCAGATACAGCAGCAGGGCGGCCAGGGACGCACCGGTCGCCCAGCGCACGATGCCGCCGCGGCCATCATCGGCAACAATCGTTGCTGGAGCCTGCATGCGCGCCAGCGCCGGTCGCAGCAGCAGGCCGGCCGGTACCGCCAGCAGTGGCACCGCCAGGAACACCCAACGCCAGCCCAGATGCTGCACGATCACCCCGCTCAGTGCCGGGCCGATCATCGAGGGCACCACCCAACCCGCAGAGAACGCGGCGAACACCTTCGGTCGCAGATGCTCGGGGTAAGTGCGGCCAACCATCACGTACAGCGAGACCGAGATCGCTCCAGCGCCCAGGCCCTGCAGCAGGCGGCCAGCCACCAGCATGCCCATGCGCATCGCGAAGCCCGCCAGCAGCAGGCCGAGCACGAAGCAGGCCAGGCCCCACCACAGCGGCCGTGCCGGCCCATGATGATCGGCCCAGCGACCGGCCAGGGTCATGCCGATCACACTGGTCGCCAAGGTGCCGCCGAAGGCCAGCGCATACAGGCGCAGGCCGTCCAGGGCCTCGGCCACGGTGGGCATCGCGGCGGCCACCGCCAACGCCTCGAAGGCATGCAGAGAGACCAGGGCGACCATGCCCACGGTGGTGGCGCGGTAGCGCGCGGACAGGATGGAGGAGTCGACCGGATCGGCCGTGGCAGCGGGGGAGGGCATCAGGTTCCTGCGGGGGCGGACGGGCCGCGCTTGTCATCTGGCGGCGATGGTAGCAGCATGCCACCTCAACCAAAGTTGAGGTCAATCGATGCTGGCACAGGACATGAGCGTTGGCGATGTCGCCCGCCGCAGTGGCGTGGCGGTCTCTGCGCTGCATTTCTACGAGCGCAAGGGGTTGATCAGCAGCCTGCGCACCTCGGGCAACCAGCGCCGCTACGCCCGCGACGTGCTGCGCCGGCTGGCGGTGATCCGCGTGGCACAACGCGTGGGCATGCCGCTGGAAGCCGTGGCACGCGCGTTCGAGAGCCTGCCGCAGGGGCGGGCGCCAACCAAGGCCGACTGGGCCAAGTTGTCGGCACGCTGGCGGGTGGAGCTGGAGGAACGCATCCACATGCTGCAGCTGCTGCGCGATGAGCTGACCGGCTGCATCGGCTGCGGCTGCCTGTCACTGAAGCGTTGCCGCCTGGCCAACCCGGATGACGTGCTCGGCGAGCGCGGAGACGGCCCGATGCGCTGGGGCTGAACGTGCTGGTGGGTGCCGACCTTGGTCGGCACGTTCGTTACCAGACGGTGATGGTTTCGCCGCTCTGGATGCCTTCCACCGCGCGCTGGAAGGCCAGCGCCGCGCGCTGTGCGGTTACGGCTTCAAAGCCTGGGAAGTACGGACCGTAGGCCTCCATCGATTCCACCAGTACGTTCGGGCTGACCACATTGATGCGCAGCCCGCGCGGCAGCAGTTCCAGCGCCGCCGCGCGCACGAAACCTTCCAGTGCATGGTTGACGGCGGTGGCGTTGGCACCATCGCGGATCGGCTGCGCGCTGACGATGCCGCTGGTCAGGGTGATCGAGCCGCCGGCGTTGAGATGGTGCTGCGCGGCCAGTGCAAGACGCACCTGGCCGAGCAGCTTGTCCTGCAGGCCGACGTTGAACTGTTCGGGTGTCATCTGTTGCAGCGGACCGAAATGCAGCTTGCCGGCGGTGGAGATCACCGCATCGACCGGGCCGGTCTGTGCGAACAGATCGCGCACGCTGGCGTCATCGGTGAGGTCGACGCGCAGGCTGCCGCTGTGGCGGCCGGCAGCGAGGATGTCGTGCTGCTGGCCCAGGTGGCGGGCGACCGCCTGGCCGAGGGTGCCGCTGGCACCAACGAGAAGGATCTTCATGACAGCTCCTTGCGAGAGGGGATGAGCGCAGTCTGCGCCGTCGCCGGTCGGTTTGATAAGGGGGGTATGATTCGCATATTCCTAACCATGGGTTTGCAATGGACACCTTGCGCTGCATGCAGGCGTTCGTCGCCGTAGCCGAGCACGGCAGTTTTTCCGCTGCGGCCAGTCACCTGCAGGTCTCGGCGGTGATGGTCGGCAAGTACATCCAGCAGCTGGAAGCGCACCTGGGTACCGCGCTGCTGCAGCGGAACACTCGGCGCCAACGCCTGACCGAGGCCGGCAACGCCTATCTCGCCGGTTGCCGGCAGGTGCTGGAACAGGTGCAGCAGGCCGAGGCGGACGTGGCCGGATTGCAGGTGCAGCCACGCGGACTGTTGCGTGTCAGTGCGCCGACCACCTGGGGTAGTTGTGTCCTGGCGCCATTGCTGGCCGAGCTGCTGCGGGCACAGCCGCTGTTGAACATCGAGCTGGACCTGAGCAATCGCCGCATCGACCTGATCGAGGACGGTTTCGATGCAGCAATCCGCGTCGGCCCGCTGCCATCGCAGGAACTGGTGGCACGGCCGCTGCCGCCGTACGCGATGAGCCTGTGTGCATCACCGTCCTATCTGCGCCGCCGCGGTACGCCGCGCACGCCTGCCGATCTTGAAGGACATGATTGCCTGAGCCACCTGGCCTGGCGCGGCGGGCACGGTTGGCAGTTGGCCAATGGTGAACAGGTGGACTGGGAAGCACGGTTGACCAGCAATGACGGTTACGCGCTGCGCGAAGCGGCCGTGGCGGGTGCCGGCCTGGTGCTGCAGCCGACCGCGCTGCTTGCCGGTGAAATCGCGGCAGGGCGATTGAAGCCGCTGCTGCGCGACCATCTGCCCGAGCCACGGCCGATGCACCTGATCTATCTGCCCGACCGTCGCCCTCGGCCGCGGCTGCAGTGTTTCGTCGATTTCGTCATGGCCACATTGGGGCAATGAGCATCCACGCATGGCGTGGATCTACTGAAGAGCACCATGCATTCCCGCGGCGACAGGTATCAGTAGATCCACGCCATGCGTGGATGACGGTGGGTGCCGACCGTTGGTCGGCACACCTGTTTCAATCATTGGCCGCAGACAACTCCTGCCCACGCACCTGCGCCGCACGCAGCGCCTTTTCCACCAACGCTTCAAACCCGCCCGCCTGGAAGCTCTCGATCGCTGCCTGCGTGGTGCCGTTGGGCGAGGTCACCCGGCGACGCAGTTCGGCTGGGCTTTCACCCGCTTCGTCCAGCATGCGCGAGGCGCCCAGCAGCGTCTGCACCACCAGCGTGCGCGCCGCCTCTTCAGGCAGGCCCTGTGCGATACCCGCCGCTTCCATCGCTTCGGCCAGCAGGAACACATAGGCCGGGCCACTGCCGGATACGGCGGTGACCGAATCCATCTGCGCTTCGTCGTCGATCCACACCGTGCGTCCCGCACTGGCCAGAACGCGTTCGGCCTGCGCATGCTGCTGCGCATCCACCGACGGCGTGGCATACAGACCGGTCACGCCGGCACCGAGCAGGGCAGGGGTGTTGGGCATCGCGCGCACCACCGGCAGCGCGCCCCCCAACCAGCGCTGCAGCTGCGGGCTGGTGATGCCGGCGGCGATCGAGATCACCAAGGGTTTGTTCGCCTGCGCCAGTACCTGCAGTGATTGGCAGACGTCGCGCAGCACCTGCGGTTTCACCGCCAGCAGCCATGTGTCGCCCTGGGCAGCCGCGTCGGCCGCGTTGTCATGGGTCTGCACGCCGAAATCAGCGGCGAGTGCTTCTCGCAGTCCGGCCACCGGTTCGGCCACGTGGATGTGCGTGGCCGGCACGCCCTGCCGGATCAGGCCGGCGATCAGGCTGCGGGCCATGTTGCCGCCGCCGATGAAGGTGATGGAATCAGCTGCCATGGGAATCTCCTTGGAATCAGGCCGGGCGCGGGCGTGCGCCGAACAGGGCGGTGCCGATGCGCACCAGGGTGGCACCTTCGGCAATGGCTTCGGCGTAGTCGCTGCTCATGCCCATCGACAGGGTGTCCACCTGTGGATGACCGGAAGCCAACGCCTCGAAAAGTGTGCGCATGCGCACGAATGCATCGCGTCTGCGCTCGGCCTCAGGCCATGGCGCAGGAATCGCCATCAGGCCGCGCAACCGCAGGTTCGGTTCGGTGAGGATGGCCGTAGCCAGCGCCTCCACGTCATCAGGCATGCAGCCGTGCTTGCTCGATTCGTCATCGATGTTGACCTGGATGAGCACGTTCAGCGGGCCACGTTCAGCGGGGCGGTAACGGGCCAGGGCGGTGACCAGCTTGGGCCGGTCCACGCTCTGCACCCAGTCGAAGTGCGTGGCCACCGGCTCGGCCTTGTTCGACTGCAGGTGGCCGATCAGGTGCCATTCCAGGCCCAGGTGCTGCAGTTCCTGCATCTTTGCCAGCGCTTCCTGCACGTAGTTCTCGCCAAAGGCGGTCTGGCCCTGCGCGGCAAGGGCAGCGATGGCCTCGGCCGGCTGGGTCTTGGACACCGCCAGCAGGCGCGGCGGTGGCCGCCCGGCGGCATCGGCGGCGTTGTGCAGGTTGCTCAGGATCTGGGGCAGGGAAGTGGCCACGTAACGCGTTCCGTTCAATCAGGAGGCTATACTGCCGCCCGGGGAAAGATCCTTCCAGTCGAAGCCGTTATTGGGGAGTAGCCGCTCATGGATATCGCCGAGCTGTTGGCGTTTTCCGTAAAGAACAAAGCGTCCGACCTGCATCTGTCCGCAGGCCTGCCGCCGATGATCCGCGTGGACGGTGATGTTCGCCGGATCAACATTCCAGCCCTGGACCACAAGCAGGTCCACGCGCTGGTGTACGACATCATGTCCGACAAGCAGCGCCGCGATTACGAGGAATTCCTCGAAGTCGACTTCTCCTTCGAGATTCCGTCGCTGGCGCGCTTCCGTGTCAATGCGTTCAACCAGAATCGTGGCGCCGGTGCGGTGTTCCGTACCATTCCGTCCGAAGTGCTGACCCTGGAAGACCTGGCCTGCCCACCGCTGTTCCGCGAGGTGATCCAGCAGCCGCAGGGCCTGATCCTGGTGACCGGCCCGACCGGTTCGGGCAAGTCGACCACGCTGGCGGCGATGATCGACTACATCAACAAGAACGAGTACGGCCACATCCTCACCGTCGAGGATCCGATCGAATTCGTGCACACCTCGCAG
Source organism: Stenotrophomonas sp. NA06056 (assembly GCF_013364355.1). Lineage (NCBI taxonomy): Bacteria > Pseudomonadati > Pseudomonadota > Gammaproteobacteria > Lysobacterales > Lysobacteraceae > Stenotrophomonas > Stenotrophomonas sp. NA06056. The sequence goes on along the minus strand of NZ_CP054931.1, from coordinate 3,251,445 downwards.
AAGTGCCTGATCAACCAGCGCGAAGTGCATCGCGATACGCATGGTTTCAACGAGGCGCTGCGCTCGGCGCTGCGTGAGGACCCGGACATCATCCTGGTCGGCGAACTGCGTGACCTGGAAACCATCCGCCTGGCGCTGACCGCCGCGGAAACCGGCCATCTGGTGTTCGGCACCCTGCATACCAGTTCGGCGGCCAAGACCATCGACCGCATCATCGACGTGTTCCCGGCCGGCGAAAAGCCGATGGTGCGCTCGATGCTGTCCGAATCGCTGCGCGCGGTCATTTCGCAGGCGCTGCTGAAGAAGGTCGGTGGCGGTCGTACCGCTGCGTGGGAAATCATGGTCGGCACCCCGGCCATCCGCAACCTGATCCGCGAAGACAAGGTGGCGCAGATGTACTCGGCCATCCAGACCGGCCAGCAGTACGGCATGATGACCCTGGACCAGCACCTGCAGGACCTGGTCAAGCGCAGCCTGATCACCCGCAACCAGGCCCGCGAATACGCCAAGGACAAGCGTCTGTTCGAGTAAGGCGAGGCGATGGCGGGGCAGGGCGCAGCACTACGCCGCCGGCCCCGCGCTGTTTCCTCCACCGACCGATTCCTGGTACATGCCCCATTGGGAGCCCGCCGTGAACACCACCGCGACCACCATCGATTTCACCTCGTTCCTCAAGCTGATGGCGCACCAGCGCGCCTCGGACCTGTTCATCACCGCCGGCATGCCGCCGGCAATCAAGGTGAACGGCAAGATCTCGCCGATCACACAGACCCCGCTGACGCCGCAGCAGAGCCGCGACCTGGTGCTGAACGTGATGACGCCGGCGCAGCGCGAGGAATTCGAAAAGACCCACGAATGCAACTTCGCCATCGGCCTGTCCGGTGTCGGCCGCTTCCGTGTGAGCTGCTTCTACCAGCGCAACCAGGTCGGCATGGTGCTGCGTCGCATCGAGACGCGCATCCCCACCGTGGAAGAGCTGAGCCTGCCGCCGATCATCAAGACGCTGGCGATGACCAAGCGCGGCATCATCCTGTTCGTCGGCGCTACCGGTACCGGTAAATCAACATCGCTGGCAGCGATGATCGGTTACCGCAACCAGAATTCGACCGGGCACATCATCACCATCGAAGACCCGATCGAATTCGTGCACAAGCACGAGGGCTGCATCATCACCCAGCGCGAAGTCGGCATCGATACCGACAGCTGGGAAGCGGCGCTGAAGAACACCCTGCGCCAGGCACCGGACGTGATCATGATCGGCGAGGTGCGTACCCGCGAGGGCATGGACCACGCCATCGCCTTCGCCGAAACCGGCCATCTGGTGCTGTGCACGCTGCACGCCAACAACGCCAACCAGGCGATGGACCGCATCATCAACTTCTTCCCGGAAGATCGCCGCAACCAGTTGCTGATGGATCTGTCGCTGAACCTCAAGGGCGTGGTGGCGCAGCAGTTGATCCCTTCGCCGGATGGCCGCTCGCGCAAGGTCGCGATGGAGATCCTGCTGGGCACGCCGCTGGTGCAGGACTACATCCGCGACGGCGAGATCCACAAGCTGAAGGAACTGATGAAGGAATCGGTCCAGCTGGGCATGAAGACCTTCGACCAGAGTCTGTTCGAGCTGTACCAGGCCGGCGAGATCAGCTACGAGGACGCGCTGCGCTACGCCGATTCGCAGAACGAAGTGCGCCTGCGCATCAAGCTCAGCCAGGGCGGCGATGCCCGCACCCTGTCGCAGGGGCTGGATGGCGTGGAGATCTCGGAGGTCCGGTAACGAGGGCGCCGGCCACCGGCGCCAGTGCGATGGATGGCAGGACGGCATTCATGAAATCCAGTCATGACCGACTGCCATCCAGGTCGTTCAATCCGCCGCCGCTGCAGGCGTATCGTCATCGCTCCCCTACTGGAGCACGACGATGCAGACACGTGAACTTGGCCGCAGCGGCCTGAAAGTCTCCGCCCTGGGCCTGGGCTGCATGGGCCTGAGCCATGGCTACGGTCCCGCCGTCGAGCAGAGCCAGGGCATCGCCCTGCTGCATGCGGCGGTTGAGCGCGGCGTGACGTTTTTCGACACCGCCGAAGTCTATGGGCCGTATACCAACGAAGACCTGCTCGGCAAAGCGCTGGCGCCGCACCGCGACAAGCTGGTGATCGCCACCAAGTTCGGCTTCAAGGACGCACAGGTCGACACCGGCCTGGACAGTCGCCCGGAGAACATCCGCGCGGTGGCCGAAGCCAGCCTCAAGCGCCTGCGCACGGACCATATCGACCTGTTCTACCAGCACCGCGTGGATCCGAACGTGCCGATCGAGGACGTTGCCGGTACCGTGCGCGACCTGATCGCCGAGGGCAAGGTGCGCCACTTCGGCTTGTCCGAAGCCAGTGCGGCCACGGTGCGTCGCGCCCATGCCGTGCAACCGGTGGCCGCAGTGCAGAGCGAGTACTCGCTGTGGTGGCGCGAACCGGAACGCGAACTGCTGCCGGTACTGCAGGAACTGGGCATCGGCTTCGTCCCGTTCAGTCCGCTGGGCCGTGGCTTCCTGACCGGCGCGATCAACGCCGACACCACCTTTGCCGACAACGATTTCCGCAACACCGTGCCGCGCTTTGAAGTGGAAGCGCGTCGCGCCAATCAAGCGCTGGTTGACCGCATCACCACGATCGCGGCGGCGCGGGGTGCCACCCCGGCCCAGGTCGCGCTGGCCTGGCTGCTGGCGCAGGCGCCATGGATCGTGCCGATTCCGGGTACGACCAAGATCCATCGCCTGGAAGAGAACCTGGCCTCCGCCGACCTGCAGTTGTCGCCGGCCGAGCTGGAGCGTATCGCGCAGACACTGCAGGAGATCGCCATTGTCGGCGAGCGCTACAACGCGCAGCGTGCAGCACAGGCCAAGGGCTGACCGCGGTAGGTGCGGACCGTTGGTCCGCACTCCCTGGTCCGCACGCCTCACCCCACCATCGGCCCACGCAGTGCATCAAGCACGGTGCGCATCGCCACGGTGACATGCCGGCGCGACGGGTAGTACGCGTAGTAGCCGTCGAAGTGCGGGCACCAGTCATCCAGTGTTGATTGCAGGCGGCCTTCCAGCAGGGCCGCCTGCACCTGGTCCTCGGGCAGCCAGGCCAGGCCACTACCGGCCAGCGCTGCCGCCCGGGTCATGCCCATGGTGTTGAAGGTCCATTGGCCGGAGACACGGACACTCAGCTCGTTGCCGTCCTGGCCGAAATCCCACGGCATCAGGCCGCCATGGGTGGGCAGGCGCAGGGTGATGCAGTTGTGCCCGGCCAGATCGTGCGGGTGCACCGGCGCCACGTGCTGGCGGAAGTACGACGGCGCGCCCACCACACGCATGCGCAGCGGCGGGCTGATCGGCAGCGCCACCATGTCGCGTGCCAGACGCTCACCGAGACGGATGCCGATGTCGTAGCGCTCGGCGACGATGTCGGCCAGGCCGTAATCGGTGGTCAGCTCGACGTTGAGGTCCGGGTACTGCTGCAGCAGCGGCGCCAGCCTTGGCCAGGCCAGGTATTCGGCGGCGTGGCCGGTGGCATTGATGCGGATGGTGCCGGCGGGCCGCTCGCGGTATTCGGCCAAGGCCGCCAGTTCGTCTTCGATCTCGGCAAGGCGCGGGATCAGGGTTTCCAGCAGGCGAGCACCCGCCTCGGTGGTGGCGACGCTGCGGGTGGTGCGGGTCAGCAGGCGCACGCCCAGTCGTTCTTCCAGCCCGCGCATGGCGTGGCTGAGGGCGGACTGGGAGACGCCCAGCTGGGCAGCGGCCTTGGTGAAGCTGCCTTCGCGGGCGACGTGGACGAAGGCTTGCAGGTCGTTGAGGTTTTCACGCGGCATGAGGGGGATGATACGGCCGGGCTGCGCCCGGCGCCCGCGGTAGTGCCGGCCGCTGGCCGGCAACCTCAACAGCAACAGCCGAAGCAAGAGCAAAAGCTGGGTTCCTGTGGGATGGCGCGGTGGGTCCGGTTGCGGGGGACGCTGCAAGTACGTCCCTGTAAGCTCGGTCGCGCCATCCATGGCGCTTACGCCCCCGCAACCGGATCCACCCCGCCTTCGACAGGGGGCCGCGATCTGTCGGAATGGCATGGCCTGCTCGTGGTGGGTGTCGACCTTGGTCGACACGTAGATCCACGCCATGCGTGGATAGGTGCCCGGTGGTGCCGGCGATGGTCGGCAGGTGCGCCATGTCGATTCGTGGTTCTGTGGTTCGTCGATTGGGTACTTTCCAAACAACAGGGAGCAGCACATGAGCACCGACAGCAAACCCAAGGGCCCGGCGTCCTACTTTCCGTCCATCGAGAAGACCTACGGGCAGCCGGTGGCGCATTGGCTGGGGCTGCTGGCCAAACGGCCGGGGCTGAAGCACATGGAACTGGTCAGCTTCCTGAAATCCGAGCACGGACTGGGCCATGGCCATGCAAACGCCCTGGTCGCCCACCACCTGGCCACCCAGCGCTGAGACAACCGCCCCACCGAGCGCAGCGACCCGCTTCTGCTCTTCTTTTCTCTTTACGTGGCTGGACGCGCACGGAAACTGTCCGGGGCCGGGCGGGTGGGCTGTTCAGGGGCGTGAGCCGCATGGATGCGGCGACCGAGCTTACATGGACGTACTTGCAGCGCCCCCTGCACAGCCCCCCCGCCCGGCCCACTGCCAGACTTGGAGGCAGTATGCCGCCCAGCCACGAGGGGCTGCGCCGTTCGCCGGAACTCCCAACTGAACGATTTCATCTGCAACTGTCATGCAGATCGTGTCTAATACCGCTCCCCACCCGTAGTGCCCCCACCTGTATGTCCCTCCAATCCCATGGCCCGGCGCCGTGCGACGACGCTGACGGCCACCTGGTCACCGCTGGCCCGCTGACCCCGCCGCCCGATGTTGCCGGCACCCCCGCCGATGAGAAGGCACTGCGCCACTCGGTCGCCGAGGACGTGCAGGGCATGGTGCTGGCGATGCTGGTGGCCTCGCTGGGCCTGGCGATCTTCGCCAAGGGCGGGCTGATGATCGGCGGCATGGCCGGCATGGCATTCCTGCTGCACTACGCCATGGGCTGGAATTTCGGCCTGGTGTTCGTGCTGGTCAATCTGCCGTTCTACTGGGTGGCGGTGCGCCGCATGGGCTGGGAATTCACCCTGAAGACGTTCGCGGCGGTCACCGCCTGCGGCCTGCTGACCGACATCCTGCCGCGCTGGGCCGACTTCTCGCATATCGCGCCGTTGTACTCGGCGCTGGTCGGTGGCGCGCTGTCCGGCCTGGGCATCCTGTTCTTCATCCGCCACCGCGCCAGCCTCGGCGGCATCGGCATCCTGGCCGTGTACCTGCAGCGCACCCGCGGCTGGAGTGCCGGCAAGGTGCAGATGTCCTTCGACGCGTGCCTGATGGTGGCAGCATTCTTCGTGCTGTCGCCGTCGAAGGTAATGTACTCGGCCATCGGTGCGGTGGTGCTCAGCCTGGTGCTGATGTTCAACCACCGCCCCGGCCGCTACATGGGCGTCTGACGGCGCAAGGGGGTTGCCGGCCAGCGGCCGGCACTACCGGGTGGAGGCCTGCACCCACGGCGGCGCCAGCTTCAGCAGCTTCGCATGCACGGGGCAGTCCTCGGCATGTGCGCCTGGCAGATAGCCCAGGCTCATCAGAAACTCGCCGGTGATCTCGCCGCCGGTGAAGCGGAAGGTCTTCTTGAACAGCTTCACCCAGTCGGCCTTGCTGCGCGGGTGGTGTGCGTCCAGCCATGCGGCGAAGCTGCCGTGGCTCTGGCGCAGCTGCTGGATCACCTGCGCGTTGTGGATCGCCGCCAGCACCTTCAGGCGGTTGCGGATGATGCCGGGATCGGACAGCAGGCGCTCGATGTCCTGCTCGACATAGGCTGCGACGCGATCGACGTCGAAAGCGTCATAGGCTGCGCGGAATCCCTCGCGCTTTTTCAGGATGGTTTCCCAGCTCAGGCCGGCCTGGTTGATCTCCAGCAGCAGGCGCTCGAACAGTTCGCGCTCGTCGCGTTGCGGAAAGCCATATTCGTTGGCGTGGTAGTACTCGTGTACCGGGTGGCCCGGTGCGATGCGGCAGTATCCGCTCATGGTGTGGCCGCCTCCGCGCGGTCGTTGCTGCGATCAATCTCCAGCTGGCCCGCCGCGCCGTCAAGCAGCAGCGTCGGCCAGCGCGGCGGTTGCACGGTCAGGCGGCCATCGCGCAGGGCCTGTGGGGCCTCGTCCGAGGTGCGCTGATCAACGTCCTGGAAGGAAACATCACCCTCCTTTCTCCAGCCAGCCGGTTCACGCACATGCAGCTGGCAGCGCGGACCGCTGTACAGGCTGGTCATGCACAGCAGCACCTCGTCCTGGCCATCGCCGTCCAGGTCACGGCGCAGGGTGATGCAGCGGTTGTCGCCGGTCTTGTCGTCGTCCAGGCAATCGCCGGCGTTCAAGCGGCGGTCCAGTACCGCCTGCCACCAGTCATCAGCTGGCGAGGTGGTGCCCTTGGCCTGCACGATCCGTGCCTTCAGGCCGGCCAGGTCGCGCACGCCATCGTCGATGTCATTGTCCCAGCGCGACTCGCGCTTCTGCCGGGCCAAGGCCTGCACGATGATGCTGGAAGCGCGGGTGTCGGCCGCCAATGACGGTGCTTTCTGCAGCGTGCGCAGCGCCTGCACACCTCGCCGGCCCAGCTCGAAACGCAGCTGGTTTGCAGCGTCCGCGGTCATCAGCGTCGGATCGGCACGCAGGCGCTTCATCTGGCTGGCCAGGGTGATGCGCACCGGGTCGATCACCGGCGAGATGGCCAGCAGTGCCGTGGCCAGCACGGCCCAGCACATCCAGCGGTTGACCGGCTCAAGCCGATGCAGCCAACGGCCCTGCCGGCGCAGTGCGGCGAAGGCGTAGCCGATGGCATAGCCGGCGATCAGCACCGCCACCGCGACGCCCCAGAAGCGCGAGAGGGTCCAGCCGTATTGGCTGACCCGTAGGGTCATCGCATACAACGCCAGGCCGGCGTAGATCGGCAGTGCCAGCAGGCTGGCCTCGACCAGCCGGCGCAGCCATGCCGGGTAGGGCGGCGTGCCGTCGTCGTGCTGGTAGACCGCGTTGGCCAGGCTGATCAGCAGCACCGCCAGCACCAGCAGCAGGCTGGCGGCCGAACGCGTGGCCCACAGCGGCGCCAGCCCGGTGAACGGCAGCGACAGCACGAACAACACCGCGATGAACGACAGCAACGGCAGCAGGCCGCGGCAGATCGCGAACAGCACCTGACGGGTGATCTGCATCGCGCGATGCTGGGTGCGCCCGATCAGCACGCCGAATCCTGCCAGCATGCCGGTGGCCAGGGCGATGAAGGCGTCGCTGCCGAACAGGACGTGGAAGAAGTCGACCTTGACCATCCGGAACAGCACGGCCCACAGCCACAGCAGCAGCCAGGTCAAGCCGGTGAACACCGCCGCCAGCACCAGGGTGAGACCGTTCTGCCAGGCACGTTCGAACAGCGCGCCATAGTCGGCCCGCCAATGATCGGCGTGCAGGCGGAACTGCCACCAGGGCAGGGCAATGAACGCGGCAACCGCCAGGCAGATCGAGAGCGGAACCTGCAGCCCGGCCGCATACAACGCGGTTTCTCCGCTCAGGTTCCAGGCGGTCCAAGCGGCCAGCGCGAGGACCAGCAGCGAGGCCAGCCCGGCGTGCAGCCACAGGCGCCACGCCTTCAGATCGACCAGCGTCAATGCCACCGCAGTGGGCACGGTCAGTACCCAGGCATACCAGCAGTAGCGCCAGCCGATATCCCGGAACGGCCATTGATCGGCCAGTTCCTGGGCGGCGAAAAGCATCAGCCCCTGCAGCAATGCGATCAACACGATCATGCTGCGGGTGGGCCATGACAGCGTTGCGTCCTGCTGCATCGGGTCGTCCTCCTTGCAAGAGCGCCATCCTAGCCCATCCCTTCGCGCCCGCATCCGGCCGCAGCGGTTAGAATGGCGCCCATGCCAGTAACGCCGACTTCCCTCGCCAATCACCTGCTCGTGGCGCTGCCGTCGCTGATCGACGCCACCTTCGCCCGTACCGTTGCGCTGATCTGCCAGCACGACGAGAACGGGGCCATGGGGGTGCTGGTCAACCAGCTTTCCGAGTACACCCTGGGCGAAGTCTTGGCGCAGATGGATATCACCACCGGTGATGATGGCCTGCAGGCGCGTCCGGTGCTCAATGGCGGGCCGGTGCATCCCGAACGTGGCTTCGTCATCCATGACGATGCGCGCGCATGGGATTCCAGCCTCGTTGTCGGTGACGGTCTGTACCTGACCACTTCGCGTGACATCCTCGAGGCGATGGCGCGCGGCGAAGGCCCGGCCAATGCCGTGGTCACTCTGGGCTGCGCGGGCTGGAGTGCCGGCCAGCTGGAAAGCGAACTGTCCGAGAACAGCTGGCTGACCGTGCCGGCCGACGCCGAACTGGTCTTCCAGCTGCCGCTGGAGCAGCGCTGGCAGGGCGCCGCGTCGCGCATTGGCGTCGATCTGTTCCGGCTGACCGATTACAGCGGCCATGTCTGAGCCGGCCCTCATCCGCCGCGATGGCACCGTGCTCGGTTTCGACGTCGGCTCGCGCCGGATCGGTGTGGCGATCGGCAGTGCCTTCGCGGCGCATGCGCGCGCGGTGGCCGTCGTCGATGTGCATGGCAATGGTCCCGACTGGGCGGCCATCGAACGCCTGCTCAAGGAATGGAAGCCTGATGGCCTGGTGGTCGGCGATCCGCTGACCCTGGACGGCCAGGACCAGCCCAACCGCAAGCGCGCGCAGGGCTTTGCCCGCCAGCTGCGGGAACGTTTCAAACTGCCGGTGGTGATGATCGACGAGCGTTCCAGCTCGGTCGAGGCCGCTCGCCGTTTCGCCGTCGAGCGCGCCGAAGGGCGCAAGCGCCGCCGCGATGCGGCCGCCCTCGATGCCGTGGCTGCGGCGGTGATCATCGACCGCTGGTTGTCGTCGCCGGACGACGCCATTCCCATTCCCTGACGATACGAACCCCGCCATGACCGTCCAGCAACTCGATGACTCCGGCCGCCTGCGCCACCTGTTGACGCTTGAAGGTCTGCCCCGCGACACCCTGGTGCAACTGCTCGACCGCGCCGGCCAGATCCGCGATGCCGCGGTCGGCCGTGTCGGCAACAAGCGCCACGTGCTGGGCGGATCGGCGGTGTGCACGTTGTTCTTCGAACCCTCCACCCGTACCCGCAGCTCGTTCCACCTGGCGGCGCAGCGGCTGGGGGCGGACGTGCTGAACTTCGACGCCTCCACCTCCTCCACGCGCAAGGGCGAGACCGCCTGCGACACGCTGAAGAACCTGGAAGCGATGGGCGTGCGTGGTTTCATCGTGCGCCACCCCGATGACGGTGCCGTGGCGGCGCTGGCTGCTGTGGCGGGCGAGGGCACCGCGCTGGTCAATGCCGGCGACGGCCGCAGCTCGCACCCGACCCAGGGCCTGCTGGACATGCTGACCCTGCGCCAGGCCAAGGGCCCGGACTTCTCGAAGATGAAGGTGGTGATCGTCGGCGACGTCAAGCACTCGCGCGTGGCCCGCACCGACCTGCATGCGCTGCGTACGCTGGGCGTGGGCGAGATCCGCGTGTGCGGCCCGCAGACGCTGCTGCCGGACGACGACACCCTGAAGGGCTGCGTGGTGGGCGATGATTTCGACGCGATGCTGGAAGGCGTCGACGCGCTGATGATGCTGCGCCTGCAGCGCGAGCGCATGGAAGAAGGCCTGGTGCCGTCGCTGGAGCAGTACCACGCACAGTACGGCCTGAACACCGCACGCCTGGCCCGCGCCGGCAAGGATGCAGCCGTGCTGCACCCGGGCCCGATCAACCGCGGCGTGGAAGTGACTGACGAAGTAGCCGACGGCCCGCAGTCGTGGGTGCTGCGCCAGGTCGCCAACGGCGTCGCCGTACGCATGGCCGTGCTGGAAACCCTGCTGGGTTGAGCTGCCTTGGAAGCTGCACTGGGCTTGGGGCAAGGCTGAAATGGGCTTCTGGTGGGTGCCAACCTTGGTTGGCACTGACCTACACGAGGCAAGGTGATTTCCCGATGTTCAGGGAACCTGGGGCAGACCATGCTTTTCTGCATGAACAGCGCTCGCCTCCTGCTAGGCCGCCACTCCAGTATCGGCCAGAGCTACATACTTACTACCAATGTGTATTGTCGGGCGCCTCTGTTCGCCAATAGCAATGCCGCGGCCGTAGCCATGCAGGAGTTCCTGCGCTTGGATCTGGAAGGCCTGACCCATTCAATCGCCTACGTGGTCATGCCAGATCACGTCCACTGGTTGATGCAACTGCGCGCGGCATCGCTCCATGTTGTCATGAAGCGATTCAAGTCGCGCACGGCTGTGCACGCAAACAAGCTACTGGGCAGGGTGGGGTGCTTCTGGCAGTCCTGCTATCACGATCATGCGATCCGCTCTGATGAATCGCTGTTCCGGCACGCAATGTATGTGATGGGCAATCCGATCAGGGCGGGGCTGGCAACACAGCTTGGCGAGTACCCGCATGCGTGGTGTGAGTGGGAGATTGACGATTCCCTCGCCAAGCCAGAGTTCACGGGCGCGGAGAGATAGTGCCAACCAAGGTTGGCACCCACCGAAGTCGGACCTCCATCAGAGGTGGCACCCACCAACAGACCTTTTCCCGCAGAAGCCGTGGCTCAGCGCTTCTGCGCGAACAACCAAGCCCACATCGCTGCGTCGGCGTAGGTGGCGTCCCAGGCGTTGTGGTTGCCTTCCGCGTACTCGGTATAGCGCACGTCACGTGCGCCTGCGGTCTGGAACGCGGCCTGCAGCCGGCGATCATCATCCGGCGGCACCACATCATCCAGTGCGCCGTGGAAGATCCAGATCGGGGTGTGCTGCAAGCGTTGCGCGATCACTGCATAGGGATCCGGTTCGTTCGTCACCTGCTCCACGAACAGGGTAGGACGTATCGCACGTGGCGCCAGTACCGCACCACAGACCGGCACGATGGCGGCAAAGCGCCGCGGGTCATCCAGGGCGATGTTCCAGCTGCCGTAGCCGCCCATCGACATCCCGGTCAGGTACTGCCTTGCGGGATCGGCGCCGAATTCGGCAATGGTGGCGTCCAGTGCCGCGATCGCCACCCGGTTGTTGCGGCCGCTCCATTCTTCACCGCCGGGGACCTGCGGAAACACCGCCAGCGCGGGGAAGTCGGTGGCGTGCCGGCGCAGGTACGGGCCCAGGCCTGCGTGGGTCTGCTTCACGCCATCGCCACCGCGCTCGCCGGAGCCGTGCAGGAACAGCACCACCGGCAGAGGCCCTGACGCGCGCGCGGCAGCGGCGGGAATGAACACCTGGTAGTAGGCGGTTTCGCCGTCCACCTTCACCGCGCGTGCCTCGAAGTGGCCGCGCGCAACCGGCGGCGTGCTGGCACATCCTGTCATCATCAGCAGGACCAGCAGCGGCAGCCAGCGCGAGAACGATCGAAGCATGGCGATTCCCATAAGGGCGATGTCGCCTCGATGGTAGTGCGCTGCGGCCGGCCCGGCATCGTGCGCCGCATCACTGCGGGCGCGGGAAGCTGGCGATGATCTCCAGCTGCTCCTGTGCTTCGGCATTGCCGCCCGCGGCCGCGGCCTGTACCTGCGCCATGTCCGGGTGCAGCACCACCAGCAACGGGTTCTCGCACACCGGGCACACGTATTCGGTGGCGTCCTCGTCCAGCTCCATCACCATTGCCCGCGAGCTGCCTTTCCACTCGCAGGCCGCACAGGTGTGAAGCTGGTCGCGCCAACCGGGCGCAAAGTAGTTTTCGATCGTCGTTGCCATGGCAGTTCCAGTCAGTGCAGCAGGACCATGGTGGCCAGGCCGAGGAAGGTGAAGAAGCCCATCGAGTCGGTCACCGCGGTCAGGAAGATGCCGCTGGCCAGCGCCGGATCGAAGCCGAAGCGCTTCAGGCCCAGGGGCACCAGCACGCCGGCCAGCGCCGCGAACAACAGGTTGCAGGTCAGCGCGATGGCGATCACCGCCGAGAGCCCGGGGGAGTGGAACCAGGCGAGCACGATCAGGCCCAGCACCGAGCCGAGCACCACGCCATTGAGCAGGGCGACCCGCACTTCCTTCCACAGCAGCGTACGCGCGTTGGAACTGCCGACCTGACCCAGTGCCAGGCCGCGTACCATCAGCGCCAGTACCTGGGTGCCGGCATTGCCGCCGAGCCCGGCGACGATCGGCATCAGCACGGCCAGTGCGACCAGCTTGTCGATCGTGCCTTCGAAGTGGCCGACCACGCTGGAGGCCAGGAAGGCGGTGCACAGGTTCACCGACAGCCACATCAGGCGGCGCCGCATCGCGCGCCAGACCGGACTGAACAGATCTTCGTCCTCGTCCAGGCCGGCGGCGCCCAGCGCCTGGTGCTCGGCCTGGCCACGGATGATGTCGACCACGTCATCGATGGTGATGCGGCCGATCAGGATGTTGTTGTCATCCACCACAGGCGCGGAGATCCAGTCATGGTCGGAGAACTGCCGCGCCACTTCCTGGTCGCTCTCGCCGACATCGATGGCAGGCTGCTCATCGTCGATCAGGCGGTTGATCGGGGTGGTGTCTTCGTGGGTCACCAGCGAGGCCAATGACACGCGGCCCAGGTACTGATGGCGGCGGCTGACCACGAACAGGTGATCGGTGTGGTCAGGCAGTTCGCCGCGCAGGCGCAGATAGCGCAGCACCACGTCGACGTTGACGTCGGCGCGCACGGTCACCACGTCCGGGTTCATCAGGCGGCCGGCGCTGTCCTCGGGGTAGGACAGCACCTGTTCGAGGCGCTCGCGGTTCTCGCGGTCCATCGACTTGAGGACTTCGTCGATGACCGTATCCGGCAGGTCTTCGACAAGGTCGGCCAGGTCGTCGATGTCGAGGTCTTCGACCGCGGCGATGATCTCGTCCGGGTCCATGTCCGCGAGCAGGCTTTCGCGCACGTCGTCGCCGACGTGAACCAGCACCTCGCCGTCATCTTCCGGATCGACCAGGCCCCAGACGATCTCGCGCTTGCCCGGTGGCAGCGATTCGAGCAGGTTGCCGATCTCGGCCGGCGCCAGGGTATTGACCAGACGGCGTACCGGGCCCAGCCGACCACTGTCCAGTGCATCGGACAGCATCCGCAACTGGCGCGCAGTCTTGTCGTGGCGTACAGCCTCAGCCATCGCAGCTCCCGCGGGATAAGAAAAGCCGCGATCCTGGCAAGGATGCGGCAACAGGGGTGTTCAGCGCGTCATTATCGCAAGGGGATGTTTCAGCGCATACCCCGCTGGCCTGCGGCCACCGGGGGCCACATTCCCTCGCGCAACGCCCGGCAAGCGCAGGTAGTGCCGGCCGCTGGCCGGCAATCGCGTAACCCCGTCGATCAGGACGCGTCCGCCACCAACGCCAGCCAGCGCTCGATGCCGCGGCGGTCACGCATGCCCAGCAGCTTCGGCGCGCGGGCGCGCAGGGCACCCAGGTCGGCGTCGCGGACGGCCCTGCGTACTTCCAGCAGCGTGCCCGGATGCAGGCTGAACTCGGTCAGGCCCAGCGCCAGCAGCAACGGGGTCATCCGCGCGTCGCCCGCGATTTCGCCGCAGACCGCCACCGGGATGCGATGGCGTGCGCCGGTCTCGATCACCATCTGCAGCAGGCGCAGCACGGCCGGGTGCAGCGGCGAATACAGTTCGCCCAGCGCTTCATTGTTGCGGTCGGCGGCCAGCAGGTACTGCACCAGATCGTTGGTGCCGATCGACAGGAAGTCGACCAGGTCGATGAAACTCTCCAGCGCCAGTGCCGCGGCGGGCACTTCGATCATCGCACCCAGTGGCACATGGTCGGCCACCATGTGGCCTTCACCGCGCAGCTGCTCGGCCAGCTTGAGCATGCGCCGGCGCACTGCCAGCAACTCTTCGCGGGTGCTGATCATCGGCACCAGCACGCGCAGCTTGCCGTAGGCCGAGGCACGCAGAATCGCGCGCAGCTGGGTATCGGCTACTTTGGGCCGGGCCAGCGACAGGCGCACGCCGCGCAGGCCCAGCGCCGGGTTTTCTTCGTTGCTCAGGGTCAGGCCAGTACGGTCCGCCTTGTCCGCACCCAGGTCGAGCGTACGGATGGTCACCGGGCGGCCACTCATGCCCAGTGCCGCATCGCGGTAGGTGTGGAACTGTTCTTCTTCGTCCGGCAGCTCGTTGCGCTGCAGGAACAGGAATTCGGTGCGGTACAGGCCCAGGCCGTGGGCGCCCAGCGCATGCGCCTGGGTCACGTCTTCCAGCGACTCGGCATTGGCCAGCAGGGCGATGTCGACCTGGTCGCGGGTACGGCTGGGCTTGCTGCGCAGGCGGCCGAGCTCGCGCTGCTCGCGCGCGTGCTCCTTCAGGCGTGCGCGGTAATCGCGCAGGTTGTCGGCCTGCGGGTTGACGGTGATGCTGCCGTCGGCGCCATCGATGATCAGCACGTCGCCGTCGATCACCTTGCTCAGCACCTGCGGCACGTTGACGATCAGCGGCAGGTGCAGGCTGCGGGCGAGGATCGCACTGTGCGAAAGCGCGCTGCCCGCGCTGGTGACGATGCCGACCACACCGTGCGACTGCAGCTGGGCCAGCTCGGAAGGGGCGATGTTGTCGCAGACCAGGATTTCACCGGCCAGGCCCTTCACCGCCGCCGGGCGCTCAGGCTGCAGGAAGGCATGGATGCGCCCGATCACATGGTCGAGGTCGTCCATGCGGCTCTTCAGGTAGGCGTCGTCCATGCCATCGAAGACTTTGGCCAGACGGTCGCGCTGCAGGCGCAACGCGTAGCCGGCGCTGTAGGGGCCACTGCGGATCAGTTCGTCCAGCCCGAACAGCAGTTCGGGATCGTCCAGCAGCAGTGCATGCAGGTCGAGGAACTCACCAACTTCCTGGTTCAGCGCGCCATGCAGGCGTTGGCGCAGCTCGTGCATTTCCGTGCGCGCCGCATCGACGGCACGGTGCAGGCGGGCCAGTTCGGCTTCAACCTGGGAAGGGGGGACGCGCTGTTCGGCTACTTCCAGTGCATGCGGCAGGCGCACGCGGGCGCGGCCCATCGCAGTACCGCGGGCGGCGCCGTGTCCGGCCAGCAGCTGTACCGGCCGTTGGCCGGTGGGGGCTTGGCCGGCGCGCACGCGTGGCACGCTCAGTTGTCCTCGTCGAAGCGACGCTCGAACAGGTCGACCACCGCGTCCATCGCGGCCACTTCGTCTTCGCCGTTGATGCGGATGGTGACCGGCGTGCCTTGCCCAGCCGCCAGCAGCATCACGCCCATGATGCTCTTGGCGTTGATCTCACGGCCCTTGGCGGCCATGGTCACGTTGCAGCGGAACGGCGCCAGGGTCTGCACCAGCTTGGCGGTGGCCCGGGCATGCAGGCCCAGGCGGTTGCTCACAGTGAGTTCTCGTTCAAGCATCGTCGACTATCGCTCCATTACGGGTGCCCGCCGCCGCAGTGGCAGGCAGTTGATCCAGTCCCTGTTCCGGATAATTCATCACCCGCAGCAACATCGGCAGACTCAAAGCCGACACCCGGCGAACCGGGGTTCCCAAGCGGGCCAGCTGCCCGGCAAGGTTGGCGGGGCTGGCGCCGTACAGGTCGGTCAGGATCAGCACGCCATCACCCCCGTCCACACGCCGCAGAGCGGCCGAGGCGAGCGGGAGCAGAGCATCCAGGTCTGCGTCGAACGGTACTTCGAAAGCTTCGGTTTTCAGCGGCAATTGCCGTAGAAGCCGGGTCGCCACGTCGAGCAGGGCGATCCCGACCCCAGGATGTGTTACGAGGAGAATGCCACAGGTCATTACTGCACGTTAACAGGTCAAGGTGAATTGGCGATAGCAGCAGCAGAGGGGCACTGTGTCCCGTATTCAGTGTTGCTCGGGTCGGAGCCCTTTTTCGTTGAAAGAGGGATCCGACCCCATCCGTTTTTCGACACCCGACAGAGATTCATCCACGCATGGTGTGGATCTACTGTGTCGACCAAGGTCGACACCCACCAACGGCCGAACGACGATGCGGCGCGATCTGTCGAAGGTGGGGTGGGTCCGGTTGCGGGGGTGTCCGCGGCATGGATGCCGCGGCCAAGCCCCCATGGATGGGTTTACGGCGTCCCCCGCAACCGGACCCCCCCGCCATCCCACGTAATCCGGCTCTTGCCGTTGCCGTTGCCATGGTTTCTGCGGGTGCCGGGCGCAGCCCGGCCGACCACCCCTCAATCCTGCTCGCGGTGGTACGTCGCCACGTCTTCCCAGCCCATTTCACGCGCATGGCGCGCCAGCCGTTCGGCCAGAAACACCGAGCGGTGCTTGCCACCGGTGCAACCGAAGGCCACCGTCACATAGCTGCGGGTGCCATCGCCCAGCTTGGGCAGCCAGGTATCCAGGAAATCCATCAGCTGCGACAGGTAGCGCTGCACATCCGGCTGCGCTTCCAGGTAGTCGCGCACGCCCGGTTCGCGACCGCTCAGCGCTCGAAGGTCCGGATCCCAGTGTGGATTGGGCAGCACGCGGGCGTCGAACACGAAGTCGGCCTCGGCGGGCACGCCACGCTTGTAGGCGAACGATTCGAACAGCAGCGACAGGCGGGTGGCGTGGTCCAGCGCGAATTCGGTGATGATGCGCCGGCGCAGCTGGTGCACGTTGAGCGCGCTGGTATCGATCACCGCGTCGGCTTCGCGGCGCAGCGGCGCGATCAGTTCGCGCTCGCGGGCGATGGCTTCCGGCAGCGACAGGCCCAGCTGGCTCAGCGGGTGCCGGCGACGGGTGTCGGCATAGCGCTTGAGCACCGCCTCGTCGCTGGCCTCGAAGAACAGCACCTTGGTGGCCACGCCGGCATCGACGGCCAGTTGGCGCCAATTGGCCAGTTCACTCAGTTCGCTCTGCCCGCGCACGTCGATGCCCACCGCCAGCCGTCGTGGCGCGCTGCCGTCGTGGTTGCTCAGCACGCTGCGTACGAAGTCCGGCAGCAGCTGGATCGGCAGATTGTCCGAGCAGTAGTAATCCTGGTCCTCGAAGGTCTTCAGGGCGACGGATTTACCCGAGCCGGACAGGCCACTGACGATGATCAGGGTCGGGGCGGTGGGAATGACGGTGCTCATGGACGGACTCTTCGAAGGACAGGGGGGTCAGGGCGTTCGCCGTTCCAGCAGGTTGCTGTGGCGGGCGATGAACATCGCCGCCGGGTCGATACCCTTGGTACGTAGAATGTGCAGGCGGGTGGCCGCCTCGGTCAGCACCGCCAGGTTGCGGCCGGGCATCACCGGCAGGGTGATCAGCGGCACATCCAGGTCCAACACATGGCGCGTGCCCGAGTCGCCGGTCAGGCGCTCGTAACCGTGTGGGGTGGGCTCGGTCATCGGCTTGGTCAGATGGACGATCAGCCGAAGGTACTTGTTCTTCTTTACAGCGGTGTCGCCGAACATCTCGCGCACGTTCAGCACGCCCAGGCCGCGCACTTCCAGCAGGTCCTGCAGCAGCTCCGGGCAGGTGCCATCAAGCACGTCGGGGGCGATCTGGGTGAACTCGGGTGCGTCATCGGCCACCAGGCGGTGACCGCGGCTGAGCAGTTCCAGGGCCAGCTCGCTCTTGCCAGATCCGGCTTCACCGGTGATCAGCACGCCGATGGAATAGATCTCCATGAACACGCCGTGCAGGATCACTCGTGGCGCCAGCGTGCGGGCCAGGTGGTAGGACAGATGGTTGAGCAGTTCGTGGCCGCGCTTGGGCGACAGCCACAGTGGCGTGCCGGATTCATCGGCGGCCGCGCGCAGGTCTTCCGGACACGGCTGGTTGCGGGTCAGCACCAGCGCCAGCGGGTGCGACTGCATGATTTTTTCGATGGTTTCCCAGCGCTGGCGTGGTTCCAGCGCGTCCAGCCAGGACAGTTCCTCGGTGCCGAGGATCTGCACCTTGTTGGGATAGATCGCGTTGAGATAGCCGGCCAGTGAAGGGCGTCGCGAGACCGTATTGCCGGCCTCCAGCTCGCGCTTCTCGCCGGACTTGCCCGCTGCCCAACGCAGGCCGAGCCGCTCACGCTGCTGTTCGAACAGTTCGCGGGCAGTGATGCTGGTATTCATGCGGCGCTCGCCGGTGGGGGCAGGTCCAGGACCTGGCGCAGCTCCCGTGCATCGCCGGCCTCGCGCAGCGCCTGGCGGATGCAGGGTGCGGAAAACAGCTCGGCCAGCTCGGACAGCAGCATCAGGTGTTGATGGGTGTAGTGGGCGGGAACGGCCATGGCGAACACCAGGTCCACCGGCTCGTCGCCACCGAAATCGACCGGGGTCTGCAGACGCAGCAGCGCGCCACGGGGTCGATCCAGGGTTGGCGCGCGGCCATGCGGGATGGCGATGCCGTAGCCGATCGCGGTACTGCCCAGCGCTTCGCGCTGGCACAGGTTGAGATAGATCTGTTCGGCATTGGCCTGGCGGCAGGCCAGCAATCCGGCCGCGGCCTGCAGGACGCTGTCGCGGTCGGTGGCCGTGCAGAGCTGGGTCTGCACGGCCGCCAGGAGGTCAGTCAGGGGCATGTCTGCGGGGAGCGGTGGCGATCAGCCACCATTGTCGCCCACCGGCAGCGGTGCGTGCTGCTGTTTTTTCTCCTTGTGCTTGATCACCAGGCGGTCAAGCTTGTCCGCCAGCAGGTCGATGGCGGCATACATGGTCTGCGCATTGGCTTCAGCGTGCAGGGTCTGACCCGGAATATTGAGGCTGGCATCGACGTGGTGCTCGGTCTTCTGCAGCTTGAGCGTCACCCGCGCTTCGCAGTGCTGGTCGAAGTGTTTGCCGATCCGGGCCAGCTTCTCCTCTACATAGGACTGCAGGGCCGGGGTGACTTCGACATCTTTGCCAAACGTTTCGATGCGCATCGGGTTTCTCCTTTGATCGGATGTGCCAATGAACCTCTCCGCCGGGCGCGGCGGCGCGTCAAACGATTCTGACTCTTTCGTGCGAGGCGGAGATGTTCATGGCCTCACGATACTTCGCCACGGTGCGCCGCGCTACTGGGATTCCCGATGTCTTGAGCAGGTCAGCCAGCTTGGCGTCAGAAAGCGGCTTGCGTGGGTTCTCGTCATCGATCAGGCGCCGGATCATGGCCTGGATGGCGGTGCTGGAGGCTTCGCCACCGCCGTCGGTGTCGATGCCCGAGGCGAAGAAAGCGCGCAGCGGCAGGGTGCCGCGGGGTGTACGCACATGTTTGCGGGCAATCGCGCGCGACACGGTGGATTCGTGCAGGCCCAGTTCGCCGGCGATCTCGCGCAGGGTCAGTGGACGCAACGCCTGTTCGCCGAACTCAAGGAAGCCCGCCTGTTGCTGGATCAGGCTGCGCACCACCCGCAGCAGGGTTTCACCCCGCGCCTGCAGGCCCTTCAGCAGCCAGCGCGCCTCCTGCAGCTGGCCGCGCAGGTAACCGGCATCGGCGTCACCGCAGCGGCGGATCATCTGCTCGTAACCACGGTGGATCACCAGCCTGGGGCCGGCATGGGCGGCCAGCGCAGCGCGCCAGATGCCGTTCTGCCGCCATACGACCACGTCGGGCACCACGTAGGTGTCCTGGGCGAGCGGGGCGATCTGGGTGCCGGGGCGCGGGTCCAGCGAGCGCAGCAGGGCCACTGCCGTCTCGACCTCGGCCAGTGGCTGCTTCAGCTGCTGGGCCAGGCCGGTCACGCCGCTGCGCGGCAGGTGTTCCAGCGGACCGGCGGCGACCTGCCGGGCCAGGGCCAGGCACGGGGTGTCGGCAGGAAGCACGTCCAGCTGCAGCTGCAGGCATTCGCCGAGGCTGCGTGCGGCCACGCCTACGGGGTCGAAGCGCTGGATCTGGTGCAGCACGGTCAGGATTTCGTCTTCGCCGGCATGGATCGCCGGCAACAGCGCTTCGGCGATGGCCGAGAGCGGCTCGCGCAGATACCCATCGTCTTCCAGCGAATCGATCAGCGCGGCGCCGATGCTGCGGTCGCGGTTGGACAGGTGGGTCAGGTGCAGCTGCCACAGCAGGTGGTCGGCCAGGGTTTCGGTTTCCGCAACGCGTTCGGCAGCACTGCCGTTGTCGTCGTCGTCATCGAAACTACCGCCGCTGCCGCCACTGCTCCAGTCCAGCTCGGCGGGCGCCCAGTCGTCGCCACTGCTTTCAGCGTTGTCGGGCGGGGCGTCATTGTCGCCGCCCGCGTCGTCACCGCTGCCGTCCTTGTCGACACCGGCGCCTTCGTCACTGCTGTCGGACCAGTCCAGCAGCGGATTGCTCTCCACCGCCTGGGCGATTTCCAGCTCCAGCTCGGTGGTGGACATCTGCAGCAGCTTGATCGCCTGCTGCAGCTGGGGCGTAAGCACCAGCTGCTGTCCCAACGATGTCTGCAGCCGAGTCTTCATGCCTGTGCCGAACGGAAGGGAGAGGGCCCGGCGGCCGCGGTTACAGCTTGAAGGAATCCCCAAGGTAGACGCGGCGCACGTCGGCGTTGTCCAGGATCGCCTCCGGCGAGCCCTGGGCCAGTACGGTGCCCTCTGCGAGGATATACGCGCGGTCGCAGATTCCCAAGGTCTCGCGCACGTTATGGTCGGTGATCAACACACCGATGCCGCGCTGCTTGAGATGGGTGACGATGCGCTGGATTTCGCCGACCGAGATCGGGTCCACGCCAGCGAACGGTTCGTCCAGCAGGATCAGCCGCGGCTTGGCGGCCAGTGCTCGCGCGATCTCGCAACGACGGCGCTCACCACCGGACAGGCTGGCGCCGAGCTGTTCGGACACATGCCCCAGCTGCAGTTCGTCCAGCAGGCTGTTCAGTTCGCGCTCGCGCCCCGCCGAATCGAGATCCTCGCGCAGTTCCAGCACCAGCCGCAGGTTGTCGGCCACGGTCAGCTTGCGGAACACCGACGGTTCCTGCGGCAGGTAGCCCACGCCCTGCTTGGCGCGGGTGTACATGGGGTCACCGGTGATGTC
The DNA here is from genome assembly GCF_013364355.1 of Stenotrophomonas sp. NA06056. Classification (NCBI taxonomy): domain Bacteria; kingdom Pseudomonadati; phylum Pseudomonadota; class Gammaproteobacteria; order Lysobacterales; family Lysobacteraceae; genus Stenotrophomonas; species Stenotrophomonas sp. NA06056. The sequence continues at coordinate 3,230,493 of NZ_CP054931.1, read as the reverse complement.
CTGGCCATCGAGCACGATGCTGCCGGCGTCGGCGGCCACCAGGCCGACGATCATGTAGAAGCAGGTGGTCTTGCCGGCGCCGTTGGGGCCCAGCAGACCGACCACTTCACCGGCGTCGAGGGTCAGCCCGAAGTCCTTGACGACTTCGCGCTGCTTGTAGCGCTTGCGCAGGCCAGTTGCGACGAGCATTACTTCTTGCCTCCTGCCGGCGCCGCAGCCGGCGCGGCAGCAGGCGTCTTGTTCTTCGGCGGAATCACCGTGCGCACACGGCTGCCATCGCCACCGGAGTTCATTTCGCCGCTGCGGGTGTTGTAGACCATGCGCTGGCCGGCGTTGGTGCCGCGCGCGCTGGTGACCTTGTAGTTGCCGGTCAGGGTGATGATCTCGGTGGTGATGTCGTAGTCGATCCGATCAGCCGTTGCATCCATCCAGGTGCCATCGTCGAGCTGCTGCTTCATCTTGGCCTGCTTGCCGGTGAACACCGCACGCACGGCTTCGCCGCCCTTGAGGTAGATCTCGGCCTCGGACGAACGCAGGTCCAGGGTGCCCTGGGTGATGATCACCCCGCCGGACAGCACGGTCTTGCCGTCACCGGTGAGGGTGCCGGACTGCGCGCCGGAATCAATGTTCATCGCTTCATTGCGGTCGGTCGACTTGGCAAAGGCGACAGCGGGGACAAGAAGACTGAGTGCGAGCACGGCTGCAAAGGGAATCTTCATCGGGGTCCGTTCTACCGGTGGTGGCCCTCCGGCGGGACCGGGGGCTGCGGGTGGGGGCTGCCTGCTTCGCGCCTGTCCGAAGACGTCGCGGGCGGGCGGCGGAATCAGCGCTTGGGCGTGTAACGGCCCTTGGACTGGCTGAGGAAATGATACGTGTTGTTCTTCGAATCCACCTCGAACCCGACGCCGGACTGCTCCATGCCCGGGCGGGTCATGGTCACCAGGGCATCGGTACGGGCGCGGTTGTCCTTGGGGAACACATCCAGGTGATCGGTGCGGAAGGTGGTCGTGACCACGCCGGGATCGGCGGGGCTGTCGCCGGCGACGTTGCCACGCAGCTTCATCTCGTCGCCCTTGGCACTGAGCCAGCCGGTCTCGGCGCGCAGCGTCCAGTGCTTGCCGTCCTTGTCGGGCATTTCGAACAGCGGGGTGGTGATGTTGAGCGTCTGGTCGCCACGCTGGCGTTCCAGCAGGGGCGCGCGCAGGGTGGTCGATTCCTTGCCGTGTTCGTCCAGGGCGACGATCTGGAAATCGTGCAGGATGTAGTCCACACCGGCGTCCTGGCCTTCGACAACCGGTGCCTTTTCACGGTTGCGCAGCGCTGCCCAACTGCTCAGCAGGGCCGCCAGCAGCAGGCCGACACCGAGGATCATCCGCCAGTTCAGGGTGGGAGCGTTCATGCGCCGAACCTCGCCAGCACGGCGTCCACGCGGCCTTGAGCGGCCAGCAGCACGTCGCACAGCTCGCGTGCCGCACCACGGCCACCCTCGGCACGGGTCATCCAGTGCACGCGCTCGGCAATCCACGGATGGGCATTGGCCGGGGCGACAGCCAGGCCGACCGCGCCCAGTGGCGCCAGATCCGGCAGATCGTCACCCATGAAGGCCACCTGCTCCAGGCCGATGCCGTGCTGCGCGCACAGTGCCTGCACGCTGGCCAGCTTGTCGCCGACGGCAATCTGGGTGTCGATGCCCAGGTCAGCGCCGCGCTTGAGCGCGGACTGGCTGTTGCGCGCGGTGATCAGCACGGGGTGGATACCGTGCTGCTGCAGCAGTTTCAGGCCCAGGCCATCCTGCACGAAGTACGCCTTGCTCTCGTTGCCATCCTTGTCGTAGTACAGCTGACCGTCGGTGAGGGTGCCGTCCACGTCGAAGCAGGCCAAGCGGATACCGGCCGCAACGGCATGCAGGTGGGCGGGGAAGGCGGGCAGGGGGGACCAGGGCATCAGGGCATCGGACTCGGTGGTTGCGGGCTCGTTGGTACAGACTGAATGGGGTCTACGGACTGTCGGTTAAACCACCCGGGCCCGCAACAGGTCATGAATGTTCAGGGCGCCGACTGCGCGGCCCTGGCTGTCGACCACGATCAGGCCGGTGATCTTGTGGGTTTCCATCAGCCGTGCAGCCTCCACCGCCAGCTTGTCGGCGCTGATGGTGCGGGGGTGACGGGTCATCACATCGGCGATCTTCGCCGTGCGCACGTCCAGGTCGGTGTCCAGCGCGCGGCGCAGGTCGCCATCGGTGAACAGGCCGATCAACACGCCCTGGTCATCGACCACGGCGGTCATGCCCAGGCGCTTGCGGCTCATCTCCATCAGCGCTTCGCTGAGGCTGGCGCCGGCATCGACCTTGGGCAGGTCCTCGCCGGTGTGCATGACGTCGGTGATGTGCAGCAGCAGGCGGCGGCCGAGGCTGCCGGCCGGATGGGAGCGGGCGAAATCGTCGGCGGTGAAGCCGCGTGCGTCCAGCAGGGCCACCGCCAGGGCATCGCCCATCGCCAGCGAGGCGGTGGTGCTGGAGGTGGGTGCCAGCGCCAGCGGGCAGGCTTCGGCCGGCACGCTCACGTCCAGGTGGAAATCGGCGGCGCTGGCCAGGCTCGACTGCGGGCGGCCGGTCATGGCGATCAGCACATTGCCCTGGCGCTTGAGCACCGGCAGCAGCATCAGCAGCTCATCCGATTCACCCGAATAGGACAGGGCCAGCACCACGTCGTCCTCGGTGATCATGCCCAGATCGCCGTGGCCGGCCTCGCCCGGGTGCACGTAGAACGCCGGGGTGCCGGTTGAGGCCAGGGTGGCGGCGATCTTGCGAGCGATATGGCCGGACTTGCCCATGCCGGTGGCGACTACCCGGCCGCGGCTGCCCAGGATCGCCCGGCAGGCCTGCTGGAAGGCGTCGCCGAGGCGGTCGGCCACGGCGTCCAGCGCCTGCCGTTCGATCTCGAACACGCGCCGGCCACTGGCGACCAGGGCGGCAGGGTCGGCGGAACGGGGGGGCAACAGGGATTCGGCCATGCGGACGCCACGCAGCGGAAGTAGAATGGACGCACATTTTATTAGGAAAGCCCGTTGGACGCCGACACCATCCGCAATCTGATCGAAACCGGCCTGCCCGGCGCCCGCGCCGACGTGCAGGGTGACGATGGCGTGCATTTCGAAGCGACCGTGGTCAGCGAGGCCTTCGCCGGCAAGATGCCGCTGGCCCGCCACCGGATGGTGTATGCCACTCTGGGCGACCTGATGGGCGGCGCGATCCACGCGCTCGCATTGAAAACCGTGACCCCGGCCGAAGCCGGCTGAACCGCAGAAGATCCCCAATACATGGCCAAGATCGTTGTGACCGGCGGCACTGCGCTGCACGGTGAAGTAAGCATCTCCGGCGCCAAGAACGCCGTCCTCCCCATCCTGTGTGCGACCCTGCTGGCCGACGAGCCGGTGGAGATCACCAACGTGCCGCATCTGCACGATGTGGTCACCACGGTGAAACTGTTGGGCGAACTGGGCGCGAAAGTGACCATCGACCAGGGCACGCTGTCGCGCGGCAGCGCGATCGTGGTCGACCCGCGTTCGGTCAACCAGCATGTGGCTCCGTATGAGCTGGTCAAGACCATGCGCGCCTCGATCCTGGTGCTGGGCCCGCTGCTGGCCCGCTTCGGCGCGGCCGAAGTATCGCTGCCCGGCGGCTGCGCGATCGGCTCGCGTCCGGTCGACCAGCACATCAAGGGCCTGCAGGCGCTGGGTGCCGACATCGTGGTCGAGAACGGCTTCATCAAGGCAACCGCCAAGCGCTTGAAGGGTGGTCACTTCACCTTCGACATGGTCAGCGTGACCGGCACCGAGAACGTGCTGATGGCAGCGGTGCTGGCCGAAGGCACCACCATCCTCGACAACGCGGCGATGGAGCCGGAAGTCACCGACCTGGCGCATTGCCTGATCGCCCTCGGCGCGAAGATTGAAGGCCTGGGCACCGCCCGCCTGGTCATCGAAGGCGTCGAACGCCTGTCCGGTGGACGCCATGAAGTGCTGCCCGACCGCATCGAGACCGGCACCTTCCTGGTGGCTGCGGCGATGACCGGTGGCAAGGTCACCGTCAACCGCGCGCGCCCGAACACCATGGACGCCGTACTGGCCAAGCTGGTGGAAGCCGGCGCGACCATCGAGACCACTGAAGACAGCATCACCCTGGACATGCAGGGCAAGCGGCCGAAGGCGGTCAACCTGACCACCGCGCCGTACCCAGCGTTCCCGACCGACATGCAGGCGCAGTTCATGGCGCTCAACTGCGTGGCCGACGGCGTGGGCGTGATCAACGAAACGATCTTCGAGAACCGTTTCATGCACGTCAACGAACTGCTGCGCCTCGGCGCGGATATCCAGGTGGAAGGCCACACCGCCATCGTGCGCGGGCACGAACGCCTGAGCGGTGCACCGGTGATGGCGACCGACCTGCGCGCATCGGCGTCGCTGATCCTGGCCGGCCTGATGGCCGATGGCGATACCACCATCGATCGCATCTACCACCTTGATCGCGGCTACGAGAACATCGAAGAAAAGCTGTCTTCGCTCGGCGCCAGCATCCGGCGCGTGGCCGCATGATCCTGCGCGGCAAATTCAGTCGCCGCCGCAAGGCGCTGCTGGCGCTGGTGCTGATCGTGCTGGCATGGCTGGGCTACGCCTGGTACGCCAACATCGCCATCACCAAGGGCATTGAGCAGAAGGACATGGACTGGAATGGCGACGGCACGGTGACCCGTGACGAGATCATCCAGTCGTTCTACGCGGTGGCGGTGAACGACAGCCAGGAAGGCAATCGCCATTGCCGTACGTTTGTGCGCCGATCCACGGGCGAGCAGATCCGGGTGGACTGTCGTACCGAGTTCGCGCCGGCGGAAGCCGCAGAGAAGAAATAAAAAAACGCCCGCGAAAGCGGGCGTTCTTCATTTGGTAGTGCCGGTCAGTTCATCGCCTTGATGGTCAGGTCCAGCGCATCGCGACCGCTTTCACGCTGCAGCATGCGCGCCGGCACCGGGAACTCCGGCACGATCCAGGCAATCAGCTCCTTGTTGCCGTCGGTGCGCGAGACCTTGGTGGCCTGGTAGCTCTTGCCACCCACGGTCACCGATTCCTTGCCCACCACGCGGTAGGTCATGTTCTTGATGCGGCCTTCGTCGACCATGCGATAGGTCAGCGGCTTGCCGGCAGCCAGGTCGCGGGCAATGGCCAGGTTGATCAGCAGCGCGTCCATGTCGCCGGCCTTCAACGCGATCGGACCGGCGCGGTCCGGCTTGATGTCGCCGGTCCAGGTGGCCTGGTTGCTGGTCCAGTTGTAGTTCGCCTGCACATTGCGCTTCTTCACCAGCAACGCAGAGCGGTCCTGGCTGCTGAGCGGGCGCAGCTGCCCGCGCACCTCTTCGAACACCGTGCTCTGGCTCAGGTCGGCCAGCTGGTTCTTGACCTGCAGGCTGTAGCGCCACTTGTTGCTGCCTTCGCTGGCCAGGGTCATGCTGCCGTTGGCCTGCATGCCCATGTAGCTGGCCAGGTAGTCGGCCTTGAATGGCTGCAGGGCCATGGCCGGCAGGCTGACCACCGACAGTGCGGCAGCGGCGATCCAGGTCAGGGGGCGGGTCAGGGTGTTCATGCTCAGACTCCTTGGTATTCGATCAGGCGCAGATCGACGCGATCTTCGCCGTCTTCGCGTTGCAGGATGCGCACCGGGGTGGGGACACCGTTGGCGATCCAGAGAATGGTTTCATTGTTGCCGCCGTTGGTTCGATAGACCCGCAGCGCGTTGTAGGACAGGTCGCCGACCTCGACGTTCTCGGTCTGCGGCGCGGCCTGGTAGTCGTGCTGGCGGACCTTGCCCATGTCCACGTAGCGGTAATGCATGGCGGCACCCGGGCGGGCGTCACGCATGATCGCCAGGTTGATCAGCAGTGCGCTCTGGTCGCCCGGCTGCAGCGGGATCGGCTGCGCGCGCTTCTTTTCCACGTCGCCACTCCACTGCGCGGTGCCGGCTTGCCAGTTGTAGGTGCCGACGGCCTTCTTGCCGAGGAACAGGCCCTTGCGCACGGTGCTTTGGCTGAGCGGCGCGTACACACCGCTTCGCTCTTCGAAGACCGTGCTCTGCTCGATGTTCAGGCCGAGCACGCTGGCGAAGCCGCGACGGCCAACCACCTGCATGTCCACCCGCCACTGGTTGCCACCGGTGTGGGTGACCTGCATGGTCGCGTCGCCCGCTTCCTTGCTCTTGTAGAACGCCTGGTAGGTCGCGCTGAACGGCTGCAGCGGCGGCGGCTCCCAGGCCAGTGCAGGCAGCATCGGCGGTGCCACCTCGGCAGATGCCGGCGCAGCAGGCGCTGTTGCCTGGCCCCAGCCCGCACAGGCGAGGACGGCAAGTGGCAGCAGGAGCGTTGTACGCAGCAGGGACGTGGTCTTCATGGCCGACAGGAACCGCAGGAGGGAGCAGGATGCCAGCCCCGCAGTCAGCGGGGCGTGTGCACGGGCGTTACCGGTTCAGGTTCCCGGCGGAATCTAGAGCCAAGGGGTTAAACAGGGGGTGACCGTCGAATGTCGGCTGGCCTTCCCGTTCAGCCAGGCGGCCCGCACAGAGCAGCTCCAGGGTCGCGATCAGCAGCGGATGCTCCACCGCAAGCACGCGTTCGGCCAAGGTCTGCGCATCATCGCCGGCAAGCACCGGAACCCGTGCCTGCGCCAGCACCGCACCGGCATCCAGTTCCGGCACCACCAGGTGGACGCTGGCGCCGTGCTCGCTGTCGCCCGCCTCAAGTGCCCGTGCATGGGTGTGCAGGCCCTTGTGCAGCGGCAGCAGCGAGGGATGGATGTTGACCAGGCGGCCATTGAACCGCTGCACGAAATCGGCGCCGAGGATGCGCATGTAACCGGCGCAGATGATCCAGTCCGGAGCGGACGCTGCCAGCGCATCACCCAGCGCCTGCTCGTAGGCGGCGCGGTCGCTGAATTCCTTCGGCGCATGCGCCCAGCGTCGATCCGCTGCCACCCGCTCCAATGCGGTCGCATCGGGGCGGTCGGAGAACACGCCGACAATTTCGGCCTGCAGCCGCCCTGCCGTGATGGCGTCAACAATGGCCTGCAGGTTGCTGCCGCGCCCGGATGCCAGCACGGCGATTCGGCGGATGCTCATCGCACCACGCTCCGGCGCACCAGCGGCCACAGCAACAGGCTGCCCAGGGTCGCCAGCAGCATGTCCGCGTGCGCGTCCCACATGTCGCCCTGCTGTCCGTTGTAGGCCTCGGCGGCTTCCGGCGACAGGGCAAGGGCGATGCCCCATTCCAGCCACTCATACACCAGGCTGGAACACATCACCGCCATCACTGCCAGGGTGAATGCCTGGCCGATGCGCAGCGCAGGCCAGGAATGTCGCGCCAACTGCAGCAACGCCGGGGTGAAGCAGACGCCATAGAGGAAGTGGATCAGGCGGTCGAAGTGGTTGCGTTGCCAGCCAAAGGCTGCATCCGGCGACCATCCGAACAGCGACTGCAGCCAGGCGTCATAGGGCACGTTGGAATACAGCCAGCGCGCGACCACGCAGTGGATCGCGATGAAGCCGCAGATCGCGATGAACGCACCATTGCCCAGCTGCCAGCGCCGATCCCCCCACCACAGGGCCAGCAGTCCGATCACGGTCAGCGAGCTGTGCAGGGTCTGTTCAAGCGGCCACAGCGGATGGATCCAGGTGGCCGCGAATATGCCCAGCACCGCGGCCAGCGCGACCTTCTTCGGTCCCGACAGCGAGTGGGTGGTGCGGTTGCGGGCGAGGGTGGGGGCAGCGGGCGTGGACATGTCGGAGCGATCAGCAGAAAGGACGGAACATGCGCCTGCCAGCTCAGACGCTGACGTGGTCGCCGCGGTCGAACAGTGCGGCGATCTCCGGCTTGCGCAGGAAATACACCGCGTAGGCGGTCAGGGCCATGCCCAGCGGGCCGGCCATCACCGCCACCCAGGCCGCGCCACGGCACCAGGCCAGGTTGCTGCGCTGGCCAAGCAGCCGCGCGGTGTGCAACTGCAGGAAGCCCAGGCCGATGGCCAGCAGTGACACCGCGCCGTACACCATCGCCAGCACGGCACCGTCATCCACGCCACGTTCGAAGGCGACGATGCCGACAAAACCGAGGAACATCAGCGCGGCCAGCCAATGGAAGCCGGCCAGTGCGTAGAACAGGATCTTCAGGTTGTGCAGGTGGCTGGCGGTCTGCAGGTCGGCCAGGGTCTGCCTGGGCAGTGGCGGTGGGTTCAGTCCATCGCTCATGCCACGTCCGCCTGGCCCGCAAACGCGGACTTCACATGCGGGCGCAGCAGCACGACCAGGGAGAACACGCCGAGGATGGTGCCGATGGGAGTGAACAGGCAGGACAGCCCTGCCACGATCAGGCACAGCAGGTAGCGGCGCTGCTGCGCCAGGCAGCGGCCGGCATAGGCGACAAACCCTGCCAGGGTCAGCCCGCCGAGCACGATGCAGAAACCCATCACGGTGAACAGCCAGCCGACGAACTGCTGTTCTTCCGGCGAAGACGGCTCACCGCCGGACTTCATCGGCAGCGAGCCGGACAGCATGGCGATGCCCAGCACGATGTGCACGATGAAGATCAGCGAGAACACCGCCATCAGGCCCGCGACCACGTAGTGGCCGATCGCCAGCTGGCGCAGTTGGGCGGCGTCCTGCGGGCCGAACACCGGCAGGGCCGGGTTCGGCGGCAGCACCGGCGGAGCCGGCGGCGTCGACAAGGGAGGAGGGGCGTCCATGCGGGTTCCTTTGTCCAGTGGATCAGGCGATGTGGACGCGTTCGCCGCCCTGGGCGGTGACCACCTGGCCGATCGTCCAGTGCTCCAGGCCCTGCGCCTTGACCGCAGCAGATACGGCCTCAAGCTGGTCCGGGGCGACGATCAGCACGAAGCCGATGCCGCAGTTGAAGGTGCGCCACATTTCACTGTCGGCCACCGCGCCTTCCTTCTGCAGCCACTGGAACACCGGCGGCAGGGTCCACGACGAGGCCTGGATATCCAGGCCGAGGCCTTCGGGCACCACGCGGATGATGTTCTCGGTCAGGCCACCACCGGTGATGTGGGCCATGCCGTGAATGGCCTCGCCGTGCGACTTCAGCAGCGACAGGATCGGCTTGACGTACAGGCGGGTCGGCGCCATCAGTGCATCGACCAGCTTGACCCCGCCTTCCAGCTCCAGCTCGGCCGGGCGGCCGGCGCGGTCGTAGATGCGACGCACCAGCGAATAGCCGTTGGAGTGCGGGCCGGAGGAGGCGATGCCGATCAGCACGTCGCCTGCGGCGACATGGGCGCCGTCCTTCAGCTCGCTCTTTTCGACGGCAGCGACGGTGAAGCCGGCCAGATCGTACTCACCCGGTGCGTACATGTCGGGCATCTCGGCGGTTTCGCCGCCGATCAGCGCGCAGCCTGCCTCGGTGCAGCCATTGGCGATGCCGCCCACGACGGCCGCGGCGGTGTCGATGTCCAGCTTGCCGGTGGCGAAGTAGTCCAGGAAGAACAGCGGCTCGGCGCCCTGCACCAGCACGTCGTTCACGCACATGGCGACCAGATCGATGCCGATCGTATCGTGGCGGTTCAGCTGGTGGGCCAGCTTCAGCTTGGTGCCGACGCCGTCGGTGCCCGATACCAGCACCGGCTCGCGGTACTTGTTGGACAGGTCGAACAGGGCGCCGAAGCCGCCCAGGCCGCCCATCACTTCCGGACGGAAGCTGCGCTTGACCAGGGGCTTGATCCGCTCGACCAGCTCGTTGCCGGCGTCGATGTCGACACCCGCGTCACGGTAGGTGAGGGGGGAAGGGGCGGAAGACGGGCTGTTGGTCACGGGCGTCGGCGCTGGCAGGGGTTGAATCGCCGATTTTAACAGGCCGCATTGGCGCAAAGGCCGTATTCGGGCAACAATTCCCCCCGGATACGTCGAGCCAATGGATGTCCTGATGCGCCGCAGCCTGTTTTTGACCCTGCTCCTTGCGCTGTGCCTGCCGGTGGCCACGATGGCCCAGAGCGGCATGCGAACCGAGGGGGATGTTGCCACTGCCAGTGGTGCGTACGAGGCCGAAGTGCCCGTCAACAGCCAAGCCGAGGCTGACCGCAACGGTGCACTTGCCCGCGCGTTGAGCGTGGTACTTGGCAAATTGTCCGGCGATCGCAGCGTCATGTCGCGCCCTGGCGTGGCGCAGGCGTTGCGCAATGCCAAGGACTATGTGGCCAGCTACGACTACAAGCAGGACCAGAGCGTGGGCGCCAGTGGTGCGCCGAGCTTCCGTACCCTGCTGGTTGCCCGTTTCCGCGAGGATGACGTGGACGGGCTGGTGTCGGCCCTGGGCCTGCCGCTGTGGCCGCAGCCCCGACCGAAGCCGGTGCTGTGGCTGGCCGTCGATGATGGCAGCGGTCCGCGTCTGGTCAGCGTGCAGCAGGCCAATGCCGCGCGGCCGTTGCTGAGCCGGGCCATCGAGCGTGGCTACAAGCTGGGCCTGCCCAGTGGTGGCGCCGCCGAGCAGGCGCTTGCCGGTGCCATCTGGCGCCAGGACAGCGCCGCCGTCGCCCGTGCCTCGTCGCGCTATTCGCCGCCGATGCAGCTGATCGGCAAGCTCTACCGCGCCAATGGCGGCTGGCAGGCGGACTGGGTGTTCGTCGACAACGGCCGTGAACTGAACAAGTGGACCAGCAAGGACGCCAACGCCATGCGCGCGATGGCCGCCGGTGCCGATGGCGCTGCCGACGCGCTGGTCAAGCGTTACGCCAAGGCCGGTGCGGCCACTGGCCAGGCGGGCACCTACCGCGTGGTGGTGACCGGCATCAACAGCGCCGACGAATACCTGCGCCTGGCCGCCGGCCTGCGTGAAGTGGCGGTGGTGCGCAACGTCACCCCGCTGCGCGCGACCGCCGACCATCTGGAGCTGAATCTGGAAATGACCACCGGCCTTGCCGGTTTCAACCGCATGCTCGGCGACAACGGCGTGCTGGTGCCGTCGGCGACTCTGCCGGCCTTGCCGACGCCGATCGACGATACGACCGGTGCGCCGGCACCGGCGCCGGTCAGCAACGAGTACCGTCTGCGATGATCCTGTCCCCGGAAGCGGAAATCGCACAGTTCCTGCGTCGGCTGAAGTACATCCTGCTGGCGGGCCTGATCGGCTGGATCGTCTGGCTGCTGGCGCCGATCCTGACCCCGTTCGTGCTGGCGTTGGCGCTGGCCTGGCTGGGCGATCCGCTGGTGGACCGCATCGAGGCCACCGGCCGCTCGCGCATGACCGGTGTGGTGCTGGTGTTCGTGGCGATGGTGCTGGTGATCGTCGCGCTGCTGCTGGTGCTGGTGCCGATGATCGAGCGCCAGATCACCACCTTGATCGCAGTGGCGCCGCAGGCACAGGCCTGGCTGATGGAGAAGGGGATTCCCTGGTTCGAGCAGAAGACCGGGCTGGAAGTCATGCAGTGGATGGACCCGGATCGCCTGATCGAGTGGGTACGCAGCCATTGGCAGCAGGCCGGCGGGTTCGCAACGACCTTCATGGGCTACGTGTCGCGTTCGGGCTTCACGGTGGTCACCTGGGTGGTCAACCTGTTGCTGCTGCCGATCCTGGCGTTCTACTTCCTGCGTGACTGGGACAAGCTGGTCGAACGCGTGGCGTCGGTGATTCCGCGCAACCAGATCGGCACGATCACCGCGCTGGCGCGTGAATCGAACGAAGTGCTCGGTGCGTTCATCCGCGGGCAGTTCCTGGTGATGCTGGCGCTGGGCGTGATCTACGCCGGTGGCCTGTCGCTGGTCGGGCTCAAGCTGGGCCTGTTGATCGGCCTGATCGCGGGCCTGATCAGCTTCATTCCCTACCTGGGCGCGACCACCGGCATCCTGATGGCGATCGTGGCCGCGCTGGTGCAGGCGCAGGGGTTCGACCTGAAGCTGCTGATCCTGGTGGGCGTGGTGTTCACCGTTGGCCAGCTGCTGGAGAGCTACGTGCTGACCCCGCGCATCGTCGGTGACAAGATCGGCCTGCACCCGGTGGCGGTGATTTTCGCGGTGATGGCCGGTGGCCAGTTGTTCGGTTTCCTCGGCATGCTGCTGGCGTTGCCGGTGGCGGCGGTGACCAATGTCCTGTTGCGCTATGCGCACCAGCGCTACCGGCAGAGTGAGCTGTATGCCGGCGAGAAGCCCGCGATCGTGCTTGATGGCGTGATCGACCAGCCCCATATCATCGTGCCTGGCAATGACAAGGGTCCGGAACTGAAGTGATTGGTGTGCCGCAACTTCCGCTGGCCCTGCATTACCCGCGGGACCAGCGTCTGGAGAGCTTCATCGGCGCGCCGGATGGCGCGCTGGCGCAGCTGCGTGCCATCGCGGTAGGGGCCAGCCATGACTGGATCTACCTGGAAGGTGCGGCCGGCACCGGCAAGACCCATCAGGCACTGGCGATGTGTTCCAGTGCCGAGCAGGCCGGGCGCCTGCCGACCTATGTGCCGTTGGCCAGCGTGGTCGGCCGGGTGCGGGTGGCGCTGGAAGGGCTGGAGCAGCGCGAGCTGGTGGCGCTGGATGGATTGGATGCGGTGGCGGGCAACCGCGAGGACGAGATTGCGCTGTTCGATTTCCACAACCGCGCGCGCGCTGCCGACGTCACGGTGTTGTATACCGCACAGAAGTCGCCCGGCGAACTGGGTCTGGTGCTGCCAGACCTGCGTTCGCGCCTGGGCCAATGCGTACGGGTGCTGCTGCAGCCGCTGGACGAGGAAGGACGCGCGGCGGTGCTGCGCGAGCGCGCGCTGCGTCGGGGGTTGGCGATCGACGAGGCCGCCATCGAGTGGCTGCTTTCGCACACCGGCCGCGAGCTGGGTGGGTTGATTACGCTGCTGGACTGGCTTGATCGCGAATCGCTGGCGGCGAAGCGGCGGATCACCGTGCCGTTCCTGCGCCAGGTACTGGAAGAAGGCCGTCCTCGGTACTGAGGGGGTGTTGTCCGGCAGGGCTGCGCCCTGCACCCGCCGAAGCCAGAGCAACGTCAACGTCAACGTCAAAAGCGGGCTATCCGTGGGATGGCGGGGCGCTGTGGGTTTGCGGGGACGCCGTGAACCCGTCCATGGGGGCTTGGTCGCCGCATCCATGCGGCTCACACCCCGCAAACCCACAGCGCCCCGCCTTCGACAGGTTCCCGCGATCTGTCGGGACGGCGTTCTGCACTGCTGTTGGTGGGTGTCGACCTTGGTCGACACGTAGATCCACGCCATGCGTGGATGAGACTTTCCGGGGAAGAATTACCTTGAATCTGACCTGCTCCGCTTGTGGTGGGTGACGACCGTTGGTCGTCACCAGAGCAAGCGCAGCGAAGCGACCCGCTTTTGCTTTACTTTCTTTTTCCGTGGCTGGACGCACACGGAAACTGTCAAAGGCTGGGCGGGGTGGGTTCGCGGGGGTGTCCGCGGCATGGATGCCGCGGCCAAGCCCCCATGGATGGGTTCACGGCGTCCCCCGCGAACCCATCCCGCCCGGCCAAGCAAGGCTTCTGCTCTGAAGGCGTCCAACCACGAGGGGCTCAGCCGTTCGCCGCCAACTCAACATCCAGCGCGCGCAGGCGATCCACGGTACCCACATCGGTCCATCGCCCACGATGGTGCTGCCCCGTCATCAATCCCTGCGCCATGAAATGCTTCTGCAGCGGCACCACCGAGAACTTCGGTGGCACACGCTCGCTGCCTGGCGCATCACCGATCACCGCGCGCCAATCGGCAACGATCGACGGACGATAAACGCCGATGCCCGCGTAGGTCAGGCAAGGGCCTTCGCGGTCGTGGTGCAGCACGCCCTGGGCATCCAACCGGTAGTCGCCGTTGGGGTGCTGCGCCGGGTTGTCGACCAGCACCAGGTGCGCCTCGCCAGCCGGCTCACGCGGCAGCGTGGCAAAATCGAAATCGGTCCAGATATCGCCGTTCACCACCAGGAACGGATCGTCACCCAGCAACGGCAATGCATTGAGGATGCCGCCGCCGGTTTCCAGCGGGGTATCGCCTTCGTGCATGAAATGCAGGTGCAGGCCCCACTGGCTGCCTTCGCCCAATGTGGCCGGGAACTGCTCTGCGAGCCATGCAGTGTTGATCACCACGTCGCGGATGCCGAACGCAGCCAGCCGCTCCAGGTGCCACACGATCAGGGGCTTGTCGGCCACTTCCAGCAGCGGCTTGGGCGTGTGCAGGGTGAGTGGACGCATGCGCTCGCCCAGGCCGGCGGCGAAAATCAGTGCCTTCATCGATGTGGCCTTCAGCGCAGCACGCGCATCGGCGCGGCCAGCTCGGCCAATGCCGGTTTGATCCGCATGTCCAGCAGCTGCTGCAGTGGCGCCAGCTCGCGGTAGCGCGGCAGCACTTCATCCAGGTAGGCGATGAAGCGCGGTGCGTCGTCCAGGTAATGGCCCTTGTTGTCGCGGTAGCGCAGGCGGCAGAACAGGCCAAGGATCTTCACGTGGCGCTGGATGCCCATCCAGTCGGCATCGCGCAGGAAGGTGGCACGGTCGGGTACCGGCAGGCCAGCGTCGCGTGCGCGCTGGTGATACTGCGCCAGCCAGTCGTCCACGCGCTGCAGTGGCCAACTCAGGAAAGCATCCTTGAACAGACTCACCGCGTCGTAGGCAATCGGGCCACGCACCAGGTCCTGGAAATCCAGCACGGCCGGGCCGCCGTCCACCGGCATCAGGTTGCGCGGCATGTAATCGCGGTGGGTCATCAGCTGGGCCTGGCCCAGCGCGTTGTCCATCAACCGGCGGTGGACCAGCTGCAGGCCTTCGATCTCGCCGCAGTCCAGCTCAAGGCCAAGATGGCGTTGCAGGAACCACTCATCGAACAGGCCGGCGTCACGCTGCAGCAGCGCTTCGCCGAAGTGGCCGAAATCGGCGGGCACCGGGATGGCCTGCAGACGCAGCAGTTGTTCGATGGAGCGGCTGAACCACTCGTCGGCATTGCGTTCGTCGAGGATCTTCGCCAGCGTCGGGCCGCCCAGGTCTTCCAGCAGCAGGAAGCCGGCGTCGAGGTCCTGGGCAAGCAGCGCGGGCACGCGCAGGCCGTGATCGTGCAGCAGGCCGCGCATGCGCAGCCACGGCGTGGGATCTTCCAGCCCCGGCGGGGCGTCCATCACGATGTGGCTGCCGCGCTGGCTGGTGGTGCGCCAGTAGCTGCGCATGCCGGCGTCGACCGAGGCGCGTTCGACCACGGCGTCGCCATCGTCGAGCTGGGTACGGGCCCACTGCAGGCGCTGTGCGCTGCGCTTGGGGTCAGAGGCGGGTTCGGTCATGCAGGCATATCCGGGCGCGCTGGGCGCGCCAACGTCGGGGCAGAAAAGGAAAGGAATGGCGGCTCAGCGGCGGCCGCTGAACAGGCGCAGGATCGCCAGCACGACAACCGCGCCCACCACCGCACCGAGGAAGCCGGCCGGTTCACCGGGCGCGTACCAGCCCATGTACTGGCCAAACCAGCCGGCCAGCAACGCACCGAGGATGCCCAGCACGATGGTCAGCAGGCAGCCCATGCGGTTGTTGCCGGGCATGAAGAAGCGCCCCAGCAGGCCGACGAAGAAGCCGACCAGGATGATGTAGAGCCAGCTGGTGCTGCCAAACAGACCGTTCATGCCATCAGTGCTCTCGAAGGATGGACGCAGCCTAGCAAGGCCAGGCTGCGTCCGTCACGGTGTGCCGGAATCAGCAGCAGCCGTGGTTGCCGTGGCGGGTACCGCTGTCGGCTGCCACCGGCGAACCGCTGGTCTCGCCACGCAGGCTGGCCGCGTAGTGCTCGCTGATCACCTTGGACACGCAGGCGGTGACCTTCTTGCCCATCGGAATGTGCAGGAACTCGTTCGGGCCGTGCGCGTTGGAGTGCGGGCCGAGCACGCCGGTGATCATGAACTGGGCGCCGGGGAACTTCTCGCCGAGCATGCCCATGAACGGGATCGAGCCGCCTTCACCCATGTACATGGCCGGCTTGCCGAAGAAGGCCTGGCTGGCATCGTCGATGGCCTGGGTCAGCCACGGCGCCATGGCCGGGGCGTTCCAGCCGGTGGACGCCTTTTCAAGGTCCAGGGTGACCTGCGCACCGTTCGGCGGGTCGCGCAGCAGCGCTTCCTTCAGCAGCTCGCCGCAGGTCTTGCCATCGGCGGTCGGCGGCAGGCGCAGCGACAGCTTCACCGAGGTCTGCGGGCGCAGCACGTTGCCGGCCGATTCCAGCGGCGGCATGCCGCCGACGCCGGTGACCGACAGGGCCGGGCGCCAGGTACGGTTGAGCACCAGCTCGGTCAGGTCCTCGTTCATCGGGCGCAGGCCGTCGACCATCGGGAACTTCTCGAAGATCTCGGTATCAACCACTTCGGCGGCGCGCTTGGCCTGTTCCTGGCGTTCGGCCGGGATTTCGACGTTCATGCCGTCGATCAGGATGCGGCCGGTGTCCTGGTCCTCGATGCGCGAAAGGATCTGGCGCAGCAGGCGGAAGCTGGAGGGGATCACGCCCGAAGCATCGCCGGAATGCACGCCTTCGTTGAGCACCTTCACGGTGAAGTTGCCGCCGGTCAGGCCGCGCAGCGAGGTGGTGCACCACAGCTGGTCGTAGTTGGCGCAGCCCGAATCCAGGCAGACCACCAGCGACGGCTTGCCGATGCGGTCGGCCAGGTGGTCGACGTAGGCCGGCAGGTCGTAGCTGCCGGACTCTTCACAGGCTTCGATCAGCACCACGCAGCGGGCGTGCGGCAGGCCCTGGGCCTGCAGCGCCAGCACCGCGGCCAGCGAGCCGAAGATGGCGTAACCGTCATCGGCGCCGCCGCGGCCATACAGTTTGTCGCCGCGCAGGACCGGGGTCCACGGGCCCAGGTCCTCGTCCCAGCCGGTCATTTCCGGCTGCTTGTCCAGGTGGCCGTAGAGCAGGATGGTGTCGTCGCCGGTTTCGGCGCCGGTGGCCGGAATTTCCAGCAGAATCAGTGGGGTACGGCCTTCCAGGCGCACCACTTCGACGTTCAGCCCCGGCAGGTCCTGGGCCTTGGCCCAGCTTTCCATCAGGGTGACCGCCTGCTCCATGTAGCCGTTCTGCACCCAATTGGCGTCGAACATCGGCGACTTGTTGGGGATGCGGATGTAGTCGACCAACTGCGGGACGATCTCGCTGTCCCACTTGTCATTGACGAATTGGCCGAGCTTGGCGCTGTCCATCTGAAACTCCGGTTGCATGGCTGATCCGCCCATTCTACGCCTCGGCCAAGGGTAGGGTTTTCCCTACATCACGTCGGGTATTTGGCTGGCTTTTAGAAATCCGTGAACCCTATACGCTGTGTGCATGTGGTGACGGACACTGTTTCGACCGACGGGATTGCCGGTCGGGACGGTCAGAACCACAAGGAGATACACGTCGTGCCTTGGTTTGTCGTGTTTAGGGCGCTGGTGCTGGGAGTGTGGATCGCGGCGGCGCAAGCTGCCGAGCCGATCGACATCAACCGGGCCGATGCCCAGGCGCTGCAGCAGGGATTGACGATGGTCGGGGCCACCAAGGCTGCGGCGATTGTCGAGCACCGGCGCAGACACGGCCCGTTTCATCGCGTCGAGGACCTGACGCAGGTGAAGGGGATAGGGACATCGATCGTCGAACGGAATCGACGGCGGATCACCGTTGGCAACACGATGTTGCCCGCGGATCCGGTACCCGGATCGGTACCGGTGCGAACCGTACCCAGGCGCTGACAACAGGAAACGTCGGGACCGGCAGGATGCAGGTTCACTGGCTGCGGACAGGATGCCCGCAACCACCGACTGTCGCAGGGACGCGGCACCAATCACCAGGATGGTGGCATCACAGACCTGTGGAAGGGGCTGAGATACAAACAGGACAGACGCGGCCGCGTGCAGGATGCAACGCCGCCCCCGCTTCGCAGGATGCGAGGGGGTGGCAGCAGGCCGACAAGGACGTGACGATTGCCCGGTACGACACATGGCTGTGTCGCCGGGCAATTTCTTTTGGCGCAGCCACGACGCGCCCATGGTGTACGGTGGGGCCTTCGGATGGAATGGAACCTGCTGGATGCACCTGCACCGTTTGACCCTGATGCTCGCCGCGGCCCTGGCACTGCCCTGCGCTGCACACGCGGCCGCACCGTCCAAGCCGGTCGCGGCGACGACTTCCGAAGTGCGCGGTCCGACCGACCTCAAGCCAGGCGAGTACCTGTGGCACCCGGAGGTTTCGCCGGCTGGGCCGATCGTGCTCGTGGTGAGCCTGGATGAGCAGCGCGCCTATGTGTACCGCAATGGCATTGCCATCGGCCTGACCACGATCAGCTCGGGCAAGACCGGCCATGAAACACCGACCGGTGTGTTCACCATCCTGCAGAAGGACAAGGACCACCGTTCCAACCTCTACAACAGCGCCCCCATGCCGTACATGCAGCGGCTGACCTGGGACGGCATCGCGCTTCACGGCGGCAGCCTGCCCGGGCACCCGGCCTCGCACGGCTGCGTGCGCCTGCCGCAGGCCTTCGCGCAGAAGCTGTTCAGCGAAACCAAGCGCGGCGATACGGTGGTCGTAGCCGATGCCAAGAGCGCGCCGATGACGCTGGCCTATCCGGCGGTGCTGGCACCGGTGAATGCACGCGGACAGGCCCTGCCGGAAGGCGAGGCCGGCGCCCCCGACAAGGCGTGGTGGGATGATGCGGCCGCGCCGACTGGCCAGGTCGGCATCCTGGTCAGCCTGCACGACCAGCGCCTGTACGTGCTGCGCGACGGCGTGATGATCGGTGAGTCGCCGTTGAAGGCTGACGCGCTACCGGCGTTCCAGGGCACCACCCTGTTCGTGATGGGCCAGGGTTACAGCGATACGCCCAGCCCGCTTGATGCGCAGCAGCGCCTGCACCAGTGGACGGCCTATCCGTTGCTGGGCCAAGATCGCGCGCAGGCCACGCCGGACCTGCTGGCAACTCCATCGCTGCCGATGGCGTTGCCGGCCGATTTCGCCCGCCAGCTCTACCAGGTGCTGGTGCCGGGCACGACCCTGCTGGTCACCTCGCTGCCGGCGGTGCGCCCAAGCGCGGCTGAATCGGGAATGCAGCCGGTCTTGGAATCGGAGCCGCCAGCGTCCACCCTCAAGGGATCCTGAGACCTCCCTACGTGCCCATGTCCGCTCTCCGCCTGTGCCGGCTGGCCGCCTTTGGCCTGCTGGCGACCACTGCCAGTGCCCCTGCCGCGGCACAGACGCCCGTTGCCACGGCGCTCAGCGCCGATGATCTCGCTGCGCAGCTGGCACGCACAGCGCCCAGGGCCGACCGTCGGGTGCTGCAGTTGGCCGCCCACGCCATGCGCTGCGCGTTGCAGCGGCCGGAACTGGGTGTCAGCAGTGAACGACTGAGCGTGATCGACTACTCGCGGCCATCCACCGAGCCGCGGATGTGGGTCTTCGACCTGGCCCGCCAGCGGTTGCTGTTCGAGGAGTGGGTGGCGCACGGCCGCAACAGCGGCGCGAACCGCACCGAGCATTTCTCCAACCGCGATGGCAGCTTCATGTCCAGCCTCGGTGCGTTCACTGCGCAGGAAACCTACATGGGCGGCAACGGCTATTCGCTGCGCCTGGCGGGGTTGGAGCCGGGCTTCAATGATCGCGCCCGCGAGCGCGCCATCGTCATCCACGGTGCGCCGTATGTGAATCCCTCCGCCGCACAGTTGCAGGGGCGGTTGGGGCGCAGTCTTGGCTGTCCTGCGGTGCGATTGTCGGTGGCCAAGCCGCTGATCGACGCGCTGCGAGGCGGCACGATGGTGTTCGCGTATTACCCCGACCAGGACTGGCTCAAGCACTCGCAGCTGCTGGGCGGCGAGTGCGGTACGTCCGCGGGTCTTGCAACGCGGTGATGCGTTGTGGCGCGCGGCATGATGCAATGCGCGCATGAACATCGACTCCCTGCTGCAGACCCCGAGCCAGGTGATTTCCAGCCTGGATTACCGCCGCGAGCGCTGGCGCAACGGCCTCGGCTGGACCCGCGAGATCCTGCGGTTGCCCGCGCACGGCGATGACTGGGCATTACGCCTGTCGGTGGCCGAGATCGAGCAGGACGCCGCGTTTTCCGCATTCCCGGGCGTCGAGCGCGAGCTGGTGCTGCTGCAGGGTAATGGCGTGCGCCTGCGTTTCGAGGACGGCCGCGTAGCCGAGGTTCTGCCCCCGCATGGGCGCGTGCGTTTTGCCGGTGAAGCAGCGCTGCACGGTGAACTGGTCGACGGCACCACCCACGATTTCAACCTGATGTGGAAGCGCGGACTCCTGCAGGCCGAGCTGCTGCACCGGCCGCTGGTCGGGCCGATGTTCTTCTTCTGCGAACCGGGCGTGGCGTGGGCCCTGCACCTGTTGGGTGGGCAGGCCACGTTCGGCGCGGACAGTGGACTGCCTGCGATGCAGGCCGGCGATACCGCGTGGTTGGCCGCCGGTGAGCGTCAGCGGCACGCGCTGCAGGGTGGCGGCGAGTTGCTGGCGATCCGGGTGAGTGCTGCGGGCAGTTGAGCCATCGTCGGCGCCCGTAGGCAATCATCCACGCATGGCGTGGATCTACTGAAGCAGATTGCGCGGATTTTCGTAGATCCACGCCATGCGTGGATGCCGTGACCGATACCGCGGCATGGAGCCGTTCAGTAGATCCACGCCATGCGTGGATGCAGTGGCCGATACCGCGGCATGGAGCCGTTCAGTAGATCCACGCCATGCGTGGATGCCGTGACCGATACCGCGGCATGGAGCCGTTCAGTAGATCCACGCCATGCGTGGATGCAGTGGCCGATCCCGTAGCATGGTGCGAACCAAGGTGCGCACCCACCAGAAGTCGGTGCGCACCCACCAGGAGACGGTTCGCTCAATACACGTCGCGCCGGTAGCGACCGGCCAGCAGCAGCGCTTCCTTGCCGTCGGCACCGAGCACCTGTTCGATCACCGCATCCACTGCCGGCGCCATGCCCTGCAGGCTGCCGCAGACCAGGATCGTCGCGCCTTCATCGACCCACTGCCGTAGCGTGGACGCTTCGGCCTGCAGGCGATCCTGCACATAGCGATGTGCACCGTCATCACGGCTGAATACCGTATCCAGCCGGGTCAGCGTGCCGTTGACGAACATCGCCTGCAGTTCATCGCCGAAGTGGAAATCATGCGCGGCCGAGCGTTCGCCGAACAACAGCCAGGTGCGACTGCCGCCAACCCGAGCGCGCTCGTGCAGGTGTGCACGCAGGCCGGCGATACCGGTACCGTTGCCGATCAGCAGCAGCGGTACATCGGCGGCGACACCGTGGAAATTCTCGTTGCGGCGCAGGCGCATCTGCACCGGCTGGCCGATGCTCGCGTGGTCGCACAGCCAGCCACTGCCGACGCCCGGTGTGCCATCGGCACGCAGCTGGCGGCGCAGCAGCAGTTCCACCGCGCCGTCGTCCATCACCGAGGCGATGGAGTATTCGCGATGCGGCAGTGGCTGCAGTGCCGCCAACAATCCAGGCAGATCGCCCGCTGCAACCAAGGACGGCAGGTGCGAGCGGGCGACGCGGGCGAGCAGGGTACTCCCGTCGTCCAACACGGTGTCCGCATCGAAGCCCTGCGCCCGCAGCCAGTCGCGCGTGCTCTGCTCGGCGTGCTGCGGACCGATCTCGGCGATGTCGCCCGCCTGCCAGTGCGTGCTGCTGTCGGACGGTGGCTGCAGGCGCAGCCAGTAGACAGGACCACCGACGCTGCCGGGGTTGAGGTGGGTGCGCTGCTGCAGTGTCCACGGCTGGTACTCGGCCGGTGTCCAGTCGGGCAGTTCGCTGGCGCCGCCGCCAAGCTGGCCGAGCAGCTGCTGCCAGTGGCGCAGGGCGGCTGGATCAGCGTTGTCGACTTCAATGGCATCGAACAGCGGATGCGCGCCGTGCTGGCGCAGCCAGTCGTGCAGCTGGTGGCCGAATGCACAGAAATGGCCGTAGCTGCGATCACCCAGTGCCAGGACGCCATATTGCAGGTGGCCCAGGGGCGGCGGCGTTGTCATCACCCGGCGCAGGAAGGGCAAGGCGTGGTCGGGTGCATCGCCTTCGCCGGTGGTGCTGACGATGAACAATGCACGCGCGCTGCCCGCCAGCACGGTGGCATCCACCTCGTGTAGGCCGCGCAGGCGCACCGGCAGGCCGGCTGAGCGCAGGGCCTGCGCACTGCGCTCGGCCAGTTCGCGGGCGAAGCCTGTCTGGCTGGACCAGACCAGCAGCATGGGTTGGCTTTCGCCTTCGATCGTGTCATCGCACGGACGGCTGCGCCACCACAACAGGCCACATGCCAGCAGATACAGCGCGGTGGCGGCCAGTGCGATGCCCCATTGCCGTGACGGCGGCGCACCCTGCCACCACGCTTCGCCCAGGTGCAGGCGCAGCAGCGCCCCGCCGATCACCGCCAGCAGGGACAGCACTACGACGTTGCCAACGGTTGCGCGCGAGAAACGCGTGCTCATGCGGCCTGCTCATCCAGCAGCAGTCGGAAAGCGCTGCTGAGGGTTTCGCGCGGGCCATCGACCGCGCGTTCCAGGTAGCGCGCGGCCAGACCTTCGCGCTCTGCCAGCGCGATGCCCGCGTCGCGGCCAAGCACGGTCAGTGCAGTGGCCCAGGCATCAGCGTGCATCGCATCGTCGGCGACCACGGTGACGGCGGCTGCGACCTGACGCACGGGCGTGCCGCTGCGCGGATCGAGGCTGTGACTGTAGGCCACGCCATCGTCCTGATAGTGGTGCCAGCGATCACCGGAGGTGGCCACGGCCTTTCCTTCCAGCGCCAGAACACGCGGTGGCGTAGTGGTGTGGGTATCTTCTTCCGGCGCCGACTCCACCAGCACACGCCACGGTTGGCCGTCGGGCTTGCGCCCAAAGCCCGCCAGTTCTCCACCAACTTCAATCAGTGCGGCGTCGACACCCTGCTCGCGCAGCCACGCGGCGACGTGGTCGACACCGAAGCCCTTGGCGATCGCCGAGAGATCCAGCTCCAGGCCACCCGGCTGCAGCAGTGCATCGTCCCGCCAGTGCAGGCGCTGCCAGCCACAGCGTGCACGGGTAGCCTGCAGCGTGGTGGCGTCAGGTGCACGCCGTTCGCCGGCATGCGCACCGAAGCCCCACAGCGCCACCAATGGGCCGATGGTCGGGTCGAAGGCACCGCCACTGGTTGTCGCGATGGCCTGCGCACAGGCCAACACATGGCGTGTTTCGGCAGGCAGCAGGTAGTAGCGCCCTGCATCGGCGCGGTTGTAGCGGCTCAGGTCGGAGCCCGCTTCCCACGTGCTCATCTGTGCGACCACTTCATCCAGGCGTGCCTGGATGCCAGCATGCAGCGGATGAAGGTCGCGCTGGCGCGGTGCCACCAGTGACACGCTCCAGGTGGTACCCATGGTGGTGCCACCCAGCCGGGCGATGTCGAGTGCGGTAGAGGTCATGGCTATGCGTTGCAGGCTGCGATACCCGGGCGCGCCGGATATCGCAGCGATGCGTTTACTGCGGCAGCACTTCCAGCGTGGCGACGTAGCTGAGGCGGCGCTTGGCAGCCTGCTTGACCGAGGTCTTCTTGTCCTCGGTGCCGGTTTCCAGCCAGTACATGCCGGCTTCCGGCCAGGTCACCTTGATCTCGCCCTTGGCGTCGCTGGTCAGTTTCTGCTCGTCCTGCGCGTTGCGGTAGCGGGTACCGCCGCGCACGATCTCGAACTCCAGGCCCGCGGTCGGCTTGCCGTCGACCAGTACGCGGAAGGTCGCTTCCTCGCCGGCGAACAGGTCGTTCGGGTGGCCGACGGCCACCAGTTCGATGCCGCGGTTGGTCGGCTTCAGCGCGGTGTCGTTCGGCGCGCCGTTGGTGACGAAGGTCTCCACGCGGCCGACTGACTGGCTCACTTCCAGCTTCTTGGCATCCTTGGGCAGTTCGCCGAAGGTAGCGGCGGTGCCGCGCCAGCGCTTGCGCTCGCCATTCAGTTCATAGGTGGCGGACAGGCCGTCGTTGACCGAGGCGATGCGGTAGGTGCCCTGCTGCTTCAGCTCGACGTCGAACACGCTGCGGTACTTGCCGGTGGCCGCGTTCTGCGCCTGCACGGTGCTGCCGTCCGGGGCAGTGATTACCACCGATTCCAGGCGCAGCGGCACATGGTTGAAATAGAACAGGTCATTGGAGACCGCACCATCGACGGTGATCCACGGCGCGTTGCCGGCGATCACGGTCTGCGAGGGCAGCAGCCAGGCCTTGTGGGCCAGGGCAGAGAAGGGAAGGGCAGCGGCCAGAGCGGCGGCGAGGACGAGCGTGCGCTTCATGCGGAAGACTCCAGTGGAATGCGGGGTGATGCGACAAGGGCAAGGGGATTACGACTTGATCCCCTCCGTCCCCTCTCAGGGTTTGACGGCGAGGGTGACCTGGCCCAGCTCGGTGGCGCCCTGCGCGCGGCCGTTCTGTGCAGCGGTGGCCGGCCAGGTGAAGGGAATCTTCAGCAGTTCACGGCCGCCCACTTCGCGCACCGCTTCCACCACCAGGGTGTAGTTGCCCGGGGCCAGCTGCTTCAGCGCCGGCTGCTTGTCGTTGAACGACAGTGCGTGCTTGCCGGCAGGGCGGGTCGGGCCGGTCACGCCATCCACCGGTACCTGCAGGGTGCGGCCACTCTTGCGCCACCACTGGCGCAGGTCGGGCAGCCATTTGGTGCCATGGCCTTCGCTGTTGCTGGTCTGCTGGTACCAGACCGACAGGTTGGCGGCGACCTTCTGGTCGGCACCTTCCAGCCACACCGCCACATACGGGCGGTGGTATTCGGCCACGTTGAGCTTGGGCACTTCGACGTTGATGTCGAGGGTGGTGGCGTAGGCCGGCGAGGTGGCCAGCAGGCCGCTGAGGGCGATGGTCAGGGTGACGCGCATGGGGCGGCTCCGGAGAAACGGATGGAAATCACGGTGAATGTCAGTGGATCAGCAGCAGGGCGATCAGCAGCGGGATCATCAGGCCCAGGCCGACCAGCGGCCAGGTCATGCGTCGCTGCCGCGCATGCAGGTGCAGCAGGAACAGGCCGGTGATGCAGAACACCAGGCAGGCGACGGCGAACACGTCCAGGAACCAGCCCCACGCGGGTCCGGCATTGCGGCCCTTGTGCAGGTCGTTGAGGTAGGACACCGCGCCGCGTGAGGTCGATTCGTACTCCACCGCGCCGGTTTCGCGGTCGATGCTCAACCAGGCGTCGCCGCCGGGGCGTGGCAGCGACAGATAGATTTCCTCGGCTGACCATTCGGCGGGTCGGCCGCCGATGGAAATGCCCAGCTGCTCATCCAGCCATTGCCGGGCAGGGCGCGGGATCGGCGCGTTGCCGTCCTCGCGCGTGCCCAGTTGGCCGAGCAGCCCGGCCGGTAGTTCCAGGTGCTGGTTCTGCACCTGCGGCTTGGCCTCGATCTTCGCGGCGTGGTTGAGGGTCAGGCCGGTGACCGCGAACAGCAGCATGCCGATCAGGCAGACCGCCGAGCTGATCCAGTGCCACTGGTGCAGGGTACGCAGCCAGAAGCCGCGGCTCTGTTGCTGCTGCACGGTGGAAGATGCGGGACGGCTCACGGCACGGTTCGGGACGGATGAATACTGGTCATTACATCATTGATGAGAATTGCTCGCAATTAGATGTCGTTGTGTATCCCTGAAGGGGGGCTGCCGGCCAGCGGCCGGCACTATCACTACCGCTGACCGGTAGATCCACGCCATGCGTGGATGAAACGGTGCCGACCAAGGTCGCTACGGGCAGTAGATCCACGCCACGCGTGGATGAAACGGTGCCGACCAAGGTCGGCACCCACCAGAGCGGCGATCAGAACTTCGCGTTGAGCGAGATCCAATAGCTGCGGCGCTGGTCCTTGGTGGCGTAATCGTCCACGCAGTTGTATTCGCTGGGGCTGGTCAGCAGGCACGACTGCGAGACGAAGTTCTTGTCGAACAGGTTGTTCACCCGCGCGTTGACGGTCAGCCACTGCGTAGCCTTCCAGCTGCCACCGAGGTGGAAGATGGTGTAGTCCTCGTAGTAGCGGGTGTGGCTGGCACCGGCGGCATCGAGGATCGTGTCGCGGTAGCGGTCGTAGCGGCCTTCGCCGATCAGCGACAGGCTGATGGCATCGTTGAGCTGCCAGTTGAGGCTGGCGTTGGCCATGTGCTTGGCCGGCATGGTGCCGGTGATCGGCAGGCCCTTGCCGGAGCCGGCGGTCTGCTCGCTCTTGGTCCAGGTGTAATTGCCACGCAGCTGCAGGTTGTCCAGCAGGTCGACGTGGCCGGCCAGTTCCGCGCCGCGGGTTTCGGCCTTGTCGATGTTCACGCTCTGGGTGAACGTGCTGTAGCCCAGCGACGCCCAGCCCGGGCCGATGTCCACGCAGTAACCACTGCCGGCTGGTGCAACCTCACAGTTGGGGAACGTGCCGCCGCTGGCGATCTTGTCTTCGAACTTGTTGATGAAACCGGTGACGTTGAAGCCCCAGCGCTGGCCCTCGTAGTACGCGGCCAGCTCGTAGTTGGTGCTGGTTTCCGGCTTCAGGTTCGGCGAACCCACCAGCGGCAGCACGCCCTGGCCACCAAAGCCGGTGATGCCGGGAAACAACTGGTCCGGACGCGGGGTCTTGTAGCCGGTGCTGACGCCACCCTTGAAGGTCCACGCGTCGGTGGCGTTCCAGACCAGGTAGCCGCGCGGGCTGACATGGCTGCCGAAGATGTTGTGGTCGTCGTAGCGCAGGCCGAAGGTGGCGGTCAGGGTGTCGGTCAGCGACCAGTTGTCCTCGGCGAACAGCGCCCACATGCGGTGCTTCTGCTTGGTGTTGCTGCGGTAGCCGGCACCGTCCATGCCGAACACGCCGTCCACCATGTCGGTGTCGTTGTACTGGCCACCCACGGTCAGCTTGTGCGCGCCGAAGTCCAGGTCGAGCATCGTGTCCAGTACGTAGCCTTCCAGCTCCATGGTGCGCAGCGGACGCGGCAGGAACGCCTGCAGGCGCGCCTGTTCGCTGGCGTTGAGCGCACCCAGGGCGTTGTTGCGGCCGGCGGCACAGTTGTTGGCGGCACCGGTGCGGCGGCAGACGTCGTTCCACAGGGTCTGCAGGCCAGCGCGCTCGTCCAGGGTCAGCGGCAGCGAGCGGCCGAGGTTGCTGCTCTTGCTGTGGGTCAGCGAGGTCTGCCAGGTACCGAAGCTGTAGCGGCCCTGATGGGTCAGCGAGAGCTGGTCGCGCTCGTAGCGCTGGTAGGCGGTGTAGCCCACGCGCGGCTGCACCACGCGGCGGGTGACGGTGCCGTTGCCATTCGGGTTCGGGATCACCGCGTTGCCCACGCGCCACAGGCTGGCCAGGCTGTCGAGCGTGCCGGTCTGGCCCTCGCTGTTGTCGTACTTCTGGCGCGAGACGTCGTAGTCCAGCCACAGTTCGTGGTCGTCGTTGACATGGAAGTTCAGGCGCATGCCGGTGTTCCAGTTGGTGTTGGCCACCGACTTGCCGCCGCCACCGAAACCAATGCTGCGCTCCCACAGCGTGCCGTCGGGCAGGGTCAGTGCGTCCCATTCGGGATTGGATGCCTTGGCATCGTAGTAGCTGCCGCGCACGGCCAAGCCGAGGCGATCCTTGACCAGCGGGCCGCTCAGGTACAGGTCGGTGCTGCGCGCATCGCCGAACTGGTCGTCCTGCTGCACGGTGAAGCCCTGGGTAACCGCGCCGTGCCAGCTGTCCTGGTTGCGGCGGGTGATGATGTTGATGACACCGCCCATTGCATCCGAGCCGTACAGCGTGGACATCGGGCCACGCACCACTTCGATGCGTTCGATCGCATCCAGCGGCGGCAGGTAGGCGAACTGGCCACCGCCGAAGTTGTTCGGATACAGCTGGCCGGCGTTGCTCTGGCGGCGACCGTCGATCAGCACCAGGGTGTATTCGGACGGCAGGCCGCGCATGGAGATGGTGGCGCGGCCGTTCTTGTCGGTGGCTTCCAGGCCGACGTCGATGCCTTCCACGTCGCGCAGGGCGTCGACCAGGCTGGTATAGGGGCGCTTGCTCAGCTCTTCGCGGCTGACCACGCTGATGCTGGCCGGCGCATCGACCACTTTCTGTTCAAAGCCGGAGGCGGTGACCACCACCTTGTCCAGCGTCTGCGGCGCGCCACTGGCGGCACCACTGGCGTAGGCGGGAGCCGTGACGGCGGCCAGCACGGCGCTGGTCAACAGATGGCGGGACAGGGACGAACGGACACGATGGCGCTGGGCCATGGCAGATACCTCGAAGGATGTAAGGCAGCGCGATGCCGGGCGCGGAGCGCGCACGGCAGGGCAGGGAAAGCCCGGTCAGGGGCGGCAGAGGTGAAGCAGGCTGTGGCGAGCCGGTGCAACCGCGCAGGCGGTCACGGCGTGCCGTGGATCAGGCGAGCGGCGGCGCCTGGCCGCGTTGCTGGCGACGCCCGGGCGCATCGGTCCAGGGCATGTCCGGGGCGGCCAATGGCCAGTGCGGACGCACGCCGGACAGAGCCGACGCGGAGGGAACCAGATCAAGTTCAGTGCGCAGCCATTGGCTGGCCAGCAGCAGCGGCGGGGCCGGCTTGTCGGTGGACCTGGCGGGTGCCGAGGCGCAGCGCCGCAGCTTGGCCGGCGCTTCTTCCTGCAGGGGGCCTTCGCCGCCACGCTCTTCCAGCGGCTGTTGCAGCGCCTGGGGAGCTGCAGCATGGGCCACCGGCAGCAACGGCAGGGTGCCCAGCAACAGCGTCAACATCGCCACCCACGCCAGCAGGCTGGCCAGCGCAGGCCGACGGCCGCGCATGGCGGTGCCGAGCTGTACAAGCCGAAGCGGGCGGGGACGGAACGGGCGACGCAAGCGGAAATCCCTGGCTGGCCGGAACATCCGGCGTCAACGGGGCGTGATTGTAATGAGACCCGTTAGCCGTTGCAAATGAGAATGATTGCCAAAATGTCGCAGGAAGGGCCTGATCCGCTCAGACCTCGCTCCAGCGTCGCAGCAGGTTGTGGTACACGCCGGTCAGCTGCAGCACCGCATCGGCATCGCCATTGGTCTGCCGCAGGCGCTCGATGGAGGTATCCATCTCCCACAGCAGGCGCCGCTGCACATCGTCGCGGATCATGCTCTGCACCCAGAAAAACGAGGCCACGCGCGCGCCGCGGGTGACTGGATTGACCTTGTGCAGGCTGCTGGAGGGATACACGATCAGATCGCCGGCCGGCAGCTTCACTTCGTGCTCGCCGTAGGTGTCGCTGATGATCAGCTCGCCGCCGTCGTACTCGTCCGGATCGGACAGGAACAGCGTGCAGGAAATGTCCGAGCGCAGCTGTTCGCCGTTGGCCAGGCTCATCACCGCGCCATCGACGTGGAACCCGTAGGTGCCGCCGCCGCTGTAGCGGTTGAAGCGTGGTGGCAGGTATTTCAACGGCAGCGCGGCGCTGAAGAACAAGGGATGCCGTGCCAGTGCCACCAGAATGATTTCGCCCAGTTCGCGGCGCAGGGGCGAGGCGTCCGGCAGCTGCTGGTTGTGCTTGGCCTGTGCGCCGAGGTGGCCGACGGTCTCGCGGCCATCGGTCCAGTCGGCCGCATCGAGCCTGCGGCGGATATCAGCCACCTGTCCGGCGCTGAGGATGTCGGGGATGTGCAGCAGCATGCGGAAGTCCTCAGCAAGCGGACGGTGCGACCAGGGCGCGCACCTGCGGGTGGGGTGAGGCGGCCAGCTCGGGCACGATATGCGCCATGAAGGCGGGACTACCGTGCTGCAGCGCCAGCCGTAGCCAGTGCACGGCTTGTTCGATCTCACCGGCCTGCAGCAGGATCGAGGCGTAGTTGGTCTGGCCGCGGAAATCGCCGGCCTCGGCTGCGCGCCGGTACCAGGCCAGCGCAGCCTGCGGATCGCGTCCGGTGTCCAGTCCATCTTCCAGATGCCGGGCCAACAGGTTCATCGACTTGGCGTGGCCCAGATGCGCCGCGCGGGTGTACAGCGCCAGTGCCTGTGCACGGTCCTGCGGCACGCCACGGCCGGTGGCCAGCAGGTTGGCCAGGTTGTACAGGCCCCAGTCCAGCCCGGTGTCGGCCGCGCGTCGGTACCAGACCGCGGCCAACGTCGGGTCGGCGACCGTGCCCTGGCCCAGCTCATGGCAGCGGCCAAGCATGTTCATCGCCATCGGCGCGCCGTTGTTGGCTGCGGTCTCGTACCAGAGCAGGGCAGCGGCAGCGTCTTGCGGCGTGCCTTTGCCTTCCATGTGCATCTGTGCCAGCAGCAGCTGCGCCTCGATCTGTCCGGCCTGTGCCGCATCGCGCACGCGCGCGAAGGCGGCCTGCGGGTCATGCAGCAGCAGGTCTGCCAGAGCGTCGGAATCAAACGGGGTAGTGGATGCCATGCGCGGAGTATCGCCGGAAACAAAAACGGCGGCAGGAGATCCTGCCGCCGTGCGGGTGCTGCGGGTTACATCAGAACTTCATGTTCAGTGCCAGGGTGGCCGAACGACCCGGGGCGATGCTCGCGTAGTGCGATGCGTAGGCCTTGGTGAAGTAGGTCTTGTCGGTCAGGTTCTGCACGTTCAACTGCAGGCTGATGTTGTCCTGGATCGCGTAGCTGGCCATTGCATCGAAGCGGGTGTAGCTGGCGATCCACTTGGTGTTGGCCACATCACCGTACTGCTTGTCGGAGTAGTTGGCACCGGCACCGACGGTCAGGCCGAACGGGAAGCGGTAGGTGGTCCACAGGGTGGCGCTGTGCTTGGCGGTGTTCGGGAACACGTTGCCGTTGTACGGCGAGGGCACGTAGACATTGGACGGGCAGGTGCGGCCGGACACGGCGCAGACGAAGCCGTTGTCCTTCAGTTCCGAGTCCAGGTAGGTGTAGCCACCGTACAGGCTCCAGGCATCGGTCAGCTGGCCGGTGAAGCCCAGCTCGAAGCCATTGATTTCCTTCTTGCCGGCGTTCTGGCTGGTGCCGTTGTCCACGGTCACGCGCGCGTTGTCCATCACGGTGTGGAAGATCGCAGCCGTCAGGTTCAGGCGGTTGTCGAACAGGTCCCACTTGGTGCCCAGCTCAAGGTTCTTGGTTTCCTGCGGCTTGAGGTCGGCCACTGCGGCGCTCAGGCCATCCGAGCCATCACCACCGTCCATGCCTGGCGGGGTCGAGGAGGTGCCGTAGGACAGGTAGATGCTGCCGTTGGCCGAAGGCTTGAAGACGATGCCGGCCTGGTAGTTCAGGAAGTCATTGTCGTTGCGCACACGGGTCGGCGCCTTGCCGGCCACCGGGGTGGTCAGGGTGGTGGAGAAGTCGTCGTAGCGCAGGCCGAGGTTGAAACTCCACTGCGCATTGAGTTCGATGGTATCGAACAGATAAGCAGACGTGGTCTTGGTGCGCTGCTCGACGTCCAGTGCCTTGTCGCTGCGGTACACCGCATGGGTCGCCGCCCACGGATCGTTCGGGTTCGGATTGTCGAAGCTGGTGCAGTTGTAGCCGGTAGCAGCGCCGATGGTCGGGCACTTGCTGCTGTTGGTCAGCGGGTTGTTGGTGCCCGGGGTCATCAGGTAACTGCCACGGGTCATCTTCTCGTCGCTGTATTCCACGCCGGCGCTGTAGCTGTGCTTCAGCGCGCCGGTCTGGAACGCACCGGTCAGGCTCAGCTGGTCAGCGAAGCTCTTGACGTCGACGGCGCGGCTGTTGGTACGGCGCCACAAGGTGCCGTAGTTGTTCGGGTTGCCCTGGCTGTCGTCCGGCTGGGTCCACAGGTAATCGTTGCTGGTGTTGCCCAGGCGCGCGATGTTGCGCAGCTTGTGGCTGCCGAAGTCGTAGCTGCCGTCCAGGGTGCTGATGTCGGCGCGGGTGCGCTGGAAATCGCGGTCCACCAGACCGTAGTAGTTGTTGCGGTCGGGCACCATCGGGCGCCCGTCGACCCACTTCGATACCGGTGCGCCGTTCGGGTTGCCATACGGGAAGCCGCCGGCATCCGGCAGGTCATCGCTCTGCATGTGGTAGTGGCTGGCGATCAGCTGCGCCGGGCCGTTCAGGCCGAACGCGATCGACGGCGCGATGCCCCAGCGGCTGACATTGGCAGCGTCGCGGCCGGCGATGTCCGACTCGTGCTTCATCAGGTTCAGGCGTGCGGCGATGCCATCGCCCAGCACGTAGTTGGCGTCCACGGTGCCGCGCGCGTAGCTGTCGGTACCGATGCCCATGCTGGCCGTGGTCTCGTTCTTCAGCTTCGGGGTCTTGCTGACCAGGTTGAGGCTGCCGCCACCGGAGTCACGGCCGCCGTAGGCCGAGCTCGGGCCCTTGACCACTTCCACCTGCTCCAGGTCGAACACTTCGCGGGTCTGCGAACCGACGTCGCGCAGGCCATCGACGAACATGTTGCTCTGCGAGTCGAAGCCACGGATGAACGGGCGGTCGCCGGTCGGGTTGCCGCCTTCGCCGGCACCGAAGGTGATGCCCGGCACCATGCGCAGCGCATCCTGCAGGTTGGTCGCGCCGGTTTCGGCGATCAGCTTCTCCGAGACGATCGAGACCGACTTCGGGGTGTCCAGCAGGGCAGCGGTGAACTTCGGCGAGGACGGGTTGAACCAGCTGCCACGCACCTGGACCTTGTCCAGTTCGGTGGCCTTGCTGGCTCCGGCGTCGTCGGCCGCCTGTGCGGCCAGCGGCGCGAAGCCGGCGGCCAGGGTGGCGGTGGCCAGTACGGAAACGCGAGGTGCGTACTTGCGGGTCTTGATGTGGGTCATGGGCAGGTTGGCGGTGGCTTGGATAGGGAATGAGCGAGGGCCGGCCAGCGCGACTGGGCGCGCGGCGACAGGCAGGAGGTGGGTTCTATGGAGCCGAGCCATGCTCGGCTGGCCGGAAACGCAATCAGGCGCGCGGCAACGGCCGCAGGGCGCCTCAGATGGCGTGCGGTGCCGGAGGTGCGTGGCCGGGATTCAGGCGCAGCGAGGGGTCGTGCAGCTGCCAGCGCAGGGCATCGGAGTGCCACAACGGGATGTGGGCCACCAGCGCAGCACGCGGCGGCGTAGAGCCGGCGCAGGGCGTACCGCCTTCACCATCCACCGGAGGTTCCGGGGCGGGGGCGGCGTGGTGCGGGCATTCGTCGCCGGAAGGCGCCGGTAGCGGAGCGACCTGCTCGATATCGTGCAGAAGCGCTTGCCAGCCTGCGTTGGCGGCGTGGCCACCGCGTCCTTCATGCAGCGCCGACCAGCCCAGCAGCAGCGTCAGCAGCGCGGCCACGAGCAGCTGCCACCCCTGACGGGCGAGCTGGCACAGCATGGCGGTGGGCGCGGACGAAGCCATGGCGCAGGCGGGGGCATTACGAAGATGTTACGTAGGATAACATCAACGATAATGATTCGCATGTACGGGGTGCGGCAGGTCGCCCGGGCGGTCCCGAAAGGCCCTTGGCAGGCCCCTCAGGCCGTTCCAGTGGATCCACCCCATGGGTGGATGCCCTTGGCCTCAATCGCGGTCGTCGCGGGTCCAGATGGCGTCGTGCTCGCGCTTCACCGGAAACTTCGGCACCGCCGTGTAGGCCGGCGCACACAGGGCGCGGCCGTCCCGCACGTCGAAGCGCGCGCCGTGCAGCACGCACTCCACGCTGCCTTCGGTGGTGTTGAACTCGCCCGAGGACAGCTCGAACTCTTCATGCGTGCACTGGTCTTCCAAGGCATATAGTTCGCCGTCGAGGTTGAACACCACGATCGGCGTACCGGTCACTTCGTCGAACACGCTCTTCATTTCGCCCGGCAGCAGTTCGGCGCCGGCGCAGACAAAGGTCCAGGCCTCGCTCACGCGGTGGCTCCGGCCAGCGGCTTTTCCAGGATCTCGAAGCGCAGGTCGTCGCGCTTGGGGATGCCGAAGCGTTCGTCGCCATACGGGAACGGCTTCTTGATGCCGGTGCGCTGATAGCCGCGGCGCTCGTAGAAGGCGATCAGTTCGTCGCGCACGTCGATCACCGTCATCTGCATTACCGGCACGTTCCATTCGCGCGCGGCATGGGCTTCGGCGGCGTCCATCAGCTGCTTGCCGACGCCACCGCCCTGCTGGGCCGGGTCGACCGAGAACATGCCGAAGTAGCCCTTGCCGTCGACATCGGCGACGTGGGCGCAAGCCACCAGTTGGCCGTCGCGTTCGGCCAGCAGGATGGTCGAGCGCGGGCGGTCCAGGTCGCCCTGGATGCCTTCGGCATCGATGCGGGCGCCGTCCAGCAGGTCGGCTTCGGTGGTCCAGCCAACGCGGCTGGCGTCGCCACGGTAGGCCGAGGTGACCAGGGTGATCAGGGCGGGGATGTCGGCCGGCGTGGCGGCGCGGAAGGTCAGGGTGCTCATGGGGGCATTTTAGGTGGGGCGCGGGTGGGCGGGGAGGCCGTTGATTTGATTGGCTTTGCCGAATTTGTCGTATACGACCTGTTGACACGTTCTTCATTTTGCATTCATAAGTGAGCCAATGCCCACCCACCGTGTTCAAGCGTGTGGTTGTTTGCCGGAGTGGGCACCGTCCGATCTGAGCATCGACAGTGGCGCGATGTGGGCGGGGCTCTCAAGGAAGGTCGATCCAGGGAGGATCTTCATGCAGTCACGGCTCATTCCTCATCCGCGCGCTGCAAGCGCCATCAAGGGCCTGCTTCTGACAACGCTGGCCTTCTGCGTATTGGCACCGGTCACCGCCTCCGCCCAGATCGTTCCGACCTGGCGCGAGGAGTACGACAAGCGCTTGAAGTATGGCGACCTGGTCGAGCCTTTGAAGGGCGAGATCTTTGGTGAGCAGGTCAACCTGTATGACGGTTCGATCAGCTTCAAGGCGACGGATATTTCGATCCCGGGCAATGGCAGCTTGCCGATGACGCTGAGCCGCAGTTACAGCGATGGTGACGGCAGCAGCGAGAGCCCGTTCTCTGATTGGGGCCTGGACATCCCATCGTTGTCCGGCGTCTATGGTGATCTGCCGGAAACTGCTGCTGCCGGCTATTGGGCGCCGGCAGCGCGCTGTTCGACGGTGGGTGCGCCACCGGCGCTGGATGTGTGGAATCGCCGACACACCCAGATCGTCAACTTCAACACGCATACGTTCTGGGATGGCGTACGCCTCTCCCTGCCGGGTGGCGGTGGTGAGCCGATGCTGGGCGGCAGTGGCGATGCCCGCCAGCCGCAGCCGCAGTTTGGTCAACCGGCGCCTTGGAACACGAAAGGTGGATGGACCTTCAGTTGCTTGACCGCACTGAAGAGCGGTCAGCCGGGTGAGGGATTCCTTGGCCATGCACCAGATGGAACAAAGTACTACTTCGATTGGATGGTGGCCCGCTACAACACCGAAGCCACCCTGCAGCCGTATGGCCCGGAAAGCAACGCGATGCTGAATCGCAAACGGGTATTCCTGTACCCCTCGCAGATCGTCGATCGCTTTGGCAATTGGGTGCGCTATGAGTGGAGCGGCGATAGGCTGCAGCGCATGGTCGCCAGCGACGGACGCGAGATCAGCCTGGCCTACACCGCGAACGGGTTGATTGCTTCGGCCACTGCGGCAGGTCGGACATGGACCTACGGTTATACCGAGGCGAACATTCTGCGCACCGTGACACTCCCCGACGGGACCCAGTGGGTCTACAACCTGCCGCCACTGTGGGTCACACACAAGTACGCCGAGTACACGGGTCAGAACATATGGGAATATCTGGAGTACCCGGCGACGTGTTCGCGCATGAACAAAATCGTGCCCACCGAAATCACCGCGACGGTCCAGCATCCGTCGGGCGCATTGGGGTCGTTCCTGTTCCGGCCATTCCGCCATGGGCGCAAGAACGTCAAGCTTGATTGCCAGACTTCCGGCGACAATCACCTCATTGCCGAGGGCTGGAACTACACGCCTATCTATCGTGACGCGCAATCGCTGGTGGCCAAGACCATCAGTGGCCCGGGCATGCCCACAGCGCAGTGGACCTACCAGTACACCAATCTCAATGGTGCCTACGCGAAGGATCTGGGCGGTCCGGATATTCCTCCGGGCCAGGCCGAACCGAAGATCACCACCGAAACGCTGCCTGACGGTGTTGTGCGTGTGTATGAGTTCGGCAAGGAGGTGGCGTACAACGACGGTCTTCTCCTGTCGACCACGACGCGTTCGGGCGGCTCCGTCGTGCGCGTTGATCGCAACAACTACTACCCGGATGCCCAGCTGGACTCGGCGCCATTCCCGAAGGAGGCCGGCAAGGACTTCAAGTACGGTGCGAACGATCTCAAAGCACACTACAACCGGCCTGTACAGTCCACTGTGGTGGATCAGGATGGCGTGCAGTTCACCCGCTCCGTGCAGGCCTTTGATGCATTTGCGCGCGAAGTCACCGTCGTCGAAGGAAATTCCACCGGACAGAGCCGCACCAGCACAACCAGTTACTACGACAACGCTGCGCTTTGGGTGAATGGCCAATCAGCGCGCAGCGTAGTCAATGGTGTCGAGCAGTCACGTAGCGAGTTCGACACGACCAATGCGTTGCCGCTGCGCGCCTATGCCTTCGGGCGGTTGGCACAGCAGGTGACCTACGCGGCAGACGGTACGGTGGCGTCCGTCGCCGACGGCCGTGGCAACACCAGCCATCTCTCCGGTTGGAAGCGCGGTGTGCCGCAGCAGTTGCGGATGCCAGCCACGGCTGAATCTCCAAATGGAGCGACGCGCACCGTTGTGGTGGACGACAACGGGTGGATCACCTCGTTGACCGACGAAATCGGTGCGACCACCAGCTTCAGCTACGACAGCATGGGGCGCCTACGCAGCCAGCAGTTCCCCGGTGGCGACACCGTGAGTTGGAATGCGGTGACCATGGATCTGCAGCGGTTGGGCGGAGCGCAGTTCGGCGTACCGGCCGGCGCCTGGAAGCATTCACGAATCCACGGCGGGAGACGGACCGATACCTACCTGGACGCCATGTTCCGCCCGGTGCTGGTCACTGAAAATGCAGACAACGTTCTCGATAGCGCAGTCGTGACCCGTTATGACACCAGCGGCAAGACGGTGTTCGCGTCCTATCCGGTTCGCCAGCTTTCCGACATCAATGCGTCGTTTGGCGGCACCACCACGCAGTACGATGCGCTGGGCCGACCGGTCGTGGTCAGCCAGTCGTCCGAACTGGGTGCATTGGTAACCCGCACCGAGTTCGTGGGCAACCTGTCGGTGAAGGTGACCAATCCGCGAGGCCAGTCCACCACAACGCGGCACCTGGCCTATGACCAGCCGTCCTAT
The DNA here is from genome assembly GCF_013364355.1 of Stenotrophomonas sp. NA06056. NCBI lineage: Bacteria > Pseudomonadati > Pseudomonadota > Gammaproteobacteria > Lysobacterales > Lysobacteraceae > Stenotrophomonas > Stenotrophomonas sp. NA06056. The sequence continues at coordinate 3,193,279 of NZ_CP054931.1, read as the reverse complement.
GAGATGCCGCTGACGCTGCAGCATCCGGAAGGGGTAGTGACCGAGATCCAGCGCGACGTTCTCGGCAAACCGCTGGCGATCACCCGTCGCAGCGCCGATGGCAGCCAGGCGTTGACTCGCCGTTATGTCTATGACGCCTACCAGCAGCTCTGCAAGACCATCGAGCCGGAAACCGGGGCGACGGTGCAGGACTACGATGCCGCTGGCAATGTCCTTTGGTCGGCGGCCGGCACGGGCCTGACCAGTGCCGCCGACTGCAACCGCAGCGAAGCACTGGCCAGTGGGCGCGCGGTGCAGCGCAGCTATGACGCCGCCAACCGCCTGAAGGCGCTGACCTTCCCCGATAGCCGCGGTAACCAGGCCTGGTCGTATACACCGGACGGCCTGCCCGCAGAAATCAGTACCCAGAACGATACCGGGCGTCCGCCGGTCATCAATAGTTATCAGTACAACCGTCGCCGCCTGCTCAGCAGCGAGACGCTGCAGCATCTGGACCTGGGGACGCTGAAATTCGCCTATGGTTACGACGGCAATGGCATGCTGGCCAGCAACACGTACCCGGGCGGGCGCATCGCCAGCTATGCCCCGGATGCGCTCGGCCGCGCTACATCGGTAGGCGGCTATGCGAAGGAGGCCAGCTATTTTGCCAACGGTGCGCTGGCACGCTTCGTCTATGGGAACGGCGTTGTCCATACATTGACCCAGAATGCACGCGGCCTTCCTGACCGAAGTCGCGACGCCACCGCTGCGGCCGCAGTGCTGGACGACAGCTACGACTACGATGCGGGTGGCAACGTGATGGCCATCTCCGATGGTTTGCCGGGTGCGCCTGGCAATCGTGACATGGCCTATGACGGGCTGGATCGGCTGCGCTCGGTTACCGCGCCGGGCTTTGGCAATGCGCTGTATGAGTACGACGCACTGGACAACCTGCGCCGGGCCAAAGTCGGCAGTCGGGACCGCACGCATTATTTCGATCCGACCAATCGTCTGGTCAACGTCGTCGATACCGGCAGCAGCGCGACCGTTGTCGGTCTCGGCTATGACGTGCAGGGCAATCTTTCCATCCGAAATGGTCAGGCGTTTGGTTTCGACTACGGCAACCGCCTGCGTACCGTGGGGACGACGGAAGCCTATCTGTATGACGCGCATGGGCGCCGGGTAAAGGCCTGGAACAGTGACGCGGGCGCGATCTACTCGTTCTATGACAATGGCGGCGTGCTGCGGTTCCAGCGCAATGAGCGCACGGGAAAGCAGACGGACTATCTGTACCTGTCCGGCAGTCTGGTGGCGCAGGTGCACGGTGAGGCTGCCCCCAGTATTCCAGCGCTGAGCGCCCCAGGCTATATCACCCAGGGCAGCGTCAACCTGACGTGGAGTCCTGCCGGTGGCGCCAACCGCTATGAACTGCAGCGTGCCCAGGCGGGAACCTGGAGCACGATCTTCGATGGTGCGGCGCAGGCGTTCACCAGTGCCGATCTGGTTACCGGCACCTATCAGTTCCGTGTGCGTGGTTGTCGCGTGGTCTGTGGCGACTGGAGCAATACTGCGTCGGTTGCCGTCGAACTTCCGCCGGCCACGGTTCCGGCGCTGACCGTACCGGCAACTGCCTTCAATGGCGGCTACAGCATCAGCTGGTCGGCCTCTGCCGGCGCGGAGCGCTTTGAACTGGAGGAGAGTGCCGATGGTGGTGCCTGGAGCCAGGTTCACAATGCGGCGGGTCAATCCAAGGGGTTCAGCGGCAAACCGGCAGGCACCTTCAACTATCGTGTCCGTGCGTGTAATCCGGTGGGGTGTACCAGCTACAGCAGCAGCGCTGCGGTGGCAGTGGTCTACCCGCCTGCCAGTGCTCCGGGAGTATCAGCGCCGGCCCGTTCCGCGCCCGGCAGCATTGGCATCGGCTGGAACGGGATTGGCGGGGCCGACCGCTACACGTTGCAGGAAAGCACCAACGGTGGTGGTTGGGTGACGCTGGTGGATGCACATGTGGTGTCCTTTGCAACGCCCGCACGTGGTGTGGGGAGTTATGCCTACCGCGTCGCCGCCTGCAATGGCGCTGGATGCGGGCCGTGGTCAGGATCTGCAACGGTTGCCGTGATCGGTGCGCCGACGATCGAGCCGGTGATCAGCGCTCCGGGGTTGGTGAACGTGCCGCAGTACAGCTTCAGCTGGTCAGTGCCTGCAAATAGTGAGAGCTTCCTGCTGGAGGAAAGTGCAAACGGCGGTGGATGGACGCTGGTGCATAACGGCGGTGCGAACAGTTTCGGTGCCAGTCGTGGCAAGGGAAGCTATGCCTATCGTGTGCGTGCTTGCAATTTCGTGGGGTGCAGTCCTTATTCGGGAATCGTGACGGTTGTCGTCGCGTTGCCACCGGCGACGCCGTATTTCTACCTTGCTGAGTGGCTTACAACCCGCAAGCCGCCCTATCAGGTGCAGTGCTCGGTGGGCTGGAGTCAAGTAGCCGATGCCACGGAATTCCAGCTCGAAAGTGGCGGCGGCGGCAAGCGCTTGTACACCGGACCCAAAGCCTATGTAAGCGCAAGTGGTGGTGCGTACTGCGCCGGTGACTATCGCGTGCGCGCCTGCAATGCAGGCGGTTGTTCGCCGTGGTCAGCCGACCATCCCGTCACGCAAGGCGTACTGAACTGGGATTGAGACATGAATGGAATCACTTCTCTACTGATTCGCGCAGCGCTTCTTGTGGTGGCGACGATGGCCGGTGCTGCACCGGCTGCGGCCCAGGAAGTAGTGGAATACATCCACACCGACGCCCTGGGCTCACCGGTGGCGATCACCGATGCCAGCGGCAATGTCATCGAGCGCACGGTGTATGAACCGTACGGGGCAGTGGTCAATCGGCCGCTGAAGGATGGTCCTGGGTACACGGGGCATGTGACGGACTCTGGGACCGGGCTGAGTTATATGCAGCAGCGGTACTATGATCCGGAAGTTGCGAGGTTATTGTCTGCCGACCCAGTGACTGCGATAGGCGATCCGGTTGGATTCTTTAATCGCTACAAATACGCTGCCAGTAATCCCTACAGATATACGGACCCGGATGGAAGGTCAGAAAAGGTGACCGGTTCTCATATTCGTGGGGGGCAAGGGTTTGCCGGTGCTCGACTGTCAATTCTGCGGACTTCATTTCGAAGTCCTTTGGATAACAAGGATGAAGGGGGGCGCCCCGCCAGTTCTGCCAACCAGACTATCTCAGACGAAGTCGTAAAGGCGGGTGGTGGGGAGCGTCGGGGTAGTGAGGCGCGTAGTGCCATCAAACTGGTAGGGATTGTCGACGCTGTGAGGGCACGCAATGCGGCGGAAGAGGCCAAAGAATTTGCGAGATTGAGCGGGCTGCCCGGATTGTCTCATGGACGAGGTGATGCAATGCGACACTGTACCTGGAGTTGCCAGATGGCGAGGGATATAGGTGCCGGGAATGCAAAGTTGATTGGGGATAATCACGAAATTTGGGGTGCGGATCCTCCGGGAGGCAGGCAGATGGACCTCAATAACAATGCGATTGGTAGGGAATTTTCCACAAGGCCGGGGGCTTGTTCTTCTCTTTGTTCGGAGGCTGCAAGAAATGATGAGCTTGATGTGTATATCGGGCGCTAGACAATCAATTAGGTCGAGCGGCTTGATCAAATTTTGTTTGATTTTCCTGGCGATTTCTGGGGTGCAGGGTTGTGGCTGGTTCTCGGACCCCGAGATTATTGTGAGAAATGCTGGGGGTGTGGCGGTTTATAATGTCAAGTTGGAGGTTGGTGGCGGCACGATTGAGGTTGGGTCTATTTCTGTGGGTGAGAGCAGGAAAGTTAATCCTAAAGTTGTTATGGATTCTTCTCTCCTTGTATTGTATGTCGAAAATGGTAAGGATTTTGTTTGTCGTGGGGATGTGTATTTTACGAACAATCTCTATGTCAAGGTTGAGGCGGATGTGGGTGGAGGAGTTTGCCGTGTTAGAGAAGTTTTGCGTTGATTCGGGGGGGGCGAAATGATTGGGGTGATTGTAATGGGTGGGATGTCTTTTGCTAGAAATTTGTAGCGCCGCATCGGTCATTCTTTGGGGGCGTAAATGGCTGCTCTCACTGTGTATTCTTTGGAATTCCAATTCGTGTAGCGTATAAGGTGTTTCGCTGGCTGCTTGATTGACGAGTTTTATGGTGCAGTGCAAAGGTGAGGGGTGATGAAAATCCTTGTTGAAAGCCCCTCATTTGGGCTTCCATCACTCTAGGTGCCATATGGGTAAACATATTTGCGGCTCATAGGGTGTTGCTGAAAATCGAGCGTGAGCGGCTGGAAGTGCTCGTTGCAGTCGGAATCACCAAGGTTGATTGGTGGCTTAGCTGCTTGCGCGGTGTTGCAGTGCTTGCCCTTATTTCCAAAGGGCAGACGTCCCATCAGGGTGAACGGTGGGTGTTGGTGTTGAGGGGGTGTTGCGATGATGTACATCTTCTTGATTGCCTCCGGGGTATCCATGTTTGTCGGCATGTAGAAGACGGTGCCAAGGCCGTTGGTGATGGATGGATCGGCATTGCAGTGAGATTGCCGGTTCTTGGCATCACTCGGCGTTTCCTGTCACGCCTCTGCTTGCTTGCGTCCAGCGCGCAATAAAAAAACGCCACAGTTCCCTGCGGCGTTTTCGTACTTCCCTGATTCTGGCGAACCCTCACCCCAGCAGCTTCCGCACCTTCGTCAACGCCGTCATGAACCGCTCGATCTCTTCATGCGTGTTGTAGAACGCCAACGACGCACGGCAGGTCGCCGCCACGCGGTAGTACTGCAGCAGCGGGTGCGCGCAGTGCTGGCCCGAACGCACGGCCACGCCCTCCAGATCCAGCAGCGTGGCCAGGTCATGCGCGTGGGCGCCGTCGATCAGGAACGACACCACCGCTGCCTTTTCCGGCGCCTCGCCGATGATGCGCAGGCCATCGACCCGGCGCAGCTCTTCGGTGAAGTGCGCCAGCAGCTCGGCTTCGCGCGCTTCCACGTGGTCCAGGCCTACGTTCTGCAGATAGTCCGCCGCCACGCCCAGGCCGATGAAACCGGCGATGTTGGGGGTGCCGGCCTCAAACTTGTGCGGGGCATCGTTGAACACGGTGCCGTCGAAGCTGACTTCCTTGATCATTTCGCCGCCGCCGAGGAACGGCGGCATCGCGTCCAGATGTTCGCGGCGCGCCCACAGCGCGCCGGTACCGGTCGGGCCGCACATCTTGTGGCCGGTGATGGCGTAGAAGTCGCAGCCGATCGCGGTGACGTCGACCTTGCGGTGCGGTGCGGCCTGCGAGCCGTCGACCACGGTGACGATGCCGCGCTTGCGGGCTTCGCGGCAGATCTCGCGCACCGGGTTGATGGTGCCGAGTACATTGGAGACGTGGGCCACGGCCAGCAGCTTGACCTCGGGGGTCATCGCCGCGCGCAGCGCGTCCAGGTCCAGCGCGCCGTCGGGGGTGATCTCGGCCACGCGGATGGTCGCGCCGGTGCGCTGGGCAACCAGCTGCCACGGCACGATGTTGGCGTGGTGCTCCATGCGCGACACCAAGATCACGTCGCCAGCCTTCAGCCGGGGCAGGGCCCAGGAGTAGGCAACGAGATTGATCGCGAAGGTGGTGCCGCTGCACAGCACCAGATCATTGCTGCGCACGTTGAGGAAACGGGCCAGCTTGTTGCGTGCGCCTTCGTAGGCGTCGGTGGCCTCGGTACCCAGCGCGTGCACGGCACGGCTGACGTTGGCGTTGTAGCGACGGTAGAACTCGTCCACCGCGCCGATCACCTGCACCGGCTTCTGGCCGGTGTTGGCGTTGTCGAAATAGACCAGCGGCTTGCCGTGCACTTCGCGCATCAGCAGCGGGAAGTCCAGGCGTACGCGCGCCCAGTCGGGGGCGTCGGCGGGTGCTTCGATCGGTCGCGGGGTGGACAGGTTCATGCCACGCCCGCCTCGGCCAGGGCCTTGTCCAGCCGGCGTGCCAGCTGCTCGCGCAGCGCTTCGGGCAGCACCTTCAGCGGTTCGTGGCAGAACGCGGCGCTCAGCAGCGCCTGCGCCTGGGCCTGCGGCAGGCCGCGCGAGCGCAGGTAGAACAGCGCGTTGGCGTCGAGCTGGCCGACGGTGGCACCGTGTGCGGCCTTCACTTCGTCGGCGTCGATCACCAGCGTCGGCTGGGTGTCGATCTCGGCGTCGGCCGACAGCAGCAGGTTCTTGTTGGACAGGTTGGCGTCGGTGCCATCGGCGCCGGCACGGATCTGGATGCCGCCATGGAACACCACGCGGCTGCGGTTGGCGGCAACGCCGCGCCACAGCAGTTCACAGCTCGTATCACGTGCGATGTGGTCGATGCCCAGGCGGGTGTCGACGTGACGGCGGCCGTTGCCGAGCAGCACGCCATTGGCGGTCAGCTGGGCGTTGTCACCTTCCAGGCGCACGTTCAGTTCGTGGCGGCTGAGCGCGGCGCCCAGTTCCAGGTCCACGCGGTGGTACTGCGCGTCCTTGGCCAGCACCGCGTCGGTGCGCAGGAAGCTGGTCTGGCGCGCGCTGCCGGCTTGCACGCGGGCATGCTTGAGCACAGCGTCGCGGGCGACGTGGGCGTGCAGCACGGTGTTGTCCAGATGTGCGGAATCACCGACGCTGAAGCGGTGCTCGACCACGCCCAGGCTGGCGCCGGCACGCAGTTCGATCAGGTGGCGATGGTGCCAGGCCAGGTCGGTGTCGCCGGCGACGCTGGCGAACACCAGCTGCAGCGGCACCTCGACCTGCACGCCGTCGTCCACGCGCAGCACCACGCCTTCATCGGCGAGGGCGGCGTTGAGGCGGGCGAATACTTCATCGCTGCGCTCGTAACGGCGGCCGAGGAAGCGCACGGCGTCCTCGCCAGCGGCCAGTGCCGAAGACAGCGTTTCCAGCTGCACGCCGGCCGGCAGACCCTGCACGTCGCTCAGCGCGTCGTTGAGGCGGCCATTGACGAACACCAGGCGCGGCGCCGGGATGTCCTCCAGCACGGCGGCATCCAGCAGCGCCGGCGCCAACGGCGCGGCCGCGAAGCTGCGGCGCTCCAGCTGGCGCAGCGAGGTGTACTTCCAGGTTTCGCTGCGTGCGCCGGGCAGACCGTCGCGCAGCACGCTGTCGAGCACTTCGCGGCGCGCATCGCTGCCGCAGAAGGCCTGGGCCATGGAGTCGAGCAGGGCGCTCATCAGACCGCCGCCTCGCGCACGACCCGATCCTTCAGGAAGTCATAGCCGTGCGCTTCCAGTTCCAGCGCCAGTTCCGGGCCACCGCTCTTGACGATGCGGCCATCGGCGAGCACGTGCACCACGTCCGGCTTGATGTAGTCGAGCAGGCGCTGGTAGTGGGTGATGACCAGGAACGAGCGGTCGGCGCTGCGCAGCGCGTTGACGCCGTCGGCCACGCTCTTCAGCGCATCGATGTCCAGGCCCGAATCGGTTTCGTCCAGGATCGCCAGCTTCGGCTCAAGCACGGCCAGCTGGAAGATCTCGTTGCGCTTCTTCTCGCCACCGGAGAAGCCTTCGTTGACGCCACGGTGCAGCAGTTCGTCCTTCAGGTGCAGCACGGCCAGCTTCTGCCGCACCAGCTTGAGGAACTGCATGGAATCGAGTTCTTCCTCGCCGCGCGCCTTGCGCTGGGCGTTGAGCGCGGCGCGCAGGAAGTAGGTGTTGTTCACGCCCGGGATTTCCACCGGGTACTGGAACGCCAGGAACAGGCCGGCGGCGGCGCGCGCTTCCGGGTCCTGGTCGAGCAGGTCGACGCCTTCGAACTGCACGCTGCCTTCGGTCACTTCATAGCCGTCACGACCGGCCAGGACATTGCCCAGGGTGGACTTGCCGGCGCCGTTGGGGCCCATGATGGCGTGCACTTGGCCGGGCTTCACTTCCAGCGACAGGCCCTTGAGGATTTCCTTGTCGCCGATGCGGGCGTGGAGGTTGTCGATCTTCAGCATTGGAATGGTCGTCTTGTCGAATGGGGGATGGCAGGCAGCGCGACTTACAGGTCGTATTCGCTGCGCTCCAGGAATTCGCTGCGCAGGTAGGCGGTGCGTGTATCGGTCAGGCTGGACTTGGCGTGCAGATACAGCATCGGGTACATCGAGCCGTACAGGACGCGCGGATTCTCGTCCTTGCCGACCGGGTAGCGCGCCTCCAGATCGGCATCACGCAGCTGCACCCACAGGCGCTGCGCGTCCTTCAGCCGGGCCAGTGCCACCGGCTGCCCGGCAAGCTTGGCCAGCACCTGCCGGTAGACCGCGTTGAGCTCGGCGTCGGCCTTGCGGAAATCGCGGTCGGCGCAGGCGTTGAGCTCCATCTGCGTGCCTTCCGGATTGCAGCCGTCGGCGTCGGCGCTGGCCGCCCATGCCGGCGCGGCGGTGCCGAGCAGCAGGGCCAGGGCGAACAGGGCCTTCATCCGACCGACCCTTCCAGCGAGACTTCCAGCAGCTTCTTGGCTTCCACTGCGAATTCCATCGGCAGTTCGCGGAACACCTGCTTGCAGAAGCCGTCGACGATCATCGACACCGCGTCTTCCTGGCTGATGCCACGGGCGCGGCAGTAGAACAGCTGGTCGTCGGAGATCTTCGAGGTGGTGGCCTCGTGCTCGACGGTGGCGCCCGGGTTCTTCACCTCGATGTAGGGGAAGGTGTGGGCACCGCACTGCTTGCCGATCAGCAGTGAATCGCACTGGGTGTAGTTGCGCGCGCCATCGGCGTTGCGGTCGACCTTCACCAGGCCGCGGTAGGTATTCTGGCCGCGGCCGGCGCTGATGCCCTTGCTGATGATCTTGCTCTTGGTGCGCTTGCCAACGTGGATCATCTTGGTGCCGGTGTCGGCCTGCTGGCGATGGTGGGTCAGTGCCACTGAGTGGAACTCACCGACCGAGTCGTCGCCCAGCAGCACGCAGGACGGGTACTTCCAGGTGATCGCCGAACCGGTTTCGACCTGGGTCCAGGTGACCTTGCTGCGCGCGCCACGGCATTCGGCACGCTTGGTGACGAAGTTGTAGATGCCGCCCACGCCGTTTTCGTCGCCCGGGTACCAGTTCTGCACGGTGGAATACTTGATCTCGGCGTCTTCCAGCGCCACCAGCTCGACTACTGCGGCGTGCAGCTGGTTCTCATCGCGCATCGGCGCGGTGCAGCCTTCCAGGTAGGACACGTATGCCTTGTCCTCGCAGATGATCAGCGTGCGCTCGAACTGGCCGGTGTGGCCGGCGTTGATGCGGAAATAGGTGCTCAGTTCCATCGGGCAACGCACGCCCGTGGGAATGAACACGAAGCTGCCATCGGAGAACACTGCCGAATTGAGAGCGGCGAAGTAGTTGTCACCCACCGGCACCACGGTGCCCAGGTACTGGCGCACCAGTTCCGGGTATTCCTTGATGGCTTCGGACATCGAGCAGAACACGATGCCCTTCTCGGCCAGTTCCTTGCGGAAGGTGGTGCCGACGGATACCGAATCGAACACTGCGTCCACCGCCACGCCGGCCAGCTTGGCGCGTTCGTGCAGCGGCACGCCCAGCTTGTCGTAGGTATCCAGCAGTTCCTTCGGCACGTCATCCAGCGAGGCGTACTTCGGGCCCTTCGGCGCGGAGTAGTAGCTGAGCGCCTGCAGATCGATCGGGGCGATCTGCAGCTTGGCCCAGTTCGGCATCGGCATGGTCAGGAAGTGGCGGTAGGCGTCCAGGCGCCACTGCGTCATCCACTCCGGCTCTTCCTTCTTGGCCGACAGGGCGCGGATGGTGTCCTCGTCCAAGCCGGCGGGAAGGGAGTCCGACTCGATGTCCGTGATGAAGCCGGCCGAATACTTGCGGCCAAGCTGCTCGTGGATCTCGCGGTTGGGGGTGTCGTCGCTGGCGACGGTTTCGATGGTTTCGGTGGCCATGGGGGGCTGCCTACGGATCAGGAGACGACGTCGACAGCGATGGTGCGGCGCTGTTCGTCATCGACAAGGGGAAGAGGGGGCAGGATCTGGGCGAGGGTGACATCGCGCAGGGCCTCGGAGACCACGTCGTTGATCAGCCGCCAGCTGCTGCGTGCGCCGCACTTGGGCGCCATGCCGCACTGGTGGTGGTCGTGGCTGCACTCGGTCAGGGCCAACGGCCCTTCCATGGCTTCAACCACTTCAAACAGCGAGATCTCGATGGATGGGCGGGTCAGCCGGTAGCCGCCGCGGACGCCGCGCAGGCCTTCGACCAGGCCGGCCTGGGCCAGCGGCTTGAGCACCTTGCTGACGGTGGGCGGCTCCAGACCAGTGAATTCGGCCAGCTCGGTGGCACTGAGCACCTCGCCCGGACGGGCGGCGAGTACGGTCAGTACGACGGTGGCGTAATCGGTGAGCTTGGTGACGCGCAACATGGATGCGAGTGGTTCTTAAAGCGGACTGAAATTGTACGCTTTTATTCGCCAGCATCCAACCCGGCCATTCAGCGGGCGCTTGGGGCGGGCCGCGGGTCGGTCGCCGAGGGTGGCCATCGGGGCGACATGCTGGAGCATGGGGGTGATTTTCGCAATCACCCGGAATGGGCGAGAATCAACCTTCCTTTCGCTGCAAACGTCTCTTGCCGATGCCCAAGAAGATCCAAGCCCGCAAGTCCGCCATCCACGGCAACGGTGTGTTTTCCGTGGCCCCGATCAAGCAGGGCGAGCGCGTGATCCAGTACAAGGGCCTGCTGCGCAGCCACGGCGATGTCGATGCCGATGACAGTGGCGATGTGGAAAGCGGCCATACCTTCCTGTTCACCCTCAACGACGACTGGGTGATCGATGCCAACTACAAGGGCAACGACGCGCGCTGGATCAACCACAGCTGCGACCCGAACTGCGAGGCGGTGATCGAGGAAGACGAAGACGGTGACAGCCGCGGCGACAAGGTCTTCATCGAGGCGCTGCGCGATATCAAGGCCGGCGAAGAGCTGACCTACAACTACGGCATCACCCTGGCCGAGCGGCATACGGCCAAGCTGAAGAAGATCTGGGAGTGCCGCTGCGGCTCACCCAAGTGCACCGGCACGATGCTGCAGCCCAAGCGCTGATTGCGGTAGCGCCGGACGATGCCCGGCGAGCGCGAAGCGCGGGAACAATGGAAGCCGCCGGGCATGACCCGGCGCTACCCTTATTTGCCCAGCACGCCAGCCGGCACCAGGTTGCCCAGGTTCTGGTTGAAGGTCACCACCAGCTTGCCGTTCTTCACCTGCGCCGACTGCACCTGCAGGGCACCGAGCAGGCCGGCCACGGCCGGGTCCAGCTTGTAGATCGGTTCGCGCTGGGCGTAGTCGCTCAGCCATGCGTTCAGCAGGCCGCGGGTACGCGAGTCGAGGCGACCGCCCTGGTTGGCCGGGGTGAAATCATCCACGCTCGGCTGCTGCAGGTGGAAGCCCTGGGTCTGTGCGTCATAGCGCAGGCCGCTGCTGAGCTTTACGGTACCCAGCTTGGCCGGGTTGCCGCCCGCGGTGGCCAGCGCCACGTCCATGCCCAGGTTCAGTCGTTCGCCTGCCGGCAGGCTCAGCTGCGGGTGGCTCATGGTCAGCGCGATCAGGCCGCCCAGTGCGTCCTGGGTGCGCGGGAAGCTGCCGTCCAGATACTGCTGCACGTCGCTGGCGCCAACCGCCAGTTCACGACCGGAGATCGAAGGGGCGGCCTGCGCACCGATTGCGGCAGCAATCAGCACGGTCGAGGCGGCGAGGCGGGTCATCAGGGAACGCAGGCGCATGGCGGTGACCGGAAGAAGGATCGAAGAGGCCTACAGAGTAGCTTTGCCCGCTGAATCGCGGGTACACACGGTTGCAACGGTTCAGTCCAGCGTTGGCTGCAGGCTGGCCGACTGGATCTTCCAGGCGCGGCCGTCGGCGCTGGGCTGCACGCGGTACCAGCCGTGGTAGCGGAAGGTGCCCTCGGCAGTCACCGCGCGGATCGTCACCGGAACTTCCAGCAGGCGCGGCGGCTGCCCATCGTCGCGTGGCAGCGCCACATCACTGTCCAGGCGCAGATTGCGCACGTCGGGCAGTACGCGCAGCACAGCGTCGTCGGCATGGCGTGGGTCGGGCGGGGCATGGGCCCAGGCCGCATCGCTGCGCACCTTGTTCTGGTTGAGCAGGTCGAGCATGTAGCGGTTGAGCATCACTGCGGGCGATTCGCTGGTGTTGGCAACGGCGCCATACAGCGGGTCGACGGTCGCTGATTCCGGGGCCGTTTTCGTCGTAGGCACGGAAGGGGCGGTTGCGGCAGGAGCCGAGCCCGCCTTGGTGGGCGCCGCTGGCGCCGCCGGGTCGGCACAGCCCGTCGCAAGCAACGGGATCAACAGGAAAGAAAATCCACGCATGTCTGCCTCCTCCCCGAAGCGACCTGGAAGGCGGCAGTGTAGCGGCCAAGCGAGGCTCAGCGCGAAGAGGGAAGCTGCTCCAGCGCGTCCAGTGCCGGCAGCACCTGCGCGGCGATCGCTGCCAGTGCATGGCCATCGGTGTCTGCATGGCGTTGCACGATGTCGCGCAGCAGCTGGGTGGCCACCACCAGGGTGGCACGTTCGTCGCCGCTCAGGCCGGCCGTGCGCGGGGCTGATTCCAGCAGGCGCATCAGGTCGCGGCTGGCGCGGTGTTCCAGTTCGATGGTGCAGCGCCCGGTGCACTGGTGTCCGTCCTTTTCGATCGGGGTCACCGAGATCCGGTAGCGGGTGGAGGGGCTGGCCATGAGGGGTGCTCGCGCGGGTGGGGAGGGATGCGTCCACCATAGGCAGTGCATTGGCCGGCGACGATGGCCGGGGCTGCACGCAGTGTTCCACCCGGTCCGTTCCTGCACTGGAAAAACAGCGGCCAGACCATGGCCGGCGGGCCTGCGCAGGTGATTGCGTGGGCGCGGGAAACGCTGTGTTGCGGGGCCGAGCAGGGCATCCACGCGTGGCGTGGATCTACTGGAGAGCAGGGCAAAAAAAACGGGACGGCCAAGGCCGTCCCGTCAGGTATCCGCTGCAGGGCGCGCGCTTAGAGCGCAGCGTCCTTGAGCTTCTTCAGCGGGCGAACCTTGAGCTTGGTGGTGGCCGGCTTGGCGGCGAACCACTGCTCTTCCTTGGTGAACGGGTTGATGCCCTTGCGCTTCGGCTTGGCTGCCACATTGACGGTGCTGATCTTCAGCAGGCCCGGCAGGGTGAACGAGCCTGCGCCCTTCTTGTGCACCGAAGCGGCGACAGCGCCTTCCAGCGAGGCCAGCACAGCGCGGACGTCCTTGGCGACAACGCCGGAGACTTCAGCGATGTGTGCAACCAGGCCGGACTTGGTCAGCACTTCCTTGATCGGCTTCGGAGCGGCCGGCTTAGCGGCGGCAGCCTTCGTCGCGACTTTCTTCACTGCCTTCTTCGGGGCAGCCTTCTTAGCGGTCTTTGCCATGGTTTCCTGTTCCGTGAACGGTTGGTTGTTTGGTCGGCGCCGAACCCCGTCGGCAAGCGCAATGTAGGGCAACTCTTGGGCGCCGCCAATAGCCTGGAGTGCTGAAAGTGCATGTTTTTTCATATCCAGGCCGATTCAGTACATGGCCGGCGGTGGGGGGAACGGGTGCCGTGGTGCACTGCACTGCGGTGTCGTTGTTTTCGGTCGGGTGGGCGAAATGACTGAAAACAAGGGGAAAAGCGCCGGGTTGGTGGCGAAGAAGTGTCCATGCGCTGGCTCGGGACAGGCGCGGCGCATGCGGCGGGGCGACGCAGGGCTAACGCGGTGCGTGCCAGGGTAACGGTTCATCGCAGCCGCAACGGAGTAGGACATGGGAATCTCGCGACACGCTACCGCGCATTGGGAAGGCGACCTGAAGTCGGGCAAGGGCCAGTTGAGCACGCCACAGAGCGGTCTGCTGGACAAGACCCGCTATGGCTTCAACAGCCGGTTTGGTGATGAAAAGGGCACCAATCCCGAAGAGCTGATCGCTGCCGCGCACGCCGGATGTTTCACCATGGCGCTGTCGGCCAAGCTCGGCGAAGCCGGCTTCACCCCGACCTCGCTGGACACCGAAGCCAAGGTCGATCTATCGATGGAAGGCGGTCCGCAGCTGTCGCAGATCCGGCTGAAAGTGAAGGCGGTGGTGCCGGGAATCGACGCGGCGCAGTTCCGCGCGATTGCCGATGACGCCAAGCAGAATTGCCCGGTTTCCAAAGCACTGAGCGCAGTGCCGATCAGCCTCGAAGCCGAGCTGGGCTGAGCCAGTGCGTCTGTAGAGCCGAGCCCATGCTCGGCTCTACAGCATTCCATCACCAGTCGATGGTGCCGGAAATCACCGTCTGCACCTGGCCGCCGGACCAGACTTCGCCATCTTCATCGACCCGCAGGGTCAGGCGCGCATCGTGGCCGACTTCGCGGCCTTGGCTGACCTCGAAGGGCTGGCGGCCGTGTGGCAGGGCATCGCGCAGGTCCAGCCAGGCCGCCAGTACCGCATTGGCCGCACCTGAGGCCGCATCCTCGAAGCGGCGTCCATTGCCGACGAATGCACGCACTGCCAGGTCGTAACCTTCTTTGCCATCGGCAAAGGCATAGGCGAACACGCCCATGCTGTCGGTTGACTCAGCCAGCGTGGCGACCGCATCCCAATCGGGGCGCAGGGCGCGCAGCGCGGCCTCGTCGGCGACCTGCACCACCCACCAGCTGCGGCCGCCCTGCATGCGTGCCGGAGGCTGTGCGCCCAGCGGCCACCCCTGCAAGGCGGTCCGCAAGCGCGGATCATCCGTAGCGGCAATCTCGGCCAGTTGTGCACGCGGCGTACGGATGGCGATGCGCTGCTGGGCGCCTTCGCCGGTCACGCGCAGTGGCAGCGTCCCGGCGATGCCGTCCTGTACCAGCACCCCGTCGACCGGCGCAGCGAGGCCTGCCTGCAGCACCGCATGGGCCGTGCCGACGCTGGGATGGCCGGCGAACGGCACCTCTTTCTGCGGGCTGAACATGCGCAGCCGATAGCTGCTGCCGGGCGCCTGTGGCGGGAACACGAAGGTGGTTTCGGGCAGGCGGGTCCAGCGGGCGATGGCCTGCATCACCGTATCGTCCAGACCTTCGGCATCGAGCACGACGGCCAGCGGATTGCCAGCGCCGGGGCGCGGGGAGAACACATCCAGCTGCAGGAAACGGCGTGCGGACATCAGGCGGGAACTCCAGGAAACAGGCCGCATAGGGTAGCGCGGGGCCATGCCCCGCGAGCGCGGAGCGTGGCAGGCCGCCGGGCGTGGCCCGACGCTACCAGCAGACAGTGCCGTCGATCACCGGCTGCACCTGGCCACCAATCCAGATCGTGCCCCGAGCGTCGACGGTGACCTGCACGCGGCCATCGCGGCCGACTTCGCGGCCTTGGCTGGCGACGTAGCTGCCGTTTTCGCCGGGCAGGGCATTGCGCTGCCGCAGCCAGGCGCCGATCAGCGCGTTGGCGCTGCCGGTCACCGGATCTTCGGGGACGTTGGGCGCATCGGCCGGGCAGAACGCGCGCACCACCAGGTCATGGTCGGCATCGGGTTCGGGCGCGAACACGGCTACACCGAGCGCGCCGGTGGCCATGCTCCAGTCGCGCAGGGCCGCCATGTCCGGTACCAGCGTGCGCACGGCGTCGGCATCGCGCAGCGGCAGCAGCCACCAGCGCGGGCCGTTGTCCCAGAGTTCGGCGCACTGGCCTTCGGCGGTGGCGGCGCGCAGCGCTTCCGGCACGGCACCCGGCGCTGTCGGCAGCAGGTGCGCCGCTGGGCTGGCCAGGC
The DNA here is from genome assembly GCF_013364355.1 of Stenotrophomonas sp. NA06056. Lineage (NCBI taxonomy): Bacteria > Pseudomonadati > Pseudomonadota > Gammaproteobacteria > Lysobacterales > Lysobacteraceae > Stenotrophomonas > Stenotrophomonas sp. NA06056. Next base: position 3,177,571 of record NZ_CP054931.1, on the reverse strand, counting down.
GGATGGTGGGCGCGTCGGTCGGGCCGGTGACCTGCACCGGCAGCAGGCCGGCCGCGCATTGCTGTACCAAGGCCCCGTCGCGCGGCTGCACCAGGCCGCAGGTGACCGCGGCCCAGGCGGCGCCCACGCTGGGATGGCCGGCGAAGGGCAGCTCGCTGGCGGGGGTGAAGATGCGGACGTGGTAGTCGGCGCCGGCAGCGGTGGGGCGCAGGAAGAACACGGTCTCGGACAGGTTCAGCCAGGCGGCCAGGGCCTGCATGCGGTCGGTGGACAGCCCATCCGCGTCGAACACGACACCGAGCGGGTTGCCGGTACCGGGCTGGTGGGCGAAGACATCGAGCTGCAGGTAGCGGTAGGCGGTCATTGACGGGTGTATTGGGCTTAGAATCGAAGGTTCCGCCCCCAAGGGCGGCTTCCCCACATTACACATAGCCTATCCATGTCAGCTTCCCCCCTTGTCGATCGTTGGATCGTACTGAAGTTCGGCGGCACCTCGGTGTCGCGTCGCCACCGCTGGGACACGATCGGGAAGCTGGCGAAAAAACGGGCGGAAGAGACCGGCGCGCGCGTGCTGGTGGTGGTTTCGGCACTGTCCGGGGTCACCAACGAACTGACCGCGATTGCCGATGGCGCGCCGGACAGCCGCGATCGCGTGGCGGCGCTGGTCGAGCGCCACCAGGGCTTCCTGGAAGAGCTGGGCCTGGGCACCGAGGTGCTGGCCGAGCGCCTGGCCGCGCTGCAGGGCCTGCTGGACGACCCGCGTGCGCCCAGCCGACCGCTGGACTGGCAGGCCGAAGTGCTGGGCCAGGGTGAACTGCTGTCGTCCAGCCTGGGCGCGGCCTACCTGCGTGCCAGCGGCCTGGATTTCGGCTGGATGGATGCGCGCCAGTGGCTGGACGCGCTGCCGCCGCAGCCGAACCAGAGCGACTGGTCGCAGCGCCTGTCGGTGAACTGCCAGTGGCGTGCCGATGCGGAATGGACGCAGCGCTTCCGTGCGCAGCCCACGCGCCTGCTGATCACCCAGGGTTTCATCTCGCGTCATGCCGACGGCGGCACGGCCATTCTCGGCCGCGGCGGTTCGGATACCTCGGCGGCGTACTTCGGTGCGCTGCTCGGCGCGAGCCGCGTGGAGATCTGGACCGATGTGCCGGGCATGTTCAGCGCCAATCCCAAGGACGTGCCGGATGCGCGCCTGCTGACCCGCCTGGATTATTACGAAGCGCAGGAAATCGCCACCACCGGTGCCAAGGTGCTGCACCCGCGCTCGATCAAGCCGTGCCGCGATGCCGGCGTGCCAATGGCGATCCTCGATACCGAGCGTCCGGAACTGCCGGGCACCAGCATCGACGGCAATGCCGCGCCGGTGCCGGGGGTGAAGGCGATCAGCCGTCGCAACGGCATCGTGCTGGTGTCGATGGAAGGCATCGGCATGTGGCAGCAGGTCGGCTTCCTCGCCGATGTGTTCGGCCTGTTCAAGAAGCACGGCCTGTCGGTGGACCTGATCGGTTCGGCCGAGACCAACGTCACCGTGTCGCTGGACCCGTCCGAGAACCTGGTCAACACCGATGTGCTGGCGGCACTGTCGGCCGATCTGTCGCAGATCTGCAAGGTCAAGGTGATCGTGCCGTGCGCGGCGATCACTCTGGTTGGCCTGGGCATGCGCTCGCTGCTGCACAAGCTGTCGGACGTGTGGGCGACCTTCGGTCGTGAGCGCGTGCACATGATCTCGCAGTCGTCCAACGACCTGAACCTGACCTTCGTCATCGACGAGGCCGATGCTGACGGTCTGCTGCCGATCCTGCACGCCGAGCTGATCGACAGCGGCGCGATGCCGGTGGAAGAGACCGAGGTATTCGGCCCGCGCTGGCGCGAAATCGCCGGCACCGTGCGTCCGCGTGGTACGCCGTGGTGGCGCGGCCAGCGTGCGCACCTGCTGCAGCTGGCCGATGCCGGCACCCCGCGTTACGTCTATCACCTGCCGACCGTGCGTGCGCGTGCCCGCGCGCTGGCGGCGATCAAGCCGATCGACCAGCGTTACTACGCGATCAAGGCCAACAGTCATCCAGCCATCCTGCAGCTGCTGGAAGCCGAGGGCTTCGGCCTGGAATGCGTGTCGCACGGCGAGCTGAAGCATGTGTTCCAGGCCATTCCGGAACTGTCGCCCAAGCGCGTGCTGTTCACCCCCAGCTTCTGCCCGCGCAGCGAGTACGAAGCGGCGTTCGCGATGGGCGTGACCGTCACTGTCGACAACGTCGAAGCCCTGCAGCGCTGGCCGGACCTGTTCCGCAACCGCGAGCTGTGGCTGCGCGTGGACCTGGGCCGTGGCGAAGGCCATCATGCCAAGGTCCGCACCGGCGGCAAGGAATCCAAGTTCGGCCTGCCGATCGCCCGGGTGGACGAGTTCGTGCGCGCAGCTACCGAACTGGGCACCCGCGTGGTCGGTCTGCATGCACACCTGGGCAGCGGCGTGGAAACCGCGCAGCACTGGCGCCTGATGTGCGATGAGCTGGCCGGTTTCGCGCGTCGTATCGGCAGCGTGCAGACCATCGACATTGGTGGCGGCCTGCCGATTCCTTACAGCGACGAAGACGAGCCGTTCGACCTGGAGGCCTGGGCCGAGGGCCTGGCCGAGGTCAAGGCGCTGCACCCGGCGTTCCGCCTGGCGATCGAGCCGGGCCGCTTCCTGGTGGCAGAGTCGGGCGTGCTGCTGACCCATGCCACCCAGGTGGTGGAGAAGGACGGCGTGCGCCGTGTCGGCCTGGATGCGGGCATGAACACGCTGATGCGCCCGGCCCTGTACGACGCTTGGCACGACATTGAAAACCTCAGCCGCCAGGGCGGCTACGCCGAAGCGGCGTTCGATGTGGTCGGTCCGATCTGCGAATCCAGCGATGTGTTCGGCAAGCGCCGCAAGCTGCCGGTGTCGACCGCGCCGGACGATGTGATGCTGATCGCCGACGCCGGTGCGTACGGCTATGTGATGTCCAACACCTACAACCAACGGGCGATGCCGCGCGAGGACGTGATCGAATGATCACCGCCTTGCGCGCCCTGCACCCGCCCACCGACACGTCCCGCGCCTGCGCGCGGGCATGTGCCTGACCGTGCTTGAACTGGATCCACCATGACTGCTTTCGATAAACACCAGGTTTCCTGCTTCCGCTTCGTCCGCTGCGAGTTCGCCGCGGATACCGGCGTGGCCAAACTGGTCTACGCCTTCGATGACGGCCCGGAGATGGTGGAAACCGTTACCGTGCCCGGCGCCCCGTTCGTGCTGGAACCGGCCCGTGCCGACGCCGTGCAGCGCGCGCTGCAACTGCTGCACCTGATCGCCGGCGTGAGCTACTACAAGGCCGGTGTGCCCGATACGGTCAGCATCGACGGCTACGGCATCGATGCCGATACCGCCGCGCTGGTGGAGACGGTCTACCTCAATGGTCTGGGCGAGTTCGCCTACCGCAACGGCCTGAACCTGCGCGGGCGGTTCCGTCTGCCGGTGCAGGGTGAAACGGTGCAGGCACCGGTGCTGGGCCTGCAGGCGCATGCGCTGGTCGCCATCGGTGGCGGCAAGGATTCGCTGGTCAGCATCGAAGCGCTGCGTCGCGCCGGCGTGGACGAAACGGTGACCTGGATTGGTGGTTCCCAGTTGATCCGTGCCTGTGCCGAGCGCACCGGACTGCCGACATTGAACCTCGGTCGCGCGTTGGCGCCGGAATTGTTCGAGCTCAACCGGCAGGGGGCGTGGAATGGGCACATCCCGGTCACCGCAGTGAACTCGGCCATCATGGTGCTGGCCGCGCTGCTGCAGGGCGTGGACCAGGTGGTGTTCTCCAACGAGCGTTCGGCCAGCTACGGCAGCCAGATTCCGGGCACCGGCGAAGTGAACCACCAGTGGTCCAAGGGCTGGGCGTTCGAGCAGGCCTTCGGTCTGTATGTGCAGAAACAGGTGGCCGCTGATCTGCAGTACTACTCGCTGCTGCGGCCGATGTCGGAGCTGGCGGTGGCCCGCCAGTTCGCCAAGAGCGATTTCTACGACGCGCATTTCTCCAGCTGCAACCGCAACTTCCACATCCTCGGCGAGCGCCCGGTGAACCGCTGGTGCGGCGTCTGCCCGAAGTGCCACTTCGTGTTCCTGGCGCTGGCTCCGTTCATGCCCAAGACGCGCCTGGTGCGCATCTTCGGCCGCAACCTGCTGGACGATGCCGAGCAGGCCGGTGGCTTCGATGCGCTGCTTGAATTCCAGGACCACAAGCCGTTCGAGTGCGTGGGCGAAGGCCGCGAATCGCGTGCAGCGATGGCGACCTTGGCACAGCGCCCGGAGTGGAAGGAAGACGTGCTGGTGAAGCGCTTCTGCAATGAGATCCAGCCGCAGCTGGATGCCGCCGAACTGGAGCTGGCTCCGCTGATGCAGCTGCAGGGCGAACATCGGATTCCGGCAACGCTGTGGGAACGGGTGCGTGAAGATTTCGCAGCTTGAAGGCAAGCGCGTAGCGCTGTGGGGCTGGGGTCGTGAGGGCCGCGCTGCGTTTGCGGTACTGCGCGCGCGCCTGCCATCGCTTGACCTGAGCCTGTTCTGCCCAGCCACCGAGGTCGAGGCCGCGCGTGCGGAAACGCAGGGTGCGCTGGATGTACGCGGCGAACCCACGGCCGAAATACTGGCCACATTCGAGGTGGTGATCAAGTCGCCCGGCATCAGCCCGTACCAGCCGATCGCGCTGGCGGCGGCCGGGCAGGGCACTGTCTTCATCGGTGGCACGGCGTTGTGGTTTGCCGAACATGCCGACGACGAAGGCACCGTGCGCGACACCATCTGCGTGACCGGCACCAAGGGCAAGAGCACCACCACCGCGCTGGTCGCGCACCTGCTGCGCGCCGCGGGCCATCGCACCGGCCTGGTCGGTAACATCGGCCTGCCGCTGCTGGAGGTGTTGGACCCGCAACCGGCGCCCGCGTACTGGGCGGTGGAGCTGTCCAGCTACCAGACCGGCGAGGTCGCGCGTAGTGGCGCGCACCCGCAGGTAGCGGTGGTGCTGAACCTGTTCCCCGAACACCTGGACTGGCACGGTAGCGAACAACGCTACATCGAAGACAAGCTGCAGCTGGTGACCGGCGCTGCGCCGCGCGTTGCCGTGCTCAATGCCGCAGACCCGCACCTGGCGGCGCTGTCGCTGCCGCACAGCGAGGTGGTCTGGTTCAACCAGCCGCAGGGCTGGCACATGCGCGGTGACATCGTGCACCGCGGCGAGCAGGCCGTGTTCGATACCCGCAACACGCCGCTGCCGGGCCGCCACAACCGCGGCAACCTGTGCGCGGTGCTGGCCGCGCTGGAAGCACTGGGCCTGGACGCCGTGGCGCTGGCGCCGGCGGTGCAGGATTTCCGGCCGCTGCCGAACCGCTTGCAGCGGATTGGCGAGGTCGATGGCCTGACCTACATCAACGATTCGATCAGCACTACGCCACATGCCAGCCTGGCGGCGCTGGAGTGCTTTGCCGGTCAGCGCATCGCGCTGCTGGTGGGCGGGCATGACCGTGGTCTGGACTGGACCGACTTCATGCAGCACATGGCGCACGACGTTCCGCCGGTGGAGATCGTGACCATGGGCAGCAACGGCCCGCGCATCCACGCGATGCTGCAGCCGTTGGCCGACGCCGGCCGCTTCGGCCTGCATGCGGCGGGCGATCTGCCCGAGGCGATGGCGCTGGCCCGCAATGCGCTGGGAGTGCAGGGTGGGGTGGTGCTGCTGTCGCCGGGGGCGCCGAGCTACGGTGCTTACCGCGATTACGTTGCACGCGGGCGGCATTTCGCCGAACTGGCCGGGTTCGACCCGGACACCATCAGCGCGATTCCGGGGATCGGGATCGGCTGACGGTAGTGCCGGCCGCTGGCCGGCAATCTACGGCGAAAATCATCCACGCATGGCGTGGATCTACTGCAGGGCCGAGCCCACGCTCGGCTGCCTTCATTGATCCTCGTCGATGAACGCGTATCCACCATCGATCAACTGTTGCAGGTACGCATCGAAGCTGGGCGCGATCACCGCGTAGCTGTCCGGGTCGTGCAGGTAGCGCACCACCTGGCCGATGCTGCCGCCGGGTGCAGGATCGAAATCCAGATACAGCATCGAGGTGCCGCCGTTGTTCATGCAGTGAGAAAAGCACAGGCGACGGCTCATCGGCAGGTCGGCGTCGATGCCGGCACCGAGGATCTCCGGTTCGTCATCCAGCCATTCTTCGTAGATGGATCGGATGCTGTCGTCCCACTGCTGCTGGTCTTCGAAGATCTGTGCCACCGAGCGCAGGTAGTACGGATAGTCGCCCACGTCCGAGCCCAGCATCAGCACGCAGACTTCGCCTTTCGGGTATTTGCGATAGTGCGTGCCATCCACGCGCGAAAGCAGCTCCACCAGGCTGTCGGGAACCTGTGGCCACTGCGCACGCAGGCGCTGCAGCTCTTCGTCAGTGGCCCCCCGTACCCACGCCCATTGCGGAGCGTCCTCGGCGGGCAGGCGCGGAATCAGGCCAGACAGGAAACGATCAACAAGGGTCATCGGAAGATGCCAATAGCGGGGCCGGCGCAGCCGGCTTCGTGCATCGAAGCCGGCCGTGCAGCACGGCTTGTCAGCGTACCACCTGCAAATCGATGATGTCGTAGAGCGATGAGCTGTACTTGCCATGCGACTCCAGGAGGATCGCAATGCCGAGGTCCTCGATGAAGGCACGAACACTGCGATCACCATCGACCTTGCACTCCAGCCGGATTGCTTCGCCAGAAAGCGAGACTGATATATCGGCCGCCGGGAAGCGCTCTCCGATCACGCAGGACAGCTCGGTGGTGAGTGGCTTTGAAGTGCCACGTTCCGGATAGAAGACCATCGTCGTCTCTGCGCGGAACCGCTTGCCGGGTGTCCACGCTGCTGGAAGATCCTGCTTCAGCGAGCGGGTCTGCAGGGTCATCCCAGCGTCGCGCATTGATGCCAGCTGGAAAAGATTGGCCTTTGACAGCCGATGCATGGTGAACGAGGTGTAGTCCTCTGTAATCTTCAACAGCCCGTTGTCGGCCACCATGGTGATCGTTGTCGGCGTAGTCGAGGGCGGCTTTCCCTTGGGCCGGTAGCGGTAGGTCAGCGATGTGAACCGGGGTGCCAGCAATGGTTGATCCACGCCATCAGCAACCGCCTTGAGGACGGGGACATCTTCCAGCCGCCGCCCTGCCGCCTGCGGCAAGGGGCGATCTGCGGGCGGCACGTCGGGGCGCAGCAGTGCCATGACGTCCGCATCCACCGCGCCCTGCAGCGAACATCCCACCCGGGTCCTGCCTTCGCTGAATTCCAGCAGCAGCACGCGTTCCAGAAGCATGCGTCCGGCGGCGATGCCGCCGCGATTGGAAGTGGGCAACCACTGATCAGCTGCGCGGACTTCGCTGCGGACCTGCATTCCACGATCGCCCTGCAGGCGGTCGGCGTGTTCGATCAATGGAGACAGCTGCTTGACCACCGCATCCAGTGGCGCGTCGAAGGTGAATCCCCAGGCCACATAGCGCCCCAGAACGCCCAGGTCCGAGGCGTTGTCGAAATAGGCGGTGACCGGCAGGCCGGCAATGCGTGGTCCGCCGCGGAGCTGGACTTCGTTCGTGGCATCGGAGCGATCGCTGCTCTCGATCCAGTTGATGGCCCCCGTGCCGCCCAACGTTGCGTGCGTGGCCCACGCATCTGCGTGCTGGTGCAGGCTGGAGAAGAAGCTGGCGTCGCAGCGGCTGAACGCGGTGAAGGTCTCGTCAAGGGGACTGGCTGTCAGCTGGGCGGCCGGGAGCAGCAGGGAAAGCGAGAAAAGCGCAGCGGGATACAGGGTTTTCACTAAGCAGGACATCCTTGTTGGGGAAGAGGTGCATGGCTGGACAGAATCTATCGGCCTGTTTCTGCGGGGCTGAAGTGATTACCGCGGTTCCTGCTTCTGCTTCACACCAGACACGTACACTTCGGGTTCCCTCTCGATGGAGCAGGCGCATGAACCGTTGGCGTTGCGGCGTGGCGATGGTACTGGGACTGGCGGCGATGCCAGCGTGGGCGGCGATGAAGACCCAGCCGGTGGAGTGGAAGCACCAGGGCACGACCTTCAGTGGTGTGCTGGTCTATGACGATGGCGACGATGACAAGCGCCCTGGCCTGGTGATGGTGCCGAACTGGAAGGGCGTGAACGAATCGGCCATCGAGAAGGCCAAGCAGCTGGCCGGCGATGACTACGTGGTGCTGGTGGCCGATGTGTACGGCAAGGGCGTGCGACCGAAGACCGATGCCGAGGCCGGGCCGGTGGCGACCAAGCTGCGCAACGACCGCCCGCTGCTGCGGGCGCGGGCGCTAGAAGCGGTCAACGTGTTGAAGGCACAGGCGGGCAAGGCACCGCTGGACGCCAGCCGGATCGGCGCGGTGGGCTTCTGCTTCGGTGGCACCACGGTGCTGGAACTGGCCCGCGCCGGCGCGCCGCTGGCGGGGGTGGTCAGCCTGCATGGCGGGCTTGGGTCGCCCTTGCCGGCACAGGCCGGCGGCAGCCATCCTTCGGTGCTGGTGCTGAACGGCGCCGACGACAAGAGCGTGACCGCCGAGGATATCGGCAGCTTCCAGAAGGAAATGGATGCGGCCAAGGTGGACTGGGAGTTCACCAATTACAGCGGTGCGGTGCACTGCTTTGCCGAGCGTGATGCCAACAGCCCGCCGGGCTGCCAGTACAACGAGCGGGCCGCCAAGCGTGCCTGGAAGGCGCTGGATGAGTTCTTCGAGGAGCGCTTCATGTAGAGCCGAGCCATGCTCGGCTGCGAAAGGCGTGCCGACCAACGGTCGGCACGCACCGGAATGCTGGTTTGGTGGATGCCGACCGTTGGTCGGCACACCTCCCCATCAATGCGAGCGTTGCACCGCGTAGCGGGCCAGGCCGCGCAGGGCGGCGACGGCATCGTTGTCGGCCAGGCCGTCGAGCGCGCGCTCGGCGGCTTCGGCATATTCCTCGGCGCGGCGGCGGCTGTATTCCAGGCCACCCGTGGCGTGGATCGCGGCCAGTACTTCAGGCATCGCCGAGGCGTCGCCGTTCTGCACGATCGCGCGCAGGCGCTGGCGGGTGGCCTCATCCGAATGCGCCATCGCGTGGATCAGCGGAAGCGTGGCCTTGCCCTCGGCCAGGTCGTCGCCGAGGTTCTTGCCCAGCTCGTCGGCGTTGGCCGAGTAATCCAGCACGTCATCGGCGATCTGGAAGGCGTAGCCCAGGTGCATGCCGTAGTCGTACAGGGCCTGCTGGGTGGCTTCATCGACGCCGCTGGCCAGCGCGCCCAGGCGGGTACCGGCGGCGAACAGCACCGCGGTCTTGCGCTCGATCACGCGCAGGTAGGCGGCTTCGTCGGTGTCCGGGTTATGCACGTGCAGCAACTGCAGCACCTCGCCTTCGGCGATGCGGTTGGTGGTGTCAGCCAGGATCTGCATCACCGACATCCGGTCCAGCTCGACCATCAGCTGGAAGCTGCGCGAGTACAGGAAGTCGCCCACAAGCACGCTGGGCGCGTTGCCCCACAGGGCATTGGCGGTGCTGCGGCCGCGCCGCAGGCTGGATTCGTCCACCACGTCGTCGTGCAGCAGGGTGGAGGTGTGGATGAACTCGATGATCGCGGCCAGCTGGTGGTGCTCGGGGCCGGCGCCGCCGACGGCATGGCCGGCCAGCATCACCAGCATCGGCCGCAGGCGTTTGCCACCCGCGGAAATGATGTGGTCGGCGATCTGGTTGATCAGCACCACATCCGAGGACAGCCGGCGGCGGATCAGGGCATCGACGGCAGCCATGTCGGCTGCGGCAAGCGACTGGATCTGGGACAGGCCCAGGGCGGGACGGGTGTCTTCAGTGATGGTCATGCGATCAGGCTTTCAGGCTCATCCCTGATTATAGGCGTTGCCTGTGAATTGGGGAGGAAACCGGGTCCCAGGCCTGCGCCGCACGCGACCGACCGTGGCGTCTGGCGTGAATACGTATGCAGGCGGCGCCATCGTCGCGGGCCCCCGCTAAGCTTGCGGGACTTGGTTTTCAGCCCGCTTGCAGCGGGTCCCGCATGCCCGGAGGGGGGCTGTCGATGTCGCACTATCCATGGTGGCGCGGAGCCGTCATCTACCAGATCTACCCGCGCAGTTTCCTCGACGCCAACGGCGACGGGGTAGGCGACCTGCCGGGCATCATCCAGCGCCTGGACCATATCGCCGCGCTGGGCGTGGATGCGATCTGGATCTCGCCGTTCTTCCGGTCGCCGATGGCCGACTTCGGCTATGACATCGCCGATTACCGCGATGTCGATCCGCTGTTCGGCAGCCTGGACGACTTCGACCGGCTGCTGGCCAAGGCCCACGGCCTGGGCCTGAAGGTGATGATCGACCAGGTGCTCAGCCATACCTCGATCGAGCATGCCTGGTTCCGCGAGAGCCGGCAGGACCGCAGCAACCCGAAGGCGGACTGGTATGTGTGGGTGGACCCGCGCGAGGACGGCACCCCGCCCAACAACTGGCTGTCGCTGTTCGGCGGCGGTGCCTGGCAGTGGGAACCGCGCCGCGAGCAGTACTACCTGCACAACTTCCTGGTCGACCAGCCGGACCTGAATTTCCACCACCCTGAGGTGCAGCAGGCGACCCTGGACAACGTCCGCTTCTGGCTGGACCGGGGCGTGGATGGCTTCCGCCTGGATGCGATCAACTTCTGCTTCCATGACGCGCAGCTGCGCGACAACCCGCCCAAGCCGGCCGACAAGCGGGTGGGTCGCGGCTTCAGCGCGGACAACCCGTACGCCTACCAGTACCACTACTACAACAACACGCAGCCGGAAAACCTGCCGTTCCTGGAGCAGTTGCGCGCGCTGCTGGACGAGTACCCGGGGGCGGTGAGCCTGGGCGAGATCTCCTCGGAGGATTCGCTGGCGACCACCGCCGAATACACCCAGGACGGCCGCCTGCACATGGGCTACAGCTTCGAGCTGCTGGTCAACGACTACAGCGCGGCCTACATCCGCGACACCGTTTCACGCCTGGAAGCGGCGATGACCCAGGGCTGGCCGTGCTGGGCCGTGTCCAACCACGATGTGGAGCGGGCGGTCAGCCGCTGGGGCGGGCATCCGGCTGACCCGCGCCTGGCGCGGATGCTGGTCGCGCTGCTGTGCTCACTGCGCGGTTCGGTCTGCCTGTACCAGGGCGAGGAGCTGGGACTGGCCGAGGCCGAGGTGCCGTTCGAGGCGCTGCAGGACCCGTATGGCATCACCTTCTGGCCGAACTTCAAGGGCCGCGACGGCTGCCGCACGCCGCTGCCGTGGATCGACGCGCCGCTGGCCGGCTTCACCACCGGCCAGCCGTGGCTGCCGATCCCGGCCGAGCACCAGGCTGCGGCCGTGGCGGTGCAGGCGCAGGACCCTGATTCGGTGCTGTCGGCCTTCCGTGGCTTCCTGGCCTGGCGCCGTACCCAGCCGGTCCTGCTGCACGGTGACATTCGATTCCTGGACAGTACCGAGCCAGTGCTGCTGTTCGAGCGTATGCTTGCAGATGAAACTCTCCTGCTGGCCTTCAACCTGTCTGCCGAGGCGGTGACCCATCCGCTGCCGGCGGGCACCTGGCAGCAGGTGGCCGTGCCGGGCCCGGATGCGGGGACGGTGCAAGGCAATGAACTCCAGCTGCCACCGCGCGCGGTGTATTGCGCACGACGCAGCTGACCGATTTCTCCGGTGGCGGTACTTGCGGGGACGGGGCCGAAGCGCCCCGTCCCTTTTTTGTGGGCGCGGTTGCGGCGCAGAGCATCCACGCATGGCGTGGATCTACCGGAGAGGCGCGTCGGTGGGAGGGCATCCACGCATGGCGTGGATTTACCGGGGAGGCGTGTCGGTGGGAGGGCATCCACGCATGGCGTGGACCTGCCCACCCGTTGACTTCGGACCGTGCGAAGGCCGTGGCGCCCTTTCAGTAGATCCACGCCATGCGTGGATGGGCCTCGTCGATCACCTGCCGACACTCGCGCAAAAGAAAACCCGCTGCCTGCGCAGCGGGTTTCCGGTCCTGTCGATTGATGCCGCTGCCAGGCATGGCCTGGCACTACTGATCCTGATCTTAGAACTTGTAGTTCACGCCCAGCATGTAGGTGCGGCCCCACTCGATGTACTCCAGCGGGCGATCCTTGGTGCCGGCGTAGGTGCGGTACGGCTCGTTGGTCAGGTTGCTTCCCTGCAGCAGCAGGGTCAGCCCGCGCAGGCTGCTGCTGTCGCTGAAGGTGTAGCTGATCTGCGCATCGGTCACGTTCTCGCCCACCACGTAGCGCAGGGTGCGGTTGCCGTTGAAGTTGCCGATTTCACCGATGAAGTCCGAACGACGACGCTGGCTGACGCGTGCCTCAAAGCCGCTGCGCTCGTAATAGGCCGTGAAGTTGTACACGCGCTTGGACAGGCCGGGCAGGCTGATCGGATCGCTGCCCACACTGGAGGCGCTTTCCGGATCGAGGATCTGGATGTCGCTCTTGTTGAAGGTCGCACTGGCCTGCACGCCGAAGCCACGCAGGCTGTCGGTCAGCATGTCCAGCGGGAACGACGCGGTCAGCTCCAGGCCCTTCAGCGTGCCGCCCTTGCCGTTTTCAGGGGTCGAGAACGTACCGGTGGGCAGCACCGGCACCACCATGCCCGGCGGCGGCACATAGTTGCCCAGCAGCCCGGTGAAGTCGTAATTGTCCACCGACTGGGTGTAGACGTAGCTCTTCAGGTCCTTGTAGAAGATCGCGGCGGCCACGTAGGCCTTCTCGCCGAAGTACTTCTCGTAGGACAGGTCGAGCGCGGTGGCGCGCCACGGATCCAGCAACGGATTGCCGCCACTGCCGCCCGGGCGGCCGGTAGCGGTATCCACGCCGAACTCCAGGCCGGCGCGCATCTGGTCAACACGCGGGCGCGCAACCTGCTTGGCGGCAGCAAAGCGCAGGGTCTGCTCGTGCGGGAACATGAAGGCCAGGTTCAAGCTTGGCAGCCAGTCGTTGTACTTGCGGCCATCGGAATAGGGCTGGATGTTGTTGCCGGCCGCCTGCGAGCTGTCCCAGTAGCGCGAGTCCGAGCTCTGGTCGGTGTGCTGCATCTGCACGCCGATGTTGCCGCGCACGCCGACCACACCGATGTCGGTGTTGATGTTCAGGCGCGCCCAGGCGGTGGTGATCTTTTCCTGCACCGTCCACGACTTGGGAATCAGGTAGTCCAGGTTGTCGACCGGGTTGAAGGTCATGTAGCGACCGACCGCGCCCGGCACGTTCCAGGCCGGGATGGTGCCCAGACCGGCGAAGCCGAGGTTGACCGGGCGGTACTGCAGATCCGATGCGATGTTGGCATCGCCCTGTGCGCCCAGCAGGATGTTGCCCTCAGACTGCGTCTTCACCTTGCGGCGGTCGGCATAGTTGACGCCGATATCGAGGTCCGGTGCCCACGAGGCCATTGCCTCGGGCAGGGCGATGGTTGCGGCCAGCTTGCCGCCCTTCAGGCGGTCTTCCACCTGCGGCACCTTGCCGTAACCGGAACCGTAGATGGTGTTGGTCAGGAACAGCGCGTCCGGGTTCGAGTAGTTCAGGCCCGGACTGATCTGCGAGAAGCCATCCTGGCGGAACTGCACGCCCACCGTATCCAGCTGCGGCATCGGCGTCAGCTGCAGGTTGTTTTCCAGGTTCAGCTCGTCACGGGTGGCCTTGGAATAGTTCAGGTCGGCAACCAGCTTGACGCTGCCGAAGGTGAACTCGTTGTTCCAGCCGAACGCATCGATCTTGTCCTTGCGCTTGTTGTACATGCCGCGCACCAGCGGGTACACGCCACTGGCGGTGCCACCGGTGAAGGTGCCATTGGCGTTGACCTGCGGATTGCTGACCAGCAGGCCCGGGGTGTAGTTGCCGTTGTAGTTGCTGAGGTTGAGCTCGAACTGGTTGGCGGTGTCGATCTGCTCCGCCTCGGTATGGAACGCGTCGAAGGTGCTGGTCCAGCTGTTGTTCGGCCGGAACTGGATCGTGGCCATGACACCGTCGCGCTTGTTGTTGCCGGTGCGGCGCAACGCCTTGATGCCGTCGGTGAAATAGGTGCCAGCGGCAACGCCGGGGCGGTTGCCGTTGGTGGTGTGCTCGGTGGTCCACGGTTCGTACAGGCCGACCTGGTTTTCCTGGATCGGCATGTCGCTGTGCGCGTAGCCGATGGCGATGCCGAGCGTCTTGTCCAGGAACTGGTCGATGTAGCTGGCGCTGAAGCGGTTGCCGTACGGATCGGTGTCCGCGGCGCGGCCCAACGAGCTCTTCTGGTAGCGGCCGCTGACCGCGATGACACGGTCGGGGAAGCTGAGCGGACGTGCGGTCTGCATGTCGATGGTGCCCGACAGGCCCTGGCCGACCAGCGCCGCATCCGGGGTCTTGTACACGGTCACGCCGTTCACCAGCTCGGACGGGTACTGGTCGAACTCGACGCCACGGTTGTCGCCGGTGCTGACCACCTCACGACCGTTGAGCAGGGTGGTGGCGAAATCCGGTGACAGGCCGCGCACGCTGATCACCTGCGCACGGCCGGCCACACGCTGTGCGGCAAGACCGGGCAGGCGCGAGATCGATTCAGCGATGCTGACATCAGGCAGCTTGCCGATGTCTTCAGCGGAGATCGCTTCGACCACCGAGGTGGCGTCCTGCTTGGTCGCGATGGCACTTTCGATGCCGCGGCGGATGCCGGTGACCTGGACGGTATCCAGGTTGGTGGCTGCGGTGCCGGTTGCCGGGGTTTCGGTGCTCTGCGTGGACTGTGCTGCTGCCAGCGACGGCGTCAGTACGACGGCCAACGCGATGCTCAGCGCACTGCGCTTGTGGTTCAACATTTTCCCCTCCCAGGCAATGTTGTAGTGCGATTCGTGGTCGTCCCGATGTTGTCGAGGACGTGCGACGCGGTGGCCGCTGTCGTCGCCGCTATGGTAGGCAGCGCGTTCTTCGTGGGAATCACCCTGCATACGTATTCAATGGCGTTCGCAGGGTTGTAATCGCTTTCAGGTGCATCGTTCCGTAGCGCCGAGCCCATGCTCGGTTGCGTTCCGGTGCTGCGCACCGCGGCCCGAGCGTGGGCTCGGGCGCTACAGCGGCGCGCAGGCCGGAAGACCGTTCAGTTCAGCGGATCGGTGTGAAACGGATCGCTTGCCCACCGCCCGGGGCCAGCATCAGGGTGAGTGAATCGGTGCTGCTGACCTCGTGGGTCTCGCGCTTGAAGGCGAACGGATCACTGCGGAAATCCGCTCCATCGCCATCGCGGTAGATCTCGGCGCGGTAGCGCACGCCCGGTTCCAGGAAGCCCAGCGACACCGGCAGCACGCGGCCATTCTCATCGGTGATGCTGCCGAGGAACCAGTCGCGGCTGTTGCGGTCGCGGCGCACGATCGTCACGTAGTCGCCGACCTCGCCATCGAGCACGCGGCTCTGTTCCCAGTCCACCGCGACGTCCTCGATGAAGCGGAACGCCTCGCGGTGCTGCAGGTAGTGCTCGGGCAGGTCGGCGGCCATCTGGATCGGGCTGTACAGCACCACGTACAGGGCCAATTGGCGGGCCAGCGTGCTGGGAATGGCCTGGCCGTGGCGGCCCTTCAGGCTGAGGATGCCGGGGGTGTAATCCATCGGCCCGGCCAGCATGCGGGTGAACACCAGGTTGACCTCATGCTCGGGTGGGTTCGGTGGCTGGCCCCAGGCGTTGTACTCCATGCCACGTGCGCCTTCGCGCGAGATCCAGTTCGGATAGGTGCGGCGCAGGCCGGTGTCCTTGATCGGTTCGTGCGGGTTCACCGACAGGTGCCGGCGCGCGGCTTCCTGCACCACCTTCAGGTGATGGCGAGCCATGAACTGCCCGTCGTGCCACTCGCGCCACAGCGGGCCACCGGTCGGATTGCGGCGATCAACCTGGCCGTCGTCGCAGACGTAGCCGGTCTTGAACTGGTCCACGCCCAGCCGCGCATACAGGTCCAGCGCGGCCCCCAGCTGATCTTCGTAGTGCTCGATCGCGCAGCCGGTTTCATGGTGGCCGATCAGGTGCACGCCCTTCTTCAACCCGTACGCCGAAAGGGCTTCGATGTCGAAATCCGGCGTGGCGCGGGTGAAATCGAAGTCGTAGCCGTTGCCGACCCAGTTGCCATCCCAGCCCGGATTCCAGCCTTCCACCAGCACGCCACGGAAGCCGTGCGCGGCGGCGAAGTCGATGACCTTCCGCGTCTTCGCTGTGGTCGCGGCATGCTTCGGTCCGGTCGCCCAGCTTTCCTCATCCAGGTGCATTGACCACCACACACCCAGGTACTTGGCCGGTTTCACCCAGCTCACATCGCCCAGCGCATTGGGCTCGTTGAGGTTGAGGATCAGGTCGGACTCGACCAGCCCGCCAGCGCGGTCGGCAATCTGCAGGGTGCGCCATGGCGTGGCGAAGGGCAGGGCGCGGCGTACCTTCCAGCCTTCGGCCGAAGGCGAAAGCTGCGCGCGCAGGCGCTGACCCTCGATACGTCGCAGCCACATGCCCGCGTAGTCGACCAGCGCCGCTTCATGGATGGCCACGTGCAGGCCATCGTGGCTGCGCAGGGTCATCGGTGTGTGTACCAGCGGCACTTCGCGCAGCGGCGTGCGCTGGTACAGGTATTCGTAGTGGATCGGCTCGCCAGCGGGTATCCACCAGGCGGTGGACTCCGGCGCGATGGCGAACTCGGTCAGTTCGTCATCGATGAGCGCCTCGCGCAGGTTTGGCTGCTCGGGAAACACGTAGCGGAAGCCGAGGCCGTCGTCGTACACGCGGAACACCAGGTCCAGCCGGCGCTTGCTGCCGGTGGTTTCGGCCAGGTGCACGGTCAGTTCGTTGAAGTGGTTGCGGGTGAGGCGACGTTCGCCCCACGGCTGTTCCCAGCGGTCGTCGACACTGCGGCGTTCCTGCGCGAGCAGGCTGAAGTCGCGGTCGAGGCGACCATCACGCAGTTCAAAACCCAGCTTTGAATCGGCCACCACGGTCTGGCCGAGGCGTTCGACGCGGTAGCGGGCGGTACCGCCGTCCAGCACCAGGCTGACCTTCAGTACCTTGCCCGGTGATTCGACGCTGGCGATCTGCGGTGCGGCGGCGTGCGCCAGTGCGGTCAGCCCCAGCAGGGCCAGGCCGAAGGCATGCGCGAACACTGCGCGTACCGTTGTGGGTGACGTCGGCATTACCCCTCCCAAGGCGCCGTTGACAGACCCGGACCATAAGCCAGCGCGGCAGGTGCGCCGGTGCCGCACGCCATGAATACGTATGCAGCTGGACGCAGCAGACAGCCCCGCGTCTACCATGGGGCCAGGGCACCTTGAGGGAGGTGCCGCGCCCGCACGCCGGCAACGGCAGTGCGGACCCACAACGGTGCAGAGAGGGAGGGAGGTCGACAGGCGCAAGCCGGTCTGCCGCTTCGATGCTGAAGATCATTTGCCTGACCGCTGCCCTGGGGGCAGCGCTGGGGACGACCGCGCACGCGGCCGACCTGACATTCGACGGCCGCCAGGCGCGCGCCGAATCCGCTGCCAAGGGCAGCTTCGTCCTGCATGCGCCCAAGGGCGAGGTGCGCATCGCCGCCGCGCCCATGCGTAGCCAGACCGGCAGCGTGATGTTCGACGCGCTGTTCGCACTTGCCCAGCAGGAAATGGACCAGGATCGCGTGGATGCCATCCGCGATCCGGCCTTCGACGAAGGCCGCCCAGTACCGTGTGAGTGCTTCCAGACCGGCGCGCGCTGGCCGTATGTGTGGACGCGCGACGTAAGCTTCGCTGCCGACCTGGCGCTGGCGAAGCTGGACCCGAAGCGCACCCGGCAGTCACTGCAGTTCAAGTTGTCGGCGGCGCGCGACGGGCATACGCCCGGCCTGTTCGTGGCCCAGGACACCGGCTCCGGCGGCAGCTGGCCGATCAGCAGTGACCGCGTGGTGTGGTTCCTCGCCGCTCGCCACCTGCTGGATGACCCTGTGTTTGCCGAGCAGGTCTGGCAGGCGCTGCA
The DNA here is from genome assembly GCF_013364355.1 of Stenotrophomonas sp. NA06056. NCBI lineage: Bacteria > Pseudomonadati > Pseudomonadota > Gammaproteobacteria > Lysobacterales > Lysobacteraceae > Stenotrophomonas > Stenotrophomonas sp. NA06056. The sequence continues at coordinate 3,159,546 of NZ_CP054931.1, read as the reverse complement.
GGGCACCCTGGCGCAGGACCGGGCGATGGTATTCGACGCGCAGATGGGCCTGTATCGCGGCGAGACCTCGTTCCTCGACTGGCGCGAGCAGACCTATCCGGACTGGACGCGCGAGGACGTGCGCTTCATCGGTGACTCCTATGCACTGTCCACCAACGTGCTGCACTACCGGGCCCTGCGCCTGGCGCAGCAGATGGCCGCGCAGCTGGGCGACGAACGTAGCGAGCAGTACAAGGCCTGGGCCGACGCACTAGCGGTGCAGATCGACGCACGGTTCTGGCGCGAAGACATGGGCCAGTACATGAGTTACATCGGCGAAGCGGCGCACCCGGTGCCGTACGCCAAGATCGATCTGCTCGGCCTGTCACTGGGCATTCTCGCCGACGTGCTGCCTGCTGAGCGTGCGCGCCGGGCGCTGGCGGCCTATCCGATGGGCGCCGCTGGCAGCCCGGTGGTATGGCCGCAGGAGGCGCAGCAGCCGATCTACCACAACCGCGCGATCTGGCCGTTCGTCAGCGCGTACTCGCTGCGCGCGGCGCGCAAGGTGGACGACGCCCCGCGCATCGCCGCCGAAATCCGCTCGCTGATGCAGGGGGCGGCGTTGGCCGGCTCCAACATGGAGAACTACGAGCTGATCACCCAGGCCGTGCACGTGGACGAAGGCGCCTTGAGCGGCCCGGTGGTCAATTCCGAGCGCCAGTTGTGGTCGGTGGCCGGCTATCTGTCGATGGTGACCGAGGGTGTGTTCGGCGTGCAGGACGACGGTCGCGTGCAGCCCAAGCTGCCGGCCGAGCTGGTGCCGGAACTGTTCGGAAAGCAGAAGCGGATCAGTCTGGAGTCGGGCGGCAAGCGCTATGTGCTGGAGCGCCCGAAGCAGGTGGGCGCTGGCTTGCTGGTCGCGGGCAAGACGCGCACGCGCGGTGCCACGACGACCGTGCAGTTGGTCGCCGCGCCCGTAGCGGCGAGCCGTGATGTGCCGCGCGCCGATGCCAATGCACGTGCACCGGCCACGCCGCTGGCGCCGCAGGCAAAGCGCACTGGCAAGGGCTGGACCGTCGCGGTCGCCGCCGGACAGGTGCTGTGGCAGGACGGTGTTGCGGCCACGGCCAGCAAGGGTCAGGTGCGCATCGGCGATGATGGCCTGCAGCACTGCCTGAGCCTGACCCGTCGCGAAGGTGTACTGGAGTCACTGCACAGCCCGATGGTCTGCCTTGGCCCGCAGCAGGTGCTGCGGGGCAGCCGGCAGTGGCAGTTCAACGCCGCCAAGGCGGGCCACGTGCGCCTGCGCCTGCAGTACAGCAACCCGAACGGCCCGATCAACACCGGTGTGACTGCGGCGGTGAAACAGCTGGCCGTACAGTGCAAGGGCCAGGCGCCGCAGCGGCACACGGTGGCGCTGCCGCACAGCGTGGCAGCGCAGGACTCGACCGCCGCAACCTTCGCGGTACCCAGGGGCCGCTGCACGGTCACCCTGGAAGAGGGCTTCAACATGAGCGCGCTGCAGCACTTCGCGCACTACACCGGCGGCAAGGGCGGGCGCGACGGTGTGCTCAATCAGGCCCAGGTGCAGGCGTTGAAGGTCGCGCCGGTGGCGGCAGCAGAGGACGCACGATGAGTCGTCCTGCGAAGCCGCAATTGTCGTTCTGGCAGATCTGGAACATGTGCTTCGGCTTCCTTGGCATCCAGTTCGGCTTTGCCCTGCAGAACGCCAACGCCAGCCGCATCTTCGAAACGCTGGGTGCGGACATGGAGGCGGTGCCGGGGCTGTGGATCGCCGCACCGCTGACCGGCCTGCTGGTGCAGCCGGTGATCGGCTACCTGTCCGACCGCACCTGGACGCGCTGGGGACGGCGCCGCCCGTTCTTCATGATCGGCGCGGTGCTGACCACGCTGGCCCTGCTGGTGATGCCGAACTCACCGACGCTGTGGATCGCGGCCGGCACGTTGTGGGTGCTGGACGCCTCGATCAACGTGTCGATGGAGCCGTTCCGTGCCTTCGTGGGCGACCAGCTGGCACCGCGGCAGCGTCCGACCGGCTATGCGATGCAGAGCTTCTTCATCGGCGTCGGCGCGATCGTGGCCAGCTTCCTGCCGTTCATCCTGGCTCACTTCGGCGTGGCCAACACAGCAGCGGCGGGGGAGGTGCCCGATACCGTGCGTTATGCGTTCTACTTCGGCGCGGTGGTGCTGCTGGCCGCGATCACCTGGACCGTGGTCAGCACGCGTGAGTATTCGCCCACTGAGCTGGCTGGCTTCGATGACGCCGAACCGCCGGCGCACCACGCCGCTGCCGCAGTGAACGGCCCGGCGCCGTGGTCGCAGGTGGGGCTGTGGCTGGGTGTGGGCATGCTGCTGGCGGCGCTGATCGCGTGGCGCCAGGGCGACAGGATGCTGTACGTGCTGGCCGGCCTGTGCGCGGGCTACGGCGCACTGCTGGCGGCGGCGCGGCTACTGCCGGGCACGCACATGCTGGCCGCCATCGTCGGTGACCTTCGCGCGATGCCGATCACCATGCGCCGGCTGGCCTGGGTGCAGTTCTTCTCGTGGTTCGCACTGTTCGCGATGTGGATCTTCACCACGCGCGCGGTTGCGGGCATGCACTTCGGTTCCACCGACGTCGAATCGGCGGCCTACAACGAAGGCGCCAACTGGGTGGGTGTGCTGTTCGGTGCCTACAACGGCTTCGCCGCACTGGCCGCGCTGCTGATCCCGCCGATGGTGCGGGCGATCGGCCTGCGCTGGAGCCACCTGGTCAACCTGTGGCTGGGCGGGGCAGGGCTGATCTCGATGATGTTCATCGACGATCCGCAGTGGCTGCTGCTGTCGATGGTCGGTGTGGGTTTTGCCTGGGCCTCGATCCTGTCGCTGCCCTATGCGCTGCTGTCGGACAGCGTGCCGGCGGCGAAGATGGGCGTGTACATGGGCATCTTCAATTTCTTCATCGTGATCCCGCAGCTGGTCGCGGCCAGCGCGCTCGGTTTTGCTCTGCGCGCGTGGCTGGGTGGCCAGCCGATGCATGTGCTGGTGCTGGGTGGCTGCAGTCTGTTGATTGCGGGTCTGTGCGTGTTGCGGGTTCCGTCCCGTCCGGAGGTGGTGTGATGCGTGGTGCCCTGTCTGTTGCTGTTTCCCTGGTGCTGTTTGCCGGCCACGCCGCGGCTGCGCCACGCCCTGCCTATGTTGGCACCACCGAGCCGTTCGCCAGCGACGCGGTGTATTTCGTGGTCACCGATCGCTTCGTCAACGGCGATCCGTCCAACGACCATCGCGACCAGGGCGGCAAGCACCGTACGTTCGATATCCCGGTGCCATGCCCGGACAAGGTGGACGGCAACATCGGCTACCTCGGTGGTGATTTCCGTGGCGTGCTCGACAACGCCGACTACATCCGCAACCTCGGTTTCGGTGCGGTATGGATCACCCCCATCGTCGACAACCCGGATGAAGCGTTCACCGGCAGCAAACCGATCAGCTGCACCAGCACCCTGACCGACCGTGGCAAGACCGGCTACCACGGCTACTGGGGCATCAACTTCTACAAACTTGATGAACACCTGCCGAGCAAAGACCTGGACTTTTCCGGGTTGACCAAAGGCCTGCATGGCGCCGGCCTGAAGGTGGTGCTGGACATCGTCGGCAACCATGGGTCGCCGGCGTGGACCATGCCGAAGCGGCAGCCGCAGTTCGGCCAGATCTTCGACAAGAACGGCGCGCTGATTGCCGACCACCAGAACCTGCCGCCGCAGAAGCTGGACCCGAAGCACAATCCGCTGCACGCCTTCTACAACAACATCGGACCGGTCGACAGCAAGGACGGCTCGATCTTCGATGGCAACCTGGCCGAGCTGAGCGACTTCAACCAGGACAACCCGGCAGTGATGGACTACCTGGTAGGGGCCTACCTGCAGTGGACCGCACAGGGCGTGGATGCGCTGCGCATCGACACCATCGGCTGGTTGCCGCATCCGTGGTGGCACGAGTTCGTCAACCGCATCCGCGCGCAGCACCCGGGCATGTTCATGTTCGGCGAAGCGTTCGACTACAACGCCGCCAGCATCGCCGAACACACCTGGCCGGCGAATGCCAATGTCAGCGTGCTCGACTTCCCGTTGCGCGGCGCGCTGGAGCAGACCTTCGGCACTGCCGGCAAGGGCTTTGAAACACTGTCCGAGCCGCTGCACCTGACCGGTGGCCCGTACGCCAACCCGTACGAGCTGATGAGCTTCTACGACAACCACGACATGCCGCGCCTGCAGGCCAGCGACAGCGGCTTCATCGACGCGCACAACTGGCTGTTCACCGCGCGTGGCATTCCGGTGGTCTATTACGGCTCGGAAACCGGCTTCATGCGCGGCCGTGCGGAACACGCCGGCAACCGCGCCTACTTCGGCCAGCCGCGCGTGGATGCCGCCCCGCAGAGCCCGATCTTCGCGCCGCTGCAGCGCATCGCCAAGCTGCGTGAGGCCACGCCGGCGCTGCAGCGCGGTCTGCAGGTGAACGAGCGTCTGCAGGGCAATGAAGCGGTGTTCTTCCGTGTATTGCAGCACGCCGACGTGGCGCAGACTGCGCTGGTGTTGTTGAACAAGGGCGATGCCGCGAAGACCTTCAACGTGGACCGCTACCTGCAGGCGGGGACCTGGCGCGACGCGCTGGATGGTGGCCAGGTGAAGGTGACGGGGGCGCTGAAGGCGGATGTGCCTGCGCACGGGGTGAAGGTGTTTGTACTGGATGCGGACGTGAAGCAGCCGGCGCTGCAGGCCGAGCTGGACAAGGCCATGGGCGATCAACAGGCGCGCGACCAGCGGTTGAAGCGCTGAGAGGTCCGGGCCGGGCGCTTGTAGAGCCGAGCCCGCGCTCGGCTGCCGCCATCCACAGTTCGTGGAAGCGCAGCCGAGCGTGGGCTCGGCTCTACAATAGGCCCCCCCCTACCTCCCTGTCACAGCCGCCATGACCGACCTTGCCCCGCAGACCCCGATCGAAACCCTGCTCAAGGCCGCGATGGACGGCACGGTGCCGATCCGCGCCTTCATGGAAGCCTTCGTCGCCTCCGAGGTGGTGCTGCTGACCGGCAGCCTCGTCACCCCCGACGGCAGCGGCTTCGATCCGTTGCTGTTCGACAAGCAGGGCACCCTGCACGTGGCGGTGTTCACCGATCCGGCGCGAGTGGGTGTCTTCAACCAGCAGGCCGAACACCAGATCCGCTGGTTGATGCTGGATGTGCTGCGTCGCGTGCCGGGGGGGTACGGCGTGGTGATCAACCCGGGCACCACGCTGGGCTTTGAGATCTCGCCCAGCGGCGTCGGCGAGATCCTGAAGGATTTCGCTCAGGGCTGACCGTTCCGCGGCGTCACGTTGTCGCTCGTGCGCTTCCAATTGGCGGCCGTACGTGATCCTCTTGCAATACAAAGGGATCGAGGCTTCGCCATGGAATTCAGGGGGCTACCGGCTGACGCGCCGGAAAGACGGCAGCTGGCACAGTGGTACAACGCGCAATGGGGCCGGGATGCCGGCCTGTCGCAGGAACAGGAACTGCAGCGGCTCAACCAGCCGCAGGATGCCGAAGGCTTTCCGCATCTGATCGCCGCATTCGATGGTGATCAGGTGGTCGGGGCGGTGCAACTTAAACGCCGGGAGATGCAGGCGTTCCCTCAATACGAGCACTGGCTGGGAAGCGTGTTCGTGGCGGACAGTCATCGTGGCCGTGGGCTGGCCAGCGGATTGGTCGAACAGGCCGCAGCGCGGGCGGTGCGCATGGGCGTCTCGCATCTGTACCTGCAGACGGAGGCCTTGGATGGCGGCCTTTACGCGCGGTTGGGTTGGAGGCCCCTGCAGGAAGCCGACAGCCACGGCTATCGGGTGCTGGTGATGGTACGGGAGCTGGACGCATGACCGCCACGTCGGTACGCCATTCCCGCCTCGCCCTGGTCTTCCTGATCGCGGCCATCGTTGCAGCACTCATCGCCATGCCATTGCTGCGCGCGGTCGGTTTCGTGCAGTGGCCGGTGTTCGTCATCGCCTGGCTGATCAACCTGGGGGCGGCCTGGCATCTGGGCGCTTGGGCAAGGCTGCAGGGGCGGTCGCCATGGGCGTTCGGGTTGCCGGCAGCGCTCGGTACCGTCGCCTCGATCGTGGTCTACGTGCTGCTGGCCTTGCTGGGGCCGAAGGCCGGTTCGCAGAGCCCCGCAGCGTAGCCGAGGGCGTCAGCCGGGCAGTACAGCATCCACGCATGGCGTGGATCTACTTCCGCCATCGCATCGTTCGGGCAGATCCACGCCATGCGTGGACGCATCCCAGTAGATCCACGCCATGCGTGGATGCATCCCAGTAGATCCACGCCATGCGTGGATGTTTCCGCAAACGGTGCCGACCCGAAGGCCGGCACCCCGCTCACATCACATCGTCACTTTGCGCCGGTTGTCAACGCTCACCCGGTCGATCAGCTTGTTGTATGGATCGAAGCCCGCCTCATCCGGCCTCGCGTCCACCGTCACCGTGATCTTCGGCTCGCCCGTGGTGATGTGGTGACGCTGCAGGTACAGCACCTTCTGGTCGCGCTCCTTTCCGGAAGGGCCATTGGCGAACACGCCGATCTCCACCCAGTCATCCATCTTGCCGGCGGTCTCCTTGCCCTTGCCATCGGCGTACTGCTTGCTGGCATGCAGGTCCAGGGTCACGTCGTAGCGGCCATCCTCACGCTTGCGCGCGCTGGCGGCCAACACCCGGTTGTCGTAGAAGCTCATCTTCTCGAACAGGTCGGTGACCAGCTGTTGGCGGTTGGCGGGCGTTTCGGCGCGGATGTAGGCCAGCAGCTCCCGCGAGGTGGTGTACGGCGGCTGCTGGTAGCCCTTGTCCTGCAGGAAACGCTTCAGGGCGCGGTTCAGCGCCTCCTCGCCGATTTCCTCGCGCAGGCGGTAGAACACCAGCGAGCCCTTCTGGTAGTGGATGTACTGCTGGTTCTCCACACGCTCCAGCGGCAGCTCCTCGATGGCCTCGCCACCGCGCCCGGACAGGTAGCCATCCAGCTCGCGCTTGAGGAACTGGCGCATGTGCTGGCGACCATATTCCTGCTCCATCACCATCAGTGCCGAATACTGCGACAGCGATTCGGACAGCACGGTTGCGCCCTGCACGTTGGCGCCGATCACCTGGTGCGCCCACCACTGGTGCGCGACTTCGTGGGCGGTCACGTAGAACACATAGTCCACCTTGTCCGGGTCGCGCAGGTCGGCGATGAAGCCGATCGACTCCGAATAGGGAATGGTGTTGGCGAAGGACTGGGCGAAGCGCTGGTAGCCCGGGAACTCGATGATGCGTACCTGGCGATGCTGGTACGGAGTGAAGTTGGCTTCGTAGTAGGCCAGCGACTTCTGAACCGCGTCGATCATGCGGTCCACGTTGTAGCCATGGGCGGGATCGAAATACACCTCGATCGGGATGTCCTTGTACTTCGCCCGGCGAACCTCCCAGCGTGCCGACAGGTAGGCGTAGAAGTTCAGCATCGGCCGGTCCATCGCATAGCTGAAGCAGCGCCGCCCGTTCACCGTGGTCTCGTGCTGCAGGTAGCCGGGGGCCAGCGCCACCTGGTCCGGGGCCGTGCAGATGGTGCTGCGGAAGTCGAGCCAGTCGGCGTCGTTGGTGACGTAGGTGTTCGCGCGTGCGGCTTCGTCCTCCAGCTTGGGCATGCGCCGTGGCTCGCCGAGGTCACGCTTGCGCCGCTCGTTGCGGTCGCTGATCTCAACTCTTTCATTGTAGCCGAAGGACGGCAGTACGCGGCTGTTGAAGAAGCTGCCGTTGTCGACGATGTTGCTCGGCGCCTGATCCGCGGTGATGCCATGGGGCTGCTGCACCACACGGAAATGGATGCGGCGCTCTTCGCCCGGCTGCAACGGCGTGGCCAGGCGATAGATGCGGTAGCCAAGGTCGGCGTCGTGCATCGACAGCGTCTGTCCGCCCAGGTCGACGGCTACCAGCTGTTTGTCGTCGGCCGTGGCCACGTGCACCTCCTGGATGGGCGCGGCGTGGGTATTGCGGATCGTCCAGTTGGCGTCGATCACCATCGACTGGGTTTCGGGATGCAGGTCCACCCGGTTGTCCACGGCGATGATGCGCGGCTGCGGCAGGTTGCGGTATTTCGACAGTTCGCGTTCGTAACGGGCCTGCAGGTCCAACTGCTGGTCCGGCGAAAGGAAATCGTTGCGGATGTTGGTGCTCCAGTACAGCCAGCCGCCTACTGCGATGAACGCGACGGCGGCCAGCGCTGCCATCGCGCCGGTCGGGCCACGCAGGCGCCGCCCGGCCAGGGCAAGCCGCTGGCGCAGACCCTGGCTGACGCCGCGTACCCAGAACGCCGATGCCAGGCACATCAATGCCAGCAGGAACAGCGCCCAGTAGCCCTGGAAGGCCAGCTGCCCGGTCAGGAAGTGGCCGTAGCCGTTCATGTCCGAATAGGGAGCGATCGGCCAACTGCCGAAGTTGTAGATGTTCTGCGTGTAGTCGAGCATCCCCAGCACGCCTTGGCCGATCATCACCACGATCAGCAGCGCATAGCCGAAGAACTTGTTGTTGGTCAGCACCTGCAGCACCAGCGCCAGCCCGCCCATCAGGATATACACCACCGAATCCAGCGCGAGACTGCGCAGGTACAGCAGCGGTTCGAGATGGGTGTAGCCCTTGGCCAGCTGCACGCCCATGGCGGCCAGCGCGCCGGCTGCCTGGAAGCAGGCGATCACTGCCAGCAGGGCGACAAACTTGGCCAGCAGCGGCACCCAGTTGGGTACCGGCATCGCATCGGTCACCTCGTTGATGCGTGCGCCGCGCTCCTTCCATACCAGTTCACCGGCGAAGAACAGCACGATGATGATCAGCAACCAGCTGAAGGCGCCCTGCAGGGCCATGATCATCTGCGAGGTGACCGGCCAGATGGAGGTGCCGTACAGCGTCTGCCGGAACAGCGCACTGGGCAGGAAGTTGGCCAGCCCCAGCACCAGCAGCACGATGAAGGGCACACTACGCAGCACGCCGCCTGTATCGAAGCGGACCTGGCGCAGGAACTGCTGCGCTGCCGTGGTCGCAGTGAATGCCGGTACCACCCGCGGAAGCGTCATGCGGCTGGGGCGGACAGCGCCGGCATCGGAAACCGGCTGCGTCTGCTTGCGGCCCCAGCGCCGGCGACTGCTGCCGCTGCGTTCGGTACGGAACAGAGCGAAGGTGGCCGCGAACAGCGCAGCAGCCACACCCAGCCACAGAGCGCGGTTGGCCAGAAGGTAGCCGGCCAGTTCCGGAATGCCGCTGTTGCGCTCTTCGGTGGACCAGTAGCGGATGGTGCGCGACAGCGCGCGCATGCCCAGCGGCTCGCTCAGCACCGCGATCCAGGTGTTGTCGATGTCGCGCAGCAGAGCGGCGCTGGCACCGTACAGCACCAGGTAGGCCACAAGCCCGATGTAGACCCACAGGATCGAGCGGGTCAACGCGGCCAGCAGCGACAGCAGCGCGGTGGTGAACAGCAGGTTGGGAATGACGATGACCGCAAAGGTCCAGGCGTAGCCGTGCCAGCTGATCGGGCCCATGCGTTCGGGATCGACCCAGGGCATGAACGGCGCCAGCCACAGGCCGAACGCGATCAGCACATAGACCAGCAGCCCGGCCGCCAGCGCGGCGGCGATGCGCCCGGCCAGATAGTCGCGACGCTTCACCGGGCTGGCGAAGATCAGCTCGGCGGTGCCCAGTTCAAAGTCACGCAGCAGCGCATTGCTGACGAACAATGCGGTGACCAGCATGCCGAGCAGGGTGAAGATGCCCAGCATCTGAGCGATCACGGTGGGCGCGTTGCTGTGCACGTTGCCGCTGCCGCCACCGATCTGCACCGCGTCGCTGGAGGCGGCGCCGAAGGCGAGCAGGGCGAACAGCCCGGCCAGCAGCCACAGCAGCGGAGAACGCAGCTGCTCGCGCAGCTCGAAACGAAAGAAGGTGAGGATCATGGGGTGCTCCGCTCAGGCTGCCGCGCGGGCACGGGCCTGCAGGCGCAGGCGCTGGAAATACACATCCTCGAGATCGGGAGCCACGGCCGCAAAGCCGTCGCCGGGGTCGTTGGCACTGTGCACGTGGATCACCGGGCGCCCACCCACCAGGCGCGAGGACAGCACCGTGTAGCGTGCCTCATGGTCAGCCAGTTCAGACGGCTCCACCTGCTTGCGCCAGACCTGCTGCTGCAGCGCCTCGATCGCGTCGCTGGGGCGACCGGTCAGCAGCACCTGGCCCTTGTTCATGATCGCCATGGTCGGGCACAGGTCGGTCACGTCTTCGACGATGTGGGTGGACAGGATCACCGCCACGTTTTCGCCGATGGCCGCCAGCAGGTTGAGGAAGCGGTTGCGCTCTTCCGGGTCGAGCCCGGCGGTGGGCTCGTCGACGATCACCAGGCGCGGGTCGCCCAGCAGCGCCTGGGCAATGCCGAAGCGCTGGCGCATGCCGCCGGAGTAGGTGCCCAGCTTGCGCTTGCGTGCATCCCACAGGTTCACCTGCTGCAGCAGCCCATCGACCACCTCGCGGCGCTGGCCGCGCTGGGTCAGTCCCTTCAGTACGGCAAAGTGCTCCAGCAGGTCCAGCGCGCTGACCTTTGGGTACACCCCGAAATCCTGCGGCAGATAACCCAGGCGACGGCGCACGGCGTCCTTGTCGCGCAGTATGTTGATCGGTGATTCACCGGGAATGGTCAGGGTGGCACTGCCGCTGTCGGCCTCCTGCAGGGTGGCCAGGGTGCGCATCAGCGAGGATTTCCCCGCGCCGTTGGGCCCGAGCAGGCCGAACATGCCGCGGGGAATATCCAGGGTGACCCCGTTCAACGCGTGCACGCCGTTGGCGTACGTCTTGGACAGCGAATCGATCTTCAGCATGCGACGTACACCTTTCCGTGTGTTGATCTGCTGTTTATCGCGCTGAACGGGGGCGCCGTCATGCCCCTTTGGTCATGGTGCCTTTGGCGAGCGGTCCAGCCGCCAGCACAGCAGTGCGCCATCCTCGGCATCCACGCGCTGGCCGACCGTGCGGAAACCGTTCCGGCGCAGCACCGCCTGCGAGGGCAGGTTGCCCACGGCGGTTTCGGCCGCCAGCACGTGGATGCGTGGCTGCGTCCACGCCCATTGCACGAACTCGGCCAGTGCAGCGCCCGCCAAGCCGCGTCCCTGATGGGCCGGGGCGATGCCATAGCCGAGGGTGAGAACGCCGGCCTGCGGCGTGCAGGTCAGGGACAGCAGGCCCACCGTGCGTGCCGCCTCGACGATCCGCCATGCGGCCGGCGCAAACTGCGGCTCGATGGCGGCGGTGAGATCGGCCAGCATGGCGATGACTTCGGGCGGGGCGACCGCTTCCTCAGCGGCATCAGTGCAGGACAGCAGAGCGCGCACATCGTGTGCGGACGCGGGAATGAGCATGGGAACCTCGACAGGGAATTGCCCGGAAGGGCATTGCCGGTGCGAGGGCAGGGCAGCGTGGGCCTCAGCCCGGGTGCAGCACGCCGTTCGCCGCCGTCACCGGTGCGGTGTGGGAACTGCTGGCGGAGGACAAAGGCCTTCTCCTGGCGCGAGGGAGTGCTGCGCGGACTGCGCCCGCATAGCCTAACTGCGGATCGCCGGTGCATTGAAGCGGCGGCCGTGAAAAATTCCTGAATGCGTTGCCATCGGTGCGCTGGATCACACAATCCGTCCACAGCGGCGTCGCTAGGCTCTGACCCTCTTTTGTCATTGCCATGCAGGCGCACATGCGGATCGTAACCGGGGTAGAAGGGCTGGACAGCATTCTGGGCGGCGGATTGCCGCAGGCGCGCCTGTACCTGTTGGAAGGCCCGCCCGGCTCCGGCAAGACCACCTTGTCGCTGCAGTTCCTGCTGGAGGGGCTGCAACGCGGCGAACGCTGCCTGTACATCACGCTCTCGGAAACGGCCGAGGAACTGCGCGAAGTCGCCGCCGCCCATGGCTGGTCGCTGGATGACCTGCACCTGTTCGAGCTGGGCTCGGCCGAAGGGGCCATGGGTAATGGCCGCCTGCAGTCGGTGCTGCACTCGTGGGAAATGGAGCTGGACGAGACGGTCAACCTGATCATGTCCAAGGTGGACAGCATCGGGCCGACCCGCGTGGTGTTCGATTCGCTGTCCGAACTGCGCCTGCTGGCGCAGGATTCGCTGCGCTATCGCCGGCAGATCCTCGCCCTCAAGCAGTTCTTCGCGCCCAAGAGCGCCACGGTCATCCTGGTGGACGACCTGACGTCCACCGGCGATGAACGCGATGGCCAGCTGCACAGCCTGTGCCACGGCGTGCTGTCGCTGGAGCGACTGACGCTGGACTTCGGCCCTGCGCGCCGCCGCATGCAGGTGCAGAAGCTGCGGGGTGTCGATTTCATTGCCGGATACCACGACATGGTGATCCGACGGGGTGGGCTGCAGATCTTCCCGCGCCTGATCGCCTCCGAGCATCATGGCCGGTTCGTCGGAACGCCCATCAGCAGCGGGGTAGCCGAGATCGATCGGCTGCTGGGTGGCGGTCCGCTGCGCGGTACCTCCACGCTGCTGACCGGCCCGGCCGGCAGCGGCAAGACCAACGTGGCACTGCAATACGTGTGGGCCGCCTGCGAGCGCGGTGAGCGCAGCTGCATCTTCGAATTCGACGAACGGGTCGGCACGCTGCTGGCGCGTGCTTCTGCGCTGGACATCGACCTGGATAAGCACCTGCGTTCAGGGCTGCTGGAAATCCTGCAGATCGACCCGGCCGAAGTGTCACCAGGGGAATTCTCCTGGAACCTGCGCAAGGCCGTGGAGGAACGCAACTGCAGCGTGCTGGTGATCGACAGCCTCAACGGCTATGTGACCGCCATGCCGCAGGAAAAACAGCTGATGCTGCAGCTGCACGAGATGCTGTCCTACCTGAACCAGAAGGGCGTGGTGACCTTCATGATCAACCCGCAGCACGGGCTGGTCGGCACCATGTCCACCGGCAGCCTCAACGTGTCCTACATCGCCGATGCGGTGGTGCTGTTCCGCTTCTTCGAAGCCAAGGGACGTATCCGCAAGGCGATTTCGGTGATCAAGAACCGCGGTGGTGCGCATGAAGACACTATCCGCGAACTGAAGATCGACGGCCGTGGCATTACGGTCAGCGCCGCATTGGCCGACTTCCAGGGCATCCTCACCGGCACGCCCGAATTCGTCGGCGACAGCGCGGCGCTGCTGGGCCAGTCCGATGTCCGATAGCGATGATGGCGGCACGGTTGTCCGCATCGTTGCTCCCTTCGGCCGCGATGCCGACAGCATCGCGACGGTACTGGCCAACGCTGGCCTGAAAACGCACATCGCAGCCGACCTGGAGGTGCTGGCCGGCCAGTTCGATGACTGCACCGGGCTGGTGGTGGTGACCCAGGAAGCGGTGGCGCGCGGCAGCGATATGTTGCAGCAGGCGCTGCAGCAGCAGCCGGCCTGGTCGGATATTCCGTTCATCCTGCTGCGCTCGGCGCGCTCCTACCGGCGATCCACCCGCGAACCCTTGCTGCCCAGCTCGATCAACGTGGTGGAAATGGATCGGCCGTTGGGCAGCATGTCGTTGCTCAGCGCAGTGCAGGGTGCGCTGCGCGCGCGCGCGAAGCAGTTCGTGGTACGCGACCAGGTCACCGCGTTGGCCGATGGCCGCGCCGCACTGGCACGCAGCGAATCCGAACTGCGCCTGATCGCCGACGCGATGCCGGTGCTGATCGCGTTCGTGGACCGCGCGCTGTGTTTCCGCTTCGCCAACAAGGCCTATGAGAGCTGGTTCGAACTGGCCACCGGAGAAGTGATCGGCAGGCATGTACGCGAGGTCATCGGCGAGCCGGTGTGGCAGCAGCGTCGCCCGGCAATGGAGGCAGCGTTGGCTGGCCGCGAGGCGGTGTTCGAAATCGTCTGGCCACATCGCGTGTACGGCCGTCGGGACTGCGAAGTGCGTTATTCGCCGCGCCGGAATGCCGAAGGCCGCATCGACGGCTTCCACGTGTTTGTCACCGATATCACCGCCGCCAAGCTGGCCCTTGCCAGCAGCCAACAGCATGCGCACGCGCTGGAGGCGATGGTGGCCGAGCGTACCCATGAACTGGAAGCACAGATGGCCGCGCGCGAGGCCAGCGATGCCGCGCTGCGGCAGTCGCAGAAGATGGAAGCGATCGGCCAGCTGACCGGCGGCATCGCCCACGACTTCAACAACATGCTGACCGGCATCCTGTCCGCGCTGGACATCGTGCGCCTGCGTCTGGACATGGGCCGGGTCGACGACCTCGAACGTTTCCTCGACACTGCCACCGCCTCGGCCCAGCGTGCGGCGGCACTGACCCAGCGCCTGCTGGCGTTCTCCCGACGGCAGTCGCTGGATGCGCGGCCGGTGGAGATCAACACGCTGCTGGTGTCGGTGCAGCACCTGCTGCACAGCACCCTGGGTGAAGCCGTGCGTCTCCGCGCCGAGCCCTCACCGCTGCCGTTGCACGCCACGCTGGATGCCAACCAGTTCGAGAGCGCGCTGTTGAACCTGGCGATCAACGCGCGCGATGCGATGCCACACGGTGGTGACCTGACCCTGCGTGCATCGGCAGTGAGCGTGCGTGAGGGGGAATACAGGGCCGTGCCTGCTGGCGACTACGCGATGGTGGCGGTGGCCGATACCGGTGCCGGCATGGCGCCGGAAGTGGTCGAGCGCGCGTTCGAGCCGTTCTTCACCACCAAGCCCATCGGCAAGGGCACGGGGCTGGGCATGTCGATGGTGTATGGCTTCATGCAGCAGTCCGGCGGCCACATCGCCATCCAGTCCAACGTGGGCGAGGGTACGACGGTGTTGTTGTTCATTCCGCTGTCCGAAGTGGTAGCCGAGGACGCGCCTGCGCCCTCGCAGCCAATCCGGCGGGGTGCCGGCCAGTCCATCCTGGTGGTGGAGGATGACGAGCAGGTGCGGATGCTGGTGACGGTGGTGCTGGAGGACCTGGGGTATCACGCCCAGGTGGTGGGTGATGCCGATGCAGCCATCCCGATACTGGCTTCGACGCAGACCATCGACCTGCTGGTCACCGACGTCGGGCTGCCGGGGCTCAACGGGCGCCAGTTGGCGGAGATCGCGCGGCAATCGCGGCCGGCGCTGCCGATCCTGTTCATGACCGGCTATGCGGAGAAGGCGCAGGAACGCGCGGCTTTCCTCGATGAAGGCATGGCGATGATCGCCAAGCCGTTCCTGCTGGATGAATTCAGCATGGCGGTACGCACGGCGATGCCGGGCGGCGCGTAGTGGCGTAGGTCCTGTAGAGCCGAGCCCATGCTCGGCTGCCTATGGCCTTGCGTCTTACGCATGCTGCCGAGCATGGCTCGGCACTACAGAAGGCTACGCGCGCAGCGACGATTCCCGCACCACCAGCTTCACCGGAATGCTCTGGCCTTCCACCGGCTGCCGGCCGATCAGCGCCAGCAGCTTCTCCACCAGCAGCTGGCCGGCCTGCTTGGTGTCCTGCTGCACGGTGGTCAGTGGCGGCGACACCGAGGCCGCCAGCGGGATGTCGTCGAAGCCGGTCACCGCCACGTCCTGCGGCACCCGCAGGCCCTGATCGCGCAGGGCGCGCACCGCGCCGATGGCAATCAGGTCGCTGGCGGCGCAGACCGCATCGATGGAGCGGTCCTGGGCCAGCAGCGCCAGGCAGGCCTCGTGTCCGGACGCCTCGGTGGTGATGGCATCGTGCTGCAGCGCCGGGTCGGCGACCAGGCCGTGCGCACGCAGCGCTTCGACGTGGCCGCGATAGCGCTCCTCGAATTCCGGGTAATGGCTGGACGCATGGCCGAGGAAGGCGATGCGGCGGCAGCCCTGTTGCAGCAGGTGAGCAGTAATGTCATGTCCGCCCTGGAAATTGTCGCTGCCGATCGACACGCCCGGCTGGCCGGGCAGCGCCGCCCCCCAGCGCACGAAGTGGGTGCCTTGCTCCACCAGCCGCTGCAGTCGGTCGCGCGACTCGTGGTAGTCGCCATAGCCGAGCAGGATGATGCCATCGGCCTTGTTGCTGTCTTCGTAATCGGCCTGCCAGTCGGTGGACAGCTGCTGGAAGGACACCAGCAGGTCCTGCCCGTGCAGCGCGCAGGCACGGGTGATCGACCCCAGCATCGAGTGGAAGAAGGGGTTGATCAGCGAATCGTCATTGGTCGGGTCCTCGAAGAACAGCAGGGCAAGGGTGCCGGCATTGCGCAGGCGCAGGCTGGAGGCGTTCTTGTCGACCTTGTAGTTCAGCTCGCGGGCGATGCGCAGGATGCGCTCGCGGGTCTCGGCGTTGACCATCGGGCTGCCGCGCAGGGCCCGCGACACCGTGGGCTGGGAGACCCCGGCCAGGTGGGCGATGTCCAGGGAGGTGGCTTTGCCTTTGATGGTCATGGGGGCCGGAAGGGGGATGATCGGGGAATGATGCCATGCGGCGCCATTGGGCTGGCGCCGGTGCCAGGGCAGGGTGCGCGCAGGCCCCTGCGACAGGGCTTCGGGTCCGATTCCGGCCCTGGCTGGGAGCTTTCCTGACCCAGGTGCCGGCCAAGGGGATGGTAAGATGGCCCGTTCTTGCATCCCCCAAATTTCCCGGGGGCGACCCCAGCGCTCTGCACCCCCGGCCGGGGACGTGCTATCACTGGCGGCCTGCCCTTGGACAACGGACGAAGGTACCTATGGCGCGCGGCATCAACAAAGTCATCCTGGTCGGCAACCTCGGCAACGACCCGGACGTGAAGTACACCCAGGGCGGCATGGCGATCACCCGCATCAGCCTTGCCACCACCAGCGTCCGCAAGGACAAGGATGGCAACCAGCAGGAGCGTACCGAGTGGCACCGCGTGGTGTTCTTCGGCAAGCTCGGCGAAATTGCGGGTGAGTACCTGCGCAAGGGCAGCTCGGTGTACGTCGAAGGCAGCCTGCGTTACGACAAGTACACCGGTCAGGACGGCGTGGAGAAGTACTCCACCGACATCATTGCCGACGAAATGCAGATGCTGGGCGGCCGCGGTGAAGGCGGCGGTGGCGGCGGTGGTGGCAACTTCGGCGGCGGCGAGCGTCCGCAGCGCCAGCAGGCCCCGCGCCAGGAGTACGGCGGCGGTGGCGGCGGCAACGCGCGTGGCGGCCAGGGCGGTGGTTACAACCAGGGCGGCAACCAAGGCGGCGGCTACGGCCAGCAGCGTCCGCAGCAGCAGCCGCAGCAGTCGGCGCCGCCGATGGACGACTTCGCTGACGACGATATTCCGTTCTGATTCCCGCCAGGCTCCGGCCTGCAGAACCCCGGCAAGGCCCAGCGCCTGCCGGGGTTTTTTGTTGTAGCGTGGGCGCACATGATGCCCTTCCGCATTGCCGCCGTGGCCCTGCTGCTGATTCTCGGCGGCTGCGGCGACGCCGGTAGCGGCGGTGGTCAGCACGAAGCACCTACGGCCGCGCCGCCCGGCCTGCCTGCGACGATGACGCGCACACCGCATTTCGTCATCCACAGCGCGGCAACCCCCGAACAGACCGCTGCGGTCGGCATGGCCGCAGAGGCGCTGCATCGGTCCTATGCGATGACCGTGTGACAGCAGGGCACCGCTGGGCCCTTCCAATTGGTGCTGTATCGCGATCAGGTCGACTTCAAAGCACACAACCGCAGCAGTCCATGGGCCGAGGCGTACTACCGTCGGCCCCATGCCTTTGCCTACCCGGGCGAGGGCGATGCGCCACATCAGTGGATGCTGCATGAAGTGACCCACCAACTGCTGGCCGAAGCCAGTGGGCTGGCGCCGCGACGCTGGATGAACGAAGGCATGGCCTGCTACTTCGGCGCCAGCCGGCTTTCGGGCAGAGTGCTGCACGTGGGCGCGCCGGACCCGGCCAGCTATCCGGTCTGGTGGCTGGGCCAACTGCGCTTCGACGCCGCCGGGCGCCCCAGCCTCGACAATGCGCTGCTGCCCACCCTGCGCCAACTGGTGGAGGACAGCGGGCCGCCGGTCGCAGAACACGTGAACGGCTATTACCTGGCGTGGTGGAGCCTGGTCCACTTCCTGATGGACGGCAATGGTCAGGCCCATCGTCAGCAAGCCCTGCTGCTTCTGCGCCGTCGCGGAGATCCTGCAGCATTCCAGCAGCTCATCGGCAGCTATGCGGAACTCGAGCCGCGCTGGCATCAACACCTGCGCGCACTGGCCCGTGCGCAGGGTGCACGCGAGATGCCCTGAGTCCGCGCGCGTTCGCTTCCCGCAGCGACGGTGCGCTGTACACCTTCAGCCGCTCAGTTGCGATGGCGCCGGAATCGGCCCTGACGTTGTGCCCCGCAGCATCCGCTTTCTTGCACTGCGTCTTGCAAATGAACAATTTCCTCCCCTATGGTGCAATCGATTGCATTGCGGCGAAATCGTTGCGTTTGATACCGGTTGGGAGGCCGGCAGGTGGATGTCCATCCATTCGATCAGACCGGGCCCGGGGCTCACGCGGCGCGATGCGCTGCGCATCGCGGTTGCCGGCAGTCTTGGCCTTGGCGCAGCGGGCGTTCTGCCTGCGTTTGCAGCCACTGCGCCACTCAAGGGCAACCTGAAGCACTCCGTGGCCCGCTGGACCTTTCCGCAGCTGTCAGTCGCCCAGCTCTGCGCGACGGTGAAGGACATCGGCTTCGCCGCGATCGACCTGGTCGGCCCGGAAGACTGGCCCACACTGAAGGCGAATGGCGTCTACAGCTCGATGTGCAACGGCGCGGAGCTGGGTCTTACCAAGGGCTTTGCCGGCCGTGAGTTCCACGACCAGCTGGTGGAGCGCTACACGCGACACATCGATCTGGTCGCTGATGCCGGTTACCGCAATCTCATCTGCTTCTCCGGCAACCGCAACGGTATGGACCCGCAGGACGGCATGGTCAATGCCGAGGCCGGCCTCAAGCGCATCCTCGGGCATGCCGAGAGGCGCGGCGTGGTGCTGGTGATGGAACTGCTCAACTCCAGGGTCGATCACCACGACTACCTGTGCGACCACTCCGCATGGGGCGTGGAGCTGTGCCAGCGGCTCGGCTCGGACAACTTCGGCCTGCTGTACGACATCTACCACATGCAGATCATGGAGGGCGACATCATCGCCACCATCGGCAGGCACCACGCGTGCTTCAAGCATTACCACACCGCTGGCGTGCCTGGACGGCATGAGATCGGGGACCAGCAGGAGCTGAATTACCCCGCCATCTGTCGCGCGATCCGCGACACCGGTTTCGATGGGTATCTGGCGCAGGAATTCATGCCTGCAGCGCCTGATCCCGTCGGCTCGCTGCGCGAGGCGATCCGCCTCTGCGACGTCTGAAACGATATCCACCCAGGTGATAGACCCATGGCAGATAATCATTACGACGCCATCGTTGTTGGCTCGGGAATCAGTGGCGGTTGGGCGGCGAAGGAGCTGACCGAGAAGGGCCTCAAGGTGCTGATGTTGGAGCGCGGACGCAACATCGAACACGTCAAGGACTACGTCAATGCGATGAAGGAGCCGTGGGATTTCCCGCATCGCAATCGGCCTACACAGGCGATGAAGGCAGACTTTCCGGTGCTGATGCGCGACTACGCTCTGGCCGAGAATCTGCAGGGCATGTGGGCTGACGAACAGGAGTCGCCTTACATCGAGACCAAGCGATTCGATTGGTTCCGTGGTTACCACGTCGGTGGCCGCTCGTTGATGTGGGGCCGGCAGAGCTATCGCTTCTCCGACCTCGACTTCGAGGCGAATCTCAAGGACGGCATCGCCGCCGACTGGCCGATCCGCTATGCCGACATCGCGCCCTGGTACGACCATGTGGAGAAGTTCGCCGGCATCGCTGGCACGCGCGAAGGGTTGGATGTGTTGCCGGATGGCGAGTTCCTGCCGCCGATTCCATTGAACATCGTCGAGAAGGACGTGGCCGCGCGGATCAAGAAGGCCTTTGGTGGAACGCGCCATATGATCCACTCGCGCACTGCCAACATCACCAAGCCCATGCCCGAACAGGGGCGTGTCAACTGCCAGTACCGCAACAAGTGCATCCTGGGCTGTCCCTTCGGTGCCTACTTCTCGACCCAGGCGGCAACGCTGCCGGCGGCAATGAAGACCGGCAATCTGACGCTGCGGCCGTTCTCGATCGTCAAGGAAGTGCTGTACGACAAGGACCGCAAGCGTGCGCGGGGCGTGGAGGTCATCGATGCCGAAACCGGCCAGACCTACCAGTACACGGCCAAGGTGATCTTTCTCAACGCATCCTCCTTCAACTCGACGTGGCTGCTGATGAACTCGGCCACCGATGTCTGGGAGGGGGGACTGGGCTCTTCGTCGGGCGAGCTCGGGCACAACGTGATGGACCATCATTTCGGTGCAGGTGCTTCCGGCCGGGTCGAGGGCTACGAGGACAAGTACTACTTCGGCCGCCGTCCGTGTGGCTTCTACATTCCACGGTTCCGCAACGTCGCCGCCGACAAGCGCGGCTACCTGCGCGGGTTCGGCTACCAGGGCGGTGCCAGCCGCACCGGCTGGTCGCGCGAGATCGCCGAGTTGAACATCGGTGCGGATCTGAAGGAGGCACTGACCGTGCCCGGTGACTGGCGCATCGGTATGACCGGCTTCGGCGAGATGCTGCCGCACCACGACAACACGATCCGCCTGGACCGGGAGCGCAAGGACAAGTGGGGGCTGCCGGTGCTGGCGATGGACGTCGCCATGCGCGCCAACGAACTGGCGATGCGCAAGGACATGGCCGCCGATGCGGCCGAGATGCTGGAGGCGGCGGGTGTCAAGGACGTGAAGATGCACGACAGCGACTACGCGCCGGGCAAGGGTATCCACGAAATGGGAACCGCGCGGATGGGACGTGACCGCAGAAGCTCCGTACTGAATGCACACAACCAGGTCTGGGATGCGCCCAACGTCTATGTCACCGACGGTGCGTGCATGACCTCCAGCGCCTGCGTGAATCCTTCGTTGACCTACATGGCGCTGACCGCGCGCGCGGCCGACCACGCCGTGCGCGAACTGAAAGCGGGGAACCTGTGATGGATCGCCGCGAACTGCTGAAGATGATTGTCGCCGCCACCGGCGCAGCGATGGTGGGCCTGCCTGCGCTGGTGCAGGGCAAGGTGCCGGCTGCCGGGGCAATGCCTGCGTTCTCCGACGCCGATATCGGCACCTTGGACGAGATCGCCGAAACCATCCTGCCGAGGACACGGACGCCAGGCGCGAAGGACGCGGGTGCCGGCGCGTTCATGGCGACGTTCGTCAGCGACTGCTACACCGCCCGGCAGCAGGCGACCTTCCGCGCCGGCCTGGCCGACATCGACACGCGCGCCGGTGGTCGCTTCGTGTCGCTCACGCCGGAGGCCCGCACCGAACTGCTGCGTGGTCTGGACGCAGAAGCCAAGGCACGCCATGCCGATGTGACCGAGACCGGCACTCCTGAAGAGGGCGAAGCGATGCCGCATTACTTCACGATGATCAAGCAGCTGGCCATCTTCGGCTTCTTCACATCCAAAGTCGGCGCGACCGGCGTGCTTCAGTACGTTGCCGTGCCGGGCCGCTATGACGGCGACCTGGCCTATACCCCCGGCACACCTGCGTGGGGAACCAGCTGATGGAGCGCACTCCGATGCTCAAGCCACTGTTGATCGCCGCCGGCGTGCTGGCCGCCGCACCTGCGTTCGCGCAGGCCGACATCGATCCCGCGCGCGACCCGAAGAAGACCGAGGTGTGGACGCCGGTGCCGGCAGCCGTGGCGACGCCTCCGGGCAAAGCGCCTTCCGACGCGATCGTGTTGTTCGATGGCAAGGATCTTTCGCGCTGGGAGTCCGAGCAGGGCGGTCGCGTACCCTGGACCGTCGCCGACGGCGCCATGACCATCGTGCCGGGCAGCAAGGGCATCCGCAGCAAGCAGCGCTTCTGCGACATCCAGCTGCATGTCGAATGGCGCACGCCTGTCAAAACCAAGGGCTTCGACGGCCAGAACCGGGGCAACAGCGGCATCTTCCTGCAGGAGCTTTATGAGCTGCAGGTGCTCGACAGCTACAACAACCCCACCTATGCCAACGGCCAGGCCGGCTCCATCTACAAGCAGGCCATGCCGTTGGTGAACGCCTCGCGCGCGCCGGGGCAATGGCAGGTTTACGACATCGTGTGGAAGGCCCCGCGTTTCTCGTCGGGCGGCGGGCTCATCTCGCCCGCGCGCATCACCGTCCTGCACAACGGCGTGCTGGTGCAGGACGACACCGTGCTGGCGGGCAGGACCGAGTACATCGGTGCGCCCTCATATTCGCCGCATGCGTGCGCGCCGATCCATCTGCAGGAGCATGATTCCAAGGTCAGCTACCGCAACATCTGGGTGCGCGAGCTGTAACACCAGGCGACTACTTTGCCAGGTAGCTGGCGAGGTCGTCGATCTCCTGTTGCGACAGCTGGGCGAAGGGCGGCATCAGTCCGCCGCCCTTCCTGATCTTGTCCTTGATCTGCGCGGCATCCAGCCGCTTGCTGATGTCGGTGAGCGCCGGGAACGCGCCCGGCATGCCGGCACGATCGGCGCCATGGCAGGCCGTGCAGTTGGCGGTGTAGAGCTTGGCACCGGCGGCGGGGTCATCCTTGCACCAGGCGGTGGTGGCAAGCGTCGCACCGCACAGCATTGCCGCCAGTTTCAACATCGTCTTCATGAGGGGCTCCTTTGCAGGCTAGTGCTGTGCGCTGGCGGGCGGGCTGACGGTCAGGTGTTCACGCAGGTAGTCCGCGCCGGTCTGGATCACCTTGGCCGGATCACGCGGCTGGTCGTGTTCGAGGATGTACCACTGCACGCCGGCAGCGGATGCGGCCGGCAGGATCGCGTTCCAGTCCAGTACGCCCTGGCCGACGGCGGCAAAACCATCCTCGTCTTCGGCCTGGCCCTGCGGAGCATTGTCCTTGGCGTGCACCGCGAACAGGCGGCCGCGGAACTTGCCCAGCATCACCGCCGGGTTGTGCCCGGAGCGCGCCACCCAGGCCAGGTCCAGTTCGGTCAGCAGGTCGGGTCCTGCGGCTGCGAACAGCAGTTCCAGGCCTGTCTTGCCATCGACGTCGACCAGCTCGAAGTCGTGGTTGTGGTAGGCCAGGCGCATGCCTTTGGTACGCACCTGCTTCGCGATGCGGCCCAGTTCCTGGCCCAGTGCGGTCCACCCTGCGGCATCGGCCGGCCGATCCTTCGCATCCAGGTAAGGCACCACCAGCATGGTGTTGCCGATCGAGCGGTTGAACGCCACCACGCCGTCCAGGTCCTTGCGCAGTTCAGCCAGTGCCACGTGTGACGAAATCGCCTTGATCGAATACCGGTCCAGCAGCTGCTTGAGTTCGGTGGCACTGACGCCCTGCGTGCCCACTGTTTCCACCGCGTGCACGCCCGCGTCGTGGACGATCTTCAACTGCTGGTCGAGCGAACCGGCATTGCGCAGTGAATACATCTGCACTGCGATGGGCTTCTGCGCGGCGGCGGCTTCGCCTGCGAGAACGGGCAGGGCAGTGAGCAACAGGAGTGCAAGGGCCACGGTTCTGCGTACAGGGTTGTTCATCAAGCGTTCCTCCCGGGATTCAACCGATGGCGGTCCAGGCGCGCGACCTGGCCGATGCGATGACGCGGTCGACGATCCGTGCCGAACGCACGCCATCGTCAAAGGTGGGCAGGCCCTCGGGGCATTCGCCTTCGATGGCGCGATAGGTGTCGGCGATGAACGCCTCGAAGCACTGGCCGTAGCCCTGCGCGTGCCCGGCCGGCAGCACCGACAGCCGCCTTTGTTCGGCACTGCCAGCGCCGGGGCCACGCACGAAGATTTCCTCGCGCTGGTCGGGCAAGCCGATCCACAGCCGCTCGGCGTCTTCCTGGTTGAAGGCCACACTGGCCCTGGCACCATCGATCTCGAACCAGAGCCGGTTGTGGCGCCCGGCCGATACCTGGCTGACGGTCAACGAAGTCAGCGTACCGGCATCGGTCCTGAACATCGCCGCCGCCACGTCCTCGCTCGCCACTGTCTGCTTCGCGCCTCCCGCCGTCGGTGTGCTGAAGCTCTGCCCGGTGATGCTGCCGCGTTCGGCGATCACCGTGTCGAACGCCGCGCTGACCTCGGTGAAACGCTCGCCGCTGACCCATTCCACCAGGTCGCACCAGTGCGAGCCGATGTCGGCGAACACGCGTGATGCGCCGCCCAGTGCCGGGTCCACACGCCAGTTGTTGCTTGCGGGGTCAAGCAGCCAGTCCTGCAGGTAGCTGCCATGGATCAGGTGCAGCGGCCCCAGTTCGCCCTGTGCGATGCGTGCACGCGCCTCGCGGACCACCGGGTGGTAGCGGTAGACGAAGGGTACCGTGGCGATCAGTCCGGCCGAAGCCGCCAGTGCAGCCAGCGCCTGCGCATCCTCCAGCGTGGTCGCCAGCGGCTTCTCGCAGATCACGTGCTTGCCGGCCTGCAGTGCGGCCTGCGCCATGGGGCGATGCAGATGGTTGGGTGTGCAGACGTGCACGACCTGTACCTGTGGATCGGCAACCACGTCCTCGATATCCCGATAGGCACGCGGGACACCCCACGCCTGTGCCACGTCGCGTGCGCGTTGCGCAGAAGATGCGGCCACGCCGCGGATGTCCGCCCCCGCAAGCAGCGCTGCGCGACGATGCACAGCGCCGATCATGCCGGTGCCGACGATGGCGATTCCAAGCTTTGGCATCGGTTGAGATCCTCAGCGAGTGGAAGGCGCGGCCGCGACCACCGGGCGGTCGCGGAACAGCAAGAGGAAGGCGATCAGCACGATCAGCGCGACGCCGGCCGGGAACAGCCAGATCTGCTGCCAGTCCGGTCCCGCTGCCGTGGTGAAGTGCTCCACCACCGCGCCGGACAGGAAGGTGCCGATCAACATGCCCACGCCGTAGGTGGCCAGGGTGATGAAGCCCTGCGCGCTGCTGCGTGCGGCGGGGCCGGCATGCGCATCGGTGTAGATCTGCCCGGTAACGAAGAAGAAGTCGTAGCAGATGCCGTGCAGCACGATGCCGATCACCAGCAGCGAGAATCCGCCGCCCGCATCGCCAAAGGCGAACATGACATAACGCACCACCCATGCGGCCATGCCCACCGCCAGCATCGTCTTCACCCCCAGCCGCACGAACAGGAATGGCATGGCCAGCATCAGCAGGACTTCAGAGACCTGGCCCAGCGATTGCAGACCGGCGGCGCCGCGCACACCGAGATCATTGAGGTACGGGTTGGTGAAGTTGTAGTAGAACGCCAGCGGTATGCAGATGGCGATGGACGACAGGAAGAACACCAGGTACGAGCGCGACTTCAGCAGCCGCAGCGAATCCAGCCCCAGTATCTGCCCAAGACCGGCATCGCGTTGCTGCGCCAGTGGCGGCGTGTGCGGCAGGGTGAACGCATACAGGCCCAGCGCCAGCGACGCCATCGCCGCCATCCGGAAGGTCAGTTCGAGTCGGTGCGCCTGTTCCCAGCCCAGCCAGCCGATCAATACGCCGGCCACGATCCAGCCGACGCTGCCGGCCACCCGCACCAGCGGGAACTGCTTCTCGGGCGATTGCATGTGCCGCATCGCCACGCTGTTGGCCAGCGCCAGTGTCGGCATGAACAGCAGCATGTAGCCCATCACGCAGGCAAAGAACGTGTCGAAGCTGGTCGCCGTGGACGCCAGCCACATCAGCGCCGCGCCGGCCAGGTGCAGCACTGCAAGGATGCGTTGCGCGGCGAAGTAGCGATCGGCGATCAGGCCGACCAGGAAGGGCGCGACAATGGCACCGATGGATTGGCTGAGGAAGGCCGTCGCCACCTGGCTTGCGCTGGCCTGCAGCGGGCCCTGCACCAGGTAGGTACCCAGGGTCACGAACCACGCTCCCCAGATGAAGAACTGCAGAAACATCATCGCGCCCAAGCGCGACATGGCGTGCGTCATGGCTTGCCCTCCCGGGGCGGTATCGGCTCAGATTCCCAGCATGCGGTGCAGTGAAGCGGCGTCCGTGCCGCTGTCGGCAAAGTCGTCGAAGGCGCGTTCGGTCACGCGGATGATGTGGTCGCGGATGAAGGCGGCACCCTCCCGTGCGCCGTCCTCGGGGTGCTTCAGGCAGCACTCCCACTCCAGCACTGCCCAGCCGGGGAAGTCGTACTGCGCGAACTTCGAGAAGATCGCCTTGAAGTCGATCTGGCCATCGCCGAGTGAGCGGAACCGGCCCGGACGATCAATCCAGTTCTGGTAGCCGCCATACACGCCACTGCTGGCGCTGGCGTGGTACTCCGCATCCTTCACGTGGAAAATGCCGATGCGAGCGTGGTAGCGGTCGATGAAGCCGAGGTAGTCCATCTGCTGCAGCAGCATATGGCTGGGGTCGTACAGGATCTTCGCGCGGGGATGATGGTTCACCACGTCAAGGAAGCGCTCGAAGGTCGCGCCGTCGTGCAGGTCCTCGCCCGGGTGGATCTCGAAGCACAGGTCCACGCCGCACGCGTCGAACGCATCCAGGATGGGACGCCAGCGACGGCCGAGTTCGGCGAAGGCTTCCTCCACCAGCCCAGGTGGGCGTTGTGGCCAGGGATAGAAGTAGGGCCAGGCCAGCGCGCCGGAGAACGTGGCATGCGCCGTCAGCCCAAGGCGCTGGCTGGCTTTGGCGGCCAGCAGCAGTTGCTCCACCGCCCAGGCCTGGCGGGCGGCAGGATCGCCGCGTTTGTCCGGCGGCGCGAACCCGTCGAACAGGCTGTCATAGGCAGGATGGACGGCAACCAGCTGCCCCTGCAGGTGGGTGGACAGCTCGGTGATCTGCAGGCCGTGTCCGGTCAGCATGCCGGCGATGTCGTCGCAGTACGCCTGGCTGTGCGCCGCCTTGGCCAGATCGAACAGCTGAGGCGCGCCGGTCGGCACTTGTAGGCCAGAATAGCCCAGGCCCGCGGCCCATCCGGCCAGCGTGTCCAGCCGATCAAAGGGAGGTGTGTCGCCGATGAACTGCGCCAGGAACAGCGCTGGACCCTTGAGCGTTTTCAAGATGATTCGCCCTCGATGCAATCGATTGCATTATCCTAGCAGGGGCATTCGAAAGACCTGTTGTGCACTGCACAGCGGAAGGAAGAGGTAACGCCATGGCCACCATCTACGACATCGCAAAGCACGTCGGCGTCTCGGCCGGCACGGTGTCGCGGGCGCTGTCCCGGCCGGACAAAGTGCTGCCCGCCACGCGTACGCGCATCGAACAGGCCGCGGCGGCGCTGGGCTATGTGCCCAACACGGTGGCCAGGACGCTCAAGACCCAGCGCAGCGGCAAGATCCTGGTCACCGTCCCGGATATCGCCAATCCGTTCTTCGCCCAGATCCTGCAGGGCGCGGAGGACGCGGCGCAGGCCGTCGGCTACGCCGTCCTGCTGGGTGATACCCAGAACCTGCCCGAGCGCGAGGAGCGTTACGCGCAGATGCTCCGGCGCAACGAGGCCGATGGCCTGATCGTGCTGGGGCATCGGCTGCCGCCGACGGCGCGCGACATCGTCCAGCAGCGGGGTGCCGCTGCGCCGGTGGTCAACGGATGCGAGTTCGACCCCGCGCTGGGCATCCCCAGCGTCCACATCGACAACGCAGCTGCTGCGCGCGCGGTGATGGACCATCTGTACGGCTTGGGGCACGAGCGGATCGCGGTAGTAGGTGGACCGCCTGACAATCCCTTGCACACGCAACGGCTGGAAGGGGTTCGGGCCGCCGGCAGGGCGCGTGGCCGCCTGCGCCACCTCAGCGTCGTGCCGGGCGACTTCTCCGTGGAATCCGGCCATGCGGCTGCGATGGCACTGTTGGCCGTCGCGCCGGCACCCACCGCGATCTTCTGCTTCAGCGACCAGATGGCGCTGGGCACTTTGGCAGCCTGCAGGGATCTGGGCATCCGCGTGCCGGACGATCTGTCCATCGTCGGCTTCGACGACCTGGGTTCATCGCGTTACTTGACGCCTCCCTTGACGACGATCAGGCAGCCGATGCGGGAGATCGGTGAGCGCGCGGTCAATCTGCTGCTCGCCATCATCGAACAGGTGGACGTCCCGCGTCAGCAGACGCTGGAGTTCAGCCTGATGCTGCGGGGCTCTACGGCTTCGCCCGGACGCAGCTGAGGGCATCACCGGAGCTGCGTGATGCCGCGCTTTGGCCCCTCAGGCCCTGCCGCGCGTTGCGTCCACGCTGTAACGACCTGGCCCGCTGCATGCCAGCAGCAGGAAGCCGCCGGCGATGGCCAGATTCTTCAGGAACATGATCTGCTGCACCGGGTCTGCAAGCTGCTGGTGGAAAATGAACGCCGTGACCAGGCTGAAGGCGGCAAGCACCGCTGCCACCGCCCGGGTCTGGAAGCCGAACAGGATGCACAGGGCCGTGCCGATCTCGAACACGATGGTAGGCCACAGCAGGATGCCGGGAAGGCCCATCGCCGCCATGTAGCCCTGTGTGCCCGCCGGGTCGGACAGCTTGCCCAGGCCGGATACCAGGAACAGCAGCATCAGCAACACGCGGGCAGCCAGCTTCGCAAGGGAGTGGAGTGATGTGTTCACGGCGACGTCCTCAGGGGGCAGCGGGATGGAGGTCGAGAACCTGTGCGGCCATCGAATCCCATCGCGGGTGAAGTCGGTGTTGAGACCCGTTGCGCGGCGAACGTGCCGACAAGCGCATGGCGCGCCGCTGCTTCAGCGCCGCTCATACCACCCGCGCGACGCATTGACGATGCGCACCACCGACAACATCACCGGCACTTCGATCAGCACGCCGACCACCGTCGCCAGCGCTGCGCCGGAGTGCACGCCGAACAGGCCCACGGCGGTGGCCACGGCCAGCTCAAAGAAGTTGCTGGCCCCGATCAGCGCCGAAGGACCGGCCACGCAGTGCGCGACGCCCAGGCGTCGGTTGAGCAGGTAGGCCAGCCCTGAGTTGAAGTACACCTGGATCAGGATTGGCACCGCCAGGATGGCGATGACCAGCGGCTGCCGCACGATCTGCTCGCCCTGGAAGCCGAACAGCAGCACCAGCGTCAGCAGCAAGGCCAGCAGCGAGACGGGTCCCAGCTTTCGCAGCGCGGACTGCAGGCCAGCTTCCCCGCTGCGTGCCAGCAGCCAGCGCCGCAGCAGTGCGGCCAACAGCACCGGCGCGATGATGTACAGCGACACCGACAGCAGCAGCGTGTCCCACGGCACGCTGATCGCCGACAGGCCCAGCAGCAGCGCCACCACCGGTGCATACGCCACCACCATGATCGCGTCGTTCAACGCCACCTGGCTGAGGGTGAAGTTGGCATCGCCGCGGCACAGATTGCTCCACACGAAGACCATCGCGGTGCAGGGCGCTGCCGCCAGCAGGATCAGCCCGGCGATGTAACTGTCGACCTGTGCGGGGGGCAGCGCATCGGCAAACACGTGGCGCAGGAAGAACCAGCCCAGCAGTGCCATCGAGAACGGCTTGACCGCCCAGTTGATGAACAACGTCACCCCGATGCCTTTCCAATGCTGGCCGAGCTGGCGCATCGCACTGAAGTCGACCCGCAGCAGCATCGGAATGATCATCAGCCAGATCAGTACCGCAATGGGCAGGTTGACCTTGGCCACCTCCGCCGAGGCCAGCGCTGCAAATGGGTGCGGCAGGGCGTGGCCAAGCAGGGTGCCGGCGACGATGCACAGCGCCACCCACAGGGTCAGGTAGCGCTCGAACAACCCCATCGGTGCCGGCGCGCTCACGCCTGGCCGTCTTCGGCTTGCACGAAACCAATGCGATCCAGCGCGTCTTTCAACTGCCCGCGGTCGGACCAGGTGGCAGCGGGCAATGCCAGCAGGGCCAGCAACCGTGCCTTGACGATCGCATGTGCCTGCGCGAACGCCGCCGCCTTGTCATCGGCGCTGCCCTCGACGGCGGCTGGATCGGGCAAGCCCCAGTGCGTACGCACGAAGTCGCCGAACACCACCGGGCACGCCTCGGCGGCCGCGGCATCGCAGACGGTGATCACCAGGTCCATCGGCGCGCCATCAGCGAACTCGTCCCACGATTTGCTGCGCAGGCCTGCGGTGGCGATGCCCTCGGCCTGCAGTTGGGCCAGGGCGAATGGATTGACCTCGCCGGTTGGCTGACTGCCGGCGCTGAACACCTCGAAGCGGTGGCCGGCCCACGTCCGCAGCGTGGCTTCGGCAAGAACACTGCGGGCGGAATTGCCCGTGCACAGGAACAGGATGCGTTGGGGGGTCACGAAGCGGATCTCCGGTCAGCAGGCGCAATCAGGGGACGTGGGGCTGCAGGCCGGGTCGGGCGAGCCTGCGCAGCAGTTGCGGGTGAGGTAATCGATCAGGCCGGTCATGGCACTGAAGTTGGCGCGGTAGCAGACATTGCGGCCCTGACTCTCGCTCTCGACCAGCCCGGCCTGCAGCAGCTCCTTCAGATGGAAGCTGAGCGTGGCCGGTGGCACCTGCAGGGCGGTGCCGATGTCGCCGGCCATGCGGCCGGCCGGGCCGGCTTCCACCAGCAAGCGGAAGGCGGCCAGGCGTGTGGCATGGCCAAGCGCGGTGAGGGCGGCGATTGCATTCTTTGTTTCCATATTTCTAGAATAGTCGAATGAATGAACCCATCGCAAGTGCCTCCCTCCCGAATCTGGCCGAAGCGTTGCTTCCCCAGCCCGACCCGACCCTGCTGGGCACCGGCCGCACGCACCCGCCGCGGATCCTGCTGCTGTATGGCTCGCTGCGCCCGCAGTCGTTCAGCCGCAAGCTGGCGCTGGAGGCCGAGCACCTGCTGCGCCACCTTGGCTGCGAGACCCGGGTGTTCGACCCGCACGCGTTGCCCATGCTCGACAGCGTCGGCGCCGATCACCCTGAAGTGCAGCGCCTGCGCGCATGGTCCCAGTGGTCCGAAGGCCAGGTCTGGATCAGCCCGGAGCGCCACGGCACGCTCACCGGCGTGTTCAAGAACCAGATCGACTGGCTGCCGCTGGAAGATGGCAGCGTGCGCCCGACGCAGGGCAGGACGCTGGCGGTGATGCAGGTCAGTGGCGGTTCGCAGTCGTTCAACACGGTCAACACGCTGCGCGTGCTGGGGCGATGGATGCGCATGCTGACCATCCCCAACCAGTCTTCGGTGGCCAAGGCATGGCAGGAGTTCGACGAAAACGGACGGATGAAACCCTCGGCGTATTACGACCGGGTGGTGGATGTAATGGAGGAGCTGGTCAAGTTCACCCTTCTCACACGCGACCGTTCGGACTACCTGGTGGATCGCTACAGCGAGCGCAAGGGTGATCAGGAGGCGGCCGTGCTCGCCAATGCATCGGGAGCGGTGGCTGCGCGATGACGGACGCCTGCAGCCCTGCTCGATCTTGATCCCGAATTGATCGAAAGCTGTCAGACTCGCGGCAGAGGGCACGGCAAGGGCCGTAGTGGAAGGTGCGATCGCTCAAGGGGGCGGCAATGTCGTTTTTGACTGACTCGACGGAGGGCGCTGTCGAAGGCGTCGGCGCGGCGCGCCGTATCGGCTGGATGCGCTTCGTCGGCAACGGGTTGGGCGCCGTCCCCATCGCCTCGATCATCCTCGAACGCCAGGACGGCGCGTTGGCTTGGGCCCTGCTACTGCTCAACGCGCTGGCGTGGCCGGCACTGGTGCTTGTGCTGACCCACCGCTCGCGCCAGCCTGCCGTGGTCCAGTTCCGCTGCATGGTGGCCGATTCCCTGTTCGGCGGTGGATGGATCGCCTTCATGGGGCTGAGCGCGGTGCCCAGCGCACTGTTCGCCGCGTTGCTGGTGGCCGACAAGATCGCCGCCGGTGGTGTGCGCCTGGCGGTGCGTGCCACGTTGGCGCTGATGATGGGGTTCGCGCTCACCTGGTGGGCGCTTGGGTTCCCCTATCAACCCGTGTCCTCGCAGCGAACGATCGTGCTCTGCGTGCCGTTCCTGTTCGTCTACGGCATTGGACTCAGCATCCTCAGCTGGCAGCTGGCGCGGCGGGTGAAATCGCAGAACCGTCAACTGCAGCGCCTGAGCCGGATGGATCCGCTGGTCGAGCTGGCCAACCGCGGTTTCCTGATCCTGCGCGCGCAGCAGGCGCTGGACAAGGCGCAAGGGCATGGCGGCTTCGCCTGTCTGCTGATGCTTGATGTGGATGACTTCAAGCACATCAATGATTCGCATGGGCATCGCGCCGGCGACGAAGTGCTGCGGCACATCGCCTCGACCCTGTGCAAGTTCGCGCGGCCAGGCGATACGCCGGCCCGCCTGGGGGGCGACGAATTCGTCGTGCTGCTGCACGACTGCGCACCGGTGGACGCGATGCATGTGGCTGAGCGAGTGCGTCTGCACCTGCTCGAGGCCGCCCGCCAGGCCACGCCGGGCATCGAGTTCAGCGTGAGCATCGGCATTGCCGCCACGCCGTGCGGCGGCAGCGTCGAAGACTGGCTGGCGCAGGCCGATCGCGCGCTCTACCACGCCAAGCGACAGGGCAAGAACACCGCCAGCTACGGCGAGTGAGCGCGCGGGCCCGCTGAAACAGACCAGACTCACTCAATCCAATGGCCGCCGAGATTCGAGATGAGAAGTGATGATCGTGGGATTGCCGCGATGCAACCGGGCGACTCATGGCCGGGTGGCGGCTATATCGAGCTTGCGGTCATGAGAGTGGACGACGTATTCCTGACACGTCGTCTGGGGCAGTCGCTGCTGAGGGGGAGTGAGCCCGGCATGGGAGCGTGGCGGTCGATGGGAATCCGGTTGCCGTCAGGGGCCGTTGCTGAACTGATCGCCCATGACGCCGAACCTGATGCGGGCTTCACCGTAAGGATCGATAGTCAATCCGATCCGCGCATTGCATTGCAGGAGATCCTTCATGGCCTCGGTCTTGGTGCTGAACAGATCATATGGTCCAGCATCGACATCAATTGGATGCAGTGTGCTGCCAAGTGACGCCAAGCTGGCCCAGGTATCGTCGATGACGATTCGGGCAATCAATTCAGTTTGATACGCTGGCAGGGGCGATCCTCTACCATGGGCCACCCCGCCCGGACGTGCCCCCATGCAAGACGCCCTCGTTGCCCAGCCCAAGCCCCCTGTCCCGAGGATCGCGGCCTGGCTGATGATGCTGCTGGGCATGTGGCTGGCACTGAAGCTTGGCCTGGTGGTGACCCTGCTTTCCGGCCTGCTGGTGTTCCAGCTGACCCATGTGCTGGCCTCTACCGTGGAAGGCAAGCTGCGTCCCGGGCGGGCACGGGCGATCGCGGTGATCGTGCTGTCGGCGGTGATCATCAGCGCGTTGGTGCTGGCTGGTATCGGCGTGGCTTCGTTCTTCCGCAACGAGACCGGTGGGCCTGACGTGTTGCTGGCGCGGTTGATGGACATCCTCAACACCTCCCGGCACCAGGTGCCGGCCCTGTTGCAGCCCTACATCCCCGAAGACCTGACGGCACTGCGTGCGGCGGTGAACGAGTGGGCCGCCGAGCACCAGCGGCAATTGGGCGTGGCCGGTACATCGGTGGTGCAGGTAGGCGTGCGCGTGCTGATCGGCATGGTGCTGGGTGCGATGATCGCGCTGTACGACGAACTGCCGCTGCCGAAGATGGGCCCCCTGGCGCAGGAGCTGATCGGACGCACCAGCCGCCTGGCCACCGCGTTCCGCCAGGTGGTGTTCGCCCAGGTCAAGATCTCGCTGCTCAACACCGTGTTCACCGCTGTTTTCCTGCTGGGTGTGCTGCCGCTGTTCGGCGTGCACCTGCCGCTGTCGAAGACGCTGGTGCTGATCACCTTCATCGCCGGGTTGCTGCCGGTGGTGGGCAACATCATCTCCAACACCATCATCACCATCGTGGCCCTGTCGGTGTCGTTCTATGTGGCCGTGGCTGCGCTGCTGTACCTGGTGGTGATCCACAAGCTGGAGTACTTTCTCAACGCGCGCATTGTTGGCGGCGAGATCCAGGCGCGCGCCTGGGAACTGCTGCTGGCCATGCTGGTGATGGAAGCGGCCTTCGGCCTGCCCGGGTTGGTGGCTGCGCCGGTGTTCTACGCCTATGTGAAGCGCGAACTGGTGGACCAGCGCTGGATTTGACCCGTCTTCACGCGGGTGCAGCGCTACACTGATCCTCACGCCAGAGGATACATCGATGGGCCGCAGGGCATCGCCAAACGGACTGCAGACCTGGCTCTGGATCCTCGGTGGCCTGTTCGTGCTGTGCACGCTGCCGCTGATGGCCATCGCGCTGGTACAGGGTACTCAGCGCTACACCGAGGCCGAGGCGAACCTGGTCAGCCTGCAGCAGTTGCGGCTGACCTTCGAGCTGGCCAATCTGGTGTCGGCCGAGCGTGGACCGGCCAACAGCCTGCTCGGGGCGGATATCGCCGATGCGCGGGAGCAGCGCCGGCTCGCC
Source organism: Stenotrophomonas sp. NA06056 (assembly GCF_013364355.1). Classification (NCBI taxonomy): domain Bacteria; kingdom Pseudomonadati; phylum Pseudomonadota; class Gammaproteobacteria; order Lysobacterales; family Lysobacteraceae; genus Stenotrophomonas; species Stenotrophomonas sp. NA06056. The sequence goes on along the minus strand of NZ_CP054931.1, from coordinate 3,125,175 downwards.
GCACAACTGGCGGTCGCCCGGCAGCGGGTGGACGCCGCGACGCAGCACCTGCAGACCGTGTTCCAGACCGACCCGCGGGTGGTGGACGAAACACCACGCCTGCATGAAGCGCGGCGTCGGCTGCAGACTGCGCGCGCTGCAGTGGACCGGGTCGCCGGGCTGCCCAGAGGCGAGCGCTCGGCCGAGCAGGTAGGGCACGCGATCAACAGCATGTTCGCTGTCTATGACCGGCTGCAGGCGCTGACCTCGGTGCAGATCAGCGATCTGGTCGCTGCCGATCGAGAAGCCGCGATTCCTGCCATGCAGGGGCAGATCCTGATCGACCTGCGCGAGCATGGTGGCCGCCTGGCATCGAACGTGATGGCGCCGCTGGCCGTGCCCGGCGCGTGGCGCGAGTCGCAGGTACGCGCCGCGCAGCAGACCGAAGGCCGCCTCCTGGAGCTGTGGCGGTTGGCGGCCAGCCACGAGTCGGTGTTCCGCAGCGAGCCGACGCTGTCCTGGCATTGGGACATGGCGCGCCGCCAGTTCTTCGGCCAGTCGTTGCCGATGGTGGAACAATTGATCGACGATGGCCGGCGCGGCGTGCCGCCACCTTGGACGGCAGCCGAGTTCACCTCACGCTACGTGCCGACCCTGCAATCCCTGGAAGCGCTGCGCGATGGTTACCTGGGCGTTTCGATTGCACGCTTCGAGCAGACCCGGAACAAGGAGGCGGTGCGCCTGGCCATACTGGCTGCCACCGCGCTGGGGACGCTGCTGCTGCTTGCGCTGGCGCTGCGCATTGCCCACGTGCAGATCCTGCGGCCGTTGCTGCAGGCGCAGAGGCAGGTGATCCAGATCGCCTCGGATACGCCGGGCACCGAGCAGCATGCCACCCACCCGATGGCGGAAATGCAGCGCCTGTTCGATGCCATCGAGGTGTTGCGGGCAAAGTCGCACCAGCGTTCGGCATTGACCCGTGAACTGCGCGAACTGGCCGATACCGATCAGCTGACCGGCCTGTTGAACCGGCGCTCGCTGGAGGAGCTGGTACGACAGCGATATGCCGATGGAAGCGTGCAGGCGGTGGTGATTCTGCTGGACGTCGATCACTTCAAGTCGATCAACGATGGGCAGGGCCATGCGGCCGGTGACGATGTACTGGTGCAGGTGGCGCAGTTGCTGCGCAGCCACCTGCGCCGCGACGACTGCATCGCCCGATACGGCGGCGAGGAGTTCCTGGTGCTGTTGGCCGAGGGCGATCTGGCCAGTGGCCGGCAGCTGGCCGAGTCGCTGCGGGTGGCACTGCGCGGCAAGGACATCGTGCTGAGCAGTGGCGACACCCTGCGGGTCACTGCCAGCTTCGGAGTTGCCCAAGGCACGCTTGATCCGATTGGCTGGCACGCACTGGTACGTGCTGCCGACACGGCCATGTACGCGGCCAAATCGCTTGGCCGCGACCGGGTGCAGGTGGCTACGGGTGGGCGCGGGGCACGCTGAGGGTGGTCTCGTTCATCGCCAGCGCACGCATTGCTGCCTAGACTGGCCGCTCGTCTGCCGGAGGAGTACGCCATGACCCTGCGTTCCGTTGTGACTGCCACGCTGGTGGCGGGCCTGTTCGCTGGCTGCGCCAGCAGCGCACCGCAAGCCGATGCAGGCGCCGATGCGCCGCGTCATCCGTCGATTGCCGCCGATGCCAGTCCGGTGCCTGCCTTTACCGGCGGCGGTGAGGGCTGGTCCATTGAAATCGCCTCCACCGGCAAGGGCAATCACGATTCCACGCTTACCATTGCCGGCCGCAGCAGCACCGGTACGTTGCTCTATCTCGGCCAACCGGCCGGTGCACCCAGTTCGTTGACGGTGCTCAACGGTGAGCTGGGCAAGCAGCCGACCATCGTCGAGATCAAGCGCGAGCCCTGCCGCAATGCCGAAGGCGTGGAGACATCGGCCAGCGTGCAGGTGACGGTTGAAGGCCAACCACAACGCCGGGGCTGCGGCTTCCTGGCGGTGTACTGACCCACGCACGCATGATCGACATCCCGTTGCTGGAAACACCACGCCTGCGCCTGCGCGCGCAGCGCCTGGACGATTTTCCCGTATATGCCGCATTCCTTGCCTCGCCCCGGGCACGCGGCATGGGCGGGCCGTTCGGTGAGGTCGCCGCGTGGGGGCAGTTCTGCCACGACCTGGCCAGCTGGCATCTGTTCGGACACGGTGCCTTGATGATCGAGCGCCGCGACACGGGCGAGTGCATCGGCCAGGTGGGCATCAACCATGGCCCGTTGTTCCCGGAACAGGAGCTGGGCTGGTTGCTGTATGCCGGGCAGGAAGGACACGGGTTCGCCAGCGAAGCTGCAGCGGCGCTGCGTGACTGGGCATTCGTGGTGCGTGGCCTGCCGACACTGGTCAGCTACATGGCGCCGGACAACCATGCCTCGCAGGCCGTGGCCGTTCGCCTTGGCGGGGTGTTGGATGGGACAGCGGTGCGCAGCGATCCGGACGATCTGGTGTTCCGCTATCCGTATTGAAGGTTGACGGTCGCGGAAGCGCGAGTGCGCTGCACGAGGCGCGCCGGGCAGGCTTGCCGCGTGAAGAAACCGGCAGCATCCATCCACGCCTCGGTCACCGCACTGGGCCGACGCTGGGCGCCCACCTGTTGAAGGCACTGCCCATGACTACGCTCACCCTGCCCGAACTGGCCAAGAAGATGGCCGGCATCGATTTCACCATGTTGCAGACCCACGCCGGTGGCCAGATCGCGGGCCGCCCGATGAGCAACAACGGCGATGTGGACTACGACGGCGACAGCTGGTTCTTCACCATGGAAAACACCGACATGGTGCGCGAGATCAGCGCTGACCCGAACGTGGCGCTGGGTCTTACCGGCAGCAAGTCGCTGCTGGGCAAGCCGCCGCTGTTCGTGCACGTGCAGGGCAGGGCAGCGCTGGTGCGCGATCGCGGCACGATGGCCCAGCACTGGGTGAAGGATCTGGAGCGCTGGTTCGAACAAGGCGTGGATACACCGGGGCTGGTGCTGATCCACGTGCATGCCAGCCGCATCCATTACTGGGATGGCGAGGACGAGGGCGAAATCGTGGTCTGATCACGGAACCCGCACGGGGCGCCTTGCCTTGCATCCATCGGTCAGGAGTGCGCAGGCTCGCCCGACCACGCCGCAAGTTCCGGCGCCAGCGCATGTTCCACTGCACGGCGCAGCAGTGCCGGTGCGACGTAATGCCGATGCGCGCTGTCGATCATCGCCATGTAGAAGCGGCCGAACGCATTGAGCGTCTGCACCCGCGAGCCCAGACTGATCTCAACCTGGCCGTCCTCGCTGAACTCCACGCGTACGCTGCTGCGGAACCGCAGATGGCGGTCATCGGCACCGAGCAGCACTTCGGCACACCGGTCATCCACATCCACCTGCGCATCCAGCACCGGGAAACGTCCGCCGAAGACGCGGCTGCGATCGGTGGACAGCAGTGACGACACCGGGCAGCCCAGCGGAGAGGTGCGTAGACGCAGCGGCGCAACCAGACGATTGCGCAGGGCCATCAAGCGGCCGACGCCCGCTGGCGGGTTGCGCAGGAATCCGTCCAGTACGTCGGCCAGCAGGGCAGAGGCGGAGCGATGACCGGTCTGCCCGTTGTGCAGCGTCAGCGTGGTCGTGTCGTTGTAGTGACTGTGTGGCAGTGCGCCGGCGAGCATCCCCTGCGTCGGTGCTGCGCTGCTGCAGACCGGGTACGCCGGCGTTGCCCGTTCCACGAATCCGCGCAGTGGCTCCAGGCTGAAGCGACGCAGCGGCCCGAGCAGCGTACGCGTCTGCGCACACAGGCGCGCGCGCAGGCTGGGCGCTGCCGCCTGCAGTGACAGTTGCAGCAACGGCGTGGCCGCCAGTGTGGCTGCGCTGGGCCAATGCGCTGCGGGCAGCACGTCGGTCAGGCTGGGGATGTCTGCGGCATTGGCCTGTGCCTGCGCGCGTGCGTGTTCGCTCATTGCCCCGGCCAGCTCATTGCTGTGGCACGAAAGTGCGAACAGGGCAGGGTGTGCCGGACTGTTCGAGGCGAACTGATGCCAGGTGCCGCCACCGAAGCGCACGGTGAACAGGCAGTCCGGTGGGATGCGGACACGACGCAGCGACCGCAGGAAGTATGAGGGATCGTCCGCCAGCTGCCCATCGGATGCGCTGGCAAACCGCAGTTCAGCACCCGCACTGCCGGCGATGGCGGTGAACATGCGTGGCCCGGCATGACGATGGAAGGGATGGCCACCGGCACCCACCACGAAGCTGTACAGCGATGACGCATCGCCGTGCTGCAGGTGCATGCCACCCAGTCGCGCCGAAGGCTCGTCCAGTGCATCGATGAAGGCCGGATGGTGACGCTGGCGCTGGCCGGCATCGCTCACCAGCGCATCGCCGGCACCGATGCCGAGTTGCGCGATCAGGATGACTTCCACCGGGCCACCGCCGTCCTGTGCCGGAAGCTGGATACTCGGGAACGAACGGCTGGTGCGGGTCGAACCGGGCATCGCAGTGCTCCTCAGCGGGCGGGGGTCTTGCGGCGTGCGCGCGCTTCGCGCTTCAGCGGGCCACCGACCGGACAGACTTCGGCGGCCCAGGAAAACAGTGTGTTGGCGAGGTGGTCGGGCACCTGCCGGAAGTACACGAACTGGCCGCGCTTCTCGCGTTCGATCAGGCCGGCGTCTTCCAGGATGCGCAGATGGCTGGAGAGTGCCGGCTTGCTGAAGTCGAAGCGCTCGGCCAGCTCGCCCGCGCTGAGTTCGCCGGCGCTGAGGTAGGCCAGGATCTGTCGACGTGCGGTGGAGGCCAGGGCTTCGAAGATGCGGTCCATGGTGGCAGTTAACTAATTCGTTAACTGATAGTCCCCCCGGCCGAGAGTGATGTCAAGCACGGTCTCGCCCATTGCGTTCTGCCATCTGGCTTTGCCATCCTCCCCGCTGCTTTCCGTTCCCTGGAGTTTCGATGCGCCCTGCGCCCTGGCTGATGGCTGGCCTGCTGCTGCCGATCGTGGTGATGGCCCAGCCCGTGCGTGCGCCGAAGGTACCGGCGCAGGATCCCTTCAGCGAACTGTTCGACACCGCCTGCATGCAGCACATCGGTGCACCGGCGCGGCTGCAGTCGCTGATGGATGCCAATGGTCTGGCGCCGCTGCAGCCGGCCGAGGCCGCCACGCTGCTGCAGGGCCAGCCGGGCATGGCGTGGATGGTACCGTTGGCCAGTGGCCGCTATGCGGTCAGCTGGGCCGACGATGGCACCTGCACCGTGTATGCCGAGAAGGCCGACCCGGCGGTGGTGCAGAAGGGCTTCGCGCGGCTGATGCAGGCCGCACCGAAACCGCTGCAGATCCGCTCGCTGCCCTCGCGCGGTCCATTGTCCGGCGACCAGGTGGCGATCCAGTACGGCTGGGCAACGCCGGGCGAGAGCAAGCTGCGCGTGCGCTTCCGGCTGGTTACCCGGCAGGCCGCCGAAGCAGGGGTGCAGGCGATGGCCTCGGCCACCCCGGGCGAGGCGATGCGTGAACAGGCCGCGTCGCCTGCACCTCCAGCGGCACCCATCCGGTAGCGCTTGCCAAGGCAGACGGTTCAGCCAACAGCCTGCGGATGTGATATATCGTTTATCGATAAATCCACCCCGAGGCGGCAGGGCCGCCTCACATCGGAGGCTGCTTGACCGCTCGTCCCGCCCGCGCCCTTCCCGCGCGCGGCTTGTTCACCCTGGCCCAGACCGCCGTGCAGGCGGTGCGCGCCATGTGCTGGCTGGGCATCCTGGCCGCGCTGCTGGCGGTGCCGCTGGTGGCCTATGACCGCCGTTGGCTGCTGGACAGCGTGCATGACATGCAGGCGGCGGCCGTGCATGGTTCGCATCTGTTCCTGCATTTCTGCATGGGCCTGGCCGCCATCGTCGCGCTGCTGGTGCTGTGCCTGATCTTCCTGCGCCATCTGGCGCGATTGCTGCGGTCTGCGGCCAACGAACGCCCCTTCACCCATGCCAACGCCGTGCGCCTGCAACGCATGGCCTGGCTGATGCTGGTGATGGAGGTGCTGTCCATCGTGATCGGCCTGTATGCCAGTTGGATGGGGCCGGACTTCACGTGGATGGAGGTGGGCGGTGGCATGTCGATCACCGGCCTGATCGCAGTGCTGATGCTGTTCGTGCTGGCCCGCGTGTTCACCGTCGGCGCAGCGATGCGCGACGATCTGGACAGCGTGATCTGATGAGCATGATCTGATGGCGATCATCATCACCCTCGACCGCATGCTGCAGCAGCGCGGCATGACCTTGTCCGAGCTGGCCGGGCGCATCGACATCACTCTGGCCAACCTGTCGATCCTGAAGACCGGCAAGGCACGTGCGATCCGCTTTTCCACGCTCGATGCGATCTGCCGCGAACTGCAATGCAGCCCCGGCGACCTGCTTGGGCATGACCCCACATCGGTGCAGGAAGGCGACTGAGCCCTGCACCGCATCACTTTCCCCTTACTGACGAAACGGACCTGAAATGGAATGGTTGGCTGACCCCTCGATATGGATGGGCCTTGCAACCCTGGTCGTGCTGGAGATTGTTCTCGGCATCGACAACCTGGTGTTCATTGCGATCCTGGCCGACAAGCTGCCGCCACACCAGCGCGACCGTGCGCGGGTGATCGGCCTGGCATTGGCGCTGCTGATGCGATTGGTGCTGCTGGCCGCGCTGGCTTGGATCATGAAACTGACCGAGCCGCTGATCACGCTGTTCGAGCACAGTTTCTCCGGGCGTGACCTGATCCTGCTGGGCGGCGGCTTGTTCCTGCTGTTCAAGGGCACGATGGAGCTGCATGAGCGGCTGGAAGGCCGCGAGCATCATGAAGATGGCAAGAAGGTCTATGCCAGCTTCGCGATGGTGGTGGCGCAGATCGTGGTGCTTGATGCGGTGTTTTCGCTGGACTCGGTGATCACCGCCGTCGGCATGGTCGACAACCTCGGCGTGATGTATGCGGCAGTCACCATCGCGATGGCGCTGATGCTGCTGGCCAGCAAGCCACTGACCCGCTTCGTCAACAAGCACCCGACCGTGGTGGTGCTGTGCCTGGGCTTCCTGCTGATGATCGGTTTCAGCCTGGTGGCCGAGGGCTTGGGCTACAAGATTCCGAAGGGCTACCTGTACGCGGCCATCGCGTTCTCGATCCTGGTGGAAGCGTTCAACCAGTGGATACGTTTCAACCGCGAGCGCAACGAGCAGCGCCAGCCGTTCCGCCAGCGTACCGCTGATGCAGTGCTGCGCCTGCTGGGTGCGCGCCAGGCCAATGGACAGCATGAAGAAGAAGCCGATGAGCACGGCAGTACCGAAGAGCGCTTGCAGCCGGCCGAGCAAGAGATGATCCGCAGCGTGCTGGGCCTGGCCGACCGTCCGGTTTCCAGCGTGATGACCGTACGTGCCGACGTGCAGTGGATCGACATGACGCGCGGCCACGACGACATGGTCGCACGCCTGGTGGCGTCCCCGCATACGCGGATGCTGGTGGGCGAGGGCGACCTGGACAGCCTGCGTGGCGTGGTGCAGAGCCGCGACCTGCTGGCCGACCTGCTGCAGGGCAAGCCGCTGCAACTGGAAGGCAACCTGCGCGAGCCGCAGTACGTGCTGTCCAGCGCCAGTGCGCTGCAGGCCCTGGAGCTGATCCGCCAGCACCCGGTGCCGTTGGCGGTGGCGGTGGACGAGTACGGTAGCGTGGAAGGCCTGGTGACCGCCAACGACCTGCTGGCGGCCATCGCCGGTGACCTGGCCGATACCCAGGACGAGCGCTATGGCGTGGTGTCGCAGGGCGAGGACTGCTGGGACGCCGACGGCGCGCTGACCCTGGACGACCTGCAGCGGCTGGCCGGCGTGTCACTGCCGCGCAGTGCGGACTACATGACCATCTCCGGGCTGGTGCTGGAACAGCTGGGGCGCCTGCCCGACATAGGCGACACGCTGGATGTGGCCGGTATCCGCATCACCGTGCTGGCGATGGAGAAGCGCCGCATCACGCGGTTGCGGGTGGAACGCCTGCCGGAAGCGTGACGACGATAGGGCCGAGCCCGTGCCCGGCTCTATCCATTGCCATCTTCTGCCGTCACCATGACGGGCCTGTTTGCCGTTCTGGATTGTCGCAGTGCTGAGTACGATTGGTTTTCTGATGGGCCTGTATGTGGCCTGGCGCCTGTTCTGGCCGCTGCGCCTGCCCGTCTGGTTGAAGGGGGGGCTGTCCGTGCTGCTGGTGGGCATGGCCGTGCAACTACGCATCGTCGCCAGCTTCTGGGGCACGATGGCCTCGCCGGAAATTCCGAAGATGGCCATTGCCACGCTGGCCACCGGCTCCACCGCCGTTCTGCTGCTGGCCCTGGCGCTGCTGGTGCTGGACGCTGGTCTGTTGGCCGCACGCCTGTTGCGCGCCCCGCGCGCCGTCTCTGCACTGCGCAGCAAGGCGCTACGCCCGTCGGCGGCGGTGCTGGCACTGCTGCTCAGCGCCTTTGGCGTAAGCCAGGGCATGGCCGTGCCCAAGCCGCGACAGATCGAGGTGGCCATTGCCGGGCTGCCGCAGGCCTTCGATGGCTACCGCGTGCTGCAGCTCACCGACATCCATGCCAGCCGCCTGCTCACCGGCGACTGGGTGCGCCAGGTCGTGGCTGAAAGCAATGCGCTGCAACCGGACCTGGTGGTGATCACCGGCGACCTCATTGACGGCACGGTGCAGGCGCGCCGCAACGATTACACGCCACTGGCGGATCTGCGTGCGCCGGACGGGGTGATCGCCATCACCGGCAACCACGAGTATTACGCGCAGTACAGCGAATGGATGCAGGCGTTCCGCGCGCTGCACATGCAGGTGTTGGAAAACAGCCACATCCTGGTGCGCCGTGGCGATGCTGCGCTGACCATCGCCGGGGTGACCGACCCGGTGGCCTCCCGTTATGGCCTGCCATTGCCCGACCTGGAAGCAGCGCTGGCCGGTGCCGACCCGGTCGCGCCGGTGATCCTTCTTGACCATCGGCCGCGCAATGCACGCGAAGCGGCGGCACGCGGGGTGAAGCTGCAGCTTTCCGGACATACCCATGGCGGCCAGATCATCGGCATGGACCAGCTGGTGAAGCGCGCCAACGGTGGATTCGTCTCAGGCCGTTACACGGTGGACGGCATGACGCTGTACGTAAGCAACGGGGCTGGCCTGTGGGCCGGCTTCCCGGCGCGCATCGGTGTGCCGTCGGAGATCACGTTGATCACGCTGCGTCGCGCGCGGTGACGCAGAACGGGGGCGGAGCCGTTTGCCACTGACTGCAAAGAGCTCTGACCCCCGACGCACCACATGGAAGGAACCATGTCTGATACCCGCGCGCCCATGGAACGCCTGATCCGTGCCAATGCGGACGAGATCAACCGGCTGCGCCAGGCCATCCGCGTTGCAGCTGGCGCGCGCTGGCGTGGCCCGGAAGAGATGCAGCGGCATGCGGCAGCCTGCGCTGAATTCAATCACCGCTATGAACGGCTCGCGTTCCCGGGTGGCTACGCCAACGCGCTGAGGCAACTTGCCGGACACGATCCGAATACGGTGGATGTCGTGCTGACCTTCCTTGAGGTGCGGCCGTTCTTCTTCCGTTCCGGATACATGTGGAAGACGCTGCTGAAACGTGTGCAGCGGGTGCCGATGGGCGTCAAGCAGCGTGCAAGGATGAAGAAGATCCTCGATGCCTACGCTGCCTATCGTGCTGGGATCCCTCTGTAGAGCCGAGCCCATGCTCGGCTGAAGCAGAGGCAGCCGAGCATGGGCTCGGTTCTACAGGGAGCCCGCTGTTCTACGAACTCCGCAGTGCTGCTCGCGCAGGCACATTCCGCCGCAGCGACTGTGCCCGCTTTGCGATCGCGCGCACCACGAAGGCCGTGAACAGCAGCGCCGAAGGCACCGCGTACCAGAAGTTGCCGGGCACGCGCTTGAAGTACGAGTAGGTGAACACCGCGGCGATGATCCACATGCCGGTGACGTGCAGGCGTCGCCATGCGGTGGGGCCCATGCGCCGGGCGATGCCGCGGTGCGAGGTGATCGCCAGCGCGAGGATGGCCACATAGCCCACCGTGCCAGGCAGATTGGCCAGGGCCGAACGTGCCGGCCAGAACGCCGGGTTGAGGATGCCGAACGCGGTGATCGCGATGGCATGCAGCAGGTGCGAGAACGCAAACGACAGGCCGATCATCCGGCGTTCGCGCAGCAGGAAGCGGCTGGTCGGCCCCGGCAGCAGGCTGGCGAACGAGGATGCGGTGAACGTGATCAGGAAAAGAAGGAACGACGTGCGTGCAGTAACCCGGATCGCCGCGCGACTGCCTTCGGCCACGTCGGCGTGCAGGGCGAACGCGGCCAGCGCAAAGGCGATGAGCACCACGGCAATGGCCAGGAACAGGCGCCAGCCGTGCAGGAAGGAAGTATTGGAAAAAGCCATTGTTCAAACCTCGAAATAGAAGTGGGTAGTGCCGGCCGCCGGCCGGCAATCTCAGAACCCGGTCAGCACAACCAACACGCCGGCTGCGCACAGTTCGCCCAGCACAGGCGCGGCCACCACGTGCAGTGCATCCGCGGTCACGTCATGTGCCTCGGCCAGCGCCTGCAGGGCGTCATCCACGCGACTACCGTCATCGCCAAAGGCCGACAGCAGCGCATACGCCAGCGGTGCCAGTTCCTCGACCTGCAGCTGGTAGTTCGCCAGGCGGCGCAGCAGCAGAAGCGTCGGCTCGCTGGCGGCGGCATCGTCCAGCGCGGCGTCCTCATGCACCGGCCACTGGTAGCCCAGTACCCGCACCAGCGGCGACAGCGCCAGCACGTCGCTGCCCGCAGGCGTGTACCGCAACGAATGCCCGGCATCGCGCGCTTCGATGTGCAGCGCCTGCTGCGTGCTTTGGTAGTGCGCCAGTTCCGCCGCCCAGCCGGGCAGCGCGAACGCGTCCTGCATGGCCAGCCACGCGGCGAATTCGCCGGCGATCTGCGGGAACAAAGGCGTGTGGCAGGCATGACGTGCGTAGTAGTGTTCGACTGTTTCGCGCCAGCGGGCAGCGCCCAGCTGCGCCTGCAGGCGCGGCAGGCTGCCGGCCAACAGGCTGTCCAGGCTGTCGATGCAGAGGCGGCGATAGACCGCCATCCGCCGTGCTTCGATGCCATTGGGCGCGGGCATCGACGGGTCGCGCACGTGGTCGGCCCAGCGCTGCTGCAGGGTGGCCAGCGACTCAGCCATGGACCATCTCCGGCAGCAGCACCTCGGCCTGGGCCTGGCGGATCTGCGTGACCTCGGCCAGCAGTTCGACCAGCGGCGGGAAGTTGAAATCGCGTTCCAGCAGGGTGGGGCGCACGCCGACACGCGCATAGGCCTCGCGCAGCAGCGCCCAGACCACGCCCTTCACCGGCGCGCCATGGGTGTCGATCTTGAAACCATCGTCCTCGTCGAAGTGGCCGGCCACATGCAGCGAGGCAACGCGATGGCCAGGCACGCGGGCCAGGAAATCGAAGGCGTCGTAGCCATTGTTGCAGGCGTTGACGAAGACATTGTTGACGTCCAGCAGCAGATCGCAGTCGGCTTCGGCCAGTACGGCATTGATGAAATCGATCTCGCTCATGTCCGCACCAGGCACCGCGTAGTAGGAGATGTTCTCCACCGCGATGCGTCGGCCCAGCGTGTCCTGCACCTGCGCGATGCGACCGGCGACGTGGTGCACGGCCTCGGCGGTGAACGGCAGCGGCAGCAGATCGTAGACATGGCCGCCGGCGGCGCAGTAGCTCAGGTGTTCGCTGTACAGCTGCACCTGGTGCAGATCGAGGAAGGCACGGGTCTGCGCGAGCAGCGTGCGATCCAGCGGGTCCGGGCCGCCCAGCGACAGCGACAGGCCGTGGCAGGTCAGGCGATGGCGCTCGCTCAGCTGGCGCAGTGCGGCACCGTGGGCACCGCCGACGCCGATCCAGTTGTCCGGCGACACTTCGAGGAAGTCGACGGCATCGGCCGGCATCGTCAGCAGCTCATCGATCAGGCCACGGCGCAGGCCAAGGCCGGCGCTGGCGGAAGGCAGGGGCAGGGACATGCGCGGTACTCCAGGGCAGAGGCGCCGCCACGAGGGCGGCGCAGTTGAGGGGCAATCAGTCGTTGACGCGGGAGAACAGGCCCTTCGGCATCGGCTTGCCGTGGGCGGTGTAGACGCTGCGCAGGTAGTCGTGCGCTTCCTGTTCGCTGATGTAGCCGTCGTGGTCGGTGTCGATGCGGTCGAATTCGGCGGCACGCTTGGCGGCCACGGCGTTGAACTCGGCACGCGAGACCCGGCCGTCGTGGTCACGGTCGGTACGGGCAAATGAAGCGTCGCCGCACTTGCCTTCGCCACACTGGCCTTCGGCCACCTTGGCCTTGCCGGCGGGCTTGCTGGTGGCGGCCTTGTTGGCGCCGCACTTGCCTTCACCGCACTTGCCTTCGGCGGCGGCGCTCATGGCCACGGCACTGATCGCCAGCGGCTGGATCGCGGCGGCCTGGCCGGCCAGCAGCAGGCCGCCAGCCAGGGCGATGCCGATGGCGCCGATGCGCGGCAGACGGGAAGCAGCGGTGTTCTTGGTCGAGACGGACATGGTGGTGACTCCTTGGATGTGCACGCAGGGCGTGCGGGATGGACGCCGCGGGAAGGCGACGGAATGCGATGCGAGGAAGGGTGGGAAAGGGCGGAGGCGGATCAGGCGCCGCGGCGACGGCGCAGCACATGGGCCAGCAGCAGGGCACCGCCGAGCAGGGCGCCACCGAAGCCGATGCCCGGCAGCAGCGCGGCGACCGGCAGCAGCAGGGCGATCAGGCTGACGCCCCAGCCGAGGCCGTCATTGTGGGCCGTGGCGCGTTGCGGGCCGGCCAGCAGGCGGTCGACGCTGAGCGCGCCGCCACCGTTGAGGATCAGCGGCAGCAGCATGGCCAGGAACAGCAGCGGCAGCTTGAAGTTGCCGTAGCCCTGGTCGGTGATCGCATAGCCCTGCCAGAGTTCGTCCAGGCCGTTCCACTGGTCGGGCCAGTGCACGGCGGCAATCGCGACGATGGTCAGCACCCAGAAGATGTAGGCCACCGAGCGCGTGGCCAGGCCCAGCAGCAGCATCACCGCGCCCACCAGTTCCAGCCAGGTGGCGAGCTGCCAGTTGAGCGAAGCGGGCAGGGTGGAGAACGGGAACGGGAAGCGCCCTTCCAGGTCGGCGAACCAGTTCTGCCCGCCCAGCTTCTCGCGGCCCGATTCAAAAAACTCCCAGGCCAGCAGCGCACGCAGGGCCAGCGGCGAAAGCCAGCGGCCGACGGCATCCAGGCGTGGGGTGTAGAGGGAGGAGGCGGTGCTGATCATGGGTGTGTCCTGCGGGCCGGTGGTCGATGGAGGCCATTTCGGGCCACGCAGGTATCGGCAACGTGTGCCGATGCCCGGGGTTTTGTCAGCGACTGTGGCTGCGGCAGGGGTTTCGTACAGTTGGATACAAAAACGCCGCGTCGGGGTGCATCGGCGGGTTGCGCGCCCGCGTGCGGGGAACCTTGTCCACCCGGCAGCCGAATGTATCCAACTGTAGGAAGCCGCCGCTGTCCTACAGTCCGGTACAACTCGGCGCCGCAGCGAAACAGCACCGATACACCCGCAGGCGGAAATGGCCACTCCCAACACCGGAGCGCACCCCATGATCCGCACCACCCTGCTCACCGCGGCCCTGGCTCTTGCCGGCGCCGCCGCCCCTGCCTTCGCTGCCCAGACCGACGCAAGCGTGCCGCCCACGGTCATCCTGGTTCACGGCGCCTTCGCCGATGGCTCCAGCTGGAACAAGGTCATCAGCACCCTGCAAGACTGGAAGCTGCCTGCGGTGGCCGTGCAGAATCCGCTCACTTCGCTGGCCGAGGATGTGGCGGCTACCCGCCGCGCGATTGCCGCAGCACCCGGCAAGGTGGTGCTGGTCGGCCACAGCTGGGGCGGTACGGTCATCACCGAAGCCGGCAACGACCCCAAGGTGCAGGCGCTGGTCTACGTGGCCGCCTTCGCGCCGGATGTCGGCCAGTCGTCGGCGCAGCAGGGCGAAGGCTTCCCGGTCGGCCCGGGGTTGACCCGCCTGCAGGAGAAGGACGGCTACCTGACCCTGCCGGCGGACGCCATCGCCAAGGACTTCGCACCGGACGTGATGAAGAAGACTACCGCCCTGCTGTACAGCACGCAGGTGCCGTTGAAGGCCAGCGCACTGGGCGAAGCGGTGACCACTGCAGCATGGCGCAGCAAGCCGAGCTGGTATGTGGTCAGCCGCAATGACCGCATGCTGGCGCCGCAGCTGCAGGTCGCCACCGCGCAGCGCATCGGCGCACAGTTGCAGTCGATCGGCAGCAGCCACGTGTCGCTGCTTTCGCACCCGGCGCAGGTGGCCGACAGCATTCTGGAAGCCGCTGGCGTGAAACCCGCCGAGCTGCCGCTGGCCGAGCAGGGAGGCTGAGCAATGGCCACATTCCGTGCCTACACCGTGCCGCTCCTGCTGGCCCTGCTGGGAGGCGCCGCGCTGCTGCTGGCCTGGCCCAGCCCGGAGGCCGGCGCGCAGCCGGCCGGGCCTGCTCCGGCCGCAGGCTTCAACGGCGGTGGGCCGTGGCACAACAGCCCGCCACTCACCCTTGGGCAGCTGCGTGGGCAGGTGGTGCTGGTCGAGTTCTGGACCTATGGCTGCAGCAACTGCCTCAACATCGCACCGTACGTGCACCAATGGCATGCCCGTTACGCACCGAAGGGCCTGCACGTGATCGGCGTGCATACGCCCGAGTTCGCCTATGAGGGCCTGCAGGGCAACGTACGCCATGCGATCCGCCGCCTCGACATCACCTGGCCGGTGGTGCAGGACAACCAGTACCGGATCTGGAACGCCTGGGGCAACCGGTTCTGGCCGGCGCTGTACCTGGTCGACCGGCAGGGTCGGGTGGTCTACCGCCACTACGGCGAAGGCGACTACGCACGTACCGAAAGCGAGATCCAGCGCCTGCTGGCCAGTCCCTGAGCCGCGCTACCATGGCCGCGCCGCGCGGCCTTGTCCTCCGCCTCCATCGAGAACGCAATGAATCACGTACCGCACATCCTTGTCGTCGACGATGACAGCGACATCCGTCAGATGCTGGCCGACTACCTGCAGCGCAATGGCCTGCGCGTCAGCCAGGCCGATGGCGGCCGCGCGATGCGCGCGCTGATGGACACCCATGCGGTGGACCTGGTGGTGCTGGACGTGATGATGCCCGGCGAAGATGGCTTGAGCCTGTGCCGCAACCTGCGTGCCGGCAAGCATCGTGCGGTGCCGGTGGTACTGCTGACTGCCCGCGACGACGAAACCGATCGCATCATCGGCCTGGAAATGGGCGCCGACGACTACGTGACCAAGCCGTTCTCCTCGCGTGAACTGCTGGCACGCATCAACGCGGTGATACGCCGCACGCAGATGCTGCCGCCCAATCTGCAGGTGAGCGAAGCCGGCCGCCAGCTGGCCTTTGGTGACTGGCGCCTGGATACCACCGCGCGTCATCTGCTGGATGCGCAGGATACCGCCTATCCGCTCAGCGGCGCGGAGTTCCGCCTGCTGCGCGTGTTCCTCGACCACGCCAACCGCGTGCTCACCCGCGACCAGCTGCTCAGCCTTACCCAGGGCCGCGATGCCGAACTGTTCGACCGCTCCATCGACCTGCTGGTCAGCCGCGTGCGCCAGCGCCTGGGCGATGATGCGCGTGAGCCCACCTATATCAAGACCGTGCGCAGCGAAGGCTATGTGTTCAGCGCGCCGGTGCAGCTGCTGGGGCCAGAGGAATGAACGCCCGCGCGGGCCGCCTGCTGTGGCCGCGCACGCTGTCGGCGCGCCTGCTGCTGTTGCTGCTGGGCGGGCTGACACTGGCCCACGCGCTGTCCTTTGGGCTGTTGTTCTACGAACGCTACCAGGCCACGCGCAGCATGATGCTGCGCAACCTGGACGAGGATGTGGCAGTGAGCGTGGCCCTGCTGGAACACCTGCCAGCCGATCAGCGCCAAGCCTGGGTGCCGAGGCTGGAGCGGCGCACCTACCGCTACCTGCTGCGCCCGGCAGAGGCCGGGCCCGCACTGGAAACCGATCGGGCGCGCCAGGTCACCGCCATCATCGATGACAGCCTGGAACATCGCTATCCGCTGCAGGCACGCCAGGTGGCACGTCTGCCGGAACGGTTCGAAGTGGAACTGCGCCTGCACGACGGTTCACCGCTGACCATCGAGGTCACGCCATCGGGCCTGCCGCTGGCGCGCTGGCTGCCGGCCGTGCTGCTGGCGCAGCTGGCCCTGCTGCTGTTGTGTGCGTGGCTGGCGGTGCGGCTGGCGCTGCGCCCGCTGCAACAGCTGTCGCACGCCGTGGAGCATCTGCAGCCCGGCAAGGATGCACCGATGCTGGCCGAGGATGGCCCCGCCGAAGTGGCCACGGCGGCGGCTGCGCTCAATGCATTGCAGGCGCGCATCCGGGGTCACGTAAGCGAGCGGCTGCAGATCCTGGCTGCCATCTCGCATGATCTGCAGACGCCGATCACACGCATGAAGCTGCGTGTGGAAACGCTGCCCGATGATGCCACCCAGCAGCGCCTGCTGGATGACCTGGACCACCTGGGGCAACTGGTGCGCGAGGGCGTGGCCTATGCGCGCAGCAGCCACGTGGCCAGTGGCGCGCCGGTGGCGATGGATCTTGGCGCGTTCCTGGCCAGCGTGGTGGGCGACTATGAAGACATGGGCAAGCCGGTCAGCGGTGGCGCGCCTGCGGGCCTGACCGTGCAGACCTGGCCGCAGCCGCTGCGGCGGGTGATTGGCAACCTGGTGGACAACGCTCTGCGCTATGCCGGCAGCGCCGAGATCGATGCCGGTCGCGATGCCGCAGGCAGGGCGTGGATCAGCGTGTCTGATCGTGGGCCGGGAATTCCCGAGTACCAGCTGCAGGCGGTGCTGGCGCCGTTCCATCGACTGGAAAGCTCGCGCAACCGCGATACCGGCGGCACCGGCCTGGGCCTGGCCATCGCCGTGCAATTGGCGCAGTCGCTGGGCGGCTCGCTGAAGCTGCGCAATCGCGAGGGCGGTGGCCTGCAGGCGGTGCTGCAGCTGCCGGGGTAACCGGCGGGGTCAGAACCCTGTTTGAGAGCATCCACGCATGGCGTGAATCTACCGCGCTGATTGCATTCCCGCATGACTGCGGGATCGGCGATCATCTGCAGCGAGTGTTGAAATCAGGGAGCACCACGCAATGCAGGGACGCCATCATTCAACCGGACGCGCGCGCCGTGTCGCGCTGCTGATCGGTTCACTGTTGCTGGCGGCCTGCCAGCGCACGCCAGACGTACCGGGCGAACAGACGTCTGCGGGTACACCGGCCGTGGTGCCGACCACCCGCACCGACCTCTCTCCGCTGCTGGATGCGCTGCCGACCTGTGCACTCGACGGCTGGTACATCGATCAACAAACCGAGCATCCGGCCCATGCCTGGCTGGCCGCGAACACGCCGAAACCCTGCAAGGTGGACGAAGAGAACGAGATCGCCACGTTCTGCGTGCGGGGGCAATGGAAAGGCCTTCCGGTGCAAGAGGTGATCCTGCCGACGATGACGTTCGTTTCGTTCCGCGGGGCGAAGATCGGCCTGCCACTGGAGAGGGCGCGTCCCATCGTCCGCCAGCACTTCGGACAGGAATTCCCGGGCGGCACGGCCTACGAGGAAGGCCAAGAGCCGAAGCTGATGGCCGATCCCGAGGATGCGCAACAGTCGTGGCTGCTGTGCAGCACGCCGGAGCCGGGTGACGATGCGGGTAGCTTGGGAAGCGTCAGCTATTCCGGCATGAGCCTGCCCTACGACCATGACGGTTGCAGTTACCGCTACAGCCCGGTCGACTTCTGCGACGCGCAGCACCGGGCGCGCATCGAGGAGGCACTTCGCATCGAATCGCCCAATTTCAATCAGCACTATCTGCTGGTACAGGTCGATGATCGCCCCGAATTCTTCCAGCGCTCGGTGGTGCTGGTCGACACCCGTACCGGCCAAGCCACGCCACTGCCGATCGACGCCTTCACCGGACCTGCGGGGAAGGGGGGCGACGCCGTCCGCTACGGGACGCTTGAGACGGGCGTGGACCAGCAGCAGTTCTGTCTGGATGGCGCGCTGCTGGTCTACCGCGTGTTCGAGGAAGGGCGGTTCTGCTTCGGCTTTGACGGTGAGCGCTTCACTGGCCATCAGACGCAATACATGCAGGCGATGGATGACCGATGACCGATGACCGGTACTTCACTCCAGCCATGACACGCTGCGTCGAACCTGCATCCACGGGAGCGAGGCTGTTGAAGGCGAATACGCAATGACCGCGGCGCGGCAGCGCTCGATGTGGGTGGCTGGCCTGTCCACGGTGGTGGAGTGGTACGACTTCACCCTGTACCTGTACTTCGCCACGGTGCTGTCGCGGGTGTTCTTCGGCGGCGGCGAGCAGGCCATGCTGGTCACCCTGGCCGGTTTCGCGGTGTCCTACCTGATGCGTCCGCTCGGTGCGCTGTGCTTCGGTCACCTGGGTGACCGGCTGGGCCGGCGCTGGATGCTGCTGGCTTCGATGGCGCTGATGGCGGCTGCCATGCTGGCCACCGCGCTGCTGCCGACAGCCGCGACCGCCGGTGCGACTGCCGGCGTGCTGCTGTTGATCCTGCGCTGCCTGATGGCGTTCTCGGTGGGCGGTGAATACACCGGTGTGGTCGCTTACCTGCTGGAAAGTGCACCGGCGCGACGGCGTGGCCTGGTCACTTCGTTGGCGTCAGCGGCCAGCGAAGTGGGCGCATTGCTGGCCGTGGCAATCTCAGCAGCCACCGTGGCGCTGTTGCCTGCGCCGCAGCTGGACAGCTGGGGTTGGCGTATCCCGTTCTTCTTCGGCGCAGCGCTGGCACTGGTGATCCTGATCGCGCGTTCGGGCATGCACGAATCGCCGGAGTTCGAACGGCAGCGACGCGAAGGCAGCATTCCAGCCACGCCGCTGCGGCATGTCCTGCGCAACCATCCTGGCGCCGTGGCGCGTACCTTCGCGATTTCCGCGCTGGGTTCGATCACCTACTACGTGGGCATCACCTACGTGCCGGCGTTCCTGCATGCGCAGGGACATGACGAAGGCGATGCGCTGTGGCTGTCAACCATTGCCGCCGTGGCGGTGATCGCGATCACCCCGCTGTGTGGCGCGTTGTCCGATCGCTTCGGGCGGCGCCCGCTGCTGCTGGCGCTGACGGTGCTTTCGGCGCTGTTGCCCTTGTCGATGTTCGGTTGGATGGCGACTGCTGCGCCATTGGGTATCGCACTTGCGGCGGTGGTGCTGGCCTGCGTGGCCGGCGGTATCAGTGCCGTGGCGGCACCAGCCACGGCAGAACAGTTCCCGGGCGAGGGCCGGGTCAGCGGATTGGCGCTGGGGGTGACCATGGCCACCGCCGTGTTCGGCGGGGCAACGCCGTGGCTGGCGCAATGGTGGGTGGAACGCAGCGGCTGGGCGGCGGCGCCGGGGGCGATGATCGCGCTGGTGGCAGTGCTGGTGCTGCCGGTGCTGTGGACGCTGCCAGAGACCGCGCCGAAGACCCGCCCCGTGTCCCGGGGCGGGCAGTGAGCGCTTAGACCTTCAGGGTCTGCTCGATGTCGGCCAGCACCGCAGCCGCATCCACGCCAATGGCAATCGACTGCAGCACGTGGCCGTCCCACACGCTGGGGCCGAAGCCCATGCCTTCCGGCTTCGGAATGGTCATGCCACGGGCAACGCCGTCGGTGGCCACGCGCACGCTGGCACGCTCGAACTGGAACAGCTCCGGGCGGGTCAACGCGATGCAGGCGCAGCAGTCGTGCACGACCATGCCCTTGTGGCCGGCCTGCAGGTAGAAGTCGACGTAGTCCTGCGACAGGGCGCGGACCAGTTCGGCATCGGCGCCACCGATCGCGGCCAGCTTGTCCAGGCCGTCACGGTCCATTTCCACGCGGGTGGTCACGTCCAGGCCGATGGCGGTCACCGGCCAATGGGCGGTGAACACGATGTCGGCGGCTTCAGCATCGCCCCAGATGTTGGCTTCGGCCGCCGGGGTGATGTTGCCGTTGACATGGAACGCACCGCCCATCAGCACCACGCCACGCACCAGGCCAGCGATGTCCGGGGCCTGCTGCAGGGCCAGCGCCAGGTTGGTCATGCGGCCGACCGCCACCAGAGTCACTTCGCCCGGATGGGCGCGGACCAGGTCGATGATCAGCTGGTGGGCCGGGCGGCTGTCGGCGGCCACATCCAGGGCCTCCGGCACCGGGTGGTTGCCCAAGCCGTTGTGGCCATGGATGTGCACCGGCCAGGCTTCCGGGGTGGCTTCGGGCTGCAGCGGGCCTTCAGCGCCACGCGCGATCGGCGCGGACAGGCCCCAGGCCTGCTTCAGGTACAGCGCATTGTGGGTGGTCGACTCCACCGAGGCATTGCCGAAGGTGGTGGTGACGCCGATCAGGTCGATCTGCGGGTGCTTGTGCAGGTACAGCAGCGCCAGCGCGTCGTCGACGCCCGGGTCGGTATCGAAAATGACTTTCAGCATGTTGTTGTTCTTCTTCTTCCGTGTGGTGCAGGGGGGCCGGCGGCCCCGAGGGCAGGCCGGCGCGCCCTACATTGTCCCATCTTCATGACAGGCAGGGCGAACTGGCGGCGGTGGTATTGTCTGCGGGCCCTCACCCGTCGCAAGGAGCTGCGCCATGTTGGCTGTGACCCTCGTCCTGATCGCCCTGGTGCTGGGGCTGAACCTGGTGGCCAGCTTCGTGGTGCTGGGGCGCGACGACCTTCCCGTCAGCAGCCGTGCCGGGCAGCTGCTGGTGGTATGGCTGCTGCCTCTGGTCGGAGCGATCCTGTGCATGGCGATGGCTACTGCCGATGGCTCACCCGCACGGCACGATGGCAGCGGCGGTGGGCCTGCCGATTTCTCCGGCGGCTATTCCGGAGACAGCAACAGCCACCACAGCTACAGCAGTTCGGACTGCAGCAGCGGCGACAGCGGTGGGGGCGGTGACGGCGGCAGCTGCGGCGGTGGCGATTGAGGCGGGTTTCCAGGTTGCCGGCCAGCGGCCGGCACTACCGTGACTTGGCCTCGCCCTGGTAATACCGGCCGCTGGTCGGCAACCCCTTGAACTCAGCTTCCGCCCTCGGTCGGCAACGGCGCCGGCACGTTCAACAATCCACCGCTGGCCACATACGCGGCCAAGGCCTGGCCCTGGCTGAGCAGGTGGCGCTCCATCGTGCGTTCGGCGGCTGCGGCATCGCGCTGGCGGAAGCAGTCCATCAATTCGCGGTGTTCGGCCAGCGACTGCGCGGTGCGCCCCGGGGCCAACAGCTGGCGGCCGCGATGCATCTTCAGGATGCGGTGCAGGTCGTGGGTGATGCGGATCAACCACGGGTTGCCGGCGTAGTGCTGCACCGTCTCGTGGATGAGGTAGTTGTTGCGGTAGTACTCGGCGATGTTGCCGTCTGCGGCCGCCGTTTCCATCGCTGCGTGCAGCTCTTCCAGCTGCTGCACGCCGGCGTCGTCGATATGCTTGACCGCTTCATGCGCGCAGCGGCCTTCGAGCATCGCCATCACCGGGAACAGCTGGTTGAGATCTTCCAGCGTGAGCCGGGTGACCCGCGCACCGCGGCCCGCATCGATCTGCACCAGGCCTTCAGCGGCGAGCAGCTTCAACGCCTCTCGCAGTGGTGTGCGGCTGATGCCCAGTTCCTCGCACAGCGCCGGTTCGTCGATCCACTCGCCCGGGGGCAGGCGGTAGTCGTAGATCCGCTCGCGCACATGTTCGGCCACCTCTTCGTACAGAGGGGCACGCTTCTTCGGTGTACGCGGAGCGGGAGCGATGGCCATGCGCAAAGTGTAACGCCAGGTGGTGCCGGCCGCTGGCAGGCACCACCGCATGGCGTCTACATCCAGCCCGGCACCACGAACACCAGCCAGGCCAGCAGCGGGCCGAATGCCACCACCAGGCCGCTGTAGACCAGGAAGCGGCGGAACAGCGTTTCGCGTTCTTCCTTCGCGGCAGAGGCCACTACCAGTGCGCCGTTGGTCGAGAACGGACTGACATCGACGATGGTGGAGGACACGGCCAACGCACAGATCACGCCGGCGGCACTCAGATGACCCTGCATCAGGAACGGCACCGCCAGTGGGATGGTGGCACCCAGCACCGCTGCCGACGAAGCGAATGCGGAGACGATGCCACCCACGTAGCAGACCAGCAACGCGCCCAGCAGCGGGATACCGATGCTGGAGACGCCGTGGCCGATGAAGTCCACGGCACCGGCATGTTCCAGCACGCCGATGTAGGTGACCACGCCGCAGATCAGCAGCACCGTGGACCAGCTGATGCCATCCACCGCACCCTTCTGGCTCTGCGGCGACAGCAGTGCCAGCACCACCGCAACGGTGATCGAGACCAGGCCGACATTGAGGTTGTAGATCAGCGCGGCCACGCCCAGGCCGAGCAGGCCGACCAGGGTGAACAACCGCTCGCGGGTCATGCCCACCGCATCCAGTGCCACCGGATCGTTGGAGAGGGTGCCGCCGCCGGCAGCGACCAATGCACCGTGGCCCTCGATGGCGAACTGCCGCGACGAGGCCTGCGGACCACCGGCCATCGCCAGTTCCGCCGTCCCAACCGTGCCCGCAGCAGTGATCGAACCGCGACGCAGCAGCGCGATGCCGCCGAAGGCGAAGAAGCAGATCGTCGCCATCATGAAGTTGAAGCCGAGGCTGGTCAGGAACACCGCCATTTCGGTGACTTCCAGCCCGGCCTTCTGCACCACGCCGTTGGTGATGCTGCCGTACACGCTGATCGGCGAGAAGCCGCCCGCCTGAGCACCATGAATCACCAGCAGGCCCATCATCAGCGGATTGATGTTGTACTGCTTGGCAAAGCGCAGCGCGACCGGGCCGATGATCGCCACCGCGGCCGGGCCCAGCGCACCGAAGGCAGTCAGCACGGCGGTGATCACGAACATCACCCACGGGATGGCCACGATATGGCCGCGTACCGCTTTGACCGCCCAGTGCACCAGCAGATCGATGGTGCCGTTCTTCTGCGCGATGGCGAACAGGTAGGTGATGCCGACCAGGGTCAGGAACAGGTCGCCCGGGAAGCCGGCGAGGACTTCCTTGCCTCCCATGTCGACCCACAGCCCGCCGACAATGAAGGCCAGCGCGAAGGCGACGGCACCCATGTTGATCGGCATCGCGGTGGCGACGATGAACATGATCACCAGACCGATGATCGTTGCAATTTGTGGAGTCATGCGCCCTCCCAGACACCTGATTCGCGTACTGCACGGATGGAAGCCCGCCATCCCGGGGTATGGCCTGTTACGTATTGCGCGTTACGTACTGCTCAAACCCATTACTGCAGCCGCTGCAGCGCGCTGCGGACCCACACCGCCGCGCCGTCCAGGCTCTGGAATTCCTCGACCGCGCGCACTTCGCAGCACGGATAGGCCGGTGCGATCATGCGTGCCAGTGCGTTGCCCGGGCCCAGCTGCAGGAACACCCGCGCGCCGCGCTCGAAGGCCTGGCGCATCACCTGTGCCCATTCGATGGTCTGCGCCAGCTGCGCGGACAGCGTATGCACCGTCGTCGTGGTGTCGCGCACCGGCCGTGCATCGATGCCGGCCAGCAGCGGCAGGCGAGGGGCATGCAGGGTGGTCGCCTGCAGCGCCGCAGCAAACGGTTCGACTGCCGCCAACAGTAGTGGCGTGTGCGCTGGCACATGCACCGGCAGTGGGCGTACCTCTGCGCCCTGCGCGTGCGCGGCAGCGGCCACTGATTGCAGGGGCTGCTGCGTGCCGCCGATGATGAAATGATCTGCGCCATTGGCGATGGCCACATACGCGCCGTGCGCATCACATAGGGGCTGCAGCGTCTGTCGATCCAGGCCGAGGATCGCCTGCATACCTGCACCGGTGGGACTGACGGTATCCATCAGGTGCGCGCGCTGGGCCGACAGAGAAAGGCAGGTGGTGGCATCGAAACTGCCAGCAATGGCGTGCGCCGCCAGTTCGCCGATGCTGTACCCGGCCACCGCGATCGGGTTCGGCATGGCATCGCGCAGGACAAGCCACTGCGCGATGCTGGCGGCGCACAGCAGCGGTTGCGCCTGTGCGTTGTCGAAGCGATTGTCGGCGGCTGCGGCAGCGAACACGTCGCGTCCCAGCACGTCACCCGCCGCGTCCAGTACCGCGCGTGCAGCGGCGATGCCACGCACGTGGTCGAACATCGCCGGATGCTGTGCACCTTGTCCCGGGCAGAGCAGGGCCAGGCTCATGCGCCCTCCTGCTGCAGCAGGAACCAGGCACAAGCCAGCAGATCGGCACTGCCTCCGGGGCTGAGTCGCCGCTCCACGAATGCATCGCCGATGGACTGCAGGCGCATGCGCCAGTCCGGCGCGAAGGCGCCGCCCGAGGAAAGGAATGCGCTGGCTTGTTGCTGCGCCCAGCGAAGCCCTTCGGCGCCACCCCGGTGCAGCAGGTTCAGATCGTCTACCTGTGCCATCAGCTGCATCAGCGTCTGGCACAGCGCGGCGTCGCGGGACAGGCCACTGTCCAGCGCATGGCGCAGGGTAGGCAGGGCCAGCTCGCGCAGCACCGGGTAGCCGGCGGCAGCCTGCTCGCGCACACCGCTGACCCCATGGCGTGCACGCGCGCGCTGTCCCGGGCTGTGCGGGTCCAGCGGAGCTGCGATGAGCGCGTCGTTCCACTGCTGGACCGCCAGGCACACCTGGGCGCCGGACACGGCCTGGCCATGCGCGCGCCGGCACGCCGCAGCGGCGGCCACCAGCAGGCCAAGGCTGAAGATGGCACCGCGATGGGTGTTGATGCCGGCGGTGGCGGCCAGCATGGCCGCTTCGGCGGCAATGCCGTGATCGCGCAGCACCGTGAACGAGGTCCCCGCGGCACCGGCCCTGGCTACCGCAGTGAAGTAGTGACGCAGCGCGAACAGACTGCGCAGGAAGGTGCTGGCATCCATGTCGTCATGGCTGCCGCTGTTGAACGGCGTCACCAGGCCGGGTTTCGGCGCGCAGGCCAGCTCGGCGTGCAGGCTGGCAATGGCCAGCCGCCCCAAGCGTGCGCTGTCGACCACTGCGTCGCATGCAGGCAACAGCTGCCGGGCGGCGATCATGCGGTCACCTCGCACGTGTCGAACAGCGCATCGCGCGCTTCCAGTGCGGCTCCATCCAGGCGTTTCACCAGCACCTGGCGACTGCGGCCGGCAAGTTCGCGCCAGTTCACCGCGCCGCCATCGGGCAGGCACAGTTCGCCATCGAGGCGATGTGGATAACGGGCCTCCCATGCCAGCAACTGCGCGATCAGCGCTTCGGCCTGCGCGGCATCGGTCACCTGCCACAGCAGGTCGATGTCCGAACGCTCATGAACGTAGGGCAGGGCAGTCAGCCATTGCCAGGCGAAGGCGCCAAATACCCGGGCCGGGGCCAGCGCCTGCAGGTCGTGCAGTGATTCCAGCCACGCCTGCGGAACAACGGCATCGCCAGCTGCCAGCAGCGCACTCAATGCCGGCGGTGGGCGCATGAGGGCTACGTCGTGCAGCGGCACGCGCAACGACAAGCGCTGCTTGCCCTCGGCCGGTGGCAACGGGATGCCCAATCGCAGTCGCGGATCGGGATCATCCGCTGCACGACGCGCCACTACCGCAGGCAAGCCCTGCGCCAACCATGCGGCAAGGCGCGGCTCGTGCGTGGGCATGTCTGCCCGCCAATCGGCGTCAGCCGACAGCCAGACCAGCGTGTGCCGGGCAGGCCGCTCAGGCATTGCCCTGGCTCACAGCCGCGGCCACCTGCGCAGCCAACGTGCGGCCACCGCGTTCGGCACCCAGCGCGGCGCGATGGTCTCCGTCGGCGGGGGCACGCAGTGCGTCCAGCAGGTGACGCGCCAGGTCGCCATCCCACAGCGATTGCACCGCGCCCATCGACACATAGTTCTCCACGCCCGGCGCGAACACCGGCGAGGTCAGGCTCAGCGCCTGCAGTTTTTCCAACGGCTGCTTGGTCACCCGTGCCATCGCGCGCAGGTCCATCACCCGCACCTGCGCATCGGGCAGGGCATGGATGTGGTCGGCCATCAGCCCGAACGACAGGAAGCCGCCGCTGACCGATTCGCCATAGACCAGCGTGACCAGGCGCGCACCACGACGGCGGGCCAGGTCCAGGGTCTGTGCGAGGTGGGCGAAGTAGCCGTTGATGCCCAGCAGCTCATCGCGGCGCGCCAGCCGCTGGCCTGCGGTATCGACCAGCATCACGATGGGGCGCTGTGGATGCGCAGCGGTGCTGGCCAGCACGGTATCGGCCAGCAGCAGGGCGTGGTCCACGCCCACTTCGATCCTGTCGGTGGTGCCGATCACGGTCACCTCGCCGTCGTCGGTGGTCGCTGTACCGGTCAGTACCGAATCGTTCACCGCGATTGCATGGCCATGCGGGAACAGCGCGTCCAGCAGCGTAGTCAATGGCATGCTCATGGCAGGCTCCGGTGCGCGGTGGCGGCAAGGAAGGCTTCGGTTTCCAGCAGCGCCAGGCGTTCTGGATCCGCAATGCCCTGGCGTGCCCAGATCTGCAGGCCATCGTTGCAGTCGCCCCACGCCGCCACGCGCGCTTTCAATGCGGCGTGGCGTGCCTGCAGCGCGGCCAGTGCCGCGTCGGTGTCGGCGCTGGCGGTGTCTGGCTGCAGCGCATCAAAGGCCGCCTGCGCAAACACGCTGATCGCATCGGGTACCAGCACCTGCGCCTGGTCGATCAGGTAGCGATGCTTGCCTCCGGTCACCCGCCACACCAATGCACGGTCGCGCGAATCGAATTCCTCCACGCCGCGCACGGTCTCGATCACCTCCGGGCCGGACAACGACAGCCGTCCCTCTTCAGACATGATCACCGTGCTGCAGCAGCGGGCGACGATGCCCATGCCGCCGAAGGCGCCGTTGCCACTGCCGATCAGCGCCACGACCGGTACCCCCGCCGCACGCGCACCCAGGGTGGCGCGCATGATTTCGGAAATGGCGATCAGGCCGGCGTTGGCTTCGTGCAGGCGCACCCCACCGGTATCAAGCAGCAGCAGCACGCCATCGGCATGGGTGTCGGCCGCACGGCGCAGCAGGCCGGTCAGCTTGGCGCCATGCACCTCACCCACACCGCCGCCCATGAATTCACCCTGCTGCGCGGCCACCAGCACGCGCTTGCCGCGCAGGCGTCCTTCGCCGACGACGATGCCATCGTCGAAGGCGGCCGGCTGGTCCAGCTGCGCCAAGTGTGGACTGATGGCGCGTTGGGCTGGGCCGAGAAATTCGTGGAACGACCCTGCATCGAGCAGTCCGGCGATGCGCGCGCGGGCATCGGCTTCGTAATAGCTGTTGCGCTGTGCGAGCGTCATGACTGGTCTCCGGCACGCAGGGTCTCTACCGCCTGGTCCAGACGCAGGCTGACCACGGCTGGCGTGGCGCCGGCATCGTTGATCGATACGCGTACATCGCGCAGGGGATGGCGCTGGGCGAAGTCGGCAATCACCGCCTGCCATACCGTGCCGAAGCCGCGCGCGGCGGTGATGATGCGCACCGTCATCGCACCGCCCAGCGCGGCCGGTTCCAGCAGGATTTCCAGGTTGCCCGAGGCCAGTACGCCCACCAGCACTGCATCGGTGGGGAAGCGCACAGGCACCGTGCCGTCGAATCGATAGTCGAGGGTTTCCATGGCGTGCCCCTTACCAGTTGCGGAAGCGCTTGGGTGGGTCGTACAGACCGCCGGACCAGCGCACCAGGTCTTTCACCGAACGCGCGGCAAGAAGATCGCGGCTGGCATCGCGCACGTTGATGCCGAGATCGTCCGGGCGCCGGATCACTCCGCGGTCGCGCAGGTTCTCCACCATCGCGCGGTCCCGGCCCCTGCCCACTGCGGTGTAGCCGGCCACGCCGCGGATCGCCTGCTCGCGTTCTTCCGGGCTGCGGCACAGCAGCAGGTTGGCGATGCCTTCCTCGGTCAGCACATGGCTGACGTCGTCGCCGTAGATCATCACCGGCGGCAGCGGCATGGCCGCGCGCTCGGCCAGTTCCCAGGCATCGAGGCGGTCGACAAAGGCCGGCGCCATGTGCTCGCGGAAGGTCTCCACCATCTGCACCACCAGCTTGCGCCCGCGCGGCATCTCGCCCGGTCGCGCGGCCTGCTGGCCCGCCTTGATCCAGGCGTCGCTGGCATGGCGGCGGCCGCGTGCATCAGAACCCATGTTGGGTGCACCCCCAAAGCCGGCGATGCGGTCGCGCGTTGCGGTGGAGCTGTTGCCCTGCAGGTCGATCTGCAGGGTGGAGCCGATGAACATGTCACACGCGTACAACCCAGCGGTCTGCGAGAACGCACGGTTGGAGCGCATCGAACCATCGGCGCCGGTGAAGAACACATCACCGCGCGCAGCGATGTACTTCTCCATGCCCAGTTCCGAGCCGAACGAGTGCACCGATTTGACGAAGCCCGATTCGATGGCCGGAATCAGCGCCGGGTGCGGGTTGAGCGCCCAGTGCTGGCAGATCCTGCCCTTCAACCCCAGCGATTCGGCGTAGGTCGGCAGCAGCAGTTCGATGGCCGCAGTGTCGAAGCCGATGCCATGGTTGAGGCGGTTGACGCCGTACTCGGCGTAGATGCCCTTGATCGCCATCATCGCCATCAGCACCTGGATCTCGGAGATCTGCGCCGGGTCGCGGGTGAACAGCGGTTCGATGTGGTTCGGGCGTGGCGCCTGCACTACGAAGTTGACCCAGTCAGCGGGGATATCGACGCGGGGCAGGGTGTCGACGATTTCGTTGACCTGGGCGATGACGATGCCGCCACCGAATGCGGTGGCCTCCACGATCACCGGCGTGTCTTCAGTGTTGGGGCCGGTGTAGAGATTGCCGTGGCGGTCGGCGGCCTGCGCCGCGACCAGTGCCACGCGTGGGGTGAGGTCGATGAAGTAGCGACCGAACAGTTCCAGGTAGGTGTGGATGGCACCGATCTGGATGCGCCCTTCGGCCACCAGGTTGGCCAGCCGTACCGACTGCGGCCCGGAGAAGGAGAAGTCCAGCCGGGAGGCGATGCCGCGCTCGAACACATCCAGGTGCGAGGGCAGCGACAGCACCGACTGCACCATGTGCAGGTCATGCACACGTGCCGGGTCGAGGTCGGCAAGCGTCTGGGCGAGGAAGTCGGCCTGCTTCTGGTTGTTGCCCTCCAGGCAGACCTTGTCGCCCGGCTCCAGCAGCGCATGCAGCAGTTCGGCGACATCGCCCGCTGCCACCTCGTGGCCCCTTGCCCATGGCGCGGCGCGTTCCAGCCGCGCCTGGCGGCCCCGCTCCAGCGTGTCCCAGCTCGGGTTCATCGACGGACTTCCGAATGGCGTTGAGATAATTACGCCATAATTACGAAGCGGTGCGCAACCCGCAGCGCAGCAAATCCGGCCGCCTGGCGTGCCGACCAACGGTCGGC
Source organism: Stenotrophomonas sp. NA06056 (assembly GCF_013364355.1). Taxonomy (NCBI): domain Bacteria; kingdom Pseudomonadati; phylum Pseudomonadota; class Gammaproteobacteria; order Lysobacterales; family Lysobacteraceae; genus Stenotrophomonas; species Stenotrophomonas sp. NA06056. Next base: position 3,095,658 of record NZ_CP054931.1, on the reverse strand, counting down.
ACCCACTAAATGGCACCCACGAAAAAGAAGGGCTCGCACAGAGGCGGGCCCATCCAGGTAGGCCACGACCGTTGGTCGTGGCCGGGCGAGAGCATGCCGACCAACGGTCGGCACCCACCGGGTTTCCGCCTCCTCAGAACTTCCAGCGCAGGCTCGCCGCCACGAAGCGCGGTTCGCCGTAGTTGTTGTAGTCCAGGTTCGCCCAGTAGGTCTTGTCCAGCGCGTTGCGCACGCTCAACGTTGCCGTCCAGTTGTCGCTGATGCGGTAGTTGGCGTTGAACTGCACCAGCGCATAGGCCGGCTGGTTCACCGTCACCGTGGTGCCCGTGCCCACCGGGTAGGGGATGTTGTAGCCCTGCACCTTGCTCTGCCACTGCACGCCGGCACCCACGCTCAGGCGTTCCAGCGCGCCGCGCAGCTGCAGCTGGGTATTGAGCTGCAGCAGGTCTTCGGCCGGGTTGGCGTACAGCAGATCGGTGGCCGCACGGGTCACCTTGACGTGGGTATAGCCGGCGTTGACCGTCCAGCCCGGCAGGATCTCGCCGTTGACGTCCACTTCCCAGCCGCGCGCCTTGGTGCCGTTGACGCCGATGTAGGCCGAGCTGCCATCGCTGAGGGAACCTTCCGGCACGCTCATGTCACGTACCGCGTAGTTGTCCTGCTTGGCTTCGAAGATTGCCGCGTTGGCAGTCAAACGGCCATCGAACCACTGGGTTTTCAGGCCCGCTTCCAGGTTCGAGCCCTGCACCGGCGCCAGCAGGTTCTCGTTGCGGTCCTTGTAGTTCTGCGGGTTGAAGATCTCGGTGTAGCTGGCATAGGCCGCCACGTTCGGGGTGATGTCATACACCAGGCCCACGTACGGGGTGACTTCATCGCTCACCTTGTACGCGCCGCTGGTGCCGGTGTAGGCGCCGGTCGCGTTGTAGGCGCGGGTCTGGGTCTGCCAGCGGCTCAGGCGTGCGCCGGCGATCAGCGCCAGCGGATCGGCCAGGCGCAGGCGCGTGGCCAGGTAGAAGCCGCTCTGCGTGGTCTTGGCCACGCGGCGTGCGCCGGTGAGGGTGTAGGTCACCTCGGAGATATCGCCATCCCAGGTGTGCACGTTGGGGATGTAGTAGCAGCGCTCACGGCCACAGGTCGCCCAATCGCGCGGGTAGTTCAGCGCAAGCGTGTTGGTGGTGCCTTCCAGGTCGGCCCACTGCGCGCCCACGGTCACGTCGTGCTCCTGGCCCCACAGGTTGAAGGTGCCGGTCAGGTAGGCGTCGACGTTGCGGCGGGTGTCTTCCGAATCGCCGGCTGCGGTGCGCAGGTAGATGCCTGCACCGGTCACCGGATCGGGGTTGCCGGTGCCGTACAGGCGCATGTTCTGCACGTTGCCGCGGGTGTAGGCGGTGTTGATCTTCAGCAGCCAGTTGTCACTGAAGCGCTGTTCCAGGTTGGCAAATACCGTGCTGGTCTCGCGCTGCCAGTAGCTCCACTTCGGCGCCAGGTTGGTCGAACGCGGCAGATGGGCGAAGTCGCCCTTGCTGTCGAAGAACGGCACGGTGCCCCAGGTTGAACCCACCGGGTTGTTGTCCTGGGTCTGGTAGCCGACGGTGACGGTGGTGCTGTCGGTCACATCGCCTTCCAGCACGGCCATGCCCGCCATCTTGTTCTCTTTGTAGCGGTCGTAATAGAAATCGCGATCGGTGTAGGCGGCGACCACGCGGCTGCGGAAGCGGCCGTCGGCGGTCAGTGGTGCGGTCACATCCGCCTCCATGCGGCGGTAGTCCCAACTGCCGGCGCTGACCGAGAACGAGGCGTCGAACTCCTTGCCCGGTCGTTTGCGCAGCAGGTTCACCGTGGCCGACGGCACGCCCGCGCCGCTGAGCAGGCCGTTGGCGCCGCGGATCACTTCCACCCGGTCGTAGAAGGCGGTGTCGTATTCCTGGTTGGTCGAACCGCTGTAGGTGGGGATGCCGTCCACCTGGAAATCGGTGATGGCAAAGCCGCGCGCGTAGTACAGCGGGCGCTGGGTGTCATAGAAGGACACGCTGACGCCGGTGACATTGCGCATCACGTCGTTGAGGCTGAACAACGATTCGTCCTGCAGGCGCTGCAGGCCGATCACCGTGGACGACTGCGGCGTTTCCTGCAGGGTGATCGGCAGGCGGGTGGTGCTGGACGGCGGCGCGGACTGCTCGGCGCGCACGCTCACCCGGTCCAGGGTCTTGGCGTCGGACGCATCGGCAGCGACTTCGGCAAACGCCGACGGTGCAGCCACGGTGAGGGAGGACAGCAGGGCAACCGGCAGCAGCGCGCGGCGGGGCAGGCGGGTACGGAACGTCGGGGACATGGCGGGCTCGAAGCGTGAAGGCGGGGAAGGGGCGGCAACAGTCGTCCAGCACCCGGGCGGCGGCTTCGGGCACATCAGGTCCATCTGGGAGCGGCGCGGTCACTGCGCAGGATGCAAATGTAAATAATTCTTAACAACATTACAATTCTCGTCACTGAGCAGCGGCTTTGCGACGTGTGGCAGGGATTTCTGTAAAGCCGAGCCCACGCTCGGCTGTTGGCAACCGCGAAGAGCAGCCGAGCGCAGGCTCGGCTCTACAGGTGGGTGCCACGCAAACGCGAACGGCCACCCGAAGGTGGCCGTCCGTTTCCAACCGATGGGAAGCGCAGGGTTACAGCGCCTGCAGTTCCTCGTTGGCGTTGCGCTTTTCCTTGGCCGGTGCCGGTGCCGGTGCCGGCGCGGCCGTCGGTGCCAGGGCCGGCGTCGTACCCGCTTCCACCGGAACCTCCAGGTAGGGCAGGTGCAGGGTCTGGCTGGTCAGCGTGCGGATCTCGTTGGTCAGCGCGGCACTGTCGTTGAGCTTGCGGCCGTACGACGGCACGATCTCGCGCAGGCGCGCTTCCCAGCCGGCCTTCATCTGTTCCGGGAAGGCCTTGGCCATCAGGTCCAGCATGATCGGCGGCGAGGTCGAGGCGCCGGGCGAGGCACCCAGCAGCGCGGCGAGGGTGTGGTCCTTGTCGGTCACGATCTCGGTGCCGAACTGCAGCACCGCGCCCTTCAGCGGATCACGCTTGATGATCTGCACGCGCTGGCCAGCCGTGACCAGCTTCCAGTCGCCCGGCTTGGCGTTGGGGAAGTACTTGACCAGTTCGGCCTGGCGATCGGCGTCGTTGAGGCGCGCCTGGCCCATCAGGTACTGCACCAGGTCCAGGTTGTCCTTGCCCACTTCCAGCATCGGGCCGACATTGTTGTGGTTGACCGACGAATACAGGTCCCACCACGAGCCGTGCTTGAGGAACTTGGTGCTGTACAGCGCGAACGGCCCGAACAGGACCACCGGCTTGCCATCCAGCTTGCGCGCATCCAGGTGTGGCACCGACATCGGCGGCGAGCCGGTTTCGGCCATGCCGTAGGCCTTCACCCCATGGCGCGAAGTCACGTCCTGGCCCTGGAAAGCGAGGAACTGGCCGCCCACCGGGAAGCCGGCGTAATCCTTCGATTCCGGAATGCCCGACATCTGCAGCAGCTTCAGCGCGGCGCCACCGGCACCGATGAACACGAAGCGGGCGTGGGTGGTGGATTCGGTGCCGGCCTTGAGATCCTTCACCGTCACGTTCCAGCTCTTGTCCGCGTTCTGCCGCAGGGCGCTGACCTCATGGTTGAGGTGCAGGCCGAAGTTCGGGCTGTGCTGCAGGCCGGCGGTCAGCTGGCGGGTGATGACGCCGAAGTTGACGTCGGTGCCCAGCGGCATCCAGGTCGCGGCGACCTTCTGCTTCGGGTCGCGGCCTTCCATCAGCAGCGGTGCCCACTGCTTGATCTGCGCCGGGTCCTCGGAGTACTGCATGCCGTAGAACAGCGGGTTCTTCACCAGCGCCTGCTGGCGCTTGTGCAGGTAGGCGATGTTGTCATCGCCCCAGACGAAGCTCATGTGCGGGGTCGGGTTGATGAAGTCGCTGGGCTGGCTCAGCCGGCCTTCCTTCACCTGGTGCGACCAGAACTGGCGCGAGACCTCGAACGATTCGGCGATGCCGACCGCGCGCTTGGTCTCGATGCTGCCATCGGGCAGTTCCGGGGTGTAGTTCAGTTCGGCGAATGCCGAGTGGCCGGTGCCGGCGTTGTTCCAGCCGTCCGAGCTTTCACCGGCGACGCCGTCGAGGCGCTCGTAGACCTGGATGTTCCAGTCCGGCTGCAGTTCCTGCAGGTAGGTGGCCAGGGTGATGCTCATGATGCCGGCGCCGACCAGCACGACATCGACGGGCTTGTCGTTGCTCGCGGCGGGCACCGAGCGCTGGGTCAGCGGCCAGTACAGGAACAGTGCGGCGACCAGCAACAGCAGCACGAGCAGGGCGAGGAGGGCCTTGCCAAATTTCTTCATGGGGGCGGAATCGTTGGCGGGGGGAAGGGGTCAGGATGCGCAAGAAGCAGGGAAAGAGCGTGAAGAAACAACGCCTTGCAGCATTCCATGGGCAATTTTAACCGCATCTGGTCCGATTTTGATGCAACGCAGCATCCGGCGCGCGCGTTCGACCCCATCCCCGGTAGCGCCGGGCCATGCCCGGAGGCTTTTCCCGGCGCCGCGCATCAAGACAGCTCAAGAATCTCGTCACCGGCTTCGTCGATATCGCCGGTCGCCTTCCAGCCCAGATGCCGATAGAAACCATAAGAGCGCGAACGCGGGTCAGCCGAGCAGGCCAGGAACAGGCGGCTATGGCCGGCATCGCGGGTCAGGCTGACCACCTCCTGCAGCAGCTGCCTGCCGATGCCGCGGTCCTCGAATTCCGGCAGCAGGGCCAGTACCAGTACCTCGCCGCTTTCGCGGTCGGCGAAGCAGTAGCCGGCCATGCGCTCGCCATCGCACACGACGCGGCCAATCGAGTCGCCATCGGCGATGCCTGCCGCCCAGCTCTCTTCGGTGATGCCCAGTTCGGCCAGCTGCGCGGCACTGAAGGCGTTCTCGCGGGTGCGCCCGCGCAGGTCGATGCAGGCGGCGGCGTCATCGGGGAGGGCATCGCGGTAGTGGATCGTCATCTGGGAAACCTGTGGTCAAACAGAACCGGGTGAGTGTGGACGACCTGCATGGAGATTGGATGGAGAGACGGGCGGCGGTCTTCATTCACTGCCGATGGTGAAGTACTCCGCCGCGAAGTAGCCCAGTTGGTAGGCCAGTGTCGCTGCGGCCAGCACCAGCTGCATGCGCGCGCTGCGCAGATGCCATCCCAGCGCGGCAACGATGAGCATCAGGGCCGTGTGCACTGGGTAGGCATCGCCCAGCAGCCGCCAGCGGCTTCCTCCCTTGATCGCGGTGTCCACAAGGTCCAGAAGCGTCAATATCGCGATCACCCCGAAGATCCAGCGTCGCCGCTGCATCAGGTAGTGGCCGTAACTGCCGTAGTCGCGCAGGTCGTCGGGAAACAGCAGCGCGCACAGCAGGAACCAGGTCGCGCTGTAGGTGATCACGAACAGATAGGTTTCAAACGTCCAGCGATGCACTTCAACGAGGCGGAACTCCCACCACCAGAACGTGACCAGCGACACCAGCGTCCACATCACCCAGCACAGGTGCAGCGCCGAACAACCACGCCGCTGCGGGTGTTCGATGATCTGCGCCAGCCCCTTCAGCAGGGTGGTGATGGACAGGCCGAGGATGATCCCCATCACCACGCGGATATGCAGGAATACCGGTTCGGTTTCCATCGCCCAGCCCCTCGTCGGTTGCGCCGATCCTTGCACAAAAAGGGGACGGAGGGGATCACGTCGTTTGTGGCATACGCGACGTGATCCCCGCGGTCCCCTTTCTCAGCGCCTGCGCTGCACCAGCGCCGAGGCGGCGTCCAGCACTGCCCGGGTCAGCAGGGCCATCGTCTGCACGTCGCCCTTCCAGTGCTGCCAGTACAGCGGCACGTCTTCCCAAGCACGCTGCCGCACGTACACCAGGCGCCCGGCATCCAGGTGGCGCTTGACCAGTGGCAGCGGGTTCATGGTCCAGCCGAGGCCGCCCAGGTTGGCCTGCACGAAGGCACGGGTGGAGGGAATCCACCAGGTCGGCGCGGTGCTGGGCAGGTCGGCGCCGGCCATGCGCCGGGCAAAGCGTGACTGCATGTCGTCCTTGCGGTTGAACACCAGCACCGGTGCCTGTGCCAGCGCCTGCGCGGTCACGCCCTTGGCGAAATGGCGCTCGCGGAACTCGGGTGTGCAGGTCGCGGCATAGCGGATGCTGCCCAGCGCGTGGATCTGGCAGCCCTGCACGGGCTCGTCCAGGGTCGTCACCGCCCCCAGCACGGTGCCCTGGCGCAGTAGTTCGACGGTGTGGTCCTGGTCCTCCACGCGCAGGTCCAGGGTGGTGCCGGTGCCCTGCGCGAACTGCTGCGCGGCCTGCGGGAACCAGGTCTCCAGGCTGTCGTGGTTCACCGCCACCGGGATGCTGGCCTGCGGCAGGTCCTCGTCGGCCAGGCCCATGCGGTGCAGGGCGTCGTGCTCCAGCAGGGCGGTCTGCTCGGCCAGTTGCACCAGCAGCTGGCCTTCGGCAGTCGCGGTTGCCGGGGTGCCTCGTTTGACCAGCAGGCGACCGATGCGGTCTTCCAGTGCCTTGACCCGCTGCGAAATGGCCGAGGGGGTGACATTGAGCGACTGCGCGGCACGGTCGAAGCTGCCTTCGCGGATCACCGCCGCCAGGGCCCTCAGCTGGGCATGGTCGATGCGCATGGAGATTAAGCTCCGCTAATGTTGGTTTAGTAAGTTTAGCTCGTCTTTTCTATGTTGCGGCGCGACAATGGCGCCCGTTCCGGTGCTGTCCGCCTTCGCGAGGCACCGCTCCCCCCAGCAAGACAAGGTAGTGAATCCCATGTTCTCGGTCATCTCCGCCAGCACCGGCCTTGGTGCCTGGTTCTCTGGTGCAGCCACCGGCATCGGCCTGTTCGCCGTGGTCGGTGCCCAGAGCGCCTTCATCCTGCGCCAGGGCATCCTGCGCAAGCACATCGTGCCGGTGGTCGCCACCTGTGCGGCCATCGATGCGATCTTCATCTTCGCCAGCGTGGCCGGTCTGCGCACGCTGACCACGGCGCTGCCGTGGCTGACCACCGCCGTCCTCTGGACCGGCGTGGCCTTCCTGGCCTGGTATGCGATGAAGTCCGCACGCCGTGCGATTGCTGGTGGCGGCGGCATGGGCGAGGCCGACAGCGACGATGGCAGCCGCCGTGCGGTGCTGATGGCGGCGGTCGGCTTCTCGCTGATCAACCCGCACTTCTGGCTGGACATGATGGTGATCGGCTCCATCGCCGAGAACTTCGGCAATGCGCGCATGGCCTTCGCCGCCGGCGTGGTCACGGCCAGCTGCCTGTGGCTGACCGCGCAGGGCCTGGGCGCGCGCCTGCTGGCGCCGTTGTTCACCAAGCCCAGCACCTGGCGTGTGCTGGACGGCACGATCGCGGTGATCCTCAGCATCCTGGCTCTCACTTTGGCAGTGCGCGGGGTCCATTGACCCGGCGCACGCCCCCCGAACCCACGTCCTGACTCTCTCTCCAAGGTAGTGGTAACGACGGCACCGGCAACGGTGCCGTCGTTTTTTCTGCTCACTGGCAGATGCGTCGCTTGGTTGCCTAGAATCGGCCTGCGGACAAGGCGTCCGTTTCCAAGGGGGAAGGATGCGCAGGACTGTGCTTGCCGTGCTGCTGTGCACGGTGGTGGGTGGGGCGACGGCGGGGGCCGGCGGGGTCGATCTGGATCGCTATCTGCGGCAGGAAGCATTTACCGACATCAGGATTTCGCCCGGGGGCGAGTATGTGGCTGCTACGGTCCCGATCGAGGCGGGCACCGCGCTGGCGATCTACCGGATCGCCGACATGAAAATGGTCGGCACGTTCCGGCCCCCCCGCAACAACCATGCCCACACCTTTGACTGGGTCAGCAATGACCGTCTGCTGGTGGGAATGGCGCAGAAGTTCGGCGTGCTTGATCGCCCCGCGCTCACCGGCGAACTGTTCGGCATCAATGCCGATGGCAAGGGCGGTGAACTGCTGGTGGGCTACCGCACGGCTGAAACCGGCCTGGGCACCAACATCAAGGTCAAGCCGGCCGGCATGGTGGCCGCGTTCCTCACCGATGAATTGAAGGATGACGACCGCAACGTTCTGGTTGCAGTGACCCCGTTCACGGCCAACGCCTTCACCCAGCTGGAGCGGATGGACGTGAACACCGGTCGTCGCAATGCCGTGGTGCGGGCGCCGATCGCCCGGGCGGAATTCACTACCGATGCCCAGGGTGAAGTGCGCTTTGCCTACGGTTCCGGCGCCGACGAGACGAACAAGAAGCTCTATTACCGCGCAGGCGCCAGCAGCGAATGGGTGCTGCTGAACGATGCGGCGCTCAGCCGGCGCGTCGAAGCTGCTATCGGCTTCTCGGCGGATGGTCGCCTGGCCTACCTGCAGGTGGAGCAGGCCGAGGGGCCCGATGCCATCGTCAGTTGGGACCCGCAGAGCAACGAGCGCCGCGTGGTGCTGCGCGACGAAGTGGTCGATCCACATCGGATCATCTTCCGTCCGGGAACCCGGGTTCCGGTGGGGGCGGAGTTCCTCGGTGACAGCCCACGAGCGCGCTTCTTCGACGAAGCGTCGGCCGATGCGCGCCTGTACCGCAGCCTCGAGGCCGGGCTTGGCGGGCCCGTATACATCACGTCCAGCACCCGCGATGGCCGCACGGTGCTGGTGGAGTCGCACTCCGCGCGCAACCCGGGTGACTTCTATCTGTACGACACCATCGACAAGAAGGCGCGCCACCTCATCAGTCGAAGTGACTGGATCGATCCGGCGCAGAGCGCCATCGTCCAACCGGTCAGCCTGAAGGCGCGCGACGGGCTGGCACTGCACGGCTTCCTCACCTTGCCGGCAGGCCAACCAGCCGCCGGCCTGCCCATGGTGGTGATGCCACATGGCGGGCCGATCGGGATCTTCGACGACGGAACGTACGACGTGGATGCGCAGATGCTGGCTGCTGCTGGCTATGCCGTGCTGCAGGTGAACTACCGTGGTTCGGCCAACTATGGGCGAGCGCACACCCAGGCTGCGAAGCTGCAGTGGGGACGGGCGATGCAGGACGATGTCACCGATGCCACGCGCTGGGCCATCGCTGAAGGCATCGCCGACAAGAGCCGCATCTGCATCTACGGCGGCAGCTACGGTGCCTATGCGGCGATGATGGGCCCAGTGCGTGAGCCCGATCTGTATCGCTGCGCTGCAGGCTATGTCGGCGTCTATGACCTGCCATTGATGTACGCCCGCGGTGATATCCAGGATGATGCGTCCGGTTTGACCTACCTGCGGGAATGGGTCGGCCGGCCGAAGGAACTGGTCGAGCAGTCACCGGTCAACCTCGCCGCACGGATCCGCGTGCCGGTGCTGCTGGCCGCCGGTCGCGAAGACCAGCGCGCACCGGTGGTGCATACCGAACGCATGGAGGCGGCGCTGAAGCAGGCCGGCACACCGGTGCAGGCTCTCTACTACAAGAACGAGGGGCATGGTCTGTACAACCTGGCCAATCAACGCGACTACTACGGTCACCTGCTGGCGTTCCTGTCGCGCAGCCTGGGGGGAGCCACGGCACAGACGCGGGACAGCGGTTCCGCGCAGAAGGCACCCTGAGCCTGGCGACGACGCGCTCGTCACTGGCGCAGCCGTCGTCGGCCTGCATAGAATCGGCCAGGCTGGACAGGGTGTCCGGGCAGGGAGGGGGAAGGATGCGCAGGACTGTACTTGCCGCGTTGTTGTGCGCGGCGGTGGGCGGGACGTCGGCGGGCACCGGCGGGGTGGACCTGGAGAAGTACCTGAAACCAGAGTCGTTTTCGGACGTCAAGCTGTCGCCGGGGGGCGACTATGTGGCCGGCACCGTACCGCTGGACGATTCCACCGCGCTGGTCATCCTGCGCACGTCCGACCGCAAGCCTGCGGGAGTGTTCCGTCCGCAGGCGAAGAACCATGCCAACAGTTTCGAATGGGTAAGCAATGATCGCCTGCTGGTCGGCCTGGCCGAGAAGCTGGGCGCGCTGGATACCCCGCAACCGACCGGCGAACTCTACGGCGTCAATGTCGATGGCAAGGGCGGCGAACTGCTGGTCGGCTACCGCGTGCAGGGCCGTGGGCTGGGCACGCGCATCCAACCGAAGAAGGTCGAGGCGGTCGCGGCGTTCCTCACCGACGAGCTGCCCGGCGATGACCGCAATGTACTGATCGCGGTGTGGCCGTTTGCCGATGATCCCTATACCCGCGTGGAGCGGCTGGATGTGGTCAGCGGGCGCCGCGTGCGCGTTTCCGGCTCACCGGTGCAGCGCGCCGGATTCACCACCGATGACAAGGGCGAAGTGCGTTTCGCCCTCGGTGCGGCGTCGGACAACGTCCAGAAGCTGTACTACCGTGCCGGCACCAACGCGCAGTGGTCGCTGGTCAATGACGAGTCACTCAGCCACAGGGTCGAGGGCGCGCTGGGCTTTTCCGAGGATGGCACGCTGGCTTACCTGCAGGTCGAGCAGCCCAGCGGCCCCGACACCATCGTCAGCTGGAATCCGCAGACCGGCGAACGGCGTGAGGTGCTGCGGGATGCAGTGGTCGATCCTTCAGCGATCATCCGTCGCCCGGGTACCCGCGTGCCCGTAGGTGCGCTGTACCTGGGGGATACACCGCGCACCCGGTTCTTCGATGAAAAGGGTGCCGATGCCCGTCAGTACCGCAGCTTGGAAGCAGCGTTCGGTGGCCCGGTATTCATCACCTCCAGTACCCGCGATGGCGGCAAGGTGGTGGTGCAGACGTGGTCGGGCAGCAACCCCGGCGATTTCTACCTGTTCGATACCCGCGCCAAGGCCGCCGAACATCTGGTCAGCCGCAGCGAGTGGATCGATCCCAAGCTGGCCGCCAGCGTGCGTCCGTTCTCGTTGAAGGCGCGCGACGGTACGGCACTGCATGGCTTCCTGACGTTGCCCAACGGCAGCAGTGGCCGCAATCTTCCGTTGGTCGTGGTGCCACACGGTGGCCCCATCGGCGTTTTCGACAGCGGCGGTTACGACCCGGAATCGCAGATGCTGGCAGCGGCCGGCTATGCCGTGCTGAAGGTCAACTTCCGTGGTTCGTCCAACTACGGCCGTGCCTTCACCCAGGCCGGCGCCAGGCAGTGGGGCGCGGCCATGCAGGACGATGTGACCGATGCTACGCGCTGGGCCATCGCCGAAGGCATCGCCGACAACAGCCGCATCTGCATCTACGGTGCCAGCTACGGTGCATATGCGGCAATGATGGGCCCGGTACGCGAGCCGGGGTTGTACCAGTGTGCGGCCGGCTATGTCGGCGTGTACGACCTGCCGCTGATGTTCAGCAATGACGCCCAGTCCAGCGATTCGGCCATGACCTGGCAGCGCGAATGGGTGGGTGATCCGAAGACATTGGGTGCCAGTTCACCGGTGAACCTGGCCAAACAGGTGAAAGTGCCGGTGTTCCTTGCTGCAGGTGGCGAAGACACACGCGCGCCGATCAAGCACACCGAGCGCATGGAAGCCGCGCTGAAGGCGGCCGGCTCGCCGGTGGAGAGCCTGTATTACCGCACCGAGGGCCATGGATTCTACCGGCCAGAGCACCAGCGCGAGTACTACAGCAGGCTGCTGGCCTTCCTGTCGCGCAGCCTGGGCGGCAGCACCGCCAACGCCAGTCCAGCCGCAGGTGCTGACAAGGCGCCGTGAAGCAGACCCGCCGCGATCAGCGGACCCGGTGCCGGGCAGGGGGAGCCCGGCTTCAAGGAGGACGTCATGAAGCATGCAAGGGTACTGGCCGCGTTGGTGGCCATCTGCGGCGCGGGTGGGGTGTGTGCTGCGGAGGTTTCGCTGGACGGCTATGTGCGTCGGGCAGAGTTCAATGACATCCAGCTCTCGCCCACCGGCGAGTACCTGGCCATGACCTTGCCGCTGGAGGGAGCGACCGCTGTGGCGGTCCTGCGTACCGACACGATGGAGCTCGTCGGCAATTTCCGACCGCCACGCAACAATCATGCAGCCGAGGTCGACTGGGTGAGTGACACCCGCCTGCTGATCGGGCTGGCCGAAAAATGGGGGCCGCTGGACCAACCGCGGCCGACGGGCGAGTTGTATGCCATCGATGCCAATGGCAAACGCGGTGATCTGCTGGTCGGCTATCGCGCCCGCCCGGATGAGCCCGGCTTCGTGACCGGGCGCGTGGTCGAGCCGGTCGCCGCCTTCCTGACCGATCCGTTGCCTGCCGACGAACGCAACGTGTTGATCTCGTTGTGGCCATTTGCCAACGATACCAATACGCGGCTGGAGCGGATGGACGTCATCACCGGGCGCCGCATCCCGGTCTCGCGTTCACCGGTGCAGCGCGCGACGTTCACTACCGACAATCAAGGTGAACTGCGCTTCGCCCACGGTGCCGCCGCCGACAACGTCAACAAGCTCTACTATCGCCAGGAGCGCGATCGCTGGACGTTGATCAACGACGAAGGCAACAGCCACCGCATCGAGCGCCCGATCGGCTTCTCTGCCGACAACCGCTTGGCTTACCTGGTGGTGGAACAGGCCCGCGGCCCGGACGCGGTGGTCAGCTGGGACCCGGTCAGCGGGGAGCGGCGTACGCTGCTGCAGGACGATACCGTTGACCCTACCCGCGTGGTCTACCAACCTGGCACGCGCGTACCGGTGGGCATCCAGTTCGTCGGCGCTGCTACGCGCACGGCGTTCTTCGATGAGCAGTCGCCGACCGCCAGCATCCAGCGCAAGCTTGAAAAGGCGTTTCCAGGGCAGGTGGTGAGCCTGGTCTCCGGCACCCGTGACAACACGCGGCTGCTGATCAAGGTGAGCTCGGCGACCAATCCAGGCGACTATTTCCTGTACACCACCGCCACCCGCAACGCCGCTTTTCTCACCAGTCGTCATCGCTGGTTTGATCGCGAGGGAGGTGCCAGCGTGCGTCCGGTCACCCTGGCTGCGCGCGATGGCCTGCCGCTGCATGGCTTCCTGACCTTGCCCAAGGGCAGTGATGGCCGCAACCTGCCGATGGTGGTGGTCCCGCATGGTGGCCCGATCGGTGTATTCGATGACGGTGGTTTCGAGCGCGAGAACCAAATGCTGGCCGACGGCGGTTATGCGGTGCTGCAGGTCAACTTCCGTGGCTCGGGCAACTACGGCCGTGCACATACCCAGGCGGCAGCCCAGCAATGGGGCCGTGCGATGCAGGACGATGTGACCGACGCCACCCGTTGGGCGATCAGCCAAGGTATCGCCGACAGCGGACGCATCTGCATCTACGGCGCCAGCTACGGTGCGTACTCAGCCATGATGGGCGTCGTGCGCGAGCCCGGGCTGTACCGGTGCGCGGCAGGCTATGTCGGCGTGTACGACCTGCCGTTGATGTTCAAGCGCGGCGATATCCAGGATCGTGCGTCGGGCGTGACGTACCTGCAGCAGTGGCTGGGCGACCCGGCCACGTTGGCGGCGGTGTCGCCGGTCAATCTGGCGGCGGGCATCAAGGTGCCGGTGCTGCTGGCCGCTGGTCGGGAAGACCTGCGCGCGCCCGTGCAGCACACCGAGCGCATGGAGGCCGCGTTGAAGCAGGCCGGCGTACCGGTGGAAGCGGTGTACTACCCACGCGAGGGGCATGGCCTGTACAGCGAAGCGAACCAGCGCGATTACTACACCCGCTTGCTTGCCTTCCTGTCGCGCAGCCTGGGGGGCGGTACGGCCGCCGCCGCGACGGCTTCGAGCAAGGTCAAGGCACCCTGAAACACGCGCGGCGGCAACCATCATGGTTACCGCCGCAGTGAGCGGGTGTCACTTCACCCCATGCATCATCCGCTTCAGCAACGGCGCGGCGATGAAGGCCAGCACCGCGCAGCCCAGGCCGATCCACATCAGCAGCCAGAACAGGTGCGCATAGGCGCCGGCGGCCGCGACCATGTCCAGCGCCTCGCCTTCGGGCACGTCAATCGCCGCCAGTTTGCCGAACAGCGCGGCCAGCGTTTCGGAGAACGCGGTGGCGAGGAACCAGGTACCCATCATCAGGCTCATCACCCGCGGCACGGCCAACTGGGTCACCGCCGACAGGCCCACCGGCGACAGGCACATCTCGCCGCTTGCCAGCAGGAAGTAGGCCAGTACCAGCCACCATACGCTGGCCATCTCGCCGGTGGCGCCGACCTGCTGCGCGGCCAGCGCCAGCGGCACGAACGACAACGCACCGATCACCAGGCCCCAGGCCGACTTCACCGGCTTGCCCGGCTCCCAGCCACGGCGGTCCATCCACGTCCACAGCGCGGCGAAGGCCGGTGCCAGCAGCACCAGGAACAGGCCGCCAAGATAGGTGAGCGAGCCGGCAGTCTGCGGAATCACCAGGCAGTCGCGCACCAGCAGCACCAGCATCAGCGCGACGATGGCGATGAAGAACGTACGCGGCGCAGCAGAACCAGGGCGGCGTTCGGACAGCCGCGCGCTGACCACGAAGCCGAGCGGCGCCAGCAGCAGCGAGATGATCGACCACGGCAGCGGGGTGCCGTCGGTGATCACCAGCGCCGGCACGATGTCCTTGGTCAGCAGGCGGTCGGTGAAGGTCACCCACGAGCCGTAGGACTGCTCGTACATCGTGAAGAACACCAGCGCCATGAAGATCAGCACCATCAGCGCGATCATCTGCTGGCGCTGTACCGGCGTGCACTTGGTGCCGGTGAACCAGGCGAACCAGACCAGCACGCCGCCCAGCACCACCAGCATCAGCATCAGTGCCAGGCTGATTTCACCACCCAGCGCGAAGGCGCCGTTGCCAGCCGCCCACATCAGCCACGCCACCGGCAGCACGCCGATCACCGCGCACAGGTAGATCAGCCATTCGCGCGGCAGGCCCAGTACCTTCTGCTTCAACGTGGCCGGCTGCGGCGGCTCGGCGTGGCCCTGCAGGTATTTCTGGCCCCACAGGAACATCGCCAGGCCAGCGATCATGCCGATGCCGGCCGCACCGAAACCGTATTTCCAGCCGTAGACCTCACCGAGGAAACCGCACACCAGCGAGGAGAACAGGGCGCCCAGGTTGATGCCGGCATAGAACAGCGAGAAGCCCGAATCGCGACGCGGATCGTCCTGCGGGTAGAGCTTGCCGACGATGGTGGAGATGTTCGGCTTGAGGAAGCCGACGCCCATGATGATCAGCGCCAGCGACAGGTAGGTCACTGCCAGTGCCGAGGTGTCGCGCACCACTTCGCCGTTGACCCGGTACGCCGCGTGGCCTTCAAAGGCCATGCCCAGATGGCCCAGCACCAGCAGGATGCCACCGAACAACACCGCCCGGCGCATGCCCAGCCAGCGGTCGGCCAGCATGCCGCCGAACACCGGGATGCAGTAGACCAGGCCGCCGTAGGCACCGAGCAGGTCCAGCCCGGCCTTGTCACCGAACAGGTGGTACTTGGTCAGGTACAGCAGCAGCAGCGCCTTCATGCCGTAGAAGGAGAAGCGCTCCCACATTTCGGTGAAGAAGCAGACGTAGACGCCCTTGGGATGGCCCAGGAAGTCATCGGAAGCGATAGCAGTGGAATTCATCGCGGAATTATAGGCGTGTACCCGCTTTCAGTAGATCCACGCCATGCGTGGATGGCCGCCCCGGTGCATGGCCTACAGGTACCGCAACCAGGCAAGATCGCGTCGCCGTGCCTTGAACCGCGCGAACGCCCGCGTCGGCGGGTACAGCACCACCGCCAGTGCGCAGGCGACCAGCAGCAGGCCGGCCACCGAATCCAGCGCGTACAGGCTGCCGTGGGTGGGGCCCCAGGTTGCCAGCGCGGCCAGGTACAGCAGCTTCAGCACGTACAGGTGCAGCAGGTAGAAGAACATCGGCGCTGCGCCGATATCGGCCAGCGGCCGCAGCGCACGCGCCAGTGGCGGCCACTCGTACAGCCGCAACAGCAGCAGGCCCACGCCCAGTGTCAGCAGCAGGAACTGCAGCGAGGGCGGGTACTTGGTGATGTTGAACACGCTCATCCACGTGTGCAGCGTGGTCTGCTGGTACTGCCAGGGCGCGTCGCCATACTGGTTGGCGAAGCGCAGCAGGGCGAAGGCGGCCAGCGCGCCCAGCCCGACCCACAGCAGCCGCTGCCGGCGCTGTTCCGGATCGCTGCCGGCAGCGAACCACGGCGCCATCAGGTAGCCCAGCGCGATCACCCCGATCCACGGCAGTACCGGGTAGGAGGTACGCAAGCGCAGTGCTCCCGCCTCGATCCAGTCGCGCTGGTGCAGCACTTTCCACAGCACCGCGAGGGCGCTGTCGTCTTGCACGCGTACGCCATCCAACAGGTTGTGGCCGACCACCAGCGCCACCGCCAGCACCGCCAGCACCGGCCGCGGCAGCCACAGCAGGCCGGCCAGCGCGATCATGCTCAGGCCGATGGCCCAGATCACCTGCAGGTACAGCGTGTCCGGCGGGAACTGGAAGGTCCAGGCGAAGTTGACCAGGGTCAGTTCCAGCACCATCAGGAACAGGCCGCGCTTGAGCAGGAAGGCGGCGATGGCGTGGCGCGGGTCGGCCTGGCGTTGACCATACAGCCACGCCGACAGGCCGGTCAGCAGCACGAACACCGGTGCGCACAGGTGCGCCAGCAGGCGGCAGGCGAACAGGGCAGGGGACACGGTCGCCGCGTCCATCGGGTCGCTCACCTGGTACTGCAGGAAGAACGTCTCGCGCACATGGTCGAGCAGCATCAGCAGCATCACGGTGCCGCGCAGCTGGTCGATGGAGGCCAGCCGGGACGAGGCGGAAGGGGGCATGCAATCGGACAGGTACGGATCAATCGAAAGTTATATCATATCGTTTGCAGGGCGCCCACTCAGGCTTTGCCGCATCGGTTGGCTGGCGGTGCCCGTGCGGGCCTGTGCTTGTTCCATGCTCGGCCCCCATCCTTTGGCACGCTGGACTTGCTGCCCCCTGAACGCTAGCGTGGCAGGGATTTTTTGCCAGCAGGGGCTTTCATGAACCATGACGCTGCGCCCAAGCAGCTCACTTTCCGCGCGGTGGTCCTTGCCATCGTGCTGGCGGTGGTGCTGTCGGCCGCAAACGCCTACCTCGGTCTGTTCGCAGGCCTGACCATCGCCACCGCGATTCCCGCCGCGGTCATTTCCATGGGCGTGCTGCGCCTGCTGGGTGGCGGCTCCATCCTTGAGAACAACATCGTGCAGACCGGCGCTTCGGCCGGTTCGTCGATCGCTGCCGGTGTGATCTTCACCATCCCCGCGCTGGTGATCATGGGCTACTGGCCGGACTTCAAGTACTGGTGGGTGCTGGGCATCGCCGGTCTCGGTGGCCTGCTGGGCGTGCTGTTCTCGGTGCCGCTGCGCCGTTCGATGATCGTCGAAGACCCGCTTCCGTTCCCGGAAGGCAAGGCGGCGGCTGAAGTGCTCAAGGCTGGTGAGAACCCCGGCCCGGGCCTGAAGATCCTTGGCCTGTCGGCGGTGATCGGCGCGTTCGTGAAGCTGGCCGCGGAAAGCGGCATGCGCCTGATCCCCGATGCCTGGGCGACCTCGGCCTATGTCGGCAGCTCCAAGGTCACCGCCTTCATCGGCACCAACCTGTCGCCGGCCCTGCTGGGCGTGGGCTACATCGTTGGCCTGAATGTCGGCATCGTGGTGGTGTCCGGCTCGATCCTGACCTGGCACATCGCCATTCCGATCTACCAGGCGTTCTTCATGAACACCGATCCGGCGCTGGCCGCCTCGATCGCCACCGCCTCGTCCACCGAAGCGGCGTTCGCCATCTGGGGCGCGAAGATGCGTTACCTGGGTGTCGGCGCAATGCTGATCGGCGGCATCTGGACCCTGATCTCGCTGCGCAAGTCGCTGCTCAACGGCGTCAAGAGCGGCTTTGCGGCCGCGCGCAAGAGCGGTGGCCCGGTACTGGCGCACACCGAGCGCGACCTGCCGATGAAGTGGATGCTGGTGGCCCTGGTGGTGTTCACCCTGCCGCTGCTGGCGCTGTACCAGGCCATCGTCGGCCAGTGGCACGTGTCGATCCCGATGACCCTCATCATGATCGTCGCCGGCTTCCTGTTCGTGTCGGTGTCGGCCTACCTGGCGGGCCTGATCGGCTCGTCCAACAACCCGGTCTCGGGCATCACCATCTCCACCATCCTGTTTGCTTCGGCGGTGCTGGTACTGCTGCTGGGCAAGGACGGCCTGCAGCCGGTCGGTGCCTTCGGTGCGCCGCTGGGTGCGGTGGCCGCGATCATGATCGGCGCGGTGGTGTGCTGTGCCGCCGCCGTGGGTGGTGACAACCTGCAGGACCTCAAGGCCGGCTACATCGTCGGTGCCACCCCGTGGAAGCAGCAGCTGATGCTGGGCATCGGTGCGTTCTCCTGCGCGCTGATCATGGCCCCGGTGCTGAACCTGCTGGCCACCGCGTACGGCATCGGCGTCAAGTCGGAGCTGCATCCGAATGCGCTGGCTGCACCGCAGGCGAACCTGATGGCCTCGGTGGCCAAGGGGCTGTTCGGCGGCGAGTTGCCGTGGACCTTCATCGGCATCGGTGCCGTGGTCGGTGCCGCCATCATCGCCTTCGACAGCTGGCTGAAGTCGCGCAATTCGCGCTTCCGCGTGCCGGTGCTGGCCGCGGCGATCGGCATCTACCTGCCGCTGGAACTGATGGTGCCGATCTTCCTCGGTGGCCTGATCTCCTACCTGGTCGAGCGCTTCCACAAGGTGCGCGCCGATGACGAAGAAGGCCGCGACCGCGTGCACAAGCCGGGCGTGCTGTTCGCTGCCGGCCTGATCACCGGTGAGGCGCTGATGGGTATCGCCATCGCCGTGCCGATCGTGGTCAGCAGCCGTGCCGACGTGCTGGCCGTACCGTTCCACCTGCCGGCCGCGCAGTGGATCGGCCTGGCCGTGCTGTTCCTGGTGGGCTGGCTGATCTACCGCACCGGCAAGTACGCCAAGGCGTAAGGGACGGGTTGTGCCGGCCGTTGGCCGGCAATCCCGGAATCCCGTGATACCCCTGGTTGCCGGCCAGCGGCTGGCACTACCGCAAACCGCGCTTCGGCGCGGTTTGCTTTTTCTGGCGGCATCTCGTTCCCGGCCATGACCGATGGCCTTGGCAGGCCCGGTCGCGCAGGCCTACCATCGGTTTTTTGCCGTCCTGCGGAGACCCCGATGAAACTGCGTCATGCCCTGCTGCCACTGAGCCTGCTGGCTGCCCTGCCCAGCGTCGCCGCTGCCCGTGGCCTGGAAGTCCGCGACATGGTGGCCATGGACCGCGTCTCCGCGCCGGTACTGACCGCTGACGGCGGCACCGTGGTGTTCGCCAAGCGCAGCACCGATGCCAACCTCAAAGCCAGCACCGCCCTGTTCGCGCGCAACCTGCGCACCCGCGATGCGGCGCCGCCGAAGCAGATCACCCCGGCTGGCTGGAACGTCAACTCCGCATCGCTGTCGGCCGATGGCCAGACCGTGTACTTCCTCAGCGCCAAGAACGGCAGCCAGCAGCTGTACGCGCTGCCGATCAGCGGCGGTGCTCCGCGCCAGCTGACCGATTTCCCGGTGGACGTGGACAGCTACCACGTGTCGCCGCAGGACGACCGCGTGCTGTTCAGCGCCGGCGTGTTCCAGGCCTGTGCCTCGGACCTGGCCTGCACCGAAAAGAAGCTGAAGGACGTGGCCGGCGCCAAGGCCAGCGGCAAGGTCTTCGATTCGCTGTTCGTGCGCCACTGGGATACCTGGAACGACGGCCGTCGCAACACCCTGTTCGTGGCGCCGCTGCCGGCGGCCAAGGCCGGCGCGGTCAAGGGCGCTTCGGCGCTGAGCGCGACCATCGATGGCGATGCCCCGTCCAAGCCGTTTGGTGGCAATGACGATTTCGCGTGGTCGCCGGATGGCAGCAGCGTAGTCGCCAGCATCCGCGTGGCCGGCAAGCAGGAATCGTGGTCGACCAACTTCGACCTGTACCGCTTCGATGCCGCCGGCAAGCAGGCGCCGGTCAACCTGACCGCATCGAATCCGGCCTGGGATGCAGGCCCGGTGTTCAGCGCCGATGGCAAGACCCTGTTCTACCGCGCGATGAAGCGCCCGGGCTTCGAAGCCGATCGCTTCGGCCTGATGGCGATGGACCTGGCCAGCGGCAAGACCCGCGAGATCGCGCCGCAGTGGGATCGTTCGGCCGGTGGCATCGCCCTGTCCGCCGACGGCGCCAGCATCTACACCACGGCCGATGACCTCGGCGAACACCCGCTGTTCCAGATCGACGTGGCCAGCGGCAAGGCCACCAAGCTGATCGGCGACGGCAGCGTCACCGCAGTCGACGTGGCCGGCAACAGCGTGGCGATCACCCGCAACAGCCTGAAGAGCAACGACCAGGTACTGGTCGGCCTGCTGCCGGCCGCCGGCGAGCCGATCGGCGCGCTGCGCGCGCTGACTCCGGCCGCTGGTGAGGTGCTGAAGGACGTGTCCTTCGGCGACTACGAGCAGTTCGAGTTCAAGGGCTGGAACAACGACACCGTTCACGGTTACGTGGTCAAGCCGCACAACTACCAGGAAGGCAAGTCGTATCCGGTCGCGTTCCTGATCCATGGCGGCCCGCAGGGCAGCTTCGGCAATGGCTGGAGCTACCGTTGGAATCCGCAGACCTACGCCGGTCAGGGCTACGCCGTGGTGATGATCGACTTCCATGGCTCCACCGGTTACGGCCAGGCCTTCACCGATGCGATCAGCCAGCACTGGGGCGACCGTCCGCTGGAAGACCTGCAGAAGGGCTGGAGCGCGGCACTGAAGAAGTACGACTTCCTCAACGGTGACAAGGCCTGTGCACTGGGCGCCAGCTACGGCGGCTTCATGGTCAACTGGATCGCCGGCAACTGGAACAGCCCGTTCAAGTGCCTGGTCAACCATGATGGCGTGTTCGACCAGCGCATGATGGGTTACGCCACCGAAGAACTGTGGTTCACCGAGTGGGAGCAGGGCGGTACCCCGTACCAGAAGGCGGCCAACTACGAGAAGTTCAATCCGGTCAACCACGTGGCGGACTGGAAGAAGCCGATCCTGGTGATCCACGGCCAGCAGGACTTCCGCATTCCGGTCGAGCAGGGCCTGGCCGCGTTCACCGCTGCCCAGCGCCAGGGCATCGAGTCGAAGTTCCTGTACTTCCCGGATGAAAACCACTGGGTGCTGAAGCCGAACAACAGCATCCTCTGGCATGACACCGTCAACGCCTGGCTGAAGCAGCACATCGGCGAATAAGCGATACCGGTGCCGCCCTTCGGGGCGGCGCTTTTGTTTCGCCATCTGCTTCACCGGTGGGTGCCGACCGTTGGTCGGCACACCTCCCTGAGCTTCCGCCAACAGCAGCCGAGCACGGCTCGGCTCTACAAGAGCGCCTGCATGCCCTCGACTGCCCTGATCCAGAACGACATCGTCGTCTTCGGCCTTATCGCCGCCACCCTCGGTGCCGTGTTCTGGACCGCTTCGCGCGAGCAGGGGCTGTGGAAGCGCTTCTACACCTTCGTGCCGGCGCTGCTGCTGTGCTATCTGCTGCCTGGCATCTACAACACCATCGGCTTGATCGACGGGCAGAACACCAAGCTGTACAACCCGGTCGCGCGTGACATCCTGCTGCCGGCAGCGCTGATCCTGCTGACGCTGGCGGTGGACATCAAGGGCATCCTGCGGCTGGGCCCGAAGCTGGTGCTGATGTACCTCGGCGCTTCGGCCAGCATCATGCTGGGTGCGGTGGTAGCGTTCCTGGTGATGCGCGCGATCCATCCCGATACCGTGGCCGGTGATACCTGGGCTGGCATGGCCGCACTGGCGGGCAGCTGGATCGGCGGTGGTGCCAACATGCTGGCGATGCGCGAAGTGTTCGACGTCAACGCAACCACCTTCGGCCAGTTCGCCGTGGTCGATGTGGGTGTTGGATATGTGTGGATGGCGGCGCTGATCTTCCTCGCCGGGCGCGCGGCGAAAATCGATGCGCGCAGCGGTGCCGACACCTCGGCCATCGACGAACTGAAGGAGCGCATCGCGCGCTTCCAAGCCGAGCACGAGCGCATTCCCAGCCTGACCGACCTGATGCTGATCGTGGCCGTGGCCTTCGGTGGCGTTGGTCTTGCCCACGCCATCGGCGCGCCGCTGGCGGCCTGGTTCAAGGTCAATGTCAGCTGGGCATCGCAGTTCAGCCTGGATGCGCCGTTCGTGTGGGTAGTGGTGCTGTCGACCACGCTCGGCCTTGGCCTCAGCTTCACCCGCGCACGCACCCTGGAAGGCGCGGGCGCCTCACGACTGGGGTCGCTGCTGCTGTATTTCCTGATCGCCTGCATCGGCATGCAGATGGATCTGCTGGCGCTGCTTGATCGCCCGTGGCTGTTCCTGCTCGGCATCATCTGGATCAGCGTGCACATCGTGCTGCTGTGGTGCCTGGGCAAACTGCTGAAGGTGCCGTTCTTCTACTTCGCCATCGGTTCGCAGTCGAACATCGGTGGACCGGCCTCGGCACCGGTGGTGGCCGCCGCGTTCCATCCGGCGCTGGCGCCGGTGGGCGTGCTGCTGGGCACGATGGGATATGCCACCGGCACCTATCTGGCGTATGTGGTGGGCATCACCCTGCGTGCGCTGGCCGGGCAGGGATGATCATTCAACGGTAGCGCCGGGCCATGCCCGGCGAGCCGCATCGCGGCGGTGGATGTTCATGCCGCCGGGCATGGCCCGGCGCTACCGATGCGTTACGCCACCGGCAAACCGCGCTCGATCAACCACGCCTTGGCGTCTTCCGCATCCTGCTCGAACCACGCCTTCGTCGACCCCAATCGATACGTATACCCCCACGCATCCATGTCGGCCATCAGCCGCTCACTGCCGACACCGGGCAGGTGCGCGGCCAGCACGATCTGCAGGTAGCAGGTGGCGTCTTCTTCGGGCACTGAATCGGTGGCGTCGGTATGCACCTGCGCGCGCCGCTCCGGCGGCAGCACGATCAGGTGGCAGGCTTCGTGCAGCATCGAGTGCACGGGCGTGTCATCGCGCACGTACACGTCGCTGGCGATGATGCCGGCCTCGGGCTCGCCCCAGTAACTGCCCGGGATCGGTTCGCCGGCTGCAACGTGGTGCAGCCGCAGCTCATGCGTGGCAAGCAGGCGCTGCGCATCGGCGAAGGCGATGTCGCCGACGCGGGTAACGTTCGGTTCGGGCGTGGTATCAGTCATGCGGGTCAGGCAGCCCCGCCCATGCAGGCACGGGCGGGGCAGGGGGTCAGGGTTTGTCCGGGCCTTCAGGCAGCGCCACGGAAATGTCCAGCACGTCGTGCTGGCCATCCTTGACCAGGTCCACCTTCACTGCATCGACGTCGATGTTGACGTACTTCTTGATCACTTCCAGCAGCTCGCGCTGCAGCAGCGGCAGATAGTCGGGACCGCCACGGTGGCTGCGCTCCTGCGCGATGATGATCTGCAGGCGGTTCTTGGCGGTTTCGGCGGTGGTCTTCTTCGCTTTGAGGAAATCAAACAGGCCCATGCTTACCCTCCGAACAGCTTGCTGAAGAAGCCCTTCTTCTCGACGTTGGTGAAGCGCATCGGGCGTTCTTCGCCGAGGATGCGCGCGACGGCGTCGTCATAGGCCTGGCCGGCAGCGGATTCGCCGTCCAGGATGACCGGCTCGCCCTTGTTGGAGGCATTGAGCACGTCGCCCGATTCGGGAATCACGCCGATCGCCTTCAGGCCAAGGACTTCCTCGACGTCGGCGATGCTGAGCATCTCGCCACTTTCCACGCGCACCGGGGTGTAGCGGGTCAGCAGCAGGAAGGCTGGCACATCCTGGCCGGACTCGGCCTTGTGGGTCTTCGAATCGAGCAGGCCGATGATGCGGTCCGAGTCGCGCACCGACGATACTTCCGGGTTCACTACCACCACTGCACGGTCGGCGAAGTACATCGCCAGGAAGGCACCCTTCTCGATGCCGGCCGGGGAGTCGCAGATGATGTAGTCGAAGCCGTCGGCGGCCAGGTCCTTCAGGACCTTGCCCACGCCTTCCTGGGTCAGCGCATCCTTGTCGCGGGTCTGCGAGGCAGCCAGCACGTACAGGTTGTCGAAGCGCTTGTCCTTGATCAGGGCCTGCTTGAGGGTGGCTTCGCCGTGCACGACGTTGACGAAGTCGTACACCACGCGGCGTTCGCAGCCCATGATCAGGTCGAGGTTGCGCAGGCCGACGTCGAAGTCGATCACCGCCACCTTCTTGCCACGCTTTGCCAGGCCGCACGCAAGGCTGGCGCTGGAAGTGGTCTTGCCGACGCCGCCTTTGCCGGAGGTGACTACGATGATTTCAGCCAAAGGACTTCTCCTGATGATTCTGTTTGAGGTGCTGCGTCAGTCCAGCGCAGCGATCTTGATCTGGTCCTGTTCCAGCCACACCTGCACGGCCTTGCCGCGCAGGTTGTCCGGGACATCGTCCAGCACCTTGTAATGGCCTGCAATGGCGACCAGTTCCGCATGGAAATCACGGCAGAAAATGCGTGCCGCGGTGTTGCCCTGGGCCCCTGCCAGCGCGCGGCCGCGCAGGGTTCCGTAGATATGGATGCTGCCATCGGCGATGACCTCGGCGCCGGCGCCGACGGTGGCCATCACGGTCAGGTCGCAGTTTTCCGCATACAGCTGCTGGCCCGAACGCACGTTGCCCAGCTGCATGCGGCCTGGCTGTGGCGCGGCGGCATCGCTGGCCTTGCCCATTGGCGTGGCCGGAGCCGGAGCCGGTGCGGCTTTTGGCTCAGCGCGGGCGGCACGCCGCGGTTCCGGTGCCGGCGGCGGGGCAGTCTCTGCCTCGGCGCGCTCGTACTGGGCACGGAACTTGGCCAGCAGCGGGAGGCCGAGCTGCTGCGAGAGCAGGTCGACCGCGCTGGTGCCATAGGCCAATGCCACCGGCAGTACGCCGGCACTGCGCAGGCCATCGACCAGTGCCTGCGCCGTGGCCACGTCGGGCACCTGGCTGAGGCCGCCGAAGTCCAGGATCACCGCTGCCCGGCCGAACAGCTTCGGCGCGCGGCTCACCCGTTCCTGCATTTCCTGCACGAGGCGTTCAACATCAAGGGTGCGGATGCGCAGGTTGGCGATGCCCACCTGGCCGATCTTCAGTTCACCGGCCTGTTCGTAATCGAAATTCACCGCCACGCTCAGGTCCCCGTCGGCCGCTGTGCCTGCGCCGGCAGCTGCCGGTCGCGCGCCCACGCTACATCGGGCAGCTTGCCGCCATAGGTTTCGTTCACCCATGGGAAGCTGCACAGTTCCTTGGCCAGCATGCTGGCCCGCACGTCCACCTGCGGCATGGTGTTCTGGCCCAGCTCGCGGAAGCCGAAGCTGCCGTGGAAGAGCAGGGCGGCATCGGCGCCATGGTCGAGGAACACTTCGCAGGTCATCTGCGGGTAGCGCAGCTCGGCGAAGCTCTGCGCATCGGCGTAGAACGCACGGCCGACGCCACCACCGCGGCGGCGGCTGGCGACCACGATGCGGTCGATATAGAAGAAGGGGGTGTTCAGCTGTTGCTTGAACCAGGCGAAATTGCTGCTGTCGTGCTGGCTGTCGCTGCCGAAGCCGATCAGGAAGCCGGCCAGGTTGCCGTCGCGCTCGGCGACGCGGAAATACTCAGCGGTTGCGTAGAACAGGCGCAGGCGCTCGGCATCCAGGGGAAGGATGGCCAGGCCAGCATTGTTGTTCAAAGCCAGGACGGAATCGAGCTCGTGCTCGCGCACGTCGCGGATGACAATCGACATTGTGACTCCGTGGGGTAACGCGGTTGGTCCATTACAAGACCCTGCGCATGATTATTGCATGCCCGGGGTGGGCTGCGGCATGAACAGGGGATATGCCCAAGCATGACTTTCGGCGCTTGGGAGCGGCCGCGCACAGGCTACGATGGGTGATGCTGGCCCGACTCAACCACAATGCAATGCTGCGCTACTCCGGGTTGTTCACCTGGGGCACCGTCGGCCTTTGGCTTGCGATCTACCTGATCGACCCGGTGTCGCTGACGCTGGAGAGCCTGGACGGCGAGGCCGGCTTCCGGATCATTCCCTGGGCCTCGGCCTACCTGGCGTTCGGCTTCGTGTACTGGGTGCTGACCCGCTCGTTGGGCGAGAGTCGGCCCGGGTTCTTCGACCATGCCGCACTGATCCTGCTGACGGCCTGCGCGATCGGCGTGAGCTATTTCTCCGGCACCGCGCTGGGCAGCATCCTGCTGATGGTGGTGGCCGGCCTGCTGCCCTGGCTGCTGGGCCCGCGCATCGGGGTGGTGTGGCTGGTGGCCAGCAACCTGGCCGTGCTGCCGGTCTACATCCAGCCGCTGGGCTTCCCGCCGGTCATCGCCGTGCTGCAGGCCGTCGGCTACATGGGCTTCTCCAGCTTCGTGTTCGTGATCGCGCTGGTGGCCCGCCGCCAGGCCGAGGCGCGCGAGGAGCAGCGCCGCCTGAATGCCGAGCTGCGCGCCACCCGTGCGCTGCTGGCCGAAAGCGCGCGGGTGAACGAGCGCACCCGCATTTCGCGTGAACTGCACGATCTGCTGGGCCATCAGCTGACCGCGCTGACCCTGAACCTGGAAGTCGCCGGCCATCTGGCCGAGGGCCAGGCGCTGGAGCACGTGAAGCGCTCACATGCGCTGGCCAAACTGCTGCTGGGCAACGTGCGCGAGGTGGTCAGCCAGCTGCGCGAGACCGGCGCGATCGACCTGGCCGCTGCCCTGCGTCCGCTGACCGAGCATGTGCCCTCGCTGGACATCCAGCTGGAAATCGAGGAGCCGCTGAACGTGGAAGACCCGCAGCGGGCCCACGTGCTGCTGCGCTGTACCCAGGAGATCATCACCAACACGGTGCGCCATGCCGGCGCACGCCACCTCTGGCTGCGGGTGTACCGTGAGGTCCCGGACCAGGTCGTTGTGGAGGCCCGCGACGACGGCGTCGGGGCGGAAACGGTCAATGTGGGCAATGGTTTGCGCGGCATGCGCGAACGCCTGCAACAATGTGGAGGCCAGCTGCAGGTGGAGACCCGCCCCGGCGAAGGCTTCCGGCTGCGGGCGACGGTACCGGCAACGGTGCTGACGGCCCTTACCCAGGTTCCTGAAGGAGTGCGTTGATGATTCGCGTCTGCCTGGTCGACGACCAAACCCTGGTGCGGCAGGGGATCCGCTCGCTGCTGGCGCTCGACGACGGCATCGAAGTGGTGGCCGAGGCCGCCGATGGCCGCCAGGCGGTCGAGTTGATCCCGCAGATCCGTCCGGATGTGGTCCTGATGGACATGCGCATGCCGGTGATGTCCGGGCTGGAGGCGCTGCAGGTGCTGTCACGGCAGGAACAGCTGCCGCCGACCATCATCCTGACCACCTTCGACGATGATCAGCTGGTATTGGCCGGGCTGAAGGCCGGTGCCAAGGGCTACCTGCTCAAGGACGTAACCCTGGCGCAGCTGGTCGGGGCGATCCGCACGGTGGCCGATGGCGGTTCGCTGGTGCAGCCGGCGGTGACCCAGCGCCTGCTGTCCGGCCTGGAGCACATGCGCAACGATTTCGTCAGCCTGGACCGCCCCGACCCGCTGACCGACCGCGAGACCGAGATCCTGCGGCTGATGGCCAGCGGTTTCTCCAACAAGGAGATCGCCAATTCGCTGGGGGTCGCCGAGGGCACGATCAAGAACCATGTGTCCAACATCCTCTCCAAGCTGGGCGTGCGCGACCGTACGCGTGCGGTCCTGAAAGCGTTTGAACTCCAGTTGGTGTGAGGAAAATCGTTTAACGACAAAGACTTGGCGTGAAGTCAGGGCCCGGATTCAGGGTTGCTCCCTGTTTGCCCCCTACTTGCCGGGTACGCGGATGCGTTACCCTTCGAATTCTTTGTGCATACAAATGCGCAGCCGGCACGGAAACCGGTGCGCCAATCCCGATAACCAATGCCCGCGAAGCCTGCTAGGATTGGCGCTTCGCTTCAATCAACCCGGCCGTGGGATCGGCCCCGGAGACTCTCTGAATGACCCGTATTATCGAGTTCCTGATCGCCTTGGGGATCGTGGCTGGCCTGTTCGTCATCATTGGCGTCTGTCTGCCGGGCGAGCGTCACATCACCGAAAGCATCGAGACCAACCGCAAGATGACGATCGTGTACGACACGGTCAGCAGCCTGCGCCGCTTCAAAGACTGGAACCCGCTGGTCCTGCGCGATCCCGCCGTTGAACTGAAGCTGTCCGGCCCGGCCTCCGGCGTCGGCGCCACCCTCGACTTCACCTCCAAGGACCTGGGCACCGGTTCCTGGAAAGTGACCGAAGCCGAAGAGAACAAGCGTGTTGTGATCGCCATCGAGGACCCGACCCGGGGCCACGACAAGGTCACCACCTTCAACCTGGAGCCGACCGGCAAGGGTGGCCGCAACGTCAAGATCACCCAGGACTACTCGGTGAAGTACGGCTTCGACCTGTTCGGCCGCTACGCAGGCCTGTATGTCAGCCGCCAGATCGGTGATGACATCAAGATGGGGCTGTCGCGCATGGCTAACATGCTGGCCACCGTGCCGAACGTCGACTACCGCACCGCCGAAGCGCCGCTGACCGATCTGGGCATCGTCGATGTCCCGGCCGAAGACCTGCTGGTGGTTACCGCCGGCAACGTCGACCGCGGCCAGGAATCCATCACCAAGTCCATCAAGGACAATCAGGAGTGGATCAAGCGCGTGATCGAGGCCAATGGCCTGGAAGCCGCCGGTCCGCTGCGTATCATCACCACCGATTTCGGTGCTGAGAAGTACGCCTTCGACATCGCCCAGCCGGTGAAGAAGAAGGGCGCCGAAGGCGTGCCGGCCGAACAGCTGACCGTCAAGATCGACGGCGGCGCACCGGTCAAGTACGTCCGCGTTGCTCCGCATCGTTCGGCGCATGCGGCCTACACCGGCCACATGGCAGGTCTGGACGTGGCCCGCAGCGCCCTGCGTGCCTGGGCCGTGACCTCGGGCAACGAAGTCATCGACCGTCCGTACGAAACCTGGAAGGACGGCGTGGACAAGTCGTTCACCCCGGAAGCGACCTACGACATCTACTGGGCCGTCAAGTAAGCCTCGGCTGACCCATGTAGTGTTGGACACGAAAACGCGCCGCTTCCTGCGGCGCGTTTTTTTTCATCTCGAGCCCGGTATCGGGCATTGCGCAAGGAGCTGTCATGTTCAATTCCGAACGACGCGCGCGTAAACCGTCGTTGCTGGCCTGCCTGGGGGCGCTGCTGGCGGCCGCCTCGATCGGTCTGTCTGCCTATGCCGCGCACGGCGTGTCCGATCCGCTGGCGCAGCAGCATCTGAACATGGCGGCGTTGTACGCGTTTGCCCACGGTGCGGTACTGGCAGCGCTCGGTCCGCGCGCGCAGGGCGCGATCGCGCATCTGGCCTTGTACGTGTTGCTGCTGGGCGTGCTGCTGTTCGCCGGCAGCCTGGTGGGCGGCGCACTGTGGCAGTGGCCGACGCGACTGGCGCCGGTAGGCGGCACCACGCTGATGGCCGGATGGGTACTGTTGGGTATCAACGCGTTGAGACGCTGACCGCAGCGCCCACGCATGGCCAGCGCCGGGCCATGCCCGGCTTCAAGCGCAGCGACCCGCTTCTGCCTTTGCTCTTTTGTTCCATTCCGTGGCGAACGCACGCGGGAACTGTCCGTGGCCGGGAGGGTGGGCGGCGCAGGGGCGTAAGCGCCATGGATGGCGCGCCCGAGCTTACATGGACGTACTTGCAGCGGCCCCTGCGCCGCCCACCCTCCCGGCCAACCCGGGATCGCAGTCAAGCGTTCGCCACGAGGGGCTCAGCCGTTGGCCGGTTTCCAGCACCAGTGCCACGGTTCGTAGACGATCCCATGCGGGTTGTCGCGCGGATAGCTCAGATGGAACCCATGCGCTCCGGCATTGGCCTGCAGCCACGCAAACGCGGCCGTCGCCTCGAAGGTCTCTTCTGCCGGCGCGTCCCCCGGCGTGCCGATGTCCAGTGCGTGACCACTGTGGTGTTCGCTGAATCCTGGCGCAGCATTGACCTGCAGGATCTGCGCCACACTCTGCCCGCGCGCCAACTTCCGTTCGAAAATGCCGAGCTGATACGCATGGCTGCGGAAGCCGGAGATCGCGTCCAGTGCAATGCCATCCCGCGCAGCGTGCAGGCGCATCCGTCGCCAGCCCTGCGCGGCACCGCGCCGCAGCCACAACGGGCGTGCGAAGCGATCGCGTCCGGCGAAGTGCAGCAGGCAGGGCTCGGCCTCCAGCGCCAATCCACTGTCCTGCGCATAGCGCTGCGCATCCAGACCCAGCTGCTGCAGGCGTTGCTGCAGGCCGGTCAGCGGCAGCCACTGGTCTTCCAGTGCAGCACCGAACGGCCGTGACCGCGCGCCTTCCAGCAACGCCAGCGCGTCCTCCACGCCCGGTTCGCGTGGCAGCCGCGGCACCAGCGAGTGCACACCGTGCGCCAGCACTGCCGCCAGGTAGCGGCCATCCTGCTTGCGCCGCAGCACCCAGTACGCGCGTGCCAGCAGGCGGGCGTCGAGATTGCTGCGCGCGCGCAGCAGCGGCGCTGGCCACAGTTCGACGGTCTCGGTGTTGATCAACAGTGGAGCGGTGCGGTGCATCGATCCAGCTTACTGCCGTGGCGCCGTGGCGGCCACCTTGCGCAGCGCCTTCAGCAGCGCCTGCGGGCGCTCCAGGCTGAGCAGCAGGGTGCTGCCGCCGCGCACCGGAATCACCAGCGTGCGTGCGCGGTCGGTAACCAGGGCAAAGCCCTTGCCGCCGCCCTGCAGGCGGAAGTGTCCCGAATAGAAGCCGGGCATGCTGTAGCCATTGGTCTTGAAGCGGATGCCATAGCGACGATCACGGCCCAGGTCGACCACCTCGGCCTGGTCCAGCAGCAGGTCGGCCACCGGCGTGCGGCGGCGATACAGCGTTGAGCGTACGTCCAGCACCGGCCCGTCCAGTACCACCCGGCGACGGAAGAAGGCCCAGCCCAGGCCGATGCCGATCAGCACGGTCACCGCCAGGCTCCACGCCGCACTGCCGCCCATCAGGAAGAAGGGCGGCGACAGGGTGACCTCGATCCACGGTGCCTGCGTGCGGTTGTCGTGCAACTGCGCCCAGCTGCCGATGCCCAGTACCGCCAGTACCGGCAGCAGTACCCACAGCACCCGCAGCGGGGAGCTGTCCGCCAGCTCGAACGGTTGCGGGTCGCTGCCGCTCATCGCTGTGCGCCTACCCAGCGCGCCACGTCATCAATCAGCTGTGCATCGACGTGGCCGGGCTGGGCGTATTCCTTCAGCGAGCTGGGGCCGCTGCCGGCGATGCCGATGTGGTTCAGTGCCGGGTAGGCCTGCCATTGCACGTCCGTGCGCTTGGCCAGTGCCTGCTTCCACAGCGTCCAGTCGGCATCCGGCACCTGGAAGTCACGGCCGCCATGCAGCATCAGCAACGGCTTGTGCAGGGCCAGCGCATCGGCGCGTGCGTTCACTGCTTCGATGCTCTTCCAGAACGTCTGCGGCACACCCAATGGCAGTTCGCTGGCGGCTGCAGGCGTGTCGCTGCGGGCCGCGGCGATCTGCGCGGCCAGTTTGTCCAGGAACGCCTGTTCCGGGGCACTGATCGCGCCGTCCAGCGACAACAGGTAGCGATTCTGCTCCGGCAGCAGTTCAAGCAGCGTGCGCGCAGGTGCTGCCCACAGGATCGCGCCGCGCGCCTGTGGCCAGCGGCTGGCGATGCGCGGGGCGAGCATGCCGCCCTGGCTGTGGCCGAGCACGAAGATCCGCTTGCCATCGATGCGTGGGTCCGCCGCCAGCGCGCTCAACGCCGCAACGGCGTCGTCGGTGGTCTCGTCATCAACGTCGAAGCTGCCGCTCTGGAAATCCTGCGGGCGGGCATGGGTGCGCTTGTCGTAGCGCAGCACGGCGATTCCCTGCGCGGCCAGGCCGCGGGCGATGTCCAGGAACGGGCGATTGCCGCCGATGGTTTCGTCGCGATCCTGCGGGCCGGAACCGTGTACCAGCACTACGGCCGGGAACGGGCCTTTGCCCTTGGGCAGGGCCAACGTGCCGGGCAGCGCACCGCGCGCCTGCGGCACGCTGAAATCGGCTTCGCTGTAGTTCGCGTCGGCTGGCGGTGGCGGTGCCTTGGCAGCGGGCGCCGGGCGCAACAGCAGTCCGGCCACCTTGTCCTGCGCGTTCACCGCCACCTGCGCGATCACCGCACCACCGGCGAACTGCAGCGGCACCTCCACCAGGTGCAGGCCCTGCTGCTCGCTGCTGCGCGCGGGTCCGCGCTGCTTCAGTTCACCCAGCGACTGCCACAGGCCCTGCAGCTTGTCGGCAGGCACGGCTGCGGCCATCTGCGGGGTCAGCATGGCTTCGGCATCGGCGATCCGCCCCGCCTGCAGGTGATCGAGCAGGCGCGCAGCGACCTGATGCGGTTCTGCCGCCGAGGCAGCGGCGGACAGCAGGGCAAGGGAAACAGCAAGCAACGAACGGCGTGCGCTCATGGTTGCAGCTCCTTCTTGAAGACCAGCAGGGCCGGGCGCATCGGCGCCGGGATGATGATGTTGACCAGCTCCCAGCCCAGCTGACCCTGGCGGCTGAGTTCGGCCTGGATGTCGTCGGCTTTCTGCAGGCCCATCATCGTTGTCTTGACCTCGACGGTCAGGTAATTCCAGCGCTTGCTCATTCCTTGTCCTCCGGCGATGGCTTGGGTTTGGGCAGGCGTCCTGCCTTGCGCAGTGCGTCGCGCAGCACGTATTCGATCTGTGCGTTGAGGCTGCGCAGTTCATCGTCCGCCCAGCGCTGTGCGGCCGCCAGGACCTCGGCGTTGATGCGCAGCGGATAGGCTTTTTTCTCGCTCATGCAGACTCCTGGCGGGGCGGTGGGGCGCCCCGTTGCGAGGGTGGTTCAGTACAGCGAACCGGTGTTGACGACCGGCTGCGTGCCGCGGTCCGAGCACAACACGGTCAACAGGTTGCTGACCATGTGCGCCTTGCGCTCCTCATCCAGCTGCACCACGCCGTTCTTCTGCAGTTCGGCCAGCGCCATCTCGACCATGCCGACCGCACCGGCGACGATGCGCGTGCGTGCGGCGATCACCGCATTGGCCTGCTGCCGCTGCAACATCGCCTGGGCGATTTCAGCGGCGTAGGCGAGGTGGCTGATGCGCGCATCGATCACCTGCACGCCGGCATCGGCGAGGCGTTCGGCCAGTTCGTTCTTCAGGTGCTGGGAGATCTCGCTGGCATGGCTGCGCAGTGCCAGCTGGCCATCCTCGTGCTGGTCGTAGGGGTAGCTGGTGGCCATCGCGCGCAACGCCGATTCGGACTGGATGTGCACGAAGCTCTCGTAGTCGTCCACGTTGTAGACCGCTTCGGAAGCGTCGACCACCTGCCAGACGATCACCGCGGCGATCTCGATCGGGCTGCCGTCCAGCTCGTTGACCTTCAGCTTGCCGCTCTCGAAATTGCGCACGCGCTGGCTCACGCGGCGCTTGCTGAAGAAGGGATTGTTCCAGCGCAGGCCGTTGTCCTTGACGGTGCCTACGTACTTGCCGAACAGGCTGACCACCGCCGCCTGGTTGGGCTGCACGGTGTACAGGCCGGCCAGCGCGACCAGGGCCAGCGCGGCGATCAGCAGGCCGGCAAGGATCAGCAGCACGTTGGGCGAGCCGGTGCTGGCCTTCGCCGCGACCCCGGCCACGAACAGGGCGCCGCCGGCGAGGGCCACGACCAGGGACCCGGCGAGCGCGCCGAGGCCGTTGAGGGAGGACAGCGACTTCTCTTTCATGGCGGTACGTCCTTGAGGGTTCGAAGTGAAGATATCAAAGTGATATCACATTCGGGCTACCGTTCGTCGGGTGGGTGTCCCCTGATGCTTCGGCTGGACCGGATAGAATGCCCACCCGCCTTCACATTGCTGCTGGAACCCCGCCATGGCCAAGCTTGGAACCCCGTTGTCTCCCTCCGCCACCCGCGTGTTGCTGCTGGGCTCGGGCGAACTTGGCAAGGAGGTGGCCATCGAGCTGCAGCGGCTGGGCGTGGAAGTGATTGCCGCCGACCGTTACGCCGATGCCCCGGCGATGCAGGTCGCGCACCGCTCGCATGTGATCGACATGCTGGACGCGATGGCCCTGCGCCAGTTGATCGCGCAGGAGCAGCCGCACCTGGTGGTGCCGGAAATCGAAGCGATCCACACCGAAACCCTGGTGCAGCTGGAACAGGAGCAGGGCCTGCGGGTGATCCCGACCGCACGCGCCGCGCGCCTGACCATGGATCGTGAGGGCATTCGTCGCCTGGCTGCCGAGACGTTGGGCCTGCCGACTTCGCCGTACCGCTTTGTCGATACCGAGGCCGAGTACCGCGACGCAGTGGCAGCGATTGGCCTGCCGTGCGTGGTCAAGCCGGTGATGTCGTCCTCGGGCAAGGGCCAGAGCACGCTGCGCAGCGAGGCGGACATCGCCCCGGCATGGGACTACGCGCAGACCGGTGGCCGTGCAGGTGCCGGGCGCTGCATCGTCGAGGGTTTCATCGACTTCGACTACGAGATCACCCTGCTGACCGTGCGCCATGCCGGTGGCACCTCGTTCTGCGCGCCAATCGGTCACCTGCAGAAGGATGGCGACTATCGCGAAAGCTGGCAGCCGCAGCCGATGTCCAATGCGGCACTGGCACGTGCGGAAGAGATCTCGCGCGTGATCACGGACGACCTCGGTGGCTGGGGCCTGTTCGGTGTCGAGCTGTTCGTGAAGGGCGACGAAGTGTGGTTCAGCGAAGTATCACCGCGTCCGCACGACACCGGCCTGGTGACGCTGGTATCACAGGAACTGAGCGAATTCGCGCTGCATGCGCGGGCCATTCTTGGCCTGCCGATCCCGGTGATCCGCCAGAGCGGCCCGTCGGCCTCGTGCGCGCTGTTGGCACACGGCGAGGGCGTGCCGTACTTCAATAACGTGGCTGCTGCCCTGCAGGTGCCGGACACCGCCGTGCGCCTGTTCGGCAAGCCCAGCGTGCATGGCCAACGCCGCGTGGGCGTGACCCTGGCGCGCGCGGAAACCATTGACGAAGCGCGTGCCATCGCGCGTGATGCCGCCGAAGCCATCGGCGTCGAACTGCGCCCTTGAAAAAGAAGCGACGACCAACGGTCGTCGCCTACCGAATCTCGGTGGGTACCGACCGTTGGTCGGTACAGATTTCCGGTGGGTACCGATCGTTGGTCGGTACAGATTTCCGGTGGGTACCGATCGTTGGTCGGTACATATTTCCGGTGGGTACCGACCGTTGGTCGGTACCCCATCAACACGGGTTACGGCTTCACGTCCACCCACACCAGATGGTGGTCGCTGCCGTCGGCGATCTTCGCTTCGGCGCTTTCATTCGCCGGCCAGAACACGCCGCTGCCGATGTACTCGAAACCGGTCGAGGGCAGCACGTAGTCCAAGCGCATGGTGCCGGACTTCGGCCCGAAATCACCGGTGGCATGGAACGGTGCGCCCTTGCGGGCGATGCCCTTGGCCGCGTAGGCCAGGCTGGTCTGTTCGGCGCCGACGCTGCGCGGTGTGGGGTAGCGCAGCACGCGGGCGTTCTCGATCAGTTCGACGATGGCCTCGTGGCGGCCATCACCATCGACCGGATCGTTGTTGAGGTCACCGAGGATGACGAAGCGCGCGTCCTGCGCGAGGCCACCGCACTGGCCCTTGTCGTCGCACAGCCAGGGCTTGTCACCCTTGGACAGGTATTCCTGCCACAGGCGCAGTTCGTCGTGGTTGCGCGCCGCATTGCGCTTTTCCGGGCCGTCGAACACCGGCGGGGTCGGGTGCGAGACCAGCGCGTGCACCACGCCGGCCGGGGTCTTCACCGGTACATCCCAATGCGACTTCGACGACAGCCGCAACTGCGACCACACGCTGTCGTTGTAGAAGCTCTTGCCAGTACGCGGGTCGATCGGGCGGATCGCGCCGGGCATCGCACTCCACTTCAGCAGCTGGAAGCTGCGCACCTTCGCTTCGTCGATCGGGTAACGCGACAGCACCAGCATGCCGTACTGGCCCGGGTGCAGGCCGTAGCCCCAGGCGTCGTTGCCACGGCCACGACCTTCACCGCCGACCACACCGTTGCCGTCCAGGTCCAGGCCGCTGGGCACGCCGGTGTTCACCGGTGCCAGGTAGCGGTAGGCGAAGTGCAGCGGCTTGCCGCCACCGGGCTGGGCCACTTCCAGGTAACGCTTCTGGAACAGGTCGGCAGCGCGATGGGCGTCGTCGAAGTCGAATTCGTTCAACAGCACCAGGTCCGGACGCGCCTGCTGCAGTACCGCGGCGATCTTGCGTGCGTGTTCGCTGTCGCCTTCCAGCTCGGCGATCAGGCCGCCGGCTTCGTCCGAATACAGCGAGGTGTTGTAGGTGGCCAGGCGCAGCGCTGCAGACGGTTTTTCGGTCATCGCGGGGGACGTGGCGAAGGCGGGAGCGGTGGCGCCGCAGAGCAGGGCCAGGCCGAGGATCAGGGGTTTGGCGTTCATGGGCCGTATTGTGCACCCGGCCCGGTGTCAGTGGTTTGTCAGCGTCCGTCCAGATCGTCATCGAAATCATGCCAGCGGCGGCCATCGTAGGCCTCCAGCGGGCGGTAGCGCCGCTTGTAGTCCATCTTCTGGTGCTCACGTATCCAGTAGCCCAGGTACAGGTGTGGCAGGCCCTCGCGGCGGGCCCATTCCAACTGCTGCAGGATCGCGAACGTGCCCAGCCCCCGCGCGGCATGGGCAGGATCGAAGAAGGTATAGACCGCCGACAGCCCATGCTCGGTGACATCGGTCACCGCTACCCCCAGCAGCTGGCTGGGTTGGCCATCGTGGCCGGGCAGGCGCATTTCCATGAAGCGCGTGTGCGACCAGCTGCCGATCAGGAACTGCTCGAACTCGTGCGGGCCGTGGTCGTCCATGCCGCCCTTGGCATGACGATGCACCAGGTAGCGGTGGTACAGCTCGAACAGATCCTCACGCGGCATCGCCGCAGTGATGCGCACTTCCAGATCGGCATTGCGGGCGGCGCAGCGGCGCTGGCTGCGGTCCGGGGCGAAGCGCGCCACCGGGATGCGCACGGCGACGCATGCGTGGCAGTTCGCACAGTGCGGGCGATAGACCAGATCCCCGCTGCGGCGGAAGCCCCAGCTCAGGGCCAGCGGATACAGCCCGCCGAGCCGACGGTCCTGCGGGTCCAGCACCAGGTCGCGTGCAACCCGGTCCGGCCAGTACCCGCAGGGGTGCTCGCCGGTCTGGAACAGTCGCAGTTCGTCGTCTCTGTCGCCATGTATCGCCATGGGCACAGCATAGCTCCAGCCTGTCGCAATGGCGGCGACTGTCCGCCGGATGAATGGATCGGGCGACTGCGTCAACCACGGTCGCGCTCGGGCGTTGTTGTCCTCCGAGGGTGAGGTGTTCACCCCGATGCCAATCCCATTCCCAGGAGTGACCCCATGATCCGTACCCCCCTGTTGCTGGCCCTGCTGCTCGGCACCTCCGCGACCGGTATCGCCTTGGCTGCCGACACCCCGGCGGCACCGGCACAGCGTTCGGCCAAGCTGGATACCAATGGCGATGGCGTCGTCGACCGCAGCGAAGCGGCGGCCAACCCGCGCCTGGCCGCGAAGTTCGATGAGCTGGACAAGAACAAGGACGGCAAGCTCTCGCGTGATGAGCTGCCGCGCTGGAAGCAGGGCCGCCACGGCGGTCGCAGCGGCGAACGCTGGGCCAAGCTGGACGCGAACAAGGATGGCCGCATCAGCCGTGAGGAAGCCAAGGCTGATCCGCGCCTGGCCGAGCGTTTCGACCAGCTCGACCTCAACAAGGATGGCTACCTGGACAAGGCCGATCGCGAGCTGCGCATGAAGCAGCACCGTGATGCCTGGTTCGCCGC
Organism: Stenotrophomonas sp. NA06056; assembly: GCF_013364355.1. Taxonomy (NCBI): domain Bacteria; kingdom Pseudomonadati; phylum Pseudomonadota; class Gammaproteobacteria; order Lysobacterales; family Lysobacteraceae; genus Stenotrophomonas; species Stenotrophomonas sp. NA06056. The sequence continues at coordinate 3,057,769 of NZ_CP054931.1, read as the reverse complement.
AGCCGATACCAACAAGGACGGCCAGCTGAGCAAGGCCGAGTTCGACGCTGCCAAGGGGCCGATGCACGGTGGCCCGCGCCACGGTGGCCCGCGTGATGGCAGCGCGCCGAGACCCCAGCGCTGAATTTCAACGCAGTGATTTGACGACAACGCCGGCGGACTGCCGGCGTTGTCCGTTACAGGCGACCACTCCGCACAAGCGAATACAGCACGAGCGCAATGACCATCAGGTTCATGGCGATGATGCCGGTGCGGCCGTACATGGCCTCGTACTTCCAGTTGATCCCGGTGAGCCCGCGCTGCAGCGAGTCGCGCGCGATCATCGGCGCCATCAGCCGCTGCAACGGTACCAGGCACTGGTAGTTGACCACGGCCAGGCCCGCGACCTGCACCAGCAGGACAGCCCAGAGCGGCGCCTGCAGCAACACCGCCATCAGGATCGTCAGGCACCAGAGCATGCAGGTGCCTATGTTGAGATAGAGAAAACGGCGGACGTCGCCGCGCTCGGCCTCGTTCCGGGTGTACGACATCAGGAGGCGTCCACCGAAGTAGCTGCCGACCGTGCCACCAACCACGCCGCCGATGACCGCTCCCCAGCTTTCAGCCGGCATCACATGCAGTTGCCCCAGTGCGGCGGTCAACGAGCCCAACGCGGTACCGCCGGCGGCACTTGCGCCACCGAGGCCGAGCTTGCTGCCACCAATGCCGACACCGGTACCCAGCAGGATCGCCGCGCTTGCGGTGCCGGGTGCGGCGATCATCACCATCGACACCACCGTCGTTGCGAACGCTGCACTGGGTGCGCTGCTGCGTGCGAATTCACCGAAGCGCTGCAACAGGCCCTCGCGTACCAGTGCACGGGCGCGTGACAGGCGCTTGCGTACCGCCGCGTCGCTCAACCCGAGCAGGTCAGCAACCTGCTGCGAATGCTGGCCCTCGCGGTAATACAGCAGCAGCACTTCGCGGCTGTCGGCAGGCAGCGCAGAAATGATGTCCTCGGCAGCGACTTCTTCTTCCAGGCGCTGCAGACGATCGGCGGCGCCCGGGGTGGGATCGGCCGCCATGCCCAGCGCCACCTCGGCGGCTTCGCCACTCAGCGGTCGGCCCCGCTGTGCCCGCAGCCAGTCGCGGGCCAGGTTGCGGGTGATCTGCCGCAACCAGGGAAGGAAGCTGGTCGCGCTGCGCAGCTGGTGCAGTTGCTGCCAGCCTTTCACGAAGGCTTCCTGGGCGATGTCCTCGCTGGCCTGGCGGTCGCCGGTGATGGCCAGGGCGATGGCGGTGACCGTGTTCTGGCAGGCCAGTACGATGCGGCCATAGGCATGCTGGCAACCGCCGCTGGCGGCCGGCAGTTCGCGGTGCAGTGTGTCGTCGATGCTTGCGGCGAAGGTCGTCATGGCGGCGGGCTCCTGCAGGGATTGTGTCCCAAGACGGAGCTGCGCGCCCAATGTGACCGGTTCGCGACCCGGTAGCGCCGGGCCATGCTCGGCGGCTCTTCTGTCAGGCCACTGCGCTCGCCGGGCATGGCCCGGCGCTACCTGCGGTTGCCGGCCAGCGGCCGGCACTACCACCAGGTTACTTCGCCGGCTGGATGCGGACCCGCACTTCCTCTTCTTCCGGCGGTGCCGGCGCGGCCGGTTGGGCTTGCTGCGGCTGGGCCTGCGGGGCGGGCACCGGTGCGGCGGGGGCAGGGGCACCGCGATGGCGCAGGCCGATCACCAGCGCCACGCCGGCGATCACCACCAGCAGGGCGATGCGGATGCGCCAGGCCCAGCCACGACCACCGGTACTTTCCTGCACATCATCGCGGAAGGCGAACTCGGCGGTCGGGTGGTCACGGCGGGTGGTGTCGAGCAGGCGGGCGTCGCGCAGGATTTCGCGTGCGCGCGGCTGGTCGTCGGCACGCACGACCCACACCGCCGGGTAGGCGCCGGCATTGCCCAGGTCGGTATAACTGAACTGGCCCCGGCGGCGGGTCTTGTACGAGCGCCCGTTGGTGACCTTCACCTGGATGTCGTGGCTGCGCAGGAGCTCGGCCACGCCTTCCACGGTTTCCACGCGCTGGCTGCTGAAAATCTGACGCATCGGATCAATCCTTGGCCGGCACGGCGGCCGCTGCTGCCTGGTCCGGAACCACGCGGATCAAGCCTTCCTGGGCGGTGCTGGCAACCAGCACGCCATCACGGGTGAAGAACTGGCCGCGGGCCAGACCACGCGAATCCTGCGCGCTGGGGCTGTCCAGCGAGTACAGCAGCCAATCGTCGGCACGGAACGGGCGGTGGAACCAGATCGCGTGGTCCAGCGAGGCCATCTGCACATGCGGATGGTAGTAGCTGATGCCGTGCGGGAAGGTCGCCGTGCCCAGCAGGTGGAAATCCGACGCGTAGGCCAGCAGCGCCTGGTGCAACTCAGGCGCATCGCCTACACGCTCACTCAGGCGCAGCCAGACCTGGTGGTAGGGCGGGCGCTTGGGTGGGTTCAGTTCATCGCGCGGATACACATGGCGGAATTCGAACGGACCACCGCGCGAAAGCCAGCGCTGTACCTTGATCGGCAGGCGTTCAAGCACCTCTGCCGGCAACGGGCGGTTCGGTTCGATGTCTTCCGGTTGCGGCACTTCGGGCATCTTGTGCTGGTGCTCGGCACCGGATTCGGCCTGCTGGAACGAGGCGGCGCAGAAGAAGATCACCTTGCCATGCTGGATCGCGGTCACCCGGCGCACCGAGAAACTACCGCCGTCGCGGGTGCGGTCGACGTCGTAGACGATCGGATGATCGATGTTGCCGGCGCGCAGGAAATACGCATGCAGCGAGTGCACATGGCGACCGTTGTCGACCGTCGCCTGGGCGGCCGCCAGGGCCTGGCCCAGCACCTGCCCGCCGAACACGTACTTGGTGCCGATGTCGCGGCTCTGGCCGCGGAACAGGTTGTCCTCCAGCCGCTCCAAGGTGAGCAGATCGATCAGCTCGGAGACGACGGGTTCGGGCGTGTCGTTCAAGGGGGCGGCCACAACAGGGAAAGAGGGCCTGATTATACCGGTGAAGGCCGGATGCCCCATCTTCGGTAGTGCCGGCCGTTGGCCGGCATCCGCAGGCGTCCCGGAAGGATCGCCAGGCTGCCGGCCAGCGGCCGGCACTACCGTTTACTTGCCGAGGCGCGCCGCCAGCGCCTGCAGGGCGTTCTGCGCGTCCGGGGCAAACCAGGCGTCGACGAAGCGGTCGAGCTGGATCAGGTCCGGGTGCAGCGCGTCGTGCAGGTCGGCGCGGGCGATGGCGCGGGTCAGCAGCATCGGCTGGCGTGGCTGCTTGAGCAGGTTCTGCAGCCAGGCGATGGCGCGTGCCACCACCAGATCACCTTCTGCCAGTTCATCGACCAGGCCGATCTGCAGCGCCTGTTCGGCCGGCACCAGCGAACCGGTGGTCAGCAGCACGCCGGCACGGTGCACGCCCACCGCACGGCGCAGCAGGCGCTGGATGCCTTCCGGTGCGATCAGACCGACCTGCACTTCGTTCAGGCCGATGGCGTACGGGCGTGCAGGATCGGCACTTCGCGCCATTACCCGGTAGTCGCAGCACAGGGCAGCACGCAACCACCCGCCGGTGCATGGCCGGTGAGCGCAGCCACCACCGGGATGCGGCTCTCGGCCAGCGTGCGTACGGCGCCGAAGAAGGCGTTCCAGGTGTCCAGCAGCTTGTGCTTGTCATCGCCATGCGAGAGCAGGTGCGGCACGTCCATGCCGCCGGTGAAGATACGCTCGCTGCCAGACAGCACGATGCCGTGTGCGTCCTCGGCCATCGCCAGTTCGATGGCATGGATCAACTGCCGGCACAGTTCGGTGTCCAGTGCGTTGACCGGCGGCCGCGCCAGCCGCAGTTCGCGGATGGGGCCATGGTTGATCACCTCGATGAGTGTCGTCATGCTGCGGTCTCGTTGCGGACAGGAATCTGAGGCGATGATAACCAAACCATTCGTTGGCGTATTGTTGATGATGTGTGCGGGCGCAGCATCGGCGGCGGGAACGGTGCCCAACTGCGTCACCGTCTCGTGGCCCTGGGTGCGTCTGCCGCCCAATGCAGAGGCGATGCCCATGACGGCCGGTTACGCGGTGATCCGCAACGGCTGCGACACCAAGGTGGTCATTACCGGTGCGCGGACGTCGTTCTTCGACGATGTGTCGTTCCACGAGACCAGGATCGTCGATGGGGTCAGCCGCATGCGCCCGGTCGAGCGCCTGCCACTGGCGCCGGGTGCAAGCGCCGAGCTCAGGCCTGGGGGCCTTCACCTGATGCTGAGCAAAGGTACGCGCGTACTGCACGAGGGGCAGCCCATGTGGCTGCAGCTGCAGCTGGAAGGCGGTACCGAAGTCAGCACGGCCCTGATCGCGCGCAAGGCCGCGCCGTAACGCGGCGCTCGTTCCGCCGGGCATGGCCCGGCGCTACCCAGGCATCGCGGCCGAATCGACACCGGTAGCGCCGGGCCATGCCCGGCGAGCGCGCGGCGCGGTGGGTTTACGACCAGTCGTACGAGAACAGCACCGTGCGGCTTTCCGGTTCGTACAGCATCACGATGGCATCGGCGCCGGCGGCACACCAGTTGTAGCCGGCGACTTCGGCCACGGCGAAGAATTTCCTGCCATCGCGGGTGATGATCGCGCGTTCGGCATCGTCCGGCGCATGGCGGTCGTCGGCAGCCTCGGTGAACGCCAGCGCGAAGGCGGCGGGAATCTCCGTGGTTTCAATCCAGTTGCCGGTCGAAATCTGCCCGCCCAGCACATCGAGGTACGCCTGCTCGCCGGGTTCGCCATCGCCATAGCGCGAATAGCTGGCCAGCTTTCCGTGCTGCTTGAAGTAGGCCTGGGCCTTGGCATGGCTGTCACGCATCTCGGCAATGTGTGCGCGCGCATCTTCGTCTTCCACCGCATCGCCGATGAAATAACCCTCGTTGCCGAGGAAGCGCATCTGGTTGCCGTCGGTCAGCTCGAAAGCGATCCAGTTGCTGCCGGTAAATTCGTTGTGGTGTTCTTCGGTGTCGTCACCGATGCAGCCTTCATACGGCTCGATCGGGCACAGCATGGTCGCCATCTGGCCGGCCAGTTCCGGCCGCAGCACACCCAGATCGATCTTCAACAGCGGCAGCAGGTGCTGGCCGAGCCACGCCTGGTCGGCCGGGAAGACATCGGTGGGGAAGGGGGCCATGCCGGGCAGCAGGTCACGCAGTTCGGTGTGGTGGATCATGTCAGTCCTTTGAACAGTGTCGGTAGTGCCGGCCGCTGGCCGGCACCCTCATTGCCGCCGAAGCGTGCCGACCAAGGTCGGCAACTACCAGGGTATTTCAGGTGGACGCGCTGCGGATCGCGTCAGGCAGCGGCGCACTCTTGCCGGTCTGCGTATCCATCCACACCACCACCACGTTGCCGTCCGAATACAGCTTCGACTCATCCTGCTGGTCGACGATGCGATGACCGATGGTCACGCTGCTGTTGCCCAGGCGCTCGACGAACAACTCGACCAGGATGTCGTTGGGCCACACGATCGGCAGCCGGTAGTTGACGTTGGTCGCGGCCACCACCGGTGCGATGCGGTCGGTCATCGACACGCCGTCCACGCCCAGCATCCAGCGCACGCGCGCCTCTTCCAGGTAGGAGATGTACTTGGCGTTGTTGACGTGGCCCATGCTGTCCATGTCGCGCCAGCGCACGCTGATCGGAATGCGGGCCAGGATCTTGTGTTCGCTGCTCATCAGGCGTCCTTCTTCTTCTTGGTGCCGGCCGCGGCGGTCTTGCTGGCCTTGCCGGTGCTCTTGGCCGCAGCCGCTTTCTTTGCCGGCTTCTCTGGCTTGACCTTGCGCGGCGGGCGCGCATCGGGCTTGTTGGCCACAGCGGCGGGCTGGTCCGGTCGCGCGCTGGTGGACGGCAGCATCCGGGCGAGGAACTGGCCGGTATACGAATCCGGGCATGCAGCCACGTCTTCCGGCGTGCCGGTCACCAGGATGGTGCCACCGCGATGACCGCCTTCCGGACCCAGGTCGACAATCCAGTCCGCGGTCTTGATGACGTCCAGGTTGTGCTCGATCACCACCACCGTGTTGCCCTCGTCGCGCAGCTTGTGCAGCACGCCGAGCAGCGCTTCGATGTCGTGGAAGTGCAGGCCGGTGGTCGGCTCGTCGAGGATGTACAGGGTGCGGCCGGTATCGCGGCGCGACAGTTCCTTGGACAGCTTCACGCGCTGTGCTTCACCACCGGACAGCGTGGTCGCGCTCTGGCCCAGCTTGATGTAGCTCAGGCCGACATCGACCAGGGTTTCCAGCTTGCGGGCGATGGACGGTACCGGCTCGAACAGCTTCAACGCATCTTCGACGGTCATTTCCAGCACGTCGTTGATGTTGAAGCCCTTGTACAGGATCTCCAGCGTTTCGCGGTTGTAGCGCTTGCCATGGCAGACGTCGCAGGGCACGTACACGTCCGGCAGGAAGTGCATCTCGACCTTGATCAGGCCATCGCCCTGGCAGGCCTCGCAGCGGCCGCCACGCACGTTGAAACTGAAGCGGCCCGGCGAATAGCCGCGCGCACGCGATTCGGGCACCTGTGCGAACAGTTCGCGCAGGGGGGTGAACAGGCCGGTATAGGTGGCCGGGTTCGAGCGCGGAGTACGGCCGATCGGTGACTGGTCGATGTCCACGACCTTGTCGAACAGGTCCAGGCCATCGATCTCCTTGTACGGCGCGATCGGGTGCGAGGCGCCGTTGATCTCGTTGGCAGCCAGCGAGAACAGCGTGTCGTTGATCAGGGTCGACTTGCCCGAACCGGACACGCCGGTCACGCAGGTCAGCAGCCCCGCCGGAATGGCCAGGTCCACGCCTTTCAGGTTGTTGCCGGTGGCGCCACGCAGATGCAGCGTCATCTTCGGGTCCGGCTTGTGCCGGCGCGCCGGGATCTTGATCGCGCGCTTGCCCGACAGGTATTGGCCGGTCAGCGAACGCGGTGCATCGAGGAGGTCCTGCAGGCTGCCCTGGCCGACGATCTCACCGCCGTGCACGCCTGCGCCCGGACCGATGTCCAGCACGTAATCGGCCAGGCGGATCGCGTCTTCGTCATGCTCGACCACGATCACCGTGTTGCCGAGGTCACGCAGGCGGGTGAGGGTGCCCAACAGGCGCTCGTTGTCGCGCTGGTGCAGGCCGATGGACGGCTCATCGAGCACGTACATCACGCCCACCAGGCCGGCACCGATCTGGCTGGCCAGGCGGATACGCTGTGCTTCGCCACCAGAGAGGGTGTCGGCCTTGCGCTCCAGGGTCAGGTAATCCAGGCCGACGTCGACCAGGAAGCCGAGGCGTTCGCCGATCTCCTTGACGATCTTCGCGGCAATCTCGCCGCGCCAGCCCGGCAGGCTCAGCTCGCTGAAGAACTTCAGGGCTTCATCGATCGGCAGCACCACCAGTTCCGGCAGCGGGCGGTCGGCCACGAACACGTTGCGCGCGGCCCTGTTCAGGCGTGCGCCATTGCACTCGGGACAGGCATGCTCGCTGATGTACTTGCCCAGCTCTTCCTGCACCGCCGCCGATTCGGTTTCCTTGTAGCGGCGTTCGAGGTTGGGAATGATGCCTTCGAAGCGATGCTTGCGCTGGGTGCGGCCACCGGCCTCGGTGAAGTAGGTGAAGGTGATCGCTTCCTCGCCGCTGCCATACAGCACGGCCTGCTGCACCTTGGCCGGCAGCGAGTTCCACGCCGCGTCAGTGTCGAACTTGTAGTGCTTGGCCAGCGAGGCGATCAGCTGGAAGTAATAGGCGTTGCGGCGATCCCAGCCGCGCACGGCACCGGCAGCCAGCGACAGCTCGGGATGCACCACCACGCGCGAGGGATCGAAGAACTCGGCCATGCCCAGTCCATCGCAGCCGGGGCAGGCGCCCATCGGTGCGTTGAACGAGAACAGGCGCGGCTCCAGTTCGGGCAGCGAATAGTCGCAGACCGGGCAGGAATATTTCGACGAGAACAGGGTAGGGGTCGCAGCGGCGTCGTCCAGCGACTGCACCGACGCCATGCCATCACCGAGTTTCAGGGCTGTTTCGAAGCTCTCGGCCAGGCGCTGCTTGATGTCTTCGCGCGGGCGGAAGCGGTCGATCACCGCTTCGATGGTGTGCTTCTGGCGCAGCGCCAGCGGCGGCACCGCATCGATTTCGTACAGCTCGCCATCCACGCGCACACGCACGAAACCCTGCGCGCGCAGCTGGTCGAACACCTGCGCGTGCTCGCCCTTGCGGTCGCGGATCACCGGCGCCAGCAGCATGTAGCGCTGTTCCGGGTCCAGCGTCAGCATGTGGTCGACCATCTGGCTGATCGTCTGCGCTTCCAGCGGATAGCCGTGGTCGGGACAGCGCGGCGTGCCGACACGTGCGTAAAGCAGGCGCAGGTAGTCGTAGATCTCGGTGATCGTGCCGACCGTCGAGCGCGGGTTGTGCGAGGTCGACTTCTGCTCGATCGAGATCGCCGGGGACAGGCCTTCGATGTGGTCCAGGTCCGGCTTTTCCATCACGCTCAGGAACTGCCGCGCATACGCCGACAGGGACTCGACGTAACGCCGCTGGCCCTCGGCATAGATGGTGTCGAACGCCAGCGACGACTTGCCCGAACCGGACAGGCCGGTGATCACGATCAGTTTGTCGCGAGGCAGGTCGAGGTCGATGTTCTTGAGGTTGTGCGTCCGCGCGCCGCGGATGCGGATGAAATCCATCGCCATGGGGAATCCGGTTGTGGGGGCGTGGCTGGGCCGCCGGGCCAGCGAAAGGGCGGCAATCGGTCAGCCTACCGAGGTGACCAGATGGGGGCAATGGGCGACAATGCCAGCCCGGTGTCTCACCCCGTGAGACCGACCGACAGCTTTGTGCAGCGCCGAGCCATGCTCGGCGGCGTGGCCCCCGAACCGTTCAGCCGAGCATGGCGCGGCCCTGCAGGGGGCGCCCGGGCCGTTCAGGGGGTTGACTTGACCCGCCCCCGGTGGGCTGCGTACAATTCCGCTCCTGTCCGCCCTCGATGGCGACAGTCCATAGACCACAATAACTACAGAGGAAGTCTGGTCATGTACGCAGTACTGGTCACCGGCGGTAAGCAATACCGCGTGGCGCAGGGCGAAAAGCTCCGCATTGAAAAGCTCGAAGTCGAAGTCGGCAGCGAGATCAAGTTCGACAACATCCTGCTGCTCGGCGACAGCGATGGCATCAAGATCGGCGACGCCCTGAGCGGCGCTGCGGTCACCGCCACCGTCCTGTCCCAGGGTCGTGCCGACAAGGTCCGGATCATCAAGTTCCGTCGCCGTAAGCACCACATGAAGCGCCAGGGTCACCGTCAGTACTACACCGAAATCGAGATCACCGGCATTGCCGGTGGCAGCAAGTAAGGAGATAGGTCATGGCACATAAAAAAGGCGTAGGCTCTTCGCGCAACGGTCGCGACTCCAACCCGAAGTACCTCGGCGTCAAGATCTTCGGTGGCCAGGCCATCGAAGCCGGCAACATCATCGTGCGTCAGCGTGGCACCCAGTTCCACCCGGGTGCTGGCGTCGGCCTCGGTCGTGACCACACCCTGTTCGCCCTGACGGACGGCAAGGTGGAGTTCACCGTGAAGGGCCCGAAGAAGCGTCGTACCGTCAGCGTCGTCTCGGTCGAAGCCTGATAAGGCTGCGTCCGGCGCCCATGCCTCGGCATGGCCGTGCTGGATGAAGAGCTCGCTGCATGAAGAGCCCCGCTTCGGCGGGGCTTTTCGTTGGAATCAATGGTAAAACGGGCATTGCCCGGTTGTCGGCCAGCGGCCGGCACTACATCAAGGTGGCGGCGTGCATGCCGCGCCCATCGCAGGCATCGAAACAATGAAACTGGTAGACGAAGCAGAAATCGAAGTGTTCGCCGGCAACGGCGGCAACGGCTGCATTGGCTTCCGTCGCGAGAAGTTCATTCCGCTCGGCGGCCCGGACGGCGGCGACGGCGGTGCGGGCGGCAGCGTGTGGATCCGCGCCGACGAAAACCTGAACACCCTGGTCGACTTCCGCCATGACCGCATCTTCAAGGCGCAGCGCGGCGAGAACGGCATGGGCCGCCAGGCCTATGGCAAGGGTGGCGAAGACCTGGTCATCACCGTGCCGGTCGGCACCGTGATCATCAACGTGGCCACCGATGAAATCATCGGCGACCTGACCCAGCATGGCGACCGCCTGCTGGTGGCCAAGGGCGGCCGCGGCGGTCTCGGCAACATGCATTTCAAGAGTTCCACCAACCGCTCGCCGCGCCAGGCGCTGCCGGGCGAGCCGGGTGAAGAGCGCACGCTGAAGCTGGAGTTGAAGCTGCTGGCCGACGTCGGCCTGCTGGGCTTCCCCAATGCCGGCAAGAGCACCTTGATCCGCGCCGTCTCGGCGGCGACGCCGAAGGTGGCCGATTACCCGTTCACCACGCTGTACCCGAACCTGGGTGTGGTGAAGGTGGAGAACTACCGCAGCTTCGTGATCGCCGATATTCCGGGCCTGATCGAAGGTGCCGCCGACGGTGCCGGCCTGGGCGCGCAGTTCCTGCGCCACCTGCAGCGCACCCGCCTGCTGCTGCACCTCGTCGACATCTCGCCGATGGAAGGTGGCGTGGAAGGCGTTTCCCCGGTCGAGCAGGTGCGTGCCATCGAGCGCGAACTGGAAAAGCACGATCCGGAGCTGCTGGCCAAGCCGCGCTGGCTGGTGCTGAACAAGGCTGACCTGATGTTCGAGGACGAGGCCAAGGCCGCCGCCGAGAAGATCGTGGCCGAGCTGGGCTGGAAGGAGCCGTGGTTCCTGGTGTCCGCACTGGGTCGTGAAGGCACCTTCCCGATCATGAGCCGGATCATGGCGTTCTTCGATCGGCAGAAGGAAGACGAGCTCGAGGCGGCACGCAACGCGCAGTAATGCCTGTTGTGGTTCCCGCGAAAAACCCGGCTTCGGCCGGGTTTTTGTTGGCTACGATCCGGCTTCTGTAGAGCCGAGCCCATGCTCGGCTTTCCGTGCAGGCAGCAGCCGAGCGTGGGCTCGGCTCTACAGGAGGGTGGCGCAGCTTGATCGGGCGTCGACGTCGGTGTCGGTAGCGTCGGGCATCAGGTTCCAGGCAACAAAAAACCCGGCCGAGGCCGGGCTTTTGCGTGCTGCCGGAGCCGAAGCCCCGGCAACCAACCGGATCAAGCGGCCGAGAGGGCCTTGATGCGGTCGTTCAGGCGGCTCTTGTGGCGAGCAGCCTTGTTCTTGTGGATCAGGCCACGCGCGCTGAAACGATCCAGGATCGGCTGGGCAACGGCGAAGGCGGCTTGGGCGCCGGCGGCATCGTTGGCGTCCAGCGCCTTGATCACTTTCTTGACAGCGGTGCGCAGCATCGAGCGCTGAGCCACGTTGCGCGCGTTGCGCACGACGGTCTGCTTGGCGCGCTTCTTGGCGGACTTGATATTGGCCACGGTGGTGGTTTCCTGAAAAATCGGTGTTATGGGAACAGCAAGCTAGCTAGTATGATGGCGTAAGAAATGTACGTCAAGTCGATTGTCAAGAGGGACGTTGAGTGAGTTCACCCAAGATGTTGCGGGGCCTGCTGTCGTTCAGCAGCATGACCATGGTCTCGCGGGTTCTCGGCCTGGTCCGGGACCAGGTGGTGACCTCGACCTTCGGCACCAACGCCATCACCGATGCTTTCTGGGTCGCCTTCAGGATACCCAATTTCCTGCGCCGCCTGTTCGCCGAGGGCTCCTTCGCCACCGCATTCGTGCCGGTGTTCACCGAGGTGAAGGAAACCCGCAGCCACGCCGAGCTGCGTGAACTGATGGCCCGCACCGCCGGCACCCTGGGCGGCGTGCTGATGCTGGTCACCGCGCTGGCGCTGATCTTCGCGCCGCAGCTGGCATCGGTCTTCGCAAGCGGCGTCGACACCGACCCGGCCAAGCAGGGCCTGCTGGTCGACCTGTTCCGCCTGACCTTCCCGTTCCTGCTGTTCGTCTCGCTGACCGCCCTGGCCGGCGGTGCGCTGAACAGTTTCCAGCGCTTCGCGATGCCGGCGCTGACCCCGGTCATCCTCAATCTGTGCATGATCGCCGGCGCGCTGTGGTTGGCGCCGCGGCTGGGTGGCACGCCAGAAAAGCAGATCCTTGCCCTCGGCTGGGCCGTGCTGGCCGCCGGCCTGCTGCAGCTGCTGTTCCAGCTGCCGTCGTTGAAGGGCATCGACCTGCTGACCCTGCCACGCTGGGGCTGGAACCATCCGGGCGTGCGCAAGGTGATGACGCTGATGGTGCCGACCCTGTTCGGCTCGTCGGTGGCGCAGATCAACCTGCTGCTGGATACCGTCATCGCGGCCAAGCTGACCGATGGATCGCAGTCCTGGCTGTCGCTCGCCGATCGCTTCCTGGAGCTGCCGTTGGGCGTGTTCGGGGTGGCCCTGGGCACGGTGATCCTGCCGGCACTGGCACGGCACCATGTCAGCACTGACCGCGAAGGCTTCTCGCGCTCGCTGGACTGGGGCCTGCGCATGACCCTGCTGATCTCGGTGCCGGCCATGCTCGGACTGCTGCTGCTGGCCGAGCCGCTCATCTCCACGATCTTCCAGCACGGCCAGTTCACCGCCTTCGACACCCGCATGACGGCGTTGTCGGTATACGGCCTGAGCTTCGGCCTGCCGGCGTTCGCGCTGCTGAAGGTGGTGCTGCCGGCGTTCTACGCGCGGCAGGACACCAAAACCCCGGTGCGCGCCGGTGTCGCCGCGCTGGTGGCCAACATGGTGTTCAACTTCGCCCTGCTGGCGGTGTTGTACCAGGTGATGGTGCCTGATGAGCTGAAAGCGCAAGGGGTGATGGCCGCCCTCGGCAAACAGCCCGGCCTGCACCTGGCGCTGGGCATTGCCAGCGCGCTGTCCAGTTACCTGAACCTGGGGCTGCTCTGGTACTGGCTGGGCAAGACCGATGTCTACCAGCGTCGTCCGGGCTGGGGCGGTTACCTGCTGCGGCTGCTGGTGGCGTGCACGGCGATGGTCGGCGTGCTGCTGGCCCTGCTGTACTGGCTGCCCGGCTTCTCGTCGATGGGCGTGTGGGAGCGGATCGGTGCCCTCGGCCTGCTGGTCGGCGGTGGCGGGCTGACCTATCTGCTGGCAATGGTCGCGATGGGCTTCCGTCCGCGCGACCTGCGTGGGCATTGATCGTGGCTCCCGGCGGCTATACTTCAGGGTTACACCATTGAAACGGCGGGCTGCGGCCGGCCGGAACGAGAGTTGATGAGCAGGCTGTTCAGAAGCGTCGAGGGCGGGGAACTGTTCCCCAACGGAAGCGTGGTCTGCATCGGTGCATTCGACGGCCTCCACCTGGGCCATCGTGCGCTGGTGCGGCACGCGGTCGCGCGCGCGCGCGCCTTGGGTGTGGCCGCCGTGGCGGTGGCCTTCGAGCCCTTGCCGCGTGAGTTCTTTGCCCAGGGCACGCCGCCGCCGCGGTTGACCCTGGCCCGCAGCAAGGTCGAGATCCTGCGCGAACTGGGCGTGGATGCGATCGGCCTGCTGCGCTTCGACGAGGCGATGGCGGCAATGCCGGCCGAAACCTTCGTGCGCCAGCTGCTGGCCCAGCGCCTGAACGCCCGTGAGGTCTGGATCGGGCCGGAGTTCTGTTTCGGCAACCGTCGCCGTGGCGATCTGGCCCTGCTGCAGGCGCTGGGCGCCGAGCTTGGTTTCAGCGCCGGCGAGATCGAAGCGGTCGACCTGCATGGTGATCGCATCTCCAGCACCCGTATCCGCCAGCTGCTGCAGGAAGGCGACTTCGCCCGCGTCGGCGACCTGCTCGGTCGTCCCTACTCGATCAGCGGGCGGGTGGTGCGCGGGCGTCAGCTCGGCCGTACGCTGGGCTTCCCCACCGCCAACCTGCGGTTCCCGAAGACCCCGGCGTTGTCGGGCATCTACGCGACCTGGGTGCACGGGGTGTTCGACCAGCCCTGGCCGTCGGTGTCCAGCTTCGGCACCCGCCCGACCGTGGACGGCGTGGAGCCGCTGTTGGAAGCGCATCTGTTCGATTTCCAGGGCGACCTGTACGGGCGCCACATCGAAGTGGAATTCGTCGCCAAGCTGCGTGATGAAGAGAAATTCAACGATCTGGCGGCGCTGACCGACCAGATGCACCGCGACGCCGAACAGGCGCGTGCCATCCTTTCCGAACATAGATTGCGAGCCACTGCGTGAGCCAGGACTACAAGACCACCCTCAACCTGCCGGCCACCGAATTCCCGATGCGCGGCGACCTGCCCAAGCGCGAGCCGGGCATTCTGGCGCGCTGGGAAGAGCAGGGGCTCTACCAGCAGCTGCGCGACAACGCCGCCGGCCGCCCGCTGTTCGTGCTGCATGACGGCCCACCGTACGCCAATGCGCGCATCCACCTGGGCCATGCGGTCAACAAGATCCTCAAGGACATCATCGTCAAGTCGCGCTACCTGGCCGGCTTCGATGCGCCTTACGTGCCGGGCTGGGACTGCCACGGCCTGCCGATCGAAATCGCGGTGGAAAAGAAGTGGGGCAAGGTCGGGGTGAAGCTCGATGCCGTCGAGTTCCGGCAGAAGTGCCGCGAGTTCGCCGAGGAACAGATCGACATCCAGCGTGCCGATTTCAAGCGCCTGGGCGTTACCGGCGACTGGGACAACCCGTACAAGACCCTGAGCTTCGATTTCGAGGCCAACGAGATCCGTGCGCTGTCCAAGATCGTAGCCAACGGCCATCTGCTGCGCGGCGCCAAGCCGGTGTACTGGTGCTTCGACTGCGGTTCGGCGCTGGCTGAAGCCGAGATCGAGTACCACGAGAAGACCTCGCCGGCGATCGACGTGGCCTACGCCGCGCGTGATGCGCAGGCGGTGGCGCAGGCATTCGGCGTCAGCCTGCCGGCCGATGTCGAAGTGGCCGTGCCGATCTGGACCACCACCCCGTGGACGCTGCCGGCCTCGCTGGCGGTGTCGCTGGGCGCGGACATCCGCTACGTGCTGGCCGAAGGCCCGGCGCACAACGGCAAGCGCCGTTGGCTGGTGCTGGCCGCGGCGCTGGCCGAGCGCTCGCTGCAGCGTTACGGCGTGGACGCGGTGGTGCTGCACGGTGAAGCCGAAGGTTCGGCGCTGGAAAACCAGCTGCTGTCGCACCCGTTCTACCCGGAGCGCGGGATCCTCGTACTCAACGGTGAACACGTGTCCGACGAGGACGGTACCGGTGCGGTGCACACCGCCCCAGGCCACGGCCAGGAAGACTACGTGGTCAGCCAGAAGTACGGCCTGCTGGACAAGTACAACGCCGGCCAGATCACCCCGATCGACGGCCGTGGCGTGTACCTGGAGTCGACCCCGCCGGCAGGCGACGTGGTGCTGGCGGGCCAGCACCTGTGGAAGGCGCAGGAGGCGATCGTGCAGGTGCTGCGTGACAGCGGCGCACTGCTGGCCTTCGTCGAGATCCGCCACAGCTACCCGCACTGCTGGCGTCACAAGACGCCGGTGGTGTTCCGTGCCACCCCGCAGTGGTTCATTTCGATGGACAAGGCCAACCTGCGCAACGATGCGCTGGCCGCCATCGACACCGTCGGCTGGTTCCCGAGCTGGGGCAAGGCACGTATCCAGAGCATGGTCGACGGTCGCCCGGACTGGACCATCTCGCGCCAGCGCACCTGGGGCGTGCCGATCGCACTGTTCACCCACCGCCAGACCGGCGAGATCCACCCGCGTTCGGTGGAGCTGATGCAGCAGGTGGCCGACCGCGTGGAAGCTGAAGGCATCGACGTGTGGTACTCGCTGGACGCGGCCGAACTGCTGGGCGCCGAAGCAGCCGACTACGAGAAGGTCACCGATATCCTCGACGTCTGGTTCGATTCCGGCGTAACCCACGAAGCCGTGCTGGCTGCGCGTGGCTTCGGCAAGCCGGCCGACCTGTACCTGGAAGGCTCCGACCAGCATCGCGGCTGGTTCCAGTCCTCGCTGCTGACCGGCGTGGCCATCGACAAGCGTGCGCCGTACAAGCAGTGCCTCACCCACGGTTTCACCGTGGACGAGCACGGCCGCAAGATGTCCAAGTCGCTGGGCAACGGCATCGAGCCGCAGGAAATCATGAACAAGCTGGGCGCGGACATCCTGCGCCTGTGGATCGCCTCGGCCGACTACAGCAACGAGATGTCGCTGTCGCAGGAAATCCTCAAGCGCACCGCCGACGCCTACCGTCGCCTGCGCAACACCGCCCGCTTCCTGCTGGGCAATCTGGACGGTTTCGATCCGGCACAGCACCTGCGTCCGCTCAACGAGATGGTCGCGCTGGACCGCTGGATCGTGCATCGCGCCTGGGAGCTGCAGGAGAAGATCAAGGCGGCGTATGACAACTACGACATGGCCGAGATCGTCCAGCTGCTGCTGAACTTCTGCAGCGTGGACCTGGGTTCGCTGTACCTGGACGTGACCAAGGACCGCCTGTACACGATGCCGACCGATTCGGACGGCCGTCGTTCGGCGCAGAGCGCGATGTACCACATCGCCGAAGCGTTCACCCGCTGGGTGGCACCGATCCTGACTTTTACCGCCGATGAGCTGTGGGGGTACCTGCCGGGCGATCGTGCCGGCCACGTGCTGTTCACCACCTGGTACGAGGGCCTGGCTCCGCTGCCGGACGATGCCCAGCTCAATGCCGCTGACTTCGAGCAGTTGCTGGCCGTGCGCGAGCAGGTGGCCAAGGTGCTGGAGCCGATGCGTGCCAACGGCGCGATCGGTGCCGCGCTGGAAGCGGAAATCACCATTGCCGCCAGCGAAGAACAGGCGGCGAAGTGGCAGCCGCTGGCCGATGAACTGCGCTTCCTGTTCATCAGTGGCGACGTGCAGGTGCGCCCGGCGACCACTGACGAGGTGTTCGTCAGCGCCCAGCCGACGCAGAAGTCCAAGTGCGTGCGCTGCTGGCACCACCGTGCCGACGTTGGCAGCAATGCCGACCATCCGGAACTGTGCGGCCGCTGCGTGACCAACATCGCCGGTGCCGGCGAAGTGCGGAGCTGGTTCTGATGGCCGCCCCGCGCCCGCATCCCAATGCGCTGATCTGGCTGCTGCTGTCGGCCGTCATCATCGGCCTGGACCAGTGGTCGAAGGCCTGGGTGCTGTCGAGCCTGCCGGAGTTCCAACCGGTGGTGGTTATCGACGGCTTCTGGAACTGGTACCGCACCTACAACACCGGAGCAGCGTTCAGCTTCCTGAGCGATGCCGGTGGCTGGCAGAAGCACTTCTTCACCGTGCTGGCGATCGCCATCAGCGGCCTGATGGCCTGGTGGCTGCGTGCTACCGCCCGCGGCAACTGGAAGGCCGCGGTGCCGTACGCGCTGATCATCGGCGGTGCGATCGGCAACGTGATCGATCGCCAGGTGCATGGTCACGTGGTCGATTTCATCCAGTGGTACGTCGGCGAGCATGCCTGGCCGTCGTTCAACATCGCCGATTCAGCCATCGTGGTCGGTGCCATCGGCATCGCCCTGTTCGGCCTGTTCGACGGCAAGTCCGCCAAAAAGGCGGATAATGCCAACCCGAAACCGTAAGCCGGCCGCTGCCGGGAGACTGAACTGATGGATGTGCTGCTCGCCAACCCGCGTGGATTCTGTGCCGGCGTCGATCGTGCGATCGAGATCGTCAAGCGCGCGATCGAAACGCTGGGCGCGCCCATCTATGTCCGCCATGAAGTGGTGCACAACCGCTTCGTGGTCGACGACCTGAAGCAGCGTGGCGCGATCTTCGTCGAGGAACTGGACGAAGTGCCGGACAACAACACCGTCATCTTCAGCGCTCATGGCGTTTCCCAGGCCGTGCGCCTGGAAGCCGAGCGCCGGGGCCTGAAGGTGTTCGACGCGACCTGCCCGCTGGTGACCAAGGTGCACTTTGAAGTTGCCCGCCACTGCCGTGCCGGCCGTGACGTGGTGCTGATCGGCCACGCCGGCCATCCGGAAGTGGAAGGCACCATGGGCCAGTGGAACCGCGAAGCGGGCACCGGCCAGATCTACCTGGTCGAGGACGTGGAGCAGGTGGCCACGCTGCAGATCAACCAGCCGGAAAACTTCGCCTACACCACCCAGACCACGCTGTCGGTGGACGACACGCGCGGCATCATCGAAGCGCTGCGCGAGCGCTTTCCGGCGATGCAGGGGCCGAAGAACGACGACATCTGCTACGCCACGCAGAACCGCCAGGACGCCGTGCGCGACCTGGCCAAGCGCTGTGACCTGGTGCTCGTGGTCGGTTCGCCGAACAGCTCGAACTCCAACCGACTGAGTGAGCTGGCACGCCGTGAAGGCGTGGAGAGCTACCTGATCGATGGTGCGCACGAGATCGACCCGGCCTGGGTGCTCGGCAAGCAGCATATCGGCGTGACCGCAGGTGCGTCGGCGCCGCAGGTGCTGGTCGATGGCGTGCTGGCGCGTCTGGCCGAGTTGGGTGCCAACGGCGTAGGCGAGCTGGATGGTGAGCCGGAATCGATGGTGTTCGCGCTGCCGAAGGAACTGAGGTTGCGTCTGGTCGACTGAAAGGGGCTGATTCTGGTGGGTGCGAACTTTGGTTCGCACGGCTTCGGGATGCACGTTATCCACGCATGGCGTGGATCTACCGATGCGGCTCCCGGTCTATTGCGATGGTGCATCTTGTGGGTGCGAACCTTGGTTCGCACGGCTTCGGGATGCTCGTTATCCGCGCATGGCGTGGATCTACCCGGTACTCGTCAGCTTTCCAGTAGATCCACGCCATGCGTGGATGCTGTCAGTCTTCGCCAACGCTCCGTTGAGGCTTTGCCGCATCTGGTCGATGCGACACCGACCATGACCTTCGGCCATGGGGCCCGGCACCTCACAGGCCTAGCATCGGGGAATCCTTCGCTGCTGGAAGTTGCCGATGAAAACCCGTGCCCTGGTGATGTCCGTGCTGTTCGCGCTGGCGGCCACGCCCGCGTTGGCGCAGACCCCGCCACCGGGTGATGCCGCCGCCCCGGGCTTGCTGCGCATCGATGTCGACGCGCGCGATCTGGCTCGTCGCATCTTCAAGGTGACCGCCACCGTGCCGGCCAAGCCCGGGCCGATGACCCTGCTGTACTCGCAGTGGATTCCCGGCAACCATTCGCCCACCGGCCCGATCGACAAGCTCGCGGGCCTGAGGGTGACCGCCAACGGCAAGCCGTTGGCCTGGCAGCGC
Organism: Stenotrophomonas sp. NA06056; assembly: GCF_013364355.1. NCBI lineage: Bacteria > Pseudomonadati > Pseudomonadota > Gammaproteobacteria > Lysobacterales > Lysobacteraceae > Stenotrophomonas > Stenotrophomonas sp. NA06056. The sequence goes on along the minus strand of NZ_CP054931.1, from coordinate 3,038,588 downwards.
GATCAGTTCAACGTGTACGCCTTCAAGGTGGACGTGCCTGACGGCGTGAGCGAGATCGTCGCCCACTTCGATTTCCTGTCCTCGCAGGGCGGCAGCCAGGGCAGGGTGGTGATGACCCCGGAAATGCTCAACCTGCAGTGGAATGCCAACTCGCTGTATCCGGCCGGCGTGGACGCGCGCAACCTGCAGGCGCAGGCGAGTGTGACCCTGCCCAAGGGCTGGGCCTATGCCACCGCGCTGGAGACCGCGCGCCGCGATGGCGACACCGTCGTGTTCAAGCCGATCACCTATGACCATCTGGTCGACTCGCCGCTGTTTGCTGGTGAGCACCACCAGCGCATCGACCTCGATCCGGGTGCGAAGGTGCCGGTGCATCTGAACGTGTTCGCCGACGATGCCAAATCGTTGAAGCCGACCGATGCGCAGATCAAGCTGCATCGCGCGCTGGTGCAGCAGGCCGACAAGCTCTATGGCGCGCGTCACTACGATCACTACGAATTCCTGCTTGCCCTGACCGATCGCCTCGGCGGCATCGGGCTGGAGCACCATCGCTCCAGCGAGAACAGCGCCGATCCGGGTTACTTCACCGAGTGGGACAGCAATGCCTGGATGCGCGACCTGCTGCCGCATGAGTACACCCACTCGTGGAACGGCAAGTACCGTCGCGGTGCCGACCTGGCTACGCCCAATTTCAATACGCCGATGGGCGACAGCCTGCTGTGGGTGTACGAAGGCCAGACCCAGTTCTGGGGCCAGGTGCTGGCCGCGCGTTCCGGGCTGTGGTCGAACGAGCAGGCGCGCGACATGTTGGCGAACGTGGCGGCAACCTATGACCGCGGCCGCCCGGGACTTGCATGGCGCCCGCTGCAGGACACCACCAACGACCCGACCATCGCCCAGCGCCGCACGCTGCCGTACCGCAATTACCAGATGAGCGAGGACTACTACTCCGGCGGGCAGATGCTGTGGCTGGAAGTGGAGGGCAAGCTGCGCGGGCTGACCGGCAACCGCCGCAGCCTGGATGATTTCGCGCGTGCCTTCTTCGGCGTTGGCAACGGCGATTGGGACGTCAACCCGTACACCTTCGATGATGTGGTGGCTACTCTCAACGGCGTTGCGCCGTACGACTGGGCTGGTTTCCTGCGCCAGCGCCTCGACGGGCACGGATCGCTGACCGGTGGTCTGGAACTGGCCGGCTGGAAGCTGGTCTACCGCGATGCGCCGAACGAGGCCTACAAGGCACAGGAGAAACGCGCGAAGGCAGCACTGCTGGCCTACTCGTTGGGCGCGACGGTGCTCGACAGTGGCGTGGTCGGCGATGTGGTCTGGGACAGTCCGGCGTTCAACGCGGGTCTTGCACCGGGCATGAAGGTGATCGCCATTGGCGGTCGCGAGTACAGCAGCCAGCGCCTGAAGGATGCGGTGGCTGCAGCGGCCACTGACAAGGCGCCGATCACACTGCTGGTCAAACAGTTCGACCGCATCGACACGATGAAGATCGACTATCACGGCGGCCTGCAGTATCCGGTGCTGGAACGCATCGCCGGCCGCCCGGACCGCCTTGCAGAGCTGTGGAAGGCACGATGAGGCTGCGCACGCGGGATGGATTGATCCTGGTGATGGCCGTGCTGGCCATCGTCGGCGCCTACCTGGACGGCGACGGGCGCTGGCTGCACTGGTTGGCCAAGCCAGCGACCACGCTGCTGATCGCCGCCATCGCCTGGCAGGCGCGGCCGGTGGCGGATGCGTTCTACCGACGCGCGGTGCTGGCCGGCATGCTGTTGTCCTGCGTGGGCGATATCGCACTGATGCTGCCGATAGATGCGTTCGTGCCGGGGCTGGTTGCCTTCCTGCTGGCGCATCTGTGCTACATCGCCGCGTTCCGTGCCGGCCTGCGCGCGGGCCGCGGGTTGCTTGCCGCCTTCGTGCTGCTTGCCACATTCGCATCGATCAACGTGGCCGGTTTGTGGCCGCATCTGCCGCTGCCGATGCGCATTCCGGTGTTGGCCTACGTCGTGGTGCTGGCGGCCATGGCGGTGCTGGCACTGGCCCGTTACTGGAAGCGGCCGCACGCCGATGCGCTGGAAGCGGGCAGTGCGCGTTGGGCTGCCGGTGGCGCTCTGCTGTTCGTGGCCAGCGACTCGTTGCTGGCATGGGATCGCTTTGGCGGTGGCCTGCCGATGGCCAGCCTGCTGGTGCTGTCCACCTATTACGCCGCGCAGTACGCCATCGCCCGCTCGGTCAGATAGCAGAAAAGGGGACGGAGGGGATTAAGTCGCTTTCGCCGTTGGCGTGCCACTCGTGACTTAATCCCCTCCGTCCCCTTTTTCTACTGCAGGTTGCCCCTGGCGTCGTAGCGCAGGCGCACGGTCTGGCGATCGCCGGCCACTTCATCCGGGAACCACACCAGCTTGCCGCCCTTGCGGATGACCACATACACATGGCCGACGTCCGCGGGCGTACGCATCAGTGCATTGCGCTGTTCCTGCAGGGCCTGCGCCACCCGCGGTACGGCATCGAAATCGATGTTGGCCAATGCGGTGCTGCTGCGGCGCAGGGTGATGGTCGGGGCGAACTGCTGCGGGTTCACCGCGTCGCCCTTGCGCCACTGCCCGCGTTGGTAGTGGTAGCCATCAACGTGACCTGGCTGCTGAGGGTCGACCAGGTTGATATCGATACGGCCGTCGTCATGGAAGTGGATGTCGTGGAAGACAACCAAGCGTTCGCCGGCCAATCCGGGCATTGTTTCCAGTGCCTGCCGCGCAGCCTGCAGGCGCTCGGCATCGAGCAGCAGGTTCGGCCGTGTGCGGCTGGGCACCTGCATCGGTTCGGACGCCGCTCGTGGCGTGGCGATGGCCGTGGTGCGCAACGGTTGTTCCCATGAGTGTTGCTGCGCTGCATCCGCAGGCGTGGTCGATGCAGCGCCACGCAGGGTCGCGGTGACGGTCTGCAGTGCGCCGCCCGCCGTGGCGACACCGGCCAGGGCCAGCACCACGCCAGCGAACACCAGCGGTGTGGACACGGGCCGCTTCATGCGTCCTCCATGCGCACGCTGCGGCGGTCATCCGGGTCGTACAGGATGTCGACCTGCCCACGAGGAATGTTCGCCAGTTCGAGCAGCGCAACGAAGCGGCGCACGCAGGCCTGCTGCACATTGCCCTCGCGGTCGAGATATTCCAGCTGGAACTCCACCTGCGGTTGCTCGTTGACGTAGGTACCGGTCTGGCGCACGTCGAGCACCCGCGCTTCGGCACTGATACCTCGGTACTTGAGCGCTTCGCCGCGCGCGTCGATCTGCAGTGTGCCGGCCAGCAGGCGCGCCAGCAGGCGCAGGCCGATCAGGTAGCTGCACAGCACCAGCGGGCAGATCAGCAGAGGATGACCGAAACCCAGAAATGTCCAACCCATTCCATCGCTTTGCAGGCGATAGGCCATGACGTACGCGGCAGCGACCGCGATGACACCGATCACGCCGCCGATGGCGCGGCGCCACAGGCTGGCGCGGTCCAGTTCCGGCTGCGCTCCTTCCAGCATCAGGTTGGGCGATGTGCCCGGCGTGCGGCTGAGCAGCACATCCAGCTGCCTGCCCACGGCAAAACGCTGCAGCTGTGGCTTGCTGTCGACCACGACCAGCGCTTCGGTGATCGGCGTACCGGATAGATTGTCGAAGGCCAGCAGCAGCCGCCACTGCGCGAAGCCGCGCACCTGCACGCCGGTCTGTTCGGCCTGTTCAATGCGCGCGCTGCGTGGCTCGCCGTCGGCCAGGATGCTGCGCACGCGTTGCAGTGCGCGCGGAGGCGCCAGCAGCAGGTAATGCAGGAAGGCGTACAGCAGCACCAGCCACAGCGTCAGTGACGTTGCCAACAGCCCAAGGGCCAACCACGGTGCGCTGCGGTCGCCCACGTCCAGCGGCCAGCTGGTGCCGAAGTAGATCAGGCAGGGGAAGGGCAGCGCGAAGAACAGCATGAGCGCGCCCAGGAACCAGAGGTAGGCTTTCATGACTCGCCTTCGACGCCGTGGAACAAGCGGCGTAGGGTACTACGCTCAGCGGAATTGCAGGGTCAGCAGGAAGTAGCGCCCCAGTGGATCGTCCAGCCCGGGCATCTGCCCGCCGCTGCCGATCAGATGGTTCACCGGCTGCGTATCAAGCAGGTTGTGCACGTCCAGTGCGGCAATCACGCGCGGGCTCAGTCGGCGCGCCAGATGCAGGTTCCAGCGCAGCTGTGCGGGGTTCATGCAGCGGCCCTGGTCATGCTGCTCCTGCGCGCACGCTTCACCGGCCAGCCAGGCGCGGGTGCGGCCGACGCGGTTGCCACGCAGGGCGATGTCCCAGGAAGGGTTCTGCCACTGCACGTTGAGGATGCCCGCGTTCGCTGGCGTGGCATGCCCACGCAGATCCACCGATTCGCCATGGCTGCGATCACGTCGCAGTTCCTGCTGTTTCAATGCATCCAGCGAGAACAGCCACTGCCCGTTGCGGCTGGCATCGACCCGGTACTCGCCGCGCAGCACCCAGTTGCGCGATGTAGTGCGGCCGATGTTGTCGAACGACAGGCGGAGATCACGCAGGCGGCCCTGCTCATCCAGTTCCCAGGTACCGGGATTCCACAACGCATCGCTGGGTTGCAGCGCGAGGATCTCGTTGCGTAGTTCCACGATGTTGTGGGTCAGCGACAGCGAGAACGCATCATTGGGTGTCCAACTGGCAGCCAGCGAGTGGCTGCGCGAGGTCTCCGCTTTCAGCGCATCGTTCTCCACCACCTCGACTTCCACCGCGCAGCCGCCACCGCGCAGCGGGCGGGCGCACGGGGGCAGGGAATCCGAGGCGGGCAGGCCATACAGGCCGAAGTAGCCCGGTGGTCGACGGCGCTCGAAAATACTGGGCGCGCGGTAGCCACGGCCGCTGGCCAGCAGGAACGACCAGTGCGGGCTCGGGCTCCAGCGCAGGCCGGCACGTGGCGAAAACGCAGTGTCGCTACCATCGCGGTCCAGTCGCGCAGCCACGTCCAGGCGCAGCGTCGGCGCCAACGGCAGGCCTACTTCGGCGTAAGCAGCGTTGCTCTGCCGCGTCAGCCGGCGCTGCTCCATCGGCAGCCCCAGCGCCAGCTCACCCTTGCCCATCAGCGGATCTGGCAGCGAGGTCCAGCGCTCGCGGCGCAGGTCGATACCGGCGGCAAGTTGTGCCGCACCGCCGGGCAGTGTCATCAGGGTGCGCTGCATGCCCCACCAGCCCTGCCACTGCTCGGTACGCCCGCGATTATGGATGGTCGGGAACAGCTCCTCTGCCAGCCCCGGCGGCAGGGTGGAAAAGCCGGGCAGGAAATCCAGCGTTCGTGCGGCTTCCAGCAAGCGCTCGCTGCGCACGGTGCCTTCGGTGCGCAGATCTACCTGGCTGCGCTGCGCGCTGAGGCCGGCATCCCAGCTTCTGCCGGTGCGCTCGCGGCCCATGCCGACAGTGAGGTCGCCTTCGGTGGCATGCACGCGCGGGCGCACTTCGCCGCCTTCCTGCAGCACCACGTTGAGGATCGCGCCACGGTTGAAATTGAGGGCGACGGCGGTCGGGCCCAGTTCAAAACGCTGGCGGTTGTGGCTGGCCCGCGCTTCCACGTAGGCGTAGCGGCCGTCACCACGTTCATGGCGATAGCGCAGGTAGCCGGAGAGTGTTTCCGATGCGGGCTGCAGCGAGCGCGGGCGCGCGTTGTCGAACCAGCAACCGTCGTCTTCGCGCTGCAGCGGCGGATGGCACTGCGTGGCCGGGTAGTAATCACCGTTGGCCATGATCAGCCCGATCGGGTACAGCGAGGTTTCCGCATGCCAGTCGCGCTGGTCACCGGCCACATGCTGCAGGCGATGCAGGTCGATGCCGGCGAACCAGCGGTCGCCACCATCGCGCACACCGCCTGTTGCCGCCTGCAACCGGTACTGATCGCCATCGCCACGGCTGCTGACCCCCGTCTGCAGCGTTGCCTCCGGCCCCTCGGCCTGGTCACGCAGGATGATGTTGACCACGCCGGACATCGCATCGGCGCCGTAGATGGCCGACGCACCGCCGCGCACCAGCTCGATGCGCTCGACGAAGCTGAGCGGAATGCCACCCAGGTCGGTCAGCCCGCCTTCCTCCAGCGAGACCATCGGATAGCGTGGCAGGCGCCGGCCATTGACCAGGAACAGGGTCGCGCGCGGGCCCATGCCATCCAGGCTGGTGGTGGCTGCTGCGCCGACCGGCAGGTACAGCGAATCGCCACTGCGCGAGGTGCTCAATGGCGGGTGGCCGTTCATGCCGGGCAGGTGGCGCAGCAGGTCGAACAAGGTGCCGTAGCCGCTGCGCAGGATGTCTTCGCGGTCGATCACCGTCACCGGCAGCGTCGTCTGCACGGAGGTGCGCGGCAACCGGCTGCCGGTGACATGGATCGGTGCCAGTTCCACCTGCACCGGCTTCGGTGGCGCCGGCGGCGGCCGTACCGGCTGCGCCACCACCGGGGGTGGGGCCGCATGCCGGCGCACCACGAATCCGCCGCTGGGTGTCTGCAGGATGTTCACCGGCATGCCGGAGACGAGCTGCTTCAGTGCGGCGGCCGGCGCCAGCGAACCGGCGACGCCGCCGGTGCGCAGGTCGGCCAGTTCACGGGTGTCGTACACCAGGGCAATGCCGCTTTGGCGCGCCCACTGCTGCAAGGCCGGTGGCAGGGCGCCGGGACCGATCCGGTAGTCGACCTGGGTAACGGCCTCGGCCGCGCTTGTCGTGGCGGCTACGCCGGGCACCAGTACAACGCACAGCAGGGCCTGCAGCAGACCCCACCGAAACGTGTCCCAGCGAAGCACCCCCGGCGCCGGCATCGGCCGCCGCCTCAGTAGGTGCGGCGCAGTTCCAGCGCGCCATCCGAGCGCGGCTGGCCAGCAATGGACCACCCCAGTTCCAGGGCGGAAAGCAGTTCGTGCGCGTCGCCTGCACGGAAGGTGCCGCTGACGGCGAGGTCGGCGATATCCGGGTCGGCGACCACCAGAGGCGTGCTGCCGTAGCGGTTCATGCGTTCGACCACGGTGGCCAGGGGCGTGGCGTCGAACACGAGCTTGCCCTGTGGCCAGGCCTCGGCGGCGGCGGTCGACGACAGCTGCGGGCCTGGTTGGATCTTCCCGGAGGCCAGGACCTGCAGCTGCTGGCCCGGCGACAGCGTGTGCTGCGCGCTGCCACTGGTGACTTCCACCACGCCTTCCAGCAGTGCGACCTCGACCCGGCCGTCCGCCAGGCGTTCAACCTGGAAAGTGGTGCCGATATCGCGGATTGAACTGCCACCGGCCTGCACCCGCAGCGAACGTGATGAGGGTTCGACCTGCAGCTGGATGCGACCGTGCTCCAGCGCCAGTTCGCGCTTGCGCCAGCCGAAGCGTGCGGTGAGCGTGGTGCCGGCGTCGAGCGTGGCGATGCTGCCATCGGCCAGCGTGCGCTGCTGTGGCAGCTGGCTGCTGTTGGCATAGGTCAGCGGTGTGGGATTGCCATCGGTGTACAGCATCCAGCCCAGGCCAACGGCGAGGCAGACGCCTGCAGCGGCAGCAGCACCAGGCAGCCAACGCCGCTGCGGTCTGCGTGCGGTGCGCGCCGCCGCTGTGCGCAGCCATGGGTCCCCGGCGAGGCCGGCACTGCGCTGGTGCAGCTTCTCGGCCTGCACCCATGCGCTGACGTGCGCGGGGTCCTCGGCCAGCCAGTCCTCGAAGGACTGTCGTTCTTCTGCGCTGCAGTCGGGGGCATCCAGCCGGGCCACCCAGGCGCTTGCGTGTTCAAAAAGCAACGTGTCATCCCTGTTGTCGTTGCGGATCATTCGGCGTCTCCATCATTGTGGAGAGGATCGGGTCCCAGCTCCTTGCGCAGGCCCTGCAGTGCACGGGCAATGTGTTTTTCCACGGTCTTGGCGGTGATGCCGCAATGCCTGGCGATCTGTGTATAGCTCATCCCGGTGATGCGGTTGAGCAGATACACCTCGCGGGCACGTTCGGGAAGCTTGAACAGTGCCTGGCGCAGCAGGGCGAGCATCTGCCCGGATTCTGCCTGACGCAGCGGATCAGGAGAAGCACTGGCGGCTTCTTCGTTGCCGTCGCGTTCGGTCAGCGACAGGTGGTTGCGCGACTGTGGCGAGCGCCCGCGGTCTGCCAGGCGGTTGCGGGCGATGCGGTACAGCAGCAGCCGCAGTTCCTCGGTGTCGTGTGCGCGGTAGCGGATCAGGCGCTCCATGCAGTCCTGGGCGATGTCCTCGGCATCGTCGGGGCCGACACCGCGGGCGCGCAGGAAAGCACATAGCGACGCACGTTCCTCGCGTACGAATGCGATGAAGATGTCCGGAACCCCGGGCAGGTCCGGCGCAGGACGGAGCAAAGGGGAGGGCACGGACAGGGGAGGGCCTCGGACGACAATGACGGACGCGTCACCGAGTTTTACGCGACGGTGACCGGATGGGGAAGCCCATGTTTCTTCCACATTTCCATTGTGAATGCATTCATGTTTTTTCTCGCCGCCGACTGGGGGCATCCGCCCTGCTGCTGCGTTCTGCTTTCGACCCGCGTGGTGCGGGCGGAGAGAGAGAACGCAATGAAGCATTCGAAGTTGAGCATCGCCCTGGCAGGCCTGGTGGGTATCGCGACCCTGGGCCAGATGGATGACGTCATGGCAATGAATTATCACGTGCAGGGCGATCGCGTCGTGCTCAGCGGCGGTGTCACCGTCGCCGACGTGGTCGCACTGCCCGCGTTGCTGGCCAAGGCGCAGGCCGAAGGCCGACCGATCCGCGAAGTCGTGCTGCGCACCTCCAATGGTGGCGCGCTGATCGCGGGTGAGTGGTTGCAGGGGGTGATCCGCAGCAACGGCCTGAACACCATCGTCTCCGGCCACTGCATCTCGTCCTGCTCGATCATGCAGTCCGGTGGCGTCGAGCGTTACCTGGCCGGTGACCTGCCGCTGGTCGACTCGGTGCAGATCCACGCCGCCAGCAGCGGTGGCAAGGTGATCTATACGCCTTCGCCGCGGATGACCGAGATCTACACCGGCAACTACGGCGGCGGCATGGATGCTGGCCTGCTGCACAAGGCCATGTACGAGGTGGTGCAGCCCAACGGCCTGCTGGTGTTCCGCGATCCGGCCCGGACCACCGGCGCTTCGGTCAGCTTCGATCCGGATGGCAGCGGCCGCAAGCTGGAGACCTTCCCCGGGCAGGACATCTACAGCAACAACATCATCACCGCCGCCGGTTACCGCGACCCGGGCGACACCCTGACGGTTACCGGCAATGTCAGCGGCGACATCAATCCGGGCTACCTGCGCACCGCGCGCCAGCTGCAGGCCTTCGTCGATGACGACTTCTCACGCTGGAACGATACCGACTTCGCCACCACGTACATCAACCAGGCCGTCTCCATCTACAACGCGGCGGGACGCGGTCCCAACGGCATCGGCACCTTCTCGGTGCAGGACTTCCTCAGCGATCCCGGCATCCAGGCCGACCTGCTGGCGAGCCTGCGCCTGTCGCAGCTGGATGCCTCCACGCTGGGCAACTCGGCCGGCGTGATCCGCGTGGCCAAGGGCGGCACCTGGCGCACCGCCGAAACCACCGGCGCCGATTTCATGCTGGTGGAGAACGGCACCATCGCTCTGGAAGGCGGCGCCCTGCGCACCCCGGAGCTGCGTGTACTGGCGGCCGGCATGGTGGTCGGCCACGGTGACATCGCTTCGGTCGCCAACGACTCGGATGCGCTGTTCGCTGGTACCGGCCCGTCGTTCCGCGAGGACGGCTTCAACCGCCTGCGCGTGTACGGCACCTTGATGCCGCGTGGCGGTGACCTGGTCACCCACGGCTACGTCAACATCATGCCGGGCGGCAAGGTGCTGTTCGACGTCACCGAGGCGGGCGGCGCCAACAGTGGCCGCCTTCGCGTGGGCGACTTCTACGACAGCGGCGCCAACGAAGGCGCGCTGGTCATCTCGCCGGGTGCCCACCTTGAACTGAACGTGGCGCAGGGCTTCTACGCCGGCAACTACCAGCGCGAGCTGGTGAGCGGCCCGATCTTCCAGGGCTTCACCGATGCGGTGCGCCTGGGCGACACCGGCTATACCGCCAGCATCACCGGCGGTGAGGTGTTCCGGCCGCGCCACAACTCGTTGCTGAGCTTCAATATCAAGCAGACCGCCGAGGGCCTGTCGCTGACCGCCAACCCCGGTTTCGACCAGCTTGCGCAGCTCACCGGCAGCAATGGCAACGACGGTCTCGGCCGCGCGCTGGCCACTGCCGGCCAGCGCCAGGATGCCGGCCTGAAGCCATTGCTGGGTGCACTGCAGTTCGCGGATCGCGATGTGATCGCACAGCAGGCCAGTGCATTGCGCGGTGACGGCCACGCCAGCCTGCGCCTGGCCGACAACGCGCTGGTCGGCAGCATCGGCAGCGTCGTGCAGCAGCACCAGGCCGCACGACGCAGCGGCAGCGGTGACGCCGGCGGTTTGGCTGCACAGGCCGCGCAGGCCGCTTCGGCACAGCCGGGCATGGCCAATGGCAGCCTGTTCAACCAGTTGGCGATGCACCTGGTGGAGCCGGCCGGGGCGGGCGGTGGCAGCACCAGCTTCGGCGGCGAATCGCCACGCAACCATGGCCTGTGGGGCCGCGGCTTCGGCAGCCATGGCCGCATTGATGGCGAGGGCGGCGTGGCCGGCCTGAGCCATACCGTGGGTGGCATCGTGCTTGGTGCCGATACGCAGCTGGCCGACGACCGCGTGACCCTGGGCGTCAGCGTTGCCGCCGCCGACATGTCGACCAAGGGCCGCGATGGCTCCGGGTTCACCGGCGACGTGCGTGCGCTGGATGTGGGCGGCTACCTGGATGCTACTTATTCCCGTGGCTACCTCTCTGCCTCGGTGCGCTACACCGACCTGCGCCACGACACCCGCCGCAGCATCGAGGGCATCGACGGCCTGCAAAGCCCGCTGCGTGCCAAGTACAACAACGATGCGATCTCGGCGCGTCTGGAACACGGCTTCTCGTTCACCACCGCCAAAGGCGTGGTGATCCAGCCGTTGCTGCCGGTGGTTGATTACGCGCGCACCTCGGCCACCCGTTTCAACGAAGGGCAGGGGGCCGGCGCCCTGGTCGGGCGTGGCGACAGCCTGGAGAGCATCCGCGTCGGCGCGGGCCTGCAGCTGTTCAAGACCTTCGAAGGCAACAATGGCGAGCGCATCACCCCGCGCGCGCGCGTGGTCTGGCAGAAGGAACTGGGCGACACCCAGGCCCGTTACAGCACCGGCTTCGCCGCAGCGCCGGACCTGGTGTTCGGGGCCAGCAGCCAGACCGTGGGCGAGCAGGTGCTGGCCTGGAACCTGGGCGTGACCAGCCGCGCCAGTGACCGCCTGTCGGTGATGGTCGACTACGTGGGCGAACGTCGCGACGGCCAGCTGCAGAACGGCGTGATGCTGGGCCTGGGCTATACGTTCTAAGGCAGTACCGGCACCGGCGGCTGTCACGCCGCCGGTGCCATCCCCATCGATGTGCGGGTGCGCTATGGTCGTGGCGTATTTCCGCGCAGACCTTGCCATGCAGATCGCCGTTTTCAGTGCCCGTCCCTACGACCGTCGCTTTCTCGAGGAAGCCAACCTGCGCGAAGGGGCAGGGCAGGCGTTCCAGTTCGTGTACTTCGACGCCGCGCTGGATGTGCACACCGCCGCACTGGCACAGGACTGCGCCGCCGTCTGCGTGTTCGTCAATGACCGGCTCGATGCACCCGTGCTGCAGGCCCTGCATGCGCTGGGCGTACGCGCGGTGCTGCTGCGCTGCGCCGGCTTCAACAATGTGGACCTGGCCGCTGCGAACGCGCTCGGCCTGTTCGTTGCCCGCGTGCCGGCCTACTCGCCGGAAGCCGTGGCCGAACACGCACTGGCGCTGGTGATGACCCTCAACCGGCAGACCCATCGCGCCTACAACCGCGTGCGCGAGGGCAACTTCATGCTTGATGGCCTGCTCGGCCGCACCCTGCATGGCAAGACCGTGGGCATCGTCGGTACCGGCAAGATCGGGCTGGCCACCGCGCGCATCTTCCGCGGCATGGGCTGCACCGTGCTGGGGCACGATCCGTTTCCGTCGCCTGCCTTCGCGGAGATCGGCACGATGGTTGCGTTGGACGAACTGCTGTCGCGCTCGGACATCGTCTCGCTGCATTGCCCGCTGACCCCCGATACCCAGCACCTGATCGACGACGCCTCGCTGGCGCGGATGAAGCCCGGCGCGATGCTGGTCAACACCTCGCGTGGCGGCCTGGTCGATACCCATGCGGTGATCCGCGCGCTGAAGTCGCGCCGGCTGGGCCATCTGGCCATCGACGTGTACGAGCAGGAAAGCGCGCTGTTCTTCCAGGACCTGTCCGGCGAGATCATCGACGATGAGGCCTTCCAGCGGCTGATGACCTTCCCCAACGTGCTGGTGACCGGCCACCAAGGATTCTTCACCGTGGAGGCGCTGCAGGAGATCTCGGCGATCACGCTGGGCAACCTGGCCGATTTCGTAGCGGGGCGGGTGTGTGGGAACCGGGTGGAGATGGGCTGAGCGGCGGGGTGAGCCGGATGGATTGACCGCCGGGGCAGGGAACCCGTAAAATCACCTGCTTCGCCGGAATAGCTCAGTTGGTAGAGCGGCGCATTCGTAATGCGTAGGTCGTAGGTTCGATTCCTATTTCCGGCACCAGTTTCAGCAAAAAGCCCCGGCCCTGGTCGGGGCTTTTTGTTTGGGTGGCACGGCCGTTGGTAGTGCCGGCCGCTGGCCGGCGGCTTCAGTAGTGCCAGCCCATGGCTGGCAGTCCTGGGCTTCCCGCAGCCGTCTGAGCATGCACGCCGTGCCGTCCTCACCCCCGCCTCATCCTCCGCCTATAATCGGCCGCGCAGATCACCTGCACCGGTTCACCCGCACGGAGGCTTCCCATCATGTCCATTGCTGCAATTCCCGATGTTTCCCTGGTCGACAACAGTGAGCAGCGCACGCCGCTGATCCTGGTGCTGGACTGCTCCGGCAGCATGAGCGGTGGCCCCATCGAGCAGTTGAACGCCGGCTTGAAGCTGCTGGAGCAGGAGCTGAAAGCCGATGTGATCGCGGCCAAACGCGTGCGCGTGCTGCTGGTCGAGTACGGCGGCATGGACAACGCCGCCATCAGCGGTGACTGGTGCGACGCGATGGATTTCGCTGCGCCCACGCTGTCGGCCAACGGCACCACGCCGACTGGCGCGGCGGTGGAACTGGCACTGCAGGAAATCGAAGACGAGAAGGCGCGCTTCCGCCAGGCCGGTGTTGCCTACACCCGGCCGTGGCTGTTCCTGATGTCCGATGGCCAGCCCACCGATGCCTGGGAAGCGGTGGCCGAGCAGTGTCGCGAGGCCGAGCAGCAGAACAAGGTGGCGGTGTTCCCGATCGCCGTCGGCAATGCCGACATGAGCGTGCTGGGTCAGTTCAGCCGTAATGGCGACCGCGGCGTGAAGCGCCTGCAGGGCCTGCAGTTCAAGGAACTGTTCCTGTGGCTGAGCGCCAGCATGCGTGTGGTCTCCAATTCGACGCCGGGCGGCCAGGTGCAATTGCCGGCCACCGACAGCTGGTCGCAAGTGCCGGTCTGACCATGGCCTGGCGCGTGATGGCCGCATCGGCCACGGGACGGTCCCATCTGGACCGCGGGCAGCCCTGTCAGGACGCCTATGCATCGCTGCAGGTGGGGCAGACATTGGTCGCGGTGGTCTGCGATGGCGCAGGCTCCGCATCGCACAGCGATGTGGGCGCCCGGCATGTATCCAGCAGCGTTGCGGCGTCGGTTACCGGATCTGCGCAGCTCGGCGCCGATCCACTGGCACTGCCGGTGGATGCGCTGCGCACCATCATCGAAACCGCCGTCGACGATGCGCGCGGTCAGCTGGCGATGCTTGCGCTGAGCCAGGGCCTGAAGCTCTCCGACCATGCCTGCACGCTGGTTGGGGCGGTCGCTACACGGGAGGGCGGCTGGTTCTTCCATGTCGGCGATGGCGTGGCCGCCTGCGCCTTCAGCAATGAGTCGCCCGATGCCGTGTCACTGCCTGCCAACGGCGAGTACGCCAACGAAACCTGGTTCGTGACCGGTGGCAACTGGCGGGAGCAGCTGCGGCTGACCCGCTTCGAAGGGGTGATCGATGCGCTGGTGCTGATGTCCGACGGTGTGCAGCCATTTGCGATGTCGCGCGCGGGCGACAGCCTGTTCCAGCCGTTCATTGCGCCGGTGATCCGCTATCTGGCCGGCGTTGACGAGACCCACGGCAGCCAGGCATTGCACGCGACGCTGGCCGACCCGCGCACCGATCAGATCACCGGCGACGACAAAACGTTGCTGGTCGCGCTACCGGCCTGAGCAGATGCCCGGGCGCAGCGGCGAAAAGGTCTACGACGCACAGCGCAGGCCGCTCACTCTGGAGCGGCTGCTCAAGAGTGGCGGTGCGGGTAGTGTGTTCACCCTCAAGGAGCGGCCGCGCGAAGTAGCCAAGCTCTATCATTCGGACAAGGACGCGCGCGTCTACGAGCGCAAGCTGCAGGCGATGCTGGAGCTGCAGCCGGACCTGCCGCCGATGGAGGGGCAGGGCGCCGACCAGGTGCAGATCGCCTGGCCGCTGACCCTGCTGCGGGACCGCAGCGGGCGTTTCATCGGCTTCACCATGCCGATCCTGGATCTGTCGGCCACCAGCGATCTGGAACATGTGCTGCAGGAGCGGCAAGCGCGTGCCGAGGGCCTGCCCACTGGCCTGGGCGCGAAGATGACGCTGGCCGCCAACCTGGCGGTGATGCTGGCCGCGGTGCACCGTCGGCAGCACTATGTGGTCGACCTCAAGCCGCTGAACGTGCGGTTCTATCGCAGCACCTTGTTCATCGCGATGCTCGATTGCGATGGCTTCAGCATCCAGGGCAAGGGCGAGCGCTTCCCGGCCGGCCAGGTCACCACCGATTATCTGGCGTCCGAGTTCCAGCAGCCGGGGGTGAAGCCGGGCCAGGAGGAGGCGCAGGATCGCTTCGCGTTGGCGGTGATGGTGTTCCAGCTGCTCAATTCCGGCTTGCATCCGTATGCGGGCAGGCCGCAGGGGGCGACAGTGCCCAGCGACCTGCCGGCGCGCATTGCCGCCAACCTGTACCCGTATGCGCGCGGCAAACCGCATCCGCGGATGTTGCCCTCGCCGGTCAGCGGCCATGAAATGTTTCCACCAGCGCTGCGCGACATGTTTGATCGTGCGTTCTCGACGCAGGCGCGGCGGCGGCCTTCGGCACAGGATTGGGCCACGCTGCTGCTGGACTACGCGCGGCGCAACGCCGGGCAACTGGTGACGTGTGGCAAGGATGCGGCCCATCAGCATTTTGTCGGCATGCCGTGTGCCGCCTGTGCACGTGCCGAACTGCTTGCCGGCAGCGCACGCGCGGCGCAGACCCGCTCGCGGCAGAAACCGGCCAGGGTCCGCAAGCAGCGTGCACGCACCGCCGCGCGCGTCGCCCAGGCGCAGCCGGTCGCCGCACAGGCGTCGGCGGCAAGTGGCGTTCCCGGGGTGATGTCGCGGGTGACGATGGCAGTGATCGGCACGTTGCTGTTGGGTTGGGTGATGGGCTGGGGCATGCCGGCCTACCGCCGCTACAGCGCGTTGGTGGATCCGGGCATTTGGGATGGCATGGGGCTGGCCGTGCAGATGGGCATGCTGGCGATCGCAATCCTGCTGTTCATCCTGTTCGTGCCGATGCTGATCATGAGCAAGCGCCCATGAAGTTGCTGGGTGTACTGGCCGTTCTGCTGTTGGCCCTGCTCGGGATGGCGCCGTTCTGGGGCGACCTCGGGGTGCTGGTCTACGGCTCGATTGGCTGGCTCGGACGATTACTGTCGAGTGGCGCGTTGAGCGACGGCAGGGCGGCACTGCGTGCTGCACTGCTGATCGGTGGTGCGGTGTCGGTGCTGTCGTTCCTGCGCGTAGCGGTGCAGGACCGGGCCGTGGACTATCTGATCGCGTCGGTGATGTTCGGCTTCCTCTCGTTCGTCGTCTTTGTTGTCACCGGCATTTCCGCGGACGGCGAGATGGGCGCAGGGAGCGCGCAGCAAGGCGCGCGCTCGGTGGTGGTCGGTCAGGATCGCACGACGGTTCCGCGCTGGTACTCGCGCGGCCACTTCGAGCGGGAAATGCTCAACAAGGTGCATGAGACCGCGCGTGCGGCTGCCCGCGGCGATCTGCAGCGGGCGCAGGCGCTGATGCAGGAGCTGGACCTGTGGGCGCACAATAGTCCAGCGCTGCGCGAAGACCGCACCGAGTACGAGCGCCTGCGCGCGGCGTACAACGAGACGATCGAAACCCTGGCTGCCCGATCCGGCCGCCGCACGCAAAAGACGGGCGGCCTGGCCAGCGACGCGGGCGCGATGGTGGACAGGCTTACTGCGGAGGAAGCGCGCGAGCTGGAGCTGAAGCAGGTCGAGCTGCTGCAGCAGATGTGGAAACTCTCGCCGTCGAGCACGACGGTTGCGATGCGCTTGCTGGCAACGGATCTGCAGGAGCTGGCGATCCGCTCACGCTGGTCGCCGCGCAAGCCGTTCGACCGTGAGGGTGACGCGGCGCTGGAAGAGCGCCTGTGGCGCGTCCACGGCATGCAGGAGGCGTTGTTTGCCTATGCGCCGCTGGAGGAGCGCCTGTGGAACGCCTACGCGTCGACAATGGTCGACACGGACGAAGAGCTCGCGCTGGGCGCGCTGGTGGTTGCCGGACTGATCGACCGCAATGACAAGAATGCCTCGGCTGCTCCGGCGCGGTTCGACGTGAATACGCTGCTGCTTGGCAGCGACGTGTTCATGCTCTCGACGCTGCTGGCCAGCGCCTCCGAAGACCGCATGGAGATCCTGAAAGCGCGCGCGACGCTGCTGCTGGGCGATGATGATCGGCAGGTGACGGCAAGCAAAGGTGATGCGGCGGACCCCACCGGGACGGCGGCGGAGCCTGCGGGCGTGGTGGTCTCGGAGCCTTCACCACCGACAACCTCGAAAGCGGACACCGCCAGGCTGGCGCAACGTGCGATGCCGCCAGCGGGCATGCTGGTCGATCGCAAGGGCCTGGCGCTGCGTACGTCGTCTCTGCTGCCGCCTTCGTCGCCTCCTGCAGCCTATGGACAGGTGCTGGTCGACCTGCCCGCCGCCGGGTTCAAGGACCTGCGCCACGGCATCCCGCTGCGCGCACCGGTGGAGGCCGACAGCATGGTGACCCTGCAGGTTGATGTCTGGCAGAGCGGCGTGGTCACTGCGGTGGCGATTGAAAGCAGCAGTGGCAACGCTCAGCTGGATGAGGCCGCGCGCCGGGGCGCACGCACCTGGCTCAGCGCATCGAAGGTGCCTGCGGGTGGCGAGCGCAGGCAGGTGACCGTCGTATTCAAGGCGCCTGCCGCGACCGCGGCACCGCCGGTGACCGTGGACGCGCCATCACCGCTGGTCATGAGCCCGCCGCCGCCGCAGCTGAACCCCGAACAGGCATTGGGCGCGCAGCTGGTGGCGATGACGCGCCGGCAGCCGCCGCGTTATCCGCGTGGCAACGGGGAGACAGTGCCGGAAGGCAAGGTTGAACTGCTGATCACGCTGTCAGCAGAAGGGCGCGTGCTCGATGTGAGCGTGGATCGCAGCAGTGGACATCCTGCGCTGGATCGCGCCGCACGCGAGGCTGCGCTCAACTGGCACGTCATCCCCACGCGGCCGGTGACCACGGTCAAGCAGATCACCCTGCGTGTCCCGGTGCAGTTCCAGGGCGGTTGACGGATCGTCCCGGCGCGTTGCCGTCACAACGCTCGCACCGGTTGCCGCAGCACGGTTTTCAGGCGCGCAGGCTCGACCTTGCGCGGGTCGCCCAGGTAGATCTCATGATGCGGGCCGGCGAAGGTCAGTCCCTGTGCCGGCATGATCTGTTCATGCAGCGCGGCCAGCGTCGGGCCTTCGTCATCGTAGGCGCCCACATGCAGCGTCTGCAGGCACAGGCCTTCTTCGTACAGCGCCATGCGCAGGCTTTGCGGCGCGGTACCGCGCTTCCTGGTTGCCTTGGCCACCGCTTCATTGAATCGCGCAGTGCCGATGTCCAAGGGCGTACGGATCATCATCGTCCAGCGCCACGCGTGCTTGCGCCGTGCCACGAAGCTGGACGGGTCGTCGGCCCACCAGAGCCCCTCCAACGGCGGCACCACGTAGTCCCGACCGTCGGCCTTCATCGCGAACTTCAGCGCATAGCTGACGGTGTACAGCCACTCCACCGCATCGCGGTAGGCCGGTGCCTGGTTCGGATCACCCTCGCCATCGACCATCACGAACGACATCGGGGGCACCTCGATACGCACGAACGAGCCGGCCGGCGGCCGGTACAGCGCCTTGTCCTGGGTCTTGAAGTCGAGCTTCGCCCGTGCGGCGGCGGGCCGGGTCACTCCGCGGCTCCGTTCGCAGGACCCTTCAGTTCCACCGTGTTGCCGTCCGGATCCTTGAAGTACAACGACAATCCGTCACCCTCGGCGCCGAAGTTGACCTCGGCCGGCCCCAGCACCGGCACGCCGTGGGCAGCGAGATGGGCGAGCAGCGCCGCCTCGTCGAAGGGTTCGATGCGCAGGCACAGGTGGTCGACATTGCGCCCTTCGCTGCCCGGCCCGTTGCCGCCATGGCGGCCGAGGGTGCCATCCAGGCTGATCAGGTCGATCATCGACGCACCCGCACGCAGGTGCACCAGGCCCAGGTGATCGCGCCGCCGTACCACCGCGCACCCCAGCACCTGGCCATAGAAGGTTTCGCTGCGGGCCAGCTCGCGTACCCGCAGTACCACGTGGTCGATGCGTTCAACGCTGAAAGGTCTGTCCATGCCGGGATCCTCGAAGAAAGGGGAGCTGCAACTTGCTGAACCTGTTCATTCGACTTTGCCGAACGAGGGGCCTCGTCGTCCCCGTGACCGATGCTACGCTGCCGCCCCTGCGCGTTCTGCCCGCCGCCATGGCGCGGTGCGACAACGTGTCGCAGCCAGATCCGGGCCTTTCCTGCGCCTGATCATTGTCAATGCCTTTCTTAAATGGTGGGTGACGGCCTAAAATTGAAGGGCTGACTCGACCCCACCTCACCTGCCTGTCTTCTGGACGGGTGGGCCCGGCTTTGGCCGGTGCGGGCAGGACGGGGAACGGCATTCCCTCGCAATTGGATCGACCGATGATTCCGTTGAAAACCCTTGGGCGCTGGTTGCGCCCGGGCTTGCTGCTCGCATTGCTGGTGATGCTCACCGGCTGCGATGCCGTGGCCATTCTCAGTCCGAAGGGCCAGATCGGCCAGGATGAAAAGACACTGCTGATCACGGCCACCGTGCTCATGCTGCTGGTCGTCATCCCGGTCATCATCATGACCCTGACCTTCGCGTGGAAGTATCGCGCCTCCAACACCAAGGCCCGTTACGAGCCGAAGTGGTCCCACTCGACGGCGATCGAGGTGGTGGTGTGGTCGATCCCCTGCATGATCGTGCTGGTCCTGGCGGTGCTGACCTGGCGGTCCTCGCACGCGCTGGATCCGTACAAGCCCCTGGAATCGGACGTCAAGCCGGTCACCATCCAGGCGATCTCGCTGGACTGGAAGTGGCTGTTCATCTATCCGGAAGAGAAGATCGCGGTCGTCAACGAGATCAAGTTCCCGGTCAACACCCCGCTGAACTTCGAGATCACCTCCGATACGGTGATGAATGCGTTCTTCATCCCGCACCTGGGCAGCATGATCTATTCGATGGCGGCGATGGAGACCAAGCTCCACCTGATCGCCAACGAACTGGGTGAATTCCCGGGCATGTCCTCGCACTACAGCGGCGCGGGCTTTGCCAAGATGCATTTCACTGCCTACTCGGTCACCGACGCGCAGTACCGCCAGTGGCTGGACCAGGTCCGTGCCGGCGAGCAGACCCTGGACAAGACCTCGTTCAAGGCGCTGGGCGATGCAAAGAATTCCGAGTGGTACCCGGTCACCTACTTCGGCAAGGTTGAAGAGAACCTGTTCGATTGGGTTCTGGCCAAGCACATGGGCGACAACAAGCACTACGGCATGAAGCATTCGCATGCCGGTGCCGCTGCTGCCGACGCTGCCAGCCATGAAGCGCACGAGGGCCATGCCCCGAGCGAGGCCCACGATTCCAAGGAATCCGGTGAGAACCTGGATGCCACCGAACACGAACACGCAGGCCATGCCGGCCACGCGGGTTCGGGAGAATGAACATGTTGGGAAAACTCTCTCTTGAGTCGATCCCCCACGATCCGATCGTGCTGACCACCCTGGTCGGCGCGATCCTTGGTGGCCTGGGCGTCGTCGCCCTGATCACCAAGTTCAAGCTGTGGGGCTATCTGTGGAAGGAGTGGTTCACCTCGGTGGACCACAAGAAGATCGGCGTGATGTACATCATCGTCGCCTTCGTCATGCTGCTGCGCGGTTTCTCCGACGCGATCATGATGCGTACCCAGCAGGCCATCGCCGTCGGCGGGTCCGAGGGCTACCTGCCGCCGCACCACTACGACCAGATCTTCACCGCCCACGGCGTGATCATGATCTTCTTCGTGGCGATGCCGCTGATCACCGGCCTGATGAACCTGGCCGTGCCGCTGCAGATCGGTGCGCGCGACGTTGCGTTCCCGTTCGTCAACTCGCTCAGCTTCTGGCTGTTCGTGTCCGGTGCGGTGCTGATCATGCTGTCGCTGTGGATCGGTGAATTCGCCGCCACCGGCTGGCTGGCCTTCCCGCCATTGTCGGGCATCGAGTACAGCAACAATGTAGGTATGGACTACTACATATGGGGACTACAGGTGGCGGGTCTGGGTACCACGTTGAGTGGTATCAACTTCTTCATCACCATCCTCAAGATGCGCACCCCGAGCATGAAGCTCATGCAGATGCCGGTCTTCACCTGGACCGCGCTGGTGACCAACGTGCTGATCGTCGCCGCCTTCCCGGTGCTGACCATCACCCTGGTGCTGCTGACCCTGGACCGTTACCTGGGTACGCACTTCTTCACCAATGACGGTGGCGGCAACGCCATGCTGTACATCAACCTGATCTGGATCTGGGGCCACCCGGAAGTCTATATCCTGGTGCTGCCGGCCTTCGGCGTGTTCTCCGAGGTCATCGCGACCTTCTCGCGCAAGGCGCTGTTCGGCTACAAGGGCATGGTCTACGCCACCGCCTGCATCGGCGTGCTGTCGTTCATCGTGTGGCTGCACCACTTCTTCACCATGGGCTCGGGTGCCAACGTCAATGCCTTCTTCGGCATCACGACGATGATCATCTCCATCCCCACCGGCGTGAAGATCTTCAACTGGCTGTTCACCATGTTCCGCGGTCGCGTGCAGTTCACCACGCCCGTGCTGTGGACCATCGGCTTCATGGTCACCTTCACCATCGGCGGCATGACCGGCGTGATGCTGGCGATCCCGGCCATCGACTTCGTCCTGCACAACAGCCTGTTCCTGATCGCCCACTTCCACAACGTCATCATCGGCGGCGTGGTGTTCGGCATGTTCGCCGGCATCACCTACTGGTGGCCGAAGATGTTCGGCTTCCGCCTCAACGAGTTCTGGGGCAAGTGCGCGTTCTGGTGCTGGTTCATCGGCTTCTATGTGACCTTCATGCCGATGTACGTGCTGGGCTTCATGGGCATGACCCGTCGTCTGCAGAGCACCGTCAACCCGGCCTACGAGCCGTTCCTGCTGGTGGCCGCTGTTGGCGCCTTCATCGTGGGTGCCGGCATCCTGTGCCAGATCATCCAGGTGGCCGTGTCCATCCGCGACCGCAAGAAGACTGCCGACCTGACCGGCGACCCGTGGGATGCCCGTACGCTGGAGTGGGAAACCTCTTCGCCGCCGGCCTTCTACAACTTCGGCACCTTGCCGGAAGTCACCGAGCTGGACGATTTCTGGGAGCGCAAGCAGCGTGGTGAAGCCTGGCCGAAGCCGGCCAAGTACACCGACATCCACATGCCGCGCAACACCGGTACAGGCGTTGTCATCGGCGCCTTCAGCCTGGTGTTCGGCTTTGCGATGATCTGGCACATCTGGTGGCTGGCCATCGTCGGCTTCGTCGGCATGATCGCCACGTTCATCTACCGCACCTTTGACCAGGACGTGGACTACTGGGTCCCGGCCGCCGAGGTGGAACGCATCGAGAACGAACACCGCAAGCACCTGGAAGCCCAGGGCCTGGTGAAGTCGGAGCTGAAGGCATGAGCACCAATACCTCCACCGTGAACCACGGGCACGCCGCACACGCGGCGGCCCATGGCCATGACGACCACGAGCACCACGACACCGGCGGCAACACCGTCTTCGGTTTCTGGGTGTACCTGATGAGCGACTGCCTCATCTTCGCCTCGCTGTTTGCCACCTACGTGGTGCTGGCTGGCGGCACCGATGGTGGCCCCGGCGCGAAGGACCTGTTCGAGCTGCCGTTCGTGGCGTGGGAAACCGCGCTGCTGCTGACCTCGTCGCTGACCTTCGGCCTGGGCATGATCTCCATGCACCGCAAGCAGGTCGGTCAGATGTTCCTGTGGCTGGGCATCACCTGGCTGCTGGGCTTCGGCTTCATGTGCATGGAAGTCTATGAGTTCCAGCACCTGATCCATCAGGGTTACGGTCCGGACCGCAGTGCCTTCCTGTCGGCGTTCTTCGCCCTGGTCGGTACGCACGGCCTGCACGTCAGTGCCGGTCTGCTGTGGCTGCTGGTGATGTTCGTGCAGCTGAAGAAGTACGGCCTGACCCCGACCAACAAGACCCGCATGGCGTGCCTGAGCCTGTTCTGGCACTTCCTGGACCTGATCTGGATCGGCGTGTTCTCCGTCGTCTACCTCAATGGAGCGCTGTAATGGCACATGACAACCATGCACACGACCACGCCGCCGGCGGCGAAAGCCACGGCACCGTGAAGTCGTACCTGATCGGCTTCGTGCTGGCGGTGGTGCTGACCGTCATCCCGTTCTACATGGTGATGTCGGGTGATTTCTCGCGCACCGTGAACGGTGTGGTGATCGCCATCACCGCGGTGCTGCAGATGCTGGTCCACCTGGTGTTCTTCCTGCACCTGGACCGCTCTTCGGAGAGCCGCTGGAACGTCAACGCTGCGGCCTTCACCGTGGTGGTGATCGGCATCATCGTGGTCGGTACCCTGTGGGTCATGCACAACATGAACGTGCACATGATGCACTGACGTCTTCGCGACGTTGCCACGCAGAAAGGCCGCCCTCGGGCGGCCTTTCTGTTTGTCGCGGCATCGTGGGAAATGCATCCACGCATCCGGAAGGTGCAGTAGATCCACGCCATGCGTGGATGCGGTTGCCGCTCAACCAACCTTGCGCAGGAACTCCTCGGCGTCCATCGGCCGTCCAAGGTGGTAACCCTGCAACTGGTCGCAGCCCAGCTCACTCAGGTAATCGCGCTGTGCCTGGGTCTCCACGCCCTCGGCGACCACCTGCAACTGCAGGGTGCGGCCCAGCGCGATGATCGAGGAGACGATGGCCGCATCCTCGTCATTGCGTTCAAGGTCATGCACGAACGCCCGGTCGATCTTCAGTTCGGTGGCGGGCATTCGCTTGAGGTACAGCAGGCTGGAATAGCCGGTGCCGAAGTCGTCGATGGCGATGTGCACGCCCATTGCGGTCAGATCGTTGAGGATCGCCAGGCTGGCCTCGACATCCTTCATTGCCGTGGTTTCGGTGATCTCCAGGATCAACCGTGACGGCTCGATGCGATGCCGTTCCAGTGCCGAACGCACGCTGTCCAGCAGGGCAGGCGAGGCGAACTGCAGCGGCGACAGGTTCACCGCCATCGTCCACTGGCCATGCCCGCCGTCATGCCAGGCCCGCAGCTGCGCGCAGGCCTGGTCCAGCACCCAATCGCCGATCGGCAGGATCAGGCCGCTGCGTTCGGCGATGGGAATGAACACGTCCGGTGCCAGCAGCCCCAGTTCCGGATGCTGCCAGCGCAGCAGCGCCTCGGCGCCGGTGGCGGGAGCATCGGCCGCCGGGAACTTCGGCTGGTAGTGCAGCAGCAGTTCGCTGCGCGCGATCGCCTTGCGCAGGTCCTGCAGCAGCCGCAGCTGGCGGTTGGCACTGAGCTGCATCGAAGGGATGAAGAAGGTATAGCCGTTCCGGCCGGTTTCCTTGGTGTGGTACATCGCCGCATCGGCGTGTGCCATCAACTCGCGTTCGTCGCTGGCATCGTCCGGATACAGGGCAATGCCCAGGCTGGCGGTGACCTGCAGTTCGGCAGCGTCCAGCACGAACGGTTCGCTGGCCGCAGCGATCACCCGCTCGGCGACCACCGCCGCGTCGTCAGGCGCATCGATGGCCAGCACGATCACGAACTCGTCGCCGCCGAGGCGGGCGAGGGTATCCTGCGGGCGCAGTTGCGCCCCGACGCGCTGGGCCACCGCCACCAGCAGGCGATCGCCCAGCTGGTGGCCATAGGCATCGTTGACGGCCTTGAAGCCGTCCAGGTCGCAGAACATCACCGCCACCGACTGCTGGCGGCGTTGCGCTTTCTCGATGGCCTGCTCGATGCGGTCCTGCAGCAGCATGCGGTTCGGCAGCTGGGTCAGCGGATCGTGCAGTGCCGCCTGGATCAGCTTGTCATTGGCGTGCGCCAGCGAGTCGGCCAGAAGACCAGTACGCACGCGCATCTGGCGGTCGAACAACGAGGCAACCAACGCGATGCCCAGCGTGGCCAGGGTGGTCACGATCACCAGCACGGCCAGCCAGCGGGGATCGATGCCGCCACTGCCGACGGCGCCGCAGACGCTGCCGGCCGGGAAGCGTGCGGCGGCCATGCCGGTGTAGTGCATGCCGACGATGGCCAGGCCCATCACCAGCGATGCCAGCATCCGCAGGCGCACGGTATTGCGTTGTTCGACGCGCAGCCGGAAGGCGATCCACAGCGCTGCACCGGCGGCACCGATGGCCACCGCGATCGAAGCGGCAAACCAGCCGGGGTGGTAATCGATGCCGGGCTGCATCCGCATCGCGGCCATGCCCAGGTAGTGCATGGCCGCGATCCCCAGGCCCATCAGCACCGCGCCGGCGGCCAGCCGCTGCAGCGGCAGGCTGGGCCGCGACACCAGCCACAGCGCATAGGCCGACGCGCCGATCGACACGGCCAGCGAGTACAGGGTGATCGCCAGGTCATAGCCGACTGGAATCGGCAGCTTGAAGGCCAGCATCGCGATGAAGTGCATCGACCAGATGCCCAGGCCCATCGCGGTGGCACCGCCAGCCAGCCACCAGCGCGCGACGCGGCCCTCGGCGGTAGCCAGGCGGCCGGCCATGTCCAGTGCGGTATACGATGCCAGCATTGCCACCAGCAGTGAGATGGCGACCAGGCTCTGACTGTAACTACCAGTCATGTTGAATCCAGAGGAGAAGGGAGGGGCGCCCGCAAGGCGCACGCCCGCCACCGCTATCGGCACCGGCGGGCGGGACTTGAGTGGTCGCAGCGCGTGCGACCCGGCTCGGCTATCCTGCCACGCTCGTTGCCCCTGCAGGAAATTCCCGATGGCCAAAGCCCGCACCGCGTATGTCTGCAATGAATGCGGCGCCGAATACAGCAAGTGGCAAGGCCAGTGCACCGAGTGCAACGCCTGGAACGCGCTGTCGGAAATCGTCCTTGAGAGCGCGATGGCGGCCAAGGCGCCTGCCTCGCGCCGTGCCGGCTGGGCGGGCAAGATCGACCCGCCGAAGATCACCGCACTGAAGGACGTGGCGCAGACCGAGCACAACCGGGTCAGCACCGGCATCGGTGAGTTCGACCGGGTGCTCGGTGGCGGCCTGGTCGAGGGCGCGGTGGTGCTGGTCGGTGGCGACCCGGGCATCGGCAAATCCACCCTGTTGCTGCAGGCGGTGGCGAAGATGGCCGCGGTGCTGCCGGTGCTCTATGTCACCGGTGAGGAATCCCTGGCCCAGGTCGCCGGCCGTGCGCACCGCCTGGAGCTGCCGCTGGAGGGCGTCAACGCGCTGGCCGAGACCGGTGTCGAATCCATCCTGCAGCACGCCACCAAGAGTGGTCCGCGGCTGATCGTGGCCGATTCGGTACAGACGTTGTGGACCGAGACGCTGACTGCCGCGCCCGGTTCGGTCAGCCAGGTCCGCGAGAGCGCTGCGCGGCTGGTACGTTTCGCCAAGGAAACCGGAACCGCGGTGTTCCTGGTCGGCCATGTGACCAAGGAAGGTGGCATCGCCGGCCCGCGCGTGCTGGAACACATGGTCGATGCCGTGCTGTATTTCGAAGGCGAGAGCGGCAGCCGCTTCCGCCTGCTGCGCGCCTTCAAGAACCGCTTTGGTGCGGTCAACGAACTGGGCGTGTTCGCGATGGGTGACAAGGGCCTGAAGGAAGTCTCCAATCCGTCGGCGATCTTCCTTTCCGGTGCCAGCACGCATCAGCCGGGCAGTTGCGTGATGGTCACCCGTGAGGGCACCCGGCCGCTGCTGGTGGAAGTGCAGGCGCTGGTCGACGCCTCGCCGCTGTCCAATCCGCGCCGCGTGGCAGTGGGCCTGGAACAGAACCGGCTGGCCATGCTGCTGGCGGTGCTGCATCGGCATGGCGGCGTGCTGGTCGGCGACCAGGACGTGTTCGTGAACGTCGTCGGTGGCATCCGCGTGCAGGAGACCGCCGCCGACCTGCCGGTGCTGCTGGCGGTACTCTCCTCGCTGCAGGACCGTCCGTTGGCCGAGAAGACCATCGCGTTCGGTGAAGTCGGCCTGTCCGGTGAGATCCGGCCGGTGCCCAATGGCGAGGACCGCCTGCGCGAGGCGGCAACCCACGGCTTCAAGCGCGCCATCGTGCCCAAGGCCAATGCACCCAAGGGCGGCTCGGTGAAGGGGATGGAAGTGATCGCGGTCGAACGCCTGTCCGAGGCCATCGACGCAGCGTGATGTGGCGGCGCTCGATGTAGCCCGGTGCCCCCGCCTGGCTGACCTACAATGACGTACTCACACACGGAAGACGGACGATGCGCAGCACAGGGAAGTGGATGATGTTGGGCGTGTTGCTGGCACCGACCGCGCACGCTGCACCGGCCTGCGCGGATGCCGCTGGTGTTGCGCGTGCCTTCTTCGAGGCAACCACCGGTGACGGCGATCTGCTCGAGCCGCCTGCTGCGTTGGTGAGTCCTGCCTTCGCGGCGGCGCTGCGCGGCGAGCGCGCCTGCCAGGTGCGCGAAGAGGGCATCTGCACGATCGATTCCGATCCGTGGCTGGACGCACAGGACGGGGACATCGACGGCGCCGTGCGCTACAGCTGGAAGCAGGCCTCAGCCACGGCGGGCCAGGTCGAGATGCACTATGCGGTCTGGAACAAGGCCTACGTGACCCGCCTGCCGATGGTGCGCAAAGGGCAGGGCTGCTGGCAGGTCGATGACATCCTCACCAACAGTGGCCGCTCGGTGCGCAGGATCCTGGCCCAGCCGGTGCCTTGAGCAGATGGGGCATCCACGCATGGCGTGGATCTACTGTGCTTCGATTGCCGACCGTTGGTCGGCACGCTGCTAGCGCGAATGTCCGAACACCAGTTCGATCACGAACTGGCTGCCGAAGAACGCCAGCAGCAGCAACAGCATCGCCGTCAGCGTCCAGTGCACCGCCTTGGTGCCGCGCCAGCCATAGCGGCGGCGGCCGATCAGCAGCACGCCGAACACGATCCACGACAGCACGCTCAGCACCGTCTTGTGCACCAGCTTCTGCGCCAACAGGTCGTCGAAGAACAGCACGCCGGTGACCAGGGTCAGTGTCAGCAGGGCGAAGCCGACGGTGATTACCCGGAACAGCAGCGACTCAAGGTCGGCCATCGGCGGCAGCGCACGCAGCCAAGGGCGGAATTCACGGCGGCGCAGCGCGCGTTCCTGCAGCCACAGCATGATCGCCAGCAGCGCGGCGATGCTCAACGTCGCGTAGGCCAGCAGCGCCAGCCAGGCGTGGCTGGCCAGACGCCAGCCCAGCAGCTTGCTCGGTTCGTGGCCGTAGCTGTGGTAGACCAGCAGCAGCAGCGCGGCCAGCGGGAACACCACCACGCCCAGGGTGGACATGCGCCCGCGCGCGCCCACCAGCGAGGTCAGCCAGGCCATGCCCAGGCCGACCAGCGACAGCGCGGCAAAGAAGTGCATGTCCGGTCCGCCGGTCGTGCGCATCGCCACCAGCACGTGGTAGCTGCCATGCAGCAGCATCGCCGGCAGCGCAGGCCACAGCCAGACGGGCGAGGTCACACCGTCGTCGCGACCAAGGGCGCGCACCAGCAGGGCGCTGGCGGCCAGGTAGAGCAGGACGGCGATGAGAACGATTGTCATCGTTGAAGTTTCGCATACCCCCGGGGTGCTGGCGACGGGCCTGGCGTCGCAGTCCGGGGAGCGCGGTGGACCCGTTATACTGTGGGCCTTATTGTCCCCCGCTTTCAGACAGGTTGCGCCGCATGTTCGAGTCCCTGACCCAGCGCCTTTCCGGCACCATCGAGCGCCTGCGCGGCCGTGGCCGCCTGACCGAAGAAAACATCCGCGAGGCGACCCGCGAGGTCCGCATCGCGCTGCTCGAAGCCGACGTCGCGCTGCCGGTGGTGCAGGCCCTGATCGAGCGCATCAAGGTGCGTGCGGTCGGCCAGGAAGTGCTGAAGTCGCTGACCCCGGGCCAGGCCCTGATCAAGGTCGTGCGCGACGAGCTGACCGCAGTGATGGGCGCCGAAGCCAGCGACCTGAACCTCAACGTTCCCGCGCCGGCCATCATCCTGATGGCGGGCCTGCAGGGCGCCGGCAAGACCACCACGGTCGGCAAGCTGGCCAAGCACCTGAAGGAAAAGCGCAAGAAGAAGGTGATGGTGGTCTCGGCCGACGTCTACCGTCCGGCGGCGATCGAGCAGCTGAAGACGCTGGCCGAGCAGGTGGGCGTGCTGTTCTTCCCGTCCAGCGCCGACCAGAAGCCGGAAGCCATCGTCCGCGCCGCCATCGATGACGCGCGCAAGTCGTTCGTCGACGTGCTGCTGGTCGATACCGCCGGCCGCCTGGCCATCGACGAAGCGATGATGGCCGAGATCAAGGCCCTGCACGCCGCGGTCAACCCGGCTGAAACCCTGTTCGTGGTCGACGCCATGACCGGCCAGGACGCGGCCAATACCGCCAAGGCCTTCGGCGATGCGTTGCCGCTGACCGGCGTGGTCCTGACCAAGACCGATGGTGACGCCCGTGGCGGCGCCGCGCTGAGCGTGCGCTACATCACCGGCAAGCCGATCAAGTTCGTCGGTGTCAGCGAAAAGCCGGAAGGCCTGGACGTGTTCCACCCGGACCGTATCGCCAGCCGCATCCTCGACATGGGCGACGTGCTGTCGCTGGTCGAGCAGGTGGAGCAGCAGGTCGACAAGGACAAGGCGCAGAAGCTGGCCGAGAAGGTCGCCAAGGGCAAGAAGTTCGATCTGAACGACATGCGCGACCAGCTTGAGCAGATGCAGAATATGGGCGGCATCGGCGGCCTGATGGACAAGCTGCCGGGCCTGGGCCAGATTCCCGAGCACCTCAAGCAGCAGGTCAGCCAGGGCAAGGAAGTGCCGCGCATGATCGCCATCATCGGCTCGATGACCAAGAAGGAACGACGCAACCCGAACCTGCTCAATGGCTCGCGTCGCGCACGCATCGCCAAGGGCTCGGGCGTGACCCCGGCCGACGTCAACAAGCTGATGAAGCAGTACATGCAGATGGAAAAGATGATGAGCAAGATGGCCGGCGGCGGCATGAAGGGCATGATGCGCAGCATGAAGGGCATGATGGGCGCCATGGGCGGCCGCGGCATGCCGTTCCGTTGAGTGCGCGCTGCATTGGACGCTTGAACAACCCGCGGAATCAATCAAAGGAATGTGCATGAACAAGTCGATCGTGGTGATGGCGCTGGCCCTGGGCCTGGTTGCCTGCAAGGACGACACCTCCGTGTCGCAGAAGGCCGGTAGCGCCATCAGCGGCACCGCCGCCGATTTCGTCGCCGGGCTGGGCGAGGGCGTGGACAAGAAGATGAACGTGACGCTGCAGGCCGATCCGGCTCTGGCCGCGCGCGGGCTTACCGTCACCCTGGGCAAGAGCCGTGGCATGGGCTCCAAGGACGCGGCGGTCTACGTGGTGGCCGACAAGGCCTTCAAGGGCAAGCTGGTGGCGCGTGCGCTGGATGCCGAGGGCACCGAGATCGGCCGCGCCAGCGCCGAGGAAGAGTTCGCCGCGGATGACGCACGCTATGTGACGTTCACGTTCAACGAAGAAATGGACAGCCAGCTGGTCCGCACCTACGCGGTGTCTGCACGCTGAGCCAGGCGGGAGCGGATCGCTCGACGCGACGCTCCCGTCCATAGTGTCTGGCGTATGCTGGCAGCGACTCCTCCCACAGGTGCGTCGCGTGAGCCTTTCGCCGATTCTCGAACGCGCCGACGATTTCTGTCGGCGTTTTTCATTGCAGCTGCCGATCCTGCTGGCACCGATGGCCGGCGCCTGCCCGGTTCCGCTTTCCGCCACGCTGGCCAACGCCGGCAGCATGGGCGCGATGGGGGCGGTGCTGTCGCCCGCGGCTGATATCGGCCGCTGGATGCAGGACTTCCGGGCCGCGTCCAGCGGTCCGGCGCAGGTAAACCTGTGGTT
This sequence comes from Stenotrophomonas sp. NA06056, assembly GCF_013364355.1. NCBI lineage: Bacteria > Pseudomonadati > Pseudomonadota > Gammaproteobacteria > Lysobacterales > Lysobacteraceae > Stenotrophomonas > Stenotrophomonas sp. NA06056. The sequence continues at coordinate 3,007,928 of NZ_CP054931.1, read as the reverse complement.
GCCCGATCCCGCGCCGGTGCGTGACGTAGCCGCCGAGGCCGCCACACGCACTTTTCTGGGCCAGTGGGGGCCGGAGGTTGCGGCCAGCGCAGCGGATGCCACGCCTGCCGATTTCGAGGAGCAGTTCAGTGCGCTGCTGGCGGCACGGCCGTCGGTGGCGTCGACCATCATGGGGGTGCTGTCGCCGCGTCATGTGCAGCAGTTGAAGGATGCCGGCATCGCCTGGATTGCCTGCGCCACGACGCTGGCCGAAGCGCGCGCCGCGCAGGACGCAGGTGCTGACGCGGTGGTCGCGCAGGGTGCCGAAGCCGGTGGCCATCGCGGCGCCTTCGATCCGATACGTGCCGAGCAGCAGCTGGTCGGCCTGTTCGCACTGCTGCCGCGGCTGGCGGACAACCTGAAGATTCCGGTGATCGCTGCGGGCGGAATCGGCGACGGTCGCGGCATTGCCGCTGCCCTGATGCTCGGGGCCAGCGCGGTGCAGATCGGCACGGCCTTCCTGCGCACACCCGAAGCGGCGTTGGCACCGGCATGGGCCGATGCATTGGCCCGCAGCGAACCCGAAGACACCTGGCCGACCCGTGCGTTCAGTGGGCGCCTGGGCCGTGGCCTGGCGACCGCCTACGTGCGCGCCGCTGCCGCCGAGGGCGCGCCCTCGCCGCGCCCGTATCCGGTGCAGCGTGGCCTGACCGCCGCCATGCGCAAGCAGGCCACGCAGGAAAACCGGCTTGCTGCGATGCAGGCCTGGGCCGGGCAGTCGGCGTGGATGGCACCGGCCGCGCCGGCCGCCGACGTGCTGCGTGATATGTGGCAACAGGCGCAGGCACTGCTGCGATGACGGTCACCTGCAACGGCGCCACGGCGCAGGCCGAAGACCTGCTGCCGGCGCTGACCAACTATGGCCACTTCACCTCGCTGCAGGTGCGCGGCTGCGCGGTGCAGGGTCTCGATCTGCATCTGCAGCGGCTGGCGCAGGCAACGCGCGAGTTGTTCGGCAGCGGGCTCGATATCGTGCAGGTGCGGGCATGGATGGCGCAGGCGCTGCAGCAGTCCGGTCAGATCGATGCATCGATGCGGGTCACCGTGTTCTCGCGCCGTTTCGACTTCCGCGATCCGCTGGCCAGCGTGCCAGTGGATGTACTGGTTGCCGTGTCCGCGCCGGTCGCGCTGACCGCGCCCAAGCGCGTACGCAGCGTGACCTGGCAGCGCGAGCTGCCGCAGATCAAGCACGTTGGTACGTTCGGCCTGTTCGCCCAGCGGCGCGCCGCGCTGGCAGCGGGTTTCGACGATGCGCTGTTGGTGACTGCTGATGGGCAGATCAGCGAGGGCACGACCTGGAACCTGGCCGTGCACGACGGCGAGCGCCTGGTCTGGCCGCAGGCGCCTGCGCTGCGGGGAACCGCGGAAGCGCTGCTGCAGGCGGGTTGGGATGGTCCGCAGGAGATCCGGCCGCTGCGGCTGGATGCGCTGGCCGGCATCCAGGCCGCCTTCGCCTGCAACGCCAGCGGGCTGTGGGCGCTGGACGCCATCGATGGTCAAGCGCTGCCGGGTTCGCAGGCCCTGGCCGAACAGGGCAGGGCGGTGCTGGCCCGGGTGCCCTGGCAGGCACTTTCCTGAACGGGAAGTCTTGAAAGCCGCCGGGCATGGCCCGGCGCTACCGGACAGGTCCGTTTTTCCACGGGGTTGGCTCGGCCGGACTCTGCCGCTATAATCGCCCGCTTACCGCGCCATCCTGGCGACTGGGCAATAGGAAAAAACCACCATGGTCAAGATTCGACTGACCCGCGGCGGCGCCAAGAAGCGTCCGTTCTACCACATCATCGTCACCGACGTCCGCAGCGCCCGCGACGGCCGCAACATCGAGCGCGTTGGCTTCTACAACCCGGTTGCACAGGGTGGCGAGAAGCGCATCGAGCTGGACCTGGCCCGCGTTGACCATTGGGTCAAGAACGGCGCCCAGCCGACCGAGAAAGTTCGCAACCTGATCAAGGAAGCGAGCAAGTCCCAGGCCGCTGCGGCCTGATCCTGACGGGCCGCGCCCTGGTGCGGCCCATCTGATTGAACGCAGATGAAAGATAACGAGCGCCGCATCCTGCTTGGCAGGATTGTCGGCGCTTTTGGTGTGCGCGGCGAAATAAAGCTCGAGTCCTGGACCGAGCCGCGTTCCGCTATTTTCCGTTACCAGCCGTGGATCCTGCGCAGCCCCAACGGGCAGGAATCGACGCTTGAAGGCGCCCGTGGCCGGGATACCGGCAAGCACCTCGTGGCCCGTTTCCCGGGGATCGAGGACCGCGACACGGTCGAGGCAATGCACGGCACCGAGGTCTTCGTGGCCCGCAGTGCGCTGCCGCCGCCGAATGCCGACGAGTATTACTGGGTCGATCTGGAAGGACTGGATGTGAAGACGGTCGAAGGCGTTGCCCTCGGCCAGGTCTCGCACCTGTTCAGTACCGGCGCCAACGATGTGGTGGTCGTACGCGGTGACCGCGAGCGGATGATTCCGTTCGTCGTGCCGGAGTTCGTCAAATCCGTCGACTTCGAGGCCAATCTGCTCGTGGTCGACTGGGACCCCGAGTTCTGAGTGTGAGCATGCGTTTCGACGTCATCACTCTGTTCCCCGATTTCCTCGCCCAGTCCGCTGGGCTGGGCGTGGTGGGTCGTGCGCAGGAAAAGGGGTTGTTCAGCCTGCATGGCTGGAATCCCCGTGACTACGCCGAGGGCAACTACCGCCGGGTGGACGACCGTCCGTTCGGCGGTGGCCCGGGCATGGTGATGCTGATCGAACCGCTGCAGGCCTGCCTGCAGGCGATCCGCGAGGCCGATCCGACGCCTGCGCGGGTGATCTATCTCAGCCCGCAGGGCGCGCCGCTGACCCAGGCCAAGGTGCGGGAACTGGCGGCATTGCCGCGCATGGTCCTGCTCTGCGGCCGCTATGAGGGCATCGACGAGCGTTTCCTGGCCGCCAATGTCGATGAGGAGATCTCCCTCGGCGACTATGTGCTGTCCGGCGGCGAGCTGGGGGCTGCGGTCATCATCGACGCGGTGGCCAGGTTGCAGGAGGGCGCCTTGAATGACGCCGAATCGGCCGCTCAGGACAGTTTCGAGGGCGACCTCGGCCTGCTCGACTGCCCACATTACAGCCAGCCGGCCCAGCATCCGCTGGGTGACGTGCCGGACGTGCTGCGCTCTGGCAACCATGCCGCCATCGCCGCCTGGCGCCGGCAGCAGTCGTTGATCCGTACCGCACAGCGGCGCCCGGACCTGCTCGATGAACAGGCGCTGGGCAAGGCCGACCGCACGCTGCTGGCCCAGGCCCGCCAGGTCACGGCAAAAAAGGGCAGGCCCTAGCGCCAGCCCCGCTTTATCGGCTATCATGGCCAATTACCGCCGGCCTCGGCCGGTGCGCAGTATCCAAAACAAACGTGCAGCACAGTCCGGTGACTGCATGAGCCCACGCTGTCGAATGACACGCCCACCCGAACAATGAATCGGTGTAACCCATGAGCAAGCTGAACAAGTCCATCGTCGCGGAATTCGAATCCGCCCAGATCACCCGTGAACTGCCGCAGTTCAGCCAGGGCGACACCGTTGTCGTCAACGTGAAGGTGAAGGAAGGTGCCCGCGAGCGCGTGCAGGCCTATGAAGGCGTTGTCATCGCGACCAAGAACGGCGGCCTGAACTCCTCGTTCACCGTGCGCAAGATCTCGCACGGCTACGGCGTCGAGCGCGTGTTCCAGACCCACAGCGCCATCATCGACTCGGTCGAAGTGAAGCGTCGTGGTAAGGTCCGCGCCGGCAAGCTGTACTACCTGCGTGGCCTGGAAGGCAAGGCTGCCCGCATCAAGGAAGATCTGGCTGCTGCTGCCGCCGCCAAGGCTGCCCGCCTGGCAACCAAGGGCTGATAAACAACTTCGGTTGTTGCCGCGACGGCCGCCTTCGGGCGGCCGTTTGCGTTTGTGGCGTCGCCTCGTTAGTTTCAATGGATGGATCAGACCGACCATCGATACCCGGCGGACATCCAGGTGGCATTGCGCTTCCTGGACGGTTCCGGGGTACCGCGGAGGGAAGCGGCGCCCTTGCTGCACCGCATGCTGTGGCGGCTGGGCATCGCGCTGCCGCCGCCGATACTGGCTGGTTTCCTGACCAATACGCTGCTGCAGGGCCTGCTGTTCGGCGTGTTCTGGACGGTGTTGATATGGCTGCTGCTGTGGCAGGGCAGGGCGCCGGCGCTGGAGTTGCTGCTGCTTGCAGGTGGGGCGGCCGGCGCGATGTTCGGCCTGGTGATGGCCACCCTGATGTGGTTCCTGCGCGGTGCCCGCAAACTACCCACCTGGCAGCAGTTCCGCCGCAGCCTCTGAGGCCATGGCGCAGTGCGCCGTGACCGCTGCCGGGAGCCAGCGTACGCTCGGGCTTTCGCCCCCCCATGACTCGTGCGATGCCCGCCAAGCGACCCGCCAACAGTGCCGCGCCGAAGCTGTTGTCCGGCGGTAATCCGCAGATCGCCAAGGGTGAGGGCGATGCGCCTGTGCAGGCCTATATCGCTGCCATGCCGGACTGGAAGCGGGCTGTCGGTGCGCGTCTGGACGCACTGATCGAACAGGCCGTGCCCGGCGTGCACAAGGCGGTGAAATGGAACTCGCCGATGTACGGCGTCGCCGCGGGTGAAGGCTGGTTTCTCAGCTTTCATTGCTTCGCCCGCTACATCAAGGTCGCATTCTTCCGCGGTGCGCTGTTGCAGCCGGTTCCACCCGAGCCGTCGAAGAGCGCCGACACACGCTACCTGCACATCCTGGAAGACGGAGCGCTGGACGAGGCGCGATTCCTTGACTGGGTGCGGCAGGCCAGCGAGCTGCCCGGCGAACGCATGTAATTCCCCAGGATCTTTCCCCGTACGAGACCACGTGATGGCCACGCAGAAGACCGAGCCCGCCGACATCGCACTCCCTGCCGCTGCTCTGATCGACGCCCGCATTGCCGAGCTGGGTGATTGGCGTGGCGAGATCCTCGCCCGCGTGCGCGCGCTGATCCACGAGGCGCTGCCGGACGTGGAGGAAACCTGGAAGTGGCGCGGCACACCGGTGTGGGAACACAACGGCATCGTGTGCACCGGCGAAACCTACAAGCAGGCGGTGAAACTCACCTTCGCCCATGGCGCCGCGTTGCCGGACCCGAAGCGCCTGTTCAATGCCAGCCTGGAAGGCGGCACGCGACGAGCGATCGACATACGCGAAGGTGAAATGCCCAATGCCGCTGCGCTGAAAGTGCTGCTGCGCGCCGCCGCCAAGCACAACGCGGAAAAGAAGAAACGGTAGTGCCGGCCGCTGGCCGGCAACTGCGCGATGTTTGCGACGTCCATGGAGTTGCCGGCCAGCGGCCGGCACTACCGGGTATGGTGCGGTTGCCGGCCAGCGGCCGGCACTACCGGCGCATGTTCAGTGCGGTCGGGTAGCTTCCAATGCCGCATCCGGATCGGCCACCGGCGAAGGCGGACAGGCCGGAATCTCCGATGGCGTGGCCAGTTCCTCCGCGTGCACCGGCTTGTTGATCATCCTTGCCTTGCGCCAGCCACCCCAGCGGTAATAGGCCAGCGACAGCAGCATCGACACCAGCGAGCCCGCCGGGAAGCTCCACCAGATCGCATCGGCGCCCCAGTACGGCTGCAGGAATTCGGCGAACGGCACACGCACACCCCACAGCGACGCCGCCAGGATCAGCAGCGGTGGCAGCACCGCGCCGGTGGAGCGCACCACGCCGGAGATCACGAAGCTGACGCCGAAGAACAGGAACGAACCGATCACGATGTGGTTCAGGTGCCGCGCGATCTGCAGCGACTCGCTGCCCTGCGGCAGGAACAAGGCCAGCGAATACTGGTCCAGCAGCACCAGCGGCAGGATCAACGCGCCGGTCAGCAGGAAGTTGAACAGGATGCCTTGGCGTGCGGTACCGCGCACGCGGTCCCAGCGCTGCGCACCGACATTCTGCGCGGCCATCGACGAACACGCCGCGCCGATCGCCATCGCCGGCATCTGCACGTAGTTCCACAGCTGCAGCGACGCACCGTAGGCCGCGCCGGTGTCGGTGCCGTACTGGTTGACCATCGTCATCAGCATGATCACCGACAGCGAGATCAGCACCATCTGCAGGCCCATCGGCACCCCCTTTACCACCAGCGCACGCAGGATGGTCATGTCCAGCTTGAACAGGTGCATGTCGGCGCGGCCCAGCCACAGCGTGTGCCGCTTGTGCCGCATGTACAGCAGCAGGCCGGCCAGCGACAGCGTCTGCGACACCAGCGTGGCCCAGGCCGAGCCGGCGATGCCCAGTTCCGGGAACAGCCCCATGCCGAAGATCAGCACCGGGTTCAGGGCGATGTCCAACACCACCGAGACCAGCAGGAAGCGGAACGGCGTGCGCGAGTCGCCAGCACCACGCAGCGCTGCACTGAGAAAGGCGAAGGCGTACAGCGTCGGCATCGCCAGGAAGATGATGCGCAGGTAGGCCTCGGCCAGGGGCAGCGAGGCGGCTGGCGTCCCCATCGCCGCCAGCAGCGAGTGGGCCAGGAACCAGCCGGCGATGGCGATGATCACCGACAGGCCGATGAAGAACGTGGCGCTGGTGCCCACCACGCGCCGTGCCTGGGCGATGTCGCGTGCGCCGATGGCCTGGCCGATCAGGATGGTCGAGGCCATGCCGAAGCCGAACACCGAACCGATCAGGAAGAACATGATGTTGTTGGCGTTCGCGGTTGCGGTCAGCGCCGCTTCGCCGAGGAAGCGCCCCACCCATACCGCATTCACCGAGCCGTTCAGCGACTGCGCGATGTTGCCTGCCAGGATCGGCAGCGCGAACAGCAGCAGGTTGCGGCCGATCGGGCCGGAGGTCAGGTCAAGCGGCGCTTTGGCCATGGAGTGGTGATCGATTCCCGGGAGGCGCACACTAGCATCAAGCCGGTTTGCAGGATGTGGCAATGCATCAACGACAGCAGATGACGCGGATCATCGTGGTGGCCTTGATCGCTGCGGCACTGGCCGCATGTTCGTCAGGTGACCGGCTGGGCGATACCCAGGTGCGGCCGACCGACCGCCCCGAGTGCCTGGTCGGCAGCCAGCGCCAGGATCTGCGGCCGGAACGCCGGCATTGATCGGGGGCAGCGGATGCCGCACCGACCCCGACAATCCGCGCCCCCTGAACAAGCGAACGGAGTAGTCCCCACCGATGTCCGAGCTTTCCCCGTTGGCGCCCAGCGTCCGTCTGGACATCTGGCTGTGGGCGGCCCGCTTCTTCAAGACCCGCAGCCTGGCCAAACAGGCGATCGAGACCGGCAAGGTATCCGTGGCCGGGCAGCGACCGAAATCCTCGCGCGCGGTGCGCGTGGGAGAGCAGCTGCTGGTTGATCGTGGTGAAGAGCATTTCGAGATCCGGGTGCTGGGCCTGAGCGACCAGCGTGGTCCGGCGCCGGTGGCGCATCAGTTGTATGCCGAGAGCGAGGCCTCCAAAGCGCGCCGTGCGGAACAGCGCGCGCTGCGCATTGCCGCGCGTGATGGCTACCAGGCGCCCGAGCACAAGCCGGACAAGCGCGCGCGACGGTTGATCCGCGCACTGGGTGATCTGGACGCGCTCTGACCCGATCTGCGAATGCCAAGCAAGGTTGGCAGCTACCGGGTCATGCGCCGCTCTGGTAGCCGCCCACCTTGGTGGGCGTCGTACCGCCTGCGCTCAGCCACCGTTCGGTTTGCACCCCGCACGGTGGATCGTCCTCCTCATGGAAGCCCCCATGTTCCTGCGCCGCAGCCTGTTGTGCCTGGCCTTGTCCGCCGCCGCCCCGGTGTTCGCCGCCGACATCACCTTCTGGGATACGCCGCAGCGCGGTGGCAACAGTTTCAACGAAGCGCCGCCCGATCGCGCCTATTTCCAGGCCCTGCGTGACACCGGCGCGACCTGGGTACGGCTGAGCCCGGACAAGTGGAAAAGCGCCGGCGGGCGCGACTTTCTGATGGGCAATGCCGACCACTATCAAGGACTGGTCGAGGCCGACGTGGCCACGCTGCGTCGCGCGCTGGATGACGCCAATGCCGCAGGCCTGAAGGTGGTGCTGGTACCGCTGTCGCTGCCCTTGCTGCGCTGGAAGCAGAAGAACGGCGACGTGGTCGACCAGCGCCTGTGGCGGTCTTTCGACAACCACGCACCTGCGCAGCGCTTCTGGCGTGACCTGGCCGCCGCGCTGAAGGGGCATCCGGCACTGGCCGGCTACAACCTGATCAATGAGCCGGCGCCGGAATACGGCACCGCGCTGGCCGAACATGCCTCCCGCGAGGACATGCTGAAGTGGTATGCGGGCGTGCAGAGTGGGCCGCGCGACCTGCGCCAGCTCTACACGGAACTGGTGGCAAGCGTGCGTGCGGTCGATGCAGACATGCCGCTGATGCTCGACGCTGGCTGGTACGCGGCGGCCGATGCCTTCGACTACTGGCCTGCGCCGCTGGACGACGCGAAGCTGCTGTACAGCGTGCATATGTACGAGCCGTACGCGGCTACCAGTGCGCCGAACCAGAAGCGCAGCACACCGTACCGCTATCCCGCCGATGTACCGTTCGGCGACCGCAGCGAGCGCTGGGATGCCGCGCGCGTGCGCAGCTACCTGCAGCAGCCGATGGACTGGGCGAAGACACATGGCATCGGCGCCAACCGCATGGTGATCGGTGAGTTCGGCTGCATGCGTCGTTGGCCGGACTGCGGTGCCTACCTGCGTGATGTGCTGGCCGTGGCCGAGCAGCAGAAGGTGCACTGGGCGTTCTACGCGTTCCGCGAAGATGGCTGGGACGGCATGGACTATGAGCTGGGCGACAAGGCGCTGCCGTGGTCGTACTGGCAGGCTGTCGAGAAGGGCGAAGCCGTGCAGCCGCCGCGTTCGATGCAGGCGCCGCTGTTCGCGCCGATCCTGCAGCGATTGAAGGACGGTGCGCATTGAAGCCGCCGCGGCTGCGCTGCATGCCAATCAAGGTTGGCATCTACCGGGTCATGGCCGCTGTGGGATCGCTCTGGTAGTCGCCCACCTTGGTGGGCGTTGTTCCGGGTGCCGACCAAGGTCGGCACCTACCTGGGCGCGTCAGCCGTGCAGGTCGTAGCGGTCCAGTTCCATCACCCGTGTCCAGGCGGCGATGAAGTCCTGCACGAACTTCTTCTCGCCATCGGCACTGGCATACACCTCAGCCAAGGCGCGCAGCACGGCGTTCGAGCCGAACACCAGATCCGCACGGGTGCCGGTCCAGCGTGCAGCGCCATCGTTGCGGCCCCGGCCTTCATAGCTTTCGCGGCCGGTCGCCTTCCAGGTCGTGCCCATGTCCAGCAGATTGACGAAGAAGTCGTTGCTCAACGTGCCGGGTCGGTTGGTGAACACGCCGTGCTTGCCGCCATCGACGTTGGCACCGAGCACGCGCAGGCCGCCGACCAGCGCGGTCATTTCCGGTGCGGTAAGGGTGAGCAGCTGCGCCTTGTCGATCAGCAGCGCCTCGCCCGGCACGCTGTAAGCGCCCTTGAGGTAGTTGCGGAAACCATCGGCCGCCGGCTCCAGCACCGCGAACGATTCGACGTCGGTCTGTTCCTGGCTGGCATCGGTGCGGCCCGGGGTGAACGGCACGCTCAGATCGTGGCCGCCGGCCTTTGCCGCCTGCTCGATGCCGACGCCACCGGCCAGCACGATCAGGTCGGCCAGCGACACCTGCTTGCCGCCTGCGCCGTTGAACTCGGCCTGGACCTTTTCCAGCGCGGCCAACACCTTGGCCAACTGCTGCGGCTGGTTCACCGCCCAATCCTTCTGCGGTGCCAGGCGCACGCGCGCACCGTTGGCACCACCGCGCTTGTCCGAGCCGCGGAAGGTCGAGGCCGAGGCCCACGCCGTCGACACCAGCTCCGCCACGCTCAGCCCTGTCGCCGCGATCTTCTGCTTCAGCGCAGCAATGTCCTTGGCGTCGATCAGCGGGTGCTTCGCTTCCGGCACCGGGTCCTGCCAGATGAATTCCTCGGCCGGGATCTCCGGGCCCAGGTAGCGCGCACGCGGACCCATGTCGCGATGGGTCAGCTTGAACCAGGCGCGGGCGAATGCATCGGCGAAAGCCTGCGGATCCGCAAGGAACTTCCGCGAGACCTTTTCGTAGGCCGGATCCATGCGCAGCGACAGGTCGGTGGTGAGCATGGTCGGGCGATGCTTCTTCGACGGATCGTGTGCGTCGGGAATGACCGCGTCGGCATTCTTGGCCACCCACTGGTGGGCACCGGCCGGGCTCTTGGTCAGTTCCCATTCGTGGCCGAACAGAATTTCAAAGAAGTCGTGGCTCCACTGCGCCGGGGTGCGGGTCCAGGTCACTTCCAGGCCGCTGGTGATGGTGTCGCCGCCCTTGCCGCTGCCGAAGCTGTTGGCCCAGCCCAGGCCCTGGCTTTCCAGGCCCGTAGCTTCCGGTTCCTTGCCGACGTTGTCGGCGGGGCCGGCACCATGGGTCTTGCCGAAGCTGTGGCCGCCGGCAATCAGGGCGACGGTTTCTTCGTCGTCCATCGCCATGCGGCCGAAGGTGTCGCGGATGTCATGCGCGGCCAGCACCGGATCGGGATTGCCATCCGGGCCTTCCGGGTTCACGTAGATCAGGCCCATCTGCACCGCAGCCAGCGGGTTTTCCAGTTTGCGCGAATGCACGTCGCCATCTGCATCGTCATCGGACACCAGCACGCCGTGGTTTTCTTCCACGCCCTCCGAGCCGTGCTTGTAACGCACGTCGCCGCCGAGCCAGGTGGTCTCGCGGCCCCAGTACACATCCTGGTCCGGCTCCCACGTATCGGGGCGGCCGCCGGCAAAGCCGAGCGTCTTGAAGCCCATCGATTCCAACGCGACGTTGCCGGTGAGGATCAGCAGGTCGGCCCAGGAAATGGCCTGGCCATACTTCTGCTTGATCGGCCACAGCAGACGTCGCGCCTTGTCCAGGCTGACGTTGTCCGGCCAGCTGTTGAGCGGCGCGAAGCGCTGCTGGCCGCGACCGCCACCACCACGGCCATCACCGATGCGGTAGGTACCGGCGCTGTGCCAGGCCATGCGGATGAACAGGCCGCCGTAGTGGCCGAAGTCGGCCGGCCACCAGTCCTGCGAGTCGGTCATCAACGCCTTCAGGTCAGCCTTCAGGGCGCTGTAGTCCAGCCCGTTGAAGGCCTTGGCGTAGTCGAAGCCGGCATCAAGAGGGTTGGAGCGCGTGGAGTGCTGGTTGAGCAGGTCCACGCGCAGCTGGTTCGGCCACCAGTCGCGGTTGGTCGTCGCATCACCGACGACGGCATGGTTGAACGGGCACTTCGCTTCGCTTTTCATGGGTCTCTACCTGTGGACTGGCGAATGAGGGAATCAGATCGCTTACCCACCATAGGCATCGCCTAACAATGGGTAAATTCGATTGATTCAACCGATGCGATAGTGACTGCCTATGGTCGGCAGTACTTGGATCGTTGTGCGCGATCAGCGCTTGAGCAGGCCCGCGCCGAGCTTGAGCAGATCGCTGGCGCCGAACTGGCCATCACCGTCCTGGTCGAGCGCACCACCGAGCAGGCTGCCGATGCCGCCGCCGGATTGCTGTGCTTCCTGGCCCAAGGCCTGGCTGAGCTGGCCGGCGTTGCCGCTCTGGGCAAACCGCTGGGCCAGGAACGACATGACGATGGGGGCGAGGATCGCCAGCAGCTGACTGGACTTGCCGCTGTCCAGGCCGGTCTTCTGGCCCAGCGCTTCGGCCGCCTGCGAGGTCTGCCCGCCGAACACATGACCGAGGATGCCGGCACCATTGGTGGCGTTGCCGCCGCCACCGCCCATCACCGCGCCGAGGATGCTGCCGAGGTCGAAACCGCCGCCGCCGCCGGCCGAGCCGAGGTGGTCGCGCTGCAGGGCATTGAGCAGGGACTGTGCACCCTGCGGCTCACTGGCGTTCTGGCCCATCGCGCCAAGCAGCAGGGGCAGGGCGCTGCCGACGGCCTGGGTGGCCTGGCTGCTGTCCAGGCCGAGCTGCTGCGACACCTGCTGCAGGCCCTGGCCCTGCTGCAGCTGCTGGAAGAGGGATGCAGCGAGGGATTCGGTGTTCATGGCGGTCTCCGGTCTGTGAAGGACGAACCGCCCGAGCATAACGCCGTGTACACGACAGCAATGCGAAGACAGCCGAGCGTGGGCTCGGCTCTACGACGGTAGCGCCGGGCCAGGCCCGGCGGCCGGGATTACAACAACGTCTTCAGCCGATACAGGGCTTCCAGCGCCTGCTTCGGGGTCAGCTCGTCCGGATCGATCGCGGCCAGCGCTTCCTGCGCCTTGTTCGAGGGTGCGGCGAACAGGCCGAACTGCTGCGGTGCATCCAATGCCTGCGGTGCGAGTTCGGCAGCGTGGCTTTCGCCGCCGCGCTGCTCCAGCTCGGCCAGGCGCCGGCGCGCCTGCGCCACGGTGGCGCGCGGCAGGCCGGCCAGCGCGGCCACCTGCAGGCCGAAGCTGCGGTTGGCCGGGCCGTCCTTCACCGCATGCATGAACACCAGCGCCTCGCCGTGCTCGACGGCATCCAGGTGCACGTTGGCGATGCCGCTGCGGCCCCCCTCGTGCTGTTCGTCGGCCAGCGCGGTCAGTTCGAAATAATGGGTGGCGAACAGCGTGTAGCAGCGGTTCTCGTAGGCGAGATGGCGCGCCACCGCATCGGCCAGGGCCAGGCCGTCGTAGGTGGAGGTACCGCGGCCGATCTCGTCCATCAGCACCAGCGAATGCGCGGTGGCGTGATGCAGGATGTAGCTGGTTTCGGCCATCTCGACCATGAAGGTCGACTGCCCACGAGCAAGATCGTCGCCTGCGCCGATGCGGGTCAGGATACGGTCGATCGGGCCGATCAACGCACGGCTGGCCGGCACGAAGCTGCCGATGTGGGCCAGCAGCACGATCAGCGCGTTCTGTCGCATGTAGGTCGACTTACCGCCCATGTTCGGGCCGGTGATGACCAGCATGCGACGGTCCGGGTGCAGGTCCAGGTCGTTGGGCTCGAACGGCTGGTCGCGCACGGCTTCGACCACCGGGTGGCGACCGCGCTCGATGTTCAGGCACGGCTCGGCCTGCAGCTCCGGGCGCGCCCAGTCCAGCGCCTGCGCACGCTCGGCGAAGGCCGCCAGCACATCCAGTTCGCTGAGCGCGGCGGCGCACTGCTTGAGTGGCTCCAGCTGCGTGCCCAGCGTGTCCAGCAGCTGCTCGTACAGGTACTTCTCGCGCGACAGCGAACGGTCGCGGGCGGACAGCACCTTGTCCTCGAACGCCTTCAGCTCTTCGGTGATGTAGCGCTCGGCATTGGTCAGCGTCTGGCGGCGGGTGTAGTGCACCGGCGCGCGGTCGGACTGGCCCTTGCTGATTTCAATGTAGTAGCCGTGCACACGGTTGTAGCCGACCTTCAAGGTGGCGATGCCGCTGCTCTCGCGTTCGCGCTGTTCCAGGTCGACCAGGAACTGGTCGGCGTGGGTGGACAGGCGACGCAGTTCATCCAGCTCGGCGTCGAAGCCATCGGCCAGCACGCCACCATCGCTGAGCTTGAGCGGCGGCATTTCGGCAATGGCGCTGGCCAGCAGGTGCGCGCACTCGTCGTGCTCGCCGAGCGCCGCGTGCAGGGTCTGCAGGCGCGGTGAATCCAGCGGTGCCAGCACCTCGCGTACGGCCGGCAGCAGGCCGAGGCCATCGCGCAGGGTGGAGAAGTCGCGCGGCCGTGCAGAGCGCAAGGCAACGCGGGTGAGGATGCGTTCGAGATCACCGAGGCGGCGGAACTGTTCGCGGATATCTGCGTCCGCGCCGCGGTCGATCAATGTTTCCACCGCGTGGTGGCGCTGCACCAGCACCTCGCGCAGGCGCAGCGGGCGGTGCAGCCAGCGACGCAGCAGGCGGCCACCCATTGGCGTCACCGTGCTGTCGAGCACGCCGAGCAGGGTATTGCGAGTATCGCCGTCGACGCGGGTGTCCAGCTCCAGATGGCGACGCGTTGCCGCGTTCATCGCGATCGCTTCGCTGGCGGTCTCCATCGAGATGGACGTCAGGTGCGGCAGGCGCTGCTTCTGGGTTTCTTCCACGTAGCCGAGCAGGGCGCCGGCCGCAGCAGTGGCGCGCGGCCTGTCGTCGATGCCGAAGCCGCTGAGGTCGTGCAGCTTGAAGAAGTTCAGCAGCTGGCGGCGGCCACTGTCGGCGTCGAACAGCCACGGCGCGCGGCGACGCACGCCGCTGCGCTGGCGCAGGAAGTCGGGCCAGTTCTCTTCGTCCGGCACCAGCAGTTCGGCCGGTTCCAGACGGGCCAGTTCGGCTTCCAGTGCATCGTCGGTGTCCACTTCGTTGACCAGGAAGCGGCCGCCAGCCAGATCGGCCCAGGCCAGCCCATAGCCGCTCTTGCTACGCGACAGGGCCATCAGCAGGGTGTCGCGGCGCTCGTCCAGCAGTGCCTCGTCGGTAACGGTGCCCGGGGTGACGATGCGCACCACCTTGCGTTCGACCAGGCCCTTGGCCAGCGCCGGGTCGCCGATCTGTTCGCAGATCGCCACCGATTCGCCAAGCGCAACCAGTCGTGCCAGGTAGCCCTCGTAGGCATGCACCGGCACGCCGGCCATCGGGATCGGTGCACCGCCGGAGCTGCCGCGCTGGGTCAGGGTGATGTCGAGCAGGCGCGCGGCCTTGCGCGCGTCGTCGTAGAACAGCTCGTAGAAGTCGCCCATGCGGAAGAACAGCAGCAGGTCCGGGTAGTCGGACTTGGCTGCGAAGAACTGCTTCATCAGCGGGGTGTGTTCGGCGGACTTGTCTTTGGACATGGGACTCGTGGATCAGGGGCGTCCGCGCGCGCCGGAGGGCAGCGGGGCGGAGCGGGTACAGGGCTGTCCATGGTAACGGGTAGGGGCCCGGGGTGCCTCGATTGTCAGGGGGGCGACCCATCCGAACAGGCGCCGTGGCAGGCACGGCACCTGGTCACGGCGGCGGCGCGCTGGACAGGTTGCGCGCATCGCCGCCCACGCCGACCTCAGGCCGGCACCAGCACAATGTTCGGGTGGCTTGCGAAGATATCCATCACGATCTGGAAATAGGTCGGCCCATCGCCGCGTTGCAGGTCAACCAACTGGCGGCCGATGGTTTCGACGTTGAACATATCCGGTTGCCGGAGCTTGTCTTCCAGCCACGCACGTGTGGTCTCCAGTCCCAGTGCCGCACGGCTGTGTTCGATATCGCGCCATACCACCGTGGCGGTTTCGTGTCCGGCCAACGTGCCGTAAGCGCCGTACAGCAGATCATCCAGCGCATCGAGGCTGGGCCCGAGCTGCCAGTCTTCGCCGGCCATGAACACCCGGTTGATCTCCGAATAGAGACTGGGTACGTCAACGATGGTTGTGCCTT
The DNA here is from genome assembly GCF_013364355.1 of Stenotrophomonas sp. NA06056. NCBI lineage: Bacteria > Pseudomonadati > Pseudomonadota > Gammaproteobacteria > Lysobacterales > Lysobacteraceae > Stenotrophomonas > Stenotrophomonas sp. NA06056. Next base: position 2,992,525 of record NZ_CP054931.1, on the reverse strand, counting down.
CGATCTGCAGGAATACGGTCATGCGCCGACTGTAGCGTGGCCTGTCGGAAGGTGTTGTGCTGAACGCAGTTGCTTTGCGACGTGGCGCGCGTCCACGCATACTCTGGATCCCAGTCTGCGGTGTGCTTTCCCGTAGTTCCGGGCATTTGAAGTTTTCCCTAAAGAAGTCCTCCGGGCAGCCGATAGCCTATGCGTCACTTCGCGTCGGGCGCGGTGGCATGCCGTTACATGTCCCCGGCGAACCTCGATTCAAGCCATCGGGTTGGCCCTTCTCCCTTGCCGGAGCAGGGCCGCTGACGCGTGGCATCAATACCTGGAATTGATTGTGCGAGCAAGGATGAAGTCTGCGCGCTGTGTGCGCCGCGGTGGTGGAGGGTTGGTGCTTCTGGGCATGGCCTTCAGTGTTGCTGCCCAGCAGGTGGGTGACCCCGGCGCGCAGGAACTGTTGCGCCAGCAGGAACGCGAGCGCGTACTGCGCGAACAGCAGGAAAGCCGGCCCGATGTGCGCCTCGAGAGCGGCCAGGGTGAACAGGCTGAGCGTCTGCCGACGCAGGAGCAGCCCTGTGTGCATATCGATCGCATCGTGTTGGAGGGCGAGGCCGCCAAGCGCTTCCAGTGGGCGTTGGCCGCAGCCGATCCGCGCGAAGATCCCGCCAGCGGTCGCTGCCTGGGCACTGAAGGCATCAACGTAGTGATGAAGCGCGTGCAGAACGCGATCATCGCGCGCGGCTATGTCACCACCCGGGTGCTGTCGGCACCGCAGGATCTGAACACCGGCACGCTGACGCTGTCGGTGGTACCGGGGCGATTCCGCGAGGCGGTGTTTTCCGAGGCGGACGCGCGGCATCCGACCATCGCCAACGCGCTGCCGGTCCGCAGCGGTGGACTGCTGAACCTGCGTGACATCGAGCAGGGCCTGGAAAACCTGCAGCGCGTGCCCACCGTCAGCGCGGACATCAAGATCGCACCCGCCGATGGCGAAGGTGCCGCGCCCGGGCAGAGCGACCTGCAGATCGACTGGAAGCAGCGCTCGCCGGTGCGGGCCAGCGTGACCCTTGACGATGCCGGCAGCCAGGGCACCGGCAAACTGCAGGCCAATGCCACGCTGTCGTTGGACAACCCGCTGGGCCTGAACGAGTTGTTCTACGTCAGCACCGGGCGCGGCGTGTTCAATGGCAAAGGCAAGGACACCAACAGCTGGACCGCGCACTACGACGTGCCTTACGGCTACTGGCTGTTCGGCGCCACGGCCAGTGCCTACGACTACAGCCAGAACGTGGTCGGCGCTTACGAAAGCTATGACTACAGCGGCCGCAGCGGCAACGCCGAGGCACGGGTGGATCGCCTGCTGCTGCGCAACGCCAGGACCAAGCTGGGCATCTACGGTCGCGGTTGGCAGCGCACGTCGAAGAACTACATCGACGATACCGAAATTGAAGTGCAGCGCCGTCGCACCTCCGGCTGGGAACTCGGCTTGACCCACAAGCAGTTCATCGGCAATGCCACGCTCGACGCCACCGTGGCCTATCGGCGCGGTACCGGTGCCTTCCATGCACTGCGTTCGCCGGAAGAGATGGCGCAGGCGTGGGATCCGACCTTGCCGTTGGAAGGCACGTCGCGGATGAAGGTGATCACCGCTGACGCGCAGTTCAGCGTGCCAGTCCAGATGGGCAAGCAGCGCCTGCGCTACACCGCCGCCTGGCGGGCGCAGTGGAACCGCACGCCATTGTCGCCACAGGATCGCTTTGCGATTGGTGGCCGCTACACGGTGCGCGGTTTCGACGGCGAAAGCTCGCTCAGCGGTGAGCGCGGCTGGTCGCTGCGCAACGACCTGTCGCTGGGCATCGGCGGCGGGCAGGAGTTCTATGTCGCCGCCGACTACGGCCGCATCGGCGGGCCATCGGCGCAATGGCAATCCGGACGCGATCTGGCTGGCATGGCGCTGGGCCTGCGCGGCGGCTGGCAGCAGCTTTCCTGGGATGGCTTCGTGGGCTCGGCCCTGCACAAACCGGCCAACTTCCCTACCGACTACACCACCTTCGGTTTCAGCCTGGCGTGGCGTTACTGATCTGGCACAAGGATTCGTGAAATGAACAGCATCTATCGCCTGGTTTTCAACCGCGCGCTGCGCGTGTGGCAGGTCGCTTCGGAACTGGTGAAGGGCGGCGGTGGCCTGGTCGGCCAGATCGCTGGCCGGCAGAGCGCCGCGTTGTCGCCCTTGGGCTTCGCGCTGATGTGCGCATTGGGATGGGTGAGCCTGGTGCCCTTGGTGCAGGCACAGTCGGCCGGCCACATCGTGTCCGATCCGAATGCGCCGGGTCGTGAGCGCCCCACCGTGGTGACCGCACCGAACGGTGTGCCGATGGTCAACATCACCACGCCTTCGGCTGGTGGTGTCTCACGCAACCGCTATTCGCAGTTCGATGTCGGCCGCGAGGGCGTGATCCTCAACAACGCGCGTGGCCAGGCGCAGACGCAGCTGGGCGGTTGGGTGCAGGGCAATCCGTGGCTGGCCACCGGCAGCGCACGGGTCATCCTCAATGAGGTCAATGGCCCGGCCAGCCGACTCAATGGCTACGTGGAAGTGGCCGGACAGCGCGCCGAGGTGATCATTGCCAATCCGGCCGGCATCCAGGTCAACGGCGGCGGCTTCCTCAATGCCAGCCGTGTCACGCTCACCACCGGCACGCCGATGTTCACCGGTGCCGGTGCACTGGAAGGTTATCGGGTCAGTGGCGGAGCGATCGAGGTCAACGGCGATGGCCTGGATACCAGCCGCGCCGACTACACCGACCTGATCACCCGGTCGTTGAAGGTCAACGCCGGCATCTGGGCCAACCAGCTGCAGGCATCGCTCGGCAACAACGTGGTCAGTGCCGACCACAGTCAGGTGACCGCCACGGCCGCCAGTGGCGAGGCGCCGACCTTCGCGCTGGACGTGGGCGCGCTCGGTGGCATGTTCGCCAACAAGATCTGGCTGGTGGGCAATGAACACGGCGTCGGCGTGCGCAACGCCGGCAGCATCGGTGCACAGGCCGGCGAACTGGTGGTCACGGTGGATGGCCGGCTGGAGAACACCGGCGCGCTGCAGTCGCTGCAGAACGTGCGCGTGCAGGCGAGCGGCGATCTGGCCAACAGCGGCACGATAGCCGCCGCGCGCGAGGCTGCAATCACCTCCGGTGGCACGCTGGACAACAGTGGCGGCAAGCTCAATGCACAGCGTCTGCAGCTGCAGGCGCAGGCCCTCCGCAACCGTGATGGTGCCATCGAGCAGACCGGCGTGCAGGCCTTCAACGTCAACGCGGGCAGCGTGAGCAATCGCAGCGACGGCCTGATCGGTGCGCTGGATGCGGTGGCGTCAGGAGGTACCGGCGGTACCCCTGGCAGCGGCACCTCCCCGGGAAGCGGCGGAACGCCAGGTACTGGAACGCCCGGAACCGGCACGCCCGGTACGGGTACCCCGGGTACCGGCACGGGGGGCGGTACGCCGGTGGCTCCGTTGGCCGCGGGTGTGCTGGACATCGCCGGCCTTCTCGACAATGACGCCGGCAGCGTCAGCAGCGGCGGTCGTGTTTCGCTGGTTGCCGGCAATGGTCTGGACAACAGCGGAGGACGCCTTGGTGTGGCCTCGCTTCAGGCCGCGGGCGATCTGAACAACGACGGCGGCACGTTGCAGGTGCACGGTGACGCCGCGATGCAGGTGGGCGCGCTGTCCAACCAGAAGGGTGCGCTGAGTGTGGCCGGTGCGCTGCAGCTGGAGGCACAGTCGTTGGACAATCGCGCAGGCGAGCTGCGCCATGCCGGCAGTGCAGCATCGGCCTGGACGGTGCATGGCACGCTCAACAACGACGGTGGCCTGCTGGCCAGCAATGCCGAGCGCCTGACCCTCGGTGCAGGTCGGGTCTCCAATGCGGGTGGCCGCATCGAGCATGCCGGTGACGGCGGCCTGCTGCTGACCACCGATGACTGGACCGGTGCCGGTGGTCGCTTGAGCACGCTCGGTCGCCTGGACTGGTCGGTGGGCAACGCAGACCTGCGCAATGGCACGCTTGCCGCAGCGCAGTTCCAGATCGTCGCCGGTACGCTGGACAACCGCGGCGGTAACCTGCTGTCGTTGGGCAACCAGGGCAGCACGCTGCGCGCCGGCACGCTGGACAACAGTGCCGGTGGCAGCGTGGCCGGCAATGGTGATCTGAAACTGACAGCGACCACGCTGGACAACAGCAAGGGTCTGCTGCAGCAGGCTGGCAACGGCGCGCTGCGCGTGCATGCCGATACCCTGCGTGGCAGCGAAGGCCGCCTGCTCAGCAACGGAGACCTGTCGCTGACCGGTGGCCAGCTGGATGTGAGTGGCGGCACCACCTCCGCCCAGAGCGTGCAGATCCAGGCCGATGGCCTGCGCAATGCCGGTGGCCAGGTTGTCTCGCTGGGCAATTCCGAGCTGGTGCTGGATGTTCGCGGAACCTTCGACAACCAGGGTGGGCAGGTGCTTGGCAATGCAGGCCTGCGCATCGACGCGGTTCGCATCGACAACCAGAAGGGCATGCTGCAGTCGGCCGGTACCCAGGGTACGACGCTGAGCGTGCGCGACGATCTGGACAACAGCGCCGGTACGGTCTCCGGCAACGGCCAGATGCAGCTTCAGGTTGGCAGTCTGGTCAACCAGGGCGGCAAGGTACTTGCGGCGGGCAACGGCCTGTTGCAGGTACAGGCCCGCGAACTGTTGGACAACAGCAACGGCGGCCGCCTGGCGGGCACCGGCGACGTGCTGCTGCAGGCAGCGCGGCTGGACAACCGCAGCGGTGCAATCGAACACGCTGGCAGCGGCACGCTGCAGATCCGCGCCGACGCGCTGCAGGGCGCAGCGGGCCGGATTCTCAGCCAGTCGTCGCTGACACTTGAGGGCGGCGAGCTGGTGCTGGGCGCCGGCAGCACAACGCAGGCCGAGCGCATTGCGATCAATGCCGAACGCCTGGACAACGCCGGCGGCAACCTCAGCGCCACCGGCAGCGATGTGCTGAAGGTGCACGTGGCGCAGACCGTGGACAACAGCGGCGGCACGATCGCCGGCAACGGTGCGCTGGACGTGCAGGCCGGTGAACTGCTCAACCGCAAGGGCACGCTCAGTGCCGCCGGTATGGCTGACAGCACGCTGCAGGTTACCGGTACGCTGGACAACCATGAAGGTACCCTCGCCAGCAATGCCAACCGGCTGACCCTCACCGCCGCGCGGGTCGACAACACTGCCGGTGTCATCCGTCAGGCTGGCAATCAGGGCCTGGACATCACCACCGCCCGTCTGGATGGCAGCAAGGGCACGCTGGTGTCTGCAGCCATGCTGACCCTGCAGGCGGACGAGGTGGACCATCGCGGGGCAACACTGGGCGCTGATCGCTTCCACCTCGAGGCCGAAACGCTGGACAACGCCGGTGGCCGCATCATTGCCAGCGGCGAGGGCGCCAGCCGCATCAATGCCACCACGCTGGGCAATGCGGGCGGTACGCTGGCCAGCAATGGTGACCTGATGCTGCAGGCGCAGACGCTGGACAACAGCGCTGGCAAGATCCAGCACGCCGGCAGCGGGCAGCTGCAGGTGCTTGCACAGACCCTGCTGGGAACGGGCGGCAGCGTACTCAGCAATGGCACGTTCGTACTGGAGGGCAAGACCCTCGATCTGTCGAAGGCGACCACCTCGGCGCGCCGCATCGATATCACTGCAGATAGCCTGACCACGGCTGGCGGTGCGCTCACTGCCACCGGCGAAGAGACGCTGCGCCTGCGCGTGCAGGGGCTGTTGGACAATCGCGGTGGCTCGCTGGCCAGCAATGGTGTGCTCGACGTTTCCGCACAGCAGCTGATCAATGCGCAGGGCACCCTGCAGGGCGCCGGCAGCGGCAGTTCCACCTTGGCCATCGGCCAGGCACTGGACAACCAGACCGGGCGCATCCTGTTGGCTGGCGCCGGCACGATCACCGCGGCCAGCGTCGACAACCGCGGCGGTACCGTGCATGCCGGCGGCAGCGAACTGGTGCTGGGCGTCGACGGACGTCTCGACAACGGCAGCCAGGGGCTGCTGTCCAGCGCCGGTGCGATGACCCTGGACGCTGCCAGCCTCGACAACCGGCACGGCACGGTGGTGGCAGGCAAGGACCTGTTGCTGACCACGGTTGCAGGCGTCGACAACAGCGACGGTGCAATGCAGGCCGGCGAGCTGCTGCAACTGCAGGCCAACGGCCTCGACAACCAGCGCGGCACGCTGCTGGGCGGCCAGTTGACCGTCGATACCCGCGGCCATCGGCTGGACAACCGCGTGGGCACGCTGGGTACGCAGAAGGGGGCACTGACCGTGCACAGCGGCGCGCTGGACAACCAGGGCGGCCGGATACAGTCGGCCACCGATCTGCGCATCGATACCGCAGGGCAGGCCATCGACAACCGGAACACCGCCAGCAGTGGCGGCCTGTTGGCGGCGGGCACACTGCAGCTGGACGCTGGTGCGCTGGACAACCGCGGTGGCACGTTGAGCGCACAGGGCGATGCGCGGCTGCTGCTGGCCAGTGCCGACAACAGCGCCGGCGGTACGCTTGCCAGCGCGGCGGGCCTGTCGCTGCAGGCGGCGACGCTGGCCAACGGCGCTGGGCGCGTGCAGGCCGGGCGCAATCTCGACATGACCCTGAGCGGCCACCTGGACAACACTGCCGGCGCGATTGCCGCTGGCCAGTTGCTGACCCTCACCGCTGCCAGCGTCGACAACCGCACTACCCGCGGCGGCGATGGCACCCGCGGCCTGCAGGCGGGCCAGCTGCAGTTTGCAACGCAGTGGCTGGACAACAGCCAGGGACAGATGGTCACCGACGGCGGCGCGCGGTTGCAGGTCAACGGCCAGCTGCAGAACAACGGGGGTGTCATCACCACTGGCGGCAACCTGGACAGCAGTGCCGACAGCATTGCCAACAGCGGTGGCCTGTTGCGGGCCGATGGCAGCCAGACCCTGGTGGCACGCGCGCTCAGTGAGGACGGCCAGGTGCATGCCCAGCGCGACCTGAGCTTGACCCTGCAGCAGGGCCTGAGCAACCGCGGCGAATGGGTCGCCAATGGCACGCTGGCCCTGCATCTGTCCGGCGATCTGGACAACCAGGGCGTGCTGCGCGGTGGCAACCTCGACCTCAACGCGCAGAACATCAACAACGCCGCCGACGGCGAGATCTCCAGCGAGGGCATCACGCATCTGAATGCACGTGGCCAGCTGACCAACCGCGGCTTGATCGACGGCAAGGTGACCCACCTTGAAGCCGACGTGCTGGACAACCTCGGCACCGGCCGTATCTATGGCGACCACGTGGCGATCTCCGCCGGCGTGCTGAAGAACCATGCCGAGGAGGCCAACGGGGCCACCCGCGTCGGCACCGTGGCCGCGCGCGAGCGCCTGGACCTGGGCGTGCGCGAGCTGCAGAACACCGGCAAGGGCCTGATCTACAGCGGCGGCGATGCGGCCATCGGTGGGGTGCTGGGGGCTGATCGCGTTGCTGCGGGCACTGCCGGCAGGATCGACAACATCGGTTCGATCATTGATGTCAGCGGCAACCTGACGATCGATGCGGGTGTGATCAACAACATCCGCGAGAACGTGGTCATCACCCAGAGCACCACGGTGAAAGCACCGGTGCGCATGGATCGGCCAGCATGGTGGCGCAACGGCAAGAACGGCACCGAGAACATCCGCAGTACCAGCCACTACAGCGCGCACGAGGTCTATTACCTCAATCCCGCCGATATCCTGGAGGATACGCCGCACATCACCCCCGACGGCTTCACCGTACACCGCGCGGTGGTGCGCCTTACTGCACAGACCAGTGCGTACTTCTTCGGGCGCGGCGGGCTCTATGCCGGCCTCGGCGAGCGTTCGCGCTTGAACGTGCAGGACGGCACCGTGGTCATGTACTACGTTGGCCGCCAGGACAACCAGATCAATCCCGACCAGGTGGCCAGCGGCGCGGATGATCCGTTCACCGAGCTGAGCGGGCTGCATCCGGATGCACCGCCCTTCCGCTACGTCGACGACAAGCTGACCTATTCCAATGCCTATGGCACCTGCACCACCAACTGCGTGCAGCTGTGGACCTACAAGGACTATGCCCCGGACCAGCACCTGACCAATCCGCGCGGTTCCGGCGGCAACAATGTCAGCAGCAATGAGCAGTACCGCATCGCCACGCAGACGGTGACCGAAGATGTTCTGGGCCCGGGCGTTGGTGCCGATGCGGTCATCCGTTCCGGTGGTGCGATGCGCCTGCGCACCGATGATCTGCGCAACCACTACGGCAGCATTGCCGCCGGTGGCAATCTCGATATCGTCGGACTGAGCGGGGCCGCCAAGGTTGAAAACCTGGCGGCGACGCTGTATCGCACCCACGCATTCAACAACGTGGGGCATACCTTCTCCGGCGACCTGGTCACCTGGAGCAACCCGGCGATTTCCGAAGTGACCGGGAAGATCGGCGGCAGCATCACCAGCGGCGGCACCCTGACCATTGACGTCGGCGATCTGAGCAACCTCAATCAGGGGCGCAACGCGCCCAACGTGCAGGATGGCGCGGCGATGGCCAACCTCAACGTGCAGGGGCCGAAGACGCTGCCGGACGGCCCTGGCCACGATGGTGCACAGGGGCCGGGCCATACAGGTGGAACAGGTGCGGAGCGCGCGCTGGCGCAGGCGGCCGATGCGGCTGGCGCGCAGCAGGGCGGCACGGTAGGGGGCGTCGCTGGCAACGGCGCCGCATCCGGGCCGCGCGTGGTTGCGGCCGCCGGCGGCTCGCCGGACCGCATCGCGATGGGCGCGCCGGACACCCGTGCACCCACCGCCAGCCTGTTCAACGTCAACCGCAACGGCGGCAACTATCTGGTTGAAACCGATCCGCGCTTCACCGACCACAAGACATGGCTGAGCTCGGACCACCTGCTGGGGCAGATGGGCTACTCGCCCGATGCCGTGCAGAAGCGGCTGGGTGACGGCTACTACGAACAGAAGCTGGTGCGCGAGCAGATTGGCGAGCTGACCGGCCGCCGCTTCCTTGACGGCTATGCCAGCGATGAGGCGCAGTACCGCGCGCTGCTGGAAGCCGGCGCTACCGTGGCCAGCGAATGGGGCCTGCGGCCGGGCGTGGCGCTGACCGAGGCGCAGATGGCCCAGCTGACCAGCGACATTGTCTGGCTCGTCGAGCAGACCGTGACGCTGGCCGACGGCAGCACCACCACCGCACTGGTGCCGCAGGTCTATCTGCGCCTGCGTCCGGGCGACCTGGACGGGCATGGTGCGTTGCTGGCCGGCGCCAATGTCGATATCAAACTGGCCAATGGCCTGGTCAACACCGGCGACATCGCTGGCCGCAAGCTGGTGACCATCGATGCCGGCAACATCGAACACCTGGGCGGCAGTATTTCCGGTCAGTACGTCGGGCTGTCATCGGACAAGGACATCCGCATTGCCGGTGCATCCGTGACGGCGACCGATGCGCTGTCGGTGCAGGCGGCGGGCAATGTCACGGTGGCCTCCACGGTGGAAACACAGCGGGGCGGTGGTACCTACCAGTACGAGACCAACCGCATTGATCGCGTCGCCGGCTTGTATGTGACCAACCCCAGCGGCGACGGCATGTTGTCGGTGGTGGCGGGCGGTGACATCAGCCTGCAGGCCGCGCAGATCCGCAATGCGGGCAAGGATGGTTCCACCCAGTTGGCTGCCGGTGGCAATCTGGATCTGGGTGCGCAGACCCTGAGCCGAAGCACCGACAGCACCTTTGACAACCGCAACCATACCCGCACCAGCCAGACGACCCATGCGGTGACCTCCATCGAGGGTGCGGGCGACGTAGTGCTGGTCGCCGGCAAGGACATCAACCTGGCTGCGACCCAGGTGAAGGCTGGTGGCGACATGGCGTTGCAGGCCGGTGGTGACATCAACAGCCACGCGCTGGTGGACAGCGAGAGCCGGGATTTCGCCGGCGCCGGCAAACGCAGCTCGCTGCAGACACGCCAGAGTGATGAAACGGTGCGCGGGAGCCAGCTGCAGGCGGGGGGAGATATCGCGCTGAGTGCAGGGCGCGACGTCACTCTGATCGCAGCAAGTGCCAGGAGCGATAAAGGCACGATCATCATCGGCGCGGAGCGGGACGTAAACCTGCTTGGCGCCAAGGAATCGCATGCGTGGGAAAGAGACGCGCAGAGCAAGAAGCGTGGGCTGACATCAAGCACACGGACAGCGACGCATGACGCCACGCAGGATGTGCTGGCAGTTGGCACCACGCTCTCTGCAGAGAAAGTCACCGTTGGATCCGGTCGCGACATCCTGGCAGAGGGCGCCAAGGTGGCCGCAACCGGCGATGTAGTGATGGCGGCCAAAGGAAGTCTCAGCATTGTCGCGGCGGAGTCCACACATTCCGAGCAACACAGCAGCGACCGCAAGAAGTCCGGGCTGTTGAGTGGAATGAATGGAAGCGTCGGAGTGACCTTTGGCAGTCGAAGCAGCGGCAACAGTACCTCGCTGACTGAAACCGTCGCCGAGGGCAGCCTCATCGGCAGTGCACTTGGCAGTGTGACCTTGTCTGCAGGTGAAACGCTTCATCTGGGCGGGTCTGACGTTCTCTCCAGAACGGGGACGACGATGCTCGGCAAGGACGTCCTCATCGATGCTGCCGAGCAGCAGACGAGATATACAGACAACAGCTACTTCCGCCAATCCGGCTTGAATGTTGCGTTGGGTGGCGCGAGCGTTGATACGGTGCAGAGCGCAAGGGCGGTCTATGCGACCGCCAAGAGAGCAGGTGACGTCGAAGATGATCGTCTGAAAGCCCTCTATGCGTACAAGGCGGCGCAGGGAGCGATAGCCGTCGCCGAAGCGGCCGGCCAGCAGTCGGGCAACGGCGAGGGAGGTGCCGGCCTGAATGTCAGAGTGACGGTTGGCAGCCAGCGGTCGCGCTCCGAAAGCGTGATGGAGCAGACGACGCACCGGGGCAGCCTGCTGAAGAGCGACGGCGACGTGGTTGTTGCTGCGACCGGCGGTGACCTGACGATCGTCGGTAGCCAGGTCTCCGGCCGCAATGTTGATCTGGCTGCAGTCAATGACCTGATCATCCGCAGCAGTGAAGATCGTTACTCCCAAGAGAGTCGAAACCAGTCACTGGGCGGGGAGGTGGGCGTTGCTATCAGCGGCAGCAGTGGCGGTGGCGCTGCGATCGGTGTCTACGTAGGCGCGAATGCTGCGCGCGGTAAAGCGGACGGCGAGGGCACTCTTCACAACGAGAGCGTCATCCAGGCCGGCGACAGGTTGACGTTCACCAGTGGCGGCAACACCACCTTGCAAGGCGCACAGCTGCTGGCCGATCAAGTCGTCGGACGTGTGGCCGGCGATTTGACGTTGCGCAGCGAGCAGGACACAGACCGGTACAAGACAGAGCAGTTGGCCGCGAAGGGCGAGGCGACGATCGGCTACGGCTTTGAGGGCAGTGCCAGCGGTAGTGCCAGCATGATCGACAGCGACTATCGCAGTGTTCGCGAACAGACGGGAATCGCAGCGGGTAGTGGTGGATTCCAGCTGCAGGTGGGCGGCAATACCCACCTCGCTGGTGCTGTCATCGCCAGCACGGGTGATCCGTCGAAAAACCTGCTCGCCACGGGCAGTCTGACTGTTGAGGAACTCAAGAATCGAGCCGAGTTTCTTTCTGCTTCGGTAAGCGGAGGCACCAGCGGCGGTGGCAACCCCTCCGATGGCCTGTCCTTCGATCCGTCGCTTGCCCCAGGCTTGCCAACCGGTGACAGCAAGAGTTCCACCACCCGTAGCGGTCTGGCCGAGGGTACGGTTGAGATCCGGAATGGCGACCTTTCCGCATTGGAGGGTGTGCAGCGTGGTGTGACCGGGTTGGATGGTGCCAACGGATTCTCACCGATCTTCGACGAAAAGAAAGTGCAGGAGCGGCAGGAACTGACCCAGATGTTGGGGCAGATTGGATTCCTGGCTGCCGGCAATCTGGCAGAGCGCAAGCGCGCGCAGGCTTCCGCCGACCTTGAGATCGCGCGAGCCAACGGCGATGCCGAGTCCGAAGCAGATGCTCTTCGCCGCATCGACCAATGGGGTGAAGGTGGGCGCAACAAGGTGCTGCTGCATGGCCTGACTGGCGCAGCCGTAGCGGCGCTCAGTGGCGGGGATCTCAGCAATGCGGCCACCGGAGCGGCCGGATCAGAGCTGGCCAAGGGGGCGATGATTCGCTTCCTGACTGGGCAGGGACTGAATCCAGACAGCGGTGAGTTCAACAGTCTTATTGAGATCGCCAGCGCTGCCCTGGGTGGCGTGATAGGTGGCAGTGATGGTGCAACGACCGCGTTGCTGGGAGACCGGTTCAATCGTCAGTTGCATCCCGATGAGGTGGTGTGGATCAACACGCACGCGGCAGCGTTCGCCAAGCAGGAGGGCATCAGCGAGGCGGAGGCGATTCGCCGGCTCACAGTGGAAGGGGCTGCGCGGGTTGATGCAAAAATCAACAACATCGTGGGCAACGAGAATGTGGATGCCGCAGCCACCGCGTTCCTGAGCACCATGGGCGGGAAGTACGGGTTCGGCGCGACGGAAGCTGAGTACAACAACTTCAGTCTCTACGGGAAGGAGTTGCTCAAGAACGACTCGCTGTACAGGCAGGTCTTCAATTCTCTGCTTGGCTCGGGTGTCCACAGAGATGATTTGAACCTTCCCTACTTCGGTCTGAACAGCCTGCGCGCTACGATGGTGCGCGGTCGCGATGGCCAGATGATGCTGGAAAACTTCAGTGGCGATGTTGGGGCTGCCGGTAGTCTGATTGCCAGCGTATCGCGCGGTGATGGCAACGGTGCCGCAATTACCGCCGCAACGTTCTTGATTCCGATACGTATGCCGGGAGCAAAGATCGTTGGTGAGGTGGGCGTGGAGATCGCAGGATCTGCCACGAGAGAGGCTGGGCGCCGATCGAACGAGATCCTCAAGTCAGTGGAGACCGCGACCGCTGACACGGTCCTGAAGCGGGGTGGGGCGGCGTCGGAGGTGCCGGCTCGATCACTGGACCAGCTGCTTCCCGATGGGAAAGTTCCCAGTGTTCGAAATGGAGAATTCAACCGTTGGTTCGACGAGCTTTCTTCGAAGGAACTGGAAGTGCTTTGGGAGAACAAGGGGACCCGAGACGCGATCGAAGCCCGCATACGTCAACCCGGTGGGTTGCACGAATGGTGCATGGTCTGTCGAGCCCCTGATTTCAAGGGGTGGGGTGTTTCGATGGATGAGATCAAGAGGTTCAGAACCAAGACGAAAGATCTGAAATGGACCAATCCTGCTGATGGAAAGCCGGGCGGTCATGGTGGTCACGGCTCCGGTACTTTCCACAACGAGCTGGGCCGGATAATTGACGAAAGCAAGTCGCTCGAAGAATTCAATTCGGGTATTATAATTCTGAGGGATCGCTGGAAGATTGATCCCGCCCTGCTTCCGCCGCTCCCAAAATCTTGAGGGATACAGATGTGAGGACTCTTCTGTCCGATTGGTGTGCGTTCTGTGAGGGGTCGGCTGTGTTTGATAAGTCCCATTTTTTGGGGTTGTTGAAAGAGCACGGAACCGATGTCGAGCTTCGGAAGATATTTGGTTATTTTCCATCTTCGTTGGATTTGCATGCGAAGGCTGTCAAGGTTATTTCTTCCGGTAGCCTGGACGGTTCGTTGTACCTGCGTCCGCGATTCTCAACGTCACGCGAAGAGATTGTCAGGCTTGGAAGTGAGTGGCTGAGGGGGCAGGAGGAGATATGCGGAAGGATAGGTGATGTTGAGATTGAAGGAATCTGCAGGCGCGCGAAGGTGGTTTTTGCTGCCGAGAATGACCTGGATTCCGCGCTTCAGCGTGATATTCCTCATCACTGGCTGTTCGATGGAATTGGTGATTCGCTGAGGGCGAGCAGGATATCCGAGTCTGATCAGGTGTATGCGTTGCTTGAGGCGCTTTATGGGTTGGCTGCCGACTATTATTTGGCATGGTATATCGGTGGCTCCTTGTTTGAGTTGGATGTGGATTTCGGTCCTTATTTTGAATTCTGGCGCATGGGTGGGCGGTGCGCACTGACTGAGACGGAGTTTCTGGTTTCCAATCAGTAACTGGTTGCCGCGCATGCATTCATTTCTGCTGCCGCTCGCTGCCCGGGAGTGTGCTGGTGAAGGCGCCTGCAGCGCGTGCGCATGGCGACCACGTAGGGCAACATCAGCCTGACCGCAACCAACATCGCGGCCGAGAACGATGTCAGCATCCGCGGTGTCCTGGGCAAGGCCCACGTCGACCACTTCCGCGAGCACGCGTGACCCTGTCTGCATGATCGAACCGAACCTGATTCCGTGCGGATGCATTGTCGATGCAGGTGTCATGAAGCCGTGAACCCTCGACGAAGCACAGCAGGAGGTTCTGCTGCAGGGCATCGGACAGACTGACGTTACCGTTGAGGGGAGCAGCGCTTCTTCTCGATGCGGGCGGTGATTGGCCTGGATGGATAATATTGAGGATTACCATGCCTGCGAGGCGTTCGGGCCCGATATACATCAAAGAGTGTTTGAACGGATTCACTTTGATGAGGATTCGAAGCGTAAAACTTCCTTAAAGTTTCCCCCCGTCGTGCCGCCACCGATATAGGGCCACAATCAAGGGAATTGAGATGCTTGCCTTACGCAACCTCCGTGTAGGATCCCGGCTGTCCGCCGGCTTCGGTCTGCTGTTGCTGTTCATCCTGGCCATCGTCGGCCTGGTGTTGTACGGAAACCATCTGAAGTCCGCCCAGTTCGAGAAGGTGGTGGGCGTGAACATGGTCAAGATGCGGTTGTTGAACGACATGCTCGATACCAACAACGCAGTGCTGATGCATCGTCGCCTGATGGTGATCAAGCGCGGCGAGGAGTTCGACAAGGATTACCAGCGGGCACAGGAACTGAGCCATACCTACGACGGCATCTGGGACAAGTACGTCAAGATTCCCCGTGATGCCACCGGCGATACGCTGGTGGCGCAGATCGCGGCGGCACGCAAGGCCACCGACGTCTCCACCCAGCAATTGCACGAGCGGATGAAGGCGGGCGACTACGACGGTGCGGCCACCGAGCTGCTGGCCGAGCACGGTCTGGCCACGGCCTGGAATGGAGCGATTTCCAGCCTGCTGCGGCACCAGGAAGCCCTGACCGAACGCAGTCGTGAGGAGTACCGCGCCACGGAAGCGTGGACGGGAACCCTGTCCATCGCCTTCGGTGTGCTCAGCCTGATCCTCGGTGCACTGGCTGCGTGGGCGATCACCCGCAGCCTGACCCGCCCTCTGGCGGGCGCGGTGAAGCTGGCCGATGGCATCGCCAACGGTCGCCTGGACAACGTCATCGATGCCTCGGGCAATGACGAGGTGACCCAGTTGCTGAAATCCATGCAGCGCATGCAGGGGCAGTTGCAGGCGGTGATGGCGGCGCAGGGCGAGATGGCGCGGCAGCATGATGACGGCAGCCTGAGCTATCGCATGGACGAGAGCACCTTCCCCGGCGACTACGGGCGGATGGTGCATGACACCAACGCGCTGGTGGGCTCGCACGTGCAGGTGCAGAACCGCCTGATCGAGGTGATGAAGCACTACGCACGCGGCGACCTGTCGGTGGACATGGATCGACTGCCGGGCGAGAAGGCGGCGATCACCCAGGCCATGGACGAGACCAAGTCCAGCCTGTCGGCCATCAACGGCGAGATCCGTCGGCTGGCAACAGCCGCTGCCGCCGGCGACTTCAGCCTTCGGGGCGACGAAACACGCTTCGCGCATGATTTCGGCGAGATGGTGACCGGCCTCAACCGGTTGATGCAGACCACAGACGAGAACCTGGTGCAGGTATCAAGCCTGCTGCAGGCGATCTCGCGCGGCGATCTGACCGTGCGCATGCAGGGCGATTTCCACGGTGTGTTCGCCCGCATGCGCGACGACTGCAACGCCACCGTCGAGCAGTTGACCCAGATCGTCGGCCGCATCCAGACCAGTGCGTCCAGCATCAATCTCGCGGCGGGGGAAATCGCCTCGGGCAACACCGATCTGTCGCGGCGTACCGAGCAGCAGGCGGCCAACCTGGAAGAGACGGCAGCATCGATGGAGGAACTGACCTCCACGGTGAAACAGAACGCCGAACACGCACGCCAGGCCAACCAGTTGGCGATCGGTGCACATGGGGTGGCCTCGCAGGGCGGCGAGGTGGTCGGCCAGGTGGTCACCACCATGAGCGCCATCGAAGCGTCGTCGAAGAAGATCGCTGAGATCATCAGCGTGATTGATGGCATCGCTTTCCAGACCAACATCCTGGCGCTCAACGCCGCCGTGGAAGCGGCGCGCGCGGGTGAGCAGGGCAGGGGCTTCGCTGTGGTGGCCAGCGAGGTGCGCACGCTGGCGCAGCGCTCGGCGGGTGCGGCCAAGGAGATCAAGGGCCTTATCGAGGAGTCGGTGGGCAAGGTGTCCGACGGCTCGGCGCTGGTGCGTCAGGCCGGCACCACGATGGGCGAGATCGTGGCATCCGTGCAGCGGGTGACCGACATCATGGCCGAGATTTCCGCCGCGTCGCAGGAGCAGAGTTCCGGCATCGAGCAGGTCAACCAGACCGTGATGCAGATGGATGAAACCACCCAGCAGAATGCTGCGCTGGTGGAGGAAGCCAGTGCGGCTGCGCGGTCGATGGAAGAGCAGGCCAATCTGCTGGGCGAGGCGGTGTCGGTGTTCCGCACCGGGGCTGCTGCAGCCAGTGCGGTGGTCCGTCCAATGTTGGCGGCGGTGGCGGCCAGCGTGCCGCCAATGCGGCGTCCGACGTCTGTACCGCCGCGCGTGTCGCCGTCGCTGGCGGCCAACACGGGTGGTTGGGAAGAGTTCTAAGCCGGGTGGGAGACGGCGCCCATCGCGATGCTGGTCGCGATGGGCGCATTTTTGTTTCCTGAACCGATGACGGCCCTTCAGGCCCCGGAGACGTGGATTTCACCTGCAGTAGCCACCCGCAGGCAGACAATTGCGCCATACCGGAGCACAGGAGATGGCCATGAAGACCTCGACCCGATTGATGGCGCTGGGCACCCTGCTGGCGGCATCGTCCGTTGCTGGCGCACAGAATTACGGCCCGCGTGATGAAGGGCGCAAGTTCAACGACGGCAGCCGCGTGGTCTGCAAGAACGTGGAAGTGCAGCGCAATACCCGCGATCCCAACCGCATTACCGGCACCGCCACGGGCGCCGTGGTCGGTGGCCTGCTGGGCAACCAGGTAGGCGGCGGCAACGGCAAGAAGCTGGCAACCGTCGCCGGTGCCGTGGCGGGCGGCGCAGCCGGCCGGCAGATCCAGGGCAACCATCAGCAGAAGACCGGCGACCGTGTGGTCGAGCGCCGTTGTGAGCGCGTCTACCGCTGATCCCTCCAGGCGATAACCCCTTCCACACTGCTGTACCCCCGAACGCCGGCCCTGTGCCGGCGTTCTTCGTTTCCGGTCCCGTTCCGTGAAGTAGGCCGCATGCCTATACTGCGCCGACCTCCAGGGATGAATCGCCAGTGAACGAGTCGAGTGCTGTAGACCGTCGGGAACCGTCCGATGTTGCCGATGCAGTGCCGCGCACGACAGCCAGCTACTCCCGCGTGCGCGACCGCACCGACGAGCTTGAGCTGTTCATTTCCGGCCTTCTCGCCTTCGCGCTGCTGGCCGTGCCGGGCTACCTGTTCGATGCGTGGGCACGTAGCAGCCTGCACACCGAAGGGGTCTATTTCCAGGCGCTGTGGTTCGCCTTCAGCATCGGCGTCGGCATGTGCTACGTGTTGGCGGTGGCCTTGATCATCCACCTGGCGGTACGTGGCTACTGGATCGGCCTGATCGGCCTGAAATCGCACTTCCCCAAAGGCATCGACTGGGATCGACTGACGATGCTGGGGCCGTTCTCACGCGCGTTGCTGAAGCAGCGCGACGGCGGGCTCGACGGCACCATCGAACGCGCGGATCGTCTTGCCACGATGCTGTTCTCGAGCACGCTGCTGTGCGTGCAGACCCTGGCCGGCACGCTGGTGGTGGCGATTGTCTCGCTGGGCGTGGCGATGGCCATCGGTGCCGCCTTCGGCGATGTCGATCGCATCACGCTGGCGATCGTTGCGGTGCTGATGGTCTGCCTGCTCGGTCTGGCGATGGTGCCGACGCTGCTGGAGAAGTCGATCGCGCGGCGCCACGCGCGGGGCCTGGACACCGCACGGCAGGAGAAGCGGCTGCAGTCGGTGCTGGCGGGGCTGCAGCGGGTGCCGATGCTGCGCCTGCTGCAGACCATGCAGTGGACCCTGCAGAGCAACCTGCGCGGTCGCTCGTTCACCGTGATCTATATATCGGCGGTAATGCTGGCGATGGTGCTCGCCGCCCTGCAGGTGTATGGCTCGATGAAGTTCTCGCTGTTCAACCGCTACAGCGTGCTGACCGAAGAAGCCGTGGACCACGGCATGCTGGGCGCGCACTACGAATCGCTGCGCTCGGCGCACGACCAGCTGCTGCCCTATCCGATGATTCCGGCCGATACCATCAGTGCATCGCGGCTGCGGCTGTTCATTCCGCACCGTCCGCAGCGTGACAATCCGGTGGCGCGGCAGCGTTGTGCGGGTGGCGCCCGCAATGAAGCGCAAGGCCCACAGGCGGCGACAGCTGCGGTGAACTGCATGGCACTGCTGTGGACGGTGCAGCTCGATGGCGGCAAGGTCGACCTGCACGATTTCGTGCCGATGGAACGCCGCGACCTCGACATGCGTGGACTGGTGGGCTATCTGCCGATGGCGGACCTGAAACCGGGCCGGCATGACCTGCGACTGGTCTGGAACGCCGACGGCGGCGAACGTGGCCCCAGCCGTCGCCGCGAATACAGCATCCCGTTCTGGTACACACCAGAACCGTAAAAGGGGACGGAGGGGATCCAGTCGTTTTCCCCCTTCGCGCCGATTACGACTTAATCCCCTCCGTCCCCTTTCTGCTGTGCAGGCGCCAGAGGGCGAGGGCGCTGTACAGCACCAGCAGGGCGACCAGAGTGATCAGTTCGCGGCTGACCTCGGCCAGGCTGGCGTCCATCTGGTTCAGGCGCACCATCAGGTTGATGCCGGACGTGGTGGGCAGCAGCTGCGCCAGCCACACCAGCGGGCGCGGGGTCATCACCGCGGGCCAGGACAGGCTGGCCAGGAAGAACAACGGGATCGAGGTGGCGATGATGTACTGGAAGGCGCGTTCGCGGGTGCGGAAGAAGCTGCCGACGAACAGGCCGAACGCTACCGTGGCAGCGATGAACAGCGTGCCGCCGAGCAGCTGGCCGAATGGGTTGCCGCCACGCGGGTAGTCCTGCACCCAGGCGGTGAAGCCGGCGTACCAGAACAGCCCGAACAGCCCGATCAGGCCGAAGCCGAGGGCCATGCCGGTCAGGGTGGGCAGGTCGAACTGCAGGCGCCGGCCCAGCACCAGGCGGCGACCGCCGAGCAGCACGCCGATGCCCATCAGCAGCGTCTGGTGCACGATCAGTTCGGCCACGCCGGGCACGATCGCGCTGCCATAGCCTTCCTGCGTGTTGAACAACGGCCGTTGCACGAGAGTGACCGGTGGTGCCTGTGGCGCGCCCATGAACGCGGCCTGGGTGACTGCCGCTTCGCGGCCGAACGCGCCCAGTGCATCGGCCACGCTGCCCAGCACCCAGCTCGCGCGGCCGAGATAGGCGCCGTTGCCGAGCAGTACCAGCTTGGCCGGATGGCCACGCAGGATGTCGCGTTCCAGGTTGGCCGGGATCAGCACGATGCCTTCGGCGTGGCCGGCTTCCAGCTGTGCACGCGCTTGCTGCAGGTCGGTCGGTTGCCCGACCACATGGGCCACGCGCAGCGAATCGAGCTTGCGCAGCAGTTCACGGCTGGTCGCGCTGTGGTCTTCATCGACCACCAGCACGGGCAGATTGCCGGCCACCTGATGGCGATAGGCGGCCGGGTAGAAGAACGAGTACAGGATCACCGCGCCGACCATCACCACGATCGCATAGCGGTCGCAGAGTACGGCCAGCAGGGTCTGCCGCAGGCTGTGCCAGATCCTGCTCATGCGCCAGCCCCGGCCGGTTGCGCGGCCTGCGGCGTGCGCGCGAACGCCAGCAGGCGCCAGCCGCCGATGCCGCCGGCCACCACGATCATCAGCAGCAGCGTGGCCAGCGGCCACAGCGACACCAGCAGCGGCGAACCGATGAACTGCTGCTGGGTCTGCAGCTTGATGTAGGCACTGAGCGGCAGCAGCAGGTGCCAGACGCGGGTGAACAACGGTGCGTCGATCACCGGGAAGGTGGCGCTGGAAAAGGCCAGCGCGGTGCCGATGCTCAGGCCCACGGCGGACAGGGCGGTGCCCATGTCGCGGGTAACGCCGACGAAGAACAGTGCGTACGCCGCGGTGGCCAGGTAGAACAGCGGCTGCGCGAGCAGCAGCAGCACCACGCTGCCGGCGATGCCGTCGCCACGCAGCCAGGCCAGGTAGGCCGCCCCCAGCGCGCCATACAGCGAGAACAGCACCACATAGGGCAGCACCTTGCCGGCAATGGCCGACCACGGCGCGTGGCCCAGCCAGGCGGGCAGGGTGCCATCGCGGATCTCGCGGCCGAGGCTGCCGGCCACCGCCAGCGCGAGTACCAGCGACAACACCGCCGGGAAGATCAGCGGCAGCAGGAACAGCTCGTAGCTGCGTGCCGGATTGAACAGGATGTCCGACTGCACCGCGATGGGCGCGGCACGCAGCTTGCCCGGCCCGACCTGCAGGCCGATGCGTTCGCGCAGCAGGCGCGCGTTCCACGCCGTTACCGCGTCGCCGATATCCCGCGCGGCGGACTGGCCGGTGGTCATGTAGGTGGCGTTGTAATAAGAGAACACCGTGCCTTGCTGGCCACGCAACGCCTGGCGGGTCACATCGCGCGGCACCAGCACCACCGCGAACACCTCCAGCCGGCGCAGCTGCGCGCGTGCCTCGGCCATGCCAGCCGGTTGGCTGGCGATGCGCACGCCAGGGCTGGCATCCAGCATGCGCAGCAGCAGGCGGCTGTCGCTGCTGTGGTCAAGGTCGACCACGGCAATCGGCACATCGCGCATCACCGATGCGGAGAACATCCAGGCCATCACTACCAGCATCAACAGCGGCAGCACCGTGACCAGCGCCAGGTCTGCTCGGCTGCTGCGCAACCGGCGCAGTTCTCGCTGCCACGAGCCGCCGAAGCCGCCGCGGTCGGTGTTCAGTGCTGCGGCCATGCGAACAGTACGCTCATGCCGGGGCGGAAGCCCTCGATGCGGCGTACCGGGCGCACCCGCACTTCGAAGCTGCGCACGTCATAGCCCGATGACTGGCGCGTGGTGCGCCAGGTGGCGTAGTCGCCCGCGGGGTTGATGAAGTAGACCTCGAACTCGTCGTCCTTGCCGAGCGCCGGCACGCTGCCACGCAGCTTGCTCCCGACCTTCAGGCCCTGCATCTGCGATTCGCGCAGGTTCATCGACACCCACATACGGTCGATGTCGACCAGGGTGAACACTGGGTAGCCGGCCGGTACCAGTTCGCCCGGGTCGGCCATGCGCTTGTTGATTTCACCGGCCACCGGTGCGCGGCCTTCCACTTCAACGCGTGCGGCGTTGACTTCGGCCACCGCGCCCTGCGCCTGCTGTACCTGGCCCTGCGCGGCACGCTTGTCCTGCTCGCGCGCACCGGCCAATGCCATGTCGTACTGGGCGCGGGCGGCGCGGGCCAGTTCACGTGAGCTGGTGGCCTGGGCGGCGGCTTCATCGCGCTTCTGCCGGGTCATCACCCCTTCGTTGAACAGGTTCTGCACGCGCCGGTAGGTGGCTTCGGCGAGGGTGGCGCCGGCTTCGGCGCGCTTCCAGTTGGCTTCGGCTGCGCGGATGTCTTCGCTGCGTGCGCCGTCGTTGGCCTTGTCGGCCACCGCTTGTGCGGCGGCCAGTGCGCCGTGCGCCTGCTGCTCCTTGGCCGCGACTTCGGGGCTGTCGAGCAGGAACAGTACTTGTCCGGCCTGCACGCGATCACCCTCGCGCACTTTCAGTTCAGCCACGCGCGCGGTGATCTTGGCCGAGACGTTGAGGGTGTCGGCGTCGGCCATGCCCTGGATCTGGTCGGCGGGGCTGCGCCAGGCCAGCCACAGGCCGAGCACCACCGCCACCAGCAGCACCACCAGCAGAATCGGGCCCAACCGGCGTTTGCCCGGGGGCGTCGTTGCTTCGTCGTGCAACACGTCACTCATGATCGATCACCTCGTCTGCACGCCGCCGATAGTCTTCGAAGCGGTCCATCTGTCCACTCACCTCAAGCAACTGCGCCAAGGCGATATCGTATTGGTAGGCCGCCTGCGCACGTTCGACGCGGGCACCACCGAGGCCGAGCCGCGCATCGATCACGTCCAGCGAGGTGGCCTGTCCTTCGCGGAAGGCCAGCTCCTGCAGGCGCAGGTTCTCGTCGGCCTGAGCGATGCTGCTGTCCAGCAGCACGAACTGCTGGCGTGCGGTTTCCAGCTCGTTCCAGGCCTTGCGCACACCCAGCGCCACCTGGTTCTCGGCCTCGCGCAGACCGGCCTCGGCCTGGTCCTGCTGCGCGCGCGCAGCGCTGATCTGCGCCGGTCGCGAGTTCGGCGACAGGAAGGTGTACTTCAGGCCGATGCCGAACGCCCAGTCCGGATCGGTCAGCATTTCGTCACGGCGACGGAAGTCGTACTGGCCGAACAGGAACACCGTCGGCTTGAGCTTGGCCTGCTGCACGCGCACGCCCTGTTCGGCCTGCGCGACGATCGCCCGCAGGCGCGCGATCTGCGGCTGCCGCGCCTGCGCAGTGCGCTCGAAGCTGGTGACCGGTTCCAGCGGGGTGCGCTGCACGAACAGCGGCGACAACGGCTGCACGTCACCGCCACTGCGCAGCAGGGTGGCAAGCGCAGCTTTCAGCGTGGCCAGGTCATTGAGCGTCTTCTGGTACTCGCGCTCGGCCTTGTCGCGGGCGACGGTAGCCTGCAGGCGCTGTGCACGGGTGGCGAAGCCTTCGCGTTCCAGTTTTTCGGCATCGGACAGGTGGCGGTTGAGGCCATCGCGCACGTCGCGGCGCACGACCACCGCCTGTTCGGCCAGGCGCTGGCCGAAGTAGGCCTGGGCCAATTGCACGGTCAGTGACTGCCGCTGCGCTTCGCGCTCGGCGCTGGCCTGTTCGCTGGCCGCGCCGGCAGCACGCTGCGCAGCGGGAATCAGGCCGCCGGTGTACAACGGCAGCACCGCGGTGACCACCGGCCGCGTACGCCAATCGCGTTCGGTGAACGACAGCGGCGAGTCGATGCCATAGGCCTCGGCCACCGGTGCCAGTGAGCCCAGCGGCAGGGTCAGGGTCTTCTGGAACTGCAGGCGGCGTACTTCGCCGGTGATCTCCGGCAGGCGCAGCAGGCGGGTGGCTTCCTGCAGTTCTTCCTTGTTGCGCACGCCGGCATCGGCAGCGGCCAGCGCGTCGGAGACCTGTTCCAGCCGCTGCCGCGCCTGTTCCCATTCCAGTGCGGGAGGCGTGCTGGTCTGTGCCGCTGCGGCCAACGGCAGGCTTGCCAGCAGGGCCAGGCCGGCAGCGCCGAGCGCGCGGTGCATCCTTGTCCGTGGGCAGCTCAGGTGCATGCCGTTCCTGTAGTGAAGAAGTGGGCAAACGGTAGTGGTCCGTGCGTGAAGCCGGGGTCTGCGGTGGTCGGGATCATGTTCTTTTCAACGTAGGGTATTGCCAGCGGCGGTGCGCAGCGCCTGGGTGATGTGCTGCAGCGTGCTCGAACGCACGGCGGCATGCTGCCAGAACAAGGGTACGTCCAGCCAGCGACGAGGTTCCAGCACCACTACCTGCCCGGCCTGTACCGCTGGCGTGACCAGCGCCTCCGGAGCAAGGCACCAGCCGAGTCCGCGCGCGGCAGCATCGACGAAGCCGGTGGAGGAGGGCAGGTAGTGCACGGGCGGTTGCAGGCGTGCACGGGTCAGCCTGCGCAGGAAGCGCCATTGCAGTTCATCCTTGCGGTTGAACACGATCATCGGTGCCGACGCCAATGTGTCCGCCAGCATGCCCTTGCCGAAGTGGCGTTTCGCAAAGGCTGGTGAGGCGATGGCGTGGTAACGCATCGCACCCAGCGGATGCACGTTGCAGCCCTTCAGGGGTTTGCGTTCGGCGGTGACCGCGCCCAGCACGCTGCCGTTGCGCAGCAGTTCCAGGGTGTGGTCCTGGTCGTCCATGCGCAGGTCGAACAGATAGGCATGACGCTGGTGCAGCTCGGCGATTGCGGCGACGAACCAGGTATCCAGCGAATCATCGTTGACGGCCAGCGGGATCGGCGTGCGGGTGGCATCGTTGCCGCGTTCCGGCAGCAGTTCGGCCAGCGCTTCGGCCTGCAGCGCCTGCATTGGCCGCACCCGCCGCAGCAGCACTTCGCCGGCAGCGGTAGGCCGGCATGGCGCCTGGCGCACCACCAGCACCTGGCCCAGCCGGTCCTCAAGCGCCTTGATCCGTTGCGACAACGCCGACGGGCTGATTGACAAGCGGCGTGCGGCGGCCTCGAAGCTGCCTTCTTCGAGCACCGCAGTGAAGGCGCTCAACTGCGGATGTACCAGGTCCACGCGATACCTCTTCAGTTTTTCTGCATAGGATAAAGAAAATCCAGCTGGCCTTAATGGGTCAGTTGGTCGCACCCTGCGCCTCCTTTCACGGTGGAGAGCGTCGGATGTGGATTGCTGCGGGCTTGGCCGGCCTGTTCGCGGGTGCCGGCCTGATCATCGCCATCGGCGCGCAGAACGCCTTCGTGCTGCGGCAGGGGCTGCAGCGTCGCTACGTGGGCATGGTGGTGCTGGCCTGCATGGGCGCAGACATCGCGCTGATCCTGGCCGGCGTGGGCGGCATGGGCGCGCTGGTACTGCAGTGGCCGCTGCTGTTGCAGGTGCTGCGCTTCGGCGGGGCCGCCTTCCTGCTGTGCTATGGCCTGCAGGCCGGGTTGCGCGCATGGCGCGGTGGCAGCGCGCTGGACGCGGCCGATGCCAGTGGTGGCAACCGGCGGCAGGTGCTGCTGGCCTGCCTGGCGTTCACCCTGCTCAACCCGCACGTCTACCTGGATACGATGGTGCTGCTGGGCAGCCTGTCCACGCGCTATCCGGGCGACCTGCGCTGGGCGTTCGCGGCGGGCGCCTGCGTGGCCAGCGTGCTGTGGTTCTGCGGGCTGGGGTTTGGCGCAAGGTTGCTGCAGCCGGTGTTCCGCAACGCGGCCGCATGGCGGTTGCTGGATGCAGGCGTGGCCGCCTTCATGCTGTGCCTGGCGCTGCTGTTGCTGCTGCGCCCGCTCTAGGCAGCATCCACCGCGCACAATGGCGTTTCGCCGGGGCGCAGGGTCAGCACCCGCACGCCGCTGCGGGTGACCGCGACGGTGTGCTCGAACTGCGCCGACAGCTTGCCGTCGCGGGTGTACACCGGCCATTCGTCGGGCTGCTGGCGGATCGCCGGCTTGCCCTGGTTGAGCATCGGCTCGATGGTGAACACCATGCCTTCCTGCAGTTCCATGCCGGTGCCGGCATGGCCGTAGTGCAGGATCTGCGGTTCCTCGTGCATTTCCTGGCCGATACCGTGGCCGCAGAATTCCTTCACCACGCTGTAGCCGTGGCTGCGGGCATGGCGGGCGATGGCGTGGCCGATATCGCCCAGGCGCGCGCCGGGCCGCACAGCGGCGATGCCTTTCCACATGGCTTGGTAGGTCACCTGTACCAGCTTGCGCGCGGCGTAGTCGACCTCGCCCACCAGGTAGGTGGTGCTGGAATCGGCGATGTAGCCGTTCTTCTCCAGGGTGATGTCGAGGTTGACGATCTGGCCGTTGCGCAGCACGTCATCGGCCGACGGCATGCCGTGGCAGATGACGTTGTCGATGGAGGCGTTGAGCACGTACGCGAACCCGTATTGCCCCTTGCTGGCGGGCCGCGCCTGCAGGTCGTCGACGATCATGCGTTCGACGATGTCGTTGATCTCCAGCGTGCTGCGGCCCTGCAGGGGCAGTGCGTCGAGCATGGCGAAGACCTGCGCCAGCAGCCGTCCGGACTCGGCCAGGCGGTCGATCTCGTCGGGGCGCTTGATCATGGCCATCGACTCACGCCCGCCCGGGCGCAAGCAGCTGCGGCTGCACGCCGGCGGCGCGCAGTTCGCTGGCGACGACGTCCTGGAAGCTCAGGGTCGGGTTCATCTCGCACAGCATGCCGACCCGGATCCAGAACGTGGCCTGGGCATTGATCGAGCGGTTGGAGACGGTGCAGGCACGGCGCAGCTGGTCGTGCAGGGTGTCATCGATGTTGACGATGCCCATGGGCGTTCTCGGCGGGGAATATATGAATCGTATACGAAACGTATATTGCCACTCAAGCCCGGGCCGTTCAGCCAGCGTCCGTGGCGAAGCGCAGGCGGTTGCCGTCCGGATCGACAATCAGCATTTCGCGGCTTCCCCAATCCGTATCGTGTGGCGGCTGCTCGATGGGTACCCCGGCAGCGCTGAACGCACGGTGCAGGGCATCGACGTCGGCGACGATGAAATACACCGCACCGCCTACTTCGCAGTCACCGGTGTGTTCGGTCAGGAAGATCGTCTGGCCCTCGCGGGTGAGCTGGGCGAACAGCGGGAAGCCGGGTTCGAAGCGGTGCTCCCAGTCGATGATGAAGCCCAGGCCCTGCACATAGAACGGCAGGCTGGTATCGGCATGGCGCATGCGCAGCTGCGGGATGACGGTCTGGGGCATGAGGGTGGCTCCGGTGGCGGGAATCCAGTGTAGTGCCGAGCCATGCTCGGCTATCGCCTTCTGTAGGGTCTAGCCATTCTCTACTCAGGGGACCGCGAACAGCAGCCGAGCATGGCTCGGCTCTACAAGAAAGCGATCAGCAGCCGAGCATGGCTCGGCTCTACAAGAAAGCGATCAGCAGCCGAGCATGGCTCGGCTCTACAAGAAAGCGATCAGCAGCCGAGCATGGCTCGGCTCTACAAGAAAGCGATCAGCAGCCGAGCATGGCTCGGCTCTACAAGAAAGCGATCAGCAGCCGAGCATGGCTCGGCTCTACAAAAAAGCGATCAGCAGCCGAGGATGGCTCGGCTCTACAAGAAAGCGAACAGCAGCCGAGCATGGCTCGGCTCTACAAAAGAGCGAACAGCAGCCGAGCATGGCTCGGCTCTACAAAAAAGCGATCAGCAGGCAGTCGGGACTGCGGCCAGCGCCGCCAGCAGTTCGCGGTTCACCTGCTGGTGTCGCGTCTGCCATACAGGAAGATCATCAGCGCTGATATCCGGTTGCCCATCCAGCGACGACAGCCAGCGCTTGAAACGGCTCTGATAGTTGGCCAGTGACACCTCGCCGGTGATATCGCTGCCCACCAGTCCACCGGTACGCAGGGCTTCGATCACCATCAGTGCGTGCTCAAGCTGGAAGCGGCCCTGGTCCCAGTTGCTGCGCGCTACCTCTTCAGCGAACACGTCCTTGTCGATAGACAGATAGCTGGGACGGGGTGACTGCGCCTGTTCGGCGGCGAACGCGGCGACCAGCGCCTCGGGATGTTCGAAGCGACGGAAGGCGCCCGCCATGCCCATGCGGCTGGCCCAGCCCACATCCACGTCCATGCACCAGTAGGTCAGCCGCCGTCCCAGCAGGGGCCGCCAGTGGTTCTCCCACGCATGGCCCCGGCCGATATCGCGGGAGGTGATGCCCAGCACGTGCACATGCGATACCTGTGGCAACGCCGCGGCGGCGTTCACCCAGGAACCGCAGTGCATGCCGAAGGGAAAACGCATGTTGTCCGGATGGTTGTCCAGCACCACCAGCTGGAACGGGGCACGCGTGTGCAGGCGCTGCAGCAGCGGCAGGCTGAGATGATGGAAGTCGCCGCTGCCGAGCATCACCGTGCCGAGTTGTGCCGGCAGCGGCGACAGAACTTCATCTGCGAAGCGTGACAGCGTGCCGTTGCGGCAGGCGAAGCGCAGCGGATCATGCCAGTGCTGCAGCGCGAGCGTGCGTGCCTGCGGCAAGGGCAGTACGCCACCATCAAGGTCGAGGATCAGCGGGGGGCGCAGTTGCATCGGTCAGCCCCCTCCATCCGGCTCACCCTGCAGGTGCGGTGCCAGTCTGCGCAGGGCGGCGCGCAGCAGGGGCGAACGCGCGTGCACGGCATGCACGGTGGAGGTGAAGCGGGCACCCAGTTCGGCCTTGATGCGTGAATCGGTCCAGCCGGCGACGTAGTGGCTGAGGCCGTGCTGCAACGCGTACTCCAGGTTGTGCATCCAGCTGACCGAGTACAGGTTGTGGTCGCGCGATTGCGGATAGGACAGGCCGATGTACTTGTCCACCAGTTTGCCGGCGTGCACGTAGCACAGGTTCCAACCGATCAGCTCGCCGTTGTGGCGGTAAAGGAACATGCGGCCCTGACCCTGCGTGTCCGCCAGCAGGTGCTGGAAGAAGGGCAGGTCGAGCTGATCGAAATGCACCGCGCTCTGCGCATACACCTGCAGGTACAGCGCGTGCAGTTCGGCCTGCAGCCGTGGCTCGGCAAGCGCGGGGTCGCCGGTAGCGATGCAGTCGATCTGCAGGTGGGCACGCGAGCGCAGTTTGCGCCGGATGTTCTTGCGCCGCGCCGTGGACAGGCGCGCCAGGTAGGTGTCGATGCAATCGAAATCGATCGCCACCCATGCCAGCGGCATGCCTTCCAGCTGGATGAAGCCGCGTTCCAGCAGCGCCTGCAGGAACGCCTGGCTGTGCGCGTTGGCGGCGTCGTCCAGCAACGGGGAATCGATCGCCAGATCCTTGACCACCAGCAGCCGGCTGTCACCGACGCCGTGGCGCAGCACATCGTCGGCCAGGGCCGCCGCCGACACGTGCGCCGGCAGCGGTGTGTACTCGGTGCTGGTGGCGCCGATGAACCGCGTCTGCCAGGTCAGCCACGGCCGCCACAGGCGCGACAGCGGCTGCCGCAGCAGGCGCGAGCGCACTGCATCGTCCAGGGTCGTGGTCAGATCCAGCGGCGCCCGGAAGCTGGGCAGGCCGCTGGGCAGGCGGCTGGCATCGAAGCCCAGGGGCGGGTGGGCCAGGAAGCCCTCCAGCAGCGCGGCCGGTTCCAGCGCGGTGCTGGATACACGCGGAATCATGTCCATGCGGGGCACGGGAACCGGCAGCGCATTTCCACTCAGCCCTTGGCCTTGGTCAGCAGCTGGTCCAGCAGGGTGATCGCCAGATCGATCTCTTCGTAGGTGATGTTCAACGAGGGCGCGAAGGTGATCACGTTCTTGTACCAGCCACCGACATCGAGCACGAGGCCCATGCGCTTGCCGTCGTGCAGCAGGTCGCCGGCCAGGCCGATGTCGACCATGCGGTCCAGCAGCTCACGGTTCGGGGTGAAGCCATCGGCAGCGCAGATTTCCGCGCGCAGCGCCAGGCCGAGGCCATCGACATCGCCGATTTCCGGATGGCGCTTCTGCAGGCCGCGCAGGCCGTCGAGGAAGTAAGCGCCTTTTTCCGGAACGGTGCGTTCGTAATCCATCTCTTTGCCCAGCTTCAACACTTCAAGGCCCAGGCGCGTACCCAGCGGATTGGAATTGAAGGTGGAGTGGGTGGAGCCCGGCGGGAACACGGTCGGATTGATCAGTTCTTCGCGCGCCCACAGGCCCGACAACGGGTTGAGGCCGTTGGTCAGTGCCTTGCCGAACACCAGCACGTCCGGGGTGACACCGAAGTGTTCGATGGACCACAGCTTGCCGGTGCGCCAGAAGCCCATCTGGATCTCATCGACGACCATCAGGATGCCGTACTTGTCCAGCACGCGCTTGAGGCCCTTGAAGAAGTTGCGCGGCGGAATGACGTAGCCGCCGGTGCCCTGGATCGGCTCGACGTAGAACGCGGCGTACTCGGCCTGGCCGACCTTGGGATCCCATACGCCGTTGTACTCGCTTTCGAACAGGCGCTCGAACTGGTGCACGCAGTGGTCGGAGTACTCGTCGGGGGTCATGCCCTTCGGACGACGGAACGGATACGGGAACGGGATGAACATCGCGCGTTCGCCGAAGTGGCCGTAGCGGCGGCGGTAGCGGTAGCTGGAGGTGATCGACGAGGCGCCGAGGGTGCGGCCATGGTAGCCGCCTTCAAACGCAAACATCAGGCTCTTGCCGTTGCGCGCGTTGCGGACGATCTTCAGTGAATCCTCCACCGCCTGCGCGCCACCGACGTTGAAGTGCACGCGGCCGTCGAGGCCGAACTTCTCGTGCATGTCCACCGCGATGGTCTTGGCCAGCTGCACGCGCGTGGGGTGCAGATACTGGCTGGCGACCTGCGGCAGGGTGTCGATCTGGTCCTTCAGCGCATCGTTCAGGCGCTGGTTGGCGTAACCGAAGTTGCAGGCCGAGTACCACATCTGCAGATCGAGGTACGGGGTGCCGGCGGCATCGAACATGTAGCTGCCTTCGCAGCGCTGGAAAATCTTCGGCGGATCGACGTAGTGCACGGTGTCGCCGAAGGAGCTGTAGCGGGCTTCGTCTGCCAGCAGCTGCGCATCGGTGATGGCGGCATCGGCGTTCTTGTCAAAAATATTCATCGGTTCGGTTCCGGAGAGGACATTCGAAGGAAGCAACGGGCGGAGCGATCAGGCGGTGGCGAGCAACCGCGGAAGCGAGGGCTGAAGCAGGCTGCCGTCGAGAAGGCGCGGCAGCAGCGCGGCAGCATCGTGGAAGGTGTCGATGGCGGCGTGGGGGATGCCGGCGTTTGCGCAATGGGTAATCAGGCGACGCTTGGCGAATACGAAATCGGCGTGTTCGGATACGCAGAAATCCGAAGCGCCATCACCGATCATCAGCACACGAGGGGCTTCGTCGCCACGCGCCTGCGCCGCGCAGGTGCACTTGCAGGTGCCGCTGCGGCAGCCTTCCGCCTGGTAGGGGGATTCCAGCTGCCAATGGCCGTCACACCAGCGCAGATGGTTGGCCACTACGGGCAGCGGCGGCAGGCCATGGTTGGCGAGTATGCGATGGATCGCGTAATCCAGACCGTCGCTGACGATGCGCAGTGGCAGGCCCAACGCATGTGCGCGATTGACGAAGGCGGCAAAGCCCGGATCGATCCGTACCTGGTCCAGGTGTGCATCGAGTGTGGCCGGATCCAGCTTCAGCAGACGGACCTGGCCCTGCATGCATTCACGCGAGCCGATCTCACCCGAGCGCCACTGATCTTCCAGCTGCTGCCAACCGGGTTGGCCGAACTTTTCCAACAGTGAATCGATGACGTCCTCGAGGCTGATGGTGCCATCGAAGTCACACAGGATGCTCCATTGCATGGGCAGCTCCGTCGATGAAGAGAGGCGTTGGCACGATGCCGGCGACGGGGCCAATGTAGGCAGGCCGTCTTTCTCGTTCCTTTCCGCCTGAAAGCTTGAACAGAGGCACTCGGGAAGCGTTCAGCCAGTGACGCGAAGCAGGCCTCGCCGGGCTTCAGCCACTACTGGGCCGCCAGCACCTTCACGATCTCGCGGGTGTCTGCAGGGGTCAGCCAGGGGCTGTTGCCCACGGTCAGGCAGCGGGCGGCGAAGTCGCGGGCATTGGGTACGTGCGCATCTGCAACGATGCCACGCAGATAGGCGTAGTCCGGCAAGGCATGGATGAACATGCGGCTGACACCCAGGCCGCGCTGCCACAGCGCGGACAGCGCCTTGTCACGCGCACGTTCGCTGGGCAGCAGCAGCATCAGCATCGGCCAGGTGCCGAGGGTGCCAGGCATTCCGTCCACCACTTCAACGGCAGGCAGTGATTCCAGCTGCACGCGCAGCTGCAGCGCGCGCAGGCGGGCCGCCTGCAGGAAGGCGGGCAGGCGCTGCGCTGCGTGCGCACCGACGTTCTGCCGCCAGCGGCTGACGCGATGCTGCGGAATGTCCAACGGAAACACATCACCCACCGCATCTTCCAGGTCGCCACGGCGCAGGGCACGCCGCAACGGATTTCCATACACCAGCGACAGCAGGGAAGGGCGGTAGCAGGCCGCCAGGCCCAGCAGCTGCAGGCTGCGGGTCAGCTCCCAGCGCAGGCTGAAGGGCGTGTGTCCTGCGCCCTGCTCGATCAATGCCGCACGCAGTGCTTCGTCATGCGTCAGCAGCAGGCCGCCCTCATGCAGGCTCAGGCCCTTGCCGGCTGCCAGGCTGAAGAAACCGATATCGCCGCGCAGGCCCACGCTGTTGCCGGCCACGCGGGCACCCAGTGCCTGCGCAGCGTCCTCGATCACCCACGCGCCGACGCCGTGCGCGATCGCACAGGCGCGATCGACATCGGCGATACGCCCACCCAGATGCGTGGGAATGATCGCCAGCGTGCGCGCATTGGCTGTGGCATGCAGGGCAGCCGGGTCGAAGTCGAAGTGGTCGCGGCGGGTATCGCACAGCTGTATGCGCAGGCCGAGGCTGTGCACGGCAATCGGCACCAGCGGGCAGGTATAGGCCGGCAGGATCACCGTATCGCGTTGCGGCGCGCGCCTGCGCAGGGTGCGCAGGGCGATCAGCAGGGCGTGGGTGCCCGAGCAGGTCAGCTGCAGCGGTGGCGTGCCCAGCTGTTCGGCGAGAATCGTGCGCAGGTCGCCACCGCCGGGAAGAAAATCGCTGGCCTGCAACGGCAGGCCGGCGGTGGGCGGCAATTCGCGCGACAGCAGGCTCACGGGCTTGGTTCGGTTGCAGCATGTGGATCATCCGCCTCGGCACGGCCCAGGCAGATGATGCCGGCCACGATCAGCACCGCACCGATCAGGTGATGCAGCGTCAACGGCTCGTGCAGCAGCCACGCCGAAAGCAGCAGCACGCTGATCACTTCCAGATGAGAAGCGGCGAATGCAGGGCCGATCGGCGCGTGCCGCAACAGACTCATCCAGGTGAAGAACGCGCCGACGTAACCCAGCATCGCGCCGTACACCCAGGGCTGCGACAGCACGCGCAGCAGCCATGCGGTGTTGGCCTCCACCGGCAGCGCGGCGTCGCCGGCATACTTGAAGCACAGCTGGGCCAAGGTGTCGAAGGCCATCAGCAGCGGGAAGCCGACCAGATACAGCCGCCTCATGTTCCGGCTCCAACGACGGCAACGCCGGCGCTGACCAGCAGCATGCCGGTCACCCGTAACGGCGTCAGCCGCTCGCGGAACAGGATGCGGCCGGCGACCATCAGCGCAACGATGTTGATCGAGCCGAGCAGCACGCCCTGCGACAACGGGACCAGCGACAGGAAGGCGATCCAGGCGACGAACTCAAGCACGTAGCAGGCGATGCCAAGCCACAGCCAAGGACGGCCGAACATGTGCTTCCAACGCTGCAGGCCTTCGCCGTCCTGCGGGTCGCTGGCGGCAGCCTTGAAGGCCAGCTGGCCGCCGGTGTCGAGCACCACGTTGACCAGCCACAGCAGGGTGGCAAGCGATCCCATCTCAGGCGACCGCCTGCAGCGCGCCCGCACGTTCGCCAATGTCGCTGAAGAAACGCGCGCTGCGACGGATCACCTCGCGCCGTTCGCGATCGATGGTGATCATGTGGTAGCTGTCTTCCAGCACCACCAGTTCGGTCGGTCCGCTGACGCGTGAGATCACCAGTTCGGCATTGCCCATGCTGGCCACGTCGTCTTCGCGGGCGTGCATCACCAGGCAGGGTGCCGTGACCTGGTGCAGGTGGCGGCGCGTCCAGCTGCTCAGCGCACGCATTTCGGCCAACGCATGCCACGGATTGCCCGGCAGGCCGGCAGCGGCACTGTCACCGGACAGCATGGCGGCGCTGACCTGCGCACGCAGGCGCTCATCGCGCAGGCCATATGGCGGCTCTTCCATGAACATGCGGTCGCGGCCGATGCCCAGGCGCTTGAACCACGGCAGCAGGAACGAGAAGCGCGCGACGGCCGGAATGTTCCAGCCGTCGTAGCGGAAGGTGGCGCCGTACACGCCCACGCCGGAGACCCAGTCCGGGCGGCGCGCCGCCAATGCCAGCGCAAGCACCGCACCCATCGACAGCCCGCCGACGAACAACTGGTCAACCTTGCCGCGCAGGTTCGCCGCCGCATCTTCCACGCCCTGGTACCACTCTTCCCAGCGGGTCTGCAGCAGGTCCTCGACGCTGCCGCAGTGGCCCGGCAGCTGCACGCCGTGCACGCTGAAGCCGGCGTTGTTCAGCCCTTTGCCCAGCATGCGCATCTCGGCCGGCGTGCCGGTCAGACCATGGATCAGCAGAACGCCCTGCGGGCCACCGGGAAGGAAAAACTCATGGGATGCAGGCACCAGTCGGCTCCAGCGCGGCAGTCGGGAAGCTCAGCATCGCAAGCGCGATTTTCGGCAACCTTTCAACGGCCGGGCTGGATCAAGGGCCCTTCAGCAACGGTATGGTGATGGACACCTTCAGGCCGCCACCGGGGCGGTTGAGGTAACCCAGGCGCCCGCCCAGATGCTCGACGGCCTCATGAGCGATGGCCAGGCCCAGGCCAGTGCCGCTGGCGGCAGTGCCGGGCGCGCGGAAGAAGCGTTCCCCCAGCCGCGACATCACGTCTTCAGGTACCCCGGGGCCGTTGTCTTCGACGTACAGCTCGACATCGTTGTCGTCCAGCGCCTGCACGCCTACCGTGACGGTCGCCTCCGTGCCTGCGTAGCGCAGGGCGTTGTCTATCAGATTGTCCAGCGCTTCGTGCAGCAGGGCGCCGTTGCCCAGTATCCGCACGGGCTGCTGCGGGCCCAGATAGCCGAGGTCGATGCCATCGCGGATCGCTTCGGGCACGCGCATGCCCACCCATTGCGGCACAAGTTCGGACAGGTCCAGCGCCTCCACCGTCTCCGGCACGGTCTGGGCACGGCTCAACGCCAGCAGCTGGGTGCTGACGCGCGCGGTGCGCTGGTTGAGCCGGCGGATGTTCTGCAGCGCTTCGCGCACCGTCTCCGGATCGCCGTGGGCCAGTGCCTGGTCCACGTGCAGTGCCATGCCCGCCAGTGGCGAGCGCAACTGGTGGGCGGCATCGGCAATGAAGCGGTTCTGCAGCGTGATCATTTCCGCCTGCCGTGCGAACAGGCCATCGATGGTACTGATCAGTGGCTGGATTTCTTCCGGTACGTCGGCATCGGAAATCGGTGCCAGCTCGCCGCGGCGCTGGGCCAGGCGCGAGGTCAACGGGGTCAGGATGCGCAGGCCATGGGTGACCCCGAACCAGACCAGCGCCGCCATTCCCAGGGCCAGCATGGTCATCAGCGGAATGACGATCATCAGGATCTCGCGAGCGCGCTGGCGGCGGTCGGCCATGCTTTCGGCCACGGTCACCGCCAGCTGGTCCTGCGGATCGTTCATGGTCTGGGTGCAGACCGTCGACATGCGCACCTGCTGGCCGTTCAATTCACCTTCGTACAGCGCCGGATGCACGCCGCTGCAGTCCTGCGATGGTGCATAGGCGCTGAAATCGGCATTGCCGGCGATGGTGCCCAGGCGGCTGCTGTCGACGTTGAAGTAGCGGTGACCGTCGGGGTCGTACTCGATGAGGAAACGTGCCTGCGGGGACAGGTCGCTGCTGACCGGCATCGTGCTGAGCATTTGAGCGAACGAGACGGTGTCGTCGGTCAGGTTGCGGTCGTGGATGCGGTTGGAGTAGTCCAACGCCACGTAGTACGCCAGCAGCGTGTTGAAGGTCAACAGACCCAGCATCGGCAGCGCCAGGAAGGCGAGCAGGCGCCGGCGCAGGCTGGGCGGTCCGCTGATCACGCGCCGGCGTCTTCCAGCATGTAGCCCAGCCCGCGCACCGTGCGGATGCCCATGCCGCCCGGCTGCAGCTTGCGGCGCAGGCGGTGCAGGGCGATGTCCAGGCCGTTGTCGGTCAGGTCCTGGCCCCAGTCGCACAGCGCTTCCACCAACTGCGCACGGGACACGATGCGCTCGGCACGCACCGCCAGGGCGGATAGCAGGCCGAATTCGCGCGCGGTCAGCTCCAGGGTCTGCTCGTCGATCCACACCCGGTGCCCGGTCAGGTCCAGGCGCAGCCGGCCGATGCGCAGGTCGGGGTTGCCGTTGCTGGTGACCCGGCGCAGCTGTGCGCGCACGCGTGCTTCGAATTCGTCCAGCGCAAAGGGCTTGACCAGGTAGTCGTCGGCGCCCAGGTCGAGCACGCGCACGCGCTCGGCCAGGCCATCGCGTGCGGTGACCACCAGCACGGCCAGGCCATCGCCACGTTGGCGCAGCCGTTGCAGCACGTCGCGGCCATCCAGCTGGGGCAGGCCCAGGTCCAGCACCAGCAGTGCGTACTGGGTGGAATTCAGTGCGGCATCGGCATGCGCGCCGTTGTCCACGTGGTCGACCACGTGGCCCTGCCGGCGCATCGAGGCGCACAGGCCTGAGGCGATGTCGGGATCGTCTTCTGCGATGAGAACGCGCATGCGCGGGGCTCCTGGGGGCGGATGGGCCGCCCGCTGGACAGGGCGGGCCTCTCGGCTGCCGAGGGTAGCGGCAAACCGGGTGCAGGTGGCGGGCGTGGGGGACCGGGGCCAGCCCGACGCTGGCCCTTCGTTCAGTCCTGCAGCCCGGTCTCGCCCTTGGCCAGTGGCACCCGCGAACCGTCCAGCAGGCCCCGACTGAGCTTGCCGTCCTCGATGAACAGCAGTTCGCCGTTCTCACCATTCTTGATGCTGCTGTCGATGGCGATCACGCGGCCGTCGTGGAAGCTGCTGACATGTGGCATGGACGTGTGGCCGACCACGATGCGCTTGAGCTGAAGGCGGTCGAGCACGGCCTGCACGCCCTCGGTATCCAGGCGTCCGTCGAAGTAGCCGCGGTACCAGATCGGGCTGGTCTTGCCGTCGTACAGCGGCGCGGTGGCGGGGTCTGCCTTCACCTCGGCCTTGGGAATGCCCAGGGAGGCCTGGTAGGCGGCGTTGGTGTGGGCAGGGTCCAATGCCATCTGCACGGCATCGGGCGAGATGCCGCCGTGCAGGAACAGGGTGTCGCCGATCCGCAGCAGCACCGGGCGCGTGCGCAGCCACTGGCCGATCACCGAGTCGGCACCATACAGCTGCGGATAGCTGCGGCCGAGCAGTTGCGCGCTGCGCAGGTACTTCGGGTTGACGTAACGCAGGTCGTCATAGAGCACCATGGTCTCGTGGTTGCCGAGCACGAAATGCACCGCGCCACCGGCGGCCGCCGCCTGCTGCTGCAGGCCGTACAGCAGCCAGAACGCTTCGGTCACCTGTGGGCCGCGATCGAACACGTCGCCCGCGATCACCAGCGTGTCGGTGCCCAGCGCCCAGCGGTCCTGCGCGTCGATTACCCGGTTGGCGCGCAGCAGGCGGACCAGCAGGGCGTACTGGCCGTGGATGTCGGACACCGCGACGATGCGTGGCACGGCCGGTAGCACCGATACCGATGGCACGTTCGGCGGCAGTACGTGCACCGCATGCGGGTAGCCGCAGTGCGCGGCAACATCCGTGCCCCCGGTGCCGGCCTGCACGGTGTGGGTTTCAACCTTGTCCTGGCAGATCCATTGCGCCTTCAGTTGCGCGCCTTCACGGAATACGTAAGGACCATCGCTGTCCACGTGCTCTGCGGGTGCTGCCACGTCGCGGGCCGAGGCCAGTGGTGCGGCCAGCAGCAGGACCAGCGGCAGCAGGATCGACAGGGTGCGGGCGGAGTTCGGCATCGGCGGCGTTCAGCGGCAGGGGATGCTCGATGCTAACCGCCGGAGGGCACCGCGGGTGTGCGTGAACGGGCGGATCAGGCCCGGCCTCATTCCTTGAGCTTGCGCACGCGGGTATCGGCGGCATGCAGAGGCTGGCCGTCGCGTCCGTGGGGTTGCATGTAGGGCAACGGCCGGCGGCTGCTGGATTCGATCAGCTGCGAGTGCGCCTCACCAGCGGCAAAGCGATGCCGTTCGCCCCATTGGCGCAGCGCGACCAGCAACGGGAACAGGTCCTGGCCGGCCGCGGTCAATACATAGTCCTGGTACACGCTGCCATCGGCGGCAGGCTGCTGCACCAGCAGCCCCGCCTCGACCAGTCGCCGCAGGCGGTCGCTGAGGATGTTGCGCGCCGCGCCCAAGCTGCGCTGGAAATCGCCGAAGCGGCTGATCCCATCGAAGGCATCGCGGATGATCAGCAACGCCCAGCGGTCGCCAAGCAGATCGGCGCTGCGGGCCACGGGGCAGGGGCTGTTGGCGTGCATGGGGAATGTCCTCGATTGTGGTTGCAGTTTAAAACCAGTGGCGCTACCGTGCACGTAGTTTCAAATTGCAACCACGATGATGATGCCTTCGCTGTCCCGCCCGTTGTTGGGCCTGCTCGCTATTGCTGCCGGTGCCAGCGTGGCCAACGTCTACTTCGCGCAGCCGCTGCTGGAGCGCCTGGCCCACGATTTCGCCCTGGATGCCGCGGTGGCCGGTGCACTGCTGGCTGCCACCCAGGCCGGCAGCGTGCTGGCCCTGCTCGGGTTGCTGCCGCTGGCCGACCGTGGCGACCGTCGCCGACTGCTGCGCGCGCAACTGCTGGCGCTGGTGGTGGCGCTGCTATGGCTGGCTGCCGCGCGCAGCACCGCGTGGCTGCTGTCGGGCATGCTGCTGGCAGGGCTGCTCGGTACTGCGCTCACCCAAGGGCTGATCGCGTACGCCGCCAACCTCGCTGCACCGGAGCAACGCGGGCGGGTGGTTGGCATGGTCCAGGGCGGCGTCTTCATCGGCCTGCTGTCGGCACGCGTGGTGTCCGGGGCGGTCGCCGCCGTGGCGGGATGGCGCGCGGTGTACGTGCTGTCGGCACTGCTGATGGCGGCGCTGGCGCTGCTGCTGTGGCGGCGGCTGCCGCACGTGCCGGTGCCTGCAATGCCGCCGGCCTGGCGCGAGCTGCTGCGCTCCATGGTCCAGATGCTGCTGCAGGATCGGGCACTGCGCGAACGTGGGCCATTGGCACTGCTGTTGTTTGCCGGTCTCAATGTGTTCTGGGCGGCGGTGCCACTGCCGTTGTCGGCGCCGCCCCTGAGCTGGTCGACCGCTGGCATCGGCGCGCTGGGCCTGGCGGGCATCATCGGCGCGCTGCTGGCAGCAAGGGTCGGGCATTGGATGGATCGTGGTTTTGCCCACCGGGTGAGCCTGGGCGCGCTGCTGTTGATGCTGGTGGCCTGGGCGCCGCTGCTGGGCCTGCCGCAGTCGCTGGCGCTGTTGCTGCTGGGCGTGGTGGTGCTGGACCTGGGCGGGCAGGCGTTGCATGTGTCCAACCAGGCCCTGCTGCTGCGCGCACCGGCCGAACAGCATGGGCGCCTGGTGGCGCTGTACATGCTGTTCTATGCGGTGGGCAGCGGTATGGGCGCTGCCGCAGGCACCTGGATGCAGGCGCGCTACGGGTGGCCGGCCGTGTGCGCGCTGGGAGCGGGCATCGCTCTGCTGGCCTTGGCGTGGTGGGCGACGTGGCGCATTCCGCGCGACGCCGCCCCGTAGCGTCGAAGCGGTTCAACGCCATCGCGCGCGCTGCTGCCTCAACGTTGCAGTGCGCACCGTCCTGGTGCTTCGGGCAGTGCTTCGTCGGCCACCACCACGCGGTTGCGGCCTTGCCGCTTGGCCGCATACATCGCCGCATCGGCGCGCGCCATCAGCCGTTCGTAATCGGGATGCCCATCGTGTCCGGCCACGCCGATGCTCGCGGTCAACCCCAGCGTCTGTCCATTGGGCAAGGTGATCGGCGATTGCGCGATCTGCCGGCGCAGGCTTTCGGCGATCACCTCCGCCTGCGATTCGCTGGCCGCCACCAGCACCACCACGAACTCTTCGCCGCCGTAGCGGAACAGGTAGTCGCTGCCGCGGGTCTGCTGGCCGAGCAGAGCGGCCACGTGCTGCAGCGCGCGGTCGCCGGCGTCGTGGCCGTGGCCATCGTTGATCGCCTTGAAATGATCCAGGTCCAGCAGCAGCAGCGAGAATGGCGTGTGGTTGCGCGTGGACAATTCGATCTCACGGCGCAGCACGGTCGGCAGGAAGCGCCGGTTGAGCAGATTGGTCAACGCATCGCTGCCCGCATCCAGTTCGCCGATGCGTTCGAACAGCAGGGTCATCAGGTTGCGGATGGTGGCGAGGTCTTCCCGGATCATCGGCAGGGCCGTCAGCCGCCGCGCCGGATCTTCATCCGTGGCGCGCTGCAGGCTGCTGTCGATGCGTGTCATCAGCTTCCCGACCTGCTGTGTTTCGCTGCTTTCGCCGAAGCTGGGAATGCCCTTGTGGGTGAACCACAGGCCGAACTCCGAGGTCGCCAGGCTCGCGTTGTCGGCGCCTGTCGCATGGCCAGCGAGGGTGTACAGCAGGCTGTTCTCCCAATCCAGCAGCAGGGCACGCTGGCGCTCGCGCTCGGTGCTGACGTTCTGCACCAGCGAGAACAACCGGTACGCCGCATCGGTGCGCGACGAGCGCTCACGGGCGTGCGTATAGGCCAGGGTCATGCCTTCCATAGCGATGTCCATGATCGCGCTGAGGCAATCGATGGCAGCGAAGGCGGTGTCGCTGTCAGTGGCGTCGGTGCGCAGGCGGACGAACAGTTCGTGCTTGAGCACACGCGCACCGCGTGTCACCAGGTCAACCGGAATGCCGACCCGCGCATGTACATCGCCGATCACCCGCTGTGCGGCGACCGTGGCGGCGACTCCATCCGCATCGGTGGTCAGCAGTTGGGCCAGCCAACGCTGCATCGCCGGTTGCAGGCGCTGCTTGACCTGTTCATGCGACAGGAAGCGGCGCGCCCGCGTGTCCTGCAGCAGCACCTCGTAGAAGCGCTGCGCCAGCGTCGGCGGTGCATCAGCGGCCACGGCATGCAGCAATGCGGCGGCGGCGGGGCCGGCCTGCAGCAGGCACTGCTGCCAGGCCTGGGCCAGCGGTTGGCTGGCTTCGTCCAGTTGGGGTGTATCCACGTCGATCTCTAGCGGCGCACAACAGACCACGGTATCGGCCGCAGCTGTCGGCGGTTGATGGCAGGTTAGCCAGCCAGTTTAAGCGCCATGCAGGGCGAAAAACGCGGACAAAGCACATGCCAGCCGACGCCGCAATGCGTTGACGCATTTGAGAATCACTCGCATTTGTGGAAAAATGACGGCAGGAAGTGACCTGCGGGCATCCCGCAGTGATCGTTCCGCCTCCCCCCGTCGCCGCCTCGTGCCCTATGCCAGAGGCTTCCGCTGCCCTGCCAGAAGGTCCAGAACATGCCTGCACACACTCATTCACCGCGCCCGCTGGCGCTTGCCGTGGCCGCGCTGCTGGCTGCGGCTGCGGTCACCGCACATGCGGAAACCGATGCCACCGATATCGATACCGTGCATGTCACTGCCTCGCAGATCGCGCGGCAGGCGCTGGGTACTTCCACCATCACCGCTGAGGACATCGCCAAGCGGCCGCCGGTCAACGACATCGCCGAACTGCTGCGCACGATGCCCGGCGTGAATCTGACCGGCAACAGCGCGTCGGGCCAGTACGGCAACAACCGGCAGATCGATCTGCGCGGCATGGGCCCGGAAAATACCCTGATCCTGATCGACGGCAAGCGCGTGGGCGCACGCGACGCAGTGCGTATGGGCCGCAGCGGCGAGCGCAATACGCGCGGCGATACCAACTGGGTGCCGGCGGAAATGATCGAGCGCATCGAAGTGCTGCGCGGCCCGGCGGCGGCGCGCTATGGCTCGGGTGCATCCGGCGGCGTGGTCAACATCATCACCAAGCGCCCGACCGGCGACCTGACCGGTGCGGTTGACCTGTACGGCCTGGTACCCGAGCACAGTGCCGAAGGTGGCAGCGAGCGCGTTGGCCTGCAGCTGAGCGGGCCGATGAGCGACACGCTGTCGTTCCGGCTGTACGGCAACCTCAACAAGACCGATGCCGATTCGCTGGATCTCAACCGCACCTTCGCCACCGCCGCCAACGCGGTGCCGCCGGCGGGCCGCGAGGGTGTCAAGAACCGTGATGTCAACGCGCTGCTGCGCTG
This sequence comes from Stenotrophomonas sp. NA06056, assembly GCF_013364355.1. Classification (NCBI taxonomy): domain Bacteria; kingdom Pseudomonadati; phylum Pseudomonadota; class Gammaproteobacteria; order Lysobacterales; family Lysobacteraceae; genus Stenotrophomonas; species Stenotrophomonas sp. NA06056. Next base: position 2,950,491 of record NZ_CP054931.1, on the reverse strand, counting down.
GGACGTGACCGCCAACCAGGTGGTCGAGTTCGAAGCCGGCACCAGCCGCCAGGGCAACATCTATGCCGGCGACCGTGCGGTCAGCACCACCGGAACCTCCACCGGCGTCGACCTGGCCGCGCTGGCCGAGCAGCAGGCCGAGACCAACCGCATGTACCGCAGCACCGGCGCGATCACCCATCGCGGACGCTGGGGTGATGTCAGCTCGCGGCTGACGGCAGCAGTGGAAGGGGTCAACAATTCGCGCATCAACGAAGGCCTGGCTGGTGGCCCGGAAGGCAGCTTCAATGGCGCTGACTGGTCGACCTCGCGCCTGCGCAACTACCAGCTGGACGGCGAAGTGAGCTTCCCGACCACGCTTGGCGGTGCCGGGAATGTGTGGACGCTGGGCTTCGAATACCTCGACAGCCGGTTGACCGATCCTTACTCCATGAGTCAATCCAGCAGCAGCGGTGGCGGCTTCCCGGGCCTGTCGGCCGATCGTGCACGCGGCAAGGCCGATGCACAGACCACCGCCGTCTACGTGGAAGACAACATCTACCTGGGTGAGCGCTGGATCGTGACGCCCGGCCTGCGCTTCGACCACCACAGCCAGTTCGGTAACAACACCAGCCCGAGCTTCAATGCGCAGTTCCGTCTCAACAGCGATTGGGTCGTGAAGGGCGGCATCGCCCGTGCATTCAAGGCACCGAACCTGTACCAGTCGAATCCGGATTATCTGTATTACACCCGCGGCAACGGCTGCCCGAATGCGTTGCCGAGCCTGGGCGCTGGTTGCTACATGCGCGGCAACGCTGACCTGAAGGCGGAAACCAGCCTGAACAAGGAGCTGGGCGTGGAATGGGCACCGCAGAGCGGCTGGCAGGCCTCGCTGACGTACTTCCACAACGACTACAAGGACAAGATCCAGGCCGGCTACGACCAGATCGGCCTGACCGCTGATGGCCGCGGCCGCATCTTCCGCTGGGAGAACGCACCGAAGGCGATCGTGCAGGGCCTGGAAGGCAACCTGGTGATTCCGCTGCTGGGCGAGCAGGGCAGTCGCTTGAAGTGGAGCAACAACTTCACCTACATGGTGGAGAACGAGAACAAGACCACGCGCCAGCCGCTGTCGGTGATTCCCAAGTACACCGTCAACACCATGCTGGACTGGCAGGCCACCGAGCAGCTGTCGCTGCTGCTGACCGGAACCTTCTACGGCAAGCAGGAGCCGGCCACGGCCAACATCAACAACGACCCACGCTGCACCGGCAGCTGCGATGCGTCGATCGCACTGCAGACCCGCGGCGCGTACAACGTCTGGGGCGTGAGCGCGCGTTACAAGGTGACCGACACGGTCAGCGTGGGCTTCGGCGTCAACAATCTGGCCGACAAGCGCCTGTTCCGCGAGGCCAACAGCAGCGATGCCGGTGCGGCGACCTACAACGAACCCGGCCGCGCGTACTGGGCCAGCCTGCGTTTCGGGTTCTGATCCGCTGCGTTCGCCAGGCATGGCCTGGCGCTACCGCAGGCGGGAATGTCACACCGGTAGCGCCGGAACATGCCCGGCGGCATCGGCCGTGCACGCCTGCAATGTTATAAACACCGTGATAGTTTCCCAACGCCCGCCGGCGTAGCCTGCCTCCATCGCAAAGGAGCTGTTGCCATGGGTCACGACCACGATCACCTGCCATCCGAGATCCGCCACGAGAAGCCCTTGTGGTGGGCGCTCGGCCTGACCTCCACCTTCCTCGTGGTGGAGGTGGTCGGTGCGTTCTGGACCAACAGCCTGGCGCTGTTGTCCGATGCCGCGCACATGGCCACCGACACCCTGGCGCTGATGATCGCGCTGGTGGCCGTGCGCCTGAGCCGGCGCCCGCCGGATGCGCGCCGCACCTACGGCTATGCACGCCTTGAAGCCCTGGGCGCGATGATCAACGGCGCGATGCTGTTCGTGGTTGCCGGCTACATCCTGTGGGAAGCCATCGGTCGCTTCCGCCAACCCCAGGAGATCGCCTCCACCGGCATGCTGGTGATCGCTGCGGCCGGGTTGGTGATCAACATGATTTCCATGCGCCTGCTGCAGGCCGGCAGTGGCGAGAGCCTCAACGTGAAGGGGGCCTACCTGGAAGTGTGGGCCGACATGCTCGGCTCGGTGGCGGTGATTGCCGGTGCGCTGCTGATCCAGTGGACCGGCTGGAAACCGATCGACCCGATCCTGGCCGTGCTGATTGGTCTGTGGGTGCTGCCACGCACGTACGTGCTGATGCGCGAAGCGGTCAATGTCCTGCTGGAAGGCGTGCCCAAGGGCATGGATGTGGCCAAGGTGCGTGAGCGCCTGTCGGACCACGACGCGGTGCTGGATGTGCATGACCTGCACGTATGGGCACTGGCGTCCAGCACGCCGGCGCTGACCGCACACATCGTGATGCGCGAAGGCGAGGACGCTGATCGCCTGCGACGTGAACTCGGTGATCGCCTGCACGATGATTTCGGCATTGAGCACGTGACCCTGCAGGTCGAAGCCGACCACTGTGGCGAAGCCTGTGGCCAGCCGTCGGCGGCGAAGGACGACGATCACGCTGGGCACGATCATGCAGCGACCGATGCACAGGGTCATCGCGGTCACGTGCATCGCTGAGCGGTATCAGCTCTGCGCTACTTCTTCTGCTCGTCGCGCCGCGAGGCCAGCCGATCCGCGAGCCGGGTCGGCTCGGGCAGGCGATAGCCGCGCAGCGTGCGCTGCACCCAGGCCAGCGCGGTATCGGCACTGACCCGATGCCCGCCGGCGATGAACAGCGGCTTGCAGCGCAGCTTGCTGCGCAGCACCCAGCCGAGCTGCTCGCTGCCATCCATCAACGGCGTATGCGCGCCAGCCTCGGGACCAGGCTCGACGAAGCGGCCAACCAGCTTCGACTTGGCCACGCCGATGCTCGGCAGGTTGGTCACCACGCCCAGGTGTGCGGCGATGCCCAGCCGGCGCGGATGGCTGATGCCGTGGCCATCGACGAACACCAGGTCCGGCGTTCGCGGCAGCAGCGCCAATGCCGCCAGCAGCGCCGGCAGTTCGCGGAAGCTGAGCAGGCCGGGGATATAGGGCATCACGGTGGGGATGCGGGCGATTTCCTGCGCCACCGGCTGCAGGCTCTGGGCGTCGAGCAGTACGGCTGCCGCGCGGGTGATCGCGCCGTCTTCCTCGAAGCCGACATCCAGCCCGGCCAGCCAGCGCACGCTGGTGGGTAGACGGTCCTGGCGCTGCACGCGGGTGGCCAGCTGCTTCTGCTGCTCGCGCGCGGCGCTGACGCTGCCTTGCCAGCGCCCGGGGTCGATCACGGTATTCATCGGCCACAGGATGGCATCCCCACAGCCACGGCGCGGTGAGCGGGCGCCGGGGCTACAATGGTCGCCTGCCTTTCCTCGCGTTGGAGACCCTGCAGTGACCCGTAAACTCGTACTGTTGCGCCATGGCCAGAGCCAGTGGAACCTGGACAACCGCTTCACCGGCTGGGTCGACGTCGACCTGACCGAGCAGGGGCGCCGGGAAGCGGCTGCCGCCGGCCGTCTGATGCGCGAGGAAGGCCTGCAGTTCGATGTCGCCCACACCTCCGTGCTCAAGCGCGCCATCCACACCCTGCAGGGTGCGCTGGCCGAGCTTGATCAGGACTGGCTGCCGGTCAGCAAGTCCTGGCGCCTCAACGAGCGCCACTACGGTGGCCTGCAGGGCCTGGACAAAGCCGAGACCGCCGCCAAGCACGGCGAAGACCAGGTCAAGGTGTGGCGCCGTTCGTACGACATCCCGCCGCCGGCGATGGACCTGGAAGATCCGGGCCACCCGATCCATGACCGTCGCTACGCCGGCCTGGACCGCAATGCACTGCCGGGCACCGAATCGCTGGCCACCACCCTGGACCGCGTGCTGCCGTACTGGCACGACGCCATCGCGCCGCAGCTGAAGGACGGCAAGACCGTGCTGGTCACCGCCCACGGCAACTCGCTGCGCGCGCTGTACAAGTACCTCAACAACGTCTCGCGCGAGGAAATCCTCGAGCTGAACATCCCGACCGGTATTCCGTTGCTGTTCGAGTTGAACGACGACCTCACCGTGAAGTCATTCCGCTACCTGGGTGACCCGGAGGCGGCACGCAAGGCCGCTGAAGCTGTCGCCAACCAGGGCAAGGCGAAGTAGATACCCACCGTCGGTGGGTATTCCTCTGCTGGGTGTGTGCGGACCAACGGTCCGCACCTACCCGATTGCGATCACGGACGTTCCCCCTGTGACCTTTGGCCGGTCCCCACCATCGCCGCAGCGGCTACGCTGGACGATTCGCCGTTGGAGACACGCCATGAATGTCCGCAATCTTGTCCCGCTGGGCCTGACCATCGCCATCGCCGCCTCGCTCGCCGCCTGTGGCAAGAACGAGACCGCGCCCGCTGCCGACGCTGCCAAGCCGGCGTTCGACCAGTCGCAGATCAAGACCGCGCTGATCTCGCTCAACAGCGCCGACCTGGATCCGTCCATCGCCGCATGCGCCGACCTCAACGGCTTCGTCAACAGCAAGTGGCTGAAGGCCAACCCGGTGCCGGGCGACCAGACCACCTGGGGCAGCTTCGAGATCCTGCGCGAGCGCTCGCTGGAAGTGCAGCACGCGCTGGTGCAGCAGGCTGCCGCCAGCCAGGCCAAGGCCGGCTCGGTGGAAGCCAAGATCGGCGACATCTGGAAGACCGGCAACGACGAAGCGAAGATCGAGGCCGCCGGCCTGGCGCCGCTGCAGCCGACGCTGGACAAGATCACCGCGCTGAACGATACGGCCGCCATCACCCAGTACCTGCGCGACAGCCAGGCGCAGGGTCAGGGCGCGCTGTTCTCGCTGTTTGCCAACGCCGACTACAAGGATTCGGCCAACGTCATCGCCTACGTCGGCCAGGGCGGCCTCGGCCTGCCGGAGAAGGGCTATTACTTCGACGAGTCGCAGGCCAAGATCCGCGACGCCTACGTTGCCTATATCGCGCAGGTGCTGACCCTGTCCGGCGTTGACGCCGCGCAGGCTGCCGAACAGGCCAAGGCGGTGATGGCGTTCGAGACCCGCCTGGCCAAGGCCTCGATGTCGCGCATCGAGATGCGTGACCCGGCCAAGCGCTACAACCCGCTCAGCGCCGCCGACGCGGACAAGCTGACCCCGAACTTCAGCTGGACCGCGCTGTTCGACACCCTGAAGGTGCCGGCCGCGCAGAAGTTCTCGCTGGCCCAGCCGGGCTTCTTCAGCGAAATGGACAAGATGCTGGCCGACGTGCCGGCCGCCACCTGGCAGTCCTACCTGCGCTTCCACACCATCGACGATGCCTCGCCGTACCTGAGCAGCCAGTTCGAGAAGGCCAATTTCGAGTTCTATGGCAAGACCCTGCGCGGCCAGCAGGAAATGCAGCCGCGCTGGAAGCGCGTGCTGGAGTCGGTCAACGGCGGCATGGGTGAAGCCCTCGGCCAGCTGTATGTCGACGCCGTGTTCCCGGCCGAATCCAAGGTGGCCATGCAGCACCTGGTGGAGAACCTGTCGGTGGCGCTGAAGGCCCGCCTGGAGCAGCTGCCGTGGATGGGCGAAGAGACCAAGAAGAAGGCCCTGGAAAAGTGGGCCAGCTTCACCCCGAAGATCGGTTATCCGGACAAGTGGCGCGAGTGGACGGGCCTGCAGACCAACGGCGACAGCTACCTGGGCAACATGCAGGCCGCGCGTGCGTTCAACTACCGCTACATGCTGGACAAGGTCGGCAAGCCGGTGGACAAGACCGAGTGGGGCATGACCCCGCAGACTGTCAACGCCTACTACAACGCCACCAAGAACGAGATCGTGTTCCCGGCCGCCATCCTGCAGGCGCCGTTCTTCGACGCCAAGGCCGATCCGGCGCTGAACTACGGCGGCATCGGTGCGGTCATCGGCCACGAGATGATGCACGGTTACGACGACTCGGGCAGCCAGTTCGCTGCCAACGGCAACTTTGACAACTGGTGGACCGACAGCGACCGCAAGGCCTTCACCGAACGCACCGACCAGCTGGTGGCGCAGTTCGACGGCTACGAGTCGGTGCCGGGCGTGTTCGTGAAGGGCAAGCTGACCCTGGGTGAGAACATCGGTGATCTGGGTGGGCTGACCGTGGCATACGACGCACTGCAGATGGCGCTGAAGGAAAACCCGAAGGCGAACGTTGAGGTTGACGGTCACAGCCAGGATCAGCGCTTCTTCATGAACTGGGCCACCGTGTGGCGTCGCAACTTCACCGACGGTGAGCTGCGCGTGCGCTTGAACACCGATCCGCACGCACCGGCCAACTTCCGTGCCAACGGTGCGCCGTCGAACATGCCGTCGTATGCCGCGGCGTTCCAGTGCAAGGCCGGTGATGCGATGGTGCGCGCCGACGACAAGCGCGTGGTGATCTGGTAAGCGATCGCATGTGGCCGTAATGCAGAAGGCCCGGCGAACGCCGGGCCTTCCTGTTTCCGCCTGCCTGCAACGGCATCGACCGCAATGAATGCGCTAGGATGCGCACGCCCTGCACAGGGCCCAGGGACGGCCATGAGCATCAATCCATACCAATCCAGCAACACATCACCTGCTGCCGTGGTCGCACCGATGCCGGCGTGCGGGCACCGTCGGCCCCTATGGCTGGGCATGACCATTGGCGCGATCGTGCCCTGGGTGGGCCTGGTGGTGGTGCTGATCGTGTTCGCGCTGACCCTTGGCAGGACCCCGTACTACCTCGGCCTTCTTCGCGCCGTGCTGCCCGAGATCGTGGTGTCGATCACGCTGGCGGTGCTGGCCTGTGGCCTCTGGATCGGCTTGCTTCGCTGGCGTCGACGGCTGGGCTGGGTATCGGTCTGCGTCGGCGCTACGTTGATCGGCGGCATCATGCTGATGCTGCGGGCCGCCTGGCCGCCGGAAGAGGGCTACCTGGATATTCTGCTGATGGACCTTGGTTGGGGGCTCATCTTCTGCTTCCCGGTGGGCGGCTTCTTTGGATTGCTGGGCGGGATTGCCTTCAGTGCGATGGCGGGCATTCCGTTGAGGTCGCGCGCCCGCGGCAAGCGCCCCTAGGGAAGTCCGACGGCAATCTCCGGGCAGTGCACCTCAGAGCAGCGCAGGCTCGTGCTTGAGCATGCCGTGAAAGCGCTGCAGCACGTAGGGATCGACCAGACCACCGGCCTGCTCATCAAGAATCTGCAGCACCGTTTCATGCTCCATCGCCGCGCGATAGGGGCGTGCACTGGTCATCGCATCGTAGGCATCGACAATGGTGACGATGCGAGCGCCCAGCGGAATGTTCTCGCCCTGCAGGCCATCGGGATAACCGCTGCCGTCGAACGCTTCATGGTGCGCGCGGATCAGGCGAGCGACGGGTGCCGCATCGCTGCGGCCGGTGGCCAGGAAGATGTGTTCGCCACGTACTGGATGCTCGCGCATGATCGCGCGCTCTTCATCGCTGTGCCGACGCGGGCTCAGCAGTACGTCATCGGGAATGCCGATCTTGCCGATATCGTGGAAGCGCGCAGCCAGACCGACCTGCGCGCAGGCTTCCTCATCCAGGTCGCAATGCAGGGCAAGGTGCTGTGCAAGAAGGCCCACGCGGTCGCAGTGGTGGCGGGTATAGGCATCGCGCATCTGCAGCGACATCGACAGGGCGTCGATCAGGCAGGCCTGCGCGTGCAGGAGGTCGGGAGGTCTGGGCAGGGGCATCGGAACTGGCGGCGCGGCGAAGGCGCGCAGGAAACGGAAAGGCCCGCGAGAGCGGGCCGGGGCGGCGCATAGGGTACCCGCATCGGTGTTTCGCGGGACGCATCGACCGTATTGCGTGGGGTCGTGCGTTCAGTCGTGCAGCGTGTCGTCGCCCCGGCCGCGTCGGCAACCGGGGCGGCCTGGCTCAGCCGGTGGTCTGCAGGTGGATGCGATGGGCTTTGGCGAAGGCGTCCTGCGCATCGCTCAGGGTCTGCATGTCTTCGTCCATCTTGGTCACGGCCTCGTCCAGCGTCTGCAGCAGCGGGGTGACCTGTTCTTCGCTGTAGCCATCGGGCAGCGCGGCCAGCTGTTCCATCACCGCGAACATCTGTTCGGTGCTCTTCAGGGAATCGAGCAGGTTCTGGTGCAGTGCATCGGCGTCCTTGCCATGGGTGAACTGTTGGACGAAGACCAGCCGGTCGGCAATTTCCTTGTGCGCGTTCTTCAGGCCGAAGCGATGCTGCTGCATGCTCTTGCCGTCCTGCAGCGACGCATGGAAGGACTCGCCGTTCGGACCGTTGGTCCATTGCTCGACCATGCTGACCGTGCCGTTCCAGCTGGCGACATTCTCAAGCAGGTAATCGCGGTTGCTCATGCCGCTGTGGCAGGCGGCCAGCAGGCCCAGGCTGGTGGCCAGCAGAAGGGGGGCGAAACGATTCACGGCAACACTCCTTGTCGCGGGCGCAGGAAACGGAAAGGGTGCCGGTCTGCCGCCCGCGGCGGATCGGCACCTTGGAGATCAATCAGCGCAGGGCCAGGGTCAACAGCAGCGCGCGTGCGGCATTGAAACGGTCTTCGGGCAGCGGCAGCGGATGCTTGACGCGCAGCTTGTCCGGACCGTCCATGGCGTAGAGGTTCGGTTGTTTCTGGACCAGCTGGATCACCGCCATCGGATCGATGTTCGGTTTGGATTCGAACACGATGCGGCCACCGTTCTCGCCCAGGTCCAGCTTGCGGATGCCCAGCGTGTTGGCCTGCAGCTTCAGTTCGGCGATGGCGAACAGGTTCTTGGCCGCATCCGGCAGCAGGCCGAAACGATCGATCATCTCCACCTGCAGCTCGCGCAACGCCTCGCTGTCGCGCGCGCTGGAAATGCGCTTGTACAGCGTCAGGCGGGTGTGCACGTCCGGCAGGTAGTCGTCCGGAATCAACGCCGGGACATTCAGCTCGACCTCGGCGCCGCGTACTTCGTCGCCGGCATCCAGGTCGGGCAGATTGCCTTGGCGGATGCTGCGCACGGCACGTTCCAGCAGTTCGGTGTACAGGCTGAAGCCCACTTCGGCCATCTGCCCGCTCTGGTCTTCGCCCAGCAGTTCACCGGCACCACGGATCTCCAGATCGTGGGTGGCCAGGGTGAAGCCGGCGCCCAGTTCGTCCATCGAGGCGATCGCCTCCAGGCGCTTCTCTGCATCCGGGGTGATCGAACGACGGTCGGGCACCACCAGGTAGGCGTAGGCGCGGTGGTGCGAACGACCGACGCGGCCACGCAGCTGGTGCAGCTGGGCCAGGCCGAAGCGGTCGGCGCGGTTGATGATGATGGTGTTGGCGTTGGGGATGTCGATGCCCGATTCGATGATCGTGGTCGACAGCAGCACGTTGAAGCGCTGCTTCTGGAAATCCAGCATCACCTTTTCCAGCTCGCGCTCGGGCATCTGCCCATGGGCGATGCCGATGCGCGCTTCGGGTACCAGCTCGGACAGCTCGCGCTGCATGCGGCCGATGCTTTCCACGTCGTTGTGCAGGAAGTACAGCTGGCCACCGCGTGCCAGCTCGCGCTGGAAGGCCTCGCGCAGCAACGCGTTGTCCCACTGGGTGATGAAGGTCTGCACCGCCAGCCGGTTCGGTGGCGGGGTGGCGATGATCGACAGATCGCGCAGGCCAGCCATGGCCATGTTCAGCGTGCGCGGAATCGGCGTAGCGGTCAGGGTCAGCAGGTGCACGTTGGCACGCAGCGCCTTCAGTGCCTCTTTCTGGCGCACGCCGAAGCGCTGCTCCTCGTCGACGATGACCATGCCCAGGTCCTTGAACTTCACGTCCGGCTGCAGCAGGCGATGGGTGCCGACGATCACGTCGATGGTGCCGGCGGCGACCTTCTCCAGCTCGGCCTTGATCTCCTTGGTGCTTTTGAAGCGCGACAGCACCTCGACCTTCATCGGATAGTCGGCGAAGCGGTCGCGGAAATTGCGGTAATGCTGCTCGGCCAGCAGCGTGGTCGGCACCAGCACCGCCACCTGCTTGCCAGCGCTGGCGGCAGCGAACGCGGCGCGCACGGCCACTTCGGTCTTGCCGAAGCCGACGTCGCCACAGACCACGCGGTCCATCGGCTGGCTGCTGGCCAGGTCACGAAGGGTGGCATCGATGGCGGCCAGCTGGTCGGGGGTTTCCTCGAACGGGAAACCGGCGGCGAACGGCTCGTACATCGCGCGGTCCACGTGCAACGCCAGACCGGCACGGGCCTGGCGGCGGGCCTGGATCTCCAGCAGTTCGGCGGCCACATCGCGCACCTTCTCGGCGGCCTTGCGCTTGGCCTTGCTCCACTGCTCGCCGCCCAGCGAATGCAGCGGCGCGGTCTCGGCCGAGGCGCCGGAATAGCGGCTGATCAGGTGCAGCTGCGCGACCGGCACGTACAGGCGGTCGCCCTTGGCGTATTCGATTTCCAGGAACTCGCCGGGCATGCCGCCCACGTCCATCGCGATCAGGCCCCGGTAGCGGCCAACGCCATGGTCCTCGTGCACGATCGGCGCGCCTTCGGTCAGCTCGCCCAGATCGCGGATGATCGCTTCCGGCTCGCGACCGGCACGGCGCGTGCGCCGGGTGCTGCCGGCGCGCTCGGGGAACAGCTGGCGTTCGGTCAGCACCGCGATGTGCGGCGCATCCAATGCGAAGCCGTCTTCCAGCGGTGCCACGGCAATGGCGAAGCGTTCGTCGCTGGCCAGGAAGGACAGCAGATCGGCCACCACCGGCGGCTTCAGCTCGGCAGCCTGCAGCACTTCCAGCAGGGCCTCACGACGGCCGGGTGAATCGGCGGCAATCAGCACGCGGCCAGGGTAATGGCCGAGGAAGGATTTCAGTGCATCAGCGGCCGGCGCTTCGCGCGCGGCCACCGGCAGTGGCGGCAACGGCTGGTCGCCGAGCGCATGCGCGTCGGCGATGCGGGCGTGATCGGCAGCCCAGACTTCGATGCGCGGGGCGTCGTTCAGGCGCTCCCGCAGCAGGTCCGGAGACAGGTACAGCGCCGACGGTGGCAGCAGCGGCCGTTCAACATCGTGGCGGCGTTGCTCGTAGCGCTCGCCGGTCTGCGTCCAGAAGGTCTCTGCTGCTTCAGCGGCGCCGACACAGACCACCGGCAGGCTGCCGGCAGGCAGGTAGTCGAACAGGGTGGCGGTGCGCTCGAAGAACAGCGGCAGGTAGTACTCGATGCCGGCCGGCGCCAGGCCCGATTTCAGGTCCTGGTACAGCGAACTGCGGCGGGTGTCGACATCGAAGCGCTCGCGCAGGGTGGCCAGCACCCGGGCGATGCTGGCATCGTCCATCGGTACTTCGCGGCCCGGCAGCATGTGCACCGACTCGACCTTGTCCAGCGAGCGCTGGCTTTCCGGATCGAAGGCGCGGATCGAATCGATGTCCTCGTCCAGCAACTCCACCCGCAGCGGCTCGTCGGCTCCCATCGGGTAGACGTCAAGCAGGCCGCCACGCACGGCGAAGTCACCCGGGTCCATCACCTGCGGCACGTTGCGGTAACCGGCGCTTTCGAGGCGACGCTTCTCCGCTTCCAGGTCCAGGCGCTGGCCAACTTCCAGATTGAAGCTGCCGCCGATGACGTAGCTGCGGGGGGCAAGCTGCTGCAGCAGGGTCTGCACCGGCACGATCACCAGGCCCCGCTTCAGCGTGGGCAGGCGGTGCAGGGCCGACAGGCGCTGCGAAATGATGTCCGGGTGCGGGCTGAAGCGGTCGTAGGGCAGCGTTTCCCAGTCCGGGAACGCCACCACCGGCAGGCTCGGGTCGCCCCCCAGCAGGGTATGCAGGTCCGCTTCGAGCTGGTTGGCACCGTGGTTGTCACGGGCCACCACCAGGACCGGGGCGTCATGCGTGCGCGCTGCCTGGGCCAGGTACCAGGCCAGGGCAGTGGGCGATGCGGGGGCGCGCCACCAGGCGCGGAGCTGGCCGGCACGGGGCAGCGGCGGGGCGGGGTAGGGAGTACGCGACATGAACCGCAGATTTTAGCAGAAGCCCGATCGAAGCCCGCTGGGTAGTGCCGGCCGCTGGCCGGCAGCCTCATGATGCTGCGGGGTATCGGTGGAGCCGGCCAGCGGCCGGCACTACCGCAATGCGTGCCGGGCAGGGCCCGGCGCTGCCGTCAGTTGTCCAGTTCCAGCACCATCCGCACCAGGCCTTCGGCCCCGTTCGGGTGCGGTACCGGCTTGAAGCCCAGCGAGGCGGCCAGCTGCTTCATCGGCTCGTTCTCGGCGGCGACATCGCCATACAGGCGGTCCAGATACTTGCCACGGCCCCATTTCACCAGCTTGCGCATCAGCTGGCGGCCCAGGCCCTGGCCGATCAGGAACCGGCTGATCAGGATTGCGTACTCGGCTTCACGGGTGCCGGGAATGATCGAGGCACGGGCCACCGCGCCGACCACGGCCTCACCGGCCGGCAGCGACTCGGCGGCGACCAGGGTGATCTCGGTCTTCGGGTTGGGGTGGGTCAGGCGCTGGGTGGTTTCCGGCGACAGTTCGGTTACCGACTGCAGGAAACGGTCGCGGATTTCTTCCGGCCCGAACAGGCTGAAGGCGGCCTGCAGCGGCGCGCCATCTTCCGGGCGGATGGGGCGGATCAGCAGCTCGTGGCCGCTGGGAGCCTTGAAGATCTCATGCCAGGGCGGCATGCGGTTGCGAGTGGCCATACCGGGTGATTCCTTGGTGGTCCATCGATTGTGTCATCACCGGGGCTGCATTCCGTGAACGAAAGGCTCACGGTCGTACAGCCTCGTGAAGGCGCCTATTCGGCCGTCTTCAGCCAGTCCAGGCGGGTGCTGGCACCGGGTTCGCCCAGGTGCTGGCGCAGCGCCGGCAGCGCCGGGCCGACCACGCGGTCGAACTGCCAGGGCGCATTGAGCACCAGCATGCCACTGCCGTTGAGGCGCAGCGGCGAGTCGTCCGGGCGCACCAGGAACTCGATGGTCACGGCCGACTTCACCGGCAATGCGGCGGCCTTGCGCAGGAAATGCAGGATGGTGCGGCGCTGCTTGATCGGGAACCAGACCGCACAGGTCGCCTGCGGCCAGCGTGCCAGGGTCTCGGCCAGCGCTGCCAGGATCGCCTGGTACTCGGCGTCCTGGGCCTCGTAGGGCGGATCGATCAGGACCAGGCCGCGACCGATCTTGGCGCCGTTGGCCTTGGGCGGCAGCAATGAGCGCAGCAGCGCGTAGCCGTCACCGGGGTGTACGCCGACGCGGCTGTCATGGGCGAACAGGGTCTTCAGCGAAGCGGCTTCGTCCGCCTGCAACTCGCACACCGCCATGCGGTCCTGCGGGCGCATGGCCTGCGCGCTGAGCAGCGGCGAGCCCGGGTAGCTGATCATCGCGCCCACCGGATTGTCGGCCTGCACGGCCTTCAGGTAGCGCTCGACCACCTCCGGCAGCTTGGGCTGGGCCATCAGCCGCATGACCCCGGATTCGGCTTCCAGGGTCTTGCGGCTTTCTTCGCTGGCCAGCAGGTAACGGCCGGCGCCGCCGTGGGTGTCGAGCACGAAGAACGGGCTGTCCTTGCGCTTGAAGCTGTCGATCAGGGCCAGCTGCACGATGTGCTTGAGGACATCGGCATGGTTGCCGGCGTGGAAGGCGTGGCGATAGTTCATGGGCGGCAGTGTACGGGGCAAGGGCCGCAGCGGCTATGCTGCGCGCCATGACAGCGCCTGTTACCCATGTCCTGGTGGTCGAAGACGAAGCTGCCATCGCCGAAACCGTGCTCTATGCGCTGCGCAGCGAGGGCTATGCGGCCAGCCATTGCCTGCTGGGCGGGCTGGCCCTGCAGCAGCTGCAGGCCGGCGATATCGACCTGGTGGTACTGGACGTGGGCCTGCCGGACCTCAGTGGTTTCGAGGTCTGCCGCCGGCTGCGGGCCCTGCCGGGGCCGGTGGCGCAGGTGCCGGTGATCTTCCTGACCGCGCGCAACGACGAGCTCGACCGCGTGCTGGGCCTGGAGCTGGGGGCCGACGACTACATGGCCAAGCCGTTCTCGCCACGCGAGCTGGTGGCGCGGGTGCGCGCCCGTCTGCGGCGTGCCACACCCGCTCCGACCGCCCCGGGTGCCGAGAGCGGCTGGCAGGAGCACGGTGCCTTCGCCATCGACCGCGAAGGCCGCCGCATCCGCTTCCAGGGAAGTGCGCTGGACCTGACCCGCTATGAATATGCCGTGCTGGAGGCGCTGCTGCAGCGCCCCGGCGCGATCCTCAGCCGCGCCCAGTTGATGGACCGTGGCTGGGACAGCGCCGCCGACAGCGCTGACCGCACCGTCGACACCCACGTCAAAACGCTGCGCGCCAAGCTGCGTGCGGCTGGCGCCAGCGGTGAACCGATCCGCACCCATCGCGGCCTCGGCTACGCCCTGGAGGTCTGACGCGTGCGTCTGGTCCTGAAACTGTTCCTGGGCTTCTTCCTGATCGTGGGCATCGCCGCGTTCTTCGTGATGCGCGTGTTCGTCAATGAAGTGAAGCCCGGCGTGCGCCAGGCGATGGAGTCGACGCTGGTGGATGCGGCCAACGTGCTGGCCGAGATGGCCGCGGCCGACGTCAAGGCCGGCACCATCCGCAATGGCAGCTTCACCCGCAACCTGGCCAAGGCCCGGCAGCGCGACCTGAAGGCGATGGTCTGGCGCTTCCCCAAGCGTGCATTGGACTACCGGGTGACGATCACCGATGCCAAGGGCATCGTGATCTACGACTCGCTGGGTCGCGACGTGGGTCGCGACAATTCGCGCTGGAACGATGTCTATCGCACTCTGCGTGGCGAGTACGGTGCGCGCTCCAGCCCGGAAACGCCGGGCGATGACAGCAATACGGTGATGCACGTGGCCGCGCCGGTATACGACCCGGTCGATGGCAACACCCTGATCGGCGTGCTCAGCCTGGCCCAGCCCAACCGCAGCATCGATCCGTTCATTGCCGCCAGCCAGCGCGCCATCATCGAACGTGGCGCGTGGCTGATCGGCCTGTCGGCACTGGTGGGCGTACTGGTGACCATGTGGCTGACCAATGGCCTGGGCCAGCTCAGCCGCTATGCACGGGCGGTCAGCGCCGGCGAACCGGTGCCGCCACCGAAGCGGCGCAACGATGAGATCGGCGAGCTTGGCCAGGCACTGGAGACCATGCGGCGCAAGCTGGAAGGCAAGGCGTACGTCGAGCAGTACGTGCAATCGCTGACCCATGAGATGAAAAGCCCGTTGGCGGCGATCCGCGGTGCAGCCGAACTGCTGCAGGAGCCGATGGCCGATGCCGACCGTGCGCATTTCGCACGCAGCATCGTCGACCAGCAGGAACGGCTGACCGAAACCATCGACAAGCTGCTGGCGCTGGCCGAGGTCGAGCAGCACGGTTGGTTGCAGACCCGTGATCCGATCGCCTTGCCCACACTGCTGAAGGAAGTCGCGGCGGCGGCGCAGGTTCGCGCGCAGGCCGCAGGTGTCGAGCTGCTTATCGACGAGGTGCCTGATCTGCGCGTGCAGGGCGATGGGTATCTGCTGCGGCAAGCGCTGCACAACCTGATCGACAACGCCGTTGCGTTCTCACATCCCGGCGCACAGGTGCAGTTGGACGCACAGGTGGATGGGCAGGGTGTACGCCTGCAGGTTGCCGACCGGGGCGCGGGCGTTCCCGATTACGCACGCGAGCGCGTGTTCGAGCGCTTCTATTCGCTGGCCCGACCCGGCACCGGCCGCCGCAGTTCCGGCCTCGGCCTGCCCTTCGTGCAGGAAGTGGCGCGCCTGCATGACGGCCGCGCCAGCCTGCAGCCGCGCGAAGAAGGTGGCACCGTGGCCAGCCTGTGGCTGCCGCTGGCGATGCCGGGTCAACGGCAGCGGCGCTGACTTCACACTCGCTTCAAATTCGCCACAAACCCTGCTCACCGCAGCGGTCCATCCTGCAGTCCTCTCCAACGAGGACGGACGATGAAATCCCTGAAGATGCTGCTGCGGTTCGCCATTGTCGGCGGCCTGATCCTGCTGCTGCTGATCCCGCTGTTCCTGATCCGCGGCGTCATCACCGAGCGCAGCGCCTATCGCGAAGAGGCCTATTCGCGGGTGGCCGAAAGCCGTGCCGGCACCCAGCGCGTGGTCGGGCCGGTGCGCGTGGTGCCCTGGTCCAAGCGCGAGCTGGTGGAGGTGGTCGATGCGCAGGGCAACAAGAAGACCGAGCTGCAGACCACGCAGGGTTACTGGCTGCAGCCGCCGGCCACCCTGCAGGTCAGTGGCGAACTGCTGCCGAGCCAGCGCTCGGTCGGCCTGTTCAAGGTGCCCGTGTACAGCTGGAATGGCCAGCTCAAGGCGACCTTCAGCGAGGATGACTACCCGGAGCACGATGGCACGACCTATGGCAAAGCCTACATCGCGCTGGGCGTGTCCGATGCGCGCGGCCTGGTCGGTACACCGAACCTGCGGGTTGATGGGCAGCAGGTCAAGCTGCTGCCGGGCGTGGCCGGCGCATCCGCATTGGGGCGTGGGCTGCATGCACCGATCACCGGCATCGCCACCACCGGCGGCACCCTGGCGGCCAGCAGCGTGGAGCTGGAGCTGCAGCTCGATGGCAGCCGCTCCCTGTCGGTGGTGCCGGTGGGTGATGACAATCAGATCGCGCTGCGTTCCAGCTGGCCGCACCCGTCGTTTGCCGGTGCGTTCCTGCCGAACGAGCGGCGTGTTGATGCACAGGGCTTCGATGCACGTTGGGCCGTGTCCTCGCTGGCATCGGACGCGCAGCAGCGACTGCACGAGGGCGATGATCTGGATGCGCAGGCGGTGCAGGTCTCGCTGGTGGACCCGGTCGATACCTATACCCAGGCCGACCGCGCATCCAAGTACGGCGTGCTGTTCGTGGTGCTGACGTTTGTTGGTTTCATCCTGTTCGAACTGATCAAGTCGCTGCGTATCCACCCGCTGCAGTACCTGATGGTCGGCCTGGCGCTGGCGATCTTCTTCCTGCTGCTGATCAGCCTGTCCGAGCACATCGCCTTCTGGCAGGCCTACCTGGTCTCCGCCCTGGCCTGCATCAGCCTGCAGGCGGTGTATCTGGCCAACGTGCTGGGTCATTGGAAGCGGGGCCTGGGCTTTGCCGCGATGCTGACTGTGCTGTATGGCGCGCTGTATGGGCTGCTGGTGTCGGAAAACAACGCACTGCTGATGGGGTCGCTGCTGCTGTTCGTGATCCTGGCACTGGCGATGTGGGTGACCCGCCGGGTCGACTGGTACGCCCTGGCCGAGCAGAAGTAAGGAGCACGCCATGGGTTGGCGCCAAGGATTGCAGCAACGGGCACGGCAGGGCATTCCCGCCCTGCTGGAAGTGGATGCGCTGTTGCAGGCCCATGGGGTACTGGCGGCCTTGCCGGGGGCACGGATCGCGCCCGGCCTGGTCCGCTTCCAGTTGGCCGCCGTCACCTGCGAGGGATTGCAGCGGCGTGGGCTGGACTGGTTGCGGGAGGCGCGGCAAGGACGCGGTGCACTTGCAGGCAGGGTGCCGCGTTACCGGCCATGGAAGGCCGGGGCGGCAGCATTGTCGGAGATCGGCATCGACGGACTGCCGTCGGACTGGCCGGAGCATGCTGCGGTGTTCGGCTGCAGCAGCATCGACCAGCGGCACTGGCTGTTGTTGTTGCCCGAGCGCGCGCAGTTGTGGCTGGGGTGGAAGGGTTGAGGGTGGGGGTCATCCACGCATGGCGTGGATCTACTGGACCTCTGGTGGGTGCGAACCTTGGTTCGCACGCCTCTGCCCTGCCCATGACCGATGGGACGGGGGCCACGCGCCCCGGCTGGCTAGACTCGACCGGTTGATGATCGAGCCGAAGGGCAGGGGTGCGATGTGCTGAAGTGGGGCGTGCTGGCCGTAGCGCTGGCGATGGGTGGCAATGCGGTGGCGCAGCAGCGCGAGCCGGTGGACCTGGACATGGTCGGCAAGATCCGCCAGCAGGCGTTCCACAAATCGCAGGTGATGGACACCTTCAGCTACCTCACCGAACGCATCGGGCCGCGCCTGACCAATTCGCCGGCGATGGGTCGCGCCAATGCCTGGACCCGTGGCAAGTTCAGCGAATGGAAGCTGGACAATGTCCATGACGAAGCCTTCGACGAATTCGGCCGAGGCTGGGAATTCACCTCGGCCAGCGTGGAGATGCTGGGTGATCGCGTGCAGCCGCTGCATGCGCTGCCCAAGGCCTGGACCCCCGGTACGAAGGGCCCGGTCGAAGGCGAGCTGGTGCAGGTCGAGATCAAGAAGCCGGAAGACATCGAGAAGTACCGCGGCAAGCTGCGCGGCAGGATCCTGCTGCTGGGCGAGGCCCGCGAGTACAAGCGTGGCACCGACGCCGATTCGCACCGGCACGACGCCACCTCGCTGGAAGGCCTGCAGGAGTTCACCCTGCCCAAGGACAAGGACGCGGCCGCCGACCGTGCCAAGCGGGTCAAGGAATACCAGGAGAAGCAGGCGCTGGCGGCGAAGGTCAACGCGTTCTTCGTCGAAGAAGGCGCGCTGGCCGCGATCAGCATCAGCGGCTGGGACAACGGCATCATCCGCGTGGCCGGTGGCGGCTCGCGCAAGGCCGGCGAATCGGTCGGCATCCCCGAACTGGCGATGATCGCCGAGCACTTCAATCCGCTGGTGCGCGCGCTGGAGGCCAAGCAGACCGTGCGCCTGCGCGTGGATGTGGCCGCCCGTTTCACCGACGAGGCCGACCAGCCCGGTTACAACACGCTGGCCGAGATCCGTGGCAGCAGCAGGCCCGACGAGGTGGTGATGATCGGCGCGCACCTGGATTCCTGGCACAGCGGTACCGGTGCGGCCGACAATGCGGCCGGCGTGGCGGTGATGATGGAGGCGATGCGCATCCTCAAGGCTACTGGCGCCAAGCCCAAGCGCACCATCCGGGTGGCGCTGTGGAGCGGCGAGGAGCAGGGGCTGATCGGCTCGCAGGCCTATGTGGCCAAGCACTTTGGTCGTTTCCCGGAACCCACCGACCCAGCGCAGAAGGCGCTGCCGGCCTCGCTGCGCGAGCCGACCGGTGCACTGCAGAAGACCCGCGACTACGGCAAGTTCCAGGTCTACTTCAACATGGACAACGGCTCGGGCCGCTTCCGTGGCATCTATGCACAGGAAAACCTGGCGGCCATGCCGATCTTCGAAGCGTGGCTCGCCCCGTTCCATGACGTGGGCGCAACCACGGTGGCCACCCGCAACACCGGCAGCACCGACCACATCAGCTTCGACCGCATCGGCCTGCCGGGCTTCCAGTTCATCCAGGACAAACTGGACTATTTCAGCAACGTCCACCACAGCCACCTGGACACCTGGGACCATGCCGAACCGGAAGACCTGAAGCAGGCCGCCGCCATCGTCGCCTCCTTCGCCTACCACGCCGCCATGCGCGAGCAGCCGTTCCCGCGCAAGCCCGAGCCCTGAAAAGGGGACGGAGGGGATCAAGTCGTTTCTCCCCTCCGTCGCCCGTGCGCCTTCCACGAGCTTGGCAATAGCGACTTGATCCCCTCCGCCCCTTTTTCCGCAGGGGGCGGAGGGCTGGTAAAATCGGGGGATACCCGTTCCTCGAGTCCTCCATGACCTGCCGCACCCGCTTCGCCCCCAGTCCCACCGGCTACCTGCATATCGGTGGCGCCCGCACCGCGCTGTACTGCTGGCTGGAGGCCCGCCATCGTGGCGGCGAGTTCGTGCTGCGCATCGAGGACACCGACCGCGAGCGCAGCACCCAGGGCGCGATCGACGCGATCCTGGAGGCGATGGAGTGGCTGGGCCTGGACTACGACGAAGGCCCGATCTACCAGACCGACCGCGTGGCCCGCTATCTGGAAGTGGCCGAGCAGCTGGTGGCCGACGGCAAGGCGTACTACGCCTACGAAACCCGCGAAGAGCTGGACGCCATGCGCGAGGCCGCCATGGCCAAGCAGGAGAAGCCGCGCTACAACGGCGCTGCGCGCGAGCTGGGCCTGCCGCGCAAGGACGACCCGAACCGCGTCATCCGCTTCAAGAACCCGCTTGAAGGCACGGTGGTGTTCGATGACCTGATCAAGGGCCGCATCGAGATCGCAAACAGCGAGCTGGATGACATGGTCATCTTCCGCCCGGACGGCTACCCCACCTACAACTTCGCGGTGGTGGTGGACGACTGGGACATGAAGATCTCCGAGGTCATCCGTGGTGACGACCACATCAACAACACCCCGCGCCAGATCAACCTGTACGAAGGCATCGGCGCGCCGGTGCCGAAGTTCGGCCACATGCCGATGATCCTGGACGAGCAGGGCGCCAAGCTGTCCAAGCGCACCGGCGCGGCCGATGTGATGCAGTACAAGGACGCTGGCTATCTGCCCGACGCGCTGCTGAGCTACCTGGCCCGGCTGGGCTGGTCGCACGGCGACCAGGAACTGTTCAGCCGCCAGGAACTGATCGACCTGTTCGATGTGAAGGACTGCAATTCCAAGGCCTCGCGCTTGGACATGGCCAAGCTGGGCTGGGTCAACCAGCACTTCCTGAAGACCGAGGAACCGGCCGCGATCGCGCCGCACCTGGTCTACCAGCTGCAGAAGCTGGGCCTGGACGTGGCCGCTGGCCCGGCGCCGGTGGACGTGGTGATCGCCCTGCGCGAACGCGTGCAGACCCTGAAGGAAATGGCCGAGAAGGCCGTGGTCTGGTACCAGCCGCTGAACGAATACGATGAAGCGGCCGTGGCCAAGCACTTCAAGGCCGGTGCGGAACTGCCGCTGGGCAAGGCCCGCGAGCTGCTGGCGGCCCTGCCGGAGTGGACCGCCGAAGCCGTGGGCGTGGCCCTGCACGATGCTGCCGCAGCGCTGGAAATGGGCATGGGCAAGGTCGCCCAGCCGCTGCGCGTGGCCATCACCGGCACCCAGGTCAGTCCTGACATTTCCCATACCGTGTACCTGGCCGGCCGCGAGCAGGCCTTGAAACGCATCGATGTGGCCATCACCAAGGTAGCAACGGCCTGAGCCTACCGGCCTACGCCCGAACTGGAGAACGCGCATGTCCGCCAAAACCGCCTGTACGGCCCCGCACCACCATGTCCACGACGCTTCGGATTTCGTGGCGGTGGTCGAGCGTGTCTCGCGTGAGCGCGGGCTGCGCCTGACCCCGATCCGCGCCAACGTACTCAAGCTGATCGCCGAGGCCGGCAAGCCGGTCAAGGCCTACGAGCTGCTGGAGTGGGTGCGCAACGGCAAGGGTGTGGGCGCTGACGCCCCGCCCACCGTGTACCGTGCGCTGGATTTCCTGATGGCCAATGGCTTCGTGCACAAGCTGGAGTCGGTCAATGCCTTCGTGGCCTGCCACCACCCCAGCAGTGCAGCCCATTCGGTGCCGTTCCTGATCTGCAACAGCTGCCACAGCGCGGTGGAACTGGAAGACCGCGAGATCGTGACCCAGCTTGAAAAGCGCGCCAAGGAACTCGGCTTCCAGCCGCAGGCACAGACGCTGGAAGTGCACGGGCTCTGCGCCCGCTGCGCCGGCTGACGGAAGGGGAGTGCCGGCCGCTGGCCGGCAGTTTCAACCCTGTATCCGGCCCCTGAGGTGCTTCAGCACGGCCTTGCGCGCGGCGAGCAATTCCGCATCCTCCAGCACCAGCGACTGTACCCAGTCCAACGCGTCGGCCACGTGTGCGCCGCGCACGGCATACAGTGCCAGGCACTGCCGTGGCGGCGTCGGCGCTTGGCCCCACGCGCGCTGTACCCGCTGCAGCAACGCCTGTTGGATATCCGCAGACACTGCCACCCCCCTGTCGAACGACAGCAGCATGTTAAGCGCGCCCAACGCCCGCCACGGCGCTGACGTGGGATCGTCCTGGCTGAAATCGGCCTGTCCGCAGAACGCCAGCAGGGCCGCAACAGAGTCCTCGCTGCGCACCTCTTCCAGCACCCCGATCACATAGGTCGCCATGCGCTGCTGATCCAGCAGCGGCAGCATCGCCGCAATGCCACCGTACCCGAACGCAGCACAGGCCTTCGCCCACGGCGCCATCGGCGCGAAGTGCGTGCCATCGTCGTTGTACTGGAACGCCTCGCGCCAGCCATGCAGCGCACACAGGCGTTCAATCTCGGCCGCACCCTCGACGCCATGCTCCAGTACGAAGCCGATCAGGTCTTCCACCTCGACCGCACCGCCGTGCTCCAGCGGCGCAGGGCCCTTGGCCGCCTTGCGGGCCAGTGCGTTGAATTTCATGGTTGTTGTCAGTTCCTGGGGCAAAGCAGTCGAGCCTGGCTCGACGCTACAGAAATGCGCGGCCGCGCGCTTCTGCTTTTGATTTTCATCTCTTGATTCACGTGGCTGATGCGCACGGAACCTGACCGTGGCCGGGTCTTCGACGAAGCCGCGCAGCCAAGCACGCCAGGGCCTAGTCCATCGGCTTCGTTGCAGTATCCACCCGCACGATCACCGACATGCCCGGCCGCAACCGCGCCGCAAGCTGCTGCTCTCCGTTGATGGAAATCCGCACCGGCAGCCGCTGCACCACCTTGGTGAAGTTGCCGCTGGCATTGTCCGGGCGCAGCACGCTGAACTCCGATCCGGTGGCTGGTGCGATTTCCTCTACCCGTCCACGCAGTACCTGGCCCTGGAATGCATCCACCGAGAACGACGCCGGCTGCCCGATCGCCATCTTCCAAGTCTGGCCTTCCTTGTAGTTGGCCACCACCCACAATGCATCCGGCACCAGGAACAGCAGCTGCGAACCGGCCGCCACATACTGGCCCACGCGCACGCTGGCTTCGCTGATCTGGCCATCGCGCGGTGCATGGATCACCGTATTGGCCAGGTCGATGCGCGCCAGTTCCAGCTGCGCCTGCGCACTCTCCACCTGCGCTTCCAGGCTCTTGCGCGCGACCTGGGTCGAGACCAGGGTCTCCTCGGCGATACGGATCTGTGCCTGCGACTGCTGCACGCTGGCCTGCGCCGAGGCCTGGCTGGTGCGGAACTTGTCGCGGTCGTTGATCGACACCAGTTGCTGTGCCGCCAGTTCCTCGTAGCGCCTGGCTTCATTGCGCGAGCGCTGCAGCTCGGCCTGGCCGGCCGACAACGTGGCCTGCGCCGAAGCGATCTGCGCGCGGTTCTGCGCCTGTGACTGGTCCGAATTGGCCAGGGCCGCGCGCGCGCTGTCCAGCGTCGCCTGGGCCTGCGCCACCCGCTGTGCATAGATGCGGTCGTCGATGCGCAGCAGCGGCTCGCCTTGTTTCACATGCTGGAAGTCCTTCACCAGCACCTCGGTGACGTAACCGTTGACCTGTGGCGCCATCACCGTGATCTGCCCGCGCACATAGGCGTTGTCGGTCACCATCACGCTGCTGGTGAACGGCCACAGATGCCAGGCGCGCAGGATCAGTGCGATGCCCAGCAACGCCACCACCACCATCACCACCACGCTGCGCGAACTTGGCTTGAGGTACTTCGGTGCGGCGGCGGGCGCGGCAGGCGTCGCCGCGGGCGCCGCATCGGTGGGCGGTGGCGGGGTGACGTTCTCGGCAGCGTCGGTGTCGTCTGGACGGGGCGGGACGGGAGGCATGGCGGTGGACTCAGCGCGGTGCCGCGGTCGCAGCCGCAGCGGGGGAGGAAGGATGGCGCTTGCGCCATTGTTTGCGCACGGCGGTACGCAGTGACAGCAGCAGCAACCAGCACAGGAAACCGATCGCCAGCCAGCCGCTCAGGGTGAACACATCATTGAAGCCACGCACGTTGGCTTCGCGGCGGGTGGTCTGCGCCAGCTGCGCGCTGCCCTGCGCGCTGCGCAGTACCGGGTCGGTGATCTGCGCTGCGTACAGCTGCTGCTGGATGCGCAGGCGCTGTGCCACCACCGGGTCGGCGGGATCGAGCTGGCTGGTCAGGGCGCTGGAATACAGCTGCTCGCGATGCAGCTGGAACGTTCCCAGCACGGCCGAACCGGCCAGGCCGCCCAGCGTCTGCGTGATCGACAGCGTCACCAGGAAGGTGATCATGTGGTCCACGCCCTGTTTAAGCGCGGCGGAAATGCCGAGCATGATCAGCGGGCCCATGAACATGCCGGCACCGACCGAGGCGAGGAACTGGCTGATGTAGAAGTCGTGCGGACGGTCCAGGCTGGTGCGGTGCTGGTCGAAGAACGCGGCCGCGCCCAGCAGCAGGATCGCCATCAGCAGCTGGGCGATCAGCCGCTTCGGGCCGAAGGTGATCGCCGCGCCGGCGATGCCGGTCACTACGCCGGCGAGGATCACCACGAACAGCGGCCGCATCTGGTCTGGCCCCATGCCCAGGGTGCGCATCAGGTTGACCACGCCGTAGGACTGTTCGGTGGTCAGGAAGCGGATCAGGAAGGCGCCGACGATGAAGTGCATCACCGGCAGCGTCGACAGCCAACGGATCTGCAGCAGCGGATTGCGCCGGTAGTGTTCGATGATCAGTGCGGTGGTGGTCAGCGCGATGGAGGCGATCAGCGCCCAGCCCAGCCACGGCGTGTTGAGCCACCACCGCGTGTAGCCCTGCGCCAGCACGATCACCAGCAGGGCGACGGCGGGCGCGAGCAGGGCGAAGGTGAGGAAGTCCAGCGGTTCGAACGCCTTCACCTGCACACCCGGCGGCAGCTTCAGCAGGACCACGGCGGCAAACGCGCACAGCGCCAGCCCCGCTTCGAACGAGTACAACTGGTGCCATTGGCCGGTATCGACCAGGCCCGGCGATACGATCCAGGCAATCGGCACCGCCAGCTGCGACAGGCCCACGCCAACCACCAGCAGGTTGCCGGTGAAGCGCCGCGGCAGTGCCTGCAGCATGTACAGCGTGCCCAGCGTCGAACAGGCAGCACCGGCGAAACCGCTGGCGGCGCGGGTCAGCATGGTGGTCTCGAAACTGCCGACGAACAGGTGCAGCACCGCCAGCGCCGCATACAGTCCCAGGCCGATCTCGGCGAACAGGCGGATGCCGTATTGCTGGCGGAACTTGAAGGCCAGCAGGTTGGCGGTCACGTTGACCATGGCGTAGGCGGCGACCAGCCAGCTGCCCTGGGTGGGCGTGAGTGACAGCTGCCCCTGCAGGAAGGGCAGGTTGGCCGTTACCAGCGCGTTGCCGAGGCCGCCGGTGATGGCCACCAGCAGCGACACCAGTGCATACGCTGCACGCCGATAGGGTGGGTGCCACGGCATCGACGCCGAACCGGGCATGGTCGGCTTCTCGTGCTCTTCCCAATCCGGAATCGGCTTGAGGTACGGCTGCACCATCAACGTTCCCCGGTGGCTGCTCCCTGGAGTCCCCCGCGCAGCAGCTGCAGGGCACGCCCGGCCAGCTGGGCGCGCTCATCGCGGGTCTTGCCGCGCAGGGCCGCACCCAGCATGCCGGAGATCAGTGAAATATCCGTCTTCTCCAGGTCGGGCCGGCACAAGCCAGCGGCCTTGGCGCGGGCAATGGGCGCTTCCAGCAGGTCGCGCACGGTCTCGCGTGCAGTGCGCATGGCCGGCACGTCCGAATCGACCGCGCGCCAGTAGTCGGCCAATGCGGGTGAATCAATGATGCGTTGGGCCATGCCTTCGAAGACTTCGAAAAGGGCGTCGTCTCGGTCGCCGAGCTGCTCGATCTGCCGGCGGATGCGGTCGACCGTGCGCTGCAGCAGCGCCTGGATCAGTGCCGTACGGTCGGGGAAGTTGCGGTACAGGGTGGCGCGTCCGACTTCGGCACGCTCGACCACCAGGTCCAGTGGCGCGGTGACCCCATGCTGGCCGAACACATGGTCGGCGGCATCGAGGATGAGGGCTCGGCGGGCAGCAGCATCGGCACGTTGGGTGGTCATGGCTTCATTTTCGGACAAACATGTCCGGATGGCGAGAGACGAATGGCGACGGGATTGTCCGCTTGTTGTCGTACGCACATCTTTGTGACGTTTGCGTGATGGCTGATTGGGGGCTTCAAAAAAAGCGGGGGGCCAATCTGGCCCCCCGGGAGAGAACAGCAGCACGCTGCCGTCAAAGTCGGTAGATCCACGCCATGCGTGGACGCACTTTCCAGTAGATCCACGCCATGCGTGGACGCACTTTCCAGTAGATCCACGCCATGCGTGGATGCCCCATCAGAAGAACGCGCGAATGCCGAAAGCGACGCCACGACCCGGCAGTGGCGAGTAATCCTTCAGCAGCGAGGTGTGCGGACGCACCTCGCGGTTGGTCAGGTTGCTGCCGTCCAGGAACAGCTCGTAGCTGTTGCTGTCGCTGCGGTCCCAACGGTAGGCCAGGTGCGCATCGACCAGGGTATAGCCGTTGCTCGGTTCTTCGTTCTGCGCCACATCCTTCTGTCGGCTGTAACGCACCGCGCCGACCGAGGCACGCCAGCCATCCTTCGCCCAGCGCAGGTCGGCGCCAACACGGGCCGGTGCGATGCGCGGCAGGTAACCGGTGTTGGCCAGTTCCACGCTGTAGTTGTGGTTGTGGTCACCGTGCGGCACGGC
The DNA here is from genome assembly GCF_013364355.1 of Stenotrophomonas sp. NA06056. Classification (NCBI taxonomy): domain Bacteria; kingdom Pseudomonadati; phylum Pseudomonadota; class Gammaproteobacteria; order Lysobacterales; family Lysobacteraceae; genus Stenotrophomonas; species Stenotrophomonas sp. NA06056. Next base: position 2,924,076 of record NZ_CP054931.1, on the reverse strand, counting down.
GATGTCGAGGGTGCGGCTGCCGTTGCCGTCCAGCTTGGCCTGCACGTAGTCGCCGAACACGCGCAGGTCCCAATCGCCGGCACCGCCTTCGAACAGGTGTACCAGCGCTTCGGCTTCGGCGCCCTTGAATACAGCGTCCTGCTGGGTCCAGGCACGCACCGGCAGGCTCTCGGTCACGCCGGTGTCAGCCAGGTAGATGAAGTCCTTGAACTTGGTCTGATAGATCGCGGCGGAAAAATCGAGGCGTTCGCTGTGGGTGTGGATGCCCAGTTCGATGCGCTGGCCGCGCTCGGTCTTCAGGTTGGCATCACCGATTTCCAGCGAACGGGTGGCGATGTGCGCACCGGCGGCGTACAGCTCTTCATTGGTCGGCGCGCGCTCGGAGCTGTCCACGCCGATGCGCAGGTCGACTGCATCGTTGAGCTTCCAGATGCCGGCGGCCGACAGGTTGGTTGCATCGAATTTGCGGCGCTGGTAGTCGCCGGTCGGGTCCAGCTTGACTTGGTCGTGGCGGCCGCCCAGTTCCAGCTTGAACGGACCGAACTGCTTTTCCTGCAGCACGAACACGCCGATGTTCTTGGTGCCGGTATCCGGCACGAAGGCCTCTTCACCCTTCGCGCCGAAATCGCTGTTGCCGACCTGCAGGCCGAAGGCGCCGTCCCAGCCGCCGATCTGCTGCTGCACTGCCTCCAGGCGGCCTTCGATGCCGCGGTTGGTGAAGCGGGTGGACGGCGTGCCGGCTTCCAGTTCCACGTGCTCGTAGTCGGTGTAGGCCACGCGCGCGTTGATGTTCTTCAGGAACGAGACCGGGTTGTAGATGCCGGCCTTGGTCTCGAAGCGGTTCTGCACCATGTCGATGCGCACGTCATGCTCTTCACCTTCCTCCTCCTCGCCATGGTCGTGGTCGTGACCATGGTCGTGGTCATCGCCGTCGGCGTGCACGTGGGCGCCGTTGGGAATGCCGTAGTTGGTGCGGTAGGTGCTGGCCGAGACGCCGAAGTAGCCGCCTTCGCCCAGCCAGGTGGCGCCGACGCCGCCGGCGCGGGTGCGGATCGAGCTGTTGTCCAGGCGGCCGCGACGCGGCTCTTCGCCTTCCTCGCCTGCGTGGTCGTGGTCGTCGTGGTGGTCTTCCAGGCCGTCGATCACCGCGTAGCCGGGAATGCGGAAGTCGTCGCCATTGCGCACCAGGCCATCCACGTGCAGCACGACATTGCCGCTCACGCCGTCAAGGCGGAACATGCCGCTGCGCTCGTCGTTGACCGAGTTGCCGCGCAGTTCGGCGCGGCCGCTGAGCGGACGGTCCGGCAGTTCGCGGGCGATGCGGCCATCGACCACGTTCACTGCGCCGCCGATCGCGCCGCTGCCGAACAGCAGGGTCGCTGGGCCTTTCAGCACTTCGATCTGGTCGGCCAGGAACGGCTCGATGCTGGTGGCGTGGTCGGCGCTGACGGTGGAGGCGTCCATGTTGCCCATGCCGTTGGAGAGCACGGCCACGCGCGGGCCTTCCTGGCCGCGGATGATCGGGCGGCCGACGCCGGGGCCGAAGAACGTGCTCTGCACACCGGGCAGCTTGGCGACGGTGTCGCCGAGGGTGCCGGCCTTCTGCTCATCCAGGCGCTCACCGGCCAGCACCTCAACCGGGCGTGCCAGCGATTCGGCATCCCCCTGCAGTGGCGACGCGGTGACCTGCACCGAGGACAGCTCGGTCAGGTGGCGGTCACGATGCGAATCATCGTCGGAGGCCGCAAAGGCGACGGACGGCAGCAGCGCAGCGAGCGCCAAGGCCAGGGAATGCGGCTTGAAACGAGGGTGGTGGGAGGGCATGGGCGGTCCTTTGTTACAATGTATCAATCGGGTGGCGCACGAATCCCGTCGGCGGGACAGGGGGAGGGAAACCGTGCGGGTCGGGAATGGATGTTATATTATTCCATAACGATTCGCCGCCCTGCTGGAAGTCATGCCTTTGCCCTCACGCCTGCGCCACCTGCTCGATCGCTTCGGCGCCACCGGTTCGATGTTGTGCGCGGTGCATTGCGCGGTGATTCCGCTGCTGCTGGCCGCTGCACCCTCGCTGGGCCTGTCTTTCTGGCTCAGTGATGGTGTGGAAAAAGCGTTGGTGGTGTTCGTGACCCTGCTGGGCCTGTTCAGCCTGGTCTGGGGCTACCGGCGGCATGGCGCGCTGCGTGCGCTCGCGTTCCTGATTCCCGGCCTGGTCGCGTTGTGGGCCGGCGTGCTGTACGACCCGCTGCACCACAACGCGGTGCCGCACGCCGTGGTGATGACCCTGGGCGGGCTGCTGGTCGGTATCGCGCATCTGGTCAATCTGCGCCTGAACCACGGGCACGTGCACGACGCAAGCTGCGCGCACTAGGCACGGCGTGCTAGGATTTCCGATCGTGCGCGGGGGCGTCCAGCAAGACGGTCCCGCCAAACCCGTGTCAGAACGGGGTAACCAGATTTCACACTTGAGGAGTTGATGACATGGGTAAGGGTGACCGCAAGACCGCCAAGGGCAAGCGCTACAACGCCAGCTACGGCAACGCCCGTTCGCACACCGCGAGCAAGGTCGCTGTAGGCGCCGCCGCCCCGGTTGCCAAGAAGACCGTGGCCAAGGCTCCGGCGAAGAAGGCTGTGGCCAAGAAGGCAGTGGCCAAGGCCGGCTGATCCGCCGACCGACCGGTCCAAAGAAAACGCGGCGCTCGGCGCCGCGTTTTTTTATGCACGTTTTTGTAGAGCCGAGCCCATGCTCGGCTGGCGCAATGCAGCCGAGCGTGGGCTCGGCTCTACAACGTATTCAACGCAGGGTCTGCTTCAGCGTTTCCGGATTGCCATCGTTCGCCGCTTCCGGCACCTGCAGCAGGTGCGCCAGCAGCGGATAAAGGTCGACGTTGTCGAAACCGTCGATCACCAGGCCTTGCCGGAATGAAGGGCCTCGGGCCACGAACACCGCGCGCATCGACGGCAACGCGTTGTCGTAGCCATGCGAGCCGCGCTCGACGTGGTCGCGCTTGGCAATCTTCTCGCGTGTCAGCGCGTCCCAACCCTCATCCATCTGGCAGACGATCGCTGGCACGCGCGGATGGGTGCCGTAGTGCCAGCGCGCTGGCAGGTTTTCCTTCTTCCAGCATTCGTAGTGCGCGTGGCGACCGAGCAGGGCACGCTCGGCTTCTGCCTCACGTCCCGCCACCGGCGTAAAGCCGACCGACTGACCTGGGCTGACGTTGCGCGCGATGCTGGGATCAACCATTGATTCAATGGCGATCACCTGGCCTTCCGGCACCGACGCCATGCCATGGTCGGAGACCACGATCACGTTGGTGCTATCGGTCAGGCCGTGCTGCTGCAAGCCATCAAGCACCTGGCCGATGATCCGGTCGGCATCCACGATGGCCTCGGTGTACTGCCTGGAGTCCGGGCCAAAGTTGTGGCCGGCCTTGTCCACATGCTCCATGTACAGGGTGGTCAGGCGCGGGGCATCGGCATCGGTCTGCGACAGCCAGTCGAGTACTGTCTGCGCACGCTGCTGCAAGGGTTCCTTGGCGTCGTACATGCGCCACTGGCTGGGCCGCGTGCCCTGGATCTCGGCTTCGCTGCCCGGCCATGACGTAGTGGCGGTGCGCACGCCGACCTTCTCGGCACCCACCCAGATCGGTTCGCCACCCCACCATCCGCTGTTGGTCACTGCAGTGCGGTCGTGCAGCGCGAAGCGACCGAGCGCGGCATCGTCCATGCTGTTGTTGATGATGCCGTGGTGGTCCGGACGCAGGCCGGTGACCAGCGTGTAGTGGTTGGGGAAGGTGAGCGACGGATAGGAAGGTGTCATCCAGCGCGCACGCACGCCACCTTCGATGATCCGCTGCAGATTCGGGGTGATGCCGCGATCCAGTGCATCGGCGCGCAGGCCGTCGATGGAGATCAACAGCAGCTTCGGCGGCGCGAGCGGGGCCGCGTTCGTGCCATTTGCCACAGCGGTTGTCGAAGGCGAAGGCGTGGTGGTGCAGGCAGCCAAGGGCAGCAGCAGCGCCAGCGTGCAGGTCAGGCGTACGGAAGTCATCGGGCAATGATAAGCCCCAGCAATGACGTACCAAAGACACGCGGCGCCCTTGGGCGCCGCGTGTCCACGCATTTCACCTTATCCCCGCGCCCTTGAACAACAGGGGGCTCTTCTCCAGACAGATGACGGATGCTTCCATCCACGCATGGCGTGGATCTACAGTCACCGGGAACCTGTCAGAGGTGGGATGGGTCGGGTATGCAGGACCGTTGGCGCCATGGATGGCGCCATCGAGCCCCCATGGACGGGTTTACGGCGTGTCCTGCATACCCGATCCATCCCACCAACCCTCAGGCAATCCAGAGCCTGCTGTTGCTTCGGCTGTTGTCGCTGCTCTGGTTTGCAGCGGGTGCCGGGCGCAGCCCGGCCAGCAACCCTCATGCAAACAACGGCGCCTGTCGCTGCTCCAGCCGCAGCAATGCCGCCTTGGTTTCAAGCCCGCCACCGAAGCCCGTCAACGTGCCGTTGCTGCCGATCACGCGATGGCAGGGCAGTACGATCGGCAACGGATTGCGCCCATTGGCTGCGCCGACCGCGCGGGTCGCGGTGGGCTGGCCCAGCTGCTGCGCCAGCTGCAGGTAGCTCCAGGTCTGGCCGAAGGGAATCAACGCCAGTGCATGCCAGACGCGCAGCTGGAACGGCGTGCCCTGCGGTGCCAGCACCAGGTCGAAATCGCTGCGCTCACCGTGCAGGTACTGCAGCAACTGCTCGCGCGCTTCGGGCAGTGCGCCGGGCGCGTAGTGCCAGTGCTCGCGGCCGCGCGCAGGATGGCGGTTTTCCGGGAACAGGACATGGGCCAGGCCATTCTCACCCCCGGCGATGGTCAGTTCACCAATCGGTGTGTCGAAGCGATCGAATAACAGGTTCATGAGGGTTCTCCAACGAAAGTGCCGGACAGGTGCCATAGATGCAGCACGGCATAGGCGCGCCATGGACGCCAGGATTGCGAACGCGCTTCGGTGGCACGCTCACTGAGGCGCTGGCCCTGGGCGTGGCCCAGCACCTGCTGCAACACCAGATCACCGGCAGGGAAGGCATCAGGTTGGCCAAGCCCACGCAGCGCGATGTACTGCGCCGTCCACGGGCCGATGCCGGGCAGCGCCACGCAACGGGCGACGAAATCCTCCAGTGCCTGGCCTGGCCCGAAGTCGAGCTGGCCGCCGGCGCAGGCCGCGGCGAGGGCGCGCACGGTGGCGGCGCGACTGCGTGGCAGGCCGATTGATTCCAGTGGCGCTTCGGCCAGTACGTCCGGCGCTGGAAATTGCCGGTCGAATTCGGACGGCATGCCGGGCAGATGCGCGCCGTAGGCATCGACCAGCCGGCGCGCGAACGTGGTTGCCGCCGCCACGCTGACCTGCTGGCCCAGCACCGCGCGCACGCCGACCTCGAAGCCGTCCCAGCCGCCGGGTACGCGCAGGCCGGGACGCTCGTCGATGCCCCGTGCCAGCAGGGGTTCATTGCCCAGTGCTGCGTGCACCTGCTGCAGGTCGGCGTCCAGGTCGAACACGCGGCGTACGCGGCGCACGATATCCGGAATCAGGCGTGGGTCGACCGCGCCCAGCTGCAGGCGCAGCTCGGGCCGCTTCGGATCGGCGGTGACGCGCAGCAGGGTGGGGCGCTCGGGCGTGCCCAGCACACGCTGGTAGCTGTCTTCGCCGATCAGCTCGATGCCCGGCAGGCTGCGCTTGCGCAGGAATGCCAACATCCGCGGGAAATCCAGCGGCGGCCGATAGCCCAGGCGCAATACCAGCCCGCCATCGTCGGCAGCCAGGGGATGGTGTTGGCGGCGCAGCACGGTAGGCGCCATGCCGCAGCCCTGCAGGAAGGCTGTATTGAAGCGGCGCAGGCTGTTGTAACCGGCGGCCAGTGCTACATCGGTCACCGGCAGCGTGGTTTCGGTCAGCAGTTGCTTGGCCAGCAGCAGGCGATGGGTGGCGTGGATCTGCCCGGGCGTTGCGCCCAGCCGTTCGACGAACAGGCGTTGCAACTGGCGCGCGCTGAGTCCGATCTTCCCTGCCAGGTCGGCCACCGGCTGGTCCTGCAGGAAGCCGGCATGGATCAGCGCCAGTGCACGCTGCACGGCTTGTCCTGCCAGCGCCTGTTGTGCCAACGGGGCCAGTTCGGGGCGGCAGCGCAGGCAGGGGCGATAGCCGGCCGAAGCAGCGGCAGCTGCGGTGGGGTAATAGGTGATGTTGCGCGGCTTCGGGGGCGGTGCTGGGCACACCGGCCGGCAGTAGATGCCGGTGCTGCGCACGGCGGTGAAGAACACGCCGTCGAAGCGGGCATCACGGGCCAGGCGGGCGCGATCGCAGGCGGCTGTGTCGAGGGCGAGGGCGGTATCCATGGCGCCAGTCTAGGCGCGTCCGGGGGACAGTACTCGCCATATTCGGACATGGATGCTGAAGGGGGTCAGGCCGGGCTGCGCCCGGCACCCGCGTAGGCCAGAGCAACAGCAATAGCAACAGCAGAAGCTGGTTTCCTGTGGGGAGGCGGGGTGGGTCCGGTTGCAGGGGACGCTGCAAGTACGTCCATGTAAGCTCGGTCGCGCCATCCATGGCGCTCACGCCCCTGCAACCGGACCCACCCCGCCTTCGACAGGTTCCTGCGAACTGTCGGGGCTGCTGATGGTAGGTGTCGACCTTGGTCGACACGGTAGATCCACGCCATGCGTGGATGGAGTGGTGGGTAAAGCTGCAATGAAACGGATGGAACCAGAGGGTCAGAACAGGTTCAGTGGCACGCGCTGAATGCGTGGCATGGGCAGGTAGACTGTGGTTCTTACCTGTCCGAATGCTGGTTGCCCGATGTCCGCCAAACTCCGCTGGTTGCCCCTGTTGTGCCTGGCCCTGGCGGGCTGCAGTCAATTGGAGAATCCCGGCAACGTCACTGCCGCCGACAAGGCCACGCGAGCGCCGGCCAGCGATGGCGAAAACATGGTGTCGATCAATGCTGCTGATGCGCCGCCACCGCCGCCGCAGGCGCGCAGCAGGGCCGATCGACCCTGGCCGCAGAGCCAGCTGGACAATGGCAAGGCCTGGATCAGCTGCAGTACCGACTATGCCGGCGAAGGCGGCGATGGCCTCGAACTGGAAGGGCTGCAGCGCGAACAGCTGAAGCAGGCGCTGGCGCCATGTGCCGAGCGTGGCCTGCTGCGCGTGCGCTACAACGGCAAGATCAACCCTGGGTTTGCCGAGATGATGTGGCGGCTGGCCGTGGTTGCCGACGAACTGCAGATCCACAAGCGCATCCTCGACCTGGATTCCAGCGGTGGCCAGGTGGAATCGGCCATCGTTGCCGGCGACAGCATCGGTGAATCGGGCTGGACGATCTGGGTGCGCGAGGGCTCGATCTGCCACAGTGCCTGCGTGTTCGTACTGGCTGCCGGTGACAACCGCCTGCTGACCGGCAAGGTCGGCATCCACCGCATGATGCGCATCAGTTCCAAGGCCACGTCGCGCGCGGAGCTCAACCGCGAGCTGCACGAGGTCTATGACAACGTGAAGGACTACCTGCAACGCAATGGCGTGGCAGTGGGCGTGGCCGACCTGATGATGACCGTGCCCAACCGCAGCCTGCGCCTGCTGACGGCCGAAGAGCTTCGCCAGTATGGCCTGGACGGAACCAATGCCGTGCAGGATGACCTTGAGCGGATCAAGCAGATGCGTGCCTGCGGCGACGACTTCGTGCAGCGCAAGGACGCGTTCCTGGTGGCCTTCGACCAGCAATGCAAGCGCGATGGCGCCGACATGGAATCGATCAACAGCTGTGGCCAGTCGCTGAAGCAGCGCTTCGGCTTCCCCGATCCGGTGTGCCCGGAGGAAAGTCCGCTGTCGGAGATCGACGTGGCCACGCTGCCGCCGGCACCGCCGGAGCAGCCGCCAGTGGCTGAGCAGCTGCCAGCGGCACCGGCCGCGCAGGCCGGCGCTGGCGCCGTCGAAGGCAGCGTCCAGGCGCGCTGACGGCCCACTCACTGCGCTGGCGTAGACTGCGGTTCTTTCCATCGAACCGGCGGTGTCCATGAAGCGCGTGCTCCTGCTGCTGTCCCTGTTGCCCCTGGCTGCACTGGCGCAAGCGCCTGCACCGGCCACGCCCGCTCCGGCGCCGGCGCGCCCCGCGCCGAGCGCCCCGGCCGCCGCGAAACCGGCGACAGCCGCCACGCCGGTGCTGAGTGCTGCCCAGCAGGCGCAGGTGCAGAAACAGGACGCGGAAATGGGCAGCGCCGCATTGAAGGCCGCGCAACTGGTCGACGCCAATCGGGCGGGTGAGTTGTGGGACGGCGCCTCGGCCGTGGCTCGCCGCGCGGTGCCCAAGGCGGCCTTCGTCAGCCAGCTTGCGGCGGACCGTACGCGCCTGGGCGCGATGGCCGGCCGCGGCCAGCCGACCATCACCCGGGTCAAATACGCAGCAGGCGCCGCCGTGCCTGAAGGCCTGTACATCAACGTCAGTTTCCCGACCCGTTTCGCCAACAGCGCGCAGCCGGTCCGCGAGCTGGTGTCGTTCCGCTTCGACGAAGACCAGACCTGGCGCCTGGCCGGCTACAGCCTGCGTGCATCCAGCCCCTGACGGAGATCGACGATGGCCACCGAACTGACGATGCTGGCGTGGGCGATGCTGCTGGGTTTCGTCTACATCTTCGCTGCCTCCACCGTGGTCACCCGCGAGCGCGGGATGAAATGGAACGCCTCGGCACGCGACGACTCGTCCAAGCCGCTGAGCCCGCTGGCAGGGCGCCTGCAGCGGGCGCAATCCAACTTCTTCGAGACCTTCCCGTTCTTCGCTGCCGCTGCGATCGCGGTGGTGGTGGCCGGGCGTGGCAGCGATACCACCGCCTTGGCCGCGCAGGTCTACTTCTGGGCCCGTGTGGTGTACCTGCCGCTGTACGCGGCAGGCATTCCCTATGTGCGCAGCCTGGTCTGGCTGGTGTCGATCCTGGCGATCCTGGCGCTGGTGTTCGCGCTGCTGTGACGCGCAGCTGATCCAGATCAAGGCCGGTCAGGCACGCAGCGCTATGCTGGCCGCGACTGGATCAACGGCAGGAGGCGCGCATGCGCAGGATGGACGTGGTGGTGGTCGGCGCCGGACCGGCTGGGTTGTGCTTCGCGCGCGCGCTGGCTGGTACTGGCCTGCAGGTGGGGCTGGTCGAGGCGCAGCCGCGCCAGGCCTTGGCCGAGGCCGCCTTCGATGGCCGTGAAATCGCCCTGACCCATGCGTCGCGGCAGAGCCTGGAACAACTGGGCCTGTGGCAACGCCTGCCCGACACCGAGATTGCCGAGCTGCGCGATGCGCGGGTGATGAACGGCGGCTCGCCGTTCGCGCTGACCTTCGCCAGCAGCCAGGTCGATGGCCAGCCGTTGGGCTGGCTGGTGCCCAATCATCTGATCCGCCGCGCGGCCTGGCAGGCAGTGCAGGGCCAGGACGGGTTGGAGTTGTTCGATGGCCGCAAGGTGCAGGCGGTGCGCGCCGACAGCCAGGGCCATGTGGTGCGCCTGGATGATGGCAGCGAGCTGCATGCGCGGCTGCTGGTCTGCGCCGACAGCCGCTTCTCCGGCACCCGCCGCATGCTCGGCATCGGTGCGCAGATGCGTGACTTCGGCAAGTCGATGCTGGTCTGCCGCATGCAGGTCGAGCGCGATCATCACCACACCGCGTGGGAGTGGTTCGGCTACGGCCGCACCATGGCGCTGCTGCCGCTCAACGAAGGCCAGGCATCGGCAGTGATCACGCTGCCACCGCGGCAGATCGAAGAACTGCTGGCGATGGACGAGATCGCGTTCGGGGACGCCATCGGCGGATTCTTCGAACACCGGTTGGGACGCATGCAGCCGGTGGCGACGCCGCAGGCCTATCCCTTGGTCGGAGTGTATGCGCAGCGCTTCGTCGGCGAACGTTCGGCACTGATCGGTGATGCCGCGGTGGGCATGCACCCGGTCACCGCACATGGTTTCAACCTGGGCCTGGCCAGTGCGCAGCGGTTGGCGCAGGGCATCGCCGAGCAGCAGCGGCGCGGGGCGGACATCGCCGCCGCCGGCATGCTGGGCAGCTACCAGCGCGGACATCGGCTGGCGGCGCGGCCGCTGTATGAGGCGACCAATGCGATTGCCAGCCTGTATACCGACGACCGCCGGCCGGCACGCCTGTTGCGGGCGGCCGGGTTGCGCGTGGCGCAGGGGGTGGCGCCGTTCCGGCAGCTGATTGCCGCCCACCTGACCCAACGCGTGGCCTGACGGCCCCGTGTTGACTCAAGCGGCGGCCAGCACCCGGATCTGGCTGTCGTTGAACTCGACCACCTGGCCTGCACGGATCTTGCAGGCCTTGCGCAGCTCGACCTCACCATCGACCAGCACCAGGCCTTCGCTGATGACCATCTTGGCTTCGCCGCCGCTGGTGACCAGGTCGGCCAGCTTCAGCAACTGCTTGAGTTCGACGTAGTCGCCGTCGAGGTCGAATTCGAGGATCTGCATGGCACGGGGTTTCCTGGGACAGGCGCTGCAGGGCAGGGCCGGCAGCGGTAAAATGGGCGCCTATTGTGCGCCACGGCGGGCCGTAACGGCATGCCGACAGTTTCCTGTACACCTTGTTCAGGAACAGTGCGGTATCATTCCGCTCTGAGCGAGTAAAACCTCAGCTCCAACCGAGCAGCGCCAGGGCACGCGATAAGAAGGGCGCCCAAAGCGCGGAATCCCCCTTTTTTTTCGCCTGCCATGCTCGTGGCAGTGCCTTCGGAGTTCCCCATGTCCCAAGAAACCCAAGCGCAGCTGCAGTTCGCGCAGCTCGGCCTGTCCGATTCTGTCATGCAGGCCGTCACTGCCATCGGCTACGAAACGCCGTCGCCGATCCAGGCTGCCACCATCCCGGCGATGCTGGAAGGCCGCGACGTGCTGGGCCAGGCCCAGACCGGTACCGGCAAGACCGCGGCCTTCGCGTTGCCGGTGCTGTCCAACATCGACCTGCAGCAGATCAAGCCGCAGGCCCTGGTGCTGGCCCCGACCCGCGAGCTGGCCATCCAGGTTGCCGAGGCGTTCCAGTCCTATTCCTCGAAGATCCCCGGCTTCCGCGTGCTGCCGGTGTACGGCGGCCAGCCCTATGGCCAGCAGCTGACGGCCCTGCGTCGCGGCGTGCACATCGTGGTCGGTACCCCCGGCCGCGTCATCGACCATCTGAACCGCAGCACGCTGGACCTGTCCGAGCTGAAGACGCTGGTGCTGGACGAGGCCGATGAAATGCTGCGCATGGGCTTCATCGACGACGTCGAAGCGGTGCTGAAGAAGCTGCCGGAAAAGCGCCAGGTGGCGCTGTTCTCGGCCACCATGCCGCCGGCCATCCGTCGCATCGCGCAGACCTACCTGAAGGACCCGGTCGAAGTCACCATCGCGACCAAGACCACCACCTCGGCCAACATCCGCCAGCGTTACTGGTGGGTGAGCGGCATGCACAAGCTGGACGCGCTGACCCGCATCCTGGAAGTCGAGCCGTTCGACGCGATGATCATCTTCGCGCGTACCAAGGCCGGCACCGAAGAACTGGCCAGCAAGCTGCAGGCCCGTGGCCTGGCCGCTGCCGCCATCAACGGTGACATGCAGCAGGCCCAGCGTGAGCGCACCATCGCCATGCTGAAGGAAGGCAAGCTGGACATCCTGGTCGCCACCGACGTGGCCGCCCGTGGCCTGGACGTGGAGCGCATCAGCCACGTGCTGAACTACGACATCCCGTACGACACCGAAAGCTACGTGCACCGTATCGGCCGTACCGGCCGTGCCGGCCGCAGCGGTGAAGCGATCCTGTTCGCCACCCCGCGCGAGAAGGGCATGCTGCGCCAGATCGAGCGTGCGACCCGTCAGCCGATCGAAGAAATGCAGCTGCCGAGCGTGGAAGCGGTCAATGACAACCGCATCAACAAGTTCACCTCGCGCATCACCGAAACGCTCGGCCAGGGCGGTCTGGACTTCTACCGCCAGCTGCTGGAGCGCTTCGAATCCGAGCAGAACGTGCCGGCCATCGAAGTGGCCGCCGCACTGGCCAAGATGATGCAGGGCGATACCCCGTTCCTGCTGCAGCCGCCGGTGCGCGCACCGCGCGAAGAGCGTGCGCCGCGTGAGCGTTTCGAGCGCAGCGAGCGTCCGGAACGTGGCGACCGCAACGAGCGCGGTCCGCGCTTCGAGCGTGGTCCGCGCCGTGATGATGCCGAAGGTGGCTTCGAGCAGCGCCCGCGCCGTGACGTGCCGCCGCGCGGTGCACCGGAGCAGGGCATGGAGACCTACCGCATTTCGGTCGGTCACCAGCATGGCGTGAAGCCGGCCAACATCGTCGGCGCCATCGCCAACGAAGCCGGCCTGGAAAGCCGCTTCATCGGCCGCATCGACATCCACGACGACTTCTCGCTGCTGGATCTGCCGGCACAGATGCCGTCGGACGTGCTGACCCACCTGCAGAAGGTATGGGTGTCCGGCCAGCAACTGCAGATGCGCCCGTTGGCGGCCGGTGAAGAGGTCAATCCGGCGCCGCGTCCGTTCAAGCCGCGCTTCGACAAGCGTGGGCCGGGCGGTCCGGGCGGTCCGGGTGGCCCGGGTGGTCCGCGTCGCGGTGGTCCGGGTGGCCCTGGCGGCGACCGTGACAGCCGTCCGCCGCGTCGTGATGGCTTCAAGCCGCGCGGTCCGCGCAGCTTCTGAGCCGCGCTGAAGTAGATGAACAACGCCAGCCTCCGGGCTGGCGTTGTCATTTCAGGGCACCTGGCAGGCTCGGTCGCCGCTGCCGATCACCGGCCGGGTCCGGTTTCGCATGGTCCACACATCCCCGGTTCTAGGCTGGCGCAGTTCCGTAGGAGATTGTCACCGCAGCACATTCGGGGGATCCAGGATGGGTAGAAGTGGCATGGACCAGCAGCGTCGACGGGTGCCGATGACCCGCGGGCTGGGGCTGCGATTTGCGCTGTTGACGGGTATGGCGATCGGATTGGTTGCGCTGTCGGCCGTGATCCAGGAGCTGCAGGCGGCATCGACCGCGTGGATCGCAGGGCAGGGCTACTGGTCGCGGGGGCAGCAGGACGCCACCGCGGCGCTCAGCCGTTATCTGGCGCGTGGCCATCTGCAGGATCTGCAGGATGCCCAACGGGCACTGCAGGTTCCGCTGGGTGACCTGCAGGCCCGCAAGGCGCTGGAGCAACCCGAACCGGACGAGGCGACAGCCCGGGCCGGTTTCCTGCGTGGTGGCAATGCCCGCGCCGACATTCCGCGCCTGATCTTCTCGTTCCGCCATGCGCGCAATGTCGGCGCCTTCCGCGAGGCCACCTGGTTGTGGCGCCAGACCGACGCGGACCTGTTGGCCCTGCAGGCGCTGTCGGAGGAGCTGCAACGCCGCCATGGCTCCGGTCCGCTGGACGAGGCGAGCGTGGATGAGTACCTGCACCGGTTGCGGGGCATCGACCACCAGTTACGGGCGCAGGCGCAGGCGTTCTCGCAGGCGCTGCTGCGCATGGCCCGCGCAGTGCGCATCGCGACCCTGGCCGTGGGCGGCCTGTCGGTCCTGTTGATCAGCCTGATGGCGGTGGCCTTGGCACGCCGGGTCGGCAAGGACCTGACCGAGCACGAGAGCCGCTTCCGGGCGGCGTTCTACCAGGCCAACGTCGGCATGCTCAAGCTGGATGCGGCCGGCCGGGTGGTGGAGGCCAACCAGGCGATGGCCGACATCCTCGACCATCGCCGGGACGTGCTGCTGCAGATGTCGCTGGCCGAACTGCTGATGGAAGGCGAACTGGTGATCGATGAGGCGGGCCGTATCGACTGGGATCGCCAGCTGCGGCCAGGCGAACTGCGCTTCCGGCGTCGCGATGGCAGCCTGGTGTGGGGACGCTGGAGCGGCACCGGCGTGCGTACCGCCAGCGGTGGCCTGTCGGTGTTCGCCATCGTCGAGGATGTCAGCCAGAACCATGCCCTGGCACGCGAAATAGAGCATCACGCCAGTCACGACCCGCTCACTGGACTGATCAATCGTCGCGAGATCGAGCGCCTGCTGGAAAAGGCCCTGCTGCAGGTCCGCTCCGACGGTGGAACCCACGCACTGGGCTACATCAACCTGGACCACTTCAAGCTGGTCAACGACAGCTTCGGCCACGCGGCCGGCGACCAGATGCTGCGCAGCTTCGCCGAGTACCTGGTCGGCGCTGTGCGTGATGGCGACTGGGTGGGCCGCCTGGGCGCGGATGAGTTTGCGGTGTTCCTCGCCCGCGCCAACCAGGACGAAGCCAAGCGCGTCCTGCAGCGCCTGATCCGCAACCTGGGCCAGGCCACGTTCCCGGTCAGTGAGGGCAGCCCGCAGCTGAGCTGCAGCGTGGGCGTGGTCGAAGTGACGGCCGAGGCACCGGACGCGAACTGGTTGATGAGCGCCGCCGACAGTGCCTGTTATGCCGCCAAGCAGGCCGGCCGCAACCGCGTGCATTGCTTCAATGAAAACCGGCTGGCCCTGGAAGAACGGCGGCTGGAGGCCGAACGCCTGCAGCGGGTCAGCCGTGCCATGGCCGAGAACCGGATGCTGCTGTACGCGCAGCGCATCGCCAAGGTGGGTGATCCGTCCTACCTGCACTACGAAGTGCTGGTGCGCATGCGTGACAGCGACGGCGTGCTGCACCTGCCGGGTCAGTTCATGCCGGCGGTGGAGCGCTACGGCATGGCGGTGGTATTGGACCGGCACGTGCTCGGCCTGTTGTTCCGCCATCTGCAGGTGTGCCCGGCACACGTACGCCAGCTGGGCCTGTGCAACGTCAATGTGTCGGCCCAGTCGATTGCCGAACCAGGATTCCTGGCGTTCGTCTGCGATCTGCTGGAGCGCAACCGCGCACTGGCGTCCAAGCTCTGTTTCGAGATCACCGAAACTGCGGCGATCGGCAATCTGAGCCAGGCGCGTGCCTTCATCGATGCGGTCAAGGCGCGTGGCTGCCGGGTGGCACTGGATGATTTCGGCTCGGGCCTGTCCTCGTTCGGTTACCTGCGGCAGCTGCCGGCGGACATGCTGAAGATCGATGGTGCCTTCGTGCGTGACATGGATACCGATCCGGTCAGCCGTGCCAGCGTGCGCGCGATCAGCGAACTGGGCCGCGAACTGCAGATGGAAGTGGTGGCCGAGTGGGTGGAGACCCATGAAGTTGCCGAGGCGCTGGCCGGGATGGGCGTGCAGGGTCTGCAGGGCTACGCCATCGAACGGCCGCAGCCACTGGAACGGCTGACCCTGGCCGACCTGCGACCGATGCGGTTGGCCGGCACGCAGGGGCCATCGGCTGCCGGCTGAAGGCGCTGCGGCCGGGCTGCGCCCGGCACCCGCGGTAGTGCCGGCCGCTGGCCGGCAACCTCAACAGCAACAGCAACAGCAACGGCAAAAGCGGGGTTCCGTGGGATGGCGGGGTGGGCCCGGTTGCGGGGGACGCCGTGAACCCATCCCTGGGGGCTTGGCCGCGGCATCCATGCCGCGGACACCCCCGCAACCGGACCCACCCCGCCTTCGACAGGTTTCCGCCATCTGTCGGAATGGCATGGCCTGCTCTTGGCCTGCTCTTGGTGCTCTTGGTGGGTGTCGACCTTGGTCGACACGTAGATCCACGCCATGCGTGGATGCTCTTCGATCAATTGTCGAAATACTCGAACTCGATGGAGATCCATCCACGCGCGGCGTGGATCTACCAGATGGCGGGACACTGTCAGGGGCGGGGCGGTATGGGCAGGCAGGACCGTTGGCGCCATGGATGGCGCCATCGAACCCCCATGGATGGGTTTACGGCGTGTCCTGCCTGCCCATACCGCCCCGCCCACCTCGGTAGCCCGCTTTCGCTGTTGCTTTTGAGGTTGCCGGCCAGCGGCCGGCACTACTGCGGGCGCCGGGCGGCAGCCCGGCCAACACCTCACCACTTTGGTCTACACATCGGCGGTGCATTCGGCTGCGATAATGCCGCCAGGGGCGACGCGCAATGGGCGCGGACGTAAGCAGGAACAGGACGTGGCGTGGGCGGCAGGCAGGTGCGTTTCGAAACAGGGGCGGTGCTTGTCCTGCTGCTGGTGTGGTTGGCAATGCCGTGGCTGGGCCATGCGCGCAGCGTCGACGCCGGCCGCGATTACCTTCTCGTCGGCACCGCGACGGCCGAACCCACCCCCCATCGCGCGTGCACACCGCAGATGCTGGCTGGCCCGCGCCAGCAGACACGGGTGGATGCACCGCCGGGAGGCTGGTCCGGCGAGCCGCAGGCGCTGGATGTCTTCAACGTCTTTGCCGGCGAAGTGCGGCTGCAGCACGGTGACCGCGAAATCTGCGGCAACATGCAGGACGCGCGCACCCGCGATTCGCGCTTCCGTGCGGGCATCGGCATGGTCGCGGTACCCGCCGCCGGCAGCCACGAGCCTTTCCTGGTCTCCTGGCAGACGCCGCTGAAGGCGCGTTGGGTTCCGACATTGCAGCTGGGTGCGCCCAGCCCGGTGCAGCAGAACGATACTGCCCGGCTGTTGGTGCGCGCCGCGTGCATCGCCGTGGCGATCGCGCTGGCGCTGTCGGCGCTGATGGCCTATCTGACCACCCGTGACCGCAGTTTCCTGATGTACATCGGTGCCACGCTGGTGCTGGTGCTGTGGCAGTCGATCCTCGGTGGCCTCAGCGGCTATCCCGAACCCTGGCTGCGGGTCGGTGGTCGCGGTGACTGGTGGCTGCTGGCGCTGACGGCGGCGACACAGGCGCTGGTATTGCCGGCATTGTGGCGCTTGAACGGCGGCGACCGGGTACTGCCGCGTTCACGGGTGGGCCAGCACCTGGTGTTGTGGTCGCTGCTGGGGCTGGCGGCGCTGGTGCCATGGTTGCAGCGCGATGGTCTGGGCGTGGTCGCGCAGGTTCTGCAGGGGACCTTTGTCGTCGGCTGCGCACTGTCGCTGGCGATGGGCGTCTGGGCCCGCCTGCGCGGCGATGTCTGGTCGCTGGCAGGGCTGGCCGCACTGGCACCGATGCTGGTGCTGATCGTGGCCGACGCCGCCAGCGCGCACTGGCTGATGGCGTATCGGGTGGAGGCCCTGCAGCTGGCGGTCACCTGGCTGCTGATGATGGCGGCCTACGCGCTCAACCTGCGACTGGGCCGGCTGCGCCAGCAGCGCGATGAAATGCGCCAGCTCGCCGAGACCGACATGCTGACCGGTCTGCCCAACCGTCGCGCCGGCCTGCACCAGCTGGCCCAGCATCTGCACGCGGGCGAACGTGAGCGCGGGCCGCTGGTGATCGGCTTCCTCGATATCGATCTGTTCAAGGACATCAATGATCGTCATGGCCATGAAATCGGCGACCAGGTGCTGGTAGCCGTGGCCCGCGCGCTTCGCGCCGCTGTCCGCAGCGAGGACCAGGTGGTGCGGATGGGCGGCGAGGAGTTCCTGCTGCTGTTGCCGGGAATGCCGCGTGAGATCGCCGCCGCCCGGCTGGAACGCCTGCGCCAGCGCATTACCGAGACCTGCCGGGACCTGCAGGTGCCCGGCCTGGAGGTGACCGCGAGCATAGGCCTGGCACAGTGGCGGCCCGCCGAGGATGACCTGGCGGCGCTGCTGCGACGGGCCGACCACGCCATGTATGTGGCCAAGCGCAGTGGCCGTAACCGGGTGTTTGATGGCGAAACCGGGGATCCGTTGGCCACGGCATGAGGCGGGAAGGGCGGTGATGCCGGATAATGGGGCGATGACCAGCCGACTCAACAAATACATCGCCGACACCGGCTTCTGCTCCCGCCGGGAGGCCGATCGCCTGATCGCCGCCCGCCGGGTCACCGTCAATGGCCATGCCGCCGGCACCGGCGCGGTGGTCGGCGAGGAGGACAAGGTGCTGGTCGACGGCCAGCCGTTGCGCGTGCGGACTGCCCGCAAGCCGGGTGCCCGCCGCCACGTGTACATCGTGCTGAACAAGCCGGTGGGCGTGACCTGCACCACCGAAAGCACGGTGAAGGGCAACATCGTCGACTTCGTCGGCCACGAACAGCGCATCTTCCCGATCGGCCGCCTCGATAAAGAGTCGGAAGGCCTGATCCTGATGACCAGCAACGGCGACATCGTCAATCAGATCCTGCGCGCCGAAAACGGCCACCAGAAGGAGTACCTGGTGGCGGTGAACAAGCCGGTCACCGACGAATTCCTGCGCGGCATGGCCCGCGGCGTGCGCATCCATGACCAGATGACCCTGCCGTGCAAGACCTCACGGATCGCCAAGTTCGGTTTCCGCATCACCCTGCAGCAGGGCCTGAACCGGCAGATCCGGCTGATGTCGGCCGAGTTCGGCTACCGCGTGACCCAGCTGCGCCGCGTGCGCATCGACAACATCAAGATCGGTGCGCTGAAGCCCGGCCAGTGGCGCAACCTGACCGAGCAGGAGCTGCACGGCCTGTTGCCGCAGCAGCAGGACTGGTAAACGACGTCTGTAGAGCCGAGCCCATGCTCGGCTGCCGTGGCCCGGGTGCAGCCGAGCATGGGCGCGGCTCTACATCGGCTAGACTTTGCGGCGACCTGCCGGAACGTGACGCTGCATGATCAAGCCCGACAAGCCTGCCAACGAAGCGCTGCGACTGGAGGCGCTGTATCGCTACCGGATCCTCGATTCCGAACGCGAGCGCTCTTTCGATGATCTGGTGGCCATCGCCAAGGCGGTCTGTGGCACGACGATGGCGGCCGTGACCCTGATCGACGTCGAGCGGCAGTGGTTCAAGTCGATACAGGGCATCGATGCGGCCGAGAACCTGCGCAGTGAATCGATGTGCGGTCATGCCATCCTGCAACCGCAGGAGATCATGGTGGTCGAGGACGCGCTGCAGGACGTGCGCTTCCACGACAACCCGGTGGTGACCGGCGACCCGCACGTACGCTTCTATGCCGGCGCCCCGCTGATCAGCAGTGACGGCCTGCCGTTGGGCACGCTGTGCGTGTTCGACGCGCGCCCGCAGCACCTGGCAAGCGACAAGGCCGAGGCGCTGGCCGCGCTGTCGCGGCAGGTGATGCTGGTGATGGAGCTTCGCCGCTTCGCGCTGGACATCCAGAAGCACATGCTTGAGCGTGACGACTACGAGCGGCTGCTGTCGGACTACCACGACGTGCTGCTGGCACAGAATGCCGACCTGGCCGAACAGAGCCGGACCGATGCGCTGACCGGCCTGCCCAACCGGCGGGCGCTGGCAGCTGCGCTGGGTGAAGCCGTGGTTGCCGCCGATGGCCAGGCACGGCAGGCCTGCGTGGCATTGGTGGACATCGACCATTTCAAGCACATCAATGATTTCCAGGGCCATGCGACCGGTGACCGGGTGCTGGCCGAACTGGGTGTGCTGCTGCGCTCGCATTTCGCAGGGCGCGGCATGGCCGCACGCTACGGCGGTGAGGAATTCGTTGCACTGATGCCGGACGTGGACCTGCGCACCGCCGAGTTGCAATGCGAGTTCCTGCGCGTGGCGGTGGCCAACCTGCCGCTGGGCTTCCCGGTGACGATCAGCATCGGCGTGGCGCAGCACCGGCCCGATGAAACCTCCGAGCAGACCCTGGCCCGTGCCGATGCTGCGCTGTACCGGGCCAAGGGCGCCGGCCGCAACCGGGTGGAAGTGGCGCCCTGACCACCGGGGCGGCTGCGGTGGATCCACGCCAAGCCTGGACGCACCCGTAATCCACACCATGCGTGGATGCACCCGTAGATCCACGCCATGCGTGGATGGCTCGGCACGTTCCGTGCAGTCGCAGCCATTGCGATGCCCGCACGGCACCCTCAACGTCTCACTGCAAGGACGTCGACCATGCTGCAGACCCTGGCCATCGCCAATTACCGATCACTGCACGGGCTGGTGCTGCCGATGCAGCGCCTCAACGTCGTCACCGGCGACAACGGCAGTGGTAAATCCAGCCTGTACCGCGCGCTGCGCCTGCTGGCGGAAACCGCGCAAGGAGGCGTCGCGGCGGTACTCGCCCGCGAGGGCGGATTGGGTTCGGCACTCTGGGCGGGTCCGGAAAAGATCGACCGCAGGGTGCTGGCCGGCGAGATTCCGTTGCAGGGCGGGCCACGGCAGGAATCGGTAGGGCTCAAGCTGGGCTTCGCAACCGATGAATTCGGCTACGCCATCGACCTCGGCTATCCGCCGCCGAGTCGATCGGCCTTCGCGCTGGACCCGCTGATCAAGGCCGAAGCGATCTGGGCAGGCCCGTTCCTGCGCAGCGCCAATCTGCTGGTCGACCGTCGCGGCGCGCTGGTGCGGCAGCGGCACGCGCGTGGCTGGGACCTGGTGGACGACCGCCTTTCACTGTTCGACAGCCTGTTCACCCAGGTGGGCGATCCGCAGCGCATGCCGGAAGCCATCACATTGCGCGAGTACATCCGCCGTTGGCGCTTCTACGACCACTTCCGCAGCGATGCCGACGCCCCGGCGCGACAACCGGCGATGGCGACCCGCACGCCGGTGCTGCATCACGACGGCCGTGACCTCGCCGCCGCCTGGGTGACGATCCAGGAAATCGGCGATCCGCAGGCGCTGGCACACAGTGTTGAAGATGCATTCCCGGGCGCGACGGTCAGCTTCGAGGCGCTGGATGGCCGCCTCGCGCTGCGCTTCCACCAGCCCGGCCTGCTGCGGCCACTGTCGATGGCTGAACTGTCCGACGGCACGTTGCGCTTCCTGTTGCTGGCAGCGGCGCTGCACACGCCTCGGCCGCCGCCGCTGCTGGTGCTCAATGAGCCGGAGACCAGCCTGCATCCGGATCTCCTTCCGGCGCTGGCACGTCTGATCATCGCCGCTAGTGCGCGCAGCCAGGTCTGGGTCGTATCACATGCCACGCGCTTGATCGCCGCACTGGAGCAGGCGTCGCATTGCCATTCCATGCACCTGTTCAAGGAGCACGGGCGCACGCTGCTGAGCGGGCAGGGCCTGCTGGACGTGCCGGCCTGGCACTGGCCGCAACGCTGAGGCCAGTGCCGGGTAGATCCACGCGGTGCGTGGGCGCCCTCAATCAGCGATGTTGCGCGCTTCGGATGTGCCGAGGATTTCCGGATGCTGCACGCGCGTGCGGCGGTTGAGCAGCGGATGCAGGAACACGGCACCGACAATGATCGCCACGCCAAGGTAGAACCATGGGGTGACTTCATGTTGTTCGCGCAGCAGTACCACGGCCAGCACCACGGCGTAGACCGGTTCCAGGTTGGTGACCAGCTGCACGGTGTAGGCGCTGAGGTGGCGCAGTGCGACCAGGGCCAGGGCGAACGGCAGCAGCGTGCATACACCGGCCAGCACCAGCAGCAGGATGCCGTCGTGCAGGTCGGGAACGATCCACAACGGGCTGGCCAGCGCCGGCAGCAGGTACGGCATCAGCGGTGCCAACAGGGTCAGGGTGATCGTACCGGCGCCCAGCTCCAGCGCGGTGACCGTCAGCGGATCGGCATGGCTGACCATGCGCTTGTTGAGCGAGCCGAACACTGCCACCAGCAGGGCCGAGAGCGCGCCGATCAACACGCCCATGCGCATGCCGTCGGGCACACCGCCCACCACCAGTGCCACACCGGGTAGCACGGCCAGGCCGAAGGCCAGCTCGCGCATCTGGAACGGGCGTTTGGCCACCCACGGTTCGATGATTGAAGTGAACACCGGTGCCAGGGCGATGCAGGTCGCGGCAACCGAGGCATTGGCCAGCTTCACCGCGCCATAGAACGTCAGCCAGTGCAGCGCGACCAGCGCGCCGATGCCGGCATAGCCGGCGACCAGCCGTAGCGGCAACGTGCGCAGCCCGCGCCAGACCCGCGGCAGCAGCGCCAGCATCGCCACCACCAGCAGCATCCGCCACCACACCAGCGGCAGCGCAGGCAGGGTGATCAACTTGCCGAGGATGGCGGTGACGCCCCACAGCAGGACACAGAAGTGGATCTGCCACAGCGCTTTGCGGGTGTCGGGTGTGCTCATCGGCGTATTGTGAGGCAAGGCGCATCGGCGGGCGATGCCTGTGGCATGCTCGCGGCGTTATCTTGGGGGAACCGTGCATGCCTGCTGCCCGTTTTTTCCTGCTGCGCGGCTGGGCGCTGTTGACCGCGTTGGCCGCGGCCGCGTCACTGCTGCTGCAGTTTGCCCTGCTGATGCGCGATGTGGGCGCCAGCCTGAGCCTCGGCGTGGCGAGCCTGCGCTTCTTCAGCTACTTCACCATCCTCAGCAATCTGGCCGTCTGCCTGGGCTGTGCTTGGCTGTGCAGCGGCCGCGCACTTCGGCCGACCGTGGCCGCCACCCTGGCACTATGCATCGGCGTCACCGGCATGATCTATCTGCTGGCGTTGCAGGGGCTGTGGCAGCCAACGGGCCTGCAATGGTGGGCCGATGTCGGCCTGCACTACGTGGTTCCGCTGCTGTACTTGGCCGGCTGGACCGGGCTGCTGCCCCACGGCGGCTTGCGCTGGCACGCGCTGGGCGCGGTCCTGCTGGTGCCGCTGGGCTACCTGGCGTGGGCCATGCTGACGACGTCCTGGCTGGGCAGCGCACCGTATCCGTTCCTGGACGTGCAGCAGATCGGAGCGCGCGCATTCGGCCTGAACGTACTGCGCGTCGGCGGGGTGTTCGTGCTGGGCTGGACCCTGCTGTGGGCTATGGATGGCTGGCGCCGTCGATGAGCCGTTGCAGCGCCATCGCCGCAGCCGGGTTGCGCGCCTTGCCGGCGCCGATGCACAGCAGGTAGACCTCGCGCGGTGCGGCAACGGCCGGTGGGGCCAGGCAGGGCAGGTCGTCCACCGCCTCGCCGCGCGACCAGCACCGCGCGCGGCCGGTCCAGCGCTGCTGCATCGACAGGGGAAGACCTTCCGCCAGTCTGGCCTGGCTGCGCTTGATCCGTGCATAGACAAAACCAGCGGTGATGTCGCCGTACAACGGTGATTCGTCGCTGTCTTCGATCACCAGGGCCACCCCATGCCGGCGCGCTGCTTCGACCAGTTCCGGCCCATGCATGCTGGCGTTGCGCACCTCCAGCGCATGCTGCAACGCCATTCCATCCCGCTGCCGTGGCAGCTGTGCCATGAAAGCGTCCAGCGCTTCGGCATCGGCCGGGTGCCGCGGGTCGAACTGCCAGAGCAACGGGCCGAGCCTGTCGCCCAGCGCGACGGCCGCTTCCAGGAACGAACCCGCAGCCTCGATCGTGGCGGACAGGTCGCGGCGCTGCACCAGATGGCGCGGCGCTTTCATCGAGAAGCGGAAACCCGTCGGCGTCTGCGCTGCCCATTGCGAACACTGGGCCGCTGTCGGGGTGCGGTAGAAGGTGCCGTTGATCTCGATGCAGCGCAACGCACGACTGGCGAAGGCCAGCTCTTCGCGCTGGATCAACCCTGGCGGATAGAAGGCGCCACCCCGCCATTGCGGGAACACCCAGCCGCCGATACCGCAGCGCACCGGCAGTGCGGATGCTGACCGTGCCGTCATTGCGTGTGTTCCGCTCGCCACGGATCGTAACTGCCGAACCACCACAGGTAGCCTTCCGGGTCGGCGCAGGCATAGCCACGGCCACCGTAGGCCTGGTCGGCGATATCGATGACGATGCGTGCGCCGGCGGCCTTGGCCCGTGCGTAGTGGGCGTCGACATCGGTGACGATCACGCAGGCGCTCTGGGTCTGACGGCCATCGACTTCATCGGGCATCACCGCCAGCTTGGCCCATTCGCCGCTGTTGCTGGCAGATCCAAGCATGATCATGCCCTGGCCGAACACCAGCTGTGCGTGGTGCACGGTATCGCCGTCGGCGTACACGGCCTGCGCGTGGAAGCCGAACGCGCGCTGCAGCCAGTCGATGGCGGCCAGCGCATCGCGGTAGCGCAGGCACGGAATGATGGTGGAGCCGTTGCTGCTCTGGCCGTTTGCACCCATGACACCCCTCCTATGGCACAGGGCAGGCTGCACCCCGGGCCGTTACCATCGCGCGAAACCCCGGTGACGGCCTGCACATGGCCGCTACCCCTGTTCGGAGATGGTGCTGGATGAAAACCTGGATCGGAGGAGCCGTGCTGCTTGCGTGCACGACCATGGCCAATGCGGCGACCCCGCAGCAGCTGCAGGACCTGGACGCGACCGTCGAACGCGTGCGCGCGCAGTTCGACGTGCCCGGCATCGCCGTGGCCGTGGTCAAGGACGGGCAGGTGGTGCTGGAACGCGGCTGGGGCGTGCGCGAACTGGGCAAGCCGGCGCCGGTCGAGGCCGATACCCTGTTCGCCATCGCCTCCAACACCAAGGCCTTCACTGCCACCTCGCTGAACCTGCTGGCCGAGGACGGCAAGCTGAAGATGGACGACAAGGTGATCGATCACCTGCCGTCGTTCCGCATGTCCGATCCGTTCGTAACCGGGCAGATGACGATCCGCGACCTGCTTTCGCACCGCAGTGGCCTGAGCCTGGGCGCGGGCGATCTGCTGTTCTGGCCGACCACCTCCTACAGCAATGCTGAAGTCGTGCAGCGCCTTGGCCAGGTGCCGCTGAAAGGCGGTTTCCGCGAGCGCTATGCCTACGACAACATCCTGTATGCAGTCGCCCAGCAGGTGATCGAGCACGTCTCGGGCATGAGCTACCAGCAGTTCCTGCAGACGCGCATCTTCGACAAGGTCGGCATGGCCGGCACGCGTTACAACGCCGATCACCTCAAGGCCGGTGACAACGCTGCGGTCGGTCACGCCAAATACGATTTCAAGGACCTGCGCACCGTTGCGCCGTTGACCTGGTCGAACAACGCCGGTGCCGGTGGCATCTATTCCAGCGCCCACGACATGGCGCGCTGGATGCAGGTGCAGCTGGCCGAAGGCAAGCTGGCCGATGGCACGCCGCTGTTCACTGCCAAGAGCCAGCAGCAGATGTGGCAGATGATCACGCCGCAGACGATTCCGGCGCCGAGCGTGCCGGAGCTGGCGCCGGCGCGGGCCAACTTTGCCGGCTATGGCGAGGGCTGGAGCCTGAGCGACTATCGCGGGCAGAAGCTGGTCTGGCACACCGGTGGCTGGCCGGGCATGGTTTCGCGGCTGACCTTGGTGCCAGGCGAGAAGCTGGGCGTGGTGGTGCTGACCAACCAGGAAGTGGGTGCGGCGTTCAACGCGATCACGCTGAGCGTGCTTGATGCTTACCTGGGCGGTGAAAAGCACGACTGGGTGGATGCCTATGCGAAGGGCGTGGCCAAGGGCCAGGACAAGGCCGACGAAGCATGGGCCAAGCACCAGGCGGCGCGCGACAAGGGCAGCAGGCCGTCGTTGCCGCTGGCCGGGTATGCGGCGACCTATCGCGACCGCTGGTATGGCGACATGGTCATCCGCGCGGAAGGCAAGGACCTCCGGCTGCGCTTCGCAAGGACGGCACAACTGAGCGGCCACCTGGAACACTGGCAGCACGACACCTTCATCGTGCGCTGGGACGATCGCTCGCTCAATGCCGACGCGTTCGTGAATTTCAGCCTGGACCCGGATGGAAAAGTGCGCGAGGTGCGCATGCAGCCGATCTCCGACCTGACCGACTTCAGCTTCGACTTCCAGGATCTGCTGTTCACCCCGGTGAAGTAACGCCGCCGGGCATGGCCCGGCGCTACCCGGAACTGGTGGTGATCGTCGGCCGGCGTACACATGCGGCGTGGGATACTCCGCCGGCTATCGATGGCGAGGGAATGCGATGTTCCGTTGGTTTGAATCCCTGATTCCGGTGTTTCCGCCCATTGACGGGCGCATGCCGCCGCGCACCGTGGTGCCGTTCTACCTGCACTACCTGCGGCCGGTATGGCCGGTGCTGCTGGCCACCCTGATCGCCGGCCTGCTGCTGGCGCTGGTGGAAGTGGCGATGTTCGATTTCCTCGGCCGCATCGTCGACATGGTCGCCGAGCAGCCCGGCGCGGACTTCTTCCAGCGCCATGCCGACACGCTCGGCTGGATGCTGTTCATCACGGTCATCGCGCGCCCGATCCTGGTCGGCCTGCACAATCTGCTGGTCAACCAGGCCATCGTGCCGGGGCTGAGCAACCGGTCGCGCTGGCTGATGCACAACTACGTGGTGCGGCAGAGCCTGAGCTTCTTCCAGAACGACTTCGCCGGCAGCATGGCCAACCGGGTGATGCAGACCGGTACCTCGCTGCGCGAGTCGGCGGTGCAGATGGTCGATTCGCTCTGGTACATCGTGGTCTACACCGGCACCGCGCTGTACCTGTTCGCGCAGGCCGACTGGCGGTTGATGGTGCCGCTGATCCTGTGGCTGCTGGCCTACGTGGTGATCATGATCTACTTCGTGCCGCGCGCGAAGCAACGCGCCTGGATCGCCTCGGAGGCGCGCTCCAAGGCGATGGGACGCATCGTCGATGGCTACACCAACATTCCCACTCTGAAGCTGTTCGCCCATGGTGGCCGCGAACAGGCCTATGTCGCCGATTCGATCCAGGAACTGGTGGTCAAGCACCGCGCGCAGACCCGGATCACCACCGGCATGGACCTGACCATCGCCATCGTCAACGGTTTCCTCATCGCCGGTACCTGCGGCCTGGCGCTGTGGTTGTGGAACGGCGGCCACATCACCGTTGGCGCGATCACCCTGGCGACCGGCCTGGTGATCCGCATCCACAACATGTCCGGCTGGATCATGTGGACCATCAACGGCATCTTCGAGGACATCGGCACCGTGCAGGATGGCATCACCACCATCGCCCAGCCGCTGACCGTGCAGGATCGCGAGGATGCCGTACCGCTGCAGGTGACGCGTGGCGGTGTGCATTTCCAGGATGTGCATTTCCATTACGGCAAGAAGGGCGGCGTGATTGCTGGCCTGGACCTGGTGGTGAAGCCGGGTGAGAAGATTGGCCTGGTCGGCCCGTCCGGTGCCGGCAAGTCGACGCTGGTGAACGTGCTGCTGCGGCTGTATGACCTGGAAAGTGGACGCATCCTGATCGACGATCAGGACATCGCCTACGTCACCCAGGAAAGCCTGCGCCAGCAGATCGGTGTGGTCACCCAGGACACCTCGCTGCTGCACCGTTCGATCCGCGACAACCTGCTGTACGGCCGCCCGGATGCGACCGATGAGCAGCTGCGCGCGGCGGTGGCCAAGGCGCGCGCGGAGGCGTTCATCGATACGCTGGTCGACGGCGAAGGGCGTCGTGGCTACGACGCGCATGTCGGCGAGCGCGGCGTGAAGCTGTCCGGTGGCCAGCGCCAGCGCATCGCGATTGCCCGCGTGCTGCTGAAGGATGCGCCGATCCTGGTGCTGGACGAGGCGACCTCGGCGCTGGACTCGGAAGTGGAAGCGGCGATCCAGGACAACCTGGACGAATTGATGGGCGGCAAGACGGTGATCGCGATCGCGCACCGCCTGTCGACCATCGCGCGCATGGACCGGCTGGTGGTGATGGACCAGGGCCGCATCGTCGAGACCGGTACCCATGCCGAACTGATCGATGCCGGCGGCCTCTATGCGCGCTTGTGGGCGCGGCAGACCGGGGGCTTCGTGGCCGCCGAGCAATAACCATGGATGCACGACAGTAGGTCCACGCCATGCGTGGATGCTCACGCCGGATGATGCAACGTCGCCTCGGGTCGACCGGGCGGATAATGCAGGCTGGTCCGCTCCCGGTCATCGCCATGCCCTGCCACTTCTTTCGCGGCCTGTTGCTTGCAGTGGCCCTGGTTGCCGGCATTGCCATCCAGCCCGTGGCGGCTGCACCTGGCGCGCTGGCTGGCCGTCCAGTGGGGGACGAGCAGTTGCAGCAGGTCGTGCTGCTCAGTCGCCACAACCTGCGCGCGCCACTTGTGTCTTCCGGCGCGCTGGCCGAGGCTGCGGCGGACCGCTGGGCAGCTTGGGACGTCGCGCCGGGCGAGCTGACCACCAAGGGCGGTGTGCTCGAGGTCTACATGGGCCGCTACCTGGGCCAGTGGCTGCGGCAGGCACAGCTGCTGCCGGCAACGGGCTGCCCGCAGCCGGGCGACTTCCACGCGCACGCCAACAGCCTGCAGCGTACCCAGGCGACCGCGCAGTTCTTCATCGCCGGCGCATTCCCGGGCTGCCACGTGACGGTGGAGCAGCGCAGGCCGCTGGGCACGATGGACCCGCTGTTCGATCCAGTGATCCATCGCGATGACGCCGGTTTCCAGCGCCGCGCGCTGCGTGCCATGCAGAAGGCCGACGCGAAGGCGCAGCTGGGTGCGGACCTGCAGGTGGTGGATGACGTGGTCGACCACGCGGCATCGCCGGCTTGCATGGGGCGCCGCCCGTGCACGCTGCGCGCGGACGACAGCACGTTCCGCGTGGAGGCGGGCAAGGAGCCCGGCGCCACCGGCTCGCTGGCCCTGGCCAACGGCATGGTCGATGCGCTGTTGATGGAGGAGTACCAGAACGCCGCAGGCACTGCAGTGGGGTGGGGCAGGTTGCAGGACGATGCGCAGTGGCAGGCCTTGGCGCGGGTCCGTAATGGGTACCAGGACATCCTGTTCGGCACGCCGGAAGTGGCGCGCGACGTGGCGGCTCCGTTGCTGTCGCACGTTGCGGCACTGTTCCAAGCGCCGGCGTCGCCGAAGGTAACGCTGCTGGTCGGTCACGATTCCAATATCGGCTCGGTGCTGGCCGCGCTGGGCATCTCGGACTACGCGCTGCCAGGCCAGTACGAAAAGACGCCGATCGGTGGCCTGCTGCAGTTCGAGCGCTGGCGTGACCGCCACAGCGGCGTGGAGCGGATCCGCCTGACCTATGTCTACCCGACCACCACGCAGCTGCGCGAAGCGCTGCCGCTGACCGATGCACAGCCGCCGGGCCGCGTCGAGCTGCCCTTGCCGGGCTGTGCTGAGCAAGGTTGCAGCAGTGCCCAATTCCAGCAGCTGCTGCAGCGGGAGCGTCGCTGATACAGACGGCTATCGCAATGGCGTGCGCACGATGCCGTGCGCGGCCATCAACGTAAGGTCGCCGCCCAGTCGGGGCGAGTGGAACGGGCCGCGTGCGTGCACTGCGTCGAATAGACCACCATCCGGTGAGCGCAAGCGGTAGAACTCCACCCAGCCGCTGACCTGTAGCGACTGTTGTTCGACGCCCGCTTGTTCGTTGAACCACGCCGGGTTGGTGCCGCCCTCGATGACCCGCCGCGCGAGCCGGTCGATGGCGTGGTCGTTGCCGGTGTACCAGTCCTGGCCGCGCAGACGCGCCAGTTCGGCCATCATCACCAGTGGTGCCAGCGCGTAGTCGTGGTAGTGCAGGGCGCGCTGCCCGCGCGCCATTTCCAGCGGCAGGCTGCCATCGGCCTGGATGTCATCGATGCCCTTCTGGAAGATGGCACGGCCGGCCTGCCACAAGGCGTCGTCATCTATAGCCAGGCCAGTGGCGAGCACGCCCAGGCCGGTCCAGTAAAAGTGGTTGTTGCGGCGCCGTTTCGGGTTGACCCAATACGCCAGGTTGGCCTGGGCCAGCTGCCGCAGCCATGGATCGATGCGCGCGCGCTGCCCGGCGCCGGCCTGGTCGTGCACCTTCAGGTACGCCATCGCCACGGCATCGAGCATCCACTGCCGCATGTAGAACGATTGGTCGTTGTTGACGCGCACCATCTGCCCGAGCATGGCGCCGTCCTTCGCCCAAGCGTCGAGCCAGGCCAGCGTGCATTGCGCGGCGGCGGGGTCACCGTTGCGCAGGTAGTCATCGCTCATGCGGGCCACGTCGGCGGCGTAGCGGTCCAGTGGCGCGGTGGCGTCTCTGTTCTGTTGCTGCCGTGCAGGGTCGATCTGCGAACCGGCCTTGTCGGTGTAATAGCCCAGGGCGCGGATGTCGGGCTCGCCGCGCGGCGGCGCGGGGCAGGTCGCACCGGCACTTGCGGTGGCCAGCAGCGCGGCAAGCAGCAGGAGGGGGCGTATCGTCAGCTGCATGGGGCCTCCGCGTCACAGCCTGCAGGGTACGCCCATGAACGGCCGTCGGGGGACCTAGGGAGTCGGGTAATGGATCTGGATCGAGAGGGTCGTGTCCTGCAGCAGTGCCACCGCCCGGCGCGGGCGCTGCTCGCTGCGGATGCAGACAGGATCATTCCAGCTGATCCGCGAGGCCAGCTCCGGGAACTGCCTGCGCGCGTCATCAGCTTCGAGCAGCAGTCCGCCACGCTGGCGGCAGGTGCGCATCAGCCCCCGCGCGAGGTCAGCGGGCAGGCGGTAGCCCAGTGATCTGATCCGGTCGTTACCGAGGTCGAGGCGGATGCCGCTTCGCGGCCTGTGGGTTCCCGTGTCCCAGCGGGAGCTGAGGCCGGCCGGGAAATCAAAACCGGCGATGCGCTCGATGTCGCGTCGATCCGCGCGGCTGCGTTGCGGGATCATCACCAGCATCACCAGCACGAACAACGCGATCGAGCCGTAGACGATCCATCGCCCGCGGCGACTGCTCGGCGTGATCGACATCCCGAAGAATTCAATATTCATGCAGCTTCCATGCAGGTGGCACATCAGCGTGCAGCGCACGCCGGGGCCGCGGATCATCGCAGGATTCCCATGGGCTTGCCCAGAGGGAATCACGCCTGCGCTGGGGCGGTCACCGATAAGCAGACGGCCCGGGTTGCCCCGGGCCGTCCTTTATTTCCATCCATGCATGACGCAGGTTTACTGGATCGGCTGGTCCAGCATCAGCTGGCGGGCGAAGCGCACCGGCGGCGCGCCGTAGGACAGCATCTGGTCGTGGTAGGCCTTCAGGTTGAACTTGTCGCCCAGCTTGTCCTGCATCGCCTTGCGGGTGTCGAAGTGTTCCTGCGCACCGACGAAGTAGGTCGGCAGCTGTGCCGAGGTCAGCTGCGCACGCACCCACTTGCCCGAGGCTTCGCTTTCCTGTTGGAAGGCGTCGTGGGTCATCAGGTGCATCGCCTTCTCGCGATCCCAGTTGTCCACGTGCACGCCCTGGTCGAGGATCGCGTTGGAGATCGTGCGCAGGTAGAACTTCAGCTGCACCAGGTGGAACAGCGGGTCGTTGTTGAGGTAACCCTGCTCCTGCATCATGCGCTCGGTGTAGACCGCCCAACCTTCGGCGAACAGGCCCGAACGCAGCACGGCACGCAGGGTGGAGGGGAACTTGGCCGAATGCCAGCCTTCCAGGTAGTGGCCCGGGGTGCCTTCGTGGATGCTCAGCAAGTGGATCATGCGCGAGTTGTACTCACGCAGGAACGAGTCGACCTGCTTGTCGTTCCAGTCGTCCGGAATCGGCGACACGGCGTAGAAGGTCTTCAGGTTCTTGTCCAGCGGGCCCGGCGAATCGCAGTAGGCCACGGCCACGCCACGCTGGAATTCCGGCATCAGGATGATGTCCACCGGCGCGTCGGGCAGGGTCATCAGGTCGTGCTCGCGCACGAACGCGGTGGACTGCTCCAGTGCGGCCTTGGCATCGTCGACCACCTTGTCGCGCGCCGGCTTGTCGGCGTAGGCCAGCTCCAACGCAGCCTCGATCGCCTTCTGCTGCTGTTCGTCGGTCGGCTGCGCCGGCATGTCCGGTGCGCCCGGCTTGTCCTTCAGCACGGTCTGCGCGATGCCGTACATGTCCTCGCGCACGCGCTTCAGTTCGGCGCGCGCACGCTCACCGATCTCCTGTCGCGACAGCGAGGAATTCAGCGCGAACTTCAGCTTCTGGTCGTACTTCTCCGCACCGATGCGGAAGTCGCCCTTGGCATTCGGCACCAGGGTCTTGTCCAGCCAGGTCTGCTGCTCGTCCACGGCCTTCTTCAGGCCGTCGATGGCGGCCTGCAGGCGCTGCTGGTCGGCCTGCGGCAGCTCGCCGATGTGCGGGGTGATGAAGGTATCGACGATGCTGAGGATGCCCTTGTTCTGCTTGGCAACGGTCTCGGCGTGAATCTTCGGTACACGTGCCGGGTCCAGGTTCTCGCGTGCCTGGGCGAAGATCGCCGGCAGCTTCTCCATGCGCGCGGTGGCCGCCTTCAGGCGCTCCGGCAGCGGTGCGAACTCGCGCGCCATCAGGCCGTAGATCGCGCTGCCGGCAATGCCGTTGTACAGCTGCGGGTCCCACTTGCCGGACTGCATGACGTCGGCGTTCCAGATTTCCGACTGCAGCTGGTTGCGCAGGATCGCGGCATCCACCTGGTTCTCGCGGCCCAGCTTGGCGACGTCGATCTTGTCCAGCTCGCCCAGCAGGCCCTTGTAGGCGTCCACGGTCTTCTGCTGGCCGGCCGCGCTCAGGTCGTCGATCTCGCTGTCATAGCGGTGGTCGCCGATCTGGGTGGCGCTGACCGGGGACAGCTGCATCCAGGTGTCCAGAGCGCGCTTGGACAGGTCGGCGAAGGCGGCATCGACGGCGGCATCGCCGGCCTGCTGGCTGGCAGCCGGGGTGGAACCGTTGGTCGGGGCATCGGCCGGCTGGCAACCGGCGAGGGCGGCGACCAGGGCGAGGGCAAGGAGATGCGGGCGCATCGGCGTTCCTGTACTGGGATCAATCTCCGAGCATAGGCCCCCGGGGCGGCTTTGTCCCCGTGCCATAGGATTACCATGGGCGTACTCAAGGACCCTCCAGCGGAGCGCAGGACATGGAATACCAGGGAAGCTGCCATTGCGGCAGGATCGCATTCACGGTGCGGGCTGATGCACCCATCAAGGACGTCATCGACTGCAACTGCTCGATGTGCCGGCGCCGCGGCAGCCTGCTCTGGTTCGCCCCGCGCGAGGCGTTCCAGCTGGGCACCGACATTGCCGATGTGGCGACCTACCAGTTCAACACCCACAACATCGATCACCATCACTGCCGTGAGTGCGGCACCGCGCCGTACAGCGAGGCGGTGGACCCGCGCAGCGGCCTGCCGATGGTGGCGATCAACGTGCGCTGCCTGCCGCAGGTCGAGCTGGGTGGATTGTCGATCACCTCGTTTGACGGAGCGTCGCGATGACGGCGCGTCGCGCGTGGACGCGCGCGATGATCGTGCCGGCATTGCTGCTGGCGTTGGCTGCCTGTGCCAAACAGGGTGAGAGGGCCGCCGATGCCGGTGGTGCTGCCGAAGCGGGCGTAGCCTCGCCTGAAGGCGCTTTCCTGGCGTATGAGCACGATGTGCAGGTGCAGCTGGAAGCGGCGCAGATCGCGCCGCGCATCCAGCAGGTCGCACAGGCCTGCCAAAGCGGGAAGTTCGGGGATTGTGCGGTACTGCAGGTTGATCAGCGCAGTGGTGAGCAGCCCAGCGGTCAGGTCAAGGTCCGCATCGCACCGAAGGGCGTGGAATCGCTGATCGGCCTGGCCGGCGAAGGTGGCAAGCTGCAGGCGCGCAACACCCGTGCCGAGGACCTGGCCCAGCAGGTGGCCGACACCGCGCTGACCAAGGCTCGGCTGGAGAAGGAGCATGCGCGGTTGCTGTCCTACCAGGACCGCAAGGATCTGAAGATCGAAGACCTGATGGCGATCACCACGCGGCTTTCGGAGATCGAAGCGGGTGTCGAGCAGGCCAACAGGGATTCGGCGCAGCAGCGCAGGCGCATCGATACCCAGCTGGTGACGATGCATTTCGACACCACCTCGGGCCAGCGCAGCCGCAGCGAGATCGGCGAAGCGCTGAGCGAGTCCGGCAGCATTCTCAGCACCAGCGTGGCAGTCCTGATCCGTGCTGCGGCCGCATTGCTGCCGGTGGGCCTGGTGGCGCTGGTAATGGCCTGGATCGTCCGTGCACTGATCCGTCGCCGCCGCCGCAAGCTGCCGCCGAAAACCTGACCGGAAGAGGGAGTGCCGGCCGCTGGCTGGCACTCCTGCAACTCAGCCTTCGTCGGTCTCGTACTCGACGAACACATCCAGTTCCAATGCCAGCTCCTGCACCGCATCGCGCACCTTCTGTGCGGTGCTTTCGTTGCCCACTTCCACTTCCAGTTCGTGGGTCCCCGGGCCGATGTCGTCGGACAGCCCGGCCGAGCTGGAATCATCGTCATCCATGTGCGGCATCAGGTCGTCGGTCTCTTCGACGTGTTCGATGCCTTCCAGGCCTAGCAGCAGGTCGCTGATCGCACGGGCATCGTCTTCGGTTCCAGTAATTCGCAGTCGCAGCAGGGCCATGGCGGAAGCACGTTGTGGGGTTCGCCTGCAGCCTAGCCAGCGCCGGGCAAAGATCGGGTGAGGGCGCAGTCAGCCGGGCGTGCCCGGGCGCCCCAGCAGGCTGTCGGGCAACGCGGGAACCGGCGTGCGTTCGTCCTGCGCCTGGCCCAGCAACCAGTCGATGAACAGCCGCGCGGCAGGGCTGGGTGGTCGTCCTTCGGCATGCACCACGTAGTACGCGTAGCGTGCCTTCAGTGCAGGGCCTGGCAGGCGCACCAGCTCATAGCGCTGCAGATAGGGCTGGGCGACGTGGGTGCGTGCCAGCACCGCGCCCATGCCATACACCGCCGCGCGCATCGCGTCGGTGCTGTCGGCAAAGGTGTGCATCGCCGGCAACGGCGACGGCGGGCGCACGCCGGCGTGGCGGAACCAGTCGCGCCACCCCTGTGGTGACAGATCACTGAGCAGCGGCAGTTCGGCGATGCGTGCCGGGTTTTGCAGTGCTTCGACACCGGGCAACGCCGGCGACGCAACAGGAAAGAGGTTGTCGTCCATCAGGTGCTGCGCGTGCAGTCCGGGCCATTGGCCCAGTCCATAGCGGATGCCGACCTCCGGGCCGTTTTCGTCGTAACGGTCCAGGCCACTGCCGGTGTGCAGCTCGATGCGGATGTGCGGATGGGCCTGGGTGAAACGCGGCAG
This sequence comes from Stenotrophomonas sp. NA06056, assembly GCF_013364355.1. NCBI lineage: Bacteria > Pseudomonadati > Pseudomonadota > Gammaproteobacteria > Lysobacterales > Lysobacteraceae > Stenotrophomonas > Stenotrophomonas sp. NA06056. The sequence continues at coordinate 2,889,365 of NZ_CP054931.1, read as the reverse complement.
CCGTGGCAGCAGCCAGCAATACGACAGGGAGCGCAGCGTAGCGATCCGCAGCGGCACGCTGTCCGCGTCCGGCTGCAGATGGTGGGCGACGGCTGCGACATCGGTGAACGCCGCACTGGCGGCGTCGGCCAGCTGCCGGCCCTCGGCCGTCAGGCGCACGCCGCGCGCATGGCGCAGGAACAGGCGCGTGGCCAGCACCTCTTCCAGGCGACGCACATGGTGGCTGACCGCGCTGGCGGTCAGGTGCAGCTCCTGCGCCGCCTGGGCGAAGTTCTGATGGCGCGCGGCGACCGCGAAAACGGCCAGCGCAGGGAGCAGGGAAGGGCGTAGCAGCATGTCCAGCCTCAAGCCATATTTGTGGCTGGCAGCGATACTACGCGCTTGTGCAGCAGGCGTCTGCGGCCGATCCTGTGTGGCCAGCCCAGCGCCAAGACGACAGACGGATACAGCACATGAATGCGATACCCCAGGCGACCGAGCGTGATTGGCGCACACCGCTGGAATTGACCCTGCTCGGCGCGATCTGGGGCTGCTCGTTCCTGTTCATGCGCGTGGCGGTGCCCTCGTTCGGCCCGTTCGCGCTGGTCGAGGTGCGGCTGGTGCTGGGCGCACTGGTGCTGCTGCCGTTCCTGTGGCGCGCCCGCGCGCAGTTCCCGCCGCGCCGCTGGCTGTGGCTGGCACCGATCGGTCTGGTCAATTCGGCGTTGCCGTTCGTGCTGTTCGCTTACGCCGCCGAAAGCGCACCTGCGGCCATCGGAGCGATCTGCAATGCGATGACGGTGCTGTTCGCCGCGTTGATTGCGTTCCTGTTCTTCGGCGAGAAGATCGGTGTGCGCCGCGCCGGCGCATTGCTGGTCGGCTTTGCCGGCGTGGTTGTGCTGGCCACGGCCAAGATCTCGGGCCTGAGCATTGGTACCGCGGTGCTGGCCGGTGCGGCGGCGTCCCTGCTGTACGGTCTGGGCGTGAACCTGGTGAAGCGGCACATGACCGGTCTGCCGTCGGCTGCGGCCGCCGCTGCCACGTTGTCATGCGCCTCATTGTGGTTGTTGCCGATGGCGCTCACGCATCTGCCGCAGGGCCCGATTCCGGGCAAGGCATGGGGTGCGGCGATCGCACTGGGTGTGGTCTGCACCGGATTCGCCTTCCTGATGTTCTATCGCCTGATCGGTCGCATCGGCCCGTCGCGTGCGTCAACGGTGACCTATCTGGTGCCGCTGTTCGGTGCGGCGTTCGCCTGGCTGTTCCTGGGCGAGCCGGTGACGCTGCAGATGTTGATTGCCGGTGCGTTGATTCTGGGCAGCGTGGCGGTGAGCCAGAAGGGCTGATGAATCCTGCAGCCGAGCCTGGCTCGGCTCTACGGTAGATCCACGCCACGCGTGGATGCTTTCCGCTTCGCAATGCCAACCCGCCGCCACGCTCGCCGGGCGTGGCCCGGCGCTACCGCACCGGTACCGGAATATTGCACAGGTCGATATGCCCCGCCGGGCGCTTGTAGAAATCATCCACGCGATTGCGACGCGCCTCGACCGTATCGGCGAAGGTCTTCGAATCGGTGCGCAGCACCTGGATCGGCGTGCGCTCGGCCACCGGCACATCGCTGGCGCGGCGGATCGACACGATCGGCGTGCGCAGCTTCGGGTCAGTGTAGAAGCCCATCGGTGCCGGTCCACGCGGGATCGCGCTGAGCAGCTCCATGCCCTTCAGCACGCGACCAACCAGGGTGATGTTGCGGTCCAGCTGGCGCGGCGATTGGCCGGTCACCACGTAGAGTTCTGCACCGATGCTGCTGTCTTCCTCGTTGCTGCGGCCCGCACCCAGCATGCCGTAGCAGTGCGCCAGCCAGGCCTTGCCGGCCTGCGGGTCCTGGCCGACCGGGAAGCCGTCGACGAAGCCGGTCTGCGCGGCCCAGCCATCGCGGTCGGGCAGCACGCTCACCTTCAGGCCGGCGCTGGCGCGCTCGAACTCGGCCGGCAGCTTGCGCGCAGCACTGCCGAACGGCTTGGCCTTGGCTGCGTCATCGGCGTCGGCATCGCCGAACTGCACCACGAAGTTGTCCTGCGAGCGGTAGATGCTGGTGCCGTCCCAGAAGTGCTCGTGGGCGAAGGTCTGGATGTTGGCCACATGGCGCGGGGCGAACTGCGGTGCCAGCTCGATGATCACCCGTCCGGCCGGCAGGTCCATGTACAGGAGGTTGGCCGCGTCGGGCGTGCGCCAGTCGCTGGCCGCCGAGGCATCCAGGATCTGCTGCGGGCTGCGGTAGGGCGTGGCCGCGCTGGCCAGCGAGGGCAGCAGGCAGGCCAGGGCGAGGGCGGTCAGGGCAAGACAGCGACGGTGCGGCATGGGATCCCCGGAGCATGAACGAGGCCTCGATTCTGCGCGAGTCGCTGCTCTTGCGCCAATCCTGCAGACTGGCTGTCGCGCCGCCCCTGCGGCACGATGTGCTTCCTTTGCATGGACGCACGAAATGCCAATGCTGGTTCCAGGGGCCGAGCTGCAGGCGATGGTCGATGGCTATCTGAAAGGTTATATCGAACCCGACGAAGACGGTGCCGGCTGGCTGCATGCACAGTCGCCAGGGATGCTCGTCGATCTCGATGGCCGCCGACGCAGTTGGTGGGCGCCGCGGAACAGTGAGCTGCTGGATTGCCTTCAGGCCCATCCGCAGGCACCCGCCGCAGTGCAGGCGGCTGCGTTGTTTCTCGCCGGCGCCGACGGCAATGGTCGCACGCGTCAGGCGGCGCTGCAGCGGATGGACGCACTTCCTGGATGTCTGACGCTTTCCAGTGCGTTGCTGCGCTGCAATGACTGGGTTCCCGAGGTGCGGGTTGTAGCCCAGCAGGTGGTGGAAGTTCTGCTGTCCCGCTGTGGCATCGACGATGTGCTGGCAGCGTGGCCGCTGGCGGTTCGCTTGCAGGATGCGCAGCGGGTGGATGCCGATTGGCGCAGGGATACGCTGGAGGGCTGGCTATCGGCGCCCTCGCAGCGGGCAGTGCTGGATGGCCTGCTCGTCCATCGTGACTCACGTACGCGGCTGAGCGCCCATGCGATCGCCTTCGATGTCCACCCGGAGCGTGTGGCGATCCGTGCGCGCGCGCTGCATGACAGCGATCCGCGCATTGCGCGAATGGCCTTCCAGGATCTTCTCGGTGAGGGCGATCCATCGCAGGTGCTGGAGCAGTGCAGGGGCGCGCTGACGGCTCCCTCCAGCCAAGTGCGCGCGTCGGCCCTGCGTACGTTGGTGGCGCATGAGGCGGAAGGGATCGACGTGTTCGTCGAGGATGCACTGTTCGATCGTGCACGGGCCGTCCGCAGCCTGGCGGCATTTCTGGTGCGGCAGCGCCACGCAACGCCGGCCATCGAGTTGTGGCGCAGCGCATTGGCGCAGCAGGCAGCGGGGCGCTGGCGCGTGGCGCTGGAAGCGTTGGCCGACCATGCCGTCGCTGAGGACGTTGCACTGTTGCGGTCGCTGTATCCACGGGTGACGGCGCGCCATCGGCGGAATTGTGTACGAGGCTGGGTACGGGCCGAGGGGGGCGCAGGGCTGGCGTTGCTGCGCGTTGCGCTGGAGGAGCCGGGGCGAAGCATCCACGAACTGCTGACCCACGCACAGGCGGACTGGGTAGCCGAGCTGGACGCCGCCCGGCTGCTGGCGTTCTGCCACGACGGTCCTTCCCCGGTGGCCCAGATCGGGCTGCTTCGGCTGCTGCCCCACATGCCGTTGTGGCAGCATCTGGAACTTCTGCTGGATGCGGTCCCGCAGAGGCAGGACGAACGTGCATGGCATCTGCGCCTGGTGGAGAACTGGCTCCGCGTGAGCGAGGGTTACTCACCGCTGTCGGCAGCGCGCCGACAGGCCCTGCTGACCCGCCTTGAACACGGTGGGCACGACCTCTCCGATGCAATGGCACGGCGGCTGGCTGAGGCGGTCCGCCAAGCCTGACCTGGCCGGTGCCCAACCGGCAGGATGACTAACGACACATTCGCTATACCGAACTTCGCACTACTGTGGACTTCAACGTAGTGGAGGGCGGGTCATGTCCGACGACGATGTCCACCTGAAGAAGTTCCAGAAGGAGCTCAGTGCCGGCACGGTCTCGTTGGCCCTGCTGGCGGTGCTGGCCCGGGCCGGCGAGCCGCTGTACGGCTACCTGATCGCCAAGGAGCTGGAACGCGTGGGCGAGGGCGTGCTGAGTGGCAAGCAGAGCGCGCTGTACCCGGTGCTGCGCAACCTGGAGGGCGCCGGCCTGCTGGAGAGCCATGTGGAGCCGTCCAGCAGCGGGCCGCCGCGGCGCTACTACCGCATCAACGCGCGTGGCCGGGAGGTGCTGGAGCAATGGCGCCAGGCCTGGCGCGACACCCGTGATTCCGTCGATTCCGTGTTGGAGGGGGTACCGCAATGAACGACCTGGACCTGGCAGGCAACGGTCTGCCCAGCACCATTCCGCAGTATCTGGCGCAGTTGCGCGCGGCGCTGGACGGTGCCGATCCGGCGATGGTGCAGGACGCCCTGTACGACGCCGAGGAATACCTGCGCTCTGAACTGGCGGTGCAGCCCGGCCGCAGCGAAGCCGAGGTCATCGCCGACGTCGCCGGCAGCTACGGTGCACCGGACGAGGTGGCGGAGATCTATCGCGAAACCGAGCTTACGGTGAACCGCGCGCTGCGTACGCCGCGGGCCGACACGGGCCCGGTGCTGCGTGCAGCGGCCGAGGCCAGCGGTGCGGCACCGGCGGCGCAGCCGGCAGCGCCCGTGCAGCGTTCGCTGCTGGCGCGCTTCTTCGGTGTGGTGACCGATCCGCACACCTACGGCGCGCTGTTCTACATGCTGTTGTCGCTGGCTACCGGCATCTTCTTCTTCACCTGGGTGGTCACCGGCCTGTCGTTGTCGCTGGGCCTGCTGATCCTGATCATCGGTGTGCCGTTGACCGTGCTGTTCTTCGGCTCGGTGCGCGGACTGGCGTTGCTGGAAGGGCGGCTGGTGGAAGCACTGCTGGGCGAGCGCATGCCGCGGCGGCCGCAGTACACCGACCGCAGCCGCAGTTGGCTGCAGCGCATCGGCGACATGTTCACCGATGGCCGCACCTGGCTGACCCTGCTGTACTTCGTGCTGATGCTGCCGCTTGGCATCATCTACTTCACCATCGCGGTGACCCTGCTGTCGGTGTCGCTGGCCTTCATCTGGTCGCCGGTGGCGGCGCTGTTCGATGCGACCGTACCCAGCATCTACATCGATGGCACCAACGTATTGCCGCTGGCTGCAACGCCGGTGCTGGCAGTGGTAGGCGCATTGCTGCTGCTGCTGACGATGCACCTGGCACGCGGCATCGGCAAGCTGCACGGCATGCTGGCCAAGAACCTGCTGGTGCGGCTGTAAGCAGCAATCTGCTCTTTGGTGGGTGCCGACCTTGGTCGGCACGATCCATCAGGCATCGGGATGTCTGGCAAGCTCAGCTCTGGTAGGTGCCAACCTTGGTTGGCACGAACGATCAGATGTCAGAGCGCCTGGCAGAGCGCCAACCAAGGTTGGCATCTACCAGGAGCATGCCGGCCAGCGGCCGGCACTACCGGAAGCAGGGCGAGTTACCCCGCCTTGCGGCGCAGCGGGGTCACGTTGCTCTTCTTCTTCGTGGCCTTCGCTGCCGGTGCTTCGGCATGCGCGGCGAAGAAGTCACGCACCTTCGGGTAGACCACTTCGCGCCAGCGACGGCCGCTGAAGATGCCGTAGTGGCCCGCGCCTTCGACGATGAAATGCTCGCGGCGGTCAGCAGCAATGCCGGTGCACAGCGACTGTGCCGCTTCGGTCTGGCCGAGGCCGGCGATATCGTCCAGCTCGCCTTCGATGCTCAGCAGCGCGGTATCGCGGATCGCAGACGGATCGACCTTCTCGCCGTTGACCACCCACTCGCCACGCGGCAGCAGGAAGTCCTGGAACACCACGGAGATGGTGTCCAGGTAGTACTTGGCCGGCATGTCCAGCACGGCGTTGTACTCGTCATAGAAACGACGGTGCGCGTCGGCATCCTCCAGATCGCCCTTCACCAGGTCTGTGTAGAAATCCCAGTGCGAGCTGAAGTGGCGGCTGGGATTCATCGACAGGAAACCTGCGTGCTGCAGGAAGCCCGGGTACACGCGACGGCCGGCGCCAGGGTAGCTGGCCGGTACGGTGTGGATGACATTGTTCTCGAACCACGACAGCGGGTTCTGCGTGGCCAGGTTGTTGACTGCGGTCGGGCTGCAGCGCGCATCGATCGGGCCGCCCATCATCACCAGCGTGCGCGGTGTCGGTTCGCCGCGACTGGCCATCAATGACACCGCGGCCAGCACCGGTACGGTCGGCTGGCAGACGCTGACCACGTGCAGGCGCTCCACGCCAAGATGGCGGATGAACTCCTGGATGTAGGCGATGTAGTCGTCCAGCCCGAACTCGCCTTCGCTGCCGGGCACCATGCGCGCGTCAACCCAGTCGGTCACATACACACGGTGATCGCGCAGCAGCGTGCGCACGGTATCGCGCAGCAGCGTGGCGTGGTGGCCGGACAACGGTGCCACCACCAGCACGAACGGCTGGTTGAGCATGGTGTGCAGCTGGTCGGCTTCATTGCTGTGGCGCTTGAAGCGCAACAGCTTGCAGAACGGCTTGTTGAGTTCTTCGTGCACGACAATCGGCACGCGCTCGCCCTCGACCTCGATTTCGTTGATGCCCCATTCGGGCTTCTCGTAATCCTTGCCGATGCGATGGAACAGCTCATTGACCGCCGCCAGGCGATCAGCGCCGGGCATCTGCGACCACCAGTGCCCCTGGTTGGCGAAGAACTTGGCGTTGGCCTGGGCCTGGTGCACCCAGGGGGCGAGCAGGTTGCGGGTCAGTTCGTGCAGTTGATAGAGCATGCCGACCGAATATGTATGGTCTTATGTTGCCGCGCAGCATAGCGCATCCGACTGTCCCGGACGTTAAGCCGGCTCGATGGCCGTATTCAGCGTGCGGCCTGCTCGAGCGCGGCCGCTTCACCGGCCAGTGCGGGCCCCAGCCAGAGGTGGGAGCCGACAGCCTGCAGGCCTTGCCGCGTCAGCTCGCGCCGGTACCAGCGGGCCGGTCGCGACTGGAAGCCGTCATGATCTCCCTCGAATTCATCTTCGGCGGCGAAGGTCTCCAGGAAGGCCACGCCTGCGGTCAGCTCGGCCAACCCGGCCAGGCCTGCGCGCAGTTCGCGGTTGGGCACATAGTGCATCACGTCCGAACAGATCAGCAGGTCCACCGGGGCGCAGGGCCGAAGCCAGGCGAAATCGCCGAAGCTGGCCAGGTGCAGGTTGCGGGTCCGTCCGTAGCGGCGCACAGCGTACTCGCTGCTGTCGAAACCGAGGTATTCGACCTTCGGACGCAGTTTCAGCAGCGGCGCGCGCCAGGCGCCTTCGCCGCAGCCGATGTCCAGCACGCTGCGGATCGGTCGTTCCAGGTAGTACTCGGCCGTGGCCACGGCGAGGGCGACCTTGCGCGCCAGGCGTGCGCTGCCGCCGATGTCGGCGCGGCGGTACCAGCGTTGGAAATAGGCGGCGTCGTAGGTCTTGTCCATGGCGTTCGGGTGCAGTCGTGAAATCGGCGCCTATCGTACGGTGTTGCAGCACGCCATGCGTCGATGTGTCGCGGCGGTGGCACGCGGGGCGGCGTTGCCATGGCATGCGAGAATGGCGGACATCCACGCCAGCCGCCGGAGCGAGCGCATGCAGAGCTACTACTGGGTCAAGACCTTCCACATCGTGTTCGTGGTGGCGTGGATGGCCACGGTGTTCTACCTGCCGCGCATCCTGGTGAACCTGGCCGAGACGGCGGGGCAGACGGCGGTGGTCGAGCGCCTGCAACTGATGGGCATGCGCCTGTATCGCTTCGGCCATTCGATGTTCGGCCTGGCCTTCGTGCTGGGCCTTGTGCTGTGGCTGGGCTACAAGGTGATTCCTGATTTCCCGACCATGGTCGCCCCGGGTGGCGCCGGCTGGCTGCATGCCAAGCTGGGCCTGGTGGTGGTGCTGCTGGTCTACTTCATCTGGACCGGGCGCCTGCTCAAAGGCGTGGCCAAGGGCAGGGCCCTGCCGTCCTCGCGCGCGCTGCGCTGGATCAACGAGATTCCGCTGCTGGCCTTCATCCCGATCGTGTGGCTGGTGCTGGCCAAGCCGTTCTGAGGATTCGCGCCGCGATGTCCAGCGGCGCCGTTGGCGGACGCGATTTGCAACTTGTTGTATGGATGGAAGCGTTTTCAAAACCCAGACTGCGCGCCACTCCATTGATCGAGGTCAGCCTTCCCGGCTGGAATCCGTGTGCGCAGCTTTTTCCCACTTTCCCGCCGTCCGCTGGCAATCGCGCTGGCGTTGAGCGGGGCTTTCACGGTTCCGACCGTGCATGCAGCACCGATCGGTGTTCCGTGCCCCTCCTATCCCGAGCTCGGTGACCCTACGCACAAACCGATCTCCTATCTCTGCGGCATGGACGTGCTGGCCGAGGACATGTGGATCGGTGAGTCGTTCGAGGCCTATGACGCAACCATCCGCACCCGCCGCAACAACTTCATCGGCGTGCATATGCAGAGCGATCAGAACGGATATCTGATCATGGACAACGTGCAGATCCTGATGGAAGGTATGGCCAATTCAGCGGTGGTGTTCTCCTCACCGAACCCGGTGGGTGCCGATCTGCATGATCTGCGCATCCAGATGGCAGGTGAGCGCACGGTGGGCATCAATGCCGGTGTCACGCTGCCGAAGGCCAATGGCGAGCTGGTGCGGAACAATCGTCTTCTCCTGCGCAGCAGCCGCATCGACATCGAAGGGCGCGCGGGTGTCGGTCTGGTCACCGGCGTCAACTCGGGCATCGAACTTGACCGGACGACGATCACCACCGCCGGCGAAGCCTCCATCGGGATAGGCCAGTGGGCTGGCCAGGTGCAGGTACTGGGCAGTCTGGTGGATGTGGAGGGCGCGCGTGCGGTCGGCATACACGCGGTGTCGCAGTTGTGGACTTCGCCAGGCCATCCCACCCGTCTGTACAGCCCTGAGCTGCATGTGCAGGACAGTTCGATCATTGCGCGCGGCGAAGGCACTGTCGGCATTCTGGCCGAAGACCGCGACCGCATGCCGGCAGGTACCGGGCTGCGGCTGGGCATGGTCAACGCCCGCGTGCTTGCCCAAACGGGCGAGGCACTGCGTATCGACGGCGGTGCCGACAACACACTGTCGATGCATGGCGGCCTGCTGCATGGTCGCGACGCAAGCATCCATCTGCGCCTTACCGGTAGTGGTCTGCGCGCGACCCTGACCGACGCACGCATTGTGTCCGATGGCGGCAGCACGCTGCGGCTGGGCGAGCGTTCGGTGCTGGCATTGAGCGCCAGCGGAAGCGAGCTTGAGCACAGCGGCGCTGGCCCGCTGCTCAGTCTGGCAGCAAACGCGAGTGCATCGCTGCAGCTGGCCGGTACCCGTCTGCGTGGCGGCGTCCAGCGCGAAGCCGGCAGCAACGTGCAGGTAGCGATGGCTGCTGGCAGCCGTTGGGACATGACAGGGGGCGGTGTCCTGGACCAGCTCCACCTGCAGGACAGTACTCTGTCGCTGGCAGACGGCCAAGCTGGTGATCGTCTGCACGTGCTGGGCGACCTGCAGCTGCAGGACGGACGCATCGTGCTCGACACGGCACTGGAGGGTGACCTGTCGACCACCGATCATGTCCGCGTCGACGGTGATCTGAGCGGGCAAGGCACGCTGTACGTACACAATGCGGGTGGCCGCGGAGCGGTAACCGCACACGGCATCGAGGTGGTCAGCGTGGGCGGTCGCTCGGGGGCCTCGCTGGCCTTGGGCGGGCGCGCGGTGGGCGGTCAGTACGAGTACTTCCTGCATCATGATTCTGCCGATGGCGGATGGTACCTGCGCTCGGAACTGCAGGCGCAGGAGCCGTGTGTCGTCGATCCGCATGCGTGCGCGCCGCCGGACGAGGATGGCGGCGACGTGGGGCCGGGCCAGCCGCCCGGCGCCGGGACTCCGGATCTGCCGCCAGGTGATGGCATCCAGCCGCCCGGCCGGTTCATTCTGCGCCCGGAAGTGGGCGCCTATCTGGCCAACCAGCTGGCCGCAGTGCAGTTGACGACGCCGGCAGATCGCCAGCAGCGTGGCGATGCTTCATCCGCCGCTTGGGCGCGCTGGGAGAACGGCCAGTATCGCCTGGCGCCGGTACAGTCACAGCTGGACGTACGAGGTCAGCGCAACCGGCTGCAGATGGGAACGGATCTGATGAGCTTTGCCGAAGGCCGGGCACGTGTCGGTGTGCAGGCAACGATGGGATATGCAACCCACCAGACGCAATCCCGGCTTACCGGATTCAGCGCTTCGGGGCGCGTGCGCGCGGCGGCGGTTGGCGTGGAGCTGGGATGGACTGTGCTTGACGGGCGCGCTTATCTGGATGCCATCGTGCAGCAGGGACAGTATCAGGGACGAGTGCATGGCCAGGGCCTGGACCGTGAGCAGCTGCGGGGGCGTAGTACCCTTTCAGGCATCGAGGTGGGCTACCGGGTTGCCTTGGGCCAGACCGGCGCGATGCAGTGGTCCATGCTGCCACGGCTGGCAGTGCAGTATCACGAAGTGGGCGGTCGCCGGCACGTGGAGCGCAACGGCACACAGGTGCAGACGTATGGCAATGAAGGTGTATCCACGCGGCTGGGACTGCGCCTGCAGGGGCAGTCTGCCGCAACCGCCACGGCATCGGTGAGTCCGTACCTGTCACTGGACTGGTACCACCAGGGCGCACGGGGCGGCATGGCATTCGATCAGCGCCAGCTGTCTGCACTTCTGCCCCGTGATCAAGGCGATCTGATGGCCGGCGTCACTATCAGCCTTGGGGAGCGCGTTGCCGCCTGGGGTGGATTTGGTGCGTCGCGGGGAAGCGGGAAGTATCGGGAAGTGCGCGGCGAGCTCGGCTTGTCCTGGCGCTGGTAGGGCCGGTTCGCGCATGGCCGTAACGGCAGCACGAATGAAAAGAGCCGGGCATCCGCCCGGCTCTTTTTTGTATCCGACGTCAGGAAGCGATCACGCCGCTTCGTACGTGCCGTAGCTGCGCAGGCGCTTGTAGCGCTGGTCCAGCAGCTGTTCGGTGGACAGCGCATCCAGCGCCTCCAGCTCGTTCAGCAGCACGGCCTTCAGGCGCTTGGCCATCTGCGTCGGGTTGCGGTGGGCGCCGCCGGTCGGCTCGCGCACGACCTTGTCGACCAGGCCCAGGCCCTTCAGGCGCGGCGCGGTCAGGCCCAATTGCTCGGCGGCGTCCTTGGCCTTGCCGGCGTCCTTCCACAGGATCGAGGCGCAGCCCTCCGGGGTGATGGTCGAGTACACCGCGTACTCCAGCATCACGGTGCGGTCGCCCACGCCCAGCGCCAGCGCGCCGCCGGAGCCACCTTCACCGATCACGGTGCAGATGATCGGCACTTTCAGCTCGGCCATCTCGATCAGGTTGCGCGCGATTGCTTCGGACTGGCCGCGCGACTCGGCGTCGATGCCCGGCCAGGCGCCGGCGGTATCGATCAGGGTCAGCACCGGCAGGCCGAAACGCTCGGCCATCTTCATCAGGCGCAGCGCCTTGCGGTAGCCCTCGGGCTTGGGCATGCCGAAGTTGCGCTTGATCTTTTCCTTGGTGTCGCGGCCCTTCTGGTGGCCGATGACCATCACCGAGCGACCGTTGATACGGGCCAGGCCGCCCATGATCGCCTTGTCGTCGGCGAAGGCACGGTCGCCGGCCAGTTCCTGGAACTCATCGAAGATGACGCGGATGTAGTCGGCGGTGTACGGGCGCGACGGGTGGCGTGCCAGCTGCAGCACCTGCCACGAGGTCAGGTTGCGGAAGATCTGTGCGGTGCGTACGCGCAGCTTGTCCTGCAACGCGTGCACTTCGGCCTCGACATTGACCGCCGGCCCGGCACTGGCGTTGCGCAGTTCCTGGATCTTGGCTTCCAGGTCGGCGATGGGTTGCTCGAAGTCGAGGTAGTTCGGATTCATCGGAAGCCGTCGTGTAAAGAAGAGGGGAATTCTAGCCGAATGCGCAGGAACGGCCCGTACGCCTTCGTCTGGAAACCGACGGTAGCGCAGTGGGGGCCGGCGGCGCCAGTCGGGCCGCCGGCCGCCGGTTCAGGGCAGGACCAGCGCGCTGCGCGCCATTTCGGTGCTGCGGATCGTCACGAAGTCGTTGTAGGCCTGGTTGGCCGCCACCGGCAGCTTCGCACCCAGTGTCATGGTCGCCTGTGTGAAGGCCATCTGCGCCTGGAAGTCTTCCTTGCGCAGGGCCTTCTGCTCGCTGGCCGTGCTGGCCTTCAGCCAGCGGGCATAGATGTCGCGCACGGGACCGGCATGGGCCTCGAAGGCCGGGTCCAGCGCGGGCAGCGCCGGCGCTGGTTCCAGCGTGTAGGCCGGGGCCACGTAGCCGGCGGGCTGCTCGCGCTTGTAGGCACCGGGTTCGCCCATGCTGGCCTCGATGTAAGTGATGAATTCCGGCGCGGTGAAGATCTTGGTGCTGATCCTGCCACCGGTCGAATCCACGTGGGCAACCACCTGCTCGTCGGGGAACGGCTCGCGGACACCGAAGTTCCAGGTCTTGTCGATGAACAGGCCATGGTGCTTTTCGAACGGTCCCTTGAACTCGACACCCCCCAGCTCGATGCCCAGGCCGCTGACGCCGAAGTTCTTCAGCTTGTCCTCGCCGGTCACATAGATCTCGCGCGCGGTCACGTATTCGCTGAGGCTGGGATTGATCAGGCCACCGCGGCCATCGGCGTAGACGATGAAGCGCACGTCGCCCAGGCGGTCGGTATGCAGATGATGTTCGCCAGCAGCGAGGCTGATCGGCCGCGATGCATGTGCGGCGACCGGCAGGTCCTTGCCGTCGATGCTGATCGCCAGCGGCGCATCGGTCGGGTTGTCGATCTCGAAATCGACCTTGGAGGAACAGCCGGCCAGCGCAAGCGCGGCCACCATTGGCAACAACAGGTTCTTCATTGCGGGCAATCGTCCTTGACGTATGCAGCGGGAAAACGGAAACGGAGTCGGGCCAGCCTCAGCTGGCCCATGGCGGGCTGTAGCGCACCTTCAGCGTGCGCACGGCCGGTTCGGCGCGCAGCGCCTCCATCAGCTTGGAATCGACACGCACCGCGCTCTGCCCGGAAACATCGAGCATGCCGGCGATGCCGCCGTCCGGGCCCTTCAGCAACAGGTCCAGGCGCAGCGGCGTGCGGCCGGGGCGATGGCGATCGAGCAGGGCGTCGATGCGCTCCCATACCGGGCGCTGCTGGCGCAGGTCCAGCCGCAGCGACAGGCGCGTGGCGTAGTTCGCGCAGACCTCGTCGAAGTCCCAGCACTGGCGGATGCGCAGTGCGAAGCCACCATTGAATTCGTCTTCGCGCAGGCCGCCCTTGACCACCAGGATCCGGTCCTTGGTCATCAGGTGGCCGAACTCGGCCATGGCATCGGAGAACGCGCTGCATTCGACGCGGCCACGACCATCTTCCAGCTGGATGAAGATCTGGCTCTCGCCCTTGCGGCGCACGCCGACCACCTGGCCGGCAAGCACGGTCTGCACTTCGGGGCGCCAGCGTTTTTCGCCGCCCCCCGTATTGCTGTTGGCGCTCCAGATCTTTTCCACCGAGCCGAGGTCGGTACCGACCAGATCGCGCACGTCATCGCGCCAGGGATCGAACGGGTGGCCGCTGAGGTAGAAGCCCAGCGTGTCGCGCTCGCCGTTGAGGCGCTGCAGCAACGGCCATTCGTCGGTTTCCTGCAGCTCCAGATGGATGGCCTGCACGCCCGGCTCGGGGCCGCCGAACAGCGAGTTCTGGCCAGACGCACGCTCGCGCGCCATCTGTTCGGTGGCCTTGATCACTTCCGGCAGCTGCAGCATCAGCGAGGCACGGTTGTGGCCCAGCTCATCCAGCGCACCGCAGTTGATCATCGCTTCCAGCGTGCGCCGGTTGAGCTTGGCCGAACCGATTCGGGTGCAGAAGTCGAGCAGATCGGTGTAGTCGCCGCCGCGCAGGCGCTCGTCCACTACCGCTTCGCAGGCCCCTTGGCCGACGCCCTTGATCGCGCCCAGGCCGTACTGGATCGTGTCCGGCGTGGATGCTTCAAACATGAAGGCGGACTGGTTCACCTTCGGCGGCAGCACGGTCAGGCCGAGGTTGCGCACCTCGTCCAGGAAGCCGACCACCTTTTCGGTGTTGTCCATGTCCGAAGACAGCGTCGCGGCCATGAACTCGGCCGGGTAATGGCGCTTGAGCCAGGCCGTCTGATAACTGACCAGGGCGTAGGCGGCAGCGTGCGACTTGTTGAAGCCGTAGCCGGCGAACTTCTCCATCAGGTCGAAGATCGCATCGGCCTTGGCTTCGCCGACGCCATCCTTGGCCGCACCTTCGCGGAAGATCTCGCGGTGCTTGGCCATTTCCGCCGGCACCTTCTTGCCCATCGCACGGCGCAGCAGGTCGGCGCCGCCCAGCGAGTAGCCGCCGACGATCTGCGCCATCTGCATCACCTGCTCCTGGTACACCATGATGCCGTAGGTGTCGCGCAGGATGCGCTCGGTGCGCGGATCGGGATACTCCACGTCTTCGCGCCCGTGCTTGCGGTCGACGAAGGAGGGAATCAGGTCCATGGGGCCTGGGCGATACAGCGACACCAGTGCGATCAGGTCTTCGAACCGGTCGGGCTTGGCATCCTTCAGCAGGCGGCGCATGCCCGAGGATTCAAACTGGAACACCGCACCGGTATTGCCCGAGGCGAAGATGTCCTTGTAAGTGGGCGCATCGTCCAGCGGCAGCTGGGTGATGTCCACCGGCGGAATGCCGGCGCGCTCGTGGCGCTTGTTGATCGCCTTCACCGCCCAGTCGATGATCGTCAGCGTGCGCAGGCCGAGGAAGTCGAACTTCACCAGGCCGACTTCTTCCACGTCGTTCTTGTCGAACTGGGTGACCGGGTTCTTGCCGCGGCCTTCCTCATCGTGTTCGGCGAACAGCGGGCAGAATTCGGCCAGCGGCTCGGGCGCGATGACCACGCCACCGGCGTGCTTGCCGGCGTTGCGGGTGAGGTCTTCCAGCTGCCGCGCCAGGTCGATCAGGTCGCGGACATCGTCCTCGCTCTGGTAGCGCTGGATCAGCTCGGGCGAGGCCATCTCGCTGTCCTTGCCTTCACCCATCGCGTCCTTCAGCGAGATGCCGAGGATGTTCGGGATCAGCTTGGCGACGCCATCGACCAGGCCATAGGGGAAGCCGAGCACGCGGCCGGAGTCGCGCACCACCGCCTTGGCCGCCATGGTGCCGTAGGTGATGATCTGGCTGACCCGCTCGCGACCATACTTGCGCGCGACGTAGTCGATGACTTCGTCGCGGCGGTCCATGCAGAAGTCGATGTCGAAGTCGGGCATCGACACGCGTTCGGGGTTGAGGAAGCGCTCGAACAGCAGGTTGTACGGCAGCGGGTCCAGATCGGTGATCTGCAGCGCCCACGCCACCAGCGAGCCGGCACCGGAACCACGGCCTGGTCCGATCGGGATGCCCTGCGCTTTGCCCCACTGGATGAAGTCCGCCACGATCAGGAAGTAGCCGGGGAAACCCATCTTGATGATGGTGTCCAGCTCGAACTCGAGGCGGTCGCTGTAATCCTGCGCGGTCATGCCGGGCGCGATGGGGTTTTTTTCCAGGCGTGCGGCCAGGCCCTTGCGCGATTCGCTGCGGATCCAGCTGTCCAGCGTTTCCTCGTCGGGCACCGGATAGTCGGGCAGGAAGTAGGTGCCCAATCGCATCTCGATGTTGCAGCGCTCCGCCAGCGCCAGCGTGTTGTCGATCGCATCGGGGATGTCGGCGAACAGCGCGCACATTTCCTCGGCCGACTTCAGGTACTGCTGGTCGCTGTACTCGCGTGGGCGCTTGGGGTCATCCAGCACGCGGCCGGTGGAGATGCACACGCGCGCTTCGTGCGCGTTGAAATCGGACGGCGACAGGAAGCGGACATCGTTGCTGGCGATCACCGGCAGCCCGCGCTGACCAGCCGCCATCAGCGCGAACTGATTGAAGTTTTCTTCGCCGTCACGACCGGTGCGGGTCAGCTCCAGGTGCAGGCCATCGCCGAACACGCGCTGCCAGTCGGCCAGCTGCTGTTCGGCCAGGTCGTGCTTGCCATCCAGGGCCAGGCGACCCGCCAGGCTGTCACGGCCGGCCAGCGCGAACAGGCTGGCGTTGCCGGCCTTCAGCCAATCCGGGTGCACGGCCACGCCGCCTTCGGGGCGATGGCCTTCCATCCATGCCCGGGTCAGCAGCCGCGACAGGCTCAGGTAGCCCTCACGGTCGCGGCACAGCAGGGTCATCCGCCACGGGTCCTGGCCTTCCTCGGCGATCATCACGTCGGCGCCGGCGATGGGCTTGATGCCCACGCCTTCGGCGGCCTTGTAGAACTTGACCAGGGCGAACAGGTTGTTGAGGTCGGTCACCGCCAGCGCAGGCAGGCCGAGTTCGACCGAGCGCGACAGCAGGTTGGCCTGCTTGGCCTTCTTCGGGTCCGCCTGGTCCGGCTTGGCCGGCACACGGATGGTGGAGTCCGCCAGCGAGAACTCGGTGTGGACGTGGAGATGTACGAAGCGGGAGTTGGACATGCCGGACCAGGTTGGAGCGCGCAGGCCCCGGGTGCAGACGCGGGAATCGTCGCCGGGGTCGGGAAGCGCTGGAGTGCCCGGTCAGGGTAGCGAGGGCAGGGGGTTGCGACAAGGCTTGACGGTGGGCGATATCGCATTCGCGCTATCGCTTCCCACGGTTCGCAGGCGAACCGCGGGCCCCGTCTCAGCATGCTTCCAGACCCCTGCGCCCTTGGCGCGTCCCCCTGACTCAGGGGGACTCTTCCCCAGCCGGATTGCAGCGGCCGTTCAGGCGATCGCGATGGAGGCGGCCACAGCCGGCGGCGCTTCCAGGCACTCGCGCACAGGGGCGAAGCTGCGCCGGTGCTCAGCGCACGGACCGTGCTCACGCAGGGCGGCCAGATGCGCCGGGGTGCCGTAGCCCTTGTGCTGGTCGAAGCCGTACTGCGGATAGCGTGCGTGCAGGTCCAGCATGTAGCGGTCGCGCGAGACCTTGGCGAGGATCGAGGCCGCCATGATCGCGCGATCGATGCCATCGCCGCCGACCAGCGCCTGCGCCGGCAGCACCAGGCCCTTGGGCACCACGTTGCCATCGATGCGGGCGAAGCCTGCCACATGGGCCACCGCCGCGACGACATCGCGCATGCCCTGCAGCGTGGCTTGATAGATGTTCAGTCGATCGATGGCTTCCACGTCCACCAGCACCACGTGCCAGGCCAGGGCGCGGTCGAGGATGCGGTCATGCAGCTGCTCGCGGCGGGCCGCGGTCAGCTGCTTGGAATCATCCAGACCGTTCAGTCGTGGCCGCTGCGGATCGAATACCACCGCGGCCACTGCCACGGGGCCAGCCAGTGGTCCCCGGCCGGCTTCGTCGACACCGGCGATGCGGTGGTCGGCGTCGATCACCGCGGCGCCATCAAACAGGGCCAGGCTGGCCGCTGCGGCATGGCGGCGGCTCATGCCTTTTCCTGGCCGCGGACCAGCAGTTCGCCGACAGCATCGGCTGCGCGCGCCGAGGCATTGCGGCGCAGGCGTTCATGCAGGCGCGCGTAGGTGCCCTGCAGGTCGGCGATCCGCTGTGGGTGGTCGAACCACTGTTGGACGGCGGCGGCCAGTTTCTCGGGCGTGCAGTCGTGCTGCATCAGCTCAGGCGCCAGATCCTGGCCGGCAAGGATATTGGGCAGCGCGAAGCGGTCGACCTTGATCAGCCCCAACGCCTTCACCAGACGGTACGTCAGCTCGTTGACCCGGTAGCCGACGACCATCGGTCGCTTCACCAGCATCGCTTCCAGTGTGGCGGTGCCGGAGGCCAGCACCACCACGTCGGCGGCGATCATTGCGCTGCGCGCCTGGCCATCCAGTACATGTGAATAGGCCACCGGCAGCGCCGAACGTGACAGCTGCTCCTCGATCAGGCGACGGCAGGCCGCATTGGCCGCCGGCACCACCACGTGCAGGCCGGGAATGCGCTCGGACACCTGCCAGGCGGCCTCGAAGAAGGCCTCGCCGAGCTTGGAGATCTCCCCCAGGCGACTGCCGGGAAGTACGGCCAGTACCTTGGCCGAGGCGGGCAGGCCGAGTTCGATCCGGGCTGCATCACGGTCGACGTGCAGCGGAATGTCATCGGCCATCGGATGGCCGACAAAACGCGCGTCAATGCCATGCTTGGCGTAGATCGGTGGTTCCATCGGGAACAGGCACAGCACCAGGTCGGCACTGCTGCCGATCTTCTCGGCACGTTTCTCGCGCCATGCCCATACCGAAGGGCTGACGTAGTGCACGGTGCGCACGCCACGCTGTTTCAGCCAGCGTTCGATGCCCAGGTTGAAGTCGGGAGCGTCGATGCCGATGAACACATCCGGCTGCCACTCCAGCGCACGCTGGCGGAAGGCCGAACGCAGCTTCAGCAGGCGCGGCAGGTGACGCAGCACTTCGGTCAGGCCCATCACCGCCAGTTCGCTGGCATCGTGCCAGGTCTGGCAGCCGGCGCTGCGCATGGCATCGCCGCCGATGCCGGCGAATTCGGCATGCGGGAAGCGGGCCTTCAATTCGCGTATCAGGCCCGCGCCGAGCAGGTCGCCGGAGGCTTCACCTGCGACCAGCGCGATCCGCAACGGGCGATCGCTCAGCACCCGATGGGCAGGTACGCTGCCGGCCATCGAGGCCAACGAAATCACCTCGGCGCCGGCCGGCGCCTGGCCGGTCGCGCTGCTCATCGCAGCAGATGCCTCTCGGTGTGTTCGATGAAGTCCAGCATCGACTTGACGTCGTCGCTGTCGCGCGCCTGCTCGGCCAGCTGCGCCTTTGCTTCGGCCAGCGGCAGGCCCGCCACGTACAGCGTGCGGTAGGCACGCTTGATGGCGGTGATGCGTTCGGGATCGAAGCCGCGGCGCTTCAGGCCCTCGCTGTTGATGCCGCGCGGGCGGCCCAGCGAATCGGTGCCGACCATGGTGAACGGGGGCACGTCGCCATTGGTCAGCGCGCCCATGCCGAGGAAGGCATGCGCACCGATGCGGCAGAACTGATGCGCGCCGGCGAAGCCGCTGATGATCACGTAGTCACCCACGGTCACGTGGCCGGCCAGCGTGGTGTTGTTGGAGAACACGCAGAAGTTGCCGACATGGCAATCGTGGGCCACGTGCGTGTAGGCCAGCATCCAGTTGTCATCGCCGATGGTGGTGATGCCGCCGCCGCCGCCGGTGCCACGGTTGAGGGTGACGAATTCGCGGAACACGTTGCGGTCGCCGATCACCAGTTCGGTACGTTCACCGGCGTACTTCTTGTCCTGCGGCTCGCCACCGACCGCGACATGGCCGATGAAACGGTTGTCGCGGCCGATCCGTGTCGGGCCGTTGATGCTGCAATGCGGACCGACCTCGGTGCCGGCGCCGATCTCGACGTCCGGCCCGATGATCGTGAACGCGCCCACGCGGACGTCGTCGGCCAGTCGTGCCGACGGATCGATCACGGCGGTGGGATGGATCAGGGGGGCGTTGTCGCTCATCTCGGTCCTCCGGCCAGGGTCATTCGCGGGTGCCGGCGCACAGCACCTCGGCACAGGCGACGACTTCGCCGTCGACCTTGGCCACGCAGTCATACACGGCCATGTTGCGGATCACGCGCTTGATCTCCACGTGCATTTCCAGCACGTCGCCCGGCACCACCTGTTTGGTGAAGCGGGCCTTGTCGACCTTGACCATGTAGAACAGCTTGGACTGCGAATCGCGGCCCAGGGTGAGCTGGGTCAGCACGCCGCCGGCCTGGGCCATGGCTTCGATGATCAGCACGCCTGGCATGATCGGCTGGTTGGGGAAATGGCCCTGGAAGAACGGCTCGTTGATGCTGACGTTCTTGGTCGCCACGATCGTGCGCTTTTCGTAGTCGATCGACAGGACCTTGTCGACCAGCAGGAACGGGTAACGGTGCGGCAGCAGCGCCTGGATCTGCGTCATGTCCGGCAGGGTCTGGGGGTGGCTCATTCTTTCTCCTTGCTCACAGACAGGATGCGACGGGCCAGTGCATCGAGCTGCTTGAAGCGCGCGGCATTCTTGCGCCACGTGCGGTTGTCGGTAAGGGGGGTGCCGGAGGAATACTCGCCCGGCTCGGTGATGGAGTTGCGGACCACCGATTTGCCGGTGATCACGACCTTGTCGCAGATTTCCAGATGACCGACGACGCCGACGGCGCCGCCGAGCAGGCAGTAGCGGCCGATCTTGGCGCTGCCGGCAATACCGGTGCAGCCTGCGATGGCCGAGTGCGCGCCGATCTGCACGTTGTGTGCGATCTGCACCAGGTTGTCCAGGCGGACGTCCTCGGCCAGCACGGTGTCTTCCAGGGCGCCACGGTCAACACAGGTATTGGCGCCGATCTCGCAGTCGTCGCCGATGCGCACGCCACCAAGCTGCGGCACCTTGATCCATTTGCCAGCGTCCATTGCCAGGCCGAAGCCATCGGCGCCCAGCACGGCGCCGGGATGGATGCGCACGCGCTTGCCCAGCTTCACGCGGGTGACCAGGGTAACGCGCGCGATCAGCTCGCAACCGCTGTCGAGGGTGCAGTCTTCGCCGATGATGCTGCCGGCGCCGATGATGCAGTTCTCGCCGATGACGCTGCGTGCGCCAATGGTGACGAACGGACCGACGTGGGCGCTGGCGGCAACCTGCGCCTGCGGATCGATCACCGCGCTGGGGTGGATGCCGGGCGGGCGGGTCGGGGCGATGTCGAACAGTGCACCGATCTTGGCAAAGGTGGTGTAAGGGTCCTTGGCCACCAGCGCGGTGCCGGGAGCCGCGTCGGCATCCTCGGCGCGCAGCACCACGATGCCAGCCTGGCTGTCGGCCAGCTGGGCGCGGTAGCGCGGATTGGCAAGGAAGGTCAGCTGGCCGGCACCGGCATGGGCGAGGGTGGCCACGCCATGGATGGCGGTGCTCGGGTCGCCATGGACCTGCAGGCCGAACTGATCGGCGAGTTGCTGGGCGGTGTAGGTAGGAGTATTCACGGCGGGAGTTTAACGTGTGACGCCATTGCGGTCATGCGGGAGCAAAAGCCGGCGCCTGGTTGATCCGTGGGGCGATGGCGCAGGGGGCTGCCCAGGACACGCCGTAAACCCATCCCTGGGGGCTCGATGGCGCCATCCATGGCGCCAACGGTCCTGGTCAGCCCCCTGCGCCATCACCGGATGGTCTCCCGCGCGCGCGGATCCAACGTCCACAGTCGCCTGCAGCGCCGAGCCATACTCGGCTCACCGCGCGTCGGCGTGCGCTTCAATAACGAAAACGCCGGGCAATGCCCGGCGATTCGAGACCCGTCTGGTGGAGAGCCCCCCTTTGTTAAGGGGGGCGCGCCAGCGGCGCGGGGGATAGGGAGCAGGATAGGCCCCGCGGTTTGCATCGCAAACCGTGGGAACGTTTGGTGGCCAGTTAGAACTGGCCACCAAACGTAAATTGCAGACGCTCGATCTCGTCGCCGTCCTTCTTCTTCAGCGGGAACGCATAGCTGATCGAAATCGGGCCGACCGGGGCGCGCCACAGCAGGGCCACACCGGTGGACACGCGCAGTTCATTGGCCTTGAAGTTGTCGGTGCCGTTGTAGACGTTGCCGAAGTCGACGAAGGCCGACACGCGGGCCGACGGGCTGTCGAACAGGCGCGGGAAGTAGGCTTCGACCGAACCGACGGTCTTCAGCGAACCGCCCAGCGGCTGGCCGTTCGGGTAACCCTGGGTGACTTCGCGCGGACCGAGGGTGTTGTCCTCGAAACCACGCACCGAGTTGGTACCACCGGCGTAGAAGTTCTCGTAGAACGGCAGGCCTGACGCGGTAACGGTACGGGTGGTGCCGTCGCCGTTGTCGATCACGCGGGTCTTGTCATTGCCGTAGGCATCACCGTAGCCGATTTCGGCGCGGGTATTGATCACCAGCGAGGGGATGATCGGCCAGTACTTGCTGATCTGGTAGTTCAGCTTGTAGTACTCGATGGTCGAACCCGGCAGGGTGGTTTCCAGGCCCACGCGCTGGTAGGTACCGCGGGTCGGCATGAAGTAGTCGTTGCGCGAGTCACGCGCCCAGCCCAGTTCCGTGCGCCATGCATGGAAGGTACGGCTGCCGACGGCATCGATGTAGTCGATGATCGACTTCGGCGTCGAGCCCGGATAGGTGGTGATCTGGTTGCTGTCGATGCCGAACATCAGCGAGACGGTGTCGGTCTCGGTGATCGGCACGCCGAACACCACCTGCGCCGAACCATTGGTGCTGTTGTACTGCGCGGTGTTGAAGTCGGAGTAGTCCAGTTCGCGCCAGGACAGGTTGTAGCCCAGCGACACGCCGTCATCGGTGAAGTACGGGTTGGTGTAGCTGAAACCGTAGCGCTGCAGGTAGCTGCTGCGCGAGGCTTCGACCGACACGCGGTTGCCGCCGCCCAGGAAGTTGTTCTGCGACAGCTGCACCGAGGTGGTCATGCCGTAGGACTGCGAATAGCCCAGGCCGAACACGAAGCTGCCCGAGGTGGTTTCCTTGACGTTGTAGACGACGTCGACCTGGTCGTTGCTGCCGCTGACGGCCGGGGTCTCGACTTCCACGCCTTCGAAGTAGCCCAGGCGCTGCAGGCGGATCTTGGAGCGGTCGATCGCGGCCTGCGAGTACCAGCTGTTCTCGAACTGGCGCATTTCGCGACGCATCACTTCGTCGGAGGTGCGGGTGTTGCCCTTGAAGATGATGCGACGGACGGTCACGCGCGGGCCGGGCACGACCTGCATGTTGACCGCCACGGTCTGCTCGGCGCGGTTGGTGGTCGGAATCGGGTTCACCTTGGCGAAGGCGTAACCGATGTTGGACAGCGAGTTGGTGATCGAGTCGGAGCTGAATTCCAGCAGCGCACGCGAGAACGTGTCGCCGGACTTCTGCACGACCATGCGCTCGACGTCTTCCTGCGGCAGGATCGTGTCGCCGCTGACCTTGATCTCGGAGATCTTGTACTGGTCACCTTCGGTCACGCCGGCGGTGATGAACATGTCGCGCTTGTCGGGGCTGATCGAGACCTGTGTGGAGTCGATGCTGAAGTCGACGTAGCCGCGGTCCAGGTACCAGGAGTTGAGCTTCTCCAGGTCGCCGGACAGCTTTTCCTTGGAGTACTGGTCGTCACGGCGATACCACGACGCCCAGTTGTGCTCCTTGGACTCCCAGTACTCCAGGATGTCCTTGCTCTCGAACTTCTCGGTGCCGACGATGTTGACGTGGCGGATCTTGGCCGCTTTGCCTTCCTTGATGGCGATGGCGATGTCGACACGGTTGCGGTCCAGCGGGCTCACCGTCGGGGTGATGTCGACGGTGTACTTGCCACGATCGTTGTACTGGCGGCGAAGTTCCTGGGTCACGCGGTCCAGGCTCAGGCGATCAAAGGTGCCGCCTTCGGTCAGGCCGATGTCGGACAGGCCCTTGAGCAGCTGGTCGGACTTGATGTCCTTGTTGCCGGTGACGGTCAGCTTGTTGATCGCCGGACGTTCCTTGACGGTCACCACCAGGATGCTGCCCTGGCGATCCAGCTGCACGTCTTCAAAGAAGCCGGTCTTGTACAGGGCGCGGATGGTCTCGCCGACCTTGCTGTCGGTGACCGTCTCGCCACGCTCGACCGGCAGGTAGGTGAACACCGTACCGGAGCTGATGCGCTGCAGGCCGTCGACGCGGATGTCGCTGACAGTGAAGGGCTCGGCTGCCTGGGCCAGGGCGGGAGCGCCGGTGACGGCGGCGAGGGCGAGGGCCAGCAGGCGGCGATTGGGGAGTCGCGTCATGTCACGTCCGGTAGGAAGGTCGATTTCATTGGTAAGGGATGCCGACGCTGTAGACGGCAAAAACATGGAAAAGTTCATCGCGGGACCAGGCCGAGGATGTCGTTGTAGAACGCCAATCCCATCAGCCCGGCCAGCAACGCCAGGCCGATGTATTGGCCGGCGGCGACGGCACGCTCGCTCAGCGGGCTGCCCTTGACCAACTCGATAAGGTAATACAGCAGGTGGCCGCCGTCCAAGATGGGGATCGGCAGCAGGTTGATGATGCACAGGCTCAGCGACAGCAGGGCGAGGAACTGGATGAACCAATCCACGCCACGTTTGGCCGAAATATTGGCGACCCGGGCAATGGTGACCGGGCCGGAAACGTTCTGCAGCGAGGCTTTGCCGGTGACGATCCGGCCCATCATGGCCAATGAATCGGCGGCCATCCTGCCCGTTTCGCGCACCGCCACCGTCACCGCCTGCAGCGGGCCGAACTTGAGCAGGGTGTCGTAGGCGGGGCTGTAGCTCTCGGCAAAGCCCGCGCCGATCTGCCAGGTGGGCTGGCCCTTGCCGTCCTTGCCCTGGCGCGGGGTGATCTCCAGCGCCAGGCGCTCGCCCCCACGCAGCACCTCGATCATCGCCGGGCCACCACGGCGACCGAGGCTGCCCACTTCGCTGATGGCCTGCTCGACGCTGTCGATGCGCTGGCCGTCGACCGCCACGATGAGATCGCCGGGTTGCAGCTGTCCCTCCGCCGCCGAACCCTTCACGATTTTGTCCACCAGCGGTGGCTGCAGCCACGCACGCCAGTACACGCCGGCCAATATCGGAACCCGGCGTTCATCGAAGCCCGCCGGCAGCTGCGACAACGGCAGGGTGCGCGAACGCAGCTGGTCCGCGGGGTCGAGAACCTGCAGAGTCACGTCGCGACGGTCCATCGCCGCTGCGGTAAGGGCCATGCTGGCCTCACCAAGGGTGATCACATCGCGGCCGTCCACGCTCAGCAGGCGATCACCACTGCCCAGCCCGGCCGTAGCGGCCATTCCGGTGGCGCGGCCGACGGTTGCGGAATAATCCTGCTTGCCGATCACGAACATCGCCCACAGCAGCAGGATGCACAGCAGCAGGTTGGCAATCGGGCCGGCCGCGACAATGGCAATGCGCTGCCACACGGTCTTGTGGTTGAAGGCCTGGCCGCGTTCGTGGGGATGGACGTCGACCTCGCGCTCGTCGAGGAATTTCACATAGCCGCCGAGCGGGATGGCGGCGATGGCGAACTCGGTGCCATGGCGGTCGCGGCGCGACCACAGCGGACGACCGAAGCCGACCGAGAAGCGCAGCACTTTGACCCCGCACAGGCGTCCGACCCAGTAGTGCCCGAATTCGTGGAAGGTGACCAGCAGGCCAAGGCTCACGATCATCCACCAGACCGATCCGATGAAGTCAGTCATGCAGGTTCACATTGGCGGACACGGGCGGCGGCGTCATTCGGGATGGGGGGCGTGTTCAGGTGGCGGCGATGGCGTTCAGGGTCAGTTGGCGGGCCCGCTGGTCGGCGGACAACAGAACCTCAAGTGTATCGGCTGGTTCGGTCGGCAGTGTTGAAAGAGCGTTAGCAACCAACGTCGGAATGGTCAGGAAGCCTACGCGGCCCTGAAGAAAGGCTGAAACGGCCTCTTCGTTGGCGGCGTTCAGCACGGCCGGGGCGGTTCCGCCGGCGCGCATCGCCTGCCACGCCAGGGACAGGCAGGGGAAGGCATCGGTGTCGGGAGCCTCGAAATCCAGCCGGCCCTGGGTCAGCAGGTCGAGCCCGGACACGCCCGATTCGATCCGTTGCGGCCAGCCCAGGCCCACGGCCAGGGTGGTGCGCATGTCTGGCAGGCCCATCTGCGCCAGCGTGGAGCCGTCAACGAACTCCACCAGCGAATGCACCAGGCTCTGCGGGTGCACCAGCACCTCGATGCGCTCGCCGGGGATGCCGAACAGATGGTGGGCCTCGATCACTTCCAGGCCTTTGTTCATCAACGTCGCCGAATCGACCGAGATCTTCGGCCCCATCGACCACTTCGGGTGCGCCACAGCCTGGGCCGGGGTGACCTGTTCCAGTTCGGCGCGGCTGCGTCCGCGGAACGGTCCACCCGAGGCGGTCAGGAGGATGCGGCGCACGCCGGCACCGTCGAGGCTCGCATCGCGTGAGCGCAGGCACTGGAAGATCGCGCTGTGCTCGCTGTCGATCGGGATGATCTCTGCGCCCGCACGTTCGGCGGTACGGGTCAGCAGTTCGCCGGCCAGTACCAGTGATTCCTTGTTGGCCAGCAGGATGCGCTTGCCGGCTGCAGCGGCGGCCAGGGTCGAGGACAGGCCCGCGGCGCCGACGATCGCGGCCACCACGGTGTCGCAGGCGTCACTGGCCGCCAGCTGGTCCAGCGCGGCATGGCCGGCGTGAGCCTGGGTGGCCAGGCCGGCATCGCGCAGGCCGTCGCGCAGTTCGGCATACAGGGTTTCGTCGGCGATCACCGCATGCGCGGGCCGGTGCTGCCGGCACAGGGCCAGCAACGCCTGTACCTGGCGGCCGGCGGCGAGCACGGTGGCCCGGTAACGCCGCGGGTGGCGGGCGATCACGTCAAGCGTGGAGGCACCAATCGAGCCGGTGGCGCCGAGCACGGCGACCCGGCGCAGGTCTGCAGCAGCATCCATGGTCAGAACCCGAAGATTTCCTTGCCCAGTGCGAACACCGGGATGGCCGCCAGCACGCCGTCGACGCGGTCGAGCACGCCACCGTGGCCGGGGATCAGGTGGCCTGAATCCTTGGCGCCGGCATGGCGCTTGATCAGGCTTTCGAACAGGTCACCCAGCACCGAGGCGAAGACAGCCACCACCGATGTGACCAGCAGACCCGGCAGGTGCGCGGCATCGATGCCGGCCAGCCAGCCCAGGCCGACGGCCACCGCGACGCCGACGATCAGCCCACCGACAAGGCCTTCCCAGGTCTTGTTCGGGCTGATCCGCGGTGCCAGCTTGTGCTTGCCGAAGCGACGGCCAGCGAAGTAGGCGCCCGAATCGGCTGCCCAGACCAGCGCCAGCGCGGCCAGCAGCCACAGGTGACCCTGATGCCCGGGCGGGTCGCCGCCGGCATGGATCAGTACCAGTGCGGCCCACGCCGGCACGATCGCCAGGGTGCCGGCCAGCAGCTTGAGGATGCGCGCCGGACTTCCGGGTTGCGCGCCGAAGTTGAAGAAGCGCAGCCAGACCAGCGCGGCCAGCCACCAGGCCACGCCCACCAGGGTTGCGATCTGGAACAGCACCAGGGTGCCGGCATCGGCCCACACCAGCAGCACCATCAGCAGCAGATTGAGGACCAGCAGCACGGTGCGGGCGAGGGTGTCTTCGACATCGGCCAGTTTCAGCCATTCCCACAGGCCGATCAGCAGCACGGCAGCTGCGGCGGCAGCAAGCCATTGCGTGGGCAGCAGCAGGATCGCCGCAATGGCGACCGGCGCCATGATCAGCGCGGCGAGGACTCGGGTCTTGGTCATGGGCTGGACGTCTCGGTGGCCAGGGCGGCGATCTGGGCGCTGGTCAGGCCGAAGCGGCGCTCACGGCTGGCGTAGGCATCCAGCGCCAGCTGCAGCTGCGCGGCGTCGAAATCCGGCCACAGCGCTTCGGTGAACCACAGCTCGGTATACGCCAGCTGCCACAGCAGGAAATTGCTGATGCGGGTATCGCCGCCGGTGCGGATGAACAGGTCCGGTGCGGGCAGGTCGGCCAACGCCACCTGTCGCCCCAGCAGGGATTCGTCGATCTGCTCGGGAAGCAGGCGGCCGGCGGCCACTTCAACGGCCAGTGCACGTGCGGCACGGGCGATGTCCTGGCGGCCGCCATAGCTGGCGGCGATCGACAGGGTCAGCGCACTGTTGTCGGCGGTGCGTTGCTCGGCCAGCTGCATGCGGCTGACCAGGGCAGCACCAAAGCGCTCGCGTTCGCCGATGAAGCGCACGCGCACGCCGCGCCGATGCAGCTCGTCCACTTCGCGGTCGAGCGCGCCGAGGAACAGCTTCATCAATGCGTCCACTTCGTCCTGCGGCCGGCCCCAGTTCTCGCTGGAGAACGCGAACAGGGTCAGCGCCGGAATGCCCAGTTCCAGGCAGCGCTCGATGGTACGGTTGACCGCGCGCGCACCGGCCCGATGGCCGATAACGCGGGGGCGACGGCGTTGCTGTGCCCAACGCCCGTTGCCATCCATGATGATGGCAACGTGGCGCGGCAGGACGGCCGGCAGGGGAGGCGGGACTGAAGGCATCGACTTCAGACCGACATCAGTTCCTTTTCCTTGTCGGCGACGACTTTATCGATGTCCTTGATGTTGGCGTCGGTCAACTTCTGGATATCGTCTTCGCCGCGCTTCTTCTCGTCTTCGCTGACGACCTTGTCCTTCAGCAGCTTGGCGATTTCCTTGTTCGCATCCTGACGGATGTTGCGCACGGCGATCTTGGCGCCTTCGCCTTCCTTCTGTACCTGCTTGGCCAGTTCCTTGCGGCGCTCTTCGGTCGGCGGCGGCAGGTTGACGCGGATCGAGGTGCCGATGGTGTTCGGGGTCAGCTCGATGTTGTACAGGCCCTTCTCGATCTCCTTGATCATGCTCTTGTCGAAGGGCGTGACCAGCAGGGAGTGAGCGTCGGGGTTGGAAATGGACGCGACCTGGTTCAGCGGCGTGCTGGCGTTGCCGTAAGCATTGACCGTGACGCGGTCCAGCAGGGCCGGCGTCGCGCGGCCGGTGCGGATCGAAGTGAGGGTGTGCTTCAGAGCGTCGATGCTCTTGGCCATGCGCGTCTGCGCGTTGTTCTTGATGTCGTTGAGCATCGCCAGGGTCCTGGATGTAACTGGAATCGGGCGATTATAGGCGAATACGGGACGCTGCCGGGCCTGAATCGGCCCGGAGGTCGCCTTGCGCTCAGCCTCAGGCCGGGTCGCGGCCCTGGACGAGGGTGCCGATGTTCTCGCCGTGCAGGATCTTCAGCAGTTCGCCCGGCTGGCCCATGTCGAACACGCGCATGGGCAGGTCGCTGTCGCGGGCCAGAGCGAAGGCGGCGGTGTCCATCACTTCCAGGCCGCGGCGGATCACTTCGTCGTAGCTCAGGCTGTCGAAGCGGACGGCGTCGCTGTACTTGTTCGGATCCTTGTCGTACACGCCATCGACCTTGGTGGCCTTCAGCAGCAGGTCGGCGCCGATCTCGATCGCGCGCAGGGCGGCGCCCGAGTCGGTGGTGAAGAACGGGCTGCCGACGCCTGCGGCGAAGATCACCAGGCGGCCCTTTTCCAGGTGGCGGATCGCGCGGCGGCGGATGTAGTCCTCGCACACGTCGTTGATCTTGATCGCGCTCATCACGCGGGCCTTGGCGCCCACTTTCTCCAGCGCATCCTGCATAGCCAGTGCGTTGATGACCGTGGCCAGCATGCCCATCTGGTCGCCGGTGACGCGGTCCATGCCGCCAGCAGCCAGGCCTGCGCCGCGGAAGATGTTGCCACCGCCGATGACCAGTGCGACTTCGGCGCCGGCCTGCTGGGCCTCGACGACTTCACGGGCCAGGCGGTTGATGATCTTGGGGTCGATGCCGTAGTCCTCATCTCCCATCAGCGCCTCCCCGGAAAGTTTCAACAGGATGCGGCGATAGGCGAGCTTGGACATAGGGACCTCGGGTGCGTGGAAATCGCGGGCGATTCTACGCGCAAGCGGCGCGCGGCCAAAGCGTTTTGTGCACTGCGGCGCAAAATACCGGTGTACCCCGTACATCCGGGGCGTACCGTTCAGCCAAGCTCGGCGCCAGCAGTGGCAGACAGTTCATCATGCCCCAATTCGCCCGGGGAGCGTGCAATGACCCGGTTGCGGCCCAGGTTCTTGGAGCGGTAAAGCACGTCATCTGCAGCGCGCAGCAGGTCCTGCACGCCGGCAAAACGCTCGTAACCGCCCTGTGTGGCTACGCCCGCCGAGAAGGTGATGAACAGCGGGCCGCCTTCCAGTTCCGCCATCGGGGTGGCGACGATGTTGGCCAGTACCCGGCGGATCACGTCAAGGGCGACCGATTCGCTGGTATTGGGCAGCAGCGCAACGAACTCCTCGCCGCCGAAGCGGGCCACCGTGTCGCTGTTGCGCAGCTGCCCCTGCAGCTTGCCGGCGAAGGCGCGCAGCACTTCATCGCCGGTCAGGTGGCCGTGCGCATCGTTGATCTTCTTGAAATCGTCCAGGTCGATGAAGGCCACCGACAACGGCCAACCATGGCGGCCGGCTCGCAGGAATTCCTGTTCAAGCACGGCTTCGAGCTGGCGGCGGTTGAGGACGCCGGTCAGGGCATCGCGATGGGCCTGATCGGCCAGGCGCTTGGCGCGGGCTTCGAATTCATCGGCGCGACGGCGGGCCTGGTCGGCATCCTGCAGTTCACGCAGGTTGCGCAGGGTGGCCAGTTCCTGGGCGTGGTCGATCAGCTCGCGCACGCGGGCCGGTGAATTCAGGCCGTTCTCGAACAGGCTGGCGATGTCCGGCAGTGCTTCGCTGATCCGGGTCAGGACCTGGTCGAAGCGGGCGCTGTCCAGCTGCAGGCGGTCGTGGACCTGCTGCAGAGCGCGCTCGCGGGCGCCATCGGCGTCTTCATCCAGCCAGATGTCGGCGACGGCGCCAGACAGCTGTACGCACGCCTGGAATGGATTCTCTGCGGTGCTTTCGTCTTCGCTGTGGCGGATGCTGTCGACCAGGTAGCGCGGCAGGCCCCATTCCTCGGCTACCCAGGCACCGACGTCGGCGTGGCTGCAGCCGAGTTCCTGGCGCTCGCGCGCGATCAGGTCGGGGTTGTCGCGCGCTTCGCGCAGCAGGGGCAGGTAGCGTTCGGATTCGGCCTGGGCCAGGCACAGCACGCCCATGTCCTGCAGCAACCCGGCCAGCATCAGCTCCTCAAGCCGGCGCAGGCCGCGTGCCTGGCCGAGCTGGCTGGCCGCCAGCGCGCTGAGGATGCTGCGTTTCCAGGCGCGTTGGCGCAGGTCGTGGTCGGCGCCGCCGTTGCCGGTCAGGCCCTGGGTGACAGTGAAGCCCAAGGCGAGGCTGATCGTAGCGTTCAGCCCGAGCATGGTCAGCGCCTGGCCGAGGTTCTCGATCCGGCGCCGGCTGGCGTACAGCGGCGAATTGGCGATGCGCAGCATGCGGGCACTCAACGCCATGTCGATGGCGATGATGTCCGCAGCGGTTGCGATGTCCGCTTCCGGGTCCTGGGCCAGTTCGATGATGCGCAGGGCAATACCGGGCGGCGAGGGGAGGTTGCGGCAAAGCGCCAGGGCAGCTGTCAGCTCGGGAGGCATGTCGGGTCGTTCAATTCCATTAGGACAAGAATACCTAGGAATGCATCACAGTCTGCGACTTTCGTTCCTGTTATGTGACTGCAGGTTCCCTGTGCCGAGTATCGGCTTGATTCGCACGCAACGCAAAGATCCTTGGGTTCCGGTGTGTGCACCAACGGTGCACACCCACAGAAAGGGCGCCCACCGCGGGTGCAGGCAAAAAAAAGAGCCGCGGTTTCCCGCGGCTCCTTCTGGTTTCATCACGGCCTGGAGGCTGGAATCAGACCTGCATCGCCTTGGCAACTTCGGCGGCGTAGTCTTCCACCACCTTCTCGATGCCTTCGCCAACGACCAGCAGCTGGAAGCCAGCAACGTCGGCGCCGGCAGCCTTGACCACCTGCTCGACGGTCTTGTCGCCGTCCAGCACGTAGCTCTGGCCGTACAGGGTCACTTCGCTGACGATCTTGTTGATCTTGCCGCTGATGATCTTTTCCAGGATGTCGGCCGGCTTGGACTTGTCCTTCTCGGACATCTTGGCCAGTTCGATTTCCTTTTCCTTTTCCACGAACTCGGCCGGCACGTCGGCTGCCTTGTTGTGCGGCGGCTTCAGCGCAGCCACGTGCATGGCCAGGCCGCGAGCCAGTTCGGCGTCGCCGCCGATCAGGTCGACCAGCACGCCGACCTTGCCGTTGGTGTGGACGTAGGAACCCACGTTGCCGGTGGTGTCCAGCTTGACCAGGCGACGGATCTGGATGTTCTCACCCAGGGTCTGCACGGCGGTCGCGCGGGTTTCCTCGACGGTCTGGCCGGTCGGCAGGGTGGCGGACTTCAGGGCTTCCACGTCGGCGGCGCCCGATGCCAGGGCAGCGGCAGCGACGGAATCGACGAAGTTCTTGAAGTTGATGTCGTTGGCGACGAAGTCGGTTTCCGAGTTGATCTCGACCAGCACGGCCTTGCCGCCGTCCTGGGCCAGGCCCAGACGACCTTCGGCGGCCACGCGGTCAGCCTTCTTGTCGGCCTTGGCAGCGCCGGACTTGCGCAGCGCTTCAGCAGCGGCGTCGATGTTGCCGCCGGCCTCGGTGAGCGCCTTCTTGCATTCCATCATGCCGGCGCCGGTGCGCTCGCGCAGTTCCTTGACCAGGGAAGCAGTGATTTCCACGGGATTACCTCACGAAAGAAAGGGGTTGGGCCGGCATGGTGGCCGGCCCGTGTGACAGTTTCCTGTCGTCGCGCCATGGGCAGCGGACAGGAAAGGTGGGCGCGTGGCGCCCACCGGGGCCTGGATCAGGCCTGGGCTTCGCCCTTGTCGGCAGCAGCCTTCTTGGCCGGAGCGCGGCGAGCCGGCTTGCCTTCTTCGGCAGCGGCGTCGGCGAACTCTTCTTCACGGACGGTGGCAGCGTGCGGTGCAGCAGCCTTGCCTTCCAGCACGGCGTCAGCAGCGGCACGTGCGTACAGCTGCACGGCGCGGATGGCGTCGTCGTTGCCCGGGATCGCGTAATCCACCAGTTCCGGGTTGTAGTTGGTATCGACGACAGCGATCACCGGGATGCCGAGCTTCTTGGCTTCCTTGATGGCGATGTCTTCGTGGCCGATATCGATGACGAAGATCGCGTCCGGCAGACGGTTCATGTCCTTGATGCCGCCCAGCGAGGCTTCCAGCTTGTCGCGCTCGCGACGCAGGCCCAGCACTTCGTGCTTGACCAGCTTCTCGAAGGTGCCGTCGGACTCACCGGCTTCCAGTTCCTTCAGGCGGGCAACCGACTGCTTGACGGTACGGAAGTTGGTCAGGGTGCCGCCCAGCCAACGCTGGTTCATGAACGGCATGCCGCAACGCTCGGCTTCTTCGCGGATCGACTCACGCGCGCTGCGCTTGGTGCCCAGGAACAGGATGGTGCCGCGCTTCTGGGCAACCGACGAGATGAAGTTCATCGCGTCGTTGAACAGCGGGACGGTCTTTTCCAGGTTGATGATGTGGATCTTGCCGCGGGCGCCGAAGATGTACGGAGCCATCTTGGGGTTCCAGTAGCGGGTCTGGTGGCCGAAGTGGACGCCGGCTTCCAGCATCTGACGCATGGTGACCTGGGGCATTGCAATACTCCTGATGGGGAACCGGCGATTCCGCCCGCGGGATAGGTATGCGGGACGCGTGGAAGCGCTGAAGGTTCCGGGGTTGGGCTTCCCTGTTGCCTCCGTGGCCGAACTCCTTGCGGAGCACCCCGGCACGGATGGGGGCAGCAGGTGTGGATTCACCGATGACGTCCGGTGTGGACGGTGTCCCGCGCACAGGGCGGCAGGACATCCCGGGGATTATAGCCCGCTTGGCGGACGCGCTGCAATTGCGGGCGTCGGCGCGGCCAGGATCACCTCTGAACCGTCCTGCAGGCGGGCATGGAACCGGCCGCCCGCATAGCCATCGGCGCGCCGCGGCAGCTGCCACTGCCGCTGCCGCGACGCCAGCACGTAGCCGGCAAGACCAGGCAGCAGCAGGCTGCGGTGGCCGTCGGCCGCCTCGTAGGCAAGGTCGCTCAGGCGCGCGTGCGCAGTGCTTGCGTTCAGCAGTCGCAGCACGAACTGCGACCCGTTGACCACCACCTCCGCCTGCAGGAAGGCCGGCGCAGGGCGGGACGGTTCGCCGCGGAACAACGGCAGTGAATAGCGCGGCATTGAGGGGTCTGCCGGTGCCAGGATGATCCGGAACGCCTGTTCGGCGGCCACAGGCAGGGATGACGCCGGCAGCAACCAGACGCGCTGGCGCGCCCCGGCCGGAAGGTCCAGCAGGGTCGGACTGGCCAGCACCTGCCCGCTGCGTTGCAGGGTTTCGGCACCCGGTTGCTGGTCCCACGCCCAGATCTGCACCTGGCCGCGCCAGTGCCCTGGGCCGGGATTGTGCAGCCACAGCTCCGACTGCCCCTGTGCTGCCGGCAGACGCAGCGTGGTCGGCATCAGATCCAGCGCCTGCACGGGCATGGGCAGCAGTGCCAGCAACAGGGGTAGCAGGCGGTGCATCAGTAGTAGGTGGTGGGCGGTTCTGAAGTCGCACGCCCTTGCTTGTCCTGCGCTGGCGGGGCCAGTTCACGGATCTGTGCCGGCAGGTGCAGGGTGTCGCTGTGCTGCTGCGGCACCGGGCAATGCGCGCCGCCCTCCGTGCCGGCGCAGCCTTCAACCACGGTCAGGCGGATCTGCAGTGGGACGGGGGCCGGGTCGGCCCAGGCTGCCGTGCTGGCGATGGACATCGCTCCAATCAGTACACCGCGAACCACCTGCCATCCACCCTGTTGTCGACCTGATGCGCGGTATCGGCCGACGTGGGGGATTCTGTAATGCGGGGCGCTCTCAGTAGGTGATCGTCACCTGTACCAGGTCGTTGTAGGTGCCGGCGGGCGGTTGCCCGGTAACCGGCGGCACGCGTCCGAAGATGTTCAGCGTCTGCGCGCTGCCGGTGCCGGTGCCGCTGGTGGTGTCCAGGGCAAGCGTGTTGCCCCAGCGCTGGCTGCGCGCAGCGTCGCGATACAGCTCGTAGGTGAGGTAATAGCTGTTGCCGCCGACGGTGGTGCGCATGCGCCGGGTGTTGGTCAGGGCTGGATTGTTCTGGCCGTTGTTCAGGCCGACCTGGTAGGCGGTGCGCTTGAGGCAGGTCAGTGTCAGCGTGGCGGTCTGGTCGATGTTGCTGGGGATGCCGCCGGTGACATTGCCGAAGTTCATGTCGGTGGTCAGGTAGCTGCCGCATTGCGGCAGCACGGTGGCGGTGGCATTGAAGGTGAAGGCGTTGCTGGCGGTGTTGGTGCCGGTAGCACCGCCGTTGCAGGTGGCCGGCACGGTGGCGGTGCCAAGCAGCACCTCATTCCAGGCCCAGGTGAGCACCACGTTGGCACCGGTGAAGGTGCTGCTGTAGTTGCCGGAGGCCAGCACCTGGTTGGCCGGGATCTGTGCGAACAACTGCGTGGTACGGCTGCCGGAGCCGCCGATCAGCGGCACGTTGTAGGTCATGGTCAGCTCCTGTGCGGGCGGTGTGCCGCGTGGTGCCAGGCCGGTGACTTCGCTGTAGTTGGCGACGTTGTAGATCTGGAAATTGAGCGGATCACTGCTGCCATTGACCATGGTCCGCCACGGCGAAGTACTGGTGCCGCCGGTGCCATTGCCCAGGCCGATGCAGACGCGGATACCGGTGGTGGCGATCAGGCTGAGCGCGGCGGTGGAGCAGTTTACGGTGATGTTCAACGTGCCCGAAGTGGGGCCGGCGGCACCGCTGTTGACGTTGCCGAACGGCAGCAGGGCGTCGGCTGTGGCGGTGCATACCGCCGTGGCGCGGGCCGGCAGGCTGGCCATCAGGCCCGCGAGCATCAGCAGGCCGAGCAGCAGTGGGCGCAGGCTCACGGCGCCACCTCCGGCACGCACTGCACGGACGCCGGACGTGGCCGCGCGCCCGTGGCCACCACCTGCGGCGATGCCGGTACCCGCGTACGGCACTGTCCCCGGCTGGTGGTGATGTACAGCACGGTGCCAGCGGCCACGTCTTCCAGGTACAGCAATCCGTCGTAACCGACCGATGCCTGGCGTCCATCCGGCAGCTGTACTTCACTGCCCGCTTCCAGTGGCTGCCCCGCCATGTCCTGCACGGTGAGGGTCAGCGACGGCCGCGAGCGCAGGTTGAAGGTCAGCCCGGTGCCGGCGCGCTGGCGCGGTGTCACCCACTCCTCGATGCGATCGGCGCGCATGTCGGCCGGCAGGTCCAGGGTGTCGATGGAGACGCGGTTGCGCTGCCAGGACAGCAGCGGGCTGATCAGCAGCAGGCCACGATCGTCGGTGACACCGATCAGGCGGTTCTCAAGCCGTACCGGCACGCCGCCAATGCCATTCGTGCTGACCACGGCAAAGGCATCAGCCACTTCGCGGGCGGCGAAGGCGTGCCCGGCCATCCACACCAGGCTGCCGCTGGCGCTGCCATAGGCGTAGTTCAGGCCGGCCTGGCGTGAAGCACCGAAGGCGTAGCGGCCGACATCGTTGAGGATGCCGACTTCGGCAAGGCCGCCGCTGCCGCCGTCGCCGTTGCGGACCTGTGCGCGCCAACCGATGCCGCCTGCACTGCCATCGCCCGGGACCGGCTGGGTGACATCGGCGACCCAGCTCTGGCTGTCGCCGTTGCGCTGGGTGGACAGGCTGGCCTGGCGGTTGTTGCCCAGGCTTGCGGTCAGCGACAGATACACGCTGCGGTCGTCGCTGTTGTCCAGGTTCTGGTTGACCGACAGGTAGGCCGACCAGCGCTGGCTCCAGCTGCGTGACCAGAACAGGCTGGCATAGCGGTTGTCCTCGCCATCGGGGTAGCGCAGGCGCAGGTAACTGGCGCTGAGGGTCCCCAGCCGCAGCAGATCCAGACCGAGCGTGGCCTGCTCGCTGATGCTGGGCGGCAGGTTGGCCTGCAACGCGCCCAGATCGCGGTAGTCGCCGTGGCTGCGCACGCTGCGCAGATTGACGTTGAAGCGGCGGTTGTTCCAGCTGTACCCCAGCGCCCACTGGCCGCCCTGCAGGCCCTGGTAGCGGCTGTGCGCGTAGGCGGCATTGAACACGCCCGCACCGCCCAGCAGCCACCAGCCGCCCGCGCCGGCCTGTACCAGGCCGCCGCCGCCTTCGGCGTGTGCTTCGCCGGTGAACGTGTCGCTGACGCCGCCGCGCCAGCTGGCGCTTGCCACGGTACGGTCGTCGTAAGCGAAGGAGCGTTCGCCGAAGTGCTCGCGCAGCTGGCCGACGCCGAGCGACCAGTCCGACAGGCCCTTTGCCAGCAGTTGCTGAGTGCCGTAGAAGCTGAAATCCAGGGTCTGCATGCGGCCGAAGGCGTCGGTGACCACGACCTGCGCGCTGCCGGTGCCGCTGATGCCCGGTTGCGCCGCCAGCTGGAACGGCCCAACCGGTACCTGGCCGCTGTACTGGCGCAGGCCATCGACGTACAGCTCGACCGTGGAGGGCACCACCGCCTGGCCGAGAAAGGCCGGGGTCGGGGTGAGCACGCGGTAGGGCTGCAGTCCGTAATTGCGACCGATCTGCAGGCCGCCCAGGCGTACCGGCCGGCTCCAGTCGACAAAGCCGCTGTAGAAGTCACCCACCTCCAGGCTCAACGCTGTGTCCGGGAAATCCAGGGTCCAGCGTGTATCCAGGCGTACGCTTTCGCCGCGCCAGTGGTGGTCTTCGGTCTGGTAGCGACGGCTGACCGCAGTGTTCTCGAAGGTGCCGGCACCTACGCCGAACACCCGCAACTCAGAGCTCAGGGTCAGGTTGCCCAGGCTGTCGACGCGGCTGCCGTACAGGTCGTAATTGAGCAGGACGCCGGGCGAGGCGCTGCCGCGGGAGGCACGGACCTGCGGGCGACTGAGTACGGTCGTGGGCAGGGTCAACTGCCCCAATGGCACATCCAGCGCGAGGGTCTGCAGGTGCGCGTCATAGCGCACCACCGCACCGCTGATCTGGTCCAGATAGACCGGCGCATCACCGCTGGCGTTGAAGCCGAGCTGGCGCAGGATCTCGGGGCTGGCCTGCAGACGGCCACGGTTGTCGGTGAAGGGCAGCAGGCCGCGCGGCGTGCTGTTGAGGGTCACGTCCAGGTACAGCGTCTGGTTGGCCGTGAGCGGGGTCGGCGGTGGCAGCAGGGCATCGGCGGAGACCCCGGAGACATCGGCGGCATGCGCCACCGGGGACAGGGCCGCACCGAGCGCTGCGCTCATCAGCGCCTCAGCGAGCCGGTGGTGGCGGCAGCGACGTCTGTTCCGACTCGCCATTGAGCTTGGCCGTGATCTGGTCGTTGTCGCGGTCGATCGCCGTGCGCTCCAGTGGCCAGCGCATGACCTGGCCGGGCAGTACGTAGCCCAGCAGGCCGGGGTGGACGATGCGCGGCCGCTCCGGGCTGCCCAGGGCGAGGTCGGCGATCTGCGCGTAGCTGTTGCCGGTATTGCCCACTTCCACGCCGTTGCGACCGTCGTCCAGCCGGACCATGCGGGCGTGCAGCTGCGGTGCCAGCCGGCGGCCGGCGCCGGGCTGCACGAATACCGGGATGGAATAGCGCAGCACGAACTGCATGCCTTCGGTGCGCGTGGCCAGATCGGGCACTTCATCGACGATCAGCCGGTAGTACTGCTGTTCGGGCGGGGCATCGGTCACCGTGCGCATCACCCGCACCAGCTGTTGCTGGCCGGCGGCCAGTTCCTGCATCGGTGGCGTGGCCAGCAATTCGTCGGTGGGCAGCAGTTGTTCCTTGCCGTCCTGCTGTACCCAGCGGAACACCCGTACCTGAAGCTTCACCGGCGAGGTGCCGCTGTTGGTCAGCCACAGTTCGCCAGCACGCTGGCGCGCCTCCAGCTGCAGGCTGGTGGGGGCAACCTGCAGGCTGGTCGCGGAGACGTCGGCGGCCGTCAGCAGGCAGAGAGCGAGCAGCGCCACGCCGGTGGCGCGCCACGGGCGGGATCCGGCCATGCGGGCGTGCTCCATCAATAGGTGATCGTGGCGGTGACGGTGTCCAGGTAGTTGCCGGTGGCGGCGTTGGCCGTGCTCAGGTTGAGGATCTGGCCGTAGACGATGTACGGCACCGCAAGGCCGGTGCCGATGCCGGCCTGGGTGTTGGTGCCCGATGTGGCGCCCCAGACCAGGGTATGCGCGGCGTCCTGGTAGAGCTGGTAACCGACATAGTTGTTCGCGGTCACTGCCGCGTTGGTGTTCTTCATCCGCCGCGTGGTGACGTCGTTGGCCGTGCCGGCATTGGCGCCGGCATTCAGCGAGATGGTGTATGGGGTAAGGGCTGAGCACTGGGCAGTCACCGTGCCCTGGCCCAGGGTCGGGGTGGCGGTGGTGGAGGCGGCGGTGCCGAAGTCCACGTTGGTGGCCGCGGCGGCAGTGATGGTGCAGGCCTTGGTGACCACCAGGGTGACGTTGAACGTGGTGGTGTCGGCGGCGGCCGCCGGGCCGGTCAGCAGCAGGGCCAGGGCCCAGGCCAAAGGGGAACGAGCTGCGGATCGCATGGACAACCTCCCTGACCCGAAGGTCTGTTGAACAGGGCGAA
This sequence comes from Stenotrophomonas sp. NA06056, assembly GCF_013364355.1. Classification (NCBI taxonomy): domain Bacteria; kingdom Pseudomonadati; phylum Pseudomonadota; class Gammaproteobacteria; order Lysobacterales; family Lysobacteraceae; genus Stenotrophomonas; species Stenotrophomonas sp. NA06056. The sequence goes on along the minus strand of NZ_CP054931.1, from coordinate 2,850,103 downwards.
GACGGCACGTTCAGCGCCGCTTTGACGACAGTGGCCCCAGCGTAGGCACCGCAAGTGTCTGTATTGCGTGAGAATCAGGGATTCGAAAGGGTGTGGGCCATCACGCTTTCACATTCCTTGCCGGATCCGTGCATGGCCTGGATCGCCAGTTGGGTGGCGTTCGTTCAGATTGCGGCCGGATCGGCGATAATGGGTGCCATGAGCGTGAATATCAAAACCCCGCAGGAAATCGAGATGATGCGCATCGCCGGCCGGCTGGCCAGCGAAGTGCTTGACATCGTCACCCCCCACGTCAAGCCCGGTGTCACGACCGAGGAACTGGACCGCATCTGCCACGACCACATCGTGAACGTGCAGGGCGCCATTCCGGCCAACGTCGGCTACCGCGGCTTCCCGAAGACCGTGTGCACCTCGGTCAACAACGTCATCTGCCACGGCATTCCCAGTGAAGGGAAGGTCCTCAAGGATGGCGACATCATCAATATCGACGTAACCGTCATCAAGGACGGCTGGCATGGCGACACCAGCCGCATGTACTTCGTCGGCACCCCGTCGGTGATGGCCAAGCGCCTGGTCGACGCGACCTATGAAGCCATGTGGCGCGGCATCCGCGCGGTGCGTCCAGGCGCGACCCTGGGCGACATCGGCCACGCGATCCAGAGCTATGCCGAAGGCGAGCGTTTCAGCGTGGTGCGCGAGTACTGCGGCCACGGCATCGGCAAGGTCTACCACGATGAACCGCAGGTGGTGCATTACGGCCGTCCGGGCCAGGGCCTGGTGCTGCAGCCGGGCATGACCTTCACCATCGAGCCGATGATCAACGAGGGCACCCGCTACAACAAGGTGCTGCCCGATGGCTGGACCGTGGTGACCAAGGACCGCAAGCTGTCGGCGCAGTGGGAGCATATGATCGCGGTCACCGAGACCGGCGTGGACGTGCTGACCCTGTCGCCGGGCGAGTCGCAGGTCTCCTGAGGATGCTGCCGGCGAGTTCGCTGCTGGACACGCCGGCCGCGTCGCTCAACGACCCGGACTGGGCTGCTGCCGCGCGCGATGTGCTGCAGCAGGCCGATACGCGCCTGTACCGCCGCTTCGACCAGGGCGACAACATCGAGCGCCTGTTGGCCTTGCGCGCGCGCGCGGCTGACCATCTGATCCGCCACGCGTGGCAGCGTTGCCTGCCGGCCGACAGTGGCCTGTCGCTGTTTGCAGTGGGCGGCTATGGGCGTGGTGAGCTGTTCCCGCGTTCGGACATCGACCTGCTGGTATTCGGCGATCCGCTTGCGCAGCTGGCCCACGAAGCGTCACTCGCGCGCCTGTTCGCGCTGCTGTGGGATTGCGGCCTGGCGGTCAGCCACGCCGTACGTTCAGCTGCGCAGTGCAGTGAAGCCGCCGCCGACCAGACCGTGCTGACGGCGTTGATCGAAGCACGCCCGCTGACGGCCGATGAGGCGTCGCGGCGTGCGCTGCGTGCGGCGGTGGATGACCGCGAACTGTGGCCGCCGCGTGCGTTCTTCCTGGCCAAGCTCGAGGAACTGCGCAACCGCCACCAGCGCTTCGGTGACACTGCCGACAACCTCGAGCCGGACCTGAAGGATGGCCCCGGCGGCCTGCGCGATCTCAATACGCTGGGCTGGATGGCCCTGCGTGCGTTTGGTGTGCGCGACCTGGAAGCGCTGGTCGGCCTGGGCCACCTGGGCGCTGACGAGGCCGCTGCGCTGAAGCGCGAACGCGCGGTGCTTGCACGACTTCGCTTCGGCCTGCACCTGGTGGCGCGACGTCCCGAAGAGCGCCTGCGCTTCGATTACCAGAAGACCCTGGCTGCACGCCTGGGCTTTGAAGACGACGCCGAAAGCCTGGGCGTCGAGAAGATGATGCAGGGCTTCTACCGCGCCGCTTCAGTGGTGCGGCGGATCAGCGATCGTCTGCTGCAGCGATTCGAAGAACAGTTCGATGGCGAGGCACAGCCCGAGCCGCTGACCGTGGGGTTCGCCCTGCGCCGGGGCTATCTGGCGGCCAACGATGCCGACTGGCCGAACGCGGACATCGGCCAGGTCTTCGCGTTGTTCGCAAGCTGGGCAAACAATCCTCAGATCCGAGGCCTGCATTCGTTGACGGCGCGCGCGCTGGCCGAATCGCTGCCGCTGCTGCCTGCGTATGACGAGGCAGACGCCGACGCGCGCGAGCAGTTCATGGCCCTGCTGCGTGGCCAGCGCCCGGTCGACACGCTGTCGCGCATGGCGCGGCTGGGCGTGCTGGGGCAGTGGATTCCCGCGTTCGCCCAGGTCAGCGGGCGCATGCAGTTCGACCTGTTCCATGTCTACACCGTCGACCAGCACACGCTGATGGTCCTGCGCAACATGGGGCTGTTCGCCAGCAGTCGCGCCGACGAACGTTTCTCGATCGCCCATGAAGTCTGGCCGCGCCTGCGCAAGCCCGAACTGCTGCTGCTGGCCGGCCTGTTCCACGACATCGCCAAGGGCCGTGGCGGTGATCATTCCGAACTGGGCGCGGTTGACGCACGGGCGTTCTGCCATGCGCACGGGCTGAGTGGTTCGGATACCGAACTGGTGGCCTGGCTGGTCGAACAGCACCTGCGGATGTCGGTGACCGCGCAGAAGCAGGATATCGCCGATGCGGAGGTAATCCATCGTTTCGCGACCCTGGTCGGCAGTCGCGACCGCCTGGATTACCTCTATCTGCTGACCTGCGCCGACATTGCCGGCACGAGCCCGAAGCTGTGGAACGCATGGAAGGACCGGCTGCTGGCCGATCTGTACTTCGCGACCCGGCGCGCGCTGCGCGAAGGCCTGGAGCATCCGGTGCCGGCCGCCGAGCGCGTGGCCGAAGCGCGCGACAGCGTGCGTGCGCTGGTGCGCGAGCAGGGCTACGACGATGCCACCATCGATCGCCAGTTCGCGGTGATGCCCGACGAAGGTTTCATCCGTTTGCGCCCGGAACAGCTGGCCTGGCAGGCCGCCGCGCTGGTACCGATCAAGCAGGGCCAGACGCTGGTGAAGGTTCGCCGGATCAGCGTTGATGACCCTGCATTGGAAGTGTTCGTGCACTCGCCGGACCGTGATGGTCTGTTCGCTGCGATCGTGATGACGTTGGACCGCAAGGGCTACGGCATCCACCGCGCGCGCGTGCTGGATGGTCCGGCCGACACGATTTTCGATAATTTTGAAGTGAGCCCGGCCGATACGTTTGCCGATGGCAGCAGCGCCAACCTGGAAGCGGCCCTGCGCGAGGCGCTCAATGGCGATTTGACGCGGCTGCGTCCCTCGCGTCGGGTGGTGCCACGCCAGCTGCGCCATTTCCGTTTCGCCCCGCGCATCGAGTTCCGCGATGAACCCGGTGCGACCCGTTTTGCCCTGGTCGCACCCGACCGCCCCGGCCTGCTGGCCGACGTGGCATTCGTGCTGCGCAACCAGGGACTGCGCGTGCGGGACGCGCGCATTGCCACATTCGGCGAACGCGCCGAAGACACCTTCGTGATCAGTGACGAACACGACCTCCCCCTGACTGAATCCGCCCGGCAGCAGCTGCATGACGCAATGCTGGCCTGCCTGGACCCTGATCGAAACGCCGGAGACCCCGCCTGATGGCCACCAAGCCTGCAAAGAAGACTGCCGCGACCGCCAAGAGCGCAGCAGCCAAGAAAACCCCTGCTGCCGCTGCGCCGGTCGCGAAGAAGGCCGCCGCACCGAGAAAGGCTGCAGTGAAGAAGGCTCCGGCGAAGAAGGCCCCGGCCAAGACCGCCGAAGTCGCGCGCGCCGAGAACATCGCGCGCAAGTCGCTGCGCAAGCCGGCCGGCCCGGGCGTCGAAGAGCTGAAGTTCGGCATCGAAAGCGCCTTCGAGCGCCGCGCCACGCTGACCCTGCACGAACTGGAAGGCTCGACCCGTCCGCTGGTCAACCGCGTGATCGACGGTCTGGAAAGCGGTGAGTTCCGCGTTGCCGAACCGGACGGCCATGGTGGCTGGAAGGTCAATGAATGGCTGAAGAAGGCGGTGCTGCTGTATTTCCGCGTCAACGACATGGCCGTGGTCGATGCACGCCCGGCACCGTTCTGGGACAAGGTCGAATCGCGCTTTGCCGGCTATGACGAGGCGAAGTTCCGCCGTGGCGGCGTGCGCGTGGTGCCGGGTGCGATCGCCCGTCGTGGCACGTATTTCGGCAAGGACGTGGTGCTGATGCCGAGCTTCACCAACATCGGCGCCTACGTCGGCGAAGGCACCATGGTCGATACCTGGGCCACCGTCGGTTCCTGCGCGCAGATCGGCCAGCACTGCCACCTGTCCGGCGGCGCCGGCATCGGCGGCGTGCTCGAGCCGCTGCAGGCCAGCCCGACCATCATCGAAGACCATTGCTTCATCGGTGCGCGTTCGGAAGTGGTGGAGGGCGTGGTCGTCGGCCATCACAGCGTGATCGGCATGGGCGTGTTCCTCAGCCAGAGCACCCGCATCTACAACCGCGCCACCGGCGAAATCAGCTATGGCTACATCCCGCCGTACAGCGTGGTGGTGTCCGGCTCGCTGCCGAGCAAGGACGGTACCCACTCGCTGTACTGCGCGGTGATCGTCAAGCAGGTCGATGCCCGTACCCGCAGCAAGACCAGCGTCAACGACCTGCTGCGCGGCCTGGCCGACTGACGGAGCCGCACGCATGAGCACCACCGTCTACGGTCTGAAGAACTGCGATACCTGCAAGAAGGCGACCAAGTGGCTGGAGCGCTTCGGCGTGCCGTACACCTTCGTCGACTACCGCGACACCAAGCCCAGCCCGGAAACACTGCTGGAATGGTCCGCACAGCTGGGTGGCCTGGCCGCGATGGTCAACAGGTCCTCCACAACCTGGCGTCAGCTGCCGGACAACCGCAAGGCGGCCGAGTCGGACGCGGAGTGGAAACTGCTGCTGCGCGAGTACCCGCAGTTGATCAAGCGTCCGGTCGTTGTGACTGCCGATGGCAAGGTCAGCCAGGGCTTCAGCGACAACGGCTTCAAGGCGCGCTTCGGCGTGGGCGGCGCGTGAGCGCCGTCCTCGACCTGGCCTGCGATCTGATTGCACGGCCGTCGGTGACCCCGGACGATGCCGGCTGCCAGCGGCTGATCGGTGAACGTCTGCAGGCTGCAGGGTTCACCTGCGAACACCTGCGGCTGGGCGAGGTCGACAACCTGTGGGCCACACATGGTAGCGGCGCGCCAGTGCTGGTGCTGCTGGGCCACACCGACGTGGTGCCGCCGGGCCCGCGCGAGGCGTGGCAGAGCGATCCGTTCGTACCGCAGATCCGCGATGGCGTGCTGTACGGTCGTGGCACGGCGGACATGAAGGGCAGCGTGGCGGCGTTCGTGATCGCTGCCGAACAGTTCGTTGCGGCCCATCCGCAGCACACCGGCACGCTGGCGGTGCTGCTGACCAGTGACGAAGAGGGCGATGCCATCGATGGCGTGCGCCATGTTGCGCGGCTGTTCGCCGAGCGTGGCCAGCGCATCGACTGGTGCATCACTGGCGAGCCGTCGTCCACCGCCACGCTGGGTGACCTGCTGCGTGTGGGACGGCGTGGCAGCCTGTCGGCCAAGCTGCGCGTGCAGGGTGTGCAGGGTCATGTGGCCTATCCGGACAAGGCGCGCAATCCCATCCATCTTGCCGCGCCGATGCTGGCCGAACTGAGCGCACGGCGCTGGGACGAGGGCTACGAGAGCTTCCCGTCGACCAGCCTGCAGATCTCCAACATCCATGCCGGTACCGGCGCCAACAACGTGATTCCCGGTGAGCTGGAAGTGGATTTCAACATCCGCTACAACCCGCATTGGGATGCACCGAAGCTGGAAGCGGAGATCACCGCGCTGCTGGACCGTCATGGCCTGCAGTACACGCTGAAGTGGCACCGCAGCGGCGAGCCCTTCTACACGCCCGAAGGGACGTTGCGCGCAACGGCGCGCGCGGTGCTGGCCGAGCACACCGGTCGCGCGCCGGAAGAGAGCACCGGTGGTGGCACCTCCGATGCGCGTTTCATCGCACCCCTGGGTGCGCAGTGCATCGAAGTCGGGCCGGTGAATGCCAGCATCCACCAGGTGGATGAGAACGTGCGCGTGGACGAACTGGAAGCACTGCCGGGGCTGTACCGGCGCTTGGTTGAACGACTGCTGGTGTAGCGCCCGTGCGCTGGAGATCTGCAGCGCCGAGCGTGCTTCGGCGCTGCAGGCAGCATCGGTTCGGGCCCGGCGCTACTCCGAGAACTGGAAGAACGGCGGTTTGATCGCTTCGCGCCAGTACGACTCGTCGGCCATGTAGAAGTCCTGCGCGCGGGCCTTGGCGAACCACGCTGCCGCGGCATCCACGTTTTTCTGCAGGCCATCGCCGCCGCGGCCGAGTGCCAGCCCGGCCAGGTACTGGCCATACACGTTGCCCTGTGCGGCGGCACGCTCATACCAGCGCAGTGCTTCGGCCTTGTCCTGCACCACGCCGATGCCAGCCTCGTACAGCGTGCCCAGGTCCACCTGCGCTTCGGCATCGCCGCGCGCGGCGCGGCGCTGGATGCGCGCGATCACCGGGTTCGGAGAGGTATCGGCGCTGAGCGGAGTGCCGGGTTTCGCGGACCCGCTGGTGGCATCACGCAAGGGCTGCAGCTTGTACAGCTGGCGCAGGTAGACCGCGCGGCGCAGGCGCCAACGCAGTGCGCCCTCCATGTCGCCACGTCGCTCGTACCATGTTTCCAGATCGCTCATCGCATACGGCGAGCCGTGATAGGCAGCGCGGTGGTACCAGCGGTAGGCCTTGCGCGCGGAGGGTTTGAGCACCACCGCGTCGGGCTTCTGCGGGGTATCACCGCTGTCCAGCCGGCCGCGTTCCAGGATTCTGCCAAGCTGTTCCTCGGCACTGGTGGTGCGATGGGTGCGCGGCGTTGTGGCAGCGGCGCGCGCGTACCAGTCCAGTGCGCGCACGTCGTTGCGGTACTGGTACAGCTTGGCCACGCGCAGCGCCGAATCGAACTGGCCATCGGCAGCTGCGGCCAGGGCGTCGCGTTCGCTGTCATCGACCGGGCGGGTGGGCGTGGTCGCGCAGCCGGCCAGGGCGATCAGGGCCAGGAGGGGCAGCAGGCGACGGCAGCAAGGGTTCATCCATGAATTCCGGAAAGCGGGCAGGGGATTATCCGGGCCGCTACCGGCGTGGCCGCTGAATCGGTTGCCATCGCAACAGTTGCGCCGCGCCGGAAACCCGGTTACGGTCGAATCCATGTCGCCCCGCCTGGCCACCGCCGTCAACAACACCAACCGCAATAATCTGCGCGCGAATAATCGTGCGCGGCCGATGCGGGACTGCGCCCTGGGTAGATAGACAGCAACATACGCCCGGACACCAGAAAACCCGCATCGGCCGATGCGGGTTTTTTTGTGCCCGGGCGCAGCCCCACCCGGGCCTGGATGGCCGGTCGAACACCTTCCCCCCGTGTACTTCCCCACAACAGGAGTTCCACCCATGTGTTCGATCTTCGGTATTTTCGGCCTGCAGGCCGGTGACGATCTTCCTTCCCTGCGCCGCCATGCGCTGGAGCTGTCGCAGCGCCAGCGTCATCGTGGCCCGGACTGGAGCGGCGTGTATCTGGACGAAGGCGCGCTGCTGGTCCACGAGCGCCTGGCCATCGTCGATCCGGCCGGCGGCTCGCAGCCGCTGCTGTCCGAAGACGGGCAGCTGGCGCTGGCGGTCAACGGCGAGATCTACAACCACCAGCAGCTCAAGGCCGGCCTCGCCGAAGCCTATGCCTTCCAGACCGGTTCGGACTGCGAGGTGATCAACGCGCTGTACCGCCAGGGTGGATCGCCGGCGCAGTGGCTGGAACAGCTCAACGGCATCTTCGCCTTTGCCCTGTGGGACCGTGCAGCCGGCCGTGTGCTGGTGGCGCGCGATCCGGTCGGCGTGGTGCCGCTGTACTGGGGCCATGATGCGCAGGGGCGGCTGCGCGTAGCTTCTGAAATGAAGGCGCTGGTCGATACCTGCGCCGACGTTGCCCAGTTCCCGCCGGGCCATTACTACGACAGCGCCAGCGGCGAACTGGTGCGCTACTACCAGCAGCCGTGGCGCGAGTACGACGACGTGCAGGGCCGCCAGGCCGATCTCGCCGAGCTGCGCCAGGCCTTTGAACATGCGGTCGAACGCCAGTTGATGAGTGACGTGCCGTATGGGGTGCTGCTGTCGGGCGGGCTGGATTCGTCGCTGGTGGCCGCCGTGGCGGCACGTTATGCGCGCCGTCGCATCGAAGATGGCGGCCAGAGCGAAGCCTGGTGGCCGCGCCTGCATTCGTTCGCCATCGGCCTGAAGGGATCGCCGGATCTGGCCGCTGCTGCGGTCGCCGCCGAAGCGCTGGGCACCGTGCACCACGGCTTCGAATACACCTTCGAGGAAGGTCTGGATGTGTTGCCGGAGGTGATCCGCCACATTGAAACCTACGACGTCACCACCATCCGCGCCTCCACGCCGATGTTCCTGCTGGCGCGCCGGATCAAGGCGATGGGCGTGAAGATGGTGCTGTCCGGCGAAGGCAGCGACGAGATCTTCGGCGGCTATCTGTACTTCCACAAGGCACCGGACGCGCGCGAATTCCACCAGGAACTGGTGCGCAAGCTCGACGCCCTGCACAACTACGATTGCCTGCGCGCCAACAAGTCGATGATGGCCTGGGGCGTGGAGCCGCGCGTGCCGTTCCTGGACCGCGATTTCCTCGACGTGGCGATGCGTTTCGATGCCGCGCACAAGATGGTCGACGCCGGTTTCGGTGGTCGCCGCATCGAGAAGGCGGTGCTGCGCGAGGCTTTCGAGGGCTACCTGCCGGACAGCATTCTGTGGCGGCAGAAGGAGCAGTTCAGCGATGGCGTCGGCTACGGTTGGATCGACGGCCTGAAGGCGCACGCCGAAGCGCAGGTCAGCGACCGCGTACTGGCCGCCGCCGACAAGCGTTTCCCGCACAACCCGCCGCAGACCAAGGAGGCGTACTACTACCGCCACCTGTTCGAGCAGTTCTTCCCCAGCCACGCGGCGGCTGAAACCGTGCCGGGTGGCAAGTCGATCGCCTGTTCCTCGCCGGCAGCCATTGCCTGGGACGCCAGCTTCGCTGCCGCTGCCGATCCGTCGGGCCGCGCCATCGCCGGCGTGCACGAGCAGGCGTTGGCCTGACCGGCAGTGCCCGGTCGCCTGACAACGGTAGCGCCGGGCCATGCCCGGCGGGCGCACTGCGCTGGAGCAGGCAAGGACGTATCATCGGCGCCCTGCACATTGGGGAATGTTCATGGACGTACAGACCGGAGGTCCCGTGCGGCCGACGAAGTGGGCGTGGCGTTACCTGGTCTGGGCCGGCGTGCCGCTGCTGGTCGGCCTGCTGCTGGCCCGCTATGCCGGGCCTGGGCTGCCGACGGTGGCCAGCAGGGCCGAGGCCGTGGTTGGCAGCGATTGGGCGCATCACCTGGCTTCACCGCTGGGCCTGTTCCTGCTGCAACTGCTGGTGTTGTTGCTGGTCGCCAAGGGCGCTGGCGCGTTGTTGAAGCGTTTCGGCCAGCCGGCCGTGATCGGCGAGATGGCCGCTGGCCTGATGATGGGGCCGCTGTTGCTGGGCAGTCTGCTGCCGCAGGTGCACGGTGCGCTGTTCCCGGCCGCTTCGCTGGGGCCGCTGGGCATGCTCAGCCAACTGGGCGTGCTGATGTTCCTGCTGGTGGCCGGCGCCGAACTTGATATGGGCGCACTGCGGGGGCGTCGCCGATTCGCATTCACCGTCAGCCACGCGGGCATCGCGGTGCCGTTCGTGCTCGGCGTGGGCCTGGCCATCTGGCTGTATCCGCAGCACGGTCCACACGGCGTGAGCTTTACCGCGTTCGCGCTGTTCGTCGGCATCTCGATGAGCATCACCGCCTTTCCGGTGCTGCTGCGCATCCTTGCCGATCGTGGCATCACCCACACGCCGCTGGGGCAGACCGCCATCGCCTGTGCGGCGCTGGGTGATGCGACCGCGTGGTGCCTGCTGGCGCTGATCGTGGCGGCAGCGCAGGCCACTGGCTGGTTGCCGGCCAGCCTCAACCTGCTGTGCGTGGTGGCGTTCATCGCGCTGATGCTGGGCCTGGTGAAGCCGTGGTTTGCCCGCCAGACCATCGCGCCGGGTCGCGAAGGGCGCTGGCTGCTGGGCATCCTGCTGCTGTCGCTGGCCAGTGCGCTGGTCACTGAAGTGCTTGGCATCCACGCGCTGTTCGGGGCCTTCGCTGCGGGTGTGGCGGTCTCCTCCAACGCGCAGCTGCGGCATCTGCTGGTGGCCCGGGTCGAACCGTTCGCAGTGACCCTGCTGCTGCCGCTGTTCTTCGCCATGACCGGCCTGCGCCTGCGCGCCGACGCGTTGCAGGGCGGCGACGTCCTGTTGTGCGTGCTGGTGATAGCAGTTGCCACCATGGGCAAGCTGCTGGGCACCTGGAGTGCGGCGCGCAGCACCGGCATGGCCTCGCGCGAAGCGTGGCGGCTGGGTGCGTTGATGAACACCCGCGGGTTGATGGAACTGATCGTGCTCAACCTGGGCTACGAGCTGGGCCTGCTCGGCGACCGCCTGTTCGCGGTGCTGGTGATCATGGCGCTGGTGACCACTGCGATGACCGGGCCGCTGTTGAACCTGATCGAGCGCCGCAAGGCCTGACCCGGTCGCGCCGAGCGGGCATTCTGTAGAGCCGAGCCCATGCTCGGCTCCGCACCAGAAGCAGCCGAGCATGGGATCGGCTCTACAGCGTGCAGCGCACCCTCGAGCATGTGGGTACCGCCGTCAGTGCACCGGCACCAGCGTCAACATGTGCTGTGCCTTGCCGGGCAGGAACGGGGTGGGGCGACCGTGAACCCAATCCTCATGTCCCGCGCCCCAGTACGGCGACAGTGGGTGACCGCTCTGCCCGCCCGGCATGTGCACGATGCCATCGGCCTCGTGGCCCGGCGAGACCACCATCCGTTGTGAGGCACCGAAGGTCGGCGTCTGTACACGCGGCATGTCACGGTCGCCGGGCAGCGGATCGGCCGGCATGCACAACCAGCGGCTGGCGAAGGCGGGCAGGGCGCGCGCGACCGGATGGCAGATCGCTGCGGTGTTGCGCTCGCCCCAGCTGCGGTGCGCCAGCGGCCCCTGCTTGGACAGCTCCGCTTCGGTGCGACGCGCAGCATCGGCCAGCAGCGCGTCCCAGCTCGTGTACGCGGGCGGTAGCAGGTTGGCGGGTCGCTGTTCCAGCATCGGCCAGGCCACGCCTTCCAGCTGCGCCAGGCGTGGTGCCAGGAAATCCTCGCCCAGCTGTGCACGGGCCGGTGCCAGCAGCGCATCGGTCAGCGTGTCGAGCACCTGTGTACGGAATTCGCGCACCACCCGGTAGCTGACCGAATCGATCGCGGCACGCCCGTCCCAATGGCTGCTGACCGTGCCCAACCGCTTCAGTGCTGGATCGTTGCTGTGCCCGACGACGTCGTGCAGCAGCACCCACCAACGCTGCAGGAACACCGCGCGGTCGTCGAGCTGGATCGCCAGCAGGTCGTGCTCGTCGAAGCGCTCCTGCGTGGCCAGCATGTCACGGATCTGCCGGCCGCGTGCGCCCAGGTCGTAGCCGCCATTGCCGACGGTGGCCAAGGTCGCCTCGTCCACCACGCGGCTGTTGGCGGTCCACAGCCGATGGCTGGGCGGATCGACCAGGCTCGGCGCGGCGTCGCTGCGGATCGGCCACGGTGCACAGCCCCGGTTGCCATGATTGTCATTGAAGCCCAGCGGTGCGCAGTCCGGGCCACGGTCGGGCCGCGCGCCGATCAAGCGCCATGCGATGCGCCCGCTGCGGTCGCCGATCACCAGGTTCTGCGCGGGAATGCCGGCGTGATCGGCCATCTGCAGGGCCTGGTCCAGATCGGCGGCGCGTGCCATGTCGGCGAAATCCATGCGTACCGCGCCTGGCAACTGCGCGACCCAGCGCAGGGCGTCGCCGCTGCCATCGGCGTGGGTGTGCAGGATCGGTCCCCACGCGGTTTCGCGTACCGGGAACTGCACGTCGGTGCCACCGGCCACCACGATTCGTTCCTGATGCACGGTCACCGCAGCATTGGCGGGTTCGGTGCGGAAGTCGGCGGTGTCGATGTAGCTGTTGGTGAAGCCCCAGGCCACGTATCCATTGCTGCCGACAATCACTGCCGGCACGCCCGGCAGCGAGAAACCGCTGACGTCGACCTGGCCACCTGCGGCCTGCGGATCGGGGTAGCGCAGGCGTACGCGGAACCACAGGCTGGGGGCGCGCAGGCCCAGATGCATGTCGTCGGCGACGATCGCACGGCCATCGGCGGTCAACGCTCCGGCAACCGCGAAATTGTTGCTGCCGACCGCGTCGGCATCTTCCGCCACCGAGCCGGTTGAGGCCTTCAGCGTCCGCAGGTCCAGCTGGCTGGCGTCGGGCAGGGTGGCATTGCCGCGGGGAGCGCCGGCCAGCGGCGCGTCCCACTCGCTGCCGTCGTGCACCAGCAGGGCGTACAGGGCCGGCGGCGCCACCGCGCGGATGCGCTGCAGGGCCAGTTCGGACGGGTTGCTGGGGTCCTGCAGGTCGGCGTACATGGCCAGGCCTGCCAGCACGCTGTCGCTGGCCTGCCACGGCTGGGGCGCCTGCCGCAGCAGCAGGTAGGCCCACGGCCGTACCGCCAGACTGCCCAGGCCCTGGTTGACCCCGTCCACGTAGGCGCGCACGGAGGCAGGGTCGCTCCCCAGTGCATCCTGCAGATGGGCCTCGGTGCGCGCGCGCAGCCGGTGCACGCGCATGCGCTTGTCGGCCTCGATCGCCTTCGCCCCGAACAGGGCGGACAGTTCACCTGCGGCACTGCGCCGCATCAGGTCCATCTCGAAATAGCGTTCCTGTGCATGAATACGGCCGAGCGCCCGCAGTGCATCGGTCTTGCTGCCAGCGGTGATGGTGACCACCCCCAGCGCATCACGCTCCACGCTGACCTTCGCGGCCAGCCCGGGCAATGGGCGCTCGCCGTCCAGTTCGGCCAGGCTGCCGCGCAGCAGCAACCACAGGACCAGTGCCGCGAGCAGCACGATCGCGACCAGCGCACCCAGAATCCACCGCCACGTACGACGCATTGCAGGTCCTTCCCGAGCATGTCGGCCGATTGTAGCCGCAGGCGCAACTGCGACTGATTCCGATTAGATCACCGTATTTCCAGATGGGGCACCATGGGCGCCATCGATTCACAGGAGCTCCCCCCATGAAAGGCAATCCGGACGTCATCGCCTGCCTGAAGGAACTGCTGCGCGGCGAACTCGCTGCCCGCGATCAGTACTTCATCCACTCCCGCCGCTACGAGGACCAGGGCCTGTTCGCGCTGTACGAACGCCTGAACCACGAGATGGAAGAGGAGACCCAGCATGCCGACGCGCTGCTGCGCCGGATCCTGTTCCTGGGCGGCGACCCGGACATGCGCCCGCATGCCACCGAGCCGGGCAGGACCGTGGAGGAGATGCTGCGCAAGGATCTGGACACCGAGTACGCGGTGCGCAACAACCTCGCCGCCGGCATGAAGCTGTGCGAGGAGAAAGGCGACTACGTGAGCCGCGACATGCTGCTGGCGCAGTTGAAGGACACCGAGGAAGACCACGCCTGGTGGCTGGAGCAGCAGCTGGGCCTGATCAAGCGCATCGGCCTGGAGCTGTACCAGTTGAGCAAGATCGACGGCAGCGGCGCCGCAGCGCACTGACCGGCGCCGCTTTCTGTAGAGCCGAGCCATGCTCGGCTGCCTTCTGGTGGAACCGATCGCTGGTCGGCTCCACCAGGAGCACAACGTCCCGTCGCCCGCCAGCACCGGAGCACCGCCAGCCAGCCTTCGCCAGCCCGCTGCTCCACTGCCCGCCAGCCGACAAACAAAGAAGCCGGGGAATGCCCCGGCTTTTTTGTGTCTGACGTCCCGTTCCCGGTAGCGCCGGGCCATGCCCGGCGGTGTCCCGGTTTGCCGGTCAAGGCGTGTCAACCAAGGTTGACACCTCCCTCATTCGACCGACAGCCCTTCCACTTTCTGCCAGCCGCGGGGCAGCAGGTGGCCGCGGGTGGCGCGGGCGCCCAGATAGGCTTCGAGCTCGTTGAACTTCAGGCCCATGGTGCGTTGGCCACTGCGCACCTGCAGGGTCTGCCCGGGGCTGATGGCGACGATCGCGACGACCCGCTCGGTGGCCAGTTTGGCCTTGGGGATCTCGATGATCTTGTTGCCCTTGCCCTTGTCCAGTTCCGGCAGGTCGTTGGCGGCGATCGCCAGCAGGTTGCCCGAACTGGTCACCGCGACGATGCGGTCGGTGGCGACGTTGGCCACCACCGACGGCGTCAGCACCGACGAGCCCGCCGACAGGTTCAGCATCGCCTTGCCGGCCTTGTTGCGACCGATCAGGTTCTCGAAGCGGGTGACGAAACCGTAGCCGTGGGTCGAGGCCAGCACGAAGCGGGTATCCGGCTCGGCGCTGGCCAGGGTCACGAAGCTGGTGCCGGCGGCCGGCGAGAAGCGGCCGGTCAGCGGTTCACCGTTGCCGCGCGCCGAGGGCAGGGTATGCACCGGCGTAGAGTAGGCGCGGCCTTCGCTGTCGAGGAACGCGACCTGCTGGGTGCTGCGCGCACGCACCGCGCCCTGCAGGGCATCGCCATCGCGGTAGGACAGGGTCGAGGCATCGATGTCGTGGCCCTTGGCGGCGCGGATCCAGCCCTTCTCGGACATCACCACCGTCATCGGTTCGCTCGGTACCAGCTCGGTCTCGTCGATGGCCTGCGCCGCCTGGCGCTGCACCAGCGGCGAACGGCGCGCGTCACCGAACTTCTTGGCATCGGCCTGCAGCTCGTCGCGGATCAGCTTCTTCAGCTTGGCCTTGTTGTCCAGGATGCCGAGGATCTTCTCCCGCTCCTTGGCCAGCTCGTCCTGCTCGCCACGGATCTTCATCTCTTCCAGGCGGGCCAGCTGCTTCAGCTTGGTTTCGAGGATGTACTCGGCCTGGTCTTCGGACAGGCCGAAGCGCGCGATCAGCGCCGCCTTCGGTTCGTCCTCGGTACGGATGATGTGGATCACCTCGTCCAGGTTGAGGAACGCCACCAGCAGGCCTTCCAACAGGTGCAGGCGACGCTCGACCTTCTGCAGGCGGTGCTGCAGGCGTCGGGTGACGGTGCTGCTGCGGAACGCCAGCCATTCGCTGAGCAGCATCTTCAGGTTCTTCACCTGCGGACGGCCGTCCAGCCCGATCACGTTGAGGTTGACGCGGTAGCTGCGCTCCATGTCCGTGGTGGCGAACAGGTGGCCCATCAGCTGTTCGGCATCGACGCGGTTCGAGCGCGGCACCAGTACCACGCGCACCGGGTTGGCGTGGTCGGATTCATCGCGCACGTCTTCCAGCCACGGCAGCTTCTTGGCACGCATCTGCGCGGCAATCTGCTCGATCACCTTCGACGGTGACACCTGGAACGGCAGCGCGGTGACCACCACGTTGTGCGCTTCCTTGGTGAAGGTTGCACGCGCGCGCACGCTGCCGTTGCCGGTCTCGTACATGTTCCGCAGGTCGTTGGCCGGGGTGATGATCTCGGCGTTGGACGGGTAGTCGGGACCCTTCACGTGCTCGCACAGGTCGCGCACGCTGGCGTCCGGGTCGTCCAACAGATGCAGCAGCGCGCTGACGATCTCGTTGAGGTTGTGCGGCGGCACATCGGTGGCCATGCCCACGGCGATGCCGGTGGTGCCGTTCAGCAGCAGATGCGGCAGGCGTGCCGGCATCCAGGTCGGTTCCTGCAGGGTGCCGTCGAAGTTCGGTGCCCAGTCGGTGGTGCCCTGGCCCAGTTCGCCCAGCAGCACTTCGGCGATCGGGGTCAGCTTGGATTCGGTATAACGCATCGCCGCGAACGACTTCGGGTCGTCGCTGGAACCGAAGTTGCCCTGGCCTTCGATCAGCGGATAGCGGTACGAGAACGGCTGCGCCATCAGCACCAGCGCTTCGTAGCACGCGCTGTCGCCATGCGGGTGGTATTTACCGATGACGTCACCGACGGTGCGCGCGGACTTCTTCGGCTTGGACGCGGCATTCAGGCCCAGCTCGCTCATCGAATAGATGATGCGACGCTGCACCGGCTTCAGGCCGTCGCCGATGAACGGCAGGGCGCGATCCAGCACTACGTACATCGAGTAGTCGAGGTAGGCGCGTTCGGCGTACTCGCGCAGCGGCAGTTGTTCGAAACCGTGGAACACGGGGCGGGCAAGATCGGTCATGCGGCGTTGTTACCTATGTCGGGAGGCGGTGACGGCGGTCGCCGCTCTCAATCCAGTGATTATCCGGATGCGGCGGGGGATGCCAAGCCGCGTGCAGGGTCCAGGCCCGGTTCCAGGCCGTGGCCGGCCCGTGCCAGGTAGCGTCCGGGCGGCAATCCGAAGTGTCGTCGGAACACGGTGACGAAGGCGCTGGCGCTGCTGAAGCCCAGTGCGTGGGCGATGTCGGCCACGCTGCGGCCCTCGCTGAGCTGCCGCAGCGCCTCGGCCAGCCGCGCCTGCTGGCGCCATTGGGCGAAGCTCAGTGTGGTCTCGTCGCGGAAATGACGGGTGAGGCTGCGCGGCGACAAACCGGCCCAATGCGCCCACTGCGCCAGGCCGCGCTCGTCGGCCGGGTCGGCCAGCAGCTGTGAGGCGATCTTCAACAGGCGTCGGTCGCGCGGCATCGGCAGGTGCATGCGCTGGCGCGGCGCGGTGCGGATCTCGTCCAGCAGCACGTTGATGATGTGCTGCCGTTCGGGGGTGCTCTCGTAGTCCTGCGGCCAGTCGCAGATGCGTTCGGCCACGGCCTGCGCCAACCGCGAAATGCCCAGCACGCAGGGGTCGGCGGGCAGCTCGGCGCACAGGGGGGCGGCCAGCACCATGCCCCAGCCACGCAGCGGTCCATCGATGTGGACCGTATGCGGCTCGGCCGGTGGCATCCATCCCGCCGAGCCGGGCGCCAGCGACCAGGTGCCATGCGAGGTGCGGGTGGTCAGCAGGCCGCGTTCAACGCAGATCAGCTGCGCGCGGACGTGGTGATGCCAGTCCACTTCGCGGGCCAGCCCCTGCGGGCTGTCGAAGCGGAAGGCGATGACCGGCGGCCCATCATTGCGTTCGAACCAGTCCAGCGCCTCTTCACGCAGCAGGGTGGCGGGTCCGGGTTCGCCCGCCTTCACGTGGGCTGGGGGTGGCTTGAATGTGACATTCATTGGCTGGATTGTACTACCGGGCCAGTCGGGAGCGCCATTAAGGTGGCGCCTTCACCTGATCCAGCCCACTGCTGCAACACAGCATTTGATGCCAGATCGAATATTTCCATTGAGAAATATTTTTTTTGGAAGAGAATGCTCCCCCATGATCTGTCCTGCAACCACTCCCCCCAGCTTCGGCCTGCTGCTGCGCCAGGTGCGCGACGGCCTGGTCCGCCAGCTCGATGCGTCCATGGCCGAAGAGGACCTCGGCATCGGCTTCACCCACTACATCGGGCTGAAGGTGCTCTCGAACATGGCGCCGTGCACGGCCAACGAGCTGGCCCAGGCCATCGACCAGGTGCCCAGCGCGGTCACCCGCCTGCTGGACAAGCTGGAAGCGCTCGGTTGCGTGCGCCGCGAGCCGCATGCCCAGGACCGGCGTGCGCTGCAGATCGTATTGACCGATGAAGGCCGCGCGCTGTGGGCGCGGTTGAAGCTGCGTGGCGACGCGGTGATGGATTACGCCCTGCGCGATCTGTCCGCCGACGAACGCACCCAGCTGCTGTCCCTCCTGACCCGAATCCGCGATTCCCTGACGACCCCATGAACCCGATCACGCATCCCACTCTCCGCCGGTCCGGGCGCGCGCTGCTGGTTTCAGCGCTGGCCCTGGCCCTGGCCGCCTGCGCCAGCAGCCGTGGCCTCACCCCGCAGGGCCACGTGCTCGACGTGGACAGCCTGCACAGCGAACGCACCCTGGCCGACAGCGACCTGAGCGCCGCCGGTTTTCCTGCCCAGGACTGGTGGAAGGCACTGGGCGATACGCAGCTGGATGCGCTGATCGCCGAAGGCCTGGCCGGCCATCCGAGCCTGGACGCCGCCGACGCGCGCCTGCGCCAGGCACAGTCGCAGGTCGGCACTGCACGCGCCGATCGCCTGCCCAGCCTGTCCGTGTCCGGTGGCTACACGGGCTTGCGCCTGCCCGAATCGATGGCCGGTGATGAAATCGGCGGTCACTATGCCGGCAGCAGCCAGGTCGCCTTCGATTTCAGCTACGGCATCGACCTGTGGGGTGGCAAGCGCGCCGCCTGGGAGGCCGCCGTGGATGGCGCCCATGCCGCGACCGTCGAGGCCCAGGCCGCTCGCCTGAACCTGTCCACCGGCATCGCCCAGGCCTATACCGACCTGGCCTATGCGTGGCAGCTCAACGACGTGGCCGAAGAAGAGCTGGCACGCTCGCAGAAGTCGCTGGAGCTGACCCGCCAGCGCCGCCGCGCCGGCATCGACAGTGATCTGCAGGTACGCCAGGCCGAAGCCCGCGTTCCGGCCGCACAGCAGCAGTTGCTGGCGGCGCAGCAGCGTATCGATGCGGGCCGCACTGCGCTGGCCGCGCTGGTCGGCAAGGGCCCGGACCGGGGCCTGTCGATCGAACGCCCACGGGCGATGAACCCGCTGGCCCTGCAGTTGCCGGGCGTGGTGCCCAGCGAACTGCTCGGCCGTCGCCCGGACATCGTCGCCGCGCGCTGGCGGGTGGAGGCGGCCGACAAGCAGATCAAGGTCGCCAAAACCAAGTTCTACCCCAGCCTCAACCTGACCGCGCTGGCCGGCGTGGTCGCACCGAATGTTGGCGACCTGCTGCAGAGCAGCTCCAGCTTCGCTTACATCGGCCCGGCGCTGAGCCTGCCGATCTTCGAAGGCGGCAAGCTGCGCGCCAACCTGGCCAACACCGATGCGCAGTACGACCTGGCCGTAGCGAACTACAACCAGGCGGTGCTCGATGCACTGCGCGATGTGGCCGACCAGGTCAACGCCGTGCGCTCGCTGGCGCAGCAGGCGCAGTCGCAGCAGCAGGCGGTGGATACCGCACATGCTGCGTTTGACCTGGCCCAGCAGCGCTACCGCGCCGGCATCGGCAGCTACCTGGACGTGCTGACCGCGCAGTCCACGCTGCTGCAATCGCAGCAGCAGCTGGCCGGCCTGCAGTCGCAGCAGCTGCAGACCTCGGTACGCCTGAGCAAGGCGCTGGGCGGTGGTTTCCAGCCCAGCGACGCTGGTGCCGCACCGCTTGCTTCCCATTCCGATTCCTCGCATTCCTGAAGACGCCTGCCATGAGCCAGACCCAAGACACTGCGGCCCCTGCCGCCCCCAACCGTCGCGGCACGCTGCTGCGCGGCCTGTTCGTGATCGTCGTGCTGCTGCTGGCCGCACTGGCGCTGTGGTACTTCATGTTCGGTCGTTGGTTTGAAGAAACCGACGACGCCTACGTGCAGGGCAACCAGGTGCAGATCACTCCGCTGGTGGCCGGTACCGTGGTCGCCATCAATGCCGATGACGGCATGCGCGTGGAGCGCGGCCAGCTGCTGGTGCAGTTGGATCCGGCCGATACCTCGGTGGCCCTGCAGCAGGCCGAAGCCAACCTGGCCAAGACCGTGCGCCAGACCCGCGGCCTGTACCGCAGCGTCGAAGGTGCGCAGGCCGATCTGAACGCGCGCCAGGTGAGCCTGAAGCGCGTGCGCGACGACTTCGCCCGCCGCAAGGACCTGGCCGCCACCGGCGCCATCTCCAACGAAGAACTGGCCCATGCACGTGATGAGCTGGCCTCTGCCGAAGCGGCCGTGGCCGGTTCGCGCGAGACCGTCGAGCGCAACCGCGCGCTGGTCGATGACACGGTCATCGCCACCCAGCCGGACGTGCTGGCCGCCGCCGCGCAGCTGCGCCAGGCCTTCCTCAACAATGCCCGTTCGGGCATCGTCGCGCCGGTCACCGGCTATGTCGCCCGTCGTTCTGTGCAGGTCGGCCAGCGCGTGCAGCCGGGCAACGCCCTGATGGCGGTGGTGCCGACCGAGCAGATGTGGGTCGAGGCCAACTTCAAGGAAACCCAGCTGCGCCACATGCGCCTGGGCCAGGAAGTGGAGCTGAAGTCGGACCTGTATGCCGGCGACGTGAAGTACAAGGGCCGCATCGACAGCCTGGGCCTGGGCACCGGTTCGGCGTTCTCGCTGCTGCCGGCACAGAACGCCAGCGGCAACTGGATCAAGATCGTGCAGCGCGTGCCCGTGCGCATCGCCATCGATGCCAAGCAGCTGGCCGAACATCCGCTGCGCATCGGTCTGTCGATGAAGGCCGAAGTGAGCCTGCGCGACCAGAAGGGCGAAGTGCTGCCGAGCGCGGCCGCCAAGGGCGCGGTGTTCGACACCGACGTGTACGCCAAGCAGCTGCACGATGCCGATGAGGTGATCCACACGATCATCCAGGGCAACCTGCCGCAGCAGGCCAAGGCGAGCTGAGGTCGGCCATGTCCGCACAAGCTCCAGCTGCGCCCGGCTCTCCGGGCGCACCGGCGGCGCCGGGTGCGGCCGCCGGCTTCCTGCCACCCAGTGTGGCCCTGTGCACCGTGGGCCTGGCGATGGCCTCGTTCATGCAGGTGCTCGACACCACCATCGCCAATGTCTCGCTGCCGACCATTGCCGGTAATCTTGGTGCCAGTTCGCAGCAGGCGACGTGGGTCATCACTTCGTTCGCGGTCAGTACCGCGATCGCGCTGCCGCTGACCGGCTGGCTCAGCCGTCGCTTCGGCGAGCGCAAGCTGTTCGTGTGGGCCACGCTGGCCTTCGTGATCACCTCGCTGCTGTGCGGCCTGGCCCAGAGCATGGGCATGCTGGTGCTGTCGCGCGCGCTGCAGGGCTTCGTCGCCGGGCCGATGTACCCGATCACGCAGTCGCTGCTGGTCTCGATCTATCCCCGGGAGAAGCGAGGACAGGCGCTGGCGCTGCTGGCGATGATCACCGTGGTGGCGCCGATCTGTGGGCCGATCCTCGGTGGCTGGATCACCGACAACTACAGTTGGGAATGGATCTTCCTGATCAATGTACCGCTGGGCATCTTCGCCGCGCTGGTGGTGGGTAACCAGTTGAAGGGCCGCCCGGAGCACGTCGAGAAGCCGAAGATGGACTACGTCGGCCTGGTCACCCTGGTGATCGGCGTGGGCGCCTTGCAGCTGGTGCTCGACCTGGGCAACGACGAGGACTGGTTCTCGTCGATGAAGATCGTGGTGCTGGCCTGCGTGGCCGTGGTGGCGCTGACCGTGTTCCTGATCTGGGAACTGACCGACAAGGATCCGATCGTTGACCTGAAGCTGTTCCGGCACCGCAACTTCCGCGCGGGTACGCTGGCGATGGTGGTGGCCTACGCGGCGTTCTTCAGCGTGGCCCTGCTGATTCCGCAATGGCTGCAGCGCGACATGGGTTACACCGCGATCTGGGCAGGCCTGGCGACGGCGCCGATCGGCATCCTGCCGGTGATCATGACGCCGTTCGTGGGCAAGTATGCATCGCGCTTCGACATGCGCATGCTGGCCACGATCGCGTTCGTGGTGCTGTCGATGACCAGCTTCCTGCGTTCGGGTTTCAACCTGCAGGTGGACTTCCAGCACGTGGCCGGTGTGCAGCTGATCATGGGCATCGGCGTGGCGTTGTTCTTCATGCCGGTGCTGCAGATCCTGCTGTCGGACCTGGATGGCCGTGAGATCGCGGCCGGCTCCGGCCTGGCCACGTTCCTGCGTACGCTGGGCGGCAGCTTTGCCGCGTCGCTGACCACCTGGCTGTGGGCGCGTCGCACGCAGGTGCATCACGCGGATCTGACCGAACACATCTCGGTGTATCAGCCGGGCATGCAGGACCAGGTAGCAGCGATGGGGCAGGGCGACCTGCAGCACGGTGCTGCGGTGCTGAACAACATGATCAACCACCAGGCTTCGCAGATGGGCTTCAACGACATCTTCTTCCTGTTGGGCTGGATCTTCCTGGCAATCATCACCTTCCTGTGGCTGGCCAAGCCGCCATTCGGCGCAGGTGCGGGTGCGGCGTCTGCCGGCGGGCATTGATCGATCCGTGTTGATGAAGAACAAAACCCCGCCGGAAGGCGGGGTTTTTTCTTAAGAGCGGACAGGTGAAGCTCTTTGCCCGAGCTCCAACTCTATTCTCCAAGCTAGATCTGCAACGATTCCTTGTATCTCAGTGATCCGCGCCAAGTAGCTCTCGGTAATTTGGTCTTGGCTCTTGTTAGCTAGAAATTGCAGCTGTTTTGCTGCCGAGGACACGAGGAGGACTATTGGGTCTTCCTGTTCAATTCTATTGGTGGCGATCCACCGATCAATTGCGTGCTGTGACAGGCTATGGAGTGGCTCTGATGGCCATTCGACCCTATTTATTTGGCTTAGTATTGAGCGCTGTGCGCTAATTCGATCGTTGAATCCGCTCACAACGTTAATCCTTCCATCAGTCTCGCCATCCATTGTCTAATCTTTGGAAGATCTTCGATTGTAGAATTCAGTTGCTGTTTTTCTATCTGATCCCCAATGCCGCGGCTAGCTAGGATTCTTGCTCTTTCGAGAGTGCTGTAAGAAGTGGGGGGGAGCCTCAGGCTGTGCTCTCCGAGTAGCAGTGGGGCTTGGCGCGAGAAGACTGGCCGGCTTTTCTTATCGAAGGAATAGCAAATTGCAAAGTTGCGAGCTGCGATAAATATCGTTGATAGCTCGAAGTGAATGCTGTTTGTGCCCATTCTTATGGATGTGGTTGCACTGTCAAAGAGATCTATAAAGTTCAAACAATCGGCTCTCGCGCGGGAGTACTTGCTTGGCTCTCCAAGACTGTCAATGATATCCGTTCCGTCGCTGGTGAATACCATTGCGGACTCCAGATGCAGGTGCCAAGCGAAAGGGTTTCCTTCTCGCCAGATTGCTTTTAGCTTATCTTGTGAGTAGATGGAAAAGTTCATCTCGCTCACGTTTCTATCGTTTTCGCCGATTACCGCGAGCATGTCGATATCCGAGTCATCGTCAATCTCCCCTCGGCAAACGGATCCGAATGCATAGATGTGCATGGCTACCGCCTATTAAATCTTTTTATGATGATGGACATCAAAAATCCAAACATCATGAGCCGAATTGTTGTCACGCCAGCCATGAATAGGGGGGTGTAGGGTGTTGAAGTATTGATTCCTAGAAATATGGGAATTACTTCTTTGAAGGAGTTAACGTAACTCGACAGTAGTGCGGGATTCTTGAACTCTAGTGTGTCATTCAGCGCCAAGATGGCAATTACAACGAGCGCGGATCTGCCCAGTTTTAGTGAGCTTTCACCATTTCCCCAGATCCAGTCCAGGCTTTTGAAGTAGAGCCAATGGGCAAATTGCTTGATTCGCGCTAGACCGGAATATTTTCGTCGATAATAGGATTCATTGGATTTCCATGCCTTCAGTAGATGTGCCTCTGTCGCGTCTAGTTCAATTTGAATGGCCTTGTTCGCGGACTGGGCATTTCCTAGTTGTTGATAGTTCATTCGCAGCGTTCTTGCGAACTTTAACTTGAGATTTTCTCTCTCTGGGCAGTTCGATAAAAGAACATGATCGTCAATATCTGTTCTCTCAAATACTGCGTAATCAAATTTGCAGCCTAGGAAGTGAGCTCCATGAAGGTTGGTTCCGACAAACTTGCAGCCGGTGAAGTCGCAGCTGTCGAAGGTGCAGCCTCGCATGTAGCACGAGTCGAAAGAGGAGTATCGGAAGTCAATATTTCTGAAATTAACTTTCTTCGCGACGAGGCGTGAAAAATGGAAGTTAGAAAAATTCCCGCCATCGACATCGGCTTCGATGGTTCTGTCTTCAGCCTTTGTCTTTCCGCTCTTGGGCAAAGATTTTGGATTCAGCGCCGTGTCCATTTGCTCTGTCATCAACACAAGTGCGCATAACATAGCTGACAAGCTATTTCCTAGCGAGCGATACTCTTAGGGTGGGGAGCGATAACAGCAAATGGCCTTGATGCAGTGGCGCGACCTGCCGTGTGACGCTGCGGTGCTCAGCAACATCATCAACCACCAGGCCTTGTGGATGGCGTTCAACGACATCTTCTACCTGCTGGGCTGGCATCGCGTTCCTGGGGCTGGCCAAGCCGCCGTTCGGTGCCGATGCAGGCGCGACGTCTGCCGGCGGTCATTGATCGATCCGCCACGCAGTAGCGCCGGGCCATGCCCGGCTGAAATGCAGAGACCCCCGCTGCAAGGCGGGGTTTTTGTTTGTGGCGGCGCGCCACGCGCTCGTCGGGCATGGGCCGACGCTCCTAAGCGCCGGAGATTTCCCGAGCGCCGCACATGAAAAAACCCGCTTTCGCGGGTTTGATCATTTGCTGAGTCATGGTGCCCAGGAGAGGACTCGAACCTCCACGAAGTTGCCCCCGCTAGCACCTGAAGCTAGTGCGTCTACCAATTCCGCCACCTGGGCGACTCAGGAGGAGAATTTTGCAGGAAGGTTGGATATGTGTCAACACCATTTCACACATTTTTTTCTGCATCCATTTGCGCGCCCACATCCAGATGCTGCAGCAGGCTGCGCATCGGCGGCGAGAGCAATGTCCAGTCGGTGAACGCGACGCACAGTCGGCGCTGTGCCCATGCATTGCCGAGTGCAACGGTGACGATGCCGGTGGCCCGTCGGTGCTGCCGGGCGATGGTGCGTGGCGCGATGCCAACGCCGATGCCATGGCCCACCATCGTGCACAGGCCTTCGAATGTCTTCATGCGGATGCGTACATCGAGCGTCCGTCCGGCCTCTGCTGCCAGTTCTTCGATATAGGTCTGCAACGCATTGCCGTCGGCCAGTGCAACGAACGTCTCGCCCAGCACGTCGCTGAAATCGAGCGAGCGTCGCGCGGCGAAGCGATGGCCAGCCGGCAGCAGCATCATCAACGGGTCTTCCGCAACGACATGACGGCGCAGCCCATCGGCGGGGACGGCGTCACTGATGATGCCAGCCTCTGCCTGGCCGGCACGGATCGCGCGCACGACTTCGTTGCTGGTGCGTTCGTGCAGTTCGACGCGCAGGCGAGGGCGCTCGGCCAGCCATGGAGCCAGTCGCGTGGGCAGATAGTTGGTCAATGCCGCGGTATTGGCATACAGGTGCAGGGTGCCGCGCGCGCCGTGGGCGAAGGCCTGCAGTTCGCCGCGCAGCTGTGCCTGCTGCTGCAGGATCAGGCGCGCGTGATGGGCCAGTGCGGCACCCGCTTCGGTCAGGCTGACGCCGCGCGGGTGCCGGGTCAGCAGCGCGGTGCCAGCGTCGGATTCGATGGCGCGCAGGCGTTCGCTGGCCGATCCCAGTGCGAGATTCGACTCTGCAGCGCCGGCGGTGATGCTGCCGGCTTCTGCCACCGCCAGGAACAGGCGCAGATCGGCAATGTCCAGACGCATGGTGAGTCCTCGCAACATGCCCTCTTGCCTTCGGGTCAGCCGAAGGGTGGGGCGGGAATGCCGCATTGTGCGCTGAAGTGCCGCCGGCTCCAATGGAGGCATGAACGAGCCGATCTATTTCTACACATTGCTGGTGGTGGTGTTCCTGCTGGCCGGGGTGGTCAAGGGCGTGACCGGCATGGGGCTGCCGACGGTGGCGATGGGGCTGCTGGGGGGCGCGTTGTCGCCGGTTGCGGCGGCCTCGATGCTGTTCATTCCCACCTTTGTCACCAATGCCTGGCAGCTGCTGTCCGGGCCATCGGTGGGGCAGATCGTGCGGCGACTGTGGCCGATGATGCTGGCGGTGGTGATCGCCACGCTCGGCGCCGCCGCGCTGCTGGTGCGGGTGGATCGTGATGTCTCGCGCGCCGCACTGGGCGTGGCGCTGGTGGTCTACGCCGGGTACGCGTTGCTGGCGCCGGTGTTGCGGGTACCGGCTCGGCGCGAGCGCTGGCTTGGACCGCTGGTCGGCGCGATATCCGGTGTGGTGACCGGCGCCACCGGGGTGTTCGTGATGCCGGCGGTGCCCTACCTGCAATCGCTGGGCTTGCAGCGCGACGAGCTGGTACAGGCGCTGGGGCTTGCATTCACGGTGTCCACGATCTCGCTGACCACGGGCCTGGTGCTGCATGGTGCGTTCGGTGTGCAGCAGCTCGGCCTGAGCGCGTTGGCGGTGGTGCCGTCGCTGGCAGGGATGTGGCTGGGACAGGTGATCCGCCAGCGCATCAGTGCACGGGTATTCCGTGCGTGCTTCCTCGGCTTCCTGTTGCTGCTGGGCCTGGAGCTGGTGCTGCGTTCGTGGTGGTGATGCTGGCTGGACGCCAGACAAGAAAAAACCCGCTTTCGCGGGTGTTTTTCATTCTCGACATGGTGCCCAGGAGAGGACTCGAACCTCCACGAAGTTGCCCCCGCTAGCACCTGAAGCTAGTGCGTCTACCAATTCCGCCACCTGGGCGTCGAGGAGGAGAATTATGGGGTGCCGTGATGGAAGTGTCAACACCCTTGTGAAATTCCGGCGTCCAACACGCCAGTAGATCCACGCCATGCGTGGATGGGAGCGTTCAGTAGATCGGCGCCATGCGTGGATGGGGTGCCGCGCCCGGATCGCAGGCAAAAAAAATCCCCGCCGGAGCGAGGAGTTTTTTCGTTGGTGCCCAGAAGAGGACTCGAACCTCCACGGTTTTACCCGCTAGTACCTGAAACTAGTGCGTCTACCAATTCCGCCATCTGGGCGTTCCAGAGGCGCAATTGTGAAGATGAACCCGGGGGCTGTCAACGATTTCCTGAAAATTCTTAATGGGGATTCTTCAACGGGTGTGCTGACCCGTTCTGCACGCCCGCAACGGCTACCATGGAGGGCGATGACTACCAAAAAACCAAGCAAGGGCGGGAGCAAGTCCCGCGGTGAAGCCCCCAAGAAGGGCACCAAGCCGGGCACTGCCCGCTCCAACAAGCCGGGCAAGCCGCTGCCGGGTTGGCTCCCCGCACTGGCCGACGGAGGCGCACCGCCTTCGGCACGTGGCCGCCGCAGCGCTGAGCCGCCGGGTCCGGCGCCGGGTCGCAAGCTGCCGCCGACGGGCAAGGTGATCGACGATCCCTATGCATCCCGCGAAGCAGAAAAGTACGAACAACCCATCGCCAGCCGCGAGGCCATCCTGGCCCTGCTGGAGCGCTGCGAAGGGCCGCAGACGGCTGAAGAACTCGGCGCGCGCCTGGGCCTGACCGCACCGGACCGTGCCGAAGCGCTGTCGCGCCGCCTCGGCGCCATGGTCCGCGACGGCCAGTTGGTACAGAACCGCCGCGGCGGCTTCGCGCCGATCCAGACCTTGAATCTTGTCACCGGCGTGGTGATCGCCAACCCGGAAGGGTTCGGCTTCCTGCGCCCGGTCGAGGGGGGTGACGACCTGTTCCTGCCGCCCTATGAAATGCGCAAGGTGATGCACGGCGACAAGGTGCTGGCCCGTGTCACCGGCATCGATCACCGTGGCCGCCGCGAAGGCAGCATCGCCCGTGTGCTGGAGCGCGGCATGACCCGCCTGATCGGTCGCTTCAGCGTCGAGATGGGCATCAACTACGTGGTGCCTGATGACAAGCGCATCCAGCGCAACGTCCAGGTGCCGCCGGACCAGACCGGTGGCGCGCGCGATGGCCAGTTGGTGGTCTGCGAACTGACCCAGGCACCGGACAGCCGCCGCCCGCCGATCGGACGCATCATCGCCGTGCTCGGCGACAAGCTGACCGCGTCGCTGGTGGTGGAGACCGCGATTCACGGTCACGAACTGCCGTTCGAGTTCCCGCAGGAGGTGCTGGACGAAGCTGCGTCGGTGCCGCTGGTGGTCGAGCCGGCGATGATCGGCGACCGCGTCGACCTGCGCAGCACACCGCTGGTCACCATCGATGGTGAGGATGCCAAGGACTTCGACGACGCGGTGTACTGCGAGCCGAACGCCGATGGCTTCCGCCTGGTGGTCGCCATTGCCGATGTCTCCAACTACGTCCGTCCCGGCACGCCGCTGGACGAGGAAGCGCAGAAGCGCGCCACATCGGTATATTTCCCGGGCTTCGTGGTGCCGATGCTGCCGGAGACCCTGTCCAACGGCATCTGTTCGCTGATGCCGAAGGTCGACCGCATGTGCTTTGTCTGCGACATGCAGATCGACCGCGATGGTGTCGTCACCCACTCGCGTTTCTACGAAGCGGTGATGAACTCGCACGCGCGCCTGACCTACACCCAGGTGTGGCAGGCGGTGGGCGAGGATGACGCCGGTGCCAAGGCCTTCATCGGCGACCTGCTGCCGCAGGTGCAGCGCCTGCACCAGCTGTACAAGGTGCTGTCCAAGGCGCGCACCAAGCGTGGCGCGATCGAGTTTGAAAGCAGCGAAGTCCGCTTCGTGCTCGACAACCGCGGTGAAGTCACCCAGGCCGGCATGCTGGTGCGCAACGATGCGCACAAGCTGATCGAAGAATGCATGATCGCGGCCAACGTGGAGGCGGCCAAGTACCTGCTGTCGCGCCATGTGCCGGCGCCGTACCGCGTGCATGAGAAGCCGCCGGAGACCAAGTACGCCGACCTGCTGGAATTCCTCAAGGAGTTCAAGCTGAGCCTGCCGCCGTGGTCGAAGGTGCGCCCGGGCGATTACACCAAGCTGCTGAAGAAAATCCGCGACCGTCCCGATGCCACGCTGCTGGAATCGGTGCTGCTGCGAAGCCAGAGCCTGGCCGTGTACAGCCCCGACAACAACGGTCACTTCGGCCTGGCGTTGGAGGCATACGCGCACTTCACCTCGCCGATCCGTCGTTACCCGGACCTGCTGGTGCACCGTGCGATCAAACATGCGCTGTCGGGCAAGCCGCTGGACAAGTTCATCTACAACGCCCGCGAGATGGCCGCGCTGGCCCTGCAGTGTTCCGAGCGTGAGCGTCGTGCCGATGAGGCCGAGCGTGAAGTCGATGAGCGCTACCGCGCCGCGTGGATGGAAAAGCACGTGGGTGGCCAGTTCGACGGCGTGATCAGCGGCGTCACCAGCTTCGGCCTGTTCGTGGAACTGGATGAGTCGAAGGTGCAGGGGCTGGTGCACGTGACCCAGCTGCCGCAGGACTATTACAAGTTCGACGCGACACGAAAGACGTTGACCGGCGAGCGCCGTGGCAGCAGCTATCGCTTGGGCGACCGTGTGCGCATCCTGGTGCTGAAGGCCAGCATGGAAGAACGCAAGATCGACTTCCGCCTCGTCGAGCACAAGGGCGAAGAAGAGGAAGCCGGCCCGGCGCCGCTGCCCGAGCGCGGCAAGCCGGCCAAGCGCACGAAAAAGCAATATTGAAAGGTGTGCCGACCAACGGTCGGCAGCCACCCCACCCGGTAGGTGCTAACCACCGGTCGGCAGCCACCCCACCCTGTAGGTGCCAACCACCGGTCGGCACCCACCTCACCCGGTAGGTGCCAACCGTTGGTTGGCACGACGTTTCGGAGGAACGCAGCAATGCAGGGCCAACCCGAATACAGCGGCGGCTGCCAATGCGGTGCGATCCGCTTCCAGGCGCGCGGCGAGCTGACCGACAGCTCGATCTGCCACTGCCGGATGTGCCAGAAGGCCTTCGGCGCGTATTACGCGCCGCTGGTCTCGGTGCGCGGCGTGCAGTTCAGCTGGACCCGCGGCCAACCGCGTTATTTCCAGTCCTCCAACGTCGTGCGGCGCGGCTTCTGTGCCGACTGCGGCACGCCATTGACCTATGAAGCCCCTGATGGCGTCGCGGTGGCCGCCGGTGCCTTCGACCAGCCTGAACGCCTGCCGCCGACCATCCAGTATGGCGTCGAGCGCAAGCTGCCCTTCGTTGACGGGCTGGGCAGGCTGCCGGCACGCCGCACCGAGGAGGATGTCGCCGCACTGGAGTTCCTGGCCACGATCGTGTCCCACCAGCACCCCGACCACGACACCCCGCACTGGCCGCCGCGCAGCCGTTCGGCCGAAGGGTGAGCGGCGGGTAGCACCGGGCCATGCCCGGCGAGGGCGAAGCGCGGCCGGCCCCGATGCTCTACCATAGCCACCCCCTTTCCGGTCCTGCCCGCATGAGCAAGAACAGCCAGTGGATCGTCGGCGTCAACGCCGTCGCCTCCTCCATCGAGAACGACGCCGAGAACGTCCGCGAAGTGCTGGTCGAGGCCGGTGCGAAGAACCCGCGCCTGACCGAGATCGAGGAAAACGCCCGCCGCAAGGGCATCGACGTGCGCAAGGTCAACAGCCAGGCGCTGGACGGCGTGGGCGGTTCGGTGCGCCACCAGGGCGTGGCCGCGCGCTATGCCGCTGCCCGCACCTACAACGAGAACGAGCTGGAAGGCCTGGTCACTGCTGCGGAAGGCAAGGCACTGCTGCTGGTGCTGGACGAAGTGCAGGATCCGCACAACCTCGGCGCCTGCCTGCGCTCGGCCGCCGCAGCCGGTGCCACCGCCGTGATCATTCCCAAGGACAAGTCGGCCACGGTCAATGCCACTGTGCGCAAGACCTCGGCCGGCGCCGCCGACCGCATCCCGGTGGTGGCGGTGACCAACCTGTCGCGCTGCCTGAAGGACCTGCAGAAGCAGGGCGTATGGATCTACGGCCTGGCAGGTGAGGCCACCGCTTCGCTGTACCAGCTGGACCTGAAGGGCAACATCGCCCTGGTGCTCGGCGGCGAAGCCGATGGCCTGCGCCGCCTGACCCGCGAGAACTGCGACGGCCTGGTCAAGATTCCGATGCCGGGCGAGATCGAGAGCCTGAACGTCTCGGTCGCTGCCGGCGTCAGCCTGTTCGAGGTCGTGCGCCAGCGCGGTTGATCAGGTAACCGTCCCTGTAGAGCCGAGCCCACGCTCGGCTGCCGCGCACCGCGCGGCACCGGCATCGAGACGAAAGGCAGCCGAGCGTGGGCTCGGCTCTACAGAAGAAGAAGTCACCCCGCACTGCCGCCCAGCGACTTGAACAGCGTCACGTCGTTGTTCAACTGGCTTTGCCGCACCCGCGCCAGTGACAGCTCCGCGTCGCGGCGGGTCTGCTGCGCTTCCAGCCAGGTGCGCAGATCGGTGGCGCCCACGCGATAGCGCACTTCCTGCGCGCGCTCCACTTCCACCGCTTCGTCATAAGACGCTTGGGACGCAGTCACCTGGCGCAGCAGCTGCTCACGTGCGGACAAAGCGTTATCCACCTCCGACAGCGCGGTGTACAGCGTCTTGCGGAAGTTGGTGGCGGCGATCTGGTAGCTGGTACCGGCCACATCCGTATCCAGCTGCGCGCGCTGCAGGTTGAGGAAGGGCAGCGACAGGCCAGCGCCCAGCGTGGCCACCGGATTGCGCAGCACATCGCCCAGCGAGGTCGCGCTGGACCCCAGGCTGCCGGTAAGACTCAATGCAGGGTAGTACTGGGTGGCGGTCACCCGGATCGTCTTAAGGCTGTTGCGCAGCCGCAGTTCGGCCGCACGCAGATCGGGCCGGCGACCGAGCAGATCGGCCGGCAGGCCTTCGGCAATGGACGGACTCTGCGCTTCCAGCAGGTTCTGCGGCTCGTCCTGCTGCGGCCACGGCGTGCCATCCAGTAGCACGGTCAGTGCATTGCGCACTTCCACCCGCTGTTGCTCCAGCGCGCTCTGTGCCGAACGCTGCGACTGCAGGTTCTGCATTGCCTGGCGTACTTCCAGTCGCGAAACTGCACCAGCATCGAAGCGCGCCTGCACCAGTTCATGCGTGCGTTGCAGCCGTTCGAGGTTGGCCTGGCCGGTGGCGATGGACTGGTTGAGGTAGGCCAGCGCCCAGTACTGGTTGATGACATCCCCGATCACCAGCAGTGCCGTGTTCTGGCGGTCTTCTTCGCTGGCGTCCGCCTCCCAATGGGCGATGTCGCGCTGGGTGCGCAGGCGGCCCCACAGGTCGATTTCCCACCCCAGCGAGACACCGGTGGAATAGCTGCGACGCCAGTCGTCGGCCCGATCGGTGGCGCGGCTGCCACTTCCGTTTACGCCGGACGAGGACGGCTGCGGCCACAGCGCGTTGCTGGCCAGGCCGGCCTGCAGGCGTGCACGCTGCACGGCCAGGCCGGCAGCACCGAGGTCGCTGTTGGCGCTCAACGCCTGCGCAACGAGGCGGTCCAGGCGCTCATCGCCGAAACCCGTCCACCAGTTGTCCTGACGGATGTCGCGGGCCGGGGTGTCCAGGCCGCTGCGCGGGTCGTCGGCCGGCGCGTTGAGGGTCGCGTCGCCTCGGCCATAGGTGGCGGCAACGCTGGGGTCCTGGACCGGATAGCGGCCCACCGAAGCGCAGGCGGAGAGTGCAAGCAGTACGGCACCGGCCAGCAGCAGGCGCGAGGGAGCGGGGAACGGCAGTCGGGTCATCGTTTTCATTCGCGGGCCAGGGCCTCCACCGGGTCGAGCTGGGCGGCACTGCGTGCCGGCAGGAAGCCGAACGCCACGCCGATCAGGGTGGAGCAGGCGAAGGCGGCAATGATGGAAGCGGTGGAGAACAGCACCTGGAAATCGCTGGCGAAACGGCCGATCAGCACGCCCATCAGCAGTGCCAGGCCGATGCCGAGCAAGCCGCCGAGCAGGCACACCAGCACCGCTTCGATCAGGAACTGCTGGCGGATGTCGCTCTGCCGTGCCCCTACCGCCATGCGCACGCCGATCTCACGGGTACGCTCGGTCACCGAGACCAGCATGATGTTCATCACGCCGATGCCACCGACCAGCAGCGCGATGGCGGCGATGGCGCCGATCAGCAGCGTCATCGTGCGCGTGGTCTGTTCGATCGTGTCGCGGATCTCGGCGCTGTTGCTGAGGAAAAAGTCCTCGGTGCCGTGGCGCATGGTCAGCAACCGGGTGATCGCTTCCTGCGCCGCATCCATCGGCGTTTCATCGTTCACCCGCACGGTAATGCTGGAAACATGGCTCTGCCCGAGCATGCGCGACATCACCGTGGTGTAGGGCACGAACACGCCCAGGCTGGTGCTGCCGCCGAAACCGAAGCTCTGCTTCTTGGCCACGCCGACCACGCGCACCGGCACGTTGCCAAGCAGGATCACCTGGCCGATCGGGTCGCTGTCGGGGAAGAACTGGGTCTTGGTGTTCTCATCGATCACCGCCACCTGGGCCAGTCCCTTCACCGCATCGGTGTCAAAGAAGCTGCCGCTGAGCAGGCTTACCCCCTTCACCCGGAAGTACTGCTCGCCGACACCGCTGATCTGCGCGGTGGCTGACTGGTTGCGGTAGCGCGCGGTAACCGAACTGGACACGCTGGGGGTGGCGCTGTCGACATAGCTCTGCCGCGACAGGGCATCGGCATCGCTGGCCTTGAGGGTCTGCACCCGTGCCGAACGCATGTCGCCGAAGCCGCGGCCGGGGTAGACGTCGATGGTATTGGTGCCCAGCGCGCTGATGTTCTGCAGGATCTGCTGCTGCGAGCCATTGCCCAGTGCCACAACCGATACCACCGAGGCGATGCCGATGATGATGCCGAGCATGGTCAGGAAGGTACGCAGGCGATGGGCGTTCATCGCCAGCAGGGCCATCCGGAACGCTTCGGTGAAGCGATCGCGGGCCGCGTGCCAGCTGTTGCCATGGGCGACGCCCGCGCTTGGCTCGCGTTGCGCACGGTAGCTGGGTGCGGCTGGATTGGCACGGTCGGCGATGATCTCGCCGTCGCGGATCTCGATGATGCGCTGTGCGTGCTCGGCCACGCTCATGTCGTGGGTGACGATGATGATGGTGTGGCCTTCGGCATGCAGCTCGCCGAGGATGGCCATCACTTCTTCGCCGGATTTCGTATCCAGGGCGCCGGTCGGTTCGTCGGCCAGGATTACCTCGCCACCGTTCATCAACGCACGCGCGATCGACACGCGTTGCTGCTGGCCACCGGACAGCTGCCCCGGTTTGTGGTGCATGCGGTCGGCCAGGCCCAGACGCTGCAGGAGCTGCTCGGCACGCGCAGTGCGAACCGGGCCGGGGCTGCCGGCATAGACGGCTGGCACGGCTACGTTGCCGCGCGCGTCCAGATCGCCCAGCAGGTGATAGCGCTGGAAGATGAAGCCGAAGTGCTCGCGACGCAGCTCGGCCAGCTCGTCGGGCGCCATGCTCCCCGTCTCGCGACCCGCCACCTGGTAGCTGCCACGGGTCGGGCGGTCCAGGCAGCCGAGGATGTTCATCAGCGTGGACTTGCCCGAGCCGGACTGGCCGACGATGGCCACCATCTCGCCGGCATGGATGTCCAGGTTGACGTCGCGCAGCACGGCGATGACGTCGTCGCCGGCCGGGAATTCACGACGCAGGTCACGCAGGCGCAGCAGCGGTGCCGTCGTGCTCATCGGCGCCCCATGCCCGGGCCGCCGACCCGCATCTGCATGCCGCCGCGGTTGCCGCCACCGGCAGCTGCCGCAGCGCCACCTTCGCCGACCACCACGCGCTCGCCTTCCTGCAGGCCGGACAGGACCTCGACGTTGGCGCCGTTGTTGATGCCGACCTTGATCTTGCGCGGCTGCGGCTGGCCCTTGTCATCGACCACCCGCACGATGCGCTCGCCATTGCGCGACTTCGGGCCGAGTGCAACGGCCGGCACCATCAACACGCCCTTGGCCTGCTTGAGCAGCACCGATACCTGTGCGGTCATGTCGATGCGCAGGGTGCCATCGGGGTTTTCCACGTCGAACAACGCGTTGTAGTAGACCGCGCTGCTGGAGCTGGAACTGGACGAACTGCTGGAACTGGACGAGCTCTCGTTGGCGATCGACGCCGGTGCCGGATTGATCTGCCGCAGCGTGGCGTGGTACTTGCGGTCCGGGTCGCCCAGCGTGGTGAAGTACACCGGCATGCCGGCCTTGATCTTGACCACGTCGGCCTCGGAGACCTCGGCATTGACGGTCACCACGTCCAGCCGTGCCAGCATCACGATGGTCGGCGCAGTCTGGTTGGCGTTCACCGTGCGGCCTTCCTCGGCCACCACCGCCACCACGGTGCCGTCCATCGGCGCGACGATGCGGGTGTAGGCCAGGTTGGCACGGGCGGTGCCCAGTTCGGTTTCGCGGCCCTTGATCTGCGCCTCGTAGGATTGCAGCTGCGCACGCGCGGTCTTCAGCTGGGCCTCGGCGGCATCGTATTCCTGGCGCGAGGTGGCTTCGGCGGCCAGCATCTGCTGCTGGCGTGCGAACTCCAGTTCGGCCTGGCGCAGGGTGGCCTGCTGCACCGCGCGCTGCGCGGTCACCTGGTCCAGCGAGGCCTGCGCGTTGAGCACCTGGTTCTGCTGGGTGGTGGCGTCGATCTCGGCGATCAGGTCGCCTTCCTTCACCGTATCGCCCAGTTGCACCTTCAGCGACTTGATCTGGCCGGAGGCCTGCGCACCGACGCTGACCAGCTTGTAGGCGTCGATCACGCCGGTAGCCTCCACCGTCTGTTCGATGTCGCCGCGGCTGACCGGGGTGGTGGCCAGGGCGGGTGCAGCCGGCTTGCGCAGCAGCCACCAGGCGGACACGGCGGCGATCAGGACAAGCAGGGCGATCAACATCAGGCGACCCTTGCGGGTCGCGGGCAACAGGCGGGAGATCACGTGGCGGCTTCACTCTGGGGGCCGCAGTGGCGGCGTTGGTGGGCATTGTGAAGATCGAGCGACGCTGTGCTCAATCCTCAGGGTGTGTCTCTATGTAACACTGTCGCCGAGACGGCGTATCAGCAGGTATCCCGCGTTGCGGGGGATACAGTGGTACGCATTGGCCTGGATGCGGTTCAGCTGCCGACACGGGATGATTCGCGACATGGAGACTGAAAACCCGATGCACCGTTTGCTGATCGTCGATGACGACAACGATATCCGCACCCTGCTGGCCGAGCAGCTCGGCCGTGCGGGCTACCAGGTCAGCACCGCCGCTGATGGCACCAGCATGCGCCAGCTGCTGGAACGCGAACACGTGGACCTGATCGTGCTCGACCTCAACCTGCCGCGCGAAGATGGCCTGACCCTGTGCCGCGACCTGCGCGCACGCTCGAACACGCCGGTGATCATGCTCACCGCGCGCGCCGAGCCGATCGACCGCGTACTCGGTCTGGAAATGGGCGCCGACGACTACCTGGCCAAGCCGTTCGAGCCGCGCGAACTGCTGGCGCGCATCCGCAACGTGCTGCGCCGTACCGAAGCGCTTCCTGCCAACCTTGAGCCGCTGGCGGTGCGCCGCGCACGGTTCTCGCGCTGGATCTTCGACCTGGAGCATCGCCACCTGGTCGACCCGGACGGGCGCGTGGTGGTGCTGTCCGGCGCCGAGTTCCGCCTGCTGCGGGTGTTCATCGCCCATGCCAACAAGGTGCTCTCGCGCGAGCAGCTGGTGGCGCTCAGCAGTGGCCGCAACTATGAAGCGCAGGACCGGGCGATTGATCTGCAGGTCAGCCGGCTGCGTAACAAGCTGGCCGATGACGGTGGCCCCGATGGCCTGATCAAGACCGTGCGCAATGAAGGCTACGTACTGGCCTCGGCCGTCAACCTGGAATAAGCCGCGATGAAGCGCCTGCGCCACTTCCTGTCCTCGATGGTCGGACGACTGTTCGTGATCCTGCTGCTGGGCATGAGCGTGGCCGCGATCGGCGCGACCATGCTGGCCAGCTCCAAGCGGCAGCAGGAATTCGAGCGGCAGAACCTGAACCGCATCGCCGACCGCCTGCAGGGCTACATCAACCTGCTGGACGGCAACCCGGAGCTGCGCGAGCGGCTGCTGGAGATCGGTGGCCCCAGCGTGCGCGCACTGCAGCCCGGCGCGCGCATCGGCCGGGCCGACAAGGCGCTGATGGAGGTACTGGAGGATCGCCCCGGCCCGGTATCGCGGGCGCACGTGCATTTCGCCTCGTTCCGTTCCTGCATTCCCAAGCTGCAGGACCTGCTGCCGCCGCCGCCGCCGGGCCACCGCAAGCCGCCACGCGAACGCGATCCCACCTTCATCCCGCCCAAGTGCCGGGCGGTGGACGTGGTGCTCAACGACGGCACCTTGCTGAAGCTCGCTCTCGATTCACCAGCGATCGCGCACAACGGCATCCTCGCCGTGGACCCGCTGTTCCTGACCTTGCTGGTGCTGGCCATCGCCGTGCTGGCGTACGTGGTCGCACGCATGGCCAGCGCGCCGCTGCAGGAACTGGCGGCAGCCGCTGAGGACCTGGGCGATGACCTGCAGCGGGCACCTTTGCCGCTGCGCGGGCCGCGCGAAGTGCAGCGCGCCGCCGAAGCCTTCAATGCCATG
The DNA here is from genome assembly GCF_013364355.1 of Stenotrophomonas sp. NA06056. Classification (NCBI taxonomy): domain Bacteria; kingdom Pseudomonadati; phylum Pseudomonadota; class Gammaproteobacteria; order Lysobacterales; family Lysobacteraceae; genus Stenotrophomonas; species Stenotrophomonas sp. NA06056. The sequence continues at coordinate 2,812,883 of NZ_CP054931.1, read as the reverse complement.
CAGCACCGGCTGCAGCGCCACCTGGCCGAACGCACGCAGATGCTGGCAGCGATCACCCACGATCTGCAGACACCGCTGACCCGCTTGCGCCTGCGCCTGGAAAACGTGACCGACGAAACCTTGCGCGAGCGCCTGATCGGCGACCTGGCCGCGATGCAGGCGCTGGTACGTGAGGGCCTGGAACTGGCGCGAAGTGCGGAGAGTGCCGAACAACGCGCCGCGCTGGACCTTGATTCGCTGCTGGAGAGCATCGTCGAGGACACCGCCGAGGACGGCGCCGACGTCGTCTTTGAAGGCCGCAGCGGCGCAGTGCTGATGCTGCGCCCGTTGGCGATGCACCGTCTGTTCTCCAACCTGGTGGACAACGCGGTGATGTACGCACAGCGCGCCCGGGTACGCGTCGAGCGCGGCGAGGGCACGATCACGGTGGTCATCGCCGATGACGGCCCCGGGCTGGCGGATGACCAGCTGGAGGCGGTATTCGACCCGTTCGTGCGGGTGGAGACGTCACGTTCGCGCGAGACCGGTGGTGCCGGCCTGGGCCTGACCATCGCCCGTGCGCTGGCCGAAAAGGACGGTGGTCGGCTGTGGTTGCGCAACCGTCCCGAGGGTGGGCTGGAAGCGGTGGTGCAGTGGTCAACGAGTGCCGAGGCCCGGTAGCAGCGGAGATTTCTGTCCAGGCCCGGTTGTGCCGGGTGCGGTGACGCCAGCGACAGGGTTTGCCCTATCATCTGCGTACTTCCCCATTCTTCGTCCGATGAGCCTGCCCGTTCCTGCCGGCATGCCGCCCTGCGTGGTGCGGCCAATCCTGTTCGCGTCTGCCGTCACCACCGGCATCCGCAGCTGGCCGCCGCCGCTGCGCTGATGGGCGGACAGGGGGCAGGAGGGCGCCGGGCGGGGCGCCACACGGAAAGGATCGGTCGCCTGCTGCGACTGGGCATGCTGTGGCTGTTGCTGGCGATTGCCGCGCCGCTGGCCGCGCAGAGTGGCGCGCCGCCACTGCGCGACTACGCCATCGACGTGTGGACCTCGCGCAATGGTCTGCCGCACAACTCGCTGCGCGACATCGCGCAGACCCCGGAAGGCCACCTGTGGTTCGCCACCTGGGAAGGCCTGGTGCGCTACAACGGGCTGGATTTCACCGTGTTCGACCGCAGTACCCGGCCGGGGTTGCGCGACAACGGCATCGGCGCGCTGCTGGTCGACCCGCAGGGCGGGCTGTGGATCAGCGATTCGCGGGGCAATGTCAGCCACCGCGGCAGTGATGGCCAGTGGCGGGTCTGGGAGCACCGGCCCGATACGCCGCAGGTGCTGATCCAGTCCATGCAGATGGACAGCCAGGGGCGCCTGTGGCTGCTGTATGAAGGCAAGGGCATCGCCTATCTGACCCCGGACAAGGGCATCGTCTACCAGCGTCCACCGCCGGACCTGCCGCTGGCGATGAGTTTCACCAAGATGGCGGTCGACGCGCAGGACCGGGTCTGGATCGGCACCCTCGACGGCCTGCTGCTGCGCGACAACGACGGCGTGCTGCAGCGCGCGCCGGCGGCATGGGGCGTGGACAAGGGGCTGTCGTGGCCTTATCGCGCGCCCGATGGCGCACTGTGGATCGTCGCCGGCGAGCGTCTGTACAAGGTGGAGGACGATCGCCTGGTGCTGGTGCACCGGCTGCCCGGCCAGCTGCATTTGACCGCCATGCTGCAGGACCGTCATGGCGACCTGTGGCTGGGCACCGAGAACCAGGGCCTGCTGCGCATCTCGGCGCACGGCCTGGAACGCCTCCCGGCGGGTCTGAACCTGCCCGGCGGGCGTGTGGTCAGCCTGCGCGAAGACGCCGAGGGCAGCATCTGGGTCGGCGCCAACGGCGGCCTGTACCGCCTGCGCGAAACCCTGTTCAGCAGCTACACCGAGCGTGACGGTCTCAGCGGCGACTATGTGCGCACCGTGTTCGAGGACCGCGACCGCAAGCTCTGGGTGGGCAGCGCCAGCGGCCTGGACCAGCAGACCGCCGATGGCCGCTTCCGTCCGGTGCCGCTGCACAACCGCGGCGGCAAGGCACCGTCGGTGCTGAGCCTGGCCCAGGACCCGGGCGGCGACGTGTGGGTGGGCACCTTCGGCGATGGCATCTACCGGTTGCATGCCGATGGCCGCCTGCGCCACAACTACGCGGCGGCCGATGGCCTGCCGGGCGGCAACATCCGCGCGATCAGCATCGCACCTGACGGCGTGGTCTGGGCGGGCACGCAGAAGGGCGTGGTGCGCATCGAGGGTGACCAGGTAAGCGTGCCCACGGTTCCCGGCATGCCGGGAGGCCTGACCACCGCGCTGGAACACGATCACCAGGGAAATCTGTGGATCGGCACCATTGAGGGCATCCGTGTGCTGCGCGGTGATCGGGTGCAGTCGATCGACCTGGCGCCGCTGGGCGGTGGCCGCAGCGTGTTCGGTTTCCACCAGATCGGCGATGCGATGTGGATCAGCAGTGACCGCGGGCTGTACCGCTGGCAGGGCGGCAGGCTGGCGCGCGTGGGCCTGGAGCAGGGCATGCCGGTGGATGCGGTGTTCCAGCTGGTGCCCGACCGCCTGGGCAATGTGTGGATCAGCAGCAACCGCGGCGTGCTGCGTACCGATATGGCGACGCTCAACGCCGTGGCTGACGGACGCGCGCCGCGGGTGACCGTGGAGCGTTACAACGAAATCGATGGCATGGCCAATGCGCAGGCCAACGGCAGCTCCGGCCCTTCGGCGATCCTGCGCAAGGACGGTACGTTCTGGGTGGTGACCGCCGGTGGCCTGAGCATGGTCGATCCGCAGCGGCTGCAGCGTTTCCGCGAACGTCCGGCACCCCCTGCGGCAATCGAGAACGTACAGGTCGACGGTGCGCCGGTGCACTGGGAGGGCCCCGAGCGCAATCTGATTCCCGGTGGGCGGCGGCTTGCGGTGAGCTACGTGGGCCTGAGCTACCTGATGTCCGACCGCATCCGCTACCGCACGCGGCTGGAGGGGCTGGACAGCGGCTGGGTAGAGCGTGGCCCGCAGCGCAGCGTGGAGTTCGTCGGCCTGCCGCCGGGCGACTACACGCTGCACGTGGCGGCCTCGCACCCGGGCGGTAGCTGGGGTCATCAGGAAGCGGTGTGGAGCTTCACTGTCGAGCCGTTCTGGTGGCAGCGACGCAGCGTGCAGGCGCTGATCGGGCTGGTGCTGCTGGCCGCGCTGGTGGCGCTGTACCGCTTCCTGCTGAAGCAGTACAAGGCCAGCAACCTGCGCCTGGCACGGCGCGTGGATGAGGCAACCTTCGACCTGCAGGCGCAGACCGTGCACCTGCAGGCGTTGAACCAGGAGAAGACCGAACTGGCCGAGCGCCTGGCGCGGCAGGCCGAGGCATTCGAACGACAGGCCCGCGAGGATGCGCTGACCCGGCTGGCCAACCGCCGCGGCTTCGACGAGGCGCTGGCCCGCGATTTCGCCCGTGCCCAGCGCAGCGGCCATCCGCTGTGCCTGGTGGTGCTGGACATCGACCACTTCAAGGACGTCAACGATCAGCACAGCCACAGCATCGGTGATGCGGTACTGGTGGAAGTGGCCCAGGTGATCGCCGCAGCCAGCCGTGACTCGGACCTGCCGGCACGCACCGGCGGCGAAGAATTCGCACTGCTGCTCAATGACACCCGGCTGGAGGAGGCGGCACAACTGTGCGCGCGCCTGCGTGGCCTGTTCCATGACCATCCGGACTGGGCCGGCATACCTGGCCTGCGGGTGACCTTCAGCGCTGGTCTGGTGGAACTGGATGGCGACGACCGCACCCCGGCGTTGCTGTACCAGCGTGCCGACCGCGCGTTGTACCGTGCAAAGAGTGACGGGCGGGATCGCACCAGCATCGGTTGATCGGGTGCGAAGCATCCACGCATGGCGTGGACCTACTGTAATGCCGACCAACGGTCGGCACCCACCACAGAAGTGACTCACCACAGCGCTAGCCGGCAGCATCGAGCGCAGCGACCCGCTGTTGCTCCCGCGTTTCTGATCTTTCCGTGGCGCCCAGGAACGTATCCGTGGCGCCCGGCCACACCCCAATTCGCTGTCAGCCCGCCACGAGGGGCTCCGCCGTTGGCCGCCTTACCGCGGCCAGGCGTTGGCGATCGTGCAGAACAACCGTGCCGTCTGCTCGGTGTCGTACACCGCGCTGTGCGCTTCGTTGGCATCCCAGCCCAGCCCGGCCGCGTTGGCCGCGCGTGCCAGCACTGTCTGGCCATAGGCGATGCCTGCCAGGGTGACCGTGTCGAACACACTGAATGGGTGGAATGGATTGCGCTTGTGCCCGGTACGGGCCACCGCCGCGTTGACGAAACCCAGGTCGAAATGGGCGTTGTGCCCGACCAGGATCGCGCGCTGGCAGCCGTACTTCTTCATCGCTGCGCGGACCGGGGTGAAAATGTGGTCCAGCGCTGCCTTCTCTTCCTTGGCCAGCCGGAACGGATGGTCGAGGATGATGCCGGTCACTTCCAGCGATTTCGGGTCGATCTCCAGACCCTCGGCCGGCACAACATGGGCGCTGGCGGTCTGGCCGGGGTAGAGCAGGCCGTTCTCGTCCATCTCGATCGGCACGGCAGCGATTTCCAGCAGCGCGTTGCGCTGGCTGTCGAAGCCGCCGGTTTCAACATCCACCACCACCGGCAGGAAGCCGCGGAAGCGTTGTGACATCGCGCGCTGCGCCTGGGGTACGTCGGAAACAGGGGCGGCGGCAGGTGCGGAAGTGGGGTCAGTCATGTACGGATTCTAGCAGAGCGACCCTGAGCACCCGGGATCCCGGCAGGTGCCAACCTTGGTTGGCACACTGCGCGCCGATCAAGGTTGGCGTCTACCGGAGCGCGGGCAGCGCCGTGGGGCCCGCCGGATACCACCGCGCCAGCAGCGCATCCACGCTCAGTTTCCCCGCGCCGGTGAACAGCAGCGGCAGCAGCATCGCCATGAACAGCAGCGGCAGCTTGAAGTTGCCAAAGCCCTGGTCGCTGATCGCATAACCCATCGCCAGCTCGCTCAGCGAGCTCCATTCGGCCGGCCAATGCACCGCGTACGTTGCCACGACCGTCAGCACCAGCAAGCTGGTGGCGGCAAAACGGGTACCGAAGCCAAGCAGCAGGCAGACCGCACCCACCAGCTCGAACCAGGTGGCCAACTGCCAGTTCAGCGCAGCGGGCAGCTGGTCGAACGGAAACGGGAATGCGCCCTGCAGGTCGGCGAACCAGTTCTCGCCATGCAGCTTCTCGCGTCCGGATTCGAAGAATTCCCACGCCAGCAGTACGCGCAGGCCCAGCGGGGCCAACCACGGGGCGAAACGGTCCAGCTGGCCGCGCGCGGCGGCCAGGGTCGGGGTCTTCATGGGTGAATCTCCTGGAAGGGGCGTCAGGGTGAAGCAGGGAGCGGGCCGATCACACCGGTACGCAGGAACTGCAGCAGCAGTTGTGCGCCAGGGGCGGCCAGGGTTTCGGGATCGAGATGGTGCAGGGTGGCAAGCTGCAGCAGCTGCTGTTGGCCGGTAGCGCCGGGTGCCTCGCCGATCAGGGTCAGCAGGTGCACCGCCAGGCTGCTGAGCGCGGCAAACCTGACCTCGCCATCGGCATCGCGGCGCACCAACAGGCCGGTGGGTTCTGCCGGCGCTTGCAGCGGTGCATCGTCGCTACCCAGTTGATGCACCGGCCAGTGATACAGCAGCGGCCAGGCCAGTGGCGAGCGCCGCAACGGCACCTGCAACGGGTCGATGTCGCCCGGTTCCGGCAACGGATCGGCCTGCAGCTGGTACAGCGCGGTTTCCACCCACTCGTAGTGGGCCAGTTCGGCCAGCGCTGGATGCGGCAGCTGCGGTTGCACCTGCAGCCATTGCACGAACTCGGCGGCCAGCTCGGTGAACAGCGGCGCCTGGCAATGATGGCTGGCGAAGTAGTGGCGCACCAGCGCACTCCAGGCCGGTTCGCCCAGCAGGCGCACGCAGACCGGGAAACCATTGCTCAACAATCCCAGCAGATTGTTGAACAGCAGGCGTTCGTACACGGCCACCCGGCGCGGGTCCATGCCGGGCGGCGCCGGTACCTGCGCCGGGTCGCGCAGGTGTGCGGTGAACGCGTGCTGCTGTGCGCGCAGTCGTTCCGGGTCGTCAGCCATGGGCTGCTCCGGCATGTACGGCCTGCAGGCGCTGGATGGTCTGCAGTTCGCCCCGCAGCTCGGCGTAGGGCGGGAAATTGAAGTCGCGTTCGAGCAGTGTCGGGCGTGCACCGATACGGGCATAGGTACGCGCCAGCAGGTCCCATACCGGATCGATCACCGCGCTGCCATGAGTGTCGATCTTCAGGTCGGGAGCGTCGTCCAGATGCCCGGCCACGTGCAGGCAGACGATGCGCTGCTCGGGCAGGCCGGCGATGAAGGCATCGGCATCGTAGCCATGGTTGCAGGCGTTGACGTAGACGTTGTTGACGTCCAGCAGCAGATCGCAGTCGGCCTCGGCCAGCACCGCATTGGTGAAGGCCAGCTCGTCCATCATCGGCTCCGGCGCGAGGTAGTACGACACGTTTTCCACGGCGATGCGGCGGCCGAGGATGTCCTGCACGCGGGCGATGCGTGCAGCGGTGTGGCGTACCGCTTCATCGGTGAACGGAATCGGCAGCAGGTCGTACAGATGGCCCTCGTCGCTGCAGTAGCTCAGGTGTTCGCTGTACAGCGGCACCCGGTGCTGTTCAAGAAAGGCACCCACCTGGGCCAGCAGCTGGGTATCCAGTGCTGCGCTGCCGCCCAGTGACAACGACAGGCCGTGGCAGCTCAACGGATGCCGCGCCGTCAGTTCGGCCAGGGCATCACCAGCAGGGCCACCGACACCGATCCAGTTCTCCGGCGCGCACTCGAGGAAATCGAAATCGCCGGCCGGAGCTTCGCGCAGGTCCTGCAGCAGGGCGCGGCGCAGGCCCAGGCCCACGGCCGCCGCGGGAAGCGGCGACCGCGGGTGGACGACGCCGGTGTTGACGTCAGTGCTTGGCACCGCACTTGCCTTCGCCGCATTTGCCTTCGGCTGCCTTCTTGTCGCCGGTCTTGGCCTTGGCACCGGCAGCTGCGCCGGCCGCCTTGCCCTTGTCGGCACCGCACTTGCCTTCGGCGGTCTTGCCATCGGCGCCACACTTGCCTTCAGCATGCTTGGTGGCGTCCGCGGCCATCTTGGTATCGGCAGCCTTGGCGTCGGTGCTGGCCTTGGCTGCCTGTCCTGCCACCAGATAGCCCTGGGCGAGGTCGCTCATGCTCAGGGCCGAGGCGGAAGCGGTCATGCCCAGGCCTGCGGCCAAGGCGGTGGCGGTCAGCAGGGACAGCGTCTTGTTGGAGGTGCTCATCGGTCGTGCTCCTGGGTGGTGGGCGGATGCCCGTGGTGAAGTGATGGTGCAGCGATCCTACTCAACGAATCCTCGCCAAGACCTCAAATTTTCGTGAGGTTTGTTACAGAAGGCGAGACCGGTGGCCAGTAGATCCACGCCACGCGTGGATGAATCGCCGGAACGCCCAGAAACAGGAAGGCCGCTGTCACCAGGACAGCGGCCACCTTGGAGTCAACTCCGGTGTTGCAGTGCGGTATCAGATATCGCCGGCGCTGGAGGTCTCGTCGCGCTTCTGGCGCGGCGGCAGCGGCTGTTCGCCATGCACCAGGAACCACACGTTCTCGGCGATGTTGGTGGCGTGGTCGCCCACGCGCTCCAGGTTCTTGGCCATGAACAGCAGATGGGTGCACGGCGTGATGTTGCGCGGGTCTTCCATCATGTAGGTCAGCAGCTCGCGGAACAGCGCGGTGTACTGCGCATCCAGGCGGGCATCGTCCTCGCGCAGTTCCAGCGCGGCATCGGCATCGTTGTCGCGGTACGCAGCGATGGCGCGGCGGACCTGCTGCGCGGCAAGACGGCCGAGGGCGCGCAGGCCCTGGATCTGCGGCAGCGGCGGTACCTTGCCCAGCGCGATGGAGCGCTTGGCGACGTTGGCCGCGTAGTCGCCGATGCGTTCGATATCGGCCGGAATACGCAGGCCGGCAAGGATCTCGCGCAGGTCGCGTGCCATCGGGCCACGCAGCGCCAGGCGCATCACGTCGTGGCTGATCTGCTGTTCCAGCGAATCGATCGCTTCATCGTTGGCGATGATGCGGTGGGCGGCGTTCTCATCGCGCTTCTCGATGACGTCCATCGACGCCTCCAGCTGGGCGACGGCCATCTCGCCCATGCGCACGATCTCGGCCACCAGGCGCTGCTGCTCTTCGTCGTAGCTCTTGACGATGTGGTCGTTGGGAAGGTTCATGGTCTGCAATCCGGGTAGAGCCAGGCCATGCCTGGCTGGGACATAGGGCAAAGAAACAGGCCGATCAGCCAAAGCGGCCGGTGATGTAATCCTCGGTCTGCTGCTTGGACGGCTGCGAGAAGATCACTTCGGTGCGGTCGTGCTCGATCAGGTCGCCCAGGTACATGAAGGCGGTGTAATCGGACACGCGCGCGGCCTGCTGCATGTTGTGGGTGACGATCACGATGGTGTATTCGTGCTTCAGTTCTTCCACCAGCTGTTCGATGCGGCTGGTGGAGATCGGATCCAGCGCCGAGGTCGGCTCATCCAGCAGCAGCACCGACGGGCGCAGGGCCACGGCACGGGCGATGCACAGACGCTGCTGCTGGCCGCCGGACAGGCCCAGCGCGCTCTGGTTGAGCTTGTCCTTCACTTCGTCCCACAGCGCGCCCTGGCGCAGCGCATGCTCGACACGGTCGGCCATGTCTGCCTTGGACAGCTTCTCGTGGTGGCGGATGCCATAGGCCACGTTCTCGAAGATGGTCATCGGGAACGGCACCGGCTTCTGGAACACCATGCCGACCTTGCTGCGCAGGCGGTTCATCGGATACTTCGGCGACAGGATGTTCTCGCCGTCGAGGATCACCTCACCGCGCGCTTCCAGCTTCGGGTACAGCGCATAGATGCGGTTGAAGATGCGCAGCAGGGTCGACTTGCCGCAACCGGACGGACCGATCAGCGCGGTCACGCGCTTTTCCGGGATCTCCAGGTTGATGCCCTTGAGGGCGTGGAACTTGTCGTAGTAGAAGTCCAGTCCACGCGCGGCGAGCTTGACCGGTGCCGGAGCGTGCAGGTTCTCGTGCGAGGCCGGCACCACGATGCGCTGCATCGGCACGGCGTTGGAAAGGTCGTTCATGGCGGTATCCACGGAAAGGTCAGTCATGGGAGATACGGTTGCGCAGCAGGATGCCGCGCGCAGAGAGGCTGACCAGCAGCACGAACACGGTCAGCACCAGCGCGCCGGCCCAGGCCAGCACCTGCCAGGATTCATACGGGCTGCCGGCAAACTGGTTCATCACCACCGGCACCGAGGCCATCGGCTGGAACACGTTGCTGTTCCAGTACTGGTTGCCGAAGGCGGTGAACAGCAGCGGTGCGGTCTCGCCGGAAATGCGGGCCAGTGCCAGCAGGATGCCGGTGATGATGCCGGCCGAGGCACTGCGGTACAGCACCTGCACGATCACCTTCCACTGCGGGATGCCCAGCGACAGGGCCGCTTCGCGCATCTGCGAAGGCACCAGGCGCAGCATCTCGTCGGTGGTGCGCACCACCACCGGCAGCACGATGAAGGCCAGCGACAGCGCACCTGCGAAGGCGGAGAAGCTGCCGCCGGTCTGCATCACGTACAGGGTGTAAACGAACAGGCCCAGCACGATGGACGGCGCCGACAGCAGGATGTCGTTGACGAAGCGGACCACGGTGCCGGCCTTGCGGGCGTTGCCGTACTCGGCCAGCCAGGTGCCGGCCAGCACCCCCAGCGGGGTGCCGATGCCGATCGCCAGCGCACACATCACCGCACTGCCGAAGAAGGCGTTGGCAAGTCCGCCTTCCTGCATCGGCGGCGGTGTCATCTTGGTGAACAGATCCAGGTTGATGCCTGCCAGGCCCTTGGAGGCCAGGGTGAACAGGATCCAGCCGAGGAAGAACAGGCCGAACAGCGCAGTGGCGCAGGACATCGCGATGGCGATGACATTGCCGATGCGGCGGCGCAGGTACAGGGAGTCAGCGGTGCTGGACATCAGTTGCCCTCCTTGCGGGACAGGCGCATCAGCATCAGGCGGGCGATGGCGAGCACCACGAAGGTGACGATGAAGAGGACGAAGCCGAGCAGCAGCAACGCCGAGCGGTAGGTTTCAGTGGCCTCGCCGAAGTCGTTGGCGATCAGCGCGGCAATGGTGGTGCCCGGTTCCAGCAGCGACGGCGACAGGCGCACGCTGTTGCCGATCACGAAGGCCACGGCCATCGTCTCGCCCAGTGCGCGGCCGAGGCCGAGGAACACACCACCGATCACCGCCGAGCGGGTGTAGGGCAGCACGATGTCCCAGCTCACTTCCCACTTGGTGGAACCCAGCGCGTAGGCCGATTCCTTCAGGCGGGTCGGCACGGTCAGGAAGACTTCGCGCATCACCGAGGAGATGAAGGGGATGACCATGATCGCCAGCACGAAGCCGGCGGTGAGCATGCCGATGCCCAGCGGCGGGCCCTGGAATACCGGACCGATGATCGGCCATTCGCCCAGGGTTTCGTTGAGGAACGGAGTGACGTATTCGGTCATCACCGGCACCAGCACGAACAGGCCCCACATGCCGTAGATGATCGAGGGAATGCCCGCCAGCAGTTCGATGGCGGTACCGACCGGACCCCGCAGCCAGCGCGGTGCCACCTCGGTGAGGAAGAAGGCGATACCGAAGCTGACCGGCACGGCGATGACCATCGCGATCAGCGCGGTGACCAGGGTGCCGTAGATCGGGGCGAGGGCGCCGAACTTGTTTTCGACTGGATTCCAGTCGGACGAGAAGAAGAAGCTCAAGCCCTGCATCTGCAGGGCGTGGCGACCACCCCACAGCATCGACAGTGCGGCGCAGGCCAGAGCGATCAGGACGAAGATGACGGTGCCGACCAGCACCCATCGGAACAGTTTGTCGTTGCGGGCATCACGCGTGTCACGCGTGGACGGGGCGGCTACAGGCTGGGCGATGGCATTCATGGGGACGGCAGGGCCAGGAAGGGGCGGGGCAGCACGATGTTCAGGAGGCGGTGCCCGCACATGGCGGGCACCGTCGGGTCCATCACTTCAGTTCGGTCGCCCAGTAGGCTTCGATCTGCTTGACCAGCTCGGCCGGCAGCGGCACGTAGTGCAGTTCGTTGGCCTGGGTCTGGCCGCTTTCGAAGGCCCACTTGAAGAAGGCCAGCGCATCCTGGTTGCGCTTGGCATCCTTCGGCTTCTTCTGCATCAGCATGAAGTTGGTGGCGGTGATCGGCCACGCCTGCTCGCCCGGCGCGTTGGTGATGACCAGGTTGAAGTCCTTGGCACTGGCCCAGTCGGCGCTGGCGGCAGCGGCGGCGAAGGTTTCAGCATTCGGCTGCACCCAGGTGCCGGCGGCGTTCTGCAGCGAGGTGTACGGCATCGCGTTCTGCAGTGCGTAGGCCAGTTCGACGTAGCCGATCGAGCCCTTGATCTGCTTCACGTACGAAGCGACGCCTTCATTGCCCTTGCCACCGACGCCGTCCGGCCACTGCACCGAGGTGCCTTCACCGACCTTGCTCTTCCACTCCGGGCTGACCTTGGACAGGTAGTTGGAGAAGTTGAAGGTGGTGCCCGAACCGTCCGAACGGTGGACGATGGTGATCTTGCCGTCCGGCAGGGTCACGCCCGGGTTGGCGGCGACGATGGCCGGGTCGTTCCAGGTCTTGACCTTGCCCAGGAAGATGTCGGCGAGCAGGGCACCGCTGAGGCGCAGCTTGCCGGCTTCCAGGCCGTCGATGTTGACCACCGGAACCACGCCGCCGATGGCCGACGGGAACTGGGCCAGGCCGGCCTGGGCCAGCTCGTCACTGTTCAGCGGCTTGTCGGACGAACCGAAATCAACGGTACCGGCCTTGATCTGGGCGATGCCACCACCGGAACCGATGGACTGGTAGTTGATCTTGGCACCGGTGGCGGTGTTGTAGTCGGCCGACCACTTGGACACCAGCGGGAAGATGAAGGAGGCGCCAGCACCGGAGACCTCAGCGGTCACCTTGTCGCCGGCAGCGGCCGGAGCAGCGGCACCGTCAGCGGCCGGCTGCTGTGCGGCCTGCTTGTCGCCACCGCAGGCAGACAAGCCCAGGGCGATGGCCAGGGAAAGGGCGGCAAGGCTGGCCGAGTGCAGTTTCATGGTCACTCCATAGCGGGGTAGAGCCGACGGTGTCGGCGGATGCGGCTATGAAATGATGTTTTTGTTACAGCCGTATGACGTCCATGACAGAGGTGTCCTGGATCACGTTCCGACAAGGGTTTCGGCTGATCCGCGGTTGGCCGCTGGGCCGGCTGACGGCGCCAACTGCGCGTCTGCGCGGTCCCCGGCGCGGCGGCGCATTGCCGTTGCCCTTGCTCCTGCTCCTGCCTTCCATGACCCCACCGCGCCCCCGATGGACTGTCGAAAGGCGATGGGCCGGGCTGCGCAGGACCGTCCACGGCATGGATGCCGTGGCCGAGCCCCCACGGACGGGTTCACGGCGTGTCCTGCGCAGCCCGGCCCATCGCCGCAACAAGACTTCAACGGAAGCGCAGCGCTCTTCACGACCAACCCAACCCAATCGACAACCGTACAAAAAAGAAGAGCGCCGGACCCCGAAGGATCCAGCGCCCGGTGGGGCCGGCGGGGGAGAGAGGACCCGCCGACCCCGTTCCTGCGGGGGAACGCCTGGCAACGAAACTCAGTACTTCAGGTTCTGCGTCCAGTAGGTCTCGATCTGGCGCACCAGTGCGTCCGGCAGCGGCACGTAGTCCAGCTGTTTGGCCTGCGCATCGCCATTCTTGTAGACCCAGCGGAAGAACTCCTGGGTGGCCTTGGCGCCCGCCACGTTCTTCGGCTGCTTGCGCACCAGGATGAAGTTGGTGGCAGTGATCGGCCATGCGTCAGCGCCCGGGGCGTTGGTCATCACCAGGTAGAAGTCACGGGCGTTGGCCCAGTCGGCGCTGGCCGCAGCGGCCGAGAACGAGGCGTCCGACGGCTGCACGATCTTGCCGGCCGCGTTCTTCATCGCCGCGTAGGACATCTTGTTCTGCAGCGCGTAGGACAGTTCGACGTAGCCGATGCCACCCTTGATCTGCTTCACGTAGGCTGCAACGCCTTCATTGCCCTTGCCGCCGATGCCGGCCGGCCACTGCACCGAAGTGCCTTCACCGACCTTGCTCTTCCACTCCGGGCTGACCTTGGACAGGTAGTTGACGAAGTTGAAGGTGGTGCCCGAGCCGTCCGAACGATGGACGATGGTGATCTTGCCGCTGGGCAGGGTCAGGCCGGCGTTGAGCGCGGCGATGGCCGGGTCGTTCCAGGTGGTGATCTTGCCCAGGAAGATGTTGGCCAGGGTCGGGCCGTCCAGCTTCAGCGCGCCCGGGGCGACGCCGGCGACGTTGATCACCGGCACCACGCCGCCGATCACCGACGGGAACTGGGCCAGGCCAGCCGCAGCCAGTTCTTCCGGCTTCAGCGGCGCATCGGACGAACCGAAATCGACGGTCGCGGCCTTGATCTGGGCGATACCACCACCGGAGCCGATCGACTGGTAGTTGACCTTCTTGCCGGTGGCGGTGCTGTAGTCGGCCGACCACTTGGACATCACCGGGTAGATGAACGAGGCGCCCGCGCCGGTGACATCGGCGGCGTTGGCGGCGAACACGGACGACGCGGCCAGAATGGCGACGGCGGCGCGCGACTTGAAGGCGTGGATCACGGGAGAGACTCCTGGGGTGGTCGAGGGGCGGCTGCCCGACGTTTCGGTGCACATTCCATAACGGTTCCATGACACGCCCGCGTCTGTCATATGACGCAAACGTGACAGCGGTCATGGCGGTGCCGAAGCCTCCCTTTCAGAGCCCCCGCAGCGCCTCCGGAATGGCATAGCGACCGTCGCTGGGCAGCAGTGTCCAGCGGTGCGCAGGTGCCGTCGTGTCGGTTGCATGGCAGTCATCACCGACGGCGACGCTGATCGTGTCGACGCGCTTTTCGCGCACCAGGATGGGTGCCAGGCCAGCGCTATGGGCCTTGCCCATCTCCAGCGTGCGCTCGAACCGACTGAGTTCGCCGGCGCAGCGCGTATCCCATTCGCCGCGACTGCCGCTGACGGCCAGCGGCGCAAGCACCCGACGCAGCTGCTGGCCATCACGCACGAACAACTGCAGTTCGGTCTGCGCGAACGGGTTGGGGCCTGAGCTGCCGCTGTAGTCCATGCGCACGCCGAATGCGCGGGTGGCCGCATCCAGCTGCCAGCGCGCCGTGTCCAGGCTGAGGCCGGTGAAGCGCAGCGCATCACTGCTGACCGCATCGGCCACGCGGGTCCAGGCCAGCGGCCGGCCACTGGCGGTATCGATCAGCAACAGGTCCAGATCGCCACCGCGCACGTCTTCCGAGGCGGGCTCGGCCCATTGCGCCACGGCCAGCAGGGTCGTGCCGGGCTGCGCGGGCCACGCGCGGCAGGCGGTTCTGTCGGCATCGGTGAAGCGTGCCGCTGTTGGCAGTACGCCGGCCGGCAACTGCCGATAGGCGGCCTCGCGCACGGCCTCTGCATCCTCGCAGGCGAGCGCAGCGGGGGACAGGGCGGTAAGCAGGGCGCCACACAGCAGGCGGCGCAGGCGGAGGGAAGTGGGCATCCCGAAGGTCCATGTCGACAGGGCAGGGCATCATCGCGCGCCCACCGCCTGCCCACAACGACGAAGGCACGGCCGGTGCCGTGCCTTCGTCCACCTTCACGCCGCAGGACTTACCAGAAGAACTGCGCGCGGGCTTCCAGGATGTTCGGATCGTCGTTGACGAAACCACGAGCGGTCGAGCTGTACTTCTTGCTGTCGACCATCACGTAGTTGAGCATCAGCTTGAAGTTCGAGCGCCAGTACCAGTTGGCACCGACGGTCCAGATGTCCATCTTGCCGCCGAGCACGCCATCGACGATCGGCGGACGGCCGGCCACCGGGTTGGCGGCGAGGTTGCCGTCGTTCAGATCCATGTGGTCGTAACGCAGGCCCAGCTGCCACTGGCCGCTGGCCGGGTTGTTCGGCAGGCCAGTGCCCGGGGTGCCGCCCTTGTAGCTCCAGCTTTCGCCGGTGACATTCCACACGCCGCTGACGTAGTAGCCGTCGGTGGTGTAGTTGTCGTGGGCGTAACGCTTGGCCTTGCTGGTGTAGTACTCGGCCTGGGCCTTGAACGGGCCCTGGAAGTACATTGCCTCGGCGCCGATGGTGCTGACGCGGTCGGTGTCGGTCATGTTGCCGCCATCGACCAGACGCGCGGTGGCCAGGTCGGCGTTCGGGCGGGCACGTACGCGCAGGGTGTCCGCGTCGGTGTCGTAGTCCACATAGCTCAGGCCGAAGTGCAGGACTTGGCCCTTCTCGTTGATCGGTGCCCAGGTGCCACGTGCGCCGTAGCCGCTGCCGTGGGCCAGGTTGCGGGTCAGCTCGCGGCCGAAGGCGCTGGCAGTGACCGACCAGTTGTCCTGGCCATAGCTGTACGCACCGCCGAGGCGGCGGGCGACGGCGTAGGTGTTGGTGACCGCGGCCTTGGAGATGAAGTCGTTGTTCTTGGTGCTGGACAGCTCTTCCAGGCTG
Organism: Stenotrophomonas sp. NA06056; assembly: GCF_013364355.1. Classification (NCBI taxonomy): domain Bacteria; kingdom Pseudomonadati; phylum Pseudomonadota; class Gammaproteobacteria; order Lysobacterales; family Lysobacteraceae; genus Stenotrophomonas; species Stenotrophomonas sp. NA06056. The sequence goes on along the minus strand of NZ_CP054931.1, from coordinate 2,797,222 downwards.
TTGGGCTGCTTGAACTGGCCGACCTGGATGAAGTGGTTGGCGTTGCCCAGCAGCTTGTACTTCACGTTGGTGTCAAGGAACTTGTCGGCCTTGGCGTCATAGCCGACCACCCACTCCACGTTGCCCGGGCCCTTGCCCTTCAGCACCAGCTCGGCGCGACGCAGTTCGAATTCGCTGTTCTTGCCGTTGCCGGCGTCACCGCCGTTGAGGTCCACGACGTCATTGTCGTACCAGTTGCCGTCGGCCTGGACCAGGCCTTCGAAGGTGATTTCCGAACCGCCGATCACATCGATGGCGACTTCGGCGTGGGCGGCCGGCACATACAGCGCAGCAGCCACGGCGACCGTCAGGAGTTGGTGATGCAGTTTCATGGAGAGGAGCCTTGCAGGCAGGTGGGAAGATGCGCGCAGGCTAGAGCGTGAAGATTGCGTAAATGTGACAGTTCGCGCACGGCCGCGATCCGCCGCAGGCCCCGTCACGGCTGGGCCTGCCATTGAAACCGGTTACGTATGACGCCCGGATTTCGCCCCGGTTGCAGTAGATCCACGCCCTGCGTGGATGGTTTTCCCGTGCATCCACGCCATGCGCGGATACCGACATCACTCGGCGAGGGTCTTGTCCTTGAACCGGCAAAGATCGGCAATCACGCACCCGGGGCAATCCGGTTTGCGCGCTTTGCACACGTACCGTCCGTGCAGGATCAGCCAGTGATGCGCATCCAGCAGGAACTCGGCAGGAATCGCCTTGACCAATCGATCCTCGACCTCGCGCACGTTCTTTCCCGGTGCAAGTCCGGTGCGGTTGGCGACGCGGAAAATGTGCGTGTCCACCGCCATCACCGGTTCGCCGAAGGCGGTGTTGAGCACCACGTTGGCGGTCTTGCGACCGACACCGGGCAGTGCTTCCAGTGCATCGCGGTCGCGCGGCACTTCGCCGCCGTGTTTCTCCAGCAGCAGCGCGCAGGTGGCGATCACGTTCTTCGCCTTCGCGTTGAACAGGCCGATGGTGGCGATGTACTTCTTCAGTCCCTCTTCGCCCAGGGCGAGGATCTTCGCCGGCGTGTTGGCAACCGGGAACAGGCGACGGGTGGCCTTGTTGACGCCGACGTCGGTGGCCTGTGCCGACAGTGCGACCGCCACCAGCAGTTCGAAGGGAGAGCTGTATTCCAGCTCGGTCTTCGGGTGCGGGTTGAGTTCGCGCAGGCGGGTGAACATTTCCACCACGTCGGCGCGCGGCATCGTACCGCCGCGACGCGCAGGCGCGCGCGCGGTCTTCTTCGCGGTTGCCATTACAGCTCCTTGCCGGCGGCGCGGGCCTTGGCCCGGGCGAGGATGGCGGCCGCCGCGGCAGGCAGGGCGGGTTTCGCGTCCGGTGCCGGCGCGGGCGTCCGCCGCGCATCACGCTCGGCCTCGCGGCGGGCCAAGCGCACCGCGCGCGCGCGGAAACGTTCGCGCGCGGCCCATGCACGCTGCAGTTGCAGCTGCATCTGGCAGAGGCGGTCGGGCAGGTCGGGATGATCGGGCAGCAGCCGGTCGTCGCCAGCGCGCACGACGTAGTCCATCAGTCCAGCCTGCAGTGCACCATCGGGATCGTCTGCCTGGACCCGGGCGAACAGCAGCACGGGGTTGGGTCGGGATGCCATGGCGTCAGCGGTTCTGGAAGGCGGGAGGACGACGCTGCAGGAAGGCACTGGTGCCTTCGCGCATGTCTTCGGTGGCGAACAGCAGGCCGAACTGCGCACTTTCGTATTCCAGGCCGGCCTCCAGGCTGCATTCGCCGCCCACGTGCACCGCGTCCAGCAGGCCACGCAACGCCAGCGGCGCCGACTGTGCCAGCTGCCGGGCCAGGGCCTGCACGCGGGCGTCGAGCTCGGCGGCGGGCACCACCTCGTTGACGATGCCCAGGGCCAGCGCGCGTGCTGCGTCGATCGGGCTGCCCAGCAGGCACAGCTCCAGCGTGGCCGCGCGGCCGCACAGGCGCAGCAGGCGCTGGCTGCCGCCGAAGCCGGGAATCAGGCCGAGATTGATCTCCGGTTGGCCGACCTTGGCCGAATCGGCCGCGATGCGCAGATGGCAGGCCATGGCCAGCTCCAGCCCGCCGCCCAGCGCAAAACCGTTCACGCGGGCGATCACCGGCTTGGGCATGCGTTCGATGCGGCGCATCACGGCCTGGCCGAGCAGGGAGAAATCACGTCCCTGAACCGCGCTCAGTGTGTTCATTTCCGCGATGTCGGCCCCGGCCACGAACGCCTTGGGGCCAGCGCCGGTCAGCACCACCACCCGTACCGCCGGGTCGGCGGCCGCGTCGCTGAACGCCTCGTCCAGCGCCTGCAGGGTCGCTGCATTGAGGGCATTGAGCTTGTCCGGGCGCTGCACGGTAATGGTGCGGACGGCGCCGTCATCGCTGACGTCGACCGGGCGGGGAGCGGGGGCCTCGACCACGGGAAACTCCTGGAACGTTAAAAAAAAGTGAGATTGAACTCTGTAAACGCAGACAGGTCATAGCCTGCGTGGTGAGTAGCGGTTACACGTTGTGGCCGTTATCCTAACCCGTCGCCTCAGGGCGGCGCAGAACGTCCCTGAGTTACCACCCCTGGAGAACTGTTTGATGAAGTTGCGTTCTATCGCGGTCGCCGTCGCGGCCCTGGCCCTGACGGGCAATGCCTTCGCCCAGGACATCGCGTCCGAGAAGGGCAAGCTGAGCTACTACTTCGGTTACGACTACGGCAACAACCTGGCGGAGCTGACCGGTCGCGGTGAGCAGCTGGACATCAACTCGGTGGTGAAGGGTCTGCAGGACGCCTACGCCAAGAAGCAGCCGGCGATCACCGCCGAGCAGCTGAAGCCGGCCGTTGAAGCGTTCCAGAAGCGCGAGCAGGGCCGTGCCCAGGCCGCCAAGGCCGAGTACGAAAAGGCTGCTGCCGACAACAAGACCAAGAGCGATCAGTTCATGGCGCAGAACAAGGCCAAGGCGGGCGTGCAGACCCTGCCGAGCGGCGTTCAGTACCGTGTGATCGAAGCCGGCAAGGGTGCCAAGCCGACCCAGGCCAGCACCGTGCAGCTGGAAGTGGCCGGTCCGTTCCCGTACGGCCAGCGTCCGACCGAAGCCCGCCCGGCCCAGCAGATTCCGTCGATCAAGGTCAGCGAAGTTGAAATGAAGGCCATGCGCGAGACCCTGCTGCAGATGCCGGCGGGCTCGAAGTGGGAAGTGTCCCTGCCGCCGGATCAGGCCTACGGTGCCGACCCGCGCACCCCGTTCCCGCCGAACGTGGCTGTGCAGTTCGAAATCAAGCTGATCAGCGTCAAGTAAGAAGAAACAGCGTCAACATCAACGCGCCGGTGATTCCACCGGCGCGTTTTTGTTTCTGCGGTATGCAACAGCCGTGTGCGCCCATCCCAAATCCAGCCCATTCGCGCTACTGTTGACCGGTGCAAACAATGGAAGAAACGGCGCGTGCTGTCGCAAGCCCCTGCATCAACGTGTGCAAGCTGGATCGCAACCGGCTGTGCGCCGGCTGCGGCCGGCATATCGACGAAATCGCACGGTGGTCGTCGATGAGCGACAGCGAACGCACGCACATCCTGCAGCGCGTGCTGCCACTGCGCCAACAACTGCAGCAGTCGCTGCGAGGCTCGTTGGCCGATCATGAGCGCCTGCTGCGCGCGCTGCATCCGCTGGCCGAGCCGCCGGCAGGCGACGGCTGGAACCGAAGTGAGCTGGATGACCTGTTGCCGCCGGGGCCACCGGTCGAGGCGGCGGTGCTGGCCGGTATCGTGCCGCGTGCCAACGGTGCGCAGGTGATCCTGACCCGGCGTACCGAAACCCTGCGGCAACATGGTGGCCAGGTCGGTTTTCCCGGTGGCCGTACCGAGCCGGATGATCGTGATGCACTGGCAGCAGCACTGCGCGAAAGCCAGGAAGAAATCGCATTGGCGCCGACCCAGGTACAGGCACTGGGTTATCTCGATCCGTTCGTGACCATCACCGGCTACCGGGTGACCCCGGTGGTGGCGGTGATCGATCCGGAGTTCGTGGCGGTACCGCAACCCAGCGAAGTGGCCGAAGTATTTGAAGTGCCGCTGGACTACCTGATGGCCGCGGACAACCTGCGCCAGGTCGAAATCAACCATCGCGGCCGCGTCCGCCATGTCCTCGAATACGGCTGGCCCGGCCAGCGCATCTGGGGCGCTACCGCGGCCATCCTGTACAACCTGCGTCGCCGCCTGGAGCAAGTGCAATGAAGCCGATCGATCCGCCGTGGACCACCCTCGTCGATGTCGCGACCCTGGCTGCGGCGCTGGGCGCTGGAGTACGCGTGGTCGATGCCCGCGCGACCGCAAGCACCGCTGTGCGCGTGGTCGACGCGCGTGCATCGCTGGCCGATCCGCAGGCGGGGAGTGGCCTTTACGCACAGGGGCATATTCCCGGTGCGGTGCATGCCGACCTCAATCGTGACCTGTCCGACCTGACGCGGGTCGGCCACGGGCGGCACCCGTTGCCGGACAGCGATGCCTTCGCCGCGCGCCTGGGGCAATGGGGTATCGGCACCGACACGCAGGTGGTGGTGTATGACGGCAGCGACGGCAGCATGGCCGCTGCGCGACTGTGGTGGCTGCTGCGCCTGATCGGGCACACGAAGGTGGCTGTTCTCGATGGCGGCATCGCCGCCTGGCACGCCGCCGGCCAGCCGCTGGCGACCGGCAGCAGCGACGTCGCGGCGTTGCCGGCATATCCGGGACGTTTCGATACCAGCCAGATTGCCAGCGCGGACGAGATCGAATCGCGCCTCAAGCATGCACCGGGCTGGCTGGTCGATGCCCGCGCAGGCGAGCGTTTCCGCGGTGAAGTGGAACCGCTGGATCCCGTGGCTGGCCATGTGCCAGGGGCGGTCAATCGACCGTTCGCGTTGAACGTGCTGGACGGCCGCCTGCGCGACGCGGAGGAACTGCGTGCCGAACTGCAGAGCGTGATCGGCAACCAGGACCCGCAGCGGGTGGTGCTGATGTGCGGTTCGGGCGTGACCGCCTGCCATCTGCTGCTGGCGATGGAGAGTGCGGGCCTGTCCGGCGCGCGCATCTATGCGGACTCATGGAGTGGCTGGGTCAGCGACAGCAGCCGTCCGGTGGCTACCGGCGCCTGAGCGAAGCGGGTCAATCGATTCGACATTCATCCACGCATGGCGTGGATCCATGTGTCGACCAAGGTCGACACCCACCAACAGCAGCGCGGTCGACACCCCACCAAGAGCGAGCCGTGCCGTCCCGACAGATCGCGGGAACCTGTCGAAGGCGGGGTGGGTCCGGTTGCGGGGGCGTGAGCGCCATGGATGGCGCGACCGAGCTTACAGGGACGTACTTGCAGCGTCCCCCGCAACCGGACCCGCCCCGCCATCCCACGGATACCCAGCTTTTGCTGTTGCTTCGGCTGTTGCCTCTGCGGGTGCAGGGCGCAGCCCTGCCGATCACCCCAACGGCTGCAGCGGCACCTTCGCCAGGATCCGCTGCCACGGGAACAACGGGCCCGGATCGCGCTTGCGCGCCACGGTCACGGCCGGATCGTCACTGGCAGGCACCTGCTCCAGGTCCAGCTGGTCGTGGCCGGCGATCTGCCGCAACGAGGGATACTGCAGTACCAGCGCCTGCAGCAACCGTTCCAGCGCCAGCAGCTGCGCTTCGGCGTACGGCTCGTCCATCGCCTGGTGGCGGCTGTCGAGCCAGTGCGGGTAGCGCCCGGAATTGACCAGTTCGATGCCCACCGAATCGGCATTCATGCCGCGCACGTGGTGGGCGATGCGTTCCGGCGCCACGTACTGCACCACGCTGCCGTCGCGGTCGATGTAGAAATGCCCGCTGTTGCCGGCGCCGCTGTCGTACAGCACGCGCTCGCCGTACTCGCGGGCGGTGGCCAGGTCGGGCAGTTCGGTGCAGTGGATCACCACCATCGCCAGGCTGGATGGATCGCGCAAGGGCAGGCGGTCGTGGTAGGGCAGCGGCTGCAGCTGCAGGCCGGGCAGGAGCGGATTGGACATGCGGCGATGCTAGCATTGCCGAATGAAACTGCCTTCCTTTCTGCTGTCGGTCCGCTCCGTGGGAGCGGACGCATGAGTCGCGGTCACTGCATCCTGTCGCACGGCTTCGAGAGCGGCCCGGAGGCGACCAAGGTCACCGCCCTGGCCGAGGTCGCCGAGCGCCTGGGCTGGACCCATGAGCGCCCCGATTACACTGACCTCGACGCGATGAGCGAGGTCAGCCGCGTTGGCGACGTGCGCACCCGGCTGCAACGCCTGATCGAGCGCACGGCCGCTGCCGCTGCGCAGGGGCCGGTGGTGCTGGCCGGCTCCAGCCTGGGCGCCTACATCTCCGCCATTGCCTCGCTGCAGGTGCCAGTGGCCGGCCTGTTCCTGATGGTGCCGCCCACCACCATGGGCCCGATGCCGGCGCTGGACGCCGCCCCGGTGCCGATCACGGTGGTGCAGGCCTGGCATGACGAGGTGGTGCCGGCCGCCGGAGTCATCGCCTGGGCGCAGGCGCGCTCGGCGCAGCTGCTGCTGGTGGACGATGGCCATCGCCTGGAGCATCACGTGGAGGCCTCCGCGCAGGCCTTCGAGCGCCTGCTGCGGCAGCTGTGAAGCCCGGGCGCACGGCGCGCCCGCCCGCATTGACTACAATGGCACCCCCGCCGCCCCCGGCGCGGGGCTGCCGGCCGTGTCCACGGCCCTCCCTTCCGAATGGCCCGGCTCCTTGCCGTGCCTGACCACCTGCGAATCGATCCCGTGAAATTTTTTGTCTCCTGCGCCAAGGGCCTGGAATACCTGCTTGCCGATGAGCTGTCGGCCCTGGGCCTGGAAAAGGCCACTGCCACCATCGCTGGCGTCAATGCCGATGGCGAACTGGAGCAGGCGCTGCGGATCGTCATGTGGTCGCGGCTGGCCAGCCGCGTGCTGTGGCCGATCGACGAGTTCGAGTGCCCGGACGAGCAGGCCCTGTACGACGGCGTCCGCGCGCTGCCGTGGCACGAGCACATCAAGCCGGAAATGACCCTGGCGGTGGACGCGCATGTGTCCGGTGACAAGATTACCCACGCGCGCTTCGCGGCACAGCGGATCAAGGACGCCATCGTCGACCGCATGCGTGATGAGGGGCTCGAGCGCCCCTCGGTCAATACCGATCTGCCGGACGTGCGCGTCAACCTGTCGCTGCGCAAGGGCCGTGCCTCGCTGTCGATCGACCTGGGTGGTGGCCCGCTGCACCGCCGTGGCTGGCGCGGTGCCGCCCACGAGGCGCCGCTGAAGGAAAACCTGGCCGCCGCGCTGCTGCTGCGCGCGCAGTGGCCGCGCCTGCATGCTGCCGGTGGTGGCCTGCTGGACCCGATGTGCGGCAGCGGCACGCTGCTGATCGAAGGCGCGCTGATGGCCGCCGACGTCGCTCCCGGCCTGATGCGCCATGGCAGCCTGCCGCCGAGCCGCTGGCTGGGCTTCGACAAGGCGGCCTGGAAAACCATCCAGAGCGAAGCGCGCGACCGCGAGGCCGCTGGCTTGGCCGCGCTGAAGCCGGTCATCCACGGTAGCGACATCGACCCGGTGGCGATCCAGGCCGCGCGCGAGAACGCGGAAGTGGCGGGCGTCGCCCACGCGATCCGTTTCACCCGCGCCGACGTGGCCGACCTGGCCGCGCCGGAACAGGAGATCGGTGCGGTGGTCTGCAACCCGCCGTATGACGAGCGCCTGGCCGCCGATCCGGCGCTGTACCGCAAGCTCGGCAATGCCCTGCAGAAGGCGGTGCCGCAGTGGCGCGCCAGCCTGCTGTGCGGCAACGACGAACTGGCCTTCGCCACCGGCCTGCGTGCGGGCAAGAAGTACCAGATGTTCAATGGCGCGCTGGAATGTGCACTGATCGTCTGCGATCCGATCGCGGTGCCGGGTCGCGATCCGGCGCAGGTGCGCGAGCTGAGCGAAGGCGCGCAGATGGTGGCCAACCGCCTGCGCAAGAACCTGAAGAAGTTCAAGAACTGGCGCGCGCGCGAAGGCATCACCTGTTTCCGCGCCTACGATGCCGACCTGCCGGAATATGCAGCGGCCATCGACGTGTACGAGGAAGACGGCGGCCAGCGCCGCACCTTCCTGCATGTGCAGGAATACGCCGCACCGGCCGCGATTCCCGAGAACGACGTGCGTCGCCGCCGCAATGAACTGCTGGCCGCTGCGCGCGAAGTGTTCGGCGTGCCGCCGGAACAGGTGTCGATGAAGTCGCGCGAGCGCGGCAAGGGCGGCAGCAAGTACGGCCGTTTCGAGCAGCGCGATGAGTTCCTCGTGGTGCGCGAGAACAACGCGCTGCTGCAGGTGAACCTGTTTGACTATCTGGACACCGGCTTGTTCCTCGACCATCGCCCGCTGCGCCGCCTGATGGCCGAGCAGGCGCGCGGCAAGCGCTTCCTCAACCTGTTCTGCTACACCGGCGTGGCCAGTGTGCAGGCGGCGGTGGCTGGTGCGGCCAGCACCACCAGCGTCGACCTGTCGGCCACCTACCTGCAGTGGTGCTACGACAACCTGGCCTTGAACGGGCAGGGCGGCAACCAGCACCTGCTGGTGCAGGCCGATGCGATGGCATGGCTGGAAGGCGATCGCGGCCAGTACGACGTGATCTTCTGCGACCCGCCGACGTTCTCCAACTCGGCCCGCGCCGAGGACTTCGACGTGCAACGCGAACAGGTGAAGATGCTGCGTGCGGCCGTCGCGCGGCTGGCACCGGGTGGCGTGCTGTACTTCTCCAACAACTTCCGCCGCTTCAAGCTGGAAGAGAACGCCATCGCCGAGTTCGCCCAGTGCCGCGAGATCAGCGCCAGCACCATCGGCCCGGATTTCGAGCGTAATGCACGCATCCATCGTGCGTGGGAGCTGAAGCGCCTGGCGTGAACCGGTAGTGCCGGCCGCTGGCCGGCAACTACGGAGACTCCGACGGAGCTTCATGGGGTTGCCGGCCAGCGGCCGGCACTACCCTCCCGGGAAGATCCATGCCACGCGCGGATGGCGATCCGCAGTAGATCCACGCCATGCGTGGATGCAGTCCACCGTAAGGCTTACAGCAACGCCACCACCAACCCGATCACCGGCAATCCAACCGCCAGCGGTGCGATCCACTTCGGCCGGTACGGGTACAGTGCAAACGCCAGCACGATTCCCCCCAGCGTGAGCGCGCCGAGCCACAGCACTGGGCCTATTGCCCAGCCGTAGTCGAGCACGCACAGTGCGAACGCCACCGTCAGCAGCACCCAGCCCAGCACCCTCCATTGCATGCGCCGTACCGGCGATGCCGCAGCTTTGCCGTGCAGTTCCTGCTGGTGCTTTTCCATCGCCAGCGACAGCGCGGTGAACGCTGCGAACGACAACCCCAGTACCAGCGGCATCATGCGCTGGCCTCCGCTTCCACTGTATCAACCGGTGCCTTGGTCGCTGCGGCCGCCGCGCGCTTCTTCTTCTCGGCAGCGCTCAGCGGCGGTGTCCAGCGCTGCATGCGCCAGCCACACATCGCCAGCATCGCGCCGAAGGCGATCATCGACAGATCGAAGCCGGCCAACGTCCAGTCACCATTGAACAGGGTCACGCCCAGATGTGCATGGGTGGTCAGCGCGTTCACTACCGGGATCAGCGCGAACGCCGCTGCGCCGAGGTACAGCTGCCACGCCCACATCATCCGCTTGGGCCAGATGAAGGCGGCCAGCAACGAGGCGCCCCACGCGTAGAAGAACACGTTTGCCTCGGCGGTGGACCGTTCGGCCAGGCCCAGCGGCAGCAGCCGGTTACCCCAGAAATAGGCGGCAAAGGCGATCGGCAGGCCGGCCACGGCGCCGATGTTCAGTGCATCCACCAGGCGCAGGCCGAAGCCGGTGCGGCCGCTCTTTGCATGCTTCGGCCGCTCCTTCACCGCCCACAGCACCACGCCGCTGGCCACCATCAGGCAGCCGGTCAGGCCGGACAGGAAGAACAGGGCGCGCACGCCCCAGTCGGCGAAGCGTGCCAGGTGCAGGCCATACAGCACGCCCCGGGTGGCGGTGGCGCCACCGGAAGGCGGGGTTTCCTGCAGCAGCACGCCAGTGACCATGTCATAGCGCAGCGCGGGCGTATCGATGGACAAGCGCTTGCCGTCGCGCTGACGGATGTCGATCACCGCATTGGCAGCACCGGGATTGGCAACGCTGAAACCAGCGACCTCGGTCCCGTGCCAATGCGTGCGGGCACTGTCCAGCAGTTGCCGCAGTGGCAGCGGGGCGGCCTTGCCTTCGGCCGGTGCGGTGACTTCGGGCAGGCCACCAAAGGCCTCTGCGTAGAAGGCATCCTGGTCGGTACCGTAGGCCGCGTTCACACCCCACGGCAGATACATGATCATCAACGTGACGATGCCGGTGTAGGTGATCATCGCGTGGTAGGGCAGGGCCATCACCGCGCTGACGTTGTGGAAGTCCAGCCACGAACGCAGGCCCTTGTCCTTCCGGAACGTGAAGAAATCCTTGAAGATCTTCTTGTGGGTGATCACGCCGGTGATGATCGCCACCAGCATGAACATCGCGCAGAAGCCCACAAGGTAACGGGCCCACAGCACCGGGATGTAGTGCAGGTCGAAATGCAGGCGATAGAAGAAGTCGCCGCCACGGGTCTCGCGGGCCTTCAGCTCGGTGCCGGTGTTGGGGTCCAGGGTGGCATCACCAAAGGCGCCGCGGCGTCCCTTGCTCGGGTCGGCCAGTGCTTCTGGCAACCGCCAGAACATCTGCATGGCCGGATTGCGCGGCTGCGGCAGGGTGACAAACCAGCTCTCGGCCTGGGGCGCGTTGCTCAGCAGGTAGTCGGCCGCGCGCTGCGCTGCTTCGTCGGTGCTGACGGTGCTGCGCGGCAGTTCCGGGCGCATCCAGCGGCTGATTTCCTCGCGGTAGTAGCTGGCGGTGCCGGCCATGAAGATCAACAGCAGCAACCAGCCGACCAGCAGGCCGGTCCAGGTGTGCAGCCAGGCCATGGATTGGCGGAATCCATTCTTCATGCCCACGCTCCCAGCAGGCGCGACGCACCGGCCATCAGCAGGGTGGGGACGAGAATGCCGACCCAGGCACGTAGCGCGCTGCGCGTGGCGAACGCCCACAGCGCGGCGCAGGCGGCGACCAGGATCGCCAGCAGCATGCCGGTCAGCACGGTCTGGCCGCGCGCACCCGGCAGCGCCAACGCGCAGAACACGGTGGTCATCGAGGCAAGCGCGTAGCCGCCGAAGATGGCGGCCAGCGATCGGGACAGCACGCCCCATCGCGGGTTGGCGAAGAAGGTGCTGAGGCGGGGGCTGGCGGTTGCGGGCGAGCGGTCCACGGCGGTCCTGCAGGTTGAATGAAAGAGGACCGGCGCACCGAAGCGCGCCGGGGGTGGCCATCCGTGGCCCGGAGCCGGTCGCAGAACCGGCGCCATCCATCAGATCGTCAGAGCTTCCAGCGCAGCGTCATCATCACGTTGCGCGGTTCGCCCCAGTACACGCCGTCGTAGAAACCGACGCGGTTGTAGTACTTCTTGTCCAGCAGGTTGTTCACGTTCACCTGGGCGGTGAAGTTCTCGTTGAAGCGATAGCCGGCCGACAGGTTGAGCAGGTAGATGTCGCCCTGCTCGATTGCCACGCGGTCGCGCTTGCCGCTGACCAGGAAGTCTTCGCGCGGCTTGTTGCTCAGGCTCCAGATGCCGCTCTGCCAGGTCGCGCCGCCACCGATCCAGAAGCGGCCTTCGGCGCCACCCGGACGCCAGCTGGCGTTGAGGCGGAACAGGTCGACCGGAACGGTGGTGTTCTGGCGCACGCCCAGCGCATTGCGGCTGACGGTGTGGGTGAACCCGGTCGACAGGTTCCAGTGCTCGCCCAGGCTGCCCTGCGCTTCGATTTCCCAGCCCTTCACCTTGTTGCCCTTGCCGGTGGAGCGGTAAGCACTGATGCCACCGGGCAGCGAGTTTTCCGGAACCGAATCGTCCAGTTCGGCGACGTTGTCCTTCTCGCCCTTGAACACCGCGACCGAGGTGTTGAGCAGGCCATCGAAGAACTCGGCCTTGACCCCCGCTTCCCACATGTCGCCGACCACCGGTTCGAGGTAGTTGTTGGCCTTGTCGCGGTAGTTCTGCGGCTGGAAGATGTCGGTGTAGCTGACGTAGCCGCTGAAGTAACGGTTGAAGTCGTAGATGAAACCGGCGTACGGGGTGAGTGAGTCATCCGGCTTGTAGCCGCCGCGAGCGGTGCCGGTCAGGCGGCCGGCGTCGTCGTGGGTGTAGGTCCAGCTGCGTGTTTCCCAGCTGCCGTAGCGGGCGCCGAGCACGGCGGTCAGCGGCTCGGCAAGCTGCAGGCGCGCGGCCAGGTAGGCGGCACGCTGGCGCAGTTCGTCTTCCGAGGCGAGATAGCCCAGGCGGGTGACCTGCAGCGGTGCCACGTCGCCGTTCCAGCTGCGCCAGTCCGGCACGCGCTCGTAGTTGGCAGGATAGGCGGCGGTTTCACTCGCAGGCACTTCGCCCTTGCGCACCGACTGGCCGAAGCCGAACACCAGTTCGTGTTCACGGCCAAACAGCTGGAACGGACCACCGACGTTGAAGTCGAACACCTGCATGTCGCCGTTTTCACCGAAGCTGCCGACGAAGGCAGAGATGCCGCTGCCATCGGCACGCGGGTAACCGGACGCACCGTACCAGACCGCGCCGTCGGTCTCGCGCTTGGAGCGGGTGTAGGCGAACTTCGCGGCCCAGCCCTGGCCCAGCTGCTGTTCGAGGCGGGCGAACGCGCTCTTCTCGACGATCGGCCAGCTGCTCCAGCGCGCCGACAGGTTGGTCGAGCGTGGCAGGTTGGCCGGCTTGCCATCGGCGCCCCAGTACGGCACCACGCCCCAGGTCACGCCGGTGGTGCGCGGCGACTGGTACTCATAGCCGGCTTCCAGCAGGGTGGTGTCGGTGATGTCGGCCTGGACGATGCCGTAGAAGACATCCTTGTCCAGCTTGTAGACATCGCGGAACGAATCACTCTGCTGCTTGGCGGCGACCACGCGGGCGCGGATGCGGCCATCCAGGGCGATGGGGCCGCCGAGGTCGGCTTCCAGGCGCTGGTTGCCCCAGCGGCCGAGCGTGAGGTTGGCGCTCATCTGGAACGTATCGGTGGGGCGCTTGCGGACGAAGTTGATGGTGCCGGAAGGATCACCTGCACCGGTGGTCAGGCCGGTGGCACCACGCACTACTTCGATGCGGTCGTAGATCACGCTGTCGGTGTTGGTCTTGATGTAGCCACCGAAGGTGTTGAGCATGCCATCGACCTGGAAATTGGTGATGTTGTACCCGCGCGAGACGTAGTTGATGCGTTCGCTGTCAGTGACCGACACCGCCACGCCGGTGACCTGGCCCATCACGTCGGACAGCGAGAACAGGCCCATGTCGTCCAGCCGTTGCCGGGTCACCACGGTCATCGACTGCGGGGTATGGCGCAGCGACAGGCCGAGCTTGGTCGCGGTGCTGGCGCGCTTGACCGTGTAGCTGTCGGCGATATCGCCATCGGCAGTGACCTGAACGGTGTCCAGGGTGCGCGCGGAGGGGGCGGCAGAACCTTCCTCAGCGTGTGCCAACGGTGCGATCAACAGTGCGGTCACGGCCAGGGCCAGCAGGGTTGGGCGGGGAGTGATCAGGGACGAAGCCATCGGTGCGATTCCATGCAGGACAAAAAACAGGCGATGGCAAACGCACCCATGGCAGCCATGCGCTCCGCGCACGTCGCCCAGCGTGATTCCCATCGACGGTGCGTCACCCGCGCGTTGCGGGCGACCCAGTGGTCGGGGGATGTACACGGGCGAAGGGGCGGGTGGGCGCGTGCTTCCGTGCCCCGCTTGGCTAAGCGTACAACCGATCAGTAAATGATAGGCATTCGCATTTCGTTAAGCAAGCGTGACAGCCTCGGTCTTCCACGCATGGCGTGGATACAGCGGGATCGAGGGACACTGTCGAAGGCGGGGCGCTGTGGTTTTGCGGGGTGTGAGCCGCATGGATGCGGCGACCAAGCCCCCAGGGACGGGTTCACGGCGGCCCCGCAAAGCCACAGCTCCCCGCCACCCCGCAGGAAACCCGCTGTGGCTGTGGTTTTGGCTCCGGCCTCTGCGGGTGCCGGGCGCAGCCCGGCCGCGAACCCACCTCAGAAACGGAACAGAACCGTCGCTGCATGCAGCAGCAGGCCGATCAACCCGCCCACCAGGGTGCCGTTGAAGCGGATGAACTGCAGGTCGCGACCCACGCTCAGTTCCAGCTGCTCGACCAGGTGGCGCTCGTCCCAGCTCTTCACGGTCTGCGCGATGTGGGTGGTGACGCCCTCGCGCAGGCGCCCGGTGAGGCGCTGCGCGCCTTCCAGCAGGTGCTGGTTCAATGCCTCGCGCAACGCCGGGTCCGATTGCAGGCTGTCACCCAGTGACGCCAGGCTGCGCTGCAGGTGACCGACCAGTGCCGAATCCTCGCGCTGCAGATCGCCGCGCAGGCTGGCCTGGATGCGCGCCCACAGGCCCTGCACGTACTCCTGCAGAGCAGGGTGGTTGATCATTTCCTGCTTGAGCTGCTCGATGCGCTCGGCCAGTGCCGGGTCTTCGCGCAGGCGCTGCACGTAGTTGCCCAGCCACTGTTCGTAATCCTGGCGCAGCGGATGCTGCGGCTCGGCGAGCACCTGCTGCAGCTCTTCCAGCACCGCCCGGGCCAGGCGTTCTGCAAGGTTGTCGCCGATCTCATCGATCGGCTTGATCCAGTTCACCGTGCTCGACAGCGTTGGCCATTCGCGCTGGATGTAGCGCACGATCAGTTGCGAAGCGCGTTCCTTCACTTCCGGCTGTTCCAGCCAGCGCCCCAAGCGCTGCAGGCCTTCATCCAGCACCCGCTGGTGGCGGCCATCGGCGGTCAGCAGGGCCAGCAGTTCGCCGGCAGTGGCCGCGGCGTTCCACTGCCGCAACTGTTGCACCACGAAGCTGTGCAGCTGCCGCCGCACCGCGGCTTCATCGAAGAAATCCAGCGCCTGCAGCGCCCAGCCACGGGCCATGTCGGCCAGCATCCGTGAACGTGCGGGATCGGCCAGCCAGCTCCCAAGGCGGCTGGCCGGGTCGAATACCTGCAGCTTGGCCAGCAGCACCGCCGGTTCCAGGAACTGGTCGCGCACGAACAGGGCCAGGCTGTCGCCGATGCGTTCCTTGCTGCGCGGAATGATCGCCGTATGCGGAATCGGCAGGCCCATCGGTCGCCGGAACAGGGCGACCACCGCGAACCAGTCCGCGAGTGCGCCGACGGCGGCAGCCTCGCAGAAGGCCGAGACCCAGGCCCAGATGCCGCGCTCACCCTGCCAATGGCTGACCGCGAAGCCGCCCAGCATCAGCAGCAACAGGCCAAGGGCGAGGGCTTTCAGGCGCCGCAGCTGAGCGCGACGCGGATCGATGGCAGACGTCATGCCCGAAGTCTACCCGCAGGGCGGTGAGTGACCGGTAGTGCCGGCCGCTGGCCGGCAACCTCGTGAACGTTGCGGGTGGGTTGCAGATGCCGGCCAGCGGCCGGCACTACCACAGGGTTCAGAGCGCTTCCAGCTGCTTGCGCAGATGGGCCAGCTGCGCGCGCAGGGTATCGTTCTCGCGGGTCAGGTTCACCACGCGGCGACGCAGGGCCGGGGCATCCTCGCCCAGCTGCTCCAGCGCAGCCAGCACTTCGGCATCACGGCTGGCGATCTCATCCTCGTTGGCTTCTTCGAAGTCCATTTCCGCCGACTCCGTTTCCGGCTTCGGCGCACGCGGCTTGCGCTTGGACTCACGCACACGCTTTGCAGCCTGCTTCAGTTCATCCTTGCCGCCAGCGGCAGCCGCGCGCTGCTCTTCTTCCGGCAGGTCGGCCACGGCAGCGGCGGCGCTGATCGAGATCATGCCGGCCTTCACCGCTTCCACCACCTCGGCCGCGGCCTGGGCGTGGATGCGCTCGATCATGCCGACCTGGCTGGTGCTCAGCTTGGCTTCGCGGGCCAGTTCGGCACGGCTGATCTTCGGCGCCGGTTCCCACGGCGGGCTGTCCTCGCCGGCCTCGTCGGCAGGCTCGGCGGTGCCATCGCTCTCACGCTGCAGCTGCGCCTGCTCGACCTGCTTGCGGGCGGACAGGATGTCGCGCTTGCGCAGGGCCAGTACCCCGCGCTGGAAATCGGAGACGCTGCGCCGTCCCAGGTGCTGCTCGATCATCCACAGGTGCACGTCTTCCATGCTCTGGAAGCGGGTGTTCTGCACGGTGTTGAACGGCAGGTCATGCTTCTGGCAGATGCCGAAGCGGTTGTGTCCATCCACCAGCACCTCGCCCCACAGCACCAGCGCATCGCGGCAGCCTTCGGCGAGGATGCTGCGCTCCAGCGCCTCGTGTTCGTCCGCGGTGAGCGGGTCGATGTAGGCCTTGAGTTCTTCTTTGACGACGATGTTCATGGGCACGGCAACGGGCAGGAGCGGAACCGCCCATTGTACCCGCTCGCCACCACCGCTCCGGGCTCAGGCGGTGGCCCGGATCATCTCGCCCAAGGTGCCGGTGATCTGGTCGATCTGTGCCTTGTCCACGATCAGCGGCGGTGACAGCGCGATGATGTCGCCGGTGCAGCGCACCAGCAGGCGCCCGTCGTGGAAGCAGCGGCGGAACACTTCGTAGCCACGGCTGCCGGGGGCATCCTTGCGCGGCGCCAGCTCCACCGCGCCGACCAGGCCGAAGTTGCGGATGTCGATCACGTTCGGCAGCCCCTGCAGGGCATGCAACCGCTCCTGCCAGTACTCGCCCAGCTCGATTGCGCGCTCGAACAGGCGTTCTTCGGCGTAGACGTCCAGCGTGGCCAGCGCCGCCGCGCAGGCCAAGGGGTGGCCCGAATAGGTATAGCCATGGAACAGCTCGATGGCCTGTGGCGGACCCTGCATGAAGCTGGCATGCACGCTGTCGCCCACCAGCACGCCGCCCAGTGGCACCGCGCCGTTGCTGGCGCCCTTGGCGAAGGTCAGCAGGTCCGGGGTGACCCCGAAACGCTGTGCGGCAAACGCCATGCCGACACGGCCGAAGCCGGTGATGACTTCATCGAATACCAGCAGGATGCCATGCTGGTCGCAGATCTCGCGCAGGCGCTGCAGATATCCTGGTGCCGGCAGGATCACGCCGGCCGAGCCAGCGATGGGTTCGACGAACACAGCGGCAATGGTGGATGGGTCGTGCAGGGCGATCAGCCGTTCCAGATCGTCGGCCAGCTCGGCACCCTGGCGTGGCAGGCCCTTGCTGAAGGCATTGCGTGACAGGTCCAGCGTGTGCCGCAGGTAGTCCACGCCGCCGAGTTGCAGACCGAACTGGCGGCGGTTGTTGGGCAGTCCACCCAGTGCCATGCCGCCGAAGCCGACCCCGTGGTAGGCCTTCTCGCGGCTGATGAACCGCGTGCGCTGGCCTTCGCCACGCAGGCGGTGATGGGCCAGCACGATCTTCATCGCCGAATCCACTGCCTCCGAGCCCGAGCTGGTGAAGAACACATGGTTCAGCCCGGCCGGGGCCAGCGCCGCCAGTCGCTGCGCCAGGGCGAAGGCCGGCGGTGAACCCATCTGGAAGGCGGGCGAGTAATCGAGCGTTGCGGCCTGCTCGGCGATCGCGTCGACGATGCGACGGCGCGCGTGCCCTGCATTGCAGCACCACAGGCCAGCGGTGCCGTCGAGGATGGCGCGCCCATCCACGTCCTCGTAGTGCATGCCCTCGGCACGCACCAGCATGCGCGGCGCGCCCTTGTACTGGCGGTTGGCAGTGAACGGCATCCAGTACGCATCCAGTGAGTCGGGGCGCTGGGTGGCCAGGTCGTGCAGGTCGCTTGCAGGGGTTTTCATGCCGGCTCCGTCGGGTCCGATGGTTGCGACTCTAGCGCAGCCGCGTCACGGATCTGTCGGCAGGCATGGCCCGGCGCGACCGTTCGGGCCTCGACCTTGTGGTAGCGCCGGGCCATGCCCGGCGAGCGCGCAGCCCGGTCGATCACCGTGGGGTCGCGGCCGCGCCGGTATAAACAAGGATCGTTGATTGCTGGAGCGACCCATGACCCACTTCCCCGACCGCAGCCACTGGCAGGCACTGTCCCGCCGTGTGGCGATTCCCGGACAAGCGTTCATCGATGGCCGCTACGTGGAGGCCGCCAGCGGCGCGCGCTTTGATTGCATCAGCCCGATCGACGGACGCGTACTGGGCGCCGTGTCCGACTGTGATGCGCAGGACGTGGAGCGTGCGGTGGCCTCGGCGCGCCGCGCGTTCGAGGCAGGCCACTGGTCGCAGGCCAGCCCTGCCCATCGCAAGCGCGTGCTGTTGGCACTGGCCGCGCTGGTGGAGACGCACGCCGACGAGTTGGCCCTGCTGGAAACGCTGGACATGGGCAAGCCGATCCGCGATGCGCGACGCATCGACCTGCCCGGCGTGGTGCGCTGCCTGACCTGGACCGCCGAAGCGGTGGACAAGCTGTACGGCGAAATCGCGCCCACCGGCCCGCACGAGCTGGGTCTGGTCACGCGCGAGGCCGCAGGCGTGGTTGCGGCCATCGTGCCGTGGAATTTTCCGCTGCTGATGGCCTGCTGGAAGATCGCGCCGGCATTGGCGATGGGAAATTCGGTGGTGCTCAAACCCTCCGAGCGCTCGCCGCTGAGTGCGCTGCGGCTGGCCGCATTGGCGGCCGAAGCGGGATTGCCGGAGGGCGTACTGAACGTGCTGCCCGGTCACGGTTCACGCGTGGGCGAGCCGCTGGCCCTGCACATGGACGTGGACGTGCTGGCCTTCACCGGCTCGACCGCGACCGGCGCGAAGCTGCTGGAGTACGCCGGTCGTTCCAACCTCAAACGGGTCTGGCTGGAATGCGGTGGCAAGAGCCCGCACGTGGTGTTCGCCGATGCGCCGGATCTGGATGCGGCGGCCAAGGGCGTAGCGCAGGGCATCTTCTTCAACCAGGGTGAGGTCTGCACGGCCGGTTCGCGGTTGCTGGTGCAGCGTTCGATCCGCGATGACTTCGTGCACCAGGTGATCGCCTACGGCCAGCGCATGCAGCCCCGCCATCCGCTGGAGGCGGATGCACCTATGGGGGCTTTGGTCGATGCCGCGCATGTGGACAAGGTATTGGCCGACATTGCCCGCGCCGAAGCCGATGGTGCGCGCCTGCTGCTGGGTGGCCAGCGTGCCGAGGTGGAGGCGGGCGGTTGCTATGTGCAGCCGACCGTGTTCGACCAGGTGCGGCCGGAGCAGGCGCTGGCCCGCGAGGAAGTGTTCGGCCCGGTGCTGGCGGTGCTTGGTTTCGACGACGAGGCCGAGGCCGTGCGCCTGGCCAACGACAGCCGCTACGGGCTGGCCGCTGGCCTGTGGACGCGGGATCTCGGTCGCGCCCATCGCGTGGCGCGCCAGCTGCGAGCGGGCAGCGTATGGGTGAACGGCTGGGATGGTGGTGACATGACCGCCCCGTTTGGTGGCTACAAGCAGTCAGGCAACGGCCGCGACAAATCGCTGCATGCCTTCGACAAGTACAGCGAGATGAAGGCCACCTGGATCCAGCTGTAGCGACGCGCTCTTCTGTAGAGCCGAGCCCATGCTCGGCTGCTCTTCGCCAAACGCAGCCGAGCATGGGCTCGGCTCTACAACAGTGTGGCGGCTACCGGCAGCGTGCGCTCACCTGCAGCACCGCCGCACGCAGCAGATCCCGGTCGGCTTCATCGACGGCATTCTGGAAATAATCCATGTCCTGCTTGCCGAGCTCGCACGGGTCGACGATATATCCGGGGGGCCACAACCCCAGCAACTGGGCCACACCGTGCACGATCTGCTCCGGGGTCATCTGCCGGCGGATGCGGAAGTAGTTGCGGCGCGGCGCGAACGCGGGATGCACCTCGCGGCGACCGATCAAGCGGGGAGCGACACCTGCGGCGCTGATGCCGTCACCACCGTCGATACTGCCCGCAGGCAGACCCAGGATCAGTGGCGCCGCAGCAGTCGGCTCATCCACGGCAGGCAGGGCGGTATCTGCCTGTACAGCAGGGGCAGGGCGGGGCATCACCGATGCGGCCGGACGCGTCATCGGCGTTGAGGGCATGGCGGGCTGTTGGGGCATCAGCCGCGGCTGTTCCGGTGGCAGCCAGCGCAACGAAATCCGTGGTCCGTCGTCGCTACGCAGTTCGATCCGGCCGCTGCCCATCAGCCACAGCGCCAGCACGCCATGCACCAGCAGCACCACCAACCAGGCCGCCAAGCGCGGCAGCTTCGGGGAATCAGACCACGGCAGCGCAACGGCAGTCATCGGCGAAGCATCCGTGCAAGGACCGGTGGCGCAGGCTAGCGGACGGCCGGAAAAATTTCGTTGGCATCGGTGTCGGCTGAAACCATCGCCCCGTGTGGCACCCACCGCGTGGCAGAATCGGTCGATCCGCCGTTACCCGCCTTGCCGATGTCGACGATCACCGCTGCTGCGCCACCCGTGAATTCTCCCCGCCGTGTCCTGCTGGCCAGCCTGATCGGCACCACCATCGAGTTCTTCGATTTCTACATCTACGCCACGGCGGCGGTGCTGGTGTTCCCTCACCTGTTCTTCCCGGAAAGCAGCGACCAGGCTGCATTGCTGCAGTCGCTGGCGACCTTCGCGGTGGCCTTCATTGCGCGCCCGGTCGGCTCGGCGGTGTTCGGCCACTTCGGTGACCGCATCGGCCGCAAGGCCACCCTGGTGGCCGCGCTGCTGACCATGGGCCTGTCCACGGTCGCCATTGGCTTGTTGCCCACCCATGCGCAGATCGGCCTGTGGGCCCCTGCGCTGCTGGCCCTGTGCCGCTTCGGCCAGGGCCTGGGGCTGGGCGGGGAATGGGGTGGGGCGGTGCTGCTGGCCACCGAGAACGCACCGCCGGGCAAGCGCGCCTGGTACGGCATGTTCCCCCAGCTCGGCGCGCCGATCGGCTTCCTGCTGTCGGCGGGTATCTTCCTGTTGCTCGGTCGCTGCCTGGGCCAGGACGATTTCCTGCAGTGGGGCTGGCGCATTCCGTTCGTGGCCAGCGCGTTGCTGGTCGGGCTGGGCCTGTGGGTGCGCCTGAACATCCACGAGACGCCGGATTTCAAGCGCGCGCTGGAGCGCAAGGCGCCGGTTCGCCTGCCGATGTGGACGGTGCTGCGCGACCATCCGCTGCCGATGCTGCTGGGTACGCTGGGGGCGTTCGCCACCTTCGTGCTGTTCTACCTGATGACGGTGTTCAGCCTCGGCCACGGCACCGCCGTGCTTGGCTACAGCCGCGAACAGTTCCTGCTGATGCAGATGGTGGCGATGCTGTTCTTCGCCGCCGGCATTCCGCTGTCGGCACGCTACGGTGACCGCTGGGGCACGCGCCGCACGATGGCCATCGCCAGTCTGCTGATCATCGGCTTCGGCGTGCTGTTCGCACCGCTGTTCCAGCCCGGCAGCCCATGGCTGGTACTGACGTTCCTGTGCCTGGGCCTGTTCCTGATGGGGCTGACCTACGGTCCCTGCGGTACCTTCCTGGCCGAGATCTACCCGGTGGAGGTGCGCTACACCGGAGCCTCGCTGTCGTTCAACCTGGCGGGCATTCTTGGTGCTGCCCCCGCGCCGTACCTGGCCACCTGGCTGGCCGAGCGCTACGGGCTGGTCGCGGTCGGCTACTACCTGTGCCTGACCGCGGTGATCACCCTGTGCGCGCTGCTGGCGTTGCAGCGCCGGCAGCGCTGATCAGCCGAAGAAACGCTTGAGCGTGCGGCCCAGCCAACCGCCGCTCTGGTGCTCGCGCGCAAACTGGTTCAAGTGCTGCTTGACCTGTTCGGCATAGGCCTGGTCGTCGCCACGGATGTGGTTGAACAACCAGCGTGAGAGCATGGTACGCAGCTCGTCGCTGATGTCTTCGCCGGCCTGGAAGCGCATGCGGTACTCCGATACCCGTTTGATGAAGACCTCATGCACGCGCTTGTGCGCGGCACAGAACGGATAGCCCGCTTCCTCCATCAGCTCTTCTTCGAACGCGAAGTGGGACATGGTGTAGTCCACCACCTCGTCGATCACTTCACCCACCGCGGCACGCTGCAGGCTGGCCTGGGCCACGTGCAGGTGGTTGAGCATCTCGATGATGCGGCGGTGTTGCTGATCGATCACATCGATGCCGATGTTCAGATCGTCCTGCCAGACCAGTAGTGCCATCCCCGGCTCCCCTTCATGCTGATGTCGGGGCCGACTGTAGAGGCGCTGCCCGCAGGCGGCGTTGATCTGGATCAAGGCATTCCCGTCATGACAGCGCAGCCTCCCGTGGGCGCAGCGGGCTGGCCACCGTGGTGCAGCTGACCCGGTTGCGGCCACCGGCCTTGGCCAGGTACAGCTGGCGATCGGCCTCGGAGATCAGCCGGTGCAGCGCATCGCGCTGCGGACGCAGGCAGCACAGGCCGATGCTGACCGTCATGCGCAGGGTGGCGCTGCCGATGTCCACTTCCAGTGCAGCGATGCGCTGGCGCAGCTCCTCGAAATAGAGCAGGGCCTCGTCCTGTTCCATGTCCGGCACCAGCAGGCAGAACTCCTCGCCGCCGAAACGTGCGATCAGGTCCTGGCTGCGCGCGTGGTCACCGACGGCACGGGCGACCGCCCGCAGCGCATCGTCGCCGGCTTCGTGGCCGTGGGTGTCGTTGATGTGCTTGAAATGGTCGATGTCGATCATCGCCACCGCCACGCATTGACCGTGCAGTTGCAGCTGCGGCAACTGGCGCTGGCTCTGTTCCAGGAAGCAGCGGCGGTTGGGCAGGCCGGTGAGGAAATCGCGGGTAGCCAGGTCCTGCAGCGTGCCGATCAGCTCCAGTTGGTCGACGTTCTGCGAGACCCGGCAGAAGAACTCTTCGCGCGAGAAGGGTTTGCGCAGGAAATCATTGGCACCGTTCTTCAGGAAGCGCGGGATCAGCGACGCATCGGTATTGCCGGAGATGCCGATTACCGCCACCTTGTCGCGCGAGCGCAGGGTGCGCAGCCGGCGGGTGAACTCCACGCCCTGCATGCCCGGCATTTCCTGGTCGACCACGGCCAAGCGGATCGCCGGATGTGCTTCGATCGCCGCCAGGCCTTCAGTGCCATCAGCTGCTTCGTACACCTCGTGGCCATACATGCGCAGCAGGGCGGCGGCATAGCCGCGCGCGGACGGCGAGTCGTCCACCACCAGCGCGGCGATGCGCCGGTTGCGTTCCAGGCGCTGCACCAGCCACACCAGGTAGTCGATGCTGCCGGGGGTGTTCTTCAGCACGTAGTCGATGATCTGCTGCTGCAGCACGCGCTTGCGCAGGTCCTCGTCGTACACGCCGCTGACCACCACGGTAGGCAGGTTGCGCTTGAGGAAGAACTCGACCACCGCGTCGCGGTCGCCATCGGCCAGTACCAGCCCGGTCAGCACCAGGAACCAGCCGTCCTCGGCGCTGAGCAGGCGGTCGGCCTCCGCCAGCGAGCTGGCCACCACCACCGGCAGCTCCAGGCGTTGCTCGATTGCCTCGCGCAGCATGCCGGTGAACGCGCGCGAGTTTTCCACCAGCAGGATCCGCTGAGGCAGGGGATCGGTCAGGTCGCCATCCAGAGCGGCCTGCGACAGGACGGGCATGATGCGGTGGCTCATGTGGGAAAGTCTTGGCACGGATAGCGGCGGTTTCGGGCGTAACTTTAGGACGAAAACGTCCATTCCCGTTGCCTGGCCCATTGATTGGATGGGAAGCGGTTAGTATCTGCTGGAGGTTCCCGACGTTAACTTCGACCAGGAGGTCAATGTGCGATTTTCATGTATTGGTGCGGCTACTGGATTCCTGATGCTTGCCGCTGCCCCGGCAATCGCGGGCGGTCCGTCGGATTTTCATGGAAAGCCGTTGGCTACGGCTGGATTGGGGCAGGCAAGCCCCGCCGCGATCAATCTCAGCCAGGACCCCAGCTGGCAGCTGTATGGATTCCAGCGTGACGGCATCACCTATCTGCAGGTGAATGATCTGCTCGGAAACGTGCAGCTGATCATCGGCAATGCCGGCGGTACCTATTGGGTGTTGCCGGCAGGCAACAATGCGGCCCGGGTTTCGCTGCCCCAGCAGCAGATCCAGATACCGGCAGGGGCCAGCCGTTCGCAGATCTACAGCGGCGGTGATTTCTCGCTGGTGCGTTATCGCAGTGGCGGCGACGTCATCTGGGCAGTTGAAACGCCGTAAAGAGGGTGAAGTGCGCGGCGGCGTCGGGATCTCCCGCGCCGCTGCGTTTGCCGCGATGGGCGTGGCCGAAGCACGGTGTACGGCAGGGCAGGCCTTTTGGCGGATACCAGGCCGTCAGGCCTGGGTCTGCGAGCTTCCCTGCCCGAAGGCCGCCACGTGATCCATGGCGTTGAACGATGCCATGCCGAGGGCAGCGGAATCACCTGTTTCCACCATCGCCATCCGTATCCGGTTCCGACGGCACTGCACTGTCCCGCCGTAGGCAATCGTCCGGCCAGCCAAGCGCTCGACCGTGGCGGTGACCGTGGACGGCGACAGGCTGCGGTATGAATCCAGCAGCGCGACGGTCATCAGGATGCCGCGGCGTCCACCTGCCTGGCCGCAACGCACGCGGATACGGATCTGGCCTGATTCACTGTTGAGCAACAGTGAAACGGCATCGGTGAGGGCGCGATAGGCGGCCAGCTGCAGGCCGACACTGAGCTGGCAGGGATCACCGAGCAGGCGGGGGCGCATCACCCGATGGCTCAGTTCCCAGGTTTCGCGTACGCCCCCGGCCTGCAGGGCGACGTAGAGTCCAAGATGTTCCAGCGCTGCGGGGTAGACCATGCTGGTCTGTTCCCGGAACTGTCGTGAATGGACCGAAGCCATGTGCAGGAGACTGTTCGCTATCGTGGGATGGCCCTGTGCATTGAGCCAGTTCACCACCTCGCTGAGCGAGGTATCGATGCCGTCCCCCAGCTTCCTCAGGTGCCGCGCGCGCTCACGGAGATCAAGCTCGCTTGCCACCAGTGAATTGCGCGCATGCTTGAGGGCATCTCTTTCACCCACTTCTCCCAAACGCGAGCGATGGTAGTAGTGGGTGATGCGCGACCCAAGCACCAGCAGTGCCGCGCCGGTGACCGCCATGATCTGCTGGGTCGCGAAGGCGGCTGGATCGAACGCACCCGTATAGGGGCTGGGTGTGGTCAGGCCAATGATCAGGTTGAGCGACGGCACGCCGATCGCCGCACCCCGCCAGCCGTACAGGCAGGTAAGCACGACCACCGGCAGCGCCATCAGCAGCTGCATCGACGTCTTGGCGTTGACTTCATCCAGGGGCAGCTGCGCGGCATAGAGACCAATCATCGCCATCACCGTAAGGGCAGCGAGTGCGGGCGGGGCAAAGCCTGATGTCCACCGGGCGTTGCCGGTCCGCCGTGTCCACAGCAACGCGAGCGGCGCCAGGGTCAGAATGCCGATGAAGTCGCCAACGACCAGGCGTGCGATGCTGGCAAGCACCGGCATCTCCGGTGGTGTCGGCCACAGAAGGTGAGCCAGCATCAGATTGAGCGCGGTGACCACCAGCGCCGAAGCCGCCGCGACTGAAATCAGCCACGCATTCTTCGTGGTCGCCATCATCTTCCGGTGCAGATGCACGATCAGCATCACGGCAGGCATCAGCAGTGCCGAACCGAGCACGATCCAGGCCAGCCCATACTTCCCGATCATTGGCACGCGCATCTGCGCAAAGTAGGCGTATTCACCCAACAGCAGATACGGCCACCACCGGGGGGGGAGCAGCAGCACTGCAGCGACGCGGACGCCGGCGGGCAGATAGAACTGGTCGAGCGACAACTGGCGCGACGCCCAGCATGCAATGGCATACAGCAGTGCAAGGACCAGCCCTGCCGGGCGGATACGCAACTTCAACTGCAGGCCTTCATTCCACCAGTTCAATCGCACTTCTCCCTCGAGTACGTTCCCTGTCAGCATCCATTCGCCGCGGGACCCGGTTCTGAGGGACGGTATCGGCATGAATTGGATAATGCAATTGCCGATGCGATCTGCCGATCAAATGAGAATTCCGTCACGCCCTACTGCGTGAATGATCTTCACACATTGAGAAGGGCCAGAAACCGCCGGCGCTTCGGAACATCCGTGTGTCAGATCACGCTTTCACCACAGCGCATCGCGCAGCTTGTACCAGGACATGGCCGCCACCAGCAGTGGCATGCGCAGCAGGCGTCCACCGGGGAAGGGCGCATGCTGCAGGCGTTGGAACACCTCCAGGCGCTCGCTCTGGCCGGCGATGGCCGCGGCGATGACCTCACCGGCCAGACCAGCTGCCGCAACGCCATGGCCAGAGAAACCCTGAGCGAAGTACAGATTTCCATCCAACCTGCCCCAGTGCGGGGCGCGGTTGCGGGTGATATCCACATAACCGCCCCAGACCTGCTGCAGCGGGATGTCGGCCAACTGCGGGAACACCTGGTGCATGCGCCGCTGCATCACCCGGTGCAGGCCCGGCGGCGGCAGCGCGGAGTAGCTGGCACGGCCGCCGAACAACAGGCGGTGGTCATGGCTGAGCCGGAAGTAGTCCAGTGCCCAAGCCGTGTCGGAGACCGCCATGTTGTTGCCGATCAGGGCGCGGGCGCGCTCGGCACCCAACGGCGCGCTGGCACCGATATAGGTGCCCACCGGCATGATGCGCCGTTCCAGCTCAGGCACCAGTCCCTGCAGCAGGGCGTTGCCGGCCACCACCAGCTGCGGCGCGCGCACGCTGCCGTGGTCGGTATGCAGCGCCGCAGGTGTGCCACGTTGAATGCGTGTTACCGGCGATGCTTCGTGGATGACCACGCCGGCCGCGCGTGCGGCATCGGCCAGCCCGCGTGCATAGGCCAGCGGATGCAGGTGCGCGCTGAGCGGGTCGAACATCGCTGCGCGGTAACGCGGGCTGTCCAGCTGCTTACGCAGGGTATCGCGCGGCCACCACTGCATCGGGTAGTCGTAGTGCTGCTGCAGGTGCTCGCAGTTGGCGCGCAGCACCTGCTCGTGGCGTGCACGGATGGCAACGCTGGCATGGCCCTCGACCCAATGGCAATCAATGCCATGCCGGTCGATACGTGCGCGCATGGTCTGTACGGCGTCGCGCGACCAGTCGAACAGATGGCGTGCGTCATCGCGGCCGAGCTGGCGTTCCAGTTCGTCGACTTCACAGCCGTAGCCGACCAGTGCCTGGCCGCCGTTGCGGCCTGAGGCACCCCAGCCGATCCGCTGCGCTTCCAGTACCACCACGCGCTGGCCGCGCAGGGCCAGTTCCAGCGCGGCGGTGAGGCCGGTATAGCCGGCGCCCAGCACCGCTACATCGGCATGCAGTTCACCGCGCAGCGGCGGCAACGTGGGCGGTTCGGGAAGGCTGCTGGCGTACCAGCTCGGCGGGAAGGCGGCACTCACCGGCGGCCTCGCAGATGCAGGAAAGGGCGTCGCAGCGGGGCAGGGCGGTCGGGCTTCACACCGCTAGTCTGGCCCAAGCGGAGCGCCTGTGGTGTGACGGCAGCAGCTTGCTGTTGCCGGTGCCGGGCGGGTAACGTGATTGCACGCCAAGGAGTTTCCCCATGCGTCGCCTGCCCTGGGTGGGCCTGCCCACCGACAGCACCGTGCTCGGCCATCATCGTTTCGCGGTGGCCGGGGAAAAATATGTGCGTGCCTTGGTTGACGCTGCCGAGGCAACGCCGCTGGTGCTGCCGAGTCTGCAGCCGCCTCTGCCCGTACGGGATTGGTTGCAGGGCCTGGATGGCCTGCTGCTCACGGGGGCGATCAGCAACATCGAGCCGCAGCACTACGAGGGCGGCCGTTCCTGGCAGGGCAACCCGCACGACCCGGCCCGCGATGCCACGGCGTTCGCGCTGTTGCACGACGCGCTGGCGATGGATCTGCCGGTGCTGGCGATCTGCCGCGGTTTCCAGGAATTGAATGTGGCACTCGGCGGCACGCTTCATCCGCAGGTGCATGCGGTGCCTGGCCTGGGCGACCATCGCGAAGATCCACAGGCGCCGGTGGAGGTCCAGTACGGGCCGGCCCATGCGATCACTCTGGCCGATGGCGGTTGGCTGGCACAGTGGTCTGCCGACGTTCGGGTACAGGTCAACTCGGTACACGGGCAGGGCATCGCGCGGTTGGCTGAAGGCCTGCAGATCGAGGCCCGGGCCGATGATGGCCTGGTTGAGGCAGCACGCAGCCAGCGCCATCGATTCGTGCTCGGCGTACAGTGGCACCCGGAGTGGCGTGTCATGCAGACGCCGTTCTATCACGCTATTTTCCGTGCATTCGGCCAAGCTTGCCGGCAGCACCAACAGAATCGACTGGAATCCCCATGAGTTCGCGAACGCGCCCGCGCAAGACGGCCACGCCCCCGCCCCCGCAGGAAAGCAGCCTGCTGCGCTGGCTGAAGGAGCGGCGCATCACCGAGGTCGAATGTCTGGTTCCGGACATCACCGGCAATGCGCGCGGCAAGATCATCCCGGCCGACAAGTTCTCGCACGATTACGGCACGCGCCTGCCGGAGGGCATCTTCGCGACCACGGTCACCGGCGAATTCCCGGACGACTACTACGACCTGACCTCACCGTCGGACTCGGACATGATCCTGCGCCCCGACCCGGACACCGTGCGCATGGTGCCGTGGGCGACCGACCCGACCGCGCAGGTCATCCACGACTGCTACACCAAGAACGGCGAGCCGCACGAACTGGCGCCGCGCAACGTGCTGCGGCGGGTGCTGGATGCCTATACCGAGCTCGGCCTGCGACCGGTGGTTGCGCCCGAGCTGGAGTTCTTCCTGGTGCAGAAGAACACCGATCCGGATTTCCCGCTGCTGCCCCCGGCAGGCCGCTCGGGGCGCCCGGAAACGGCGCGGCAGTCGTACTCGATCGACGCGGTCAACGAGTTCGACCCGATCCTCGACCTGATGTACGACTACTGCGATGCGATGAAGCTGGACGTGGATACGCTGATCCATGAATCCGGCGCGGCGCAGCTGGAGGTCAACTTTACCCACGCCAATGCGATGGACCTGGCCGACCAGGTATTCCTGTTCAAGCGCACCATGCGCGAGTCGGCGATGCGCCACGGGGTGTATGCCACGTTCCTGGCCAAGCCGATGGAGAACGAGCCGGGCAGTGCGATGCACATCCACCAGAGCCTGCTGCGCATCAGCGATGGCCAGAACGTGTTCACCGGCGAGCACGGCGGTGAGGATTTCAGCCCGTTGTTTGCCCACTATCTGGCCGGCCTGCAGAAGTACGTGCCGATGGCCATGGCCTTTTTCGCGCCGAACGTGAATTCCTACCGGCGCCTGGTGTTTGGCGAAGTCTCGCCGAGCAACGTGCACTGGGGCTTCGACAACCGCACCTGCGGGCTGCGGGTACCGCTGGACACGCCGGAGAACATGCGGGTGGAAAGCCGCTTCGCCGGTTCCGATGCCAACCCGTACCTGGCGATGGCGGCGACCCTGGCCTGTGGCCTGCTCGGCATCCGCGAGCGCCTGGCGCCGGATGCACCGGTGACCGGCAGTGCCAAGGAGCTGGGCTACGACCTGCCACGTTCGCTGGGTGAGGCGCTGGACGGGCTGGAGCAGTGCAGCGAGCTGCAGGCGCTGCTCGGCGAGCGCTTCTGCCGTGCCTACACCTCGGTCAAGCGCAAGGAATACGAGACCTTCTTCCGCGTGATCAGTTCGTGGGAACGGGAGTTCCTGCTGCTGAACGTGTGAAGGCCGCGAATAGAAAAATCCGTCGCCGGGGGGTAGGCTGGCACCCGTCGCCGGCCAGGCCGGCCCCCTTTCCGCATTTTTCCGCATTCTGGAGCACCCGATGAAGCTGCGTATCCTCACGCTCGGCCTGGCCTCTGCCATGCTTTCCGCCTGTAGCGGCGGCAACGGCGGCGGACAGGACAGCCAGGTCCTGAACGTCTACAACTACAGCGACTACATCGCCGAAGACACCATCCCGAACTTCGAGAAGCAGAGCGGGATCAAGGTCACCTACGATGTGTTTGACAGTGACGAGATGGTCGAGACCAAGCTGCTGGCCGGCAACAGCGGCTACGACGTGGTGGTGCCAACGCTGAACTTCTTCGGCCGGCAGATCCAGGCCGGTGTGTTCCTGCCGCTGGACAAGTCGAAGATCCCCAACCTTGCCAACCTCGACCCGGCAGTGATGAAGCGCATCGCCACCCAGGATCCGGGCAACCAGTACGGTGTGCCGTACATGATCGGCACCACCGGCATCGGCTACAACGTGGACATGCTGAAGGAGCGTTTCGGTGGCAGCGCCGACATCGCCAACAGCTGGGACCTGGTGTTCAAGCCGGAGAACATCAGCAAGATGAAGGATTGCGGCGTGACCATCCTGGACACGCCGGCGGACATGATTCCGATCGCGCTGCACTACCTCGGCCTGGACCCGCACAGCGGCGATCCGGCCGACCTGCAGAAGGCGGCCGAGCTGCTGAAGTCGATCCGCCCGTACGTGCAGAACTTCCACTCCTCGCAGTACGTGGGGTCGTTGGCCAACGGCGGTACCTGCCTGGTGGTGGGCTGGTCGGGCGACATCATCCAGGCCCGTGACCGTGCGGCCGAGGCCAGCAATGGTGTGCACGTGGCCTACTCGATTCCCAAGGAAGGTGCGCCGCAGTGGTTTGACATGCTGGCCATCCCGAAGGATGCCAAGCACCCGGAGGCGGCCTACGCGTTCATCAACTACCTGCTGGAACCGAAGGTAGCTGCGGCCAACACCAACTTCATCCACTACGGCAACCCGGTACCGACCGCCACCCCGCTGGTGGACGAGGCGATCCGCACCGACCCGACCATCTACCCGCCAGCCGACGTGGCCGCGAAGATGTTCACCTATTCGATCAACACGCCGGAGACCGACAAGCTCTACACCCGGCTGTGGACCGAGGTGAAGACCGGCCGCTGAGCGGCCCCGGTAGCGCCGGGCCATGCCCGGCCGCTGCCTTACCCTGCGTCGGAGCCGGTACTGCCGCTCCGGCCAAGGTGATGCAGGATGGCGGGCAACAGGTCGCGCGCATCGCGACCGCCATTGCACAGGAACGACGAGCTCATCCGCTGCAGGTTGTGCATGCCGATGAAGAACAGCCCGGGTTGCGGGGAGACACCGAACTCGCCGAGCGGGTAGCCGTGTTCGTCGAGCACGCCGGCCACATCCAACCATGGCCATTCGGCGACGAATCCGGTGGCCAGCACCACCGAATGGATGCCTGCCGCCTGCAGATCCAGTTCGCGTGGCGAAGGGGCGGGCTCCCAGTGCAGGTACACCTCCTCGGGAATGTAGCGGGCGTCGTCCGTGCGCGGTTCTGGCCGGGTTGCGTAGTAAGCGCTGGCCAGTGAATCGAGATAGGCGTACTCGGCCCGCGTCGCTTCGATCGCGGTGCGCAGCTGCGGGCGGACATCGGCGAAACGGGCGAGGCCCTCGACGACGCTGTGCAGCCGGCCCAGCAGGGTGATGCCTTCGCGGTGCATCGCCAGCAGGCTGATCGAGCTGCCCCTGCCCGTGGCGCCCTTGCCGGAAATCAGGGGGAATTCTGCGGTCCTGGCCTTGCGCAGCGCATCGGGCTCTCCGGCCAGTACCCCGGCCGATTCACTCACGTGCTGATGGATACGCCCGGCCATGTCCCACCAGGTCATCGAGTCCTTGCCACGCAGCCGGCGCGTATGCGAATGACGCTCGGCCAACGACCAGTACACGCGGCGCCCGCTGCTGCGCAGGTCCTGGGCGATCTGCGCGCCGGACTGGCCGCCGCCGATGACCAGCACCGCGCCGTCGACAAGCTGTTGGGCATTGCGGTAGTTCCCGGAGTGCAGCACCGCCAGCTCCGGTCGCGGCGCAAACGGAACCCTTGGCATCCGGGGGCGGCGGTATTCACCGGTGGCAACCACCACCGCGCGTGCGTTGATCGCCCCCTGGTGGGTTTCGATGGTGTAGCCGCGGGCTTCGCGCGTGACCCTGAGCGCCGCACACCCCTCATCGATCGGCAATGACCGCTCGCCGGCGTAGTCGCGCAGCCGCCGGATCACTTCCGGTGCGGCCATGAATCCCTCCGGGTCAGCGCCGGCATAGGCGTAGCCATGCAGGGCCATCGTCGCGTTGGCGGTATTGGTCTGGAAGGAATCCCAGCGTCGCCGCCAGCTGGCGCCCACGGTTTCGGCTTCCAGCACGCGATGGTCGACGCTGGCCTCCTGCAGGGCTGCGCTGAGTGAAAGCCCTGCCTGGCCGGCGCCGATGATGACCAGGTCCAGCCCATGGGCTGGCGGCCCCAGGTGTTCGGCAGGAGCGGGAGGGAAGCAGTCAGCTGGGGGTATCACGCGTGTTCGTCCATGGCGGGCTTCGGTCCAGCAGATTGCGCCGGGGAGACGGTGGGCGATCAACGCTTCCCGTTCTGAAAAATGTTGCAGATTGCGGGCGCCACCGTGGCACTTGGCAGAGACGGCCGCCAGAGGCGGGGCAGGGAGGCGCGCCGTGGGCACAGGCGCGCCATTTGCGGGCGGAATCCGACACCTGATCCGGGCTCGGGGCCGGTCGCCGCCAATGCCGCCCGTCGCCGTCATATCCCCTTCGGCCCCCGGCCGCTAGAATGGCGGCCGCTGTCCACCGCCCGCTCCCGGAGCCCCCATGCCCGTTGAAGCCCAGCCGGAAGCCGCCGTCGTCGAAGCGACGGGTGTGCCCGGCTATCTCTCCATTCGTGATCTGCGCAAGGAATTCGATGGCTTCGTCGCCGTCGACGACGTCAACCTGGACGTCCGCAAGGGCGAGATATTCGCCCTGCTGGGCGGCTCGGGCAGCGGCAAATCGACCCTGCTGCGCTGCCTCGGTGGCTTCGAGACGCCCACCAAGGGCAGCATCACCGTCGATGGCCAGCGGATGGACGCGCTGCCGCCGTACCAGCGGCCGGTCAACATGATGTTCCAGTCCTACGCCCTGTTCCCGCACATGACCGTGGAGCAGAACATCGCGTTCGGCCTGAAGCAGGACGGGCTCGGCCGCGAGGCCATCGGCAAGCGTGTCGGCGAGATGCTTGACCTGGTGCAGATGGGCCACCTGGGCAAGCGCAAGCCGCACCAGCTGTCCGGCGGCCAGCAGCAGCGCGTGGCGCTGGCGCGGTCCCTGGCCAAGGGGCCCAAGCTGTTGCTGCTGGACGAACCGATGGGCGCGCTGGACAAGAAGCTGCGCTCGCAGATGCAGCTGGAACTGGTCAGCATCATCGAATCCTCGGGCGTGACCTGCGTGATGGTCACCCACGACCAGGAAGAAGCGATGACCATGGCCACGCGCATCGCGGTGATGGACGCTGGCTGGATCCAGCAGGTCGGCAAGCCCGACGAGGTCTACGAGCAGCCGGCAAACCGCTTCGTCGCCGAGTTCATCGGTTCGGTCAACCTGTTCGACGGGGTGATCGACGAGGACCTGCCCGAATACGTGACCGTGCGCTCGCCGTTGTTCCCGGCGCCGGTCTACATCGCCCACGGCATCACCTGCTATGAAGGGCAGCCGGTCGCGTTCGCGCTGCGCCCGGAGAAGGTGATGATCGGCAAGGACGAGCCGGAAGGGCACACCAACAAGGCGCAGGGCGTGATCGAGGACATCGCCTACTTCGGCAGCCATTCGGTCTACCACGTGCGCCTGCCCAGCGGTGCCAAGGTGCTGGCCAACTTCGCCAACTCGCAGCGCTGGGCCAGCGACGGCCTGACCTGGGGTGACGAGGTGTGGGTGCACTGGCGCGACAACGACGGCGTGGTGCTGACCTCATGAGCACGGCTGGCCTGAAGCGCTGGTTGCCGGGCACGCGTGCCACGGTCATCGGCATTCCGTACCTGTGGCTGCTGCTGTTCTTTGCTGTGCCGTTCCTGATCGTGCTGATGATCAGCTTCTCGCACAGCCGGGTCGGCTCGCCGCCGTACACCTGGCTGCTGCAGTACGTCGATGGCGCGTTCTCGCTGAAGTTGAACCTGGAGAACTACCTGGCACTGTTCCGTGATTCGATCTATGCCCAGGCGTTCCTGAGTTCGATCAAGATCGCGGCCATTTCCACCTTCCTCACCCTGCTGATCGGCTACCCGATGGCCTATGCCATCGCCCGCCTGTCGCCGGCCGCGCGCAATGTGGCGATGATGCTGGTGGTGCTGCCGTCGTGGACCTCGTTCCTGATCCGCGTCTATGCCTGGAAGGCCATCCTGGACCGCAACGGCCTGCTCGACCAGTTCCTGCAGTTCACCGGCCTGCAATCGCTGATGACGTCGATGGGCCTGCCGAAACTGCAGCTGATCGACACCCCGACTGCGGCCTACATCGGCATTGTGTACTGCTATCTGCCGTTCATGGTGCTGCCGCTGTACGCCAACCTGGTCAAGCATGACCACCGCCTGCTGGAAGCGGCCTACGATCTTGGCGCCAGGCCGTGGCAGGCGTTCCTGCGCATCACCCTGCCGCTGTCGAAGGCGGGCATCATCGCCGGCTGCATGTTGGTGATGATTCCGGCGATCGGCGAATTCGTGATCCCGGAAATGCTCGGTGGCTCGGAAACGCTGATGGTTGGCCGCCAGTTGTGGAACGAGTTCTTCAACAACCGCAACTGGCCGGGGGCCTCGGCGATGGCAGTGGCGATGATCCTGCTGCTGCTGGTGCCGATCCTGCTGTTCAACCGATCCCAGCAGCGTCTGCTGGAAGGGAAGCAGGCATGAGCCCGCGTGCTGCCAAGGGCCTGGGGCTGGGCGTGCTGCTGCTCGGCTTCGCCTTCCTGTACCTGCCGATCCTGCTGTTGATGTTCTATTCGTTCAACAGCTCGCGGTTGGCCATGGTCTGGGCCGGCTTCTCCACCCGCGCCTACAGCGACCTGTTTGCCGACCGCGCACTGATGGATGCGATGTGGACCAGCCTGGTGGTCGCGTTCTGGACCGCCTGTACCGCCACCGTGCTCGGCACCCTGGCGGCGATGGTGATGACCCGCTTCAAGCGCTTCCGCGGCAAGCCGTTCTTCGGTGCGCTGGTGACCGCGCCGCTGGTGATGCCGGACGTGATCCTCGGCTTCTCGTTGATGGCACTGCTGGCCTCGATGGGCGCGATTCCCGGCTTCCCGGCGCGTGGCCTGGCCACCATCTGGATCGCCCACGTCACCTTCACCCTGTGCTTCGTCACCGTGGTGGTGTCATCGCGCCTGCAGGAGATGGACCTGTCGCTGGAAGAAGCCGCGATGGATCTCGGCGCGAGCCGGTTGACCGTGTTTGGCCGCATCACCCTGCCGATCATCGCGCCGGCACTGGTGGCCGGTTGGCTGCTGGCGTTCACCCTGTCGCTGGACGACGTGGTGGTGGCCAGCTTCGTCGCCACGCCTGGCTCGACCACGCTGCCGATGAAGGTGTTCGCGTCGGTGCGCATGGGTATCAGCCCGAAGATCAATGCGCTGGCCACGCTGCTGGTGTCGGCCGTGTCGATCGCCGCGGTGATTGGCTGGTACATCAATGCGCGCGCCGAGAAACGACGCCAGCGCGACCTGCAGCTGGCACGCCAGGACAACGGCTGAGCCGGCAACATCCGGCTCACGGCGGCCGGCGCACAATGGGGGTCACCCTGATGGAGACCCCCCGATGACCGTCGAGATCATCAACCCGGCCACCGGCCAGGTGACCTACCGCCATGAACTGATGGACGCCGCTGCCATCGAGCAGCGCCTGCAGGCGGCAGCCGAAGCCTTCCCGCGCTGGGCCGAGCGCTCGTTGCAGGAACGTGGGGCGATCCTCAAGCAGATCGCTGGCCAGCTGCGTGCGCGCCGCGACGACCTGCAGCAGGCCATGACCAGCGAAATGGGCAAGCTGAAGGTCGAGGCGTTGGCTGAAGTCGAGAAATGCGCGGGCACCTGCGAGTTCTATGCCGATCACGCCGCCGACTACCTGAAGCCGCAACTGATCGATACCGAGGCGCAGCGCAGCTACGTGCGCTATGAGCCGATCGGCTGCGTGTTCGCGGTGATGCCATGGAACTTCCCGATCTGGCAGGTGTTCCGCTTCCTCGCCCCTGCGTTCATGGCCGGCAACGTGGCGCTGCTCAAGCACGCCAGCAACGTGCCGCAGTGCGCCGACCTGATCCTCGCCGTGTGCGGTGACGGTGGCCTGCCCGAGGGTGTTTTCGATGTGCTGCACATCGACAACGACCAGGCCGCCGATGTGCTGCGCGATGCACGGGTGAAAGCCGTGACCCTGACCGGCAGCGAGCGGGCAGGGCGCTCGATCGCGTCCAACGCCGGCAGCCAGTTGAAGAAGTCGGTGATGGAGCTGGGCGGCAGCGACGCCTTCGTGGTGCTCGATGATGCCGACCTGGACAAGGCGGTGGCCGCTGCAGTGAAGTCGCGCTTCGACAACAGTGGCCAGACCTGCATCGCCGCCAAGCGGTTCATCGTGGTGGATGCAGTGGCCGATGAGTTCACCCGGCGTTTTGTCGAGGCCGCAGCCGAGCGCCAGTACGGCGACCCGAACGAGCGCGACACCACGCTGGCGCCGATGGCCCGTGCCGACCTGCGCGACGAACTGCACAAACAGGTGCAGGCCAGCGTCGCCAAAGGCGCACGCGTGCTGATCGGCGGTGAACCGGTTGCTGGCAGCCACGCCGGCTATCCGGCCAGCGTGCTCGACAAGGTGGGGCCGGGCATGCCGGCCTATGACGAAGAACTGTTCGGGCCGGTAGCCGCCGTCATCCGGGTCAAGGATGAAGCGGAGGCGCTGCGCGTGGCCAACGATACCCGCTTCGGCCTGGGCGGCAGCGTGTGGACGCGTGACCCGGTGCGCGGTGAGTCCTTCGCCCAGCGCATGGAATGCGGCGCGGCCTTCGTCAACGCCATCGTCAA
The DNA here is from genome assembly GCF_013364355.1 of Stenotrophomonas sp. NA06056. Taxonomy (NCBI): domain Bacteria; kingdom Pseudomonadati; phylum Pseudomonadota; class Gammaproteobacteria; order Lysobacterales; family Lysobacteraceae; genus Stenotrophomonas; species Stenotrophomonas sp. NA06056. The sequence continues at coordinate 2,760,333 of NZ_CP054931.1, read as the reverse complement.
GAGCGATGCGCGGTTGCCGTTCGGTGGCAGCAAGGAATCAGGCTTTGGCCGTGAACTGGCCGACCACGGCATCCATGAGTTCATGAACATCAAGACCATCTACGTGGCTTGATGGATCGTCCAATGCGCCACGACAGGTACGCTAGGGGTCGACCGTCGTGGCCTACCGGTCTGGTGGGTATCGACCCAATGCGCCACGACCAACGGTCGTGGCCTACCGGTCTGGTGGGTATCGACCGTTGGTCGATACGCCTTTATTACAACCACTTCACCCGCTTGAACAGCCGGTACAGTCCCACGCAGATGCCGCCGACGCCGACGATCATCAGCGGGTAGGCCCACGGCTGGTTCAATTCCGGCATGTGGCTGAAATTCATGCCATACCAGCTGGTGATCAAGGTCGGCGCGGCCAGCAGCGCAGCCCATGCACCCAGCCGCTTCACCGTCTCACCCTGGGCCAGGGTCACCAGTGACAGGTTCACGCTCAGGGCCGTGCCCAGCATCTCGCGCAGGGTGTCGATCACATCGCTGATGCGTACCGCATGGTCGTGTACATCGCGGATGTACAGCTTCACTTCATCCGGGAACAGTTCGCCTTGGTAGCGGCGCAGCTGCGCCAGCACATCCTGCAGTGGCGCCACCGCCATCCGCATCTTGTTCAACTCGCGCTTGAGCTCATACAGGCGCACCACGGTACTGCGCTTGTAGCTGTCGGCGAAGATGTCCTTCTCCAGCAGTTCCAGGGTGTCGCGGAAGCGGTTGGTGATGGGCAGGTAATTGTCCACCACGAAATCGGCCACGGCGTACAGGCAGTACGACGGTCCCATCTTCAGCAGTTGCGGTTCGCGCTCCACGCGTGCGCGCACCGGCGCGTACGACAGCGAGGCGCCATGGCGCACGGTCACCAGGAACCGCGGGCCGAGGAAGGCATGGGTTTCGCCGTACTGGATGCGCTCGTCGACCATCTGTGCGGTGGTCACCACCACGAACAACGAGTTGCCGTAGGCCTCCACCTTGGGGCGCTGGTGCGCGTTGCGCGCATCCTCGACCGCCAGGTCGTGCAGGCAGAACTCTTCCTGCAGCTTCAGCAGGACATCTTCATTCGGGTCGTACAGGCCGACCCAGACGAAGCCGTTGTTGCTGGCAATGACATCACTGATGGCATCCAGGCTGATGTCGTGGCGTTTGCCGTCGTCATCGTAGTGGACGCAGTTGATGACGCAGGTGGGATTGGCTGCGGCGGATGCGGCAGCAGGGGCGGGCAGTGGGGCGGGCAATGACATGCCCGCCATCGTGCGTCAGTGCTGCGTTTCCGACAAGTGAGGACGGCGCCCCAGCACCCACGCCAGCGCAGCGTGGACCGGCAGCAGCAGCACGATCCACTGCACGTTGTACTGCGCCTGCAGGCTCAGCCAGTGCAGCACCAGCGCGGCCACGGCCTGTACCGCCACCAGCCACAGCACGATCCTGAACATGCGGCCGGGCACGCGCCGCCGCAACAGGCTGATCGCCCCCGGCACCAGCAGCAGGCACAGCGGCGAGAGCAGCAGCAGGTTGCGGTTGGCCCAGGCGGCATAGTGCGTGCTGAAGCCCCACAGGAACACCAGCAGGCCGCCGGCGATCGTGCACAGCAGCCACAGCGGCAAGGCCAGGCCGGCCAGCAGGCGCGGACGGTTGCGCAGTGCCAGCACGCCCGCCGCAATCACCAGGCCACACAGCAGCCACGGCCACCAGCGGCGCGCGAATTCCTTCGGCTCGGGGTCGATGCGGTGCGGCAGCAGTTCCTGCTCGGACTGCACCAGCGGACGACCATCACTGTTGCGGGCTTGCCGCAGGGCATCGGCCAGGCGCATCGGCACGAAGGCTTCCTGCCAGCGCGACAGCGGCTGGTCGGCAAACGGACCCAGGCCGATATCGAAGCCCAGCCACATCCACGGGGCCGGAGACGCCAGCCGTACCGACTCGCTGCGATAGGTGTTGCCGCGCGAACGGCCCGACAGCTGTGAATGCAGGCCGCCGCCCAGTGCCTTGTCCAGCGTGTCGCGCACCATCGTCGCGCAGTTGGCGGTGTAGTAATCGTAGTGGTAGCGCGCGTTTTCCGGCTTGGCCCGCTCGGCCAGGTCGGCGGCCAGCGAGCGCGCCTGGTCAGGGGTGATATCCAGCCACTGTACGCTGGCGCCGCGGCCGGTCTCATCGTAGTACGACAGGTCCTGCTGCAGCGGCAGGGCCACCAGGTAATACATCATGTCGCCACGCACGAAGCGGCCGATGAAATCCTGTTCGGACGGATCGAAGTAGCCGAAGTTGTACGAGATCGCCTCGCCGCTCAACGGGTCCAGCACGACGATGGCATCGTGGCCGAAGCGCTCGAAGAACACGGTGCCCGGCTGCATGGTGACCACGCCGACACGCGGGGCTGGGGCATCGCTGGCCGTCGAAGCGGCCGGCGGCGGCGCCTGCGCGAACGCAGCCAGTGGCAGGGCCGTGGCCAGCAGGCATACCGCCAGCCACAGGATCAGGATCAGGCCACGGTGCTTCAAGCGTCGTCCTGCGCGTCCGGTGCCAGCACCGTCACATGGAAGGCCTGGACCCGGCGCGCATCGGCGCGGGCCACGCGGAAGGTGAAGCGGTCCAGTGCCAGTTCATCGCCGACTTCCGGCAGATGGCCGACGGCTTCGGTCACCAGGCCGCCGATGGTGTCGTAATCCTCGTCGGAGAAGCTGGCACCGAAGCGCTCGTTGAAGTCGCCGATCGGCGTCAGCGCATCGACCACGTACTGGCCGTCTGCCTGTATGGCGATCTGTGCGGAAGGGTCTTCAGCTTCATCGTGCTCGTCGTCGATGTCGCCGACGATCTGCTCCAGGACGTCTTCGATGGTGACCAGGCCGGCGACACCACCGTACTCGTCCACCACGATCGCCATGTGGTTGCGCGACAGGCGGAATTCCTTCAGCAGCACGTTGAGCTTCTTCGCCTCCGGAATCAGCACCGCCGGGCGCAGCAGTTCACGCACGTTGCCTGGACCGTTGTCGGCCACCACGCCGCGCAGCAGGTCCTTGGCCAGCAACACGCCGAGGATGTCGTCCTTGTTCTCGCCATGCACCGGGAAGCGCGAATGGCCGGATTCGACCACCTGCTTCATCAGGTCCAGGAAGGGCGCTTCGACCGGCAGCGAGACCATCTGCGAACGCGAGATCATCACGTCGCCCACGGTCAGCTCGGCTACCGAAATGGCGCCTTCCATCATCTTCAGGGTATCGGCGGCGATCAGACCCTCTTCCTGCGCGGTGTGCAGGACAGCGACCAGCTCGTCGCGGGTGTGGGGTTCGCCGGAAAAAGCGGACGTCAGGCGTTCAAGCCAGCCGCGCTTCTTTTCACTGTGCTCCACGAAGGAGCTACTACTGTCGTCTTCTGACATCTCTGGAAAAAAGGCACCCGGCAGGCCGGGCGATGGCTCCAGTCTAGCAGGATGTGGGGGCCTGTCAGTGACCCTCGCCAGCCGGGGCGGCGGCGGCCGGGCCTTCGTCCTCGGCCGGCAGGTCCAGGCTGTAGGTGCAGCCGGCCAGGGTCTTGCCCGGGTGGGTGGCGACGGTGGATACGCTGAGGATGATCGATTCGATCTGTGCCTCCCCGGTCTTCGGGTCGGTCACATCGCGGCTGACCAGCTCGCGCCCGGCCATGAACTTTCCGTCCTGGTCGTAGCCGGTCTCCAGGGCCAGCTGCCTGGCCAGCGGCCTCGGGTCGGCCTGGTCGAGCACGGCCATGATGCTGGCGCCGGCCACGGCCACGCGCTCGGTCTGCTGGCCGAACACGGTGATCGGGCTGGCCAGGCGGTACTCGCTCATGAACTGGTTGCCCTGCGGCAGCGGCTGCAGTCCGTGGGCCACGGCTTTCAGCGGGTCGGCCAGCAGGGGGGCCAGTGCGGCGTGTTCAGTCACGCCCTGGCGGCACTCGATCAGTGCAGGCAGGTCCAGCGGCGCAGCGGAAGCGGCTGGGGCGACGACCAGGAGCATGGGCAGGAGACGCAGCGGTGACATGGCGGGAGCACCCCGTCGGCAGGAGGGAAGCCGTGCATGGTAACGACGATGCACACGGGCAGCGAGCAGACCTGGCGGGTCAGGGGGGGAATCGCTGGCTGGAGGCCGGCACCCAGTTGATCCGGACCGGGTAGCCCAGTTGCACTTCCAGGTGATCGCGTGCATTGCTCACCGCTGCCCGTGCCGGTTTTTCCTCTTTGACGTCCAACACCAGTTCGCCGGTTCTGACGTCCAGCCCCAGGCCCTCAACCTGAGGGATCTGACTGTGGATCCAGGCGCGTTGCGCCTGCATGCGATGCAGCATCTCCGCCTCGGTCAGGGCAGCGCCGGTACGGAAGTGCACGTGCTGCGGGCCGTCTGCGCCGCCATGTACTTCATCTGCCACCGGTGCATCACCGGTCAGTCGCACCACGATGTGCCAGCCCGGATCGTTGTTCACCCAGATGCCCGCCAGCCGCGCCGCGTACCGGGATTCCAGGCGCTCGATCAGCGCCCGTTGCTGGGCGGTGGCGACGGTGTGGCGGGTGTCCTGCTCGCTGCTGCCGAAGAACGCTTGTAGTTCGGCGACCTTTGCGGCGATGTCGGCCTCACTGTCGCTGGCGGGAAACGGAGAAGGTTGACCAGGATCGGACATCAGGCCCGCCCCGGACTGCAGTAGTGCTGCAAGCAGAAGTGCGGGCAGGGTCATGCTGCGCCCCTCTTCCGTGAGTGCATGGGTCGGGGCCGGTGTCAGCGCTCGCCCGCGTACGGGTCGTCGATGCCGAGCTCGGCCAGGATCTCGCGTTCCAGCTGTTCCATCGCCTCGGCTTCCTTGTCGTCCTCGTGGTCCCAGCCGAGAAGGTGCAGCACGCCGTGTACGGTCAGATGCGCGTAGTGGGCATTGAGCACCTTGCTCTGCTCGTCGGCTTCACGCGCCACCACCGGTGCGCAGATCACCAGGTCACCCAGCAGCGGGAACTTCACGCCCTTGGGCAGGCCTTCCGGCACGTCCGCCGGGAAGCTGAGGACGTTGGTGGCGTAGTCCTTGCCGCGGTAATGGCGGTTCAGGGATTGGCCTTCCTTGGCATCGACTACGCGGATGGCCAGGTCGGCTTCGCGGATGCGGCCCTTCAGTGCGGCGGCGACCCACTTGCGGAAACTCACGGCCGAGGGCAGCCCGGCACGGGGCAGGGCGTAGCTGACGGCTACATCGAGGCGGACGGGACCCTTGGTCATGGCAATACCGGCATTTCAGATCGAACAGGAAGTCACAGTATCGCGCGTGTCGCCGTTCACTGCGACTTCCAGTCGTCGGCTTCGTAGGCAATTTCGATCACCGAGGCCTTGGCCGCACGTGCCTGGATATCGGCCTTCCCGGCCGATGCGTGGCAGTTGTAGCCGTTGTGCAGGGTCAACTGCCTGGCCAACTGGATGGCACCCTGCTCCGGCGCCGCGTCGGGGTCCACATACAGGGTGGTGCTTGCGCAGCTGCCAACGTTGGCTACTTCCAGCGCCGGGATCAGGCTGCGCGTGGCGCGGTCAGCGAGGACGTCGAACGCTTCGCGCGGAAGGTCGGACTGGTTGGCCGAGATGCGAAGCTTGAAGAAATGCAGCTGCTTGTAGAACAGATAGCCATTGGAATGCAGCGGCTGGTTGCGGGACACCTGCAGCAGGCTCAGCCGCAGTTTCTCGCCGCGGACCTGTTCGGCCTTGGCATTGGCCAGCACCACCGCCGAGTCGATGTCGTTGGCACCCTTCGCTGGCACTGCTTCGGGCGACAGCGGGAAGGGCTCCCGTCCCAGCTCCTGCAGCTGCGCATAGATGCCGGACGCAACCGCTTGCCTGAGGTCCGCCTGCAGGGCCTGCATGCCGCCGTCCACGGCAACCTGCGGTTCCAACCGGCCCGCCGGATACACGAAAACGCTGATCGTCACCTCTGGGTGCAGGCGACTGCGGTAACTGAATCCGGCCCCCGCCAACCGGTCGTCCGGGTTGTAGCTGCTGCGCACCAGCGTGAAATCCTCCACCTGGTACGGAGCACTCACATAACTGGATTCAACGTACGCCCGCGCTTCGGCGGCCGGCGGCGGAGAGGCGAGTGCAGGGGCCGGCCCGAAGGCCAGCAGGCACAACGACAGCAACAGACCCGGGCGAACCATGACACGTCCTTATGTGCACAGGAGTCCGGAGTGTAGTGTCATTCCGCTCCGGGTTGGATCTGGTGCAGGTCGCGGCGGTCGTAGGCGCTGACGATACGTGCCACCAACGGATGACGGACCACGTCGCGGGCCTCGAAGAAGGTGAAGCTGACGCCCTCTACATCGCGCAGTACGTCGATCGCATCTCGCAGGCCGGACTTCACGTGCTTGGGCAGATCGGTCTGGGTCAGATCGCCAGTGACCACGGCGGTGGAGCCGAAGCCCAGGCGGGTCAGGAACATCTTCATCTGTTCGATGGTGGTGTTCTGCGCTTCGTCGAGGATCACGAACGCATCGTTGAGCGTGCGGCCTCGCATGTAGGCCAGCGGCGCGATCTCGATGACGTTCTTTTCAAGCAGCTTGAGCACTTTTTCCACGCCCAGCATTTCATACAGGGCGTCGTACAGCGGTCGCAGGTACGGGTCGACCTTCTGGCTCAGGTCGCCGGGCAGGAAGCCCAGCTTCTCGCCGGCCTCGACCGCCGGACGGACCAGGATCAGGCGCTGCACCCGCGATTCATTCAGTGCTTCCACCGCGCTGGCCACGGCCAGGAACGTCTTGCCGGTACCGGCCGGGCCGATGCCGAAGTTGATGTCGTGGCTGACGATCTGGTGCAGGTAGCGGCCCTGGTTGGAACCTCGCCCGCGCACGGTTCCGCGCTTGACCTTGATCGCCACGTCCTGCGCTTCGTAGGAACGATCGGCGATCTGCTCGATGTTCGCCGCGTTCAGGCGCAGGTGGATGGCGTGGTTGTCGAAGGTGGTCTCGGCGGCTTCCTCATACAGCGCCTCGATCAGCTTCTGCGCCTCGGCGCTGGCCTCGGCTGGCCCGCTGATGCGGAACACGAAGCCGCGGTTGGCGATTTCCACGCCAAGCTTCAGTTCGATCTGGCGAAGGTGTCCGTCGAACGGGCCGCACAGGTTGGCCAGCTGCGCATTGTCTTCCGGCGACAGGGTGAAGTCTCGATGCTCGATGCTTTTCATTGCTTGGGGTGGGGCGGGGTCGCCGTCCACCGCGATGGCGTCAGGGAACACAAGGGTAGCGCGCAAGACGGCGGGGCGACAGTTCTCCACACCGGGTGTGGACCGGCGCCGAAGAAAGCTGTGGATAGTCCTTCGCAGCGCTTGTGCCACAAGGAAGATGATGTCGTGGTGAAAATTGTGCCAGTGCCTGCAGGGTTCTCCACATGCCGTGTGGACGGTGTTGCCGCCAACCTGTGGATAGGTGGCAGCGAGCCTTGCGGCAGTGGCGTTGCCAGCGGATGGTCAATTATTGATCAGTCCTGATCTGGATCATTGCGGGTACACAGGGGGCGTGGCACGGTGGCGCCATCGGAGGAGGTGGCGCATGACCGTCGGCACGTGGATGCGCAGGATGGGGCTGGTGGGCAGCTGCCTGCTGGTGGGCTGCGGCGAAGCGCCGCCGACGGCACTGGGTACGCTTGAGTGGGACCGGATCAGCGTGCCCGCACCGGCAGCCGAAGTGATCAATGCCGTTGAGGTGGGTGAGGGGCAGGCCGTCAAGGCGGGCGCGCTGCTGATGCGCCTGGACCCCGTTCGCGGCGAAGCCCAGCTCGATGCCGCCCAGGCCGAAACGGCCCGCGCGCAGGCACAACTCGAGGAGCTGCAGGTAGGCCCGCGTGCGGAGCAGATCGCCCAGGCGCAGGCACAGCTCACGGCGCTGCGCGCGCAGGCGGCGGAAGCCACCGCGTACTACCGCCGGGTGCAACCACTGGCCCGTGAGCGGCTGGTGGCTGCCGCCGACCTGGACCGGGCCCGCGCGGCCGCCGACAACGCGGTGGCCAGCGTGCGCGCTGCCGAACAGGCGTGGCTGGAGCTGCAGCGCGGCAACCGTCGTGAGGACATTGCTCAAGGCGAGGCCGCCTCCCGGGCGACGCAGGCACAGGAGGTGGTGCAGGCCGTCAACCTGCAGAAGCTGCAACTTCGCGCGCCGCGCGACGGCGTGGTCGATGCGTTGCCCTACCGGCAGGGCGACCAGGCACCGATCGGTGCGCCGTTGGTGGTGATGCTGGTGGGCCAACGGCCGTATGCGCGCGTGTATCTGCCGCAGCCCTTGCGCCTGCAGGTGAAGGTGGGACAGGGAGCGCAGGTGCAGCTGGACGGTGCAGGCACTGTGTTGAAGGGGCACGTGCGGTCGATCCGCAGCGAGCCTTCCTTTACGCCGTACTACGCATTGACCGGTGATGACGTCTCGCGGCTGAGCTATCTGGCCGAGATCGAGATCGATGACAGTGCCGACATGCAGGCACTGCCCGCCGGGCTGCCGGTGCAGGTGCGCTTCTGAATCCCGTCGATGACATCGCCGTGCGCGCGCAGGGCCTGAGCCGCCGCTTCGGCGATCTGCTGGCAGTGGACAACGTCGATCTGCAGGTGCCGCGTGGGCAGGTGTATGGCTTCCTCGGCCCGAACGGCTCGGGCAAGTCAACCACCATCCGCATGCTGTGCGGGCTGCTGGAGCCGAGCGCAGGCGAGATCGACGTGCTGGGCCTGGCGATTCCGGCGCAGGCCGAAGCGCTGCGCCGTCGCATCGGCTACATGACCCAGCGCTTTTCGTTGTACGAAGACCTGTCGGTGCGGGAGAACCTGGAATTCCTGGCCGCCATCCAGGATCTACCGAGCGTGCAGGCGCGGCAACGGGTCGATGCGCTGCTGCAGCAGTACCGTCTGCAGGACCGCCAGGTGCAGTTGGCCGGCACCCTCAGTGGCGGGCAGAAGCAGCGGCTGGCACTGGCTGGTGCGGTGATCCATGCGCCGGAACTGCTGTTCCTGGATGAGCCGACCAGTGCGGTCGATCCTGAGTCGCGTCGCGATTTCTGGGAGGCGCTGTTCGAACTCGCCGATGCCGGCACCACGGTGCTGGTGTCCACCCACTACATGGACGAGGCCGAACGTTGCCACCGGCTGGCGATCCTTGATCGCGGTGCCCTGGTGGCCGATGGCACCCCGGCTGAGCTGTGCGCGCAGCTGCAGGGCCGCACCCTGAAGGTCACCGCCACGCAGCCCCGGCAGGCCAGCCGCGCGCTGGCGGCGTTGCCGGGCGTGCTCAGCGTGGCCCAGATCGGCACCGAGCTGCGCGTGCTGTGCAGCGAGGGCGCAGCCGATGCCAGCGTGCTGGCCCAAACACTCGCCGCTGCCGATCCGCAGGCGAGGATCGAACCGGTGGCGCCCAACCTGGAAGACGTGTTCGTTGCCGCCACCCGTGGCCGTGGTCGGGAGCCGGCCGCATGAGCGTGCGACGGCTGTGGGCGATCATGCTCAAAGAGTTGCGGCAACTACGCCGTGACCGCATCACCCTGGCGATGATCGTCGGCATTCCGGTGATGCAGTTGCTGTTGTTCGGCTATGCGATCAACCTCAACCTCCGGCATCTGGATGCCGGTATCGCCGATCAGGCCAGCAGTGCGGCGTCGCGCGCGCTGGTGCAGGACATGGTCGCCACCGGCGTGATCACGCCGCGCGCGCAGGCCTATACGCCCGATCAACTGATGGAGGCGCTGCGACGGGGCAGGGTCAGCGTGGGCATCGTGATTCCCGCCGACTTCGAACGACGCCGCTACGAAGGCCGCGAAGCCGTGCAGGTGCTGGTCGACGGCAGCGACACGGTGGTGCAGAGCGCGGCGATCCAGCTGGCGCAGGTGCCGCTGGACACGGGCCCGACCAGCAACACGCGGCCGTTGCGCGAAGGCAGCATCGCCAGCGGGCCGGTGAGTGTCATCAGCTTCTACAACCCCCAGCGGCGCTCAGCGGTGAACATCGTACCCGGCCTGATCGGGGTGATCCTGACCATGACCCTGGTGATGTTCACTGCCGTGGCAGTGGTGCGCGAACGCGAACGCGGCAACATGGAGCTGTTGATCGCCACGCCGGTATCACGCAGCGAACTGATGGTCGGCAAGGTGCTGCCCTACGCGGCGATCGGTCTGCTGCAGACCACCCTGGTACTGCTGCTGGGAACCTGGTTGTTCGAAGTGCCGATCCGCGGCAGCCTGGTCGATGTGTATCTGGCGGCCGTGTTGCTGGTACTGGCCAACCTGGCGCTGGGCCTGTTGATTTCGACGCGTGCGCGTTCGCAGTTCCAGGCCATGCAGATGACCCTGTTCCTGTTCCTGCCTTCGATCCTGCTGTCGGGCTTCATGTTCCCGTTCGCCGGCATGCCCAGGCCGGTGCAGTGGCTGGCAGAAGTACTGCCGCTGACTCATTTCCTGCGCCTGGTGCGCGGCATCATGCTGCGTGGTGCGTCGCTGTGGGAGCTGTGGCCGGACGCACTGGCACTGCTGGTATTCATCGTGGCGATGATGACCCTGGCGATCCTGCGTTTCCGCAAACGCCTGGATTGAGGAATGCCGACCAACGGTCGGCATCCACACGGTAGGTGCCGGCCGCTGCCCGGCATCAATTGCGGTGGGTGCCGACCGTTGGTCGGCACACCTTACTCCGCTACCACGCGGCCGCGCAGCGAATTGGTCAGTGCCTCAGTGATCACCACGTCCACGAACTGGCCGATCAGGCGCGGATGCGCCGGGAAGTTCACCGAACGCATGTTCTCGGTCTTGCCGGTCAGTTCGTTCGGGTTCTTGCGTGAGGGGCCTTCCACCAGCACGGTCTGCACGCTGCCGACCATCTTCTCGGAGATGCTTGCGGCATGTGCGTTGATGCGTTCCTGCAGGCGCGACAGGCGTGCATGTTTTTCCGCATCGCTGATCGTGTCTTCCAGGTCCGCCGCCGGGGTGCCCGGTCGACGCGAATAGATGAAGGAGAAGCTGTGGTCGAAGCCAATGTCCTCGATCAGCTTCATGGTCTTCTCGAAATCCGCATCGGTCTCGCCGGGGAAACCGACGATGAAGTCGGAGCTGATCGAGATGTCCGGGCGCACCGCGCGCAGCTTGCGGATCTTCGACTTGAATTCCAGTGCGGTGTAGCCGCGCTTCATCGCCGACAGCACGCGGTCGCTGCCCGCCTGCACCGGCAGGTGCAGGAAGTTGGCCAGCTGCGGCACGTCGCGGAACGCATCGATCAACGAATCGCTGAACTCCAGCGGGTGCGAGGTGGTGAAGCGGATGCGGCCAACACCATCGATCTCTGCGATGGTGCGGATCAGCAGGCCGAGATCGGCGAATTCGCCATCGCCATAGGGGCCGCGGTAGGCGTTGACGTTCTGGCCGAGCAGGTTGATTTCGCGCACGCCTTGCGTCGCGAGCTGCGCCACTTCCACCACCACGTCCTCGAACGGGCGGCTGACTTCGGTGCCGCGGGTGTAGGGCACCACGCAGAACGAGCAGTACTTGGAACAGCCTTCCATGATCGACACGAACGCGGACGCGCCATCGGCACGCGGCTCGGGCATGCGATCGAATTTCTCGATCTCCGGGAAGCTGATGTCCACCTGCGGGCGCTGCTGTTCGCGCCGGGCGCGGATCAGCTCTGGCAGGCGATGCAGCGTCTGCGGGCCGAACACCAGGTCGACGAACGGCGCACGCTTGATGATCGCCTCGCCTTCCTGTGACGCCACGCAACCGCCCACGCCGATGATGACCTCGCGGCCCTGGTTCTTCAGGCTCTTCCAGATGCCCAGCTGGCTGAACACCTTCTCCTGCGCCTTTTCGCGGATCGAGCAGGTGTTGACCAGGATGACGTCGGCGTCCTCCGGGCGATCGGTCAGTTCCAGGCCATCGCTGGCGGCGAGCACGTCGGCCATCTTGGCCGAGTCGTACTCGTTCATCTGGCAACCGTGGGTCTTGATGTACAGCTTGCCCTTCACCTGGTCGGGCTTGCGCGGACCAGAGGGCAGGGCAACGAGCGGGGTGCCGCCCTGGGCGGCGGGCGGAAAGACGTCTGGCGTCCCGGTCATGGCGCTTAATCCATTCGGGTGGCGGGAAAGGGGGCGATTCTACCCGCATCCCGCCGCGCTCGCCCTGCGCAACGCCACTGGCGCTGCGCTGCGCGCTCGCGGGGCATGGCCCCGCGCTACCCGCATCCCGCCCCGTTTGGTAACGCTGGGCCGTGCCCGGCGGGAGCCCTTACGCCGCGACCAGCTCCGCATCGATCTGACGCGAACGGTCGAAAGCGGTCATCGCGCTCATCCGTTCAATGTAGGCAGCCGTCGCCGGGGCTGGCTGCACCAGGCCGAACGCACTGGTCCATGCCAACGCATTGCCCCACAGCACGTCGGCCGCGCTCATCACCTCACCCAGCAGGTACGGCCCCTGCGCCAGCTGCGCTTCGATCACCTGCAGCACCGTGTCGGCGTCGTTGTAGGGCGACATCGCATGCGGCGGCGGGTCGCGGTGCATGGCCTTGTCGATCATTGCCGGTTCGAAGCAGGCGCCATAGAAGGCCATCCAGCGCAGGTAGGGGCCGCGCAGGGCGTCACCGATCGGCGGCGCCAGCCCGGCTTCCGGGTACAGGTCGGCCAGATACAGGTAGATCGCCACCTGCTCGGTCACCAGGGCGCCGTTGTGCACGATGGCCGGCACCTTGCCCATCGGATTGATCGCCAGGTAGGCCGGCGCCAGGTTGGCGCCGGCCTTCAGGTCCAGCACCTGCATGCGGTAGTCGGCGCCCAGTGCTTCAAGCAGGGCGACTGCGCCGCTCGAGCGTGAACGGGCGGCGTGGTACAGGGTGATCTGGCGTGACGTCATGGCATTGCTCCTTGCAGGTGGTGGTGAAGTGGGGCCCATGCTGAGGCACAATTGCGGACGACTTCTGTCCGCGATCCGTCATGCGCCATACCGCCCATCGCCTGCTTCGCCTGATCTCGCTGCTGCAGGCCCGCCGTCACTGGTCTGGCGCTGAACTGGCCGAGCGCATGGGCGTGGACCGGCGCAGCATCCGCCGCGATGTCGAACGTCTGCGCGAGCTGGGATATCCGGTGCAGGCCTCGGCCGGGGTAGGCGGGGGCTACCGGCTGGGTGCGGGCGCGCCGGTGCTGCCGATGCTGCTGGACGAGGAAGAGGCCACCACACTGGCGATCGCCCTGCGTGCGGCCTCGGCCACGGTCTCCGGCATCGACGACACCGCGCGGGGCCTGCTGTCCAAGCTCGATCCGCTGGTGCCGGCGCGTCGCCGCCAGCAGGCCGGTGAAGTGCATGCCGCCACCGCGACCTTGTCCGACCTGCCATCCACCGATGCGCGACTGCTCGGACGGCTGGCCCAGCACTGCCGGCAGGCCGCACGGCTGGCTTTCGAATACCGCAGCGCACAGGACGCGGTGACGCAACGGGAAGTCGAGGCCCAGCATCTGGTGAACTACGGGCGGCGCTGGTATCTGCTGGCCTGGGACCTGGGGCGGCAGGACTGGCGCACGTTGCGCGTGGACCGGATGGGGGCGGTGCGGCATCTGCCCGAGCCTGGCCTGCACCGGCGAACCCCGGCGCCGCCGGATGTGATGGTGCGACAGGCGGTCAGCCAGGCGCCGTTCGCGCTGCAGGCCATCCTGCGCCTGGCCGGCAGCGAAGCCGAGCTGGCCGGACGCATTCCGCCGTGGTGCGGCGTGCTCGAGGCCGACGGGCCAGACCATTGCCTGTTGCGGATGGGTGCGGAAAGCCGCGGCATGATGCTGGCGCAGATCCTCAGCCTGGACCGTCTGCCACTGGCGCTGTGGACCACGCCGACCGAACTGCGCGAGGAGCTGTCCCAGCGTCTGGCCGGGCTCAGTCAGGTTCTGGCCGTGCCCGCCGTCACGGTCTGAGCCGGCGCCCTTGGCAAGCCGCAGCGAAGCTGGGACACTCGCGGCCATGAAGGGGAGACTGGGGACAACGGCGATCATCATCGCTGCGCTGACCGCTGCGCCGGCCAGCGCCGGCACCCTGTACAAGTGCCTTGGCGCCGATGGGGTCACCAGCTACGTCAGCAAGCGGGTGGCAGGTGCCCAGTGCAGCACCATCAGCTATACCCGCAGTGCGGGCCGGGCGGTGCGCGCTCCAGTCGCCACGGCATTACCGGCACCAACGCCAGTACCTGCTGCAGTGGTGGCCAGCACCGAGCGCAACCCTGTCGCGGTTGCCGCCAGCGCCACCAGCCCCGCTGTCGCACCGACCCCGGCGCCCGCAGCCGCATCCACGCCGGCCAGTCCACGCGGCGGCAAGATGGTCAGCGGCCAGGTCTATTCGTACATGCAGGACGGGGTGCGCCACTACACCAGCGCACGTCCGACCCAGGTCGCCAATCTCGGCCCGGTGCGTACCATCCGCTACAGTTTCATGGAGCGCTGCTACGCCTGCGGGGTCAATCCGCGCGTCGATTTCGGCAGCGTGCGCCTGAACACCACGGCGTTCCAGAGCGAGATCACGTCGGCCGCACGCGAATTCGGCGTGGAAGAAGCGGTGGTGCGTGCGATCATCCATGCCGAGTCGGCGTACAACCCGACCGCGCTCAGCCGTGCCGGTGCGCAGGGCCTGATGCAGCTGATGCCGCCCACCGCCGCACGTTTCGGCGTCAGCGACTCCTACGACGCCGGGCAGAACATCCGTGGCGGCGTGCAGTATCTGGCGTGGTTGTTGAAGCGTTTCAAAGGTGATCTGACTCTGGCTGCGGCCGGTTACAACGCAGGCGAAGGCGCGGTCGATCGCCATGGAGGCGTGCCACCCTACAGCGAGACCCAGTATTACGTGCGAAGGGTCGGCCAGCTGGCCGAGCGCTACCGCACCGCCCTGACCCACCAGTAGGTGTCGACCGTTGGTCGGCACACCCTTGAACGGGTAGGTGCCGACTGTTAGTCGGCACGCCTTTGAAAGAGTTGTTGCAATGCGTTGTGTGGCGCGCGACGGTTCCGCTACACTCGACCGAGATTCAATGCGGCTCTGGCCCCCACCGGAACCGCTGGCAGCCTTAAAGCTACCTAATCAATATCGGAGTGCCGGATGGCCAACGATGGGGTACACGATCCAGTCAACACCGGACGTCGGCGTTTTCTTACTGCCACCACAGCCGTGGTTGGCGCCGTCGGCGTCGGATTCACCGCAGTTCCTTTCATCAAGTCCTGGAACCCCAGTGCCCGCGCCAAGCTTGCCGGCGCACCGGTGGTGGCCGACATCAGCGCCCTGCAGGAAGGCCAACGCCTGATCGTGGAATGGCGCGGACAGCCGATCTGGATCGTCAAACGCTCCAAGGCGATCCTTGATGCGCTGCATGGGCTGGATGGCCGCTTGAAGGACCCCGAGTCCGGCGAGAAGGACCAGCAGCCGGAGTACGTGCTCAAGCAGAACCCGGAGCTGCGCTCGATCAAGCCCGATATCTCGGTGCTGGTCGGTCTCTGCACGCACCTGGGCTGCTCGCCGGAAATGGTGGGTGAAATCCGCCCCGAGCCCTACGACCCACAATGGAAGGGCGGCTATTTCTGCCCCTGCCACAAGTCGCGCTTCGACATGTCCGGCCGCGTCTTCAAGGACGTGCCCGCACCCATCAACCTGAAGGTGCCCGCGCACCACTACCAGGACGACAACACCATCATCATCGGTGTCGATCCGCAGGGGGCTGCCTGATGTCCAACATCCTCAGCCGTACCGCCACCGGCGTGGCCGACTGGGTCAATGCCCGCGCGCCGGGATTGATGCCGATCTACCGCAAGCATGTCAGCGAGTACTACGCGCCGAAGAACTTCAACATCTGGTACTACTTCGGTTCGCTGGCGCTGCTGGTGCTGGTCAACCAGATCGTCACCGGCATCTTCCTGACGATGCATTACAAGACCAACGCCGCCGAGGCGTTTGGTTCCATCGAATACATCATGCGGGACGTGGAGTGGGGCTGGCTGATCCGCTACATGCACTCCACCGGGGCCTCGCTGTTCTTCATCGTGGTCTACCTGCACATGTTCCGCGGCCTGCTGTACGGCAGTTACCAGAAGCCGCGCGAGCTGGTGTGGATCCTCGGCATGCTGATCTACCTGGTGCTGATGGCAGAGGCCTTCATGGGCTACGTGCTGCCGTGGGGCCAGATGTCGTTCTGGGGCGCGAAGGTGATCATCTCGCTGTTCGGCGCCATTCCGGTCATCGGCAACGGCCTGACCGAATGGATCATGGGCGATTACCTGCCCAGCGACGCCACGCTCAACCGGTTCTTCGCACTGCACGTGATCGCGCTGCCGCTGGTACTGCTGCTGCTGGTGGTGCTGCACCTGGGCGCGCTGCATGAAGTGGGATCGAACAACCCCGATGGTGTGGAGATCAAGAAGGGGCCGAAGGGCAACCGCTGGTCACCGAACGCGCCCACCGACGGCATTCCGTTCCATCCGTACTACACCCTCAAGGATGGTGTCGGTGCGGGCTTCCTGCTGATCATCGCGGCCTTCATCATCTTCTTCGCACCGGCCTTCGGTGGCCTGTTCCTGGAACACGACAACTTCACCGAAGCCAACCGACTGGTCACTCCCGAGCACATCAAGCCGGTCTGGTACTACACGCCGTACTACGCGATGTTGCGGGTGGTGCCGAACAAGCTCGGCGGCGTGATCGTGATGTTCTCGGCCATCGCCATTCTGTTCCTGGTGCCGTGGCTGGACCGCGCGCGGGTCAAGTCCTACCGCTACCGCGGCGTGCTTTCGAAGGTGCTGCTGGGCGTGTTTGCGGTGTGCTTCGTCTGGCTCGGCGTGATCGGCTCCGGCCCGGGTACCGATGCGCACGAGACCTATGTCGGGCGGGTGCTGACCTTCCTGTACTTCGCCTTCTTCATCACCATGCCGATATGGACAAGGCTGGACAAGACCAAGCCGGTACCGGAAAGGGTGACCACGCATGACTGAGCGCTGGATGGTCCGGTTGGCCCTGGCGGCCGCCCTGATGCTGGGCAGTACCCCGGCCATGGCCGCCGAGGGCGGCACCAAGCTCCTGCAGGCCGGCAACGACCTGGGTGACCGGGCGTCGCTGCAGCGCGGCGCCCAGCTGTACATGAACTACTGCAGCGGTTGCCACGCCCTGAAGTATCTGCGCTACTCGCGGATGGGCGAGGACCTGGGGCTGAGCGAGGAAGAGGTGATGAACAACCTCAACTTCACCGGCTCGGCGATCGGCGACCCGGTGCCTGTGGCAATGCCCAAGGAGCAGGCCGAGAAGTGGTTCGGCAAGATGCCGCCGGACCTGAGCCTGATTTCCCGGGTGCGCGGCAGCGACTGGATCTATACCTACCTGAAGTCGTTCTACCTGGACAGCAGCCGCCCGCTGGGCTGGAACAATGCGCTGTTCGCCAACGCCTCCATGCCCAATCCGTTGTGGGAGATGCAGGGCCTGCAGCACGCGGTGCATGGCAAGGCCGAAGCGCCGGGCATGGATCCGCCGGTGACGGGCCTGCGCATCGACAGTCCGGGCTCGGTCGATGCGGGGCAGTACGACCAGGCCGTGCGTGACATCACCAATTTCCTCGAATACGCCGGCGAACCGGCCGCGCTGAAGCGGCAGCAGCTCGGTGTCTGGGTGATCCTGTTCCTGGCGCTGCTGACCTTCCTGGTGTACCTGTTGAAGAAGGAATACTGGAAGGACGTGCACTGATCCAGAGTCGGCCATCGCATCGGGCCTATTGGCTTTTGTGATGGTCGGTTGCACACTCGGGGAGGAGTCGACCGCCGGCACGGTGCTGGCGGCGCCGATGCGGCAGGCGGTCTCCTGTCGCAGGAGAGCCTTTGATGGCGGCGAGCGTACGCATGCGCAATACACTGACGCTGTTTTCCTCGAACGACGATGTACTGTGCCATCGTGTGCGCCTGGTGCTGGCGGCCAAGGGCGTGAGTTTCGACTTCGTTCCGGTCGATCCACAGAACCCGCCGGAAGATCTGATCGATCTCAATCCGTACCATTCCGTGCCAACCCTGGTCGAGCGCGAGCTGGTGTTGTATGCCGCGTCGGTGGTCAGCGAGTATCTGGACGAGCGCTATCCGCACCCGCCGCTGATGCCGGTTGATCCGCTGTCGCGCGCGCGTATCCGCTTGGCCATGCTGCGTATCGAGCACGACTGGGTGCCGCAGGTGCAGGCGATCCAGCTCGGCAACAAGACCCAGGCCGAGGCCGGGCGCAAGCGTTTGAAGGAACTGTTGACCGCTTCGCTGCCGTTGTTCAAGGCCAGCAAATTCTTCCTCAACCCGGAAATGAGCCTGGCCGACTGCGCGATGGCGCCCATCATCTGGCGCCTGCAATCGCTGGATGTGCCGTTGCCGAAGGACAGCAAGGCGATCGAGGACTACGGCAACCGGATTTTCCGCCACCCCGGTTTCGTCCGCAGCCTGACCGAGCAGGAAAAGAAACTGCGCGATCTGCCGGGCTGATCCGGCATCCGCTTTCCCGTCTGCGCGCCGACTGGCGTGCAGACGATCCGCCCCGGCAGGGGCGTCGGGCGCTACACTTCACGCATGACCGAAGACTTCTTCCACATGACCAGCCACCGCCCGTACCTGTTGCGGGCACTGGTGGAATGGATCAATGACAACCAGCTGACTCCGCACATCCTGGTCGACGCCGGCGTTCCCGGCGTGCAGGTTCCGCCTTCGGCCGTCAAGGATGGCCGGGTGGTGCTCAACATCGCCGAGCGCGCGGTGGTGCGGCTGGTGATCGACAACGAGTCGGTGAGCTTCTCGGCGCGCTTCTCCGGCACCAGCTACCCGGTGCAGGTGCCGATCAGCGCCGTGCTGGCGGTGTATGCCCGCGAGACCGGGCAGGGCATGGCGCTGCCCGATGACATTCCCGGTGGTGAGCCGGCGCCGACCAGTGACGAGCTGCTGCATGACGATGAGCAGACACCGCCGGACGATACGCCGCCTGCCGGTCCGCCGCCGAAAGGTCGTCCGACCCTGCGCGTGGTCAAGTAACTTCCGCTGCTTTTCATCCACGCATGGCGTGGATCTACCGGCGTGATGTCCAGTAGATCCACGCCATGCGTGGATGCTTCTGCTCACACATCCTCGGCGTCTTCGTTGTCCGCACGGATCTGGCTGATCCGCGCCGCGCCCGGGCCGGTGAAGGAAATCAGCTGGTCGCCGCGCAGCACCATGCGTCCGACATGGCGATCGATGCCGTCGTAGGAATACTCGAACTTGAAGGTGCGCTCGAAACCGAGCCGGCCATCTTCCCCGCGCGACAGGCGTAGACCCGTGGCATGCACCGCCTGGTCCAGCCACTGCACATCGGCGGCACGGCAGGCATTGCGGCCCAGTTCGATGGCACGTTCGGCGGCCGAACGCGCTGCGTTCCAGAAGAAGTAGACGATCCCGCCGGCAATCAGCAGGAACAGCAGGGTGGGCATGGCTTCAGCCGTCAGGTGTCGATCCGTCAAAGATGGCGACGAAGGGCGACAGGATCAAGCAGCACGTGCTCAGCGATCGCTGCCGGGCTCTGTTGCCGGCTGCGGTACCAGTGCCGGTGTGGCCGGTGCAACCCGCGGCGCAGTGGCATTCAACTGCAGCAATGCGGCCCAATCCTGGCGGTTGAAGCTGCATTCGTCCTCGCGCCCTGGTGTGCAGGTCGGGTCGATGCCGGTGGTATCGCGCTCGCGCGGCGGCGGCAGCTGGATCATGCCGGTGCGATCCAGCGGCAACAGGCGCATCGCCACTGTATTCATGACGTTGCCGCCCACCAGGTACAGCGTCTGGTCGCCACCGAGGTTGGCTGCTACCACTACTTCGCAATGCGACTTCCAGTGCCCGACCGAGCCGTTGCCCAGGGCCTGCACCAATCCGCTGTAGCTGAGTGTGCTGCTGCGGTCGCGCAGGAAGCACAGCAGGTCACCCGGTGCCGGTTTCGCAGTGGCCGGGTCCACCAGGCGATAGGGCACGCCCGAAGGTCCCGCCTGGTAGGCGGCGCGGATGTAGTCGATATGGCGTGGGGACGTATTGAAGCCGGGTACACCGGCACGCACCATCACCCAGGAAATGAAGGCGGCTGACCACGGATTGTCGATCAGGAACGCACGGCAATCGCTGTCGGTGTAGCGCGTCCCCAGTGGTGCCAGGCAGCTGCTGGCGCCGGGCTGGCTGCCCAAGGCATTCAGCGTGCCGCTCTCGCGCCAGTAGCTGGTGACCCGATGCCAGGCAATCAGACCGTTGTCGGCAAGATGATCGCCTTCGGCTTCGGTGACACTGAGGCTGGCGGCGCGACCGTCACGGTCGATGAAGGGTCGGAACCAGAGGCGGTGCTCGTTGCATGCCGTGTTGCGGATGGCAACCGCCAAGGGGCTCAGGCCGAAGCGCGGGGGTACATCGCAGGCTTCGACGGCAGCAGCCGAAAGCGGCATCGCGGCCAGCAGCAGGCAGGCGGGCAAGAGCATCCGGCGCATGCGCGGCTCCTGTGGGGGGATGGGTGCAGCGTCGCAGAGGCGGGCGTGGCCGAGTCGTGAAGGCGCCCGGATTGTGTACGGCCGCGCCTATGCTCGGCTCATCGCGCGAAGCGCGGCTCGGGCCTTGCCGCGTATCGGAAAGCAGCCGAGCGTCGGCTCGGCTCTACCGGGTAGCGCCGGGCCATGCCCGGCGAGCGAAGCGGTTCCGACAGGGGCTGCCCGGCATCAACCCGGCGGCGGTCCCAGCTTCAGCGACAGATCAATGGCCTGCACGTGCTTGGTCAGGCCGCCGATGGAAATGCAGTCCACGCCGTCTTCGGCGATCGAGCGCAGGCCGCCGAGGCCGACGCTGCCGGACACTTCCAGTGGGATGCGGCCTTCGGTGATGCGCACCGCTTCGCGCCGCAGTTCAGGGCTGAAGTCGTCCAGCAGGATGCGTTCGCAGCCGGCCTGCAGTGCCTGCCGCAACTGGTCCAGGTCCTCAACCTCGACCACCAGCGGCAGTTGTGGCCATTGCTGGCGGGCCGCCGACACGGCGGCAGCCAGGGAGCCGGCTGCGCGGATGTGGTTCTCTTTCAGCATCACCGTGTCGTACAGGCCGAAGCGGTGGTTGTCGCCGCCGCCGCAACGCACCGCGTACTTCTGCGCCAGGCGCAGGCCGGGCAGGGTCTTGCGGGTATCGAGGATGCGCGTGCCTGTGCCTTCCACCGCAGCTACGTAACGAGCGGTGGTGGTGGCGGTACCGGACAGTGTCTGCAGGAAGTTCAACGACGTGCGCTCGGCGCTGACCAGGCTGCGGCTGCGCCCATGCAGCAGGGCCAGCACGGTGCCGGCGCTGACAGTGTCGCCCTCGGTGACTCGCCATTCGATCCGCACATCCGGATCAAGCGCGCGGTGGGTGGCATCGAACCACGGACGGCCCGCGATCACCGCATCCTGCTTGCACAGCAGATAGGCGCTGTCGGGCTGGTCGGGCAGCAGGGCGGCGGTGACGTCACCGCTGCCCAGGTCCTCTGCCAACGCGCGGGCGACATCAGCCGCGACGACCGCTGGATCCGGCGTCGGCAGCGCGTTCATGCGGCCGGGAAGTCGGCGATCTGTGCGGTCGGGATGGCTTCTTCGGCCAGCAGTACCGGAATGCCGTCGTCGACGCGGAAGACCTGCTTGCGGTCGCGGGTGACCAGGGCTTCGCGCAGCGGCTGCGCCAGCGGGTTGCCATCGGCACGGTTGACGGTGCCGGCGGTGATCGCCCGGTTGAGGGCTTCCAGGCCCTTGCCATCCAGCAGGGACAGGGGCTGGCGGGTGTCGGGCGACACCAGCAGGTCGAGCAGCTTGCGATCCATGGTTCTTCGTCTTGCGTGGAAGATGGCTAGAATACGTCTTTAAGGCAGGTGACGGCCAATGACCCCCAACCCGATCGCGCCGCTTGTCGGCATCGTCATGGGTTCCCGCTCCGACTGGGAAACCATGCAGCACGCTGCCCAGAAGCTTGAAGCTCTGGGTGTCCCGTTCGAAGTGAAGGTGGTCTCCGCCCACCGTACTCCGGACGTGTTGTTCAGCTATGCAGAAGAAGCGGGCCCGCGCGGGTTGCGCGCGATCATTGCCGGCGCCGGCGGTGCCGCGCATCTGCCGGGCATGATCGCGGCCAAGACCGCGGTGCCGGTGCTGGGCGTGCCGGTGCAGTCCAAGGCCCTCAACGGCATGGATTCGCTGCTGTCGATCGTGCAGATGCCAGCGGGCATTCCGGTCGCCACCTTCGCCATCGGCAATGCCGGCGCGTCCAATGCCGCGCTGTTCGCCGCCGCGATGCTGGCCAGCGACCAGCCGGCCATCGGCCAGGCGCTGGACAGCTTCCGCGCACGTCAGACCGAAGACGTGATGGCCCACGACGATCCGCGCCAATGAGCCTGACCGTCGGCATCCTCGGCGGCGGCCAGCTCGCCCGCATGATGGTCCTGGCTGGTGCGCCGCTGGGACTGCGCTTCGAACTGTACGATCCGGCGGCCGACGCCTGCAGCGGCCCGCTGGCGCCGCTTACCGTCGGTGCCTTCGATGATCGCCAGGCACTGGCGGATTTCGCCGCCAAGGTCGATGTGGTCACCTTCGATTTCGAGAACGTGCCGGCCGACAGCGCGCAATGGCTGGCCGAGCGCGTGCCGGTCTATCCGCCGCCGTCCGCGCTGGCGGTGGCCCAGGACCGCTTGAGCGAGAAGACCCTGTTCCAGCAGTTGGATATTCCGCTGCCGGCCTTCGCCGATATCCGCAGCCGCGACGAGCTGGCTGCCAAGGCCGCCGAGTTCGGCCTGCCGTGCATCCTCAAGACCCGCCGCCTCGGTTACGACGGCAAGGGCCAGTTCCGCCTGCGCAGCGAAGCGGATATCGACGCGGCATGGCAGGCGCTGGGTGCACAGGTTGAGCGCACCGGCCTGATCCTCGAGGGCTTCGTCGCCTTCCAGCGCGAAGTCAGCGTGGTGGCCGTGCGCGGCCGCGATGGCAGCTTCCAGGCCTGGCCGGTCACCGGCAACTGGCATGTCGACGGTGTGCTGTCGGCCAGCGTGGCACCAGCAATGCTGTCCGCTGCCGAGCACGAAGCGGCGATTGGCTATGCCCGCCGTGTTGCCGAGCACCTGCAGTATGTGGGTGTGTTCGCACTGGAGCTGTTCTGCCGCGACGGTGAGCTGCTGGCCAACGAGATGGCGCCGCGTGTGCACAACTCCGGTCACTGGACCATCGAAGGCAGCGAAACCTCGCAGTTCGAGAACCACCTGCGAGCGGTACTCGGCCTGCCGCTGGGCAGTACCCGCATGCTGGGCCACGCCTGCATGCTGAACTGGCTGGGGGCGATGCCTGACCCGACGCCGGTGCTGCAGCAGGCCAGCGGCCATTGGCACGACTATGGCAAGGAGTCGCGTGACGGCCGCAAGGTCGGTCACGCCACCCTGCGCGATGATGATGCCGGTGCACTGGCCGATGCGCTGGTGCAGGTTGGGCTGGAGCTGGACCGCCAGGCCCAGGTAGCTCCAGCGGTGCACGCGCTGCGCAACGGCTGAGCGAAGGCGTGCCGGCCACCGGCACGCGGACGCCGCTGATCCCTGCGGTGCCGGCCGTTGGCCGGCAATGCCCACCAAGGTGGGCAGCTACCAGAGCGGTGCCCAAGGTGGGCATCTACCACAACGTGGTGTGGTGCCGGTAGCGCCAGGCCATGCCCGGCGGATGCCCGTCCGTATCAGCGCAGCTGGCTCTCGGCGAACTCCCAGTTCACCAGTTGCCAGAACGCTTCCAGATAACGCGCACGATCATTCTGGTAGTCGGTGTAGTACGCGTGCTCCCAGATGTCGCAGCACAGCAGCGGCGTGCTTTCGCCGGTCAGCGGGGTGCCGGCATTGCGCGTGGCCTGCAGGCCGAGCTGCCCACCCGGGTGCTGTACCAGCCACACCCAGCCGGAGCCGAACAGGCCAAGCGCGGTTCGATTGAACTCTTCGCGAAGGCGTTGGCCGTCGCCGAACTGGCGCTTGACCAGCTCGCCCAGACGGCCCTGCGGCTCGCCACCGCCGCGCGGGCGCAGGCATTGCCAGTAGAAACCGTGGTTCCAGGCTTGGG
The DNA here is from genome assembly GCF_013364355.1 of Stenotrophomonas sp. NA06056. Lineage (NCBI taxonomy): Bacteria > Pseudomonadati > Pseudomonadota > Gammaproteobacteria > Lysobacterales > Lysobacteraceae > Stenotrophomonas > Stenotrophomonas sp. NA06056. The sequence goes on along the minus strand of NZ_CP054931.1, from coordinate 2,736,246 downwards.
CGGCGTCGTCAAACAGCGCGCCCTGGGCGTGGCGGACGATGTCCTCCAGCGTGGCTTCTTCCCATTCGGTGCCGATGATGGCGGCATTGACCGCCTCGACGTAGGTGCGATGGTGGCGGCCGTGATGCAGTTCTACGGTCTGTGCAGACAGGTGCGGCTGCAGGGACGAGGGCAGGTAGGGCAGGGCGGGCAATTCGACGGGCATGGACAGGTTCGTGGCCAGGGGGCGGCGGCAGCCGGTACCATCGGCTTACAATGGGGGCTACCGTGGGCAGTCTAGCCGACCATCACGGTAGGTTTGTCCGGCGAAGCAAGGAGTGAGGTGTGGCGGTAATGCAGCAAATCCAGGCCGAGGTGGATCGTTACCCGCTCGTGCTGTTCATGAAGGGCACCCCGCAGTACCCCATGTGCGGCTATTCCAGCCGTGCCGTGCAGGCCTTGATGGCCGCGGGCGCCGTTGCGCTGCGCACGGTCAATGTGCTCGAAGAGCCGGAGATCCGCGCCAACCTGCCGCGCTTCTCCAATCTGCCCACTTTCCCGCAGCTGTTCATCAACGGTGAGTTGATCGGCGGCTGCGACATCATCATGGAACTGTTCGAAGCCGGCGAGCTCAAGCGCATCGTCGAAGAGGCTGCGCAGGGATGAGCGCCTGGCCATCGACGTCACCGGCAGACGGGGCGCTCGATGGCCGCCCGTTGCAGGATCGCGTGGTGCTCGTTGCCGGTGCCGGTGGTGGGCTGGGCAGCGCTGCCGCTGTTGCAGCCGCGGAAGCGGGGGCGACCGTGGTCCTGCTGGGGCGCAAGCCACGCCGGTTGGATCGGGTCTATGCCCAGGTGCAGGCGGTCGGGCCGGAACCGTTGTTGTATCCGTTGGACCTGGAAGGTGCCGGTCCTGACGACTATGCCGAGCTGGCCCAGGCCGTGGCGCAGGAACTGGGACGCCTCGATGGCCTGCTGGTCTGCGCAGCGCACTTTCCCGGCTTGACCCCGTTCGAGCTGGCCGACCCGGCCAGTTTCGCCCGCGCCGTGCACGTCACCCTGACCGCGCCAGCCTGGCTGGCCCAGGCCTGCCTGCCGTTGCTGCGTCAGCGTGAGGACGCAGCGCTGGTGTTCACTGTGGATGCCCCTGAGCGGGTGGGGCAGGCGTATTGGGGCGGCTATGGCGCCGCCCAGCATGGCCTGCGCGGGTTGATCGGCAGCCTGCATGACGAGCTGGCCCGCAGCCCGGTGCGGGTAAGTGGTCTCTACCCCGGCCCCTTGCGTACCGCCCTGCGGGCGCGGGCCTATTCGATCGATCAGGACCCGGCCGCACGTGGCCCGGAGGCCGCCGCTGCAGCGGCCGTAACCCTGTTGTCCGCCGCTGGACAGGCGTGGCGGGGGCAGGTGCTCGATGCGGGCAGGCCGCCATCGCGAGATGAAGGCGTTCGTAAGGCGGAATGAAGATCCCGTCACGATAGCGTTGCGATCTGGTGCCGTTTGTCGCACAACCGTCACATTGAAAGCGTAGCGTGTTAATCTAGTGTTAACCGTTGCGGCAGCTGCCGTTCACGGTAGGGAACCCCAGATAAATGTCCGAACAGCCGCCCGCAAGGCTGCTCGGATGCGCTTTTTTCCGCCATCGCCAACTCGCATCGAGGCTACCGAACAATGACTCACCCATTCCGGATGTCCAAGCTCACCCTTGGTCTCGTGGCTGCGCTCGCCGCCGCTCCCGCCTTCGCCCAGAGCACCTCTGCCGGTGTCGGCGGCCAGGTCGTGTCCCGCGCCGGCCAGCCCGTCGCCGGTGCTGAAGTCACCATCACCCACACCGAGTCGGGCACCGTTTCGCGTGCGACCACCGATGCGGCGGGTCGTTACAACGCACGCGGCCTGCGCGTGGGTGGTCCGTACTCGATCACCATCACCAAGCCCGGTGAAGGCACCAAGACCGAAGATGGCGTCTACCTGGGCGTGAACCAGACCGGCACCATCAACGCCACCCTGGCCGGCGACCTCGCCGCGACCAACCTGGACACCGTGCAGGTCACCGCTGTCGGCGGCGGCTCGGAAGTGTTCAGCGCCACCAAGATGGGTTCGGGCACCAACATCAGCCAGCAGCAGATCGAAGTTGCGCCGTCCATCGGCGGCAACATCCAGGATCTGATGCGCCTGGATCCGCGCGTGACCTTCATCGATCGTGCTTCGGGCTCGATCTCGGCCGGCGGCCAGAACCCGCGTTTCAACTCGATCAGCATCGACGGCGTCTCGGCCAGCGACACCTTCGGCCTGGAAGGCAACAACATGCCGACCCGCCGCCAGCCGGTCGCGATGGAAGCCATCGAAGCGCTGGACATCAACCTGTCCAACTACGACGTCAGCATCGCTGCTGCCGCCGGCGCCACCGTCAACGCGGTGACCAAGTCGGGTACCAATGAATTCCACGGTTCGGTGTACGGCACCTACCGTGACGGCGACTGGTTCGGTGACAACCCGGAAGGCCAGCCGTTCAATGGTTTCACCAAGGAAAAGACCTACGGCATGACCGTGGGTGGTCCGATCCTCAAGGACAAGCTGTTCTTCTTCGCCAACTACGAGAAGTTCGAGCAGGCTGCCCCGGGTGCCGACCTGTCGACCACTCCGCTGGGCAAGGCCAATGGCCAGTTCAACCTGGCTGACGTGACCCGTGCGCAGCAGATCGCGCAGGGCTACGGCATCGATGCCGGTGGCATCGAAAGCAACGGCGACACCAGCATGGAAGAGTATGCGCTGAAGCTGGACTGGAACATCAGCGACAACCACCGTGCCAACATCCGTTACAGCAAGATCGACCAGAGCAAGCTGCGCATCAACGGCATGACCACGAGCTCGGCATCGCTGAACTCGTACTGGTACCAGCACAACAAGACCAACGAGAGCTACGTCGCCCAGCTGTTCAGCGACTGGACCGACAATTTCTCGACCGAGTTCAAGGCCTCCTACCGCGAGTTCTCGGCGATCCGTGCGGTCAACACCAACGCTCCGAGCGTGCGCATCTATTTCGATGGCACCACGGCTGCGCCGTCGGGTGATTCGCTGTACCTCGGTACCGAAGTCAACTCGCAGGACAACATCCTGAAGACCAAGGCGTGGAACTACTACGGTGCAGGCACCCTGACCCTGGGTAACCACGACGTCAAGTTCGGTGCTTCGTACGACACCAACGACATCTACAACTACTACGGTGCCAACTCGTGGGGTGCCTACACCTTCTACGGTCTGGACAATTTCGCTGCCGGCCGCTGGAGCACCTACGACTACGCCCCGGAGCGTACCCCGGGTTCGATTGCTGCTGACTACAAGTACAGCAACCTGGCGCTGTTCGTGCAGGACACCTGGTACGTCAACAGCAACCTGACCCTGACCCTGGGCCTGCGTGCCGACCGTCCGGACACCAGCCCGAACCCGACCTACAACGCTGCTGCGTCGAGCTTCTTCGGCTACAACAACAGCAAGGTCTTCGAAAGCAAGTTCCTGGTGCAGCCGCGCTTCGGCTTCAACTACACCTTCGACACCGAGCGCCCGACCCAGCTGCGCGGCGGCGTCGGCCTGTTCCAGGGTGATTCCCCGCAGGTGTGGCTGAGCAACAGCTACTCGGCGACCGGCTTCAACACCACCGTCTACAGCCTGCGCTCCAACGCCTACAACGCTGGTCTGAAGTTCAACGGTGACAAGGACAGCCAGCCGGTACCGACCGGCCCGGGCTCGACCCAGCAGAACGTCAACTTCGTCGGCAACGACTTCAAGCTGCCGTCGATCTACAAGGCCAACCTGGCCTTTGACCATGAAACCCCGTGGTACGGCATCGTGGCTTCGGCCGAACTGCTGGTCACCAAGGTCAAGGACGGCCTGTTCTACCAGAACCTGAATCTGGGTCCGGTGCAGTACCAGGGTCCGGACGGTCGTGACATGTACTACGCGCAGAACAAGGTCGGTGCGTGGGCCAACGGTGACGCGCGCGTGCAGCGCAATACCGCTTACAACAACGTCTACCTGATCAACAACACCGACAAGGGCCGCACCTCGCAGTTCACCGCGTCGCTGTCCAAGCCGTGGAGCGACACCAGCGACTGGTCCTGGAACATCGGCTACACCTATACCGATGCCACCGAAGTCGGCTCGCTGACCAGCTCCACCGCCAGCTCGGGTTGGAACTACCAGTACGCCTTCGACGCCAACAGCCCGGTCGAGAACACCTCGCGCTACCAGATCCGCGACCGCCTGTCGGGCGCGCTGAACTGGAAGCACAAGTTCTTCGGTGACTACGAGACCAAGATCGGTCTGGTGTACGAAGGCCGCAGCGGTCGTCCGTACAGCTACGTGTACGCCAACGACGCCAATGGCGACGGCCGTTCGGCCAACGACCTGTTCTACGTGCCGAAGGGCCCGGGCGACGTGCTGTTCGGTACCCTGGCTGCCAATGGCCAGTTCACCGCCAACGCGCAGATGGAGAAGGACTTCTTCACCTGGCTGGCCGCCAATCCGGACCTCGCCAAGTACGCAGGCAGCTCGACGCCGGCCAACGGCTTCCGCAGCGGCTGGATCAACACCTTCGACATCCGCATCAGCCAGCAGCTGCCGGGCTTCATGAAGGGTCACAAGTCGGAGATCTGGCTGGATATCCAGAACGTCGGCAACATGATCAACAAGGACTGGGGCAACATCTACGACTACGGCTTCTTCGCCGACAGCCGCGTTGCCACCCTGCAGGGCATGTACCAGGGCAAGTACGTGTACAACTACCGCGGTGCGGATACCCCGACCGTGGCCAACGCCGACGCCGATGGCTTCGACGTCGGTGTCTCGCAGTGGTCGCTGCAGCTGGGCTTCCGCTACCAGTTCTGATGAACTGACGTAGCAGCAGCTGTGCACGGAAACGGCCGGGGAAACCCGGCCGTTTCCCGTTCAGGCGAAAGTCCTTGCGGGGGTGCCTGCATCGGCGTAGGATCCAGACACGTGCGCGGCGCAGATGCCGCCGAAGCGGTCCCGGAGCGGCGAACGCGGGACGCACCTATCCAACGGTCGGGCTTCCCGGCCGTTTTGCTTTTTAAGGGGGCGGCAGTACAGTCGGACACCTTAAAGGAAGCAGAAAAAGTGGATATGACGACGAACGAAAAGGCAGCGCGGACGCTGCCGGTGCAGGACGCGCGGATCTACCCGCGTGGTGGGCTGGATGTGCTGTCGCGGGCCGAGGTTGCGCGCCTGCGCGATGCCTCCGGTGGTGGCATGCATGAGCTGCTGCGCCGCTGCGCGCTGGCCGTGCTGACCAGTGGCAGTGCTTCCGATGATCCGCGCGCGGCGCGCGATCTGTATCCCGACTTCGACATCCAGGTGGCGCAGCAGGATCGCGGCGTGCGCATCGACCTGGCCAATGCGCCGGCGATGGCGTTCGTCGATGGCGAAATCATCCGCGGCGTGGCCGAACTGCTGTTCGCGGTGGTCCGCGACCTCGCGTACATGGCCATCGAGATGGGCCCGGCCTACGCGGCCGAGCTGGAGTCGTCCGAGGGCATCACCAACGCGGTGTTCGGGTTGCTGCGCAACGCGCGCATCCTCAACCCGGGTGACCCGAACCTGGTGGTCTGCTGGGGCGGCCACTCGATCTCGCGCGACGAATACCTGTACACCAAGCAGGTCGGTTACGAGCTGGGCCTGCGCGGCCTGGACATCTGCACCGGCTGCGGGCCGGGTGCGATGAAGGGGCCCATGAAGGGCGCCACCATCGCCCATGCCAAGCAGCGCCGCACGGTCACGCGCTACATCGGCCTGACCGAGCCGGGCATCATCGCCGCCGAGTCGCCGAATCCGATCGTCAACCACCTGGTGATCATGCCGGACATCGAGAAGCGCCTTGAGGCCTTCGTCCGCATCGGCCACGGCATCATCGTGTTCGCCGGGGGCGTGGGTACCGCCGAGGAGATCCTGTACCTGCTCGGCATCCTGCTGCGCGAGGAGAACAAGGATCTGCCGTTCCCGCTGATCCTGACTGGCCCGACCGTTGCCGCGCCGTACTTCGAGCAGATCGACCGCTTCATCCGCCTGACCCTGGGCGACGCTGCGGCAGAGCGCTACGAAATCGTCATCGGCGATCCGGTGGCGGTGGCCAAGAAGATGTCGGCCGGCATCAAGCGCGTGCGCGAGCATCGCCTGGCGCAGAAGGATTCGTTCTTCTTCAACTGGTCCATCGAGATTCCGTGGGAATACCAGCAGCCGTTCGTGCCGACCCACGAGGCGATGGCTGCACTGGACCTGCATCACGGGCGTGCGCCGCATGCGCTGGCGGCTGACCTGCGCCGGGCGTTCTCGGGCATCGTCGCCGGCAACGTGAAGGAAGACGGTATGCGCCGCATCGAGGAGTTCGGACCGTTCCAGATCCATGGCGACACCGACATGATGCAGGCCCTGGACGAACTGCTGCGCGCCTTTGTCGAGCAGCGCCGGATGAAGATCTCCGGCGAGTACCAGCCCTGCTACCAGGTGCTGGCGTAAGCCAGGCGAGGGTGGCTGGGCGGCGCGGCGGGGGCTGCGCCGGGCCGGCCAGGGGAGAGCGGCACGTCAAGGCTTTGACGCCCGTCGCCCGGATCTGACCGTTCATCCTGCCGCCGCTTGCCGGCGGCAGGCCGGTGCGCCATCGTGGCCACCAACACGCTGGGGAGCGTCCAATGTCATCGCGCCGGTCCAATGGCTTCACGCTGGTCGAGTTGGTGGTCACCATTGCCGTACTGGCAATCCTGGTGACTACGGCCTTTCCTGCCTTCCAGGGCCTCATCCGCTCCAACCGGGTTGCCGCAGGTCACAACGAGCTGATCGGGCTGGTCAACCTGGCGCGAAGCGATGCGGTGCGCAACAACCAGGGCGGTGGTGTCTGTGGCAGCAGCAATGGAACCAGCTGCGACGGCAACTGGTCGGCCGGAATGCTGGCTTTCAGTGACGCCTCCACCAACAGTGCAAGCTCCGGCAACGGCCAGTTCGACAGTGGTGAAACCGTGCTGCGCTTCAACCCGATCAACCCCGGCATGGTCGCGACGGGTCCGCAGGCACTGATCGCTTTCGATGCCCGCGGCCGACGTCGCGCCGCGGGTGACCAGACCATCACGTTGCGACCGGTGCAGTGCGGCAAGGACCCCTTGATGAGGACGATCACCATCAACGCCTCCGGCCAGGCCAGCAGCACCAAGGGACCCTGCCCATGAAACATCGCACCTCATTCCACGCCCCGCGCCAACAGGGCGGCTTCAGCCTGCTGGAGGTGCTGATCGCGATGGTCGTGCTGGCCTTCGGCCTGCTGGGCTTCGCCCTGCTGCAGACCATGAACGTGCGCTACGTGCAGAGCTCCAACTACCGCACCCAGGCGACCAACCTGGCGTACGACCTGACCGAGCAGATGCGCAGCAACCGCTACCAGGCCGCGTGGTATTCCACCGCCACCTTCTCCGCCGGCAGCAAGAGCGCCACCGGCGTCTGCGGCCGTCCGGTCGCTGCGGTCACCATCGCGCAGAACGTGGCCGCCTGGCAGTGCAAGGTGGTCAAGGCGCTGGGCGACAACGCCGCCGCTACGGTCACCGTCAACAACGGTGTGGCCACCGTGGCGATCACCTGGGCCGATGAGCGCTGGAACGCCAAGAACCCGGATACGCCGACCACCTTCGCCCTGGAGACCCAGCTATGAGTCTCCCGTACTCCTCCCGGTTCCGGCAGGCAGGGCTGTCGCTGATCGAGTTGATGGTGTCCATGGTCATCGGCCTGTTGCTGATGCTGGGCGTCATCCAGATATTCATTGCCTCGCAGGCGGCGTCACGGCTGTCGGAGGGCGTGGCGCGCGCGCAGGAGAATGGTCGCTTCGCACTCGACTTCCTCGAGCGCGACATCCGCATGGCGGGCCACACCGGTTGCGTCAATGACCAGGCCCACATGACGCTGGGGCTGGGTGAGCCGCACTACAACCTGGGCGCGACCACCGGCAGCGGCAGTCCGCTGGACTTCAGCGTGGCGGTGCAGGGCTATGAAGCACCCGGTACCGGCCCGGCGGCAACGCTGGCGGTGGGCAAGGGCAACGTGCCCACGGGTCTGCCCAGCTCAATCGCCAACCTCAATCCGGCACCCATGCCGGGCAGCGACATCCTTGTCCTGCGTTTCCTCGCGCCGGAAGGTGTGCCGGTACTCGGTGTGGCCGGATCGAAACTGACCGTGGACGCAACCCGCTGGCAGCGCCTGACCGGCGGCGGCGTGGCGGCACCGACGCTGTTCGGCGTGGCCAACTGCGAGTCGGTGGACTTCTTCGGCGGCACAACCAGCGCCGGCACCATCACCGCCACCGGCGTGGACCTGTCGCGCTATGCGCCACAGCCGGAACCGACGATGGTCTATCGCGCCGAATCGCTGGTCTACTACATCGGCAACGGTGCCAGCGGGCCTGGCCTGCGCCGTGCGCGGGCCAATTCGGCCGGCGCCTACGCCATCAACGAAGAACTGGTGGAAGGCATCGAGAACATGCAGGTGCTGTTCGGCCTGGATACCACCACCAACATCACCACGGCGACGCCACCGGTGGGCAACATCACCACGCTCAACACGGCCTCGGTGGTGACGACCCAGGCCAACGCGGCCGGCGCCAACCAATGGCGGCGCGTTGGCCAGGTGCAGGTGGGGCTGATCGCCCGCAGCCCATCCTCGGCATCGGCGTCCAAACCGAAGGATGCCGCCGCCAAGCTCGGCGTGCTGGGGATGACCTACGACCAGGACGGTGTCACTGACGGGCGCTACCGCACTTCGTATGAAGTGAGCATCGCCTTGCGCAACCGACTGTTCGGAAACTGACCATGCGCCCTATCCCGACCGTGCGCCGCCCAAGCCGCCGCCCGCCGCAGTTGCCGCAGCGGCAGCGTGGCGTGGTGCTGTACGTGGCCCTGATCATGCTGTTGCTGCTTGCGCTGATCGGCATTGCCGGCATGCAGGTGGCAGGCATGCAGGAAAAGATGGCCTCCAACTATCGCGCCGCCAATCGATCCTTCCAGAATTCCGAGGCGGTGGTCCGCAACGCCGAGCGCGCCGCCGAAGCGATCCTGGACCGCAAGGATCTGCCGAAGGGCAGCCTCATCAGCTCCAGTTCGATCAGCTACGACTGCGAAGACCAGTTCGATGCGATTGCGTGGGCGCAGAAGCAGACGGTTGCGTCGGTGCCCAGCGTCAACGTGCGTCGCATCGACAAGTGTGGTGGCCCCGGTGGTAATGCCATCGATGAAGGACAGCCTGACGACCAGGCGACTGGCACCTACCAGATCACGGCCTTCGCCGCCGATGATCCGACCAATCCGACCTCGTCGTCGGTGGTCGATACCATTTTCAAGCTCTGAGGACGCGGCGATGGCTACGCGTAGAACCCAATGGATGGCTGCCGGTTCGGCGGTCGTGGTCGCCGGTCTGGCAGTGGTCGCCTACAACCTGACCGCCGCGCAGGCGCAGGGCGTGCTGGCACAGGCGCCGCTCAACAACCAGGTGCAGACGCCGCCTGCCTTCATCATGGCGGTGGATGATTCCGGCTCGATGACCTTCCAGACCCAGTTCCCGGGCCAGGATGGCGAAGGCTGCTGGGATACCAGCCGGCAGAGCTTCTTCGACCGCAACGGCAACATCAACACCTCGGGCAGCTGCGATTACTTCTACGTCCTGCCGGGCGCCCGTATCAACAACTATTACGGGATCCCTCCGCTTGATTCGCTGGGCTTCGCGCGGTCTTCCGCGTACAACCCGACCTACTTCAACCCGGCGGTGAACTACGGGCCGTGGGTCGATGGTACCGGCGCGCCGTATCCCAACGCAGCACAGGCGGCGACGAAGATCGACCCGCGCAACACCGACACTGTGGCGCTGGCGGGGAATTACTACACCACCAACGCCAACAACAGCTTCCGCATGCAGAACGGCATGGTGATTCCCGCCAATACGCCGTTCCGGTATGGCAACAGCAACTACAACCTCAACTACGACTACACCTGGAACAATGGCGCGGCAACGGTCTACATGCAGTACTGGCCGGCAACGTTCTTCACGCCCTGGTCCTCCAACAACGATCCCTATCCGCAGCTGGACGGCACGGCGAATGCCTATTCGAGTGTCGCTCGCACAAAGGTGAACGATGCCTGCGGCAGCGGCTGCGCGCTGTGGAAATATACGATCAAGTCGAGCAATACCGCGGCACTGCAGAATTTCGCAAACTGGTATTCCTATTACGGAAACCGCAATCGCGCGATGATCGCTGGCATGACGCGCTCCCTGGCCGACGTCAACAATCTTCGCGTGGGTTACTTCCGTATCAACCAGTACGGCAGCTACAACAGTGGCACCGACAACAACAAGCGCCTGGCGATGCGTGACATGGCGGTGCCCAACGACAAGGCCGCGCTGTACACGGACATGATCGCGCTCACCGCCAGTGGCGGTACGCCCAACCGCTTCGCCGTCAATGCGGCGGCCCTGCAGTTCACCCGGACTGATTCGACCGCGCCGGTCCAGCTCGCCTGCCAGAAGAACGCGGTGATGCTGTTCACCGACGGCTTCAGCAACCAGGGCGGACCGACCACCGCCGGAAACGCCGACGGCACCATGGGCATTCCGTTCAGCGACGGCAACTTCAACACCATGGCCGACATCGTCAGCCAGTACTACAACAACCAATCCGGGCAACCGCCGCTGCGCGCGGACCTGCTGGCTGGCCAGGTGCCGGTGGTGAACGCGTGCAAGGCTGGCAACCCGGACAAGCGCCTGGACTGCCAGACCAATCTGCACCTGAATTTCTACGGCGTCACCCTGGGCGCGCGTGGCAACCTGTTCAACCCCGACCTGAAGCAGGACGCCTACACCGACGCCTCGATCTACTCGAACTGGCCGGCCAGCCAGGACGACAACCGCAGCACCGTCGATGACATCTGGCATGCGGCGGTCAACACCCGTGGCGAATACATCAACGCGCGTACGCCGGAGGAAATCACAACGGCGATGCGCCGTGTGCTGTCGGCGGTGACCAGTGGCGCCTCGCCGTCTGGTGGTGTTGGTTCCAGTGGTGCGCGCATTGGTGCCGGCTCGATCTCGGTGGCGCCCAGCTATGAGATCGCCAATGAAGGTACCGACTGGTTCAGCCGGCTGACCGCCAGCACGCTGTCGGTCGACCAGAAGACACGCACCGTGATCTCCACCCCGATATGGGAAGCCAGTGCACAGCTGCCGGCAGCGACGGCGCGTTCGGTGTATTTCACCAAGAACGGCGCCACCAGCAAGTTCAGCGGTTCGAATGTCACCCTGGACGACCTGTGCACCAAGCCCGCTACGCTGTATCCAGGCATGTCCCGCTGCAACAAGGCCGAACTGGAGAAACTGGGGGCAGATGCCGCCTCAGCCGTGAACTATCTGCTGGGCGACACCGCGGGCGAAAAACGCAGTGGCGGCAAGCTGCGTGATCGCACCACGCGGCTGGGTGACATCGTCACCTCCAGCCCGGTGGTCAGCGCGCCGATCGACGACTACGGCTACCGGCGCTTCAGCGGCGACCTGGGCACCAGCTACGGCCTGTACCTGGATGGCAAGGCCAGGTCAGCCAAGTACATGGTCTACGTGGGTGCCAACGATGGCATGCTGCATGCCTTCAACGGCGGCATCAACGCCAAGGGCGAAGTTCTTGGCGGTGGTGGCAGCGAGGACTTCGCCTATATCCCGGCCACCGCGCTGGGGCACATGGGCAACCTGCTGTTCCCCTACAACGCGACCGATCTGAATGATCAGAAGTTCGATCATCGCTACTACGTTGATGGCCAGATATCGGTGGGTGACAGCTACTACGGCCGTAGCTGGCATACCACCCTGGTCGGTGCAGCCGGCGCCGGTGGACGCAGCGTATTCGCGCTTGATGTCACGGCGGGAACCGCTTTCGGCGCCGGCAACAAGCTGTGGGAAATCAGCGATCTGGACAGCAACCTGCCGGAGGCCGTGCGCAAGAACATCGGCCACGTGCTGGGCAAGCCGGTGATCGTGCCGGTGCTCGAGAATGGTGCGCCGGTGTGGAAGGCGATCTTCGGCAATGGCTTCAACAGTGCCAACCAGAAGGCGGTGCTGTTCATGGTCGACATCGGCACCGGTACGCCGCGGGTGACCATGATCGAAGCGGTGGAGGCGGCCGCACCGGCTGGCAACAATGGTCTGGGCAGCATCGTGGTGGTTGACCGCTGGGGCGGCAGCAAGCAGAACGAACGTCGTCGTGACGGGTATTCCGATACCGTGTACGGCACCGACCAGAAGGGTGCAGTCTGGAAATTCGACCTGCGCGATACCTCCACCAGCCTGACCACGCCGCTGTTCACCACGCGCTCCTACACGGAAGGCGGGCGGACACTGCGCCAGCCGATCACCGGCGGCATCACTGCAGGCAATGGCGCCACCGGCGGCGTGATGCTGTACTTCGGCAGTGGCAGCTTCTCTTTCGTTGGTGATCCGACCGATACCTCGCTGCAGAGCCTGTACGCCGTCAATGACACGGTGAATGGCCCCGTGACCGGCACGCTTACCCGTGCCAGCCTGACCTCTGGTGCAGTGAGCACTACCGGTGATCAGCGCATGCTGTCGCAGGGGACGCCACCTGCCAATGCGCGCGGCTGGTACATCGATCTGCCGACCGGCGAGCGTTTCGTCGGCAACCCGACGCTGTCCAACGGCATCGTCTACATGCCGACCTACGTGCCGATGGTGGGAAGTACCGGCTGCGCCTCGTCGGGCAACAACTGGCTGTTCGGCCTGCAGGCATTGACCGGTAGCGGTGCACTGGGTCGTGCGACGATCAATTCGCCTGACGGCACGCCGGTGGCGTCCGGCACAGCGGCGCTGAAGATCAACTCGACCAGCGGCAGTGGCGGTGTCGTGCGCGACATCAAGGCCGGTGCGTTGTCACGGGACACGCCGCCGAACATGGTGCCGGGTGTGCCGGGGAGCGAGAATCCGCCGGCGCCGCCGACCCCGGCCTGCGTGCAGCCGATCAACAAGGGCGATGAAACGCTCTACGTTCCTTATCCATGCGGTCGCCAATCGTGGAGACAGATCCAGTGAGCAGACCTTCTCTTTCCCCTCGCTCGCTGCGGTCGGCCGCCCAGGGCTTCACCCTGATCGAACTGATGATCGTGGTCATCGTCGTCGGCATCCTCGCCGCTGTCGCCTATCCCAACTACACCGATCACGTGCGCAAGTCGCGTCGTGCAGCGGCAAAGGCGGAAATGGTGGAGTACGCGCAGCGCGCCGAACGTCATCACACGCTGAACAACAGCTACGCCTCGTTCACCTTCGGCGAGACCAGCAGCACCAAGATCAATTCGCCGCGCGAAGGCGGGACCACGATGTACGCGGTCACCATCGTGCCGACCGCCACGGCCTACACCATCACGGCAGTGCCGCAGGGCAACCAGGCCAAGGACAAGTGCGGCACGCTGACCCTCAACCAGGCGGGCGTGAAGACCCCGGCCAACTCCAGCAGCCTGACCTGCTGGTGAGTGGTTGCAGAAGAGGCTTGCATCGTCGCGGATGAGCATCTAAAATGCGCCTCCCCGCCCGAATAGCTCAGCCGGTTAGAGCACTTGACTGTTAATCAGGGGGTCGTTGGTTCGAGTCCAACTTCGGGCGCAAGATCCTGCAGAAGCCGCGAGAAATCGCGGCTTTTGCTTTTCTGCGTCTGCGCCGCCACCGCTCAGAAGGGGCAAGGGGCGGGCGTTCGTTGACGGACCGAGCGTGTGCGGCCGACGTTGTTGACGATCACCTCGCTGTGCAGCTGCGCTCCGACGCAGATCCTTACAGTCAGCGTGCTGCCACCACTGCGGCCGTCGCCCTGGAATCGCAGGTATCTGCGGCTTTGAGTGCTGCTGGCGCGTATCCGCGGCGATCTCGTTCCAGCCAGGAACTGGCGCGGTCCCACCGCTTCGTCCGGCCCGGCTGAGCGGTCCGCCTGGATCAGCCAGCCACTGGCCCAGTCGGCATCGCAGCCGGTTCCATCGATGCTGGGACATACGGTGACTACGCGGCGATGGGTGATGGCCATGGCGCGGGCGGAGTTGAACACCGATACCAGGCGCAGCCGGGTTGTGTCCGCCCTGCTGCGCTCCAGAGGCTCCAGCAGCACCGGCAATCCCAGGGCGAGCAGTATCGCCAGCAACGCCATGACGGCGGCGAGCTCGACAACGGTGACACCCAGAGGATGCCGGCGGTAGCGGGGTGGGAAAGGCATGGAATGCGCTCCAGCGGTGGAGGTCCCAACCTGGACTTCGATACCGGGTTGCCACCATCAGCCTGACCCCCATCTTTGAGGCAGGCTTCCCCTCAGCCGACCGTCACCGGACGCCCCGTATACTCACCTTCCCCGAGACCTGGCAACACCATGAGCGACAGTTTTCAACTTGTCTCGCCGTATTCGCCGGCGGGAGACCAGCCCAGCGCCATCGCCAAGCTGACCAGCAATTTCGAAGCCGGCGTCGCCAAGCAGACCCTGCTGGGCGTGACCGGCTCGGGCAAGACCTACACCATCGCCAACGTCATCCAGCAGATCCAGAAACCCACGCTGATCATGGCGCCGAACAAGACCCTGGCGGCTCAGCTGTACGGTGAGTTCAAGGCATTCTTCCCGCACAACGCGGTGGAGTACTTCGTCAGCTATTACGACTACTACCAGCCGGAAGCCTACGTGCCGTCGTCGGACACCTTCATCGAGAAGGACAGTTCGATCAACGAGCACATCGAGCAGATGCGGCTGGCCGCGACCAAGACCCTGCTGTCGCGACCGGATGCGATCGTGGTGGCCACCGTGTCGGCCATCTACGGCCTGGGCGCACCGGAAGACTATCTGTCGCTGCGCCTGATCCTGTCCAAGGGCGAACGCATCGACCAGCGCGACCTGATCAATCACCTGACCCAGCTGCAGTACACGCGCAACGAGTACGAGCTGCAGCGCGGTACCTTCCGCGTGCGTGGCGAAGTGATCGACGTGTTCCCGGCAGAATCGGACAGCGAGGCCCTGCGCATCGAGCTGTTCGATGGTGAGGTCGAGAAGATCACCATGTTTGATCCGCTGACCGGCGAGACGATGCGCAACCTGCAGCGCTTCACGGTGTACCCGAAGACCCACTATGCGACCACGCGTGAACGGGTGCTGGCAGCGGTGGAGACCATCAAGGTCGAGCTGAAGGAGCGGTTGGAGCAGTTGTACGCGCAGAATAAGCTGGTCGAGGCGCAGCGCCTGGCCCAGCGTACCCAGTTCGACCTGGAAATGATGGCCGAAGTGGGCTTCTGCAACGGCATCGAAAACTACTCGCGGCACCTGACCGGCAAGAATGCCGGCGAGCCGCCGCCGACCCTGTTCGATTACCTGCCGGCCGATGCGCTGCTGGTGATCGACGAATCGCACGTGACCATTCCGCAGATCGGTGCCATGTTCAAGGGCGACCGTTCGCGCAAGGAAACCCTGGTCGAGTTCGGCTTCCGCCTGCCGTCGGCGCTGGACAACCGTCCGCTGCGCTTCGAGGAATGGGAAGCGCGCTGCCCGCGCAGCATCTACGTGTCGGCGACGCCGGGTCCTTACGAGTTCCGTGAGGCCGGCGAAGACATCGCCGAGCTGGTGGTGCGCCCGACCGGCCTGATCGATCCGGTGGTGGAGATCCGCCCGGTCGGTACCCAGGTCGATGACCTGATGAGCGAGGCCAACGAGCGGATCAAGGCCGGTGATCGCGTGCTGGTCACCACCCTGACCAAGCGCATGGCCGAGAACCTGACCGAGTACCTGACCGAGCACGGCATCCGCGTGCGCTATCTGCACTCGGACATCGATACCGTCGAGCGCGTGGAGATCATCCGCGACCTGCGTCTGGGCAAGTTCGATGTGCTGGTCGGCATCAACCTGCTGCGCGAGGGGCTGGACATGCCCGAGGTGTCGTTGGTGGCGATCCTGGATGCGGACAAGGAAGGCTTCCTGCGTTCGACCGGTTCGCTGATCCAGACCATCGGCCGTGCGGCCCGCAACGTGCGCGGCAAGGCCATTCTGTATGCGGACAAGATCACTCGTTCGATGCAGGCGGCGATCGATGAAACCGATCGCCGACGCAGCAAGCAGGTCGAGTACAACCAGGAGCACGGCATCACGCCGCGTTCGGTCCTGCGGCCGATTGTCGACGTGCTGGAGGGCGCGCGCTCGGATGCCGCCGAGAAGGAGGCCCGCAAGGGCAAGGGCAAAGGCCGTTCCGGCGTGGCCGAGGATGCGGCCGACTACCGTTCGCTCAGTCCGGCGCAGCTGGCCGCTCGCCTCAAGGCCTTGGAGCAGCAGATGTACCAGCATGCCAAGGACCTGGAGTTCGAGGATGCCGCCCGGGTGCGCGACCAGATCAGGCAGCTGAAGGAAGCCAGCCTCGGCTGAACACGGTAAAGCGGCTTTTCTTCACAAAAGTATTGCGCTTGTCGGTCGGCGTCCGTAATATACGCGGCCTGCACCGACGCAATCGCGGCGCTGCAGACGCAACAAACGGGCGGTTAGCTCAGCGGTAGAGCACTACCTTGACATGGTAGGGGTCACAGGTTCGAACCCTGTACCGCCCACCACGAAGTCCTCCAGAGGGCTTTCGTGGGGATGAAAAGCCCGGCCTTGGCGCCGGGTTTTTACGTAAAAGCACCAGCCTGCGGGCTGCACGGAATTTTTGGGCGGTTAGCTCAGCGGTAGAGCACTACCTTGACATGGTAGGGGTCACAGGTTCGAACCCTGTACCGCCCACCACCGGTTCCCGGCATTGCCGGAATAACGGTGGACACGATGAAAGCCGGCCCTGGGCCGGTTTTTTTGTGCCTGCGGTCTGCGCGCGTTTCAGTTGGGCCTGTGGCTGCCGCCGTCAACCGCGTTGTTCGACACTGGCGCTACGCTGCAGCTGCCAGTGGCCATCCACGCGCTGCCACAGTTGCATGAGGCTTCGGCTGTGCGCTTGCCCATGCTGCTCCCCTGGTGCTCCACCGTGCACGCGACCATAGGCCACCTGCAGCACGCGATCCGCGCTCAGGCGCAGAATCTGCACGCTCTGGTGGCCCGTCTGCCCATGTGCACCGGGCTCGCGGGCGACGCGTTGGGCCTCGGCCTGCCGGATCTGCAATCGCAGCGAATCGTGTCCGGTGCCGGCGTCGCGGTTGCATAGGCCGGCCATCAACAGCAGCAAGGCAAGCATCGGCATGGCACGGTGCTCCGGAGAAGGGAGTCCAGCGTTGCACCGTGGCCTGCGGCGTGAAACCGGTATGCGACGAAGGCTGGAAAAGCGCGTGCCAACGGGAGCCAGCAAGGATGAATCCGGGGCGGATCAGTGGTGGCTGCAGAGCACGGCCATGAAAAAGGCCGGACTACCGGTGAAGGTAGTCCGGCCCGTTTGCCCGGAAGTGACCGCGTTGGCCGGGAAGCCTGGGCTCAGGTCACGACTTGGCTGGAACTTTCAGTCGGGCTCAGAGCGGATCGCAGCAGATGCGAGGGCCGGACCAATGCCCTGAACCGCCGTACGGGCAGCCCGGGGTGTATTCGCAGCCCGGGGCGAACCCGGCCTTGGCCGGCGTGGCGAAGGCCTGCGCGGCACCGAACGACATGGCGGCAACTACCACGATGCCGGCAATGGATGAGAACAGCTTCTTCTTTCCGATCATCTGAATCTCCTTTGCAGAGCGTCGAGGTGGATCACATGGGATCGCAGCAGACCAGCAGGCCGTGGGAGCCGGCATTGCCGTAGGGGCAGCTGGGATGTTCCTTGCAGCCCGGCGCAAAGCCGGTCTTCACTGGAGTAGCGAAGGCCTGCGCGGCACCGAATGACATGGCGGCGACCACGACGATGCCGGCGATGGACGAGAACAGTTTCTTCTTTCCGATCATGTGTATCTCCTTGCAGTGGCGATGGAACATGAAGTCACCGCATGCGGGGCGGTGTCGAAGCGGAATCAGTTGGCGACGCAGCAGATGCGCGTGCCGCCGGCGCGGCCGTTGCCGCCGAACATGCATCCGGGGGTGTCCACGCAACCCGGTGCAAAGCCGGTCTTCACCGGGGTGGCGAAGGCCTGTGCTGCACCGAATGACATTGCAGCAACGATGACGATACCGGCGACGGACGAGAACAGCGTTTTCTTCCCGATCATGTGTATCTCCTTCAGTTGGTGTGGCTTCCCGGATTCATTGCCTTGGCGACGGCCTGTACCGTCTCTGTGTCGAGCTGGCCGACATGCTTGTAGGCGACGCTGCCATCTGCGGCGAGCACCATCAGCATCGGTGTCAGCGTGGCGCGGTAGCGCTTGGAGACTTCGCCCTGATCGTCGATGGCGATCGGAAACGCCAGCGCGTGCTTGCCGGCGTACTCGGCAAGCTGGTCATACGGTGGCAGGCCGACGCCCACCAGCTCGGCGCTGCCACGCGCCGCCGCGATCTGCTGCAGTTGTGGCACCGAGGCCAGGCAGTAGCGGCATGCGGTAGAGAAGAAGTAGAGGATCTGCGGAACGGCGCGTGCGCCGCCGATATCGACATGGGCCTGCTGCGTCGTCCGCAGCGTCAACAGTTCAGGTCGGGTGCCGGTTGCAAGACCGTGCGCATCCAGCTGGGTCTGCTGCAGCTGGGCCGCCATCTGTTCGTTGACCTGTCGCAACTGGCGGTTCTGCCAGGAGAGCATGATGACCAGTGCGGCCAACAGCAGGGCGACTACGGGAAACAGTGCACGCTTGAGCATCGATCATCCTTGAACGCCGCGTTGCATCGACCATACCGGAAATGACAACAGGATTGTCAAGCTTTTGTATCATCGGTGACGCAGTTCCCAAACCACAGGACGCCACCATGAGTGACCATGCTCCCGTTTCACGGCCGAACCCGATCATCGATCTGCTGTTCGGCGGCAACATGCTGGAAGGCACCTTCAAAGCGGTGGTGTGGGTCGCACTTTTGTCTGCGGTCCTGGCCTGGACAACCTTCCGCTGACGCAGTGCTCAGGCAGCGGTGAAGGCCTGCCGCAGGCTGCGCAGCGTTGCCTGCCGCTGTTCGGCCGCGCACGCCTCGCCCATCTCAAGTTCCTGCAGGCGCAGTCCCACCAGGGTCATCGACAGCGCATATCCGCGCGCCGCATCGGCAGCGCGCGACAGCCCAAGTGCACGTCGGGTCAGCGCATCCACATGGTCCATGTCCGGCAGCAGGCCCAGGTAGGCGCGCTCGGCGCTGTCCAGGTCCGGCGCGCGCAGGATCGCGTGGGCATCGGCGGTAGGGGAGGCGGCGGCCATGCGGAATCCTTGTTTTCCGTGGGGCGGATGCGGGTTCGGTCAGAACGTGCGCATCAGCGAGATGAAAGCGGATGTCTGGCTGCTGCGTCGTGCCATCGGGCTGTCCTCGACGGCATCACCGAACCACTGGTTGGCGACGATCCCGGTCGCGCGCCATTTCGTACCCAACGGTGTGCTGACTGCGATCTGCAGGCTCGGCGAAGTGGCACTGCCGGGTTTGTAGGCTGCCAGCCCTGAACGCAGGGCTTCCTCATCGCTGATGCCGTAGTAGTAGTCGAGCAGGCGGGCGCTGGAATGCACCACGCCCACGCGCGGCACCCAGGTGAAGCGACCGGCCTGGATCGGGTAGCTGTAATGCAGGCTTGATTCAACACCACCACCGTGACCGCTCACTTCGCGCTTTACGCTGGCCGCCAGTGCACCCCAGTCCGCGTTGTAGTCGGCATTGATGCCGACCATCGCAGACATCTGCCGGCTGTGCAGGCGGCGCAGCTGCGGATCGTTCACGTCGTCGGTTTTGAAGCGCAGCGTGTAGGGCGTCGCCACCGCCGACAGACGCAGGCCATCGGCCTTGTAGAGGTTCATGCCCAGCGATCCGGGGCTGGCGAAGAAACGCTTGCCCTGCCAGGACAACGCCGGCAGTACCAGCGGCTTGTCGTCATAGTGCGCGTAGGCGCCGGTGGTCGCACCGACGGTGATACCGGCCTGCACGCCCGGGGCCTGCTCCTGCGCGGTTGCCAGCAGCGGCGTGGAGAGGGCGACGGTGCACAGCAGGGGGCGCAGCAGGGCGGGGGACAATGAGGTCATCGATGTGGTGCATTGCAGGGGTGGCGATGCATGCTGCGCGCACAACATTGTCGGAACATTGCGCAGGCGCAATCTGCTCTATCGGCGCCACTTCCACGCCGAAGGCACTATGATCGGCACCGTTTCCGGTTGCCGAGCCCCCGATGCGCATTCTCCTGGTCGAAGATGATCCCGATCTCTCGCGAGCCCTGCAGTCCGGGCTTGAGCGCCAGGGTGTGGTCGCCGACGTGGTCGGCAGCCTGGCCGAAGCGGCGCTCGCCCTTCGCGAGCCGGTACACCAGCTGATGCTGCTTGATCGGCAGCTGCCAGACGGCGATGGCGTGGGCTTCGTGGCGACTGCCCGCGCCCTGCGACCGAACCTTGCGGTGATCATGCTCACCGCAAAAGGCGGGCTGTTGGACAAAGTGGAAGGGCTGGATGTCGGTGCTGACGACTACCTGGTCAAGCCGGTGGCGATCGAAGAACTGATGGCGCGCATCCGCGCCGTATCGCGTCGACCGTCGGCCATGGTGACCCCTCGCTTGCGCTTGGGCCGGCTGGAGTTTGATTTCGAATCGCTGCAGGCGCAGGTGGATGGACAACCGGTCGCACTGCCGCGGCGGCAGGTGCTGGTGCTGCAGGCGCTGGCGATGCGGCAGGGTCGCACCGTAACCCGCAGTGCACTGGAAGCGGCGGTGTACGGGTTCGATGATGAGATCCAGTCAAATGCGCTTGATGCGCATATCTCCAAGCTGCGCAAGGCGCTGCAGCAGGCCGGGGCGGGCGTGGAGATCCACGTGATCCGTGGCGTCGGTTACTTGCTGGCGGAGGCCTGAGATGGCACGACCGATCCGTTCGATCACCCTGGGCCTGGCCTGGCGGCTGTTCCTGGCGCAGGCCTTCACGGTGTTGTTCGCCGTTGTCGCGCTGATCCTGACCTGGGGCGACAAGGACACCTGGGGCATGGACATGTTCATGGCCGAGAGCGCCGCCAACGCCGTGCACAGCGAAGGCGGCCGGCTGGTGCTGGATGAAGCACGCTGGCAGAAGCTCGACGCACGTGCCGGTGGCAACCTGTGGTTTGCCGCGGTGGATGATCGTGGTGCGTGGTTGCAGCGCGGCACCCTGCCTGCCATCCATGCTCCGCTGCTGGCCCGTCTGCCGACACTGGGCGCCACCGAACTGGGTTCGCTGGTACCGCCGTACCTGGACGTGGCCCGGGTCATGATCCGCAATGAAGACGGTCGCCGCATCACGGTGATGGTGGGCGGAGCGCCGAAGGGTGGCCTGCTGGATGGCGCGTTGATGGTGCTGCGGTTGATCGGCCTGTGGTTCTTCCTGCCATTGATCGTGGTCACGCTGCTGGTGATGCCGACGGTGATCCATCGCGCCATGCGTGGCGTGCGCCGGTCCGCGCAGCAGGCCAAGGAACTGGATATCGGCCAACCCGGTGCGCGCCTGGACGCACAGCTGGTGTCGACCGAGGTGGCGCCTCTGGTCGAAGCGTTCAACGATGCGATCGACAAGGTGCAGCAGGGCTACGCAGCTCGCGACAAGTTCCTGGCCGACGCCGCGCACGAGCTGCGGGTGCCGATTGCGGTGGTACAGGCGCGTCTGTCGCAGTTGCCGCAGGGTGAGCTGAAATCACAGTTGCTGACCGATGTCGCCCGCCTTGGCAACGTCGCCGAACACCTGCTCGACCTGCAGCGCCTGGACAGGAACATCGCCGCATTGCAGCGCCTGGACCTGGCGCATGTCGTGCGCGAAGCGGCCGCCGACCTCGCTCCGCTGGTTGTCGGCGCCGGCTACGGCTTCGAGGTGGATGCACCGGAGACGCCGGTCTGGATCCATGGTGATGGCCTGGCCCTGGGCCGGGTGATCGCCAACCTGGTGCACAACGCCATTGTCCATGGTGGAGGGCGCGGCACCATCTGCGTGCGCTTGGACCGGCAGGGCCTGTTGGAAGTCAGCGACCAGGGCGCCGGCGTGCCGGTCGGTGACCGCGAGGCGATCTTCGAGCCATTCCATCGCTTGCGCGCTGCTGGCAGCGGCAGCGGCCTGGGCCTGCACCTGGTCAAGGAGATCGTGCAGCACCACGGTGGCACGGTGAGCGTGGGCGAGGCGGTCGGAGGGGGCGCCAGTTTCCGGGTCAACTTCCACCGCGGCAGCGTCCGTCGCTAGTGGGGCGCTGACAGAACCACAAGGCGTTGCCTGATGGTTGCGTGAGGCTGTACTTCGGCACGCTGTATGGATGGCTGCCGATCGGACGTTGTCGCCGTTGCTGGGCCCCGCGTGTGCTGCCGCTCTGGTTACCGGCGCGCTTGCCTGTGTGCTGTTGCCGGTGTTGCCGCCGCTGTGGCTGTCAGCACTGGCGGCCGCCGCGGCCGCGTTGGGCTGGGTACTTCGCTGGCGCGGACGTGCGGCGGCTGCGCTGCTGCTCGGCCTGGCCTGGACGTCCTGCCAGGGGCATTGGGCACTGCAGGCGCAACTGCCGGCCGGTGCGGCTGCCCAGGATGTGCTCGTCCGGGGGCAGGTCGTCGACCTCCCGAAGCAAGCGTCTGGATACACCCGGTTCGAGTTCCGGGTCGATGCGTCCGATGCGACGCCGATGCTGCGTGGAAAGCGGCTGCAGGTGTTCTGGCATGCGCCCCGGGGTGGTCCGGTCGACGCCGGGGCTGAGCAGAGACATCGCCTGCACGCCGGCGCAGACTGGCAGTTGTCGCTGCGCGTGCGGCCGCCACGCTCGCGCATCAATCCGGGGGGCTTCGATGGCGAACGGCACGCGCTGCTGCACGGGCTGGCAGCGAGTGGCAACGTGCGTGATACCAGCACCACGCGGCAGCTGCGTCCCGCGCATGGACTGCCCGCTTGGCGCGAGCGCACCAGTGCGGCCATTGCCACGCAGATCGCGCACCCCTCGGCGCGGTTCATCCAGGCCTTGGCGCTGGGCGATACGCGTGGCCTGTCCGATATCGACTGGGCGCAGCTGCGCGCGCTGGGCCTGACCCACCTGATCGCCATTTCCGGCTTTCATGTCGGTCTGGTGGCGGGCTTCGCAGCGTTGCTGTGTTCTGCTTTCTGGCGATCCTGGCCGCGGCTTGCCGGGTTCTGGCCACGACCGCAGGCGGCGGCCTGTGCGGCGGCGGTGGCAGCGGCCGGGTATGCCGTTGTCGCGGGCAGTGAGCTGCCGACCGTGCGCACTGCGTTGATGATCGCGGTGGTCGCCCTGGCACGTGTCGTCCGCCGTCCGGTGACGGTGGCACAGGGCCTGGCACTGGCTGCGCTGGCGATGGTGCTGCCGGCCCCGCTGTCGGTGCTGTCCGCAGGCTTCTGGCTCAGTTTTGGCGGCGTCCTGTGGTTGTTGTGGTGCCTGCCGCAGGGGCGCCCGAAGGGATTGGCCGCAATGCTGCGCGGCGCTCTGGCAGGACAGGGAGTGGCCAGCGTCACTCTGCTGCCGCTGGCAGTGGCGCTGTTTGGCGGCACCGCACGACTGGGGCCGCTGGTGAACCTGCCGGTCATTCCACTGTGGAGCCTGCTGGTAGTGCCGCTGGCGCTGCTGGGAACCGCTCTGGAGGCCCTGCACAGCGGGGCAGGGCAGTGGCCCTGGCGTGTGGCAGCCTGGGTGTTCGATGCCAGTTGGCAGCTGATGCAGCCGTTGGCCGAGCACCCGCAGGCGATGTGGTGGCTGGCGCAGGGGCCCGCCTGGGCGTTGCCGGCGGCGTTGCTGGGGGTGTTCTGGTGGTTGTTGCCGCGTGGTGCGGGTGCGGTGCTTGCCGGATCATTGCTGTGCCTGCCGTTGCTGTGGCCGGCACGCTCGGCGCCGCAGCAGGGAGAATTGGAGCTGGTGGTGCACGATGTCGGCCAGGGCGCCGCGGTGCTGTTGCGGACCGCCCGTCACGCACTCTGGTACGACGTTGGCCCGCCGGCGGGCAGCGGCGGCGAGGAGCGGGTGCTGCTGCCGACGATGCGGGCGTTGGGACAGGCGCCGCCGGCGCGCGTGATGATCAGTCACGACCACCTGGACCACAGCGGCAACCTCGCCGCCTTGCGTCGACAGCTGCCGGATCTGGACGTACTGGCTCCCGAGGGCAGTGCGATCGCCAGCGCCGGAACCTGCCAGCAGGGACTGCGCTGGCAATGGGACGGGGTCGATTTCCAGGTGCTGCATCCGCCCGCTGTCCCAGCAGCGCCTGCGAAAGGCGTCGACAACGAGACCAGTTGCGTGCTGCGGGTTGCTGGGGCCCACGGGGTGGTGCTGCTTCCTGGCGACATCGGCCGGCCAGGCGAGCAGGTGCTGTTGGCGGGTGCTGCCGATGCGCTGCGTGCAGACGTGGTGCTGGTGCCCCATCACGGTAGTGGAGGCAGCTCCACCCCGGGCTGGGTGAAGGCGGTGGCGCCACGGTTGGCGCTGGTCTCGGCCGGGCACCAGAACCGCTTTGGACACCCGAAGCGTGACGTGGTGCAGCGCTGGCAGGCGGCCGGCGCCGAAGTGCTGTCCACCGCCGAGTCCGGGGCGATCCGCGTATGGCTTGGCGCACAAGGCCTGCAGCTGCGTGAACAGCGTATCCACGCAGCCCGGTGGTGGGATGCCGCTGGGCGGGCACGGTCGGCTGCTATCCTATCGCCGATCGAACAAGCGGCCGTTGGGCCGGAGGGTTGAAACGTGTGGGAACTGGTCAAGGCCGGTGGCTGGCCGATGGTGCCGCTGCTGCTGTTGGGCGTACTGGCTTTGGCGATCGTCCTGGAGCGTTTCTGGTCCCTGCGGCGTAACGAGGTGCTGCCGCCTGGCCTGGGCCAGGAAGTGCGCAACTGGGCCGCGCGCGGCAAGCTCGACCCAGCGCACCTGCAGACCCTGCGTGCCAACTCCCCGTTGGGCGCCCTGTTGGCCGCCGCACTGGAGGCGCGCAACCGCCCGCGTGACCAGATCCGCGAGCGCATCGAAGACACCGGTCGCCACCTGGTGCACCGCATGGAGCGTTTCCTCAACGCGCTGGGCACCATCGCCTCGGCCGGCCCGTTGCTGGGCCTGCTCGGCACCGTGGTCGGCATGATCCAGATGTTCCTGGGCATCCTCGACCATGGGGTGGGTGACGTGAACCAGCTTGCCGGTGGTATCGGCAAGGCACTGGTGTGCACCGCCACCGGCATGATCGTGGCGATCCCGGCGCTGATGTTCCACCGCTTCTTCAAGGGCCGCATCCACGGTTACGTGGTGGAGATGGAGCAGGAAGCCAGTGCATTGCTGGATACGCTGGATGGCCGCCCCGGGGTGATGACGCCGGCCCCCGCCGCGCGCGCCCCCTCCGCCGCTGCGGCGAAGGCCTGATCGTGCGTATCGGTAACGACCGGTCCCAGGATGAGCCGCATATCGATCTGGTGCCGTTGATCGACGTCATCCTGGTGCTGATCATCTTCTTCGTGGTCACCACCACCTTCGATGCGCGTTCGACGCTGCAGGTGCAGCTGCCGACCGCCAGCCAGCAGCAGACCAACGAGCCGCCGCGCTCGCTCAGCGTGCTGATCAACGCTGACGGTCGCTATTTCGTCAACGATCAGGAAGTGCTGCGCAGCGACGTCGAGTCGGTCAAGCAGACGATCGCCGCCGTTGCCGGCAGCGACCGCGAACAGACCGTGCTGCTGCGTGCCGACGCCCGCACTCCCTACCAGGCCGTAGTCACCGCGCAGGATGCGCTGGGGCAGCTCGGCTTCCGTCGTATCGCCATTGCAACAGCGCCAGAGGTGCGTCCATGAGTTCCCAACACGCGCCAGTGTGGCCAATCTACAAACGTCTGCTGGGCTATACCCGCACCTACTGGGTGTTCATGGTTGGCGCGGTCATCGCGATGGTGGTCGAAGCCCTGGCCGGCTATCACTTCACCAAGCTGATGGAGCCGCTGGTCAACCGGGGTTTCGTCAACCCTGAGCCGCGCATGGCGGTGATCCTGCCGCTGACCATCCTCGGCCTGTTCCTGATGCGCAGCGTGGCGACCTGGGTCAGCGACTACACGCTGGCCAAGACCGGCCGCAGCGTGGTCCGCGACCTGCGCGAACAGGTGCTGCAGAAGTACCTGCACCTGCCGTCCTCGCACTTCGATGCCGAAGCGACGCCGGTGATGGTCAGCCGCCTGAACTTCGATACCGAACAGGTCACCCAGGCCAGCGCCGACGCGCTCAAGACGGTGGTGGCCGATACCCTGACCATCATCGCCATGCTGGCGGTGATGCTGCAGATGAGTGTCAAGGTCACCCTGGCGATGCTGCTGGTGGTGCCGCTGATCGGTGGCATCGTGTCCTACGTGGGCAAGCGCTACCGCCGGATCAGCCGCGGCATCCAGGACGGTATGGGCACCATGGCGCAGACCGCCGAGCAGTCGCTGGCCGCGCAGCAGGAAGTGAAGGTGCACGGCACCCAGCAGCACGAGATCTCACGCTACTCGCGCCTGGCCAACCGCATGCTGGCGCTGAACATGAAGGTGGAAGTGACCCGCGCGGCCGCCTCCAGCGTGGTCCAGTTCCTGGCGGCGCTGGCGTTGGCGGTGATCGTGTGGGTGTCCACCCGCGAGGCGCTGGCCGGCAAGCTCAATGCGGGCCAGTTCATGGGCCTGATGACCTCGATGATGGCCATCATTCCGTCGCTGCGCCGTCTGACCAGCGTGCAGACCTCGATCTCGCGCGGCGTGGCCGCTGCCGAGCGCCTGTTCAGCATCATCGACATGCCGGTCGAGCGTGACGACGGCAAGCACACGGTGCAACGCGTGCGCGGCGAACTGGCCTTCGAGCACGTCATGCTGCGTTACCGTGAAGACAGTGGCATCGCCCTGGACGACATCAGTTTCGTTGCCAGGCCGGGTACGGTCACCGCCATCGTCGGTCGTTCCGGCAGCGGCAAGACCAGCCTGATCCGGCTGGTGCCGCGCTTCTATGAACCCAACGGTGGCCGCATCCTGCTCGACGGCGTTGCCCTGGACGACTACCCGCTGGCCGATCTGCGCAGGCAGGTGGCCATCGTCGGCCAGAAGGTGATGCTGTTCGACGACACCATCGCCGCCAACATCGCCTACGGCATGGATGCAACCGACGAGCAGATCCGCGCGGCGGCCGAAGCGGCCAACGCCTGGGAGTTCATCGCACGCATGCCGCAGCAGCTGCAGACGCCGGTGGGTGAGAACGGCGCGCTGCTGTCCGGTGGCCAGCGCCAGCGCCTGGCGATCGCCCGCGCGATCCTGCGCGATGCGCCGATCCTGATCCTGGACGAGGCCACTGCGGCGTTGGACAACGAATCCGAGCGCCTGGTGCAGGATGCGCTGCAGCGGCTGATGCCTGAGCGCACCACGCTGGTGATCGCGCACCGCCTGTCGACCATCGAGCATGCCGACCAGGTGCTGGTGATGGACCACGGCCGCATCGTTGAACGCGGTACCCACCAGGAACTGCTGTCGATGGGTGGCCTGTACCAGCACCTGCACAACATGCAGTTCCGCGAAAGGCAGGACTGATGGCGGGCAAAGGTACCCAGACCCCGCCGTACTGGTATGACGGCAGCCCGGTTCCGTGGCCGATGCGGTTGCTGGCACCGCTGTACGCGGGCGTCACCGCGCTGCGCCGTCGCCTGTATCGGCGTGGCTGGCGCAAGCGCCATGCGCTGGCGGTGCCAGTCATCGTGGTCGGCAACATCACCGCTGGCGGCACCGGCAAGACACCGCTGACCATCGCCCTGGTCGAGCGCCTGCGGGCCGCCGGTTGGAAGCCCGGTGTGGCCAGTCGCGGCTATGGCCGCGAAGACGCGGACAAGGCACGTTGGGTGGAGGCCGATACGCCGACCGCCCTTGGTGGCGACGAGCCGGTGCTGATCGCCTGGAAAACCGGCGTGCCGGTGCGTGTGGACAGTGATCGCGTGGCGGCGGGCAAGGCGCTGATCGCCGCCGGTTGCGACGTGATCGTCTGCGATGACGGCCTGCAGCACTACCGGCTGGCGCGTGACATCGAGATCGAGGTGGTCGATGCCCAGCGTCGCTATGGCAATGGCCGCATGATTCCAGCTGGCCCGCTGCGCGAGCCGGTCAGCCGTGCTGCCGAATGCGATTTCCGTGTGGTCAACCTTGGCCAGGCGGATGAAGCGACGGCTGCCCAGGCCTGCGGCTTCGGCCAATGGCCGATGGCCCTGCACATCGACAGCGCACAGCCTCTGGCCGGTGGCCGGGCGCGTCCACTCTCTTACTTCGCGGGCCAGCGCGTGCATGCCGTGGCCGGCATCGCCCATCCACAACGCTTCTTCGACATGCTGCGCGCGCGTGCGATTGGCGTGGTACCGCATGCCTTCGCCGACCATCACGCCTACCAGCCGCAGGATCTGTCCTTTGGCAGCCAGTTGCCGGTGCTGATGACCGAAAAGGATGCCGTGAAGTGCCGCGCATTCGGTAACGACTGGCACTACGCCGTGCCGCTGCGTGCCGAGATGCCTGCTGCTTTCTGGATCGCGTTGACCGATCGCCTGGAAAAGCTGCGACCGAACTGAGGGGCCGTGCGGCGCTTGCAAATGCACGCCGCCGGCCGCATTCCTGCTGTATCGCGCCTGCCGAGTACCGCCCGCATGACCGACTTCGTTGTTGCCATCCCGGCCCGCTATGCCGCTTCGCGGCTGCCGGGCAAGCCGCTGCGCCTGCTGGGTGGAGAGCCCATGGTGCTGCATGTGGCCCGCCGCGCGCTGCAGGCCGGCGCGGGTGAGGTCTGGGTCGCGACTGACGACCCGCGCATTGCCGACGCGCTGAATGGCCTGGAGGAGGTGAAGGTGGCGATGACCGCGGCTTCGCATGCCTCCGGTACCGATCGCTTGGCAGAATGCGCGCGCATCGCCGGCTGGGCGGACGACACCGTCGTGGTCAACCTGCAGGGCGATGAGCCGTTCGCACCGGCCGCCGGCATCCGCGCCGTGGCTGCGGCACTGGTGGAGGGTAGCGCGCCGATGTCGACCCTGGCCACGCCGGTCGAGGACGCACACACGCTGTTCGACCCCAACGTGGTCAAGCTGGTACGTAACGTACGCAACGAGGCCATGTACTTCAGCCGTGCGCCGATCGCCTGGCATCGCGATGGCTTTGCCCGCAGCCGCGAAGCCCTGCCCGAGGGCCACCGGTGGCTGCGTCACATCGGCATCTACGGCTACCGTGCAGGCTTCCTGCAGCAGTTCGCCGCGATGCCGCCGGGCATGCTGGAACAAATGGAATCGCTGGAGCAGCTGCGTGTGCTGGAGGCGGGCTACCCGATCGCCGTGGCGATCTCGCCCGAACCTTTCCCGCCGGGCATCGACACCCCTGAAGACCTGCAGCGCGCCGAAACGCTGCTGCAGGCGATGGCGACGCGATGAAGCTGCTGGTCGTCTGCCTCGGCAACATCTGCCGCTCGCCGATGGCCGAAGGTGCGCTGCGCGCCCGTCTGGAGGCCTCGGCGCTGGCCGGGCGGGTGCAGGTCGATTCGGCCGGTACCGGCGACTGGCATGTGGGCCAGCCACCCGACCGGCGCGCCATTGCGTGCGCGGCCAGGCATGGCGTGGACCTGGGGGGCTTGCGCGCGCGACAACTGCAGCCGCAGGACTTCGATGCCTTCGACTGGATCCTGTGCGCCGACGAAGCCAACCTGCGTGATGCCGCACGCCTTGCCACCGCCGCCCAGCGCGAGCGCTTGGCGCTGTACCTGCCATGGTCGGGCGGGCAGGGTGAACGCGCCATTCCCGATCCCTATACCGGTGGCAGCGATCATTTCGAACAGGTCTGGTCGCTGGTGGACGCTGCTGCCGAACGTACCGTGGCACGCCTGTTGCATCACGCCGACTCCGGCATAATCGGGCCATGAACATCCAGCCCGTCCCGGACCTGCCCGAGTTCGCCGCGTGGCTCAATGCCGCGCCCTGCACCCTGACCGAACTGCGTGGCAGGCCGGTCGCGCTGTTGTTCCTCAACGCCGCTTCTGTGTGGAGCGCGCAACGGTTGGCCGAGTTCAGCCAATGGCTGTCACGCCACCCTGGCAAGCTGCAACCCCTCGTGCTGCAGGTGCCACGCTTCGATTTCGAGCGTGATGCCGGTGCTGCGTTGAAACTGCTGCGCCGCCAAGGCCTGACCATGCCGGTGCTGCTTGATGCCGATTGGGATGGCTGGCGCCGCTTCGGCATCACCGCTTGGCCGACCATGGTGCTGCTGGACGCGCAGGGCCGCGAACAGCAGCGCTTGATTGGCCAGGGCGCGCCGGGCGAGCTGGAGAGGGCCTTGAATGCCCTCTGCGAGGGGGCGCCGTCAGCCCCTTCGCGCGGTGGCAGTGAACTGCACCCCGAGCCGCGCCAGGCGCTGCGATTCCCGATGGGCCTGGCGGTGAACCAGGAACGGCTGTACATCGCAGACAGTGGGCGCCACCGTATTCTGGAATGCAGTCATGGCGGCCGGGTGCTGCGTCAGTTCGGCCTGGGTACCGCCGACTTCATGGACGGCAACCTCGCCGAGGCCGCCTTCCACAGGCCGCAGGCGCTGGCACTGGAGCGCGAGTCGCTGTACGTGGCCGATACCGGCAACCATGCCGTGCGCCGCATCAACCTGCTGACCGGCGTGGTCGATACCCTGTGCGGCAACGGACGTCCGGGCGCTCCCGAGGAGGGGCCGGTGGCGCAGCCACGGCAGGTATCGCTGGATCATCCGGTTGGCCTGGCCATCGCCGAGAACCAGCTGCACATCGCCATGGCCGGCGACAACCGCATCTGGAGCTATCACCTCGGCCAACGCAGTCTGCAGTGGCGCGCCGGCAGCGGTGCCATCGACGAGCGCGACGGCAGCGGTCACGTGGCCGCGTTCGCCCAGCCCGCCGCCGTGGCTGTGGTCCAGCAGGTGCTGTACGTAGCCGACGCGCTGGGTTCATCGATCCGTTCGCTGCAGTTGCGCGGTGATCTGGTGCAGACCCTGGTCGGGCAGGGCACCTGGCGCTTCGGTGAAGACGATGGCCCGCGCGCGCAGGCCAGCCTGCAGTTCCCGCAGGCGATCGCATTGAGCCCGGATACCCCGTTGTTGTGGATCGCCGATACCGGCAATGGCCGCCTGCGCACGTTGCGTCTGGGGGGCGGCGAACTGACCACCCAGCCCTTGCCGCGGCGCCTGCACGGCCCGGCCGGGCTGGCCGTCGGTGCTGGTGCCGTATGGATTGCCGAAACGGATTCCCACACCGTACTGCGCCTGGACCCTGACAGCGGCGTGCTCAGCGAAGTGCCGATCAGCGAATGACTGTTGTTCCCGTCCCACCCTTCGATGGCAAGGCATTCGCGGCCCAGCTGAGTACCGCCCCGGGCGTGTACCGCATGTACGCCGCCGATGACACGCTGCTGTACGTCGGCAAGGCCCGCGCGCTGCGCAACCGCGTGGGCAGCTATTTCAACGGCAGTCCGAAGAACGCGCGCATCATGTCGATGCTCTCGCAGATCGTGCGCATGGACGTGACCGTGACGCGCTCGGAAGCCGAAGCGCTGCTGCTGGAAAACCAGCTGATCAAGTCATTGTCGCCGCGCTACAACGTGTCCCTGCGCGACGACAAGACCTACCCGCATGTGCTGCTGACCCGCGAGGACTGGCCGCGCATCGCCCTGCATCGCGGACCGCGTGCGATTCCAGGTCGCTACTTCGGTCCGTATCCCGGCGTTACCGCGGTGCGCGAAACGCTGAACCTGATGCACAAGCTGTTCAAGCTGCGCAGCTGCGAGGACAGCGTGTTCCGCAACCGCTCGCGGCCCTGCCTGCAGTATCAGATCGGGCGCTGCAGCGCGCCGTGCGTGGAACTGGTGCCGGCCGCGGACTACGCCGAGTCGGTGCGCCGCGCGGCGATGTTCCTGGAAGGCAAGAGCGATGAACTGACCCGGGAGCTGGGCGAGCAGATGCAGACTGCCAGCGAAGCGCTGGAATTCGAGCAGGCCGCCCGTCTGCGCGATCTGATCACCTCGTTGCGCAGCATGCAGACCCGCCAGTACGTGGACGGCCGTGCTGCCGACCTGGACGTGCTGGCGGTGGCCATGCAGGGTTCGCAGGCCTGCGTGATGCTGCTGGCCTTCCGTGACGGCCGCAACCTGGGCACCCGTCCATTCTTTCCGCGCACCAACGGCGAGGAAAGCGCGGATGAAGTACTGGCCGCCTTTGTTTCGCAGTACTACATCGAATTCGAGCCGCCGCGCGAGATCCTGCTCGACCGCGAAATTCCCGATGCCGACTTGATTGGTTCGGCGCTGTCGGCCTCGGCCGAGCGCAAGGTGCAGTTGAAATGGAACGTCCGTGGCGAGCGCGCCGGCTACCTGGAGCTGGCCAGCCGCAACGCGCAGTTGACCCTGGCGACCGAGATCAACAGCCGCACCGCGCAGCACGCGCGCAGCGAAGCGTTGCGGGTCATGCTGGGGCTGGCCGAACCGGTGAAGCGGGTGGAGTGCTTCGACATCAGCCACACCATGGGCGAAGCCACCGTGGCCTCCTGCGTGGTGTTCGATGCCGCAGGCCCGGTGCGCGCGCAGTACCGCCGTTTCAACATCAGCGGCATCGAGCCGGGTGATGATTACGCCGCGATGCGCCAGGCCATCGACCGCCGCTTCCGCCGCGCGGTGGAAGAGCAGGGCGTGTTGCCGGACGTGCTGCTGATCGACGGTGGTGCCGGGCAACTGGCACAGGCGCAGGCGGCGCTGGCGGACCTGGGGGTGGACGGTGTGCTGCTGGTGGGCGTAGCCAAAGGTGCGGAACGTCGCGCCGGCCATGAAGCCCTGGTGATGCCCGATGGTCGCGAACAGCGCCCGGGTGCGGCCAATCCCGCCCTGCAGTTCATCCAGCAGGTGCGCGATGAAGCGCATCGCTTTGCCATCACCGGCCATCGCGGGCGGCGGCAGAAGGCCCGCATGACCAGCAAGCTGGAAGACATCGCCGGCATCGGTCCGCGCCGACGTGCCAGCCTGTTGAAGCATTTCGGCGGTCTGGTCGGCCTGAAAGCGGCCGGTGAAGCTGAAATCGCCAAGGTTGAAGGCATCAATGACGCCCTCGCGGCACGCATCTACGCTAACCTGCACGGGTTGGCCACGCCGGATCCGGCCGAGTAAAGAGAACAAAGCAGCATGACGTTGACCCTCCCCACCTGGCTGACCCTGTTGCGGATCGTGATGATCCCGGTGCTGGTGCTGGTGTTCTACCTGCCCTACACCTGGACCAACTTCGCATCGGCGGCAATCTTCGGCCTGGCTGCGATCACGGACTGGCTTGATGGCTGGATCGCCCGTCGTTACGGCCTGGAGTCGGCGTTCGGTGCCTTCCTCGACCCGGTCGCGGACAAGCTGATGGTGGCGGTGGCGCTGTTCCTGATCGTGCAGGGGCATCCGACGCCGTGGATGGCGTTCTGGGCGGCGGTGATCGTTGGCCGCGAGATTGCAGTGTCGGCGCTGCGCGAGTGGATGGCCGAACTCGGCCAGCGCGCCAAGGTGCGTGTGGCGATGATCGGCAAGGTCAAGACCACCGCACAGATGGTCGCGCTGCTGTGCCTGTTGTATTCGGTGGCGCCGAATGTGCCGGTGGACGACATCTGGATGGGCCCGCCGGTATTCCATATCGGTGACTGGACCCTGGCCATTGCCGCAGTGCTGACCCTGTGGTCGGGCCTGCAGTACCTGCACGCCGCCTGGCCCAGCCTGCGTGACGACGAGCGCGCCGCGCGCGAGCGTTCGCGGCAGAAGAAGCTGGGCAACGGCTGAGGATGGCGGGGCGGATCCCTTTCCGCAGGTAGGGGTTCTGACACCGGGGACGTCTCCATCCACGCATGGCGTGGATCTACTGAAGCGTCCATCCACGCGCGGATCTACCGATTTGTGGGGGCGTGGAGTAGATCCACGCCATGCGTGGATACGCGGTGCAAGGCGCCTCGCAGACCCCTAAAAAACCGCTTGACGCCATTTCCAGAATAGGTAAAATTTCGCCTCCCAAGCGGGAATAGCTCAGTTGGTAGAGCGCAACCTTGCCAAGGTTGAGGTCGCGAGTTCGAGTCTCGTTTCCCGCTCCAGATTCAAGAAAAACGCTCCCGCAAGGGGGCGTTTCTCGTTTGCGTCCAGCGCGCTTCATACTCACTTCACCGCCACCCCATCGCCTCACCACGTGACGTTTCGATGCTGCATCTCCTTCTTCAACGGTGATGCCGCGATGCCTCTCACTCCCACCGTCAACGACTACGATCTGGTCATTGTTGGCGCCAGTTTTGCCGGTGCCGCCTGCGCACTCGCCGCCGCCCAGTACGGCCTGCGTGTCTGCGTGCTTGAACGCAAGGCCGACCCCGGCGAGCGGCTGCATACCACCGGCATCGTGGTGAAGGAGGCGATGGAACAGACCTGGCTGAGGCGAATGCCAGAACACCTGGTGCAACGCATCGCGCGCGTGCGCCTGTACGCGCCAAACCTGCGCAACGTGTTGCTGGCCGCACCGGGCTACTACTTCCTCACCACCGATACGCCGAACCTGATGCGTTGGCTGGCCAGCGAACTGCGTGTAAGTGGCGTGGACCTGAGGTTGCGGCAGTCGTTCACCGGCGCCTGCCGCGACGGCGATGCATGGCAGGTCGAAGGGGTAGGGCGCACGCGCTATCTGGTCGGCGCTGATGGTGCCCGTTCGCGAGTCGCGCAGCGCACCGGCCTGGGCCAGGTGCGCGACAACCTG
Organism: Stenotrophomonas sp. NA06056; assembly: GCF_013364355.1. Lineage (NCBI taxonomy): Bacteria > Pseudomonadati > Pseudomonadota > Gammaproteobacteria > Lysobacterales > Lysobacteraceae > Stenotrophomonas > Stenotrophomonas sp. NA06056. The sequence continues at coordinate 2,701,457 of NZ_CP054931.1, read as the reverse complement.
TATGGCGTCGAGCGCGAGTTTGCCGGCGTGCAGTTGCCGGAAGGCGACGCCTTGCACTGCTTTGTCAGCCGCCGCTTCGCACCCGGTTACATCGGCTGGGCCGCGCAGAATCCCACCGGTGTGCAGGTGGGGCTGGCGCAGCGCCACGATTCCGCACGCCCCCGCCCGCCGGATATCGAAGGGTTCCTTGAACATGTGCGCGACGTGGTGGGCCTTCCGCGCTCGGCCGAGGTTGCCGGCACCCGTGCGGGGCTGGTGCCCTGCGGGTTGCCGGATGGCCCGATCACCGCGCCGGGCGTGATCCTTACCGGTGATGCAGCGGGTGTCGTCTCGCCATTGTCGGCCGGCGGCATCCACTCATCATGGCGGCACGGCTGGGCGGTCGGTGATGCGATCGGGCTGCATCGGCGCGGCAAGGGGCCCGCAGCTGAGCAGGTGGCACGGCAGTCGGCGCCCACGTTTCAACGCAAGCGCGTACTGCGCTGGGCCATGGACCACCTGCAGCGGGACTGGCCGGTCGACGCGCTGCTGCGTACCGGCCCGGTGCGCCGGCTGGCCGAACAAATCTATTTCCACCGACGGGGTATGAGGGTGTGATCCGGAAGCTGAACGCTGGCCTGTGACAGGGCTGCAGAATCCTGTTGACGCCGTGCAGCAATCCCGACACAATAGCGCTCCTTCGACGCAGGTCGAACGGAATCTGCGGGAATAGCTCAGTTGGTAGAGCGCAACCTTGCCAAGGTTGAGGTCGCGAGTTCGAGTCTCGTTTCCCGCTCCAGATTCAAGAAGAACGCTCCCGAAAGGGGGCGTTTTTCGTTTGCGCGCCGCTCTGGAGGTGCAGCCTGCTAGCGCGGGAGGCCCCGGCTTGCGCTGCACCAGGTCCGCACGTCCGTACGGTCGAAGTCGACGCAGGTGTTGTTCCGCGGGATGTACAGATACGGCGCGTCTGCCTGGTAGGTGAAGTGGTAGTAGTAGGTCCGGTCCTGGCCATACAGCCAGTAGTTCGACGAGCCGTCGTTGATCACGGAGGGTTCGAAGAAAAAGATCGACGACTGCGCGGGAATGAAGTTGCTTCTGTCCATCAGCAGCATGGCCGCGTTGGACGCCAGTTGCGTGGCCAGGCAGATCGCCATCGTGCCGACAACGAGCAGGGCCATGAAGATGCCGAGCATGCGGCGAGGGCTGGATTTCAAACGTACTGCCTGCCGGTGGGGTGTGTCGGCCAATGTGCCGCAGCGCCTGCCGACAGTCCAGCGTTCAGCTTGGCGGCGCCCATGAAAGGCTGCGGAAAGGCCGAGGGTTCGCAATGCATGCACCCCATACGTGCTGTAACGCAGCTCCGACTGATTCTCCATGTCCACTCCACAATCGCGGCGTAGCCTCCTCGGCTTCTCTCTCCACGAAGGTGGGCGGGTGGCCAATCGCTTCACTTCCCCTGTGATGTCCGTTCGACGGCGTGCCGCGCTGCCCCGCATCGTGCTGGGAGCAGGCGTGCTGCTGGCCAGCATGATGCTGGTCGGCTGCATGTCGGTGCCCGTTCCGGACCTGCCCGACCGCACGCCAGCGGTCTGGAGCCAGCCCGCCCCTGCACAGGGCGTGGCGGTTGATGCGCGGCAGTGGTGGAAGGTGCTGGCCGATGCGCGCCTGAACGCCTTGGTGGACGAGGCGATCGCCGGCAATCTGGACCTGCAGCAGGCCACCCTGCGGCTGCAGGCGGTACGCCTGGTATCCGGCACCTCCGATGCGCGTTTCCGTCCGGAGATAACGGCCAGCGCCAAGCAGGTGCAGGACGCTGCTGCGGTCGACACCTACTTCCATGCAGGCGTCGAAGCGATCTGGGATCTTGGCCTGTTTGGCGCAGCGGAAAGTGCCCGTCTGGGCGCGCAGGCGGCCAACGGAAATGCCGAAGCGCTGCGCGGTGCGGCGCAGGTGGCGGTCATCGCTGATGTGGTGCGCAGCTACCTGGATCTCTCCGTCGCGCAGGCACAGGCAGATCTGCTGGGAAAACAACTGGCCGTTGATGCGCGCGGCGAACAGTTGGCCCTGGTGCGGCAGCGCCTGCATCTAGACGAGCCTGGCGAACTGGATCGCCTGCGTGCTCGGCAGGCGGCCACACGCGCTGCCATTGCACAGGCGGATGAAAGCGCAGGCAACGCCGCGCGTGCGCTGGCGCTGCTGCTGGGGCGCGAGGGTCCGGATCCGGCCTGGAATGCCTACCGCACGCCGCCGCAGTTGAGCGCCTTCACCCTGCGGGAGGTGCCCGCCGATCTGCTGCGCCATCGCCCGCAGATCCTGCTGGCCGAGGCCGATGTACTGCAGGCCACCGCCGAGAAGGGCAGTGCTCGCGCGGCGATGTTCCCGAGACTGAGTCTGGGCGGTTCCATCCTGTACGCCTACAACCTCACCCAGAACGCTCGCTCCAATTCCGATTCCAGCCCGTCGATCGGTCCCTACATCGACATTCCCCTGTGGGATTGGGGCCAGCGGCGCGCGCGCTACCAGTCCGACAACAAGCAACTGGATGCGGCGTTGCTGGGCTACCGCCAGGCCGTACTGCAGGGCGTGGCTGAAGTGGAAGGCGCACTGGGCAGCCTGGCTCGCCAGGACAGCAGCATCCGCTCGCTGCAGGTGGCAGACGAAGCGACCCGGCAGCAGGTCGCACGACAGGCACGGCAGGTGCAGCTTGGCCTCTCCAGTGAGTTCGACGGGCTGGATAGCCAGCGTGCGGCGCTGTCCGCGCACGCCGATCTGATTGGCGCGCAGGGCGCGCGCGTGCTCGCCTTCGCATCCCTGTACCGCGCAGTGGGTGGCGCACCCTTGCCGGTCGAACCGGAAGGCGAGGCGCAATGATCGCGCTTGCCCGCAAAACCCTTGTTTACGAGTGGCGCCGGTTCCTGCCGGTGGTGCTGGCAATGTGTTTTGCCGGTGTGCTGCTGATCGTGCAGGCAGCACTGGTGCTGGGCATCTTCGGCACCGCTGCGATTTACGTGAAGGCGTCCAGCGCCGATGTATGGGCTGGTTTTGCTGGAACGCAGAGCGTGAACTACGGCCATGCGGTCAGCGCGGATGTCGAAAGCCGGCTGCGCATGGACCCGGATGTCACCCGCGTCGAGCCCTACGAATGGGTCGACGGCGAGTGGCGCTCCAACGGCCCGGGTACCGGCAATGTGTCGGTGTATCTGTCCGGTATCTCCACCGCGGACGACGCGATGATGTTCTCGCGCATCCTGCCGCCTGGGCTGCGTGCGCAGTTGCGCGAACCCGGTGTGGTGATCGTCGACAGCGCGGACCTGGATACGCTGGGCGTCGATCTGCGCAGCAACCTTGCCTGGATCAACGGCAAGGCTGTGCGCGTGGTTGCCGCGCAACCCGGCCTGCGCGGTCTCGGCGGTGTAAATGTTCTGGCGTCACTGGACACTGCGCGTGCCATTGCCGGAACCGACCCGCATGAAGGCAGTACCTATTTCGTCGCGGGCACGCGATCACCGGAGCTGGCCGGTCGTGTGCGTGATCGGCTCAGCGCATCCACAGGCCACCCCGCGTCCGTTGAATTCTGGACAGCACCGGAGTTCGCCAGCCGCTCGCAGCAGTACTGGCTGTTCGACACCGGTGCCGGCATCGCGGTGCTGTTCATGGCGGTCATCGTCTGCTTCGTCGGCGCGGTGATCACCAACCAGTCGTTCGCGGCGGTGGTGGCCGGTTCCGTGCGCGAGTACGCCACCCTCAATGCGCTCGGTGCAGGCCGCTATGCGCTGGCACGGGTGGTGTTCGAACAGGCCGTGCTGATCGGCGGCGTCGGCATGCTGCTGGCCGCAGCCTTCAGCACGGTGGTGCTGCTGGCCGCACAGACCCAGCGCGTGCCGGTGCAGCTGACGCCGATAGTGGTCCTTGGCTGCGTGGCGCTGGTCGCGGTGATGGCCATGCTGTCGAGCATCATGGCAGTGCGCAGCGTTGTCCGCTCCGATCCATCGTTGCTGTTGCGTTGAGGGACGACCGATGACGAACACCTCCCTCATGGCCCCGACCCTGCGTGCCGACGCGCTGCACAAAGGCTTCCTGTCCGGCGATGTGCACGTTCCCGTGCTGCGTGGCCTTTCGCTGGACATCTACCCTGGCGAACTGACCCTGGTGTCGGGCCCCTCCGGCTGCGGCAAGAGCACGCTGCTGTCGCTGATGTCCGGGCTCTCCACGCCCGACGGCGGTCGCGTGCATGCGCTTGGCCAGGACGTCAGCCACATGACCCGCAGCGAGGTGGAGCGCTTCCGCCTGCATCACGTCGGCTTCGTGTTCCAGGGCTTCAATCTGTTCCCGGCGCTGACCGCGCTGGAGCAGGTGCAGCTGCCGTTGGGCTATCGCGGCATGCGCAACCGCGACAGCGAACCGTTGGCACGACAAGCGCTGGAAGAGGTCGGCCTCTCGCATCGCAGCCACATGCGGCCGGCGCAGTTGTCCGGCGGTGAGAAGCAGCGCGTGGCAGTTGCCCGTGCGTTCGCCAAGTCACCCACGCTGATCTTTGCCGATGAGCCCACCAGCGCACTTGACGCCGAGAACGGCCAGCGAGTGATCGACATCCTGCACCGCTATGCACGCGCGCATCAGGCCACCGTGCTGTGTGTAAGCCACGATCCACGCCTGATCCGCCATGCGGATCGGGTGATCGCCATGGAAGACGGCACGGTCCGCGATGACCGCCGCCAGAACGAAACCGTAGAGCCCAGCCGATGACCAGAATGCCGCCGTTGTTTTCCCTCAGCATCTCCTTGGGCGCGGCATTGCTGCTGGGTGCCTGCAGCAGGGATGCACCCGTACCCGCACAGCCGGCCGCGTCCACGTCCACCAGTGCAGACAAGGTGGCCGTCGCCCGCGGCATCATCGATGTGGAGGGCGGGCTGATCGCACTGGTGCCATCGATGGATGGCCCGGTCAGCACCGCGCCGGTGAAGGAAGGGGCGGTGGTCCGCAAGGGCGATGTCCTGCTCACCCTGGATGGCGCACTGCTTGAACAGGAAGTGGGCATGGCCAACGCCGATCTCGCGCTCGCCACCGACCGGCTGAAGGGCAGCCAGGTGCAACTGCGGGAGTTGGAGCGCAATGCCGCCCGGCTGGCTGCCGGCGCCAGTGAAGGCGTCTCTTCCAATCAGCAGGCCGACGCAGCCAGGCAGCAATTGGCTGGGGTTCGCGCCGATGTCGATGTGGCCGGAGCGCAGGTCGAGATGGCCCAGCACAAGTTGGAGCACGCCAGACTCAAGCTGCGGCAGATGTCGCTGACCGCGCCGGATGCCGGCACCGTGGTTGGCCAGGTGCCCGGCGTGGGGGCGTTCGTGCAGGCTGGAAAGCCAGCGATGTCATTGCTTCCGGCTCGACCGTTGCAGGTGCGCGCCGAACTGGGCGCGGCCTATGTCGATGCCGTGCAGGTTGGCATGCGTGCGACGGTGGTGATCGACAGCGATGGTGCCGAGGGCAAGGCGCTGCCGGCGGCACGTGTGGTCCGCATCAGCCCGGTGTTCGCGGCGGCGCGATTGCCCGAAGACGCAGGGCGTGGCGTGGCCAGGGTGGTGGAGTGCGTGCTGGAGTTCGAGAGTGCGGCAAAGGCGCGCGTCGGCCAGCACGTGCGGGTGGAGTTCCGGAAGTAACCGCGCGGCTCTCTCTATGGGAGCGCGCGGCCTGTTTGTTTCCTTCTGGCCAATGCCCGCCACGCAGTGACCAGTGACACCACGCACAACGCCAACAGCAGTCCCACATCCAGGAGCAGCAACCATAGCAGGTGCATTCCCTGCACGGGCGGCTGGTGCATGGCTGAGGCCAGCCACGGGAAGGTCCACGCCAGCAGCAGCGCGAAGGCGAGCAACAGTCGCAGCCACAAGCGATCAAACCTCCAGGGGCGCACTATCAGCGCAGCGATCACCAGCTCGACCGTGCTCAACAGCGCGAATACGACAACGCTGTGGGTTGGGTAGGGCAGTGTTCCGCCATCGAAGTGCCGCAACATCCAGTAGTCCGGCGTGAAGCCCGCATTGACCAAGGCGGCGATCACCGCCAGCCAGGTGAGGGCGACAAGGATCCAGAACAGGTGGACGTAGTGTGGTCTCGTAGGCGGGTTCATCGGATAAGTGGGCTGTTGACGGCGTGAAGGAATTTGGACACAATAGCGCTCCTTCGACGCAGGTCGGAGAATCTGCGGGAATAGCTCAGTTGGTAGAGCGCAACCTTGCCAAGGTTGAGGTCGCGAGTTCGAGTCTCGTTTCCCGCTCCAGATTGCACAGGGCCCCGGTTGGGGCCTTGTTTTTCTCCCGCCGCGGCAAGGCGGGGCACGTTGAGCCACAAGGCTTTGCGCGCAGTCAGAAAAGTGAAAACTGTTGTGAAATGGCTGGTGTGTGTCCCGGGCTTCCGGTATCATGACGGCTTATGCGGGAATAGCTCAGTTGGTAGAGCGCAACCTTGCCAAGGTTGAGGTCGCGAGTTCGAGTCTCGTTTCCCGCTCCATGTTCGGACAGGCCCCATCGCGGGGTTTTGTCATATCAGGGGCGTCGTTCCTGATCGCAGTACGTTGGCCTCATGGCAGAGTGGCTATGCACCGGATTGCAAATCCGTTTACAGCGGTTCGATTCCGCTTGAGGCCTCCAATTGAAAAGCCCTGACCTCGGTCAGGGCTTTTTCTTTGCCTGGCGTTCGGCAACCTTGTGTCGAATCCCTGATTCGGGCCTGAAATCATTGGTCTGCCAGCGGTTGTCGGGTGGCGAACCCGCGTTGAAAAATACGTGTGACTTGAAGATTTCTGCGAGAAGAACGCCGTGTTTGCGGCGTCCTTCCTGGGGAAGTGACGGCCATCACTCGGATCGAGAAAGGTGTGCCTCACCAGAGGCCGGCTGAATCGCTCGATACGCCTGCCGCTCACCCGCCCCAATGACTACGTTCTGAGAAGTAGCGCTGGACCCGCAAAACCCGCCAGTCGTCTCCAATCGCAAGAAGTGGCCGCCCGGAGTGACGTGCAACGTTGCGCTCTCGCTGGACCTGATTGATATCACCTTCGCGTTGTCCAAGAAAAGCAGGTACGCGCAGGCGGATCCTTTCACACCCTGATCCCTTGTTACGACGATCTGCGCGGATCGCTCAGCACTCGGCTCCAGGAGATTCGGAAGGAAAACGCGCTCCGCGGGGATTGGATGTTCCCGACCCGACTCGACCGCAGTAGTCGAACAGCCCATCAACGTTCCCAACAGCGCCAAGCAAGCAACACGCTTCTTCATGACCCGTCCCTGTTTAGTGGCGTTGGACATTAGCACGCAGTACGGGGAATCGGCAGCGACCTATCGCCGAGCAACTGCAGGTCTGGGTTCGATCACTGCCCCCGCTTGTTGAGGCCAGCACAGCGAAGAAGACTAGTCGCTCCAACTTAATCAAGGCATTGGTGTCTCCTGATCTTCGCTTGACGCTCAACGCCGTCCTTCGGGACTTCGGCGTCATCGACGTCGCCGGCTGCGGCAGGGCTTTTTCTTTGCGCGAAATCCGGCACCGGCAGGCTGTACCAAAATGCACATGCGACCCGGCGAGGGCGGCTGCTAACTTCGCCGCACTTCTCTTCAGCAGTGGTGGCCGCAGTGCGAAACCTGGCGATCCAGCAGGCCGTGTACCTCCCCCTCGGTGCCATGCTGGCCCTGATCGCCTTTGCATTCAGCGTGCCCGGTTACCACCCGCTCTCGCAGCACCTCAGCGAGCTGGGCCTGATGCCGGGGCTGCCGGCCAAGGCGGTGCAGGTCGGCCCGATGGTCAGTGGCTTGGCCATCATCCTCTTCAGCCTCGCGTTGCTCGCCCACGGCCGCCGTTTCGCGCTCACTGTGCTCACCTCCAGCCTGTTCGGGGTGTCCATGGTCAGCAATGGCGTCTTCACCACGGGCAGCCCGCTGCATGGCCTCTATGGCATCGGCATCTTCTCGATCCTGACCCCGCTGCCGTTCCTCGCAGAGCTGGGCCCACAGGCGTCAACGCGCGTGGCATGGTTTGCGCGCGCCAGCTCGCTGCTGGGCATGGCTTATCTGTGGCTGATGATGTCCGGCTTCGATCCGGAGCCCTATCGCGGCCTCACCCAGCGCCTTGCGCTGCTACCCGCGTTCGGCTGGTACACCCTGGCGGCGCTGGAGCTGCGTTCATTCCGGCGCTGATTTGCCGGGCGTGAGGGCATTTGCCCGGACGCACGATCAGTCGTAGCGTATGGCCAAACGGGCCGAAGGGCCCCGGACAGGAGGTCTGGCATGAACATGAAACCTGGCATCGCGCTGGCGCTGCTGCTGGTCGCGCCGCTGGCGTCGGCGCAGGTCTACAAGTGCAAGGGTGCGTCCGGTGAGACCGTCTACTCGCAGAACGCCTGTACCGCGGGCGCGGAGCCGATGAAGCTGCGTTCCAATCGCGCGGCATCGCAATCGGTTGGCGAGCTTACCAACCGCACCGCGGTCTACCGCACTGCCGAAATGAATGACGCCGGCATTGCCGAGCGCAACTGCCTGCAGAGCGAACAGTCGCGCATCTATGGCCCATTCGAATCGCGCAGCCAGGCGGTCAATCAACAAGTGGCCGATCTGAACCGGCAACTGGCTGCTGCCGGCAGCAATCTGGCCGGCGCCACCAGCGAATCCGGCATCCGTGCGCAGATCTCCAGCCTGCAACAGTCGTTGAGCTTGGAGCGCACCTCGGCCGATAGCCAGATGTCGACGGCCCGCGAGCGCTGTTCGAGCGCGCGCCGTGAACGCGAAAAAGAGGTGCACGAGAAGTACTCGAACGCGCCAGCGTCTTCTTCCTGATCGCAGGTGTCATGCAGGTAGCTGCGAAGGGGTGTCAGCACGGAAGTTGCGTGCCACCGGCGTGGTGATGCCCACATAGTGACGGAACAAGTAGATCAGCGGTGCCCAGCGCTGCACGTCGATGTGCTGGGTACCTGCAACGGTGATCGCCTCGTGTGCATGCACCCGGCAGATCTGTCCCTCTATGATCATGAAACCCTGATCCGGTGTTCCGCTGGGTCGATGCGAGGCAAGCAGCGCGACCTCCACCTGCAGCGGGCATTCGGCGATCGCCGGCGGTGCAACCCGCACCGAGTCGACGCGGCTGAAGCCGCCCAGTGCGAATTTGTCACGCACATGCACGTAACCCATATCACGTTTCGAATCGGGCACGGGGCTGCGCGCGGTGGCACGGGCGATGGCTTCAACCTGTGCCGCCTGCGTGGCATCGGCGAAGTTCAGCACGCATTCGCCACGTGCCAGAAGATTGCTGCAGCCCTGGCCCTGTTCGCCGATGCCGAGCACCACGCGGTCGGCCAGCGCCCAGAACGAAGAAAGCGGACTGATGTTCGCACTGCCGTCTTCATTCAGCGTGGTCATCAGCACCACAGGCGTTCCCGGGTAGAGGACGGAAGGGGTGATGCAGCGGCGTTGAGTGTCGTTCGATGGCATGCCTGAACTCATGGGTTGCGGGCGGTCACTGTGCTCTGTGCAAGAGCGCGGAAGCTTCGATCCAGGTCGAACAATGCATGGCGGGTGGCATGCCACAATGCGGTCATGGTCCAGACCTCCCGCGCTTTCATCACTGTCGGCACATTGGTCGGTGACCACGCACGCGCGGCCATGCTGGTGGCGTTGATGGACGGCTGCGCCCACACGGCATCCGAACTGGCTGGCGTTGCTGGCATCTCGCCGCAGACCGCAAGCACTCATCTGCGGAGGTTGCTGGACGGCGGCATCCTGGCCGTGGCGGTACAGGGACGGCACCGTTATCACCGGCTCGCTTCGAGCGAGGTCGCTGACATGCTGGAAGGCATCCTGCGTTTCAGCGATCAACGGCCACCGCTCTCGCCACGCACCGTTCGGGTCGATGCCGGCTTCCGTCGGGCGCGCACGTGCTATCGGCATCTGGCTGGTGAATACGCCGTTGCCATCTCCGATCATCTGCTTGCCATCGGAGCGATAGTCGCGGCCGCAGACCATTGGCAGATGACGGCTCATGGCGCCGACGTCCTGCGCGCCGTGGGCGAGCCGCTGGCAGCGCTGATCGAGCGATCGCCGCGGGTGACGCCAGAGCGCTACTGCCGAGGGTGCCTGGACTGTACCGAGCGCCGTCCGCATATGGCCGGCATGGTCGGCGAAGCGCTGCTGGAGAGTTTCCTGCAGAACCGCTGGCTGCGTCGCCTTGAAGGCCGGCGCGACCTTGGGATCACGCCGGCCGGGCAGGCGGCCTTCCGCAGGTTGTTCGATGTAGGCGCCTGAGACCCGCCATGCGCTCCTGTCAGTCTCAGCCGGCCACGACATGGCGACGGGGTATGGTCGGAGTCCTGGTCTTCGGGAGCAGCAATGGCAGGCAAGGACATGAGGGGCTGCATGCACGATGCAGCTGGCGGGCAATGAGCAGATCCACCGCAGATGTGCGCTGGCTTACATTCCGGCTGAAGAACGGGCAGTCCATCGGCCCCGATCAACTGAAGGACGGCTGGGTCCTCGCCTCGGAGAGCCGTCAATGTGATGTGCGCCGGGAACGCATCGAGGGCGCTGGCGTGGTCTATGCGCTGTATGGCCCGCCGGATCTTCCGTCTCCCCGCCGCGCCGAGCTGCGCATGCGCGAGTTCCTCATGCGCTCCGGCTATACCTTCACCATGGGTACGCTCGGCCACTGATGCGGCCGAGTACTCAGCGGGCAGCCGCTGCTGCCTTCAACGCCTCGACCACCTGTGAATCCGTAAAGCTGCAGTGGCCTTCGCCGACCCTCGGCAATACGTGCGGCGATGGCGTCGCGCCTGCGTGCTCTGCCAGTTGTGGGTACACCGACTGCATGCGCGGCACGATGCTTGGGTCATCGTTGTTGAACTGGATCACCAGCGGTCGATTGACCACGCCGGTCAACGCCAGCTTCCCGCGCACATATCGCTGTGCCAGTGGAACCGCTGCGTGCCGTCGCACACCCGCGTTGAATGCATCGTCATCGCCGAATCCACGATAGACCGTCGCAAGGTTGCCGACGGGCATGCCGCCGGCGCGCGTGGCCAGTTCGTGCAGGATCATCGCGTGCAGGCTGATCGTGCCCGGCAGTGCATCGGTGCTTACCTGCAGCCGAGTGGCCAGTTGCGCGGCGACCGCCGGCTGGGCCTGGAGCGCAGCAGCGACGCCTTGATAGAGCGTCATCTGCGGTAGTGCTGCAGCTTCTGCCGAGGCCAGGCCCTGCTGGGGCAATCCCTCGGCTGCGGGGAAGAAATAGTCGAACGCCACCAGTGTGGTCAGCAGATCGTTGGCCAACTGTTCGCCGGGCAGGTTGGCGCCGCACAGCGATACGCCACCGTTGTAATGCTGCGGCAGGCGTTCGAGGGTGGCGATGGCCACCGCGCCGCCCATCGAAAAGCCAAGGATCCAGGTGCGACGCACGTCCTTCAGCTCGGACAGGGCGTGCACGCGCAGGCGTTCCATGTCGTCGATCGCATCCGCCACCGCCCAGCCTTGGCTGGCATAGGCGCTCTGCGCGACGGCGTAGCCTGCTGCAAGCAGGCCGGCGGTGCTGTCGTTGGCCGGCATCGGTGAAGGCCGCGGAACGCCTACCGGTTCATAGCCGTGGGCAAGCATCACCAGTTCACCGTTCCAGCTGACGGGTACGTCCAAGCGCCAGCGTGCACCCTGCAGTTCACCGCTGGTTGTGTACGGTGTGGGACGGGGCACAGCAGGCAGCGCAACATGCGGTAGCAGCAGCGCGGCCGCCAGTGCCAGCCCCTGGAATGCTCGCAGCATTGACGTGGCGGTCGTTGTGGTTGGCATTGGCTTCATCACTTGGCCGTCGTCACACCACAGGGAATGCGATGCATCGGAAAATCCGTCGCCTGGGAAGGGTTGTCGCGCGCGATCGAAATGCGTGCATGGAGGTGCTGGTCGTCAATGCGGCGGTAGCTGATCCGCTGTGGAAAATCATTGCGGGGATTTTCAAACACGGCTTCGTTGCCATCGATGTGCGTGGTGGTGAAGTCGGTAGCGTCACGGCCAGAGGGCAGGGCCGTGAACACCAGGCGACCATCGTCGTGCTGCCGCAACTGCATGAACTCAAATCCGACGGTACGTCCGTCACGCAGGCTGCGGCTGCTGCCCAGCATCGTTCCACCGGCCAGACTCGACCACTGTTCGCCGGCGCCAGCAGGTTGCCCGTCGAGCTGCCAGCAACCGGTCAGCCAGGCCAGGTGCTCGATCGGTTGAGGCGGCCCGGCAGCGTGTGTGCTGGCCGCGACGCATAGCAGCGGCAGCAGACTCAGGGCGGGACGGATCGACATTGCAGCCTCCATGCGCAGGATGTGCCGCTTGTATAGCGCCGCCCCGGCACTGCGGCCAGTGCCGTGCGCGGCAGCACTGAATTCGATACGATCTGGCGCATCTGCACCTGTCCGCTTGATCTGGAGTCCCGTCATGGCCGATCGTCTCGCCATCCTGCTTGAACGCTTCGCGGTCACCGCCTCGGTGTTCCATGCCGGTGCGCTGTGTGGCATCAACAGCCTCGAAGGAGAGGGCGAGGCCGGCCAGCTGCATCTGGTGCGGAGCGGCCCGTTGCAGGTCAGTCATGGGGCGCAGACGGTGCAGGTCGAGGTTCCCAGCCTGCTGCTGTACCCGCGCCCGCTGCCGCACCGCTTCCACACCGATCCGCAGCATGGTGCGGACATGGCCTGTGCCAATCTCCATTTCGAGGGGGGCAGGCTCAACCCGATCAGTGCAGCGCTGCCCGACTTCATCTGCCTGCCATTGGCTGATCTGTACGGCGGCGATGCCGCCTTGGAGCTGCTGTTCGAGGAAGCATTCGAGCAACGCTGCGGGCGCACGGTGATGGTCAACCGTCTATTCGAGGTGGTGATGATCCAGGTGTTGCGACAGTTGATGGAGGGCGGCGAGATGCGCGGCGGCCTGTTCGCCGGGCTGGGCCATCCACGCCTGCGGTTGGCGCTGGTGGCGATGCATGAAGCGCCTGCCCAGGCCTGGACGCTGGAAGATCTGGCTGATGTCGCAGGCATGTCGCGCAGCGTGTTCGCCGCCAGTTTCCGTGAGGCCATGGGCACCACGCCCGGACATTATCTGCAGGGGTGGCGAGTAGGTCTGGCGCAGCAGGCACTGCGCCAGGGCCGACCGTTGAAACGCATCGCCGACGAGGTTGGTTATGGCAGCGAGGCGGCGTTGTCGCGGGCGTTCAAGGCGCACACCGGGCAGTCGCCACGGCAGTGGCGGGAACAGGCCCGCGTTGCTGCCGCCTGAGTGTCACCCCAGCGCGAGCCGGGTCAGCTTCATGCCGGCGAACAGACCGGCCAGGCCAAGGGCGACAGAGCCGCCTGCGTACAGTGCGGCCAGGCCGTGCTGGCCCCGCTGCAGCAACAGGCCGGTTTCCAGCGAGAAGGTGGAGAATGTGGTGTAGCCGCCAAGAATGCCGGTGGCCAGCAGCAGGCGCAGTTGCGGCGACGCGCCGTTGCGCAGGGCAAATGCCTCCACCACCACGCCCATCAGCAAGGCGCCGCTGATGTTGACCAGGAACGTCGACCAGGGCCAGGAGCTGCCAGCGGCGAGGCGGGTGCCGATCAGGTTGCAGGCATGGCGCAGGCAGGCGCCGACACCGCCACCCAGGAATACCAGTACATAGTTGTTCAACGTCTGCATTGCTTGCCTCGAGTGCGTGTTCGCAGGTTCGACGGCGTACGCAATGGCGGGCAGGACCTGCCATCGACGAACGCCGGGTTCGTCGCAGCAGGAGCCATCAGCCATCTCAGGCGGTTATCGGGGGAGCCCCATCCCCATCGACTGCCATGCTACCAGCCTACGATGGGTCAGGGCAGCGCCGTCATCACCACGCGTGCGACCTTGCCGCGGCTGACGCCTTCCATCAGCAGGTCATGGGCCATCAGCCCCAGCGTGGCCTCGCGCCGGTAGCCGACCTCCAGGCCACGCTCGGCCAGGATGTGGGCGACCAGCTCATAGGCCGCTTGCCAGACATCCAGATGGGCTTCGCTGGGCATGTGCATGTAGGCCGTGCCGCGCTCGCCAACACCCCGTCCCAGGGGGCCGAACAGCAACTCCCGAGGGTCCAGCTTCACCGCATCGGCGATGCGGAACAGCTGTTCGGCTTTCACGTGGTTGGCTTTGACGTGGTCGTTGAGCCAGTTGCTGACCGTTGCCGTCGTCGTTTCGGCGGCACGCGCCAGGTCGGCCGGGCGTGCATGCCCGGCGTCCTTCATGGCGACCGCGAGTCGTTGTCCAAGAGTATTCATCTATGCAAGCCAGCTTAACGCGTGGAATCGAAAGAGGCCTTGGCGCAAGAATAAGTTTGATGATGAACGGGATCGAAAATGGACGAATTCTGGAGCAAGCGTCAGGTCCGTACGCGGTTGGGCTTTTCCACCGACGCAGAGCTCGCCAGATTGTTTGGAATCAGCAGATCCGCTGTCTCGCAATGGCCCAGAGGCTTCCCCATCCCGCCGCTGAGGCGTTACATCCTGCAGCAGCGGTACCCCGCCTTGTTCCCGATGGATCAGGACGCGAACGATGAAACAACGTGAGATGCGTCGCGGATTGTCGCAGACAGAGCGCTCCGATCAGTTTGCTAAGTATGCTTAGCAAAATGGGCAGAATCGATGAACGTGCCAGCCGCAATAGCCGGATCTGTGATGGGTACCCTGGTTCGTGGACGAGCAGTGTCGGTATCGGCACGGGGATTCCCGACCCCTGTCGTTGCGGCCTTTCATGAACGATTAATAATTTCAATCGCAAAAGTCGCGCGCTGTAATTGACGTGTCGTGAAATCTATGACTAATTGGCATCAACCGGTTGTGAAGGCCGGGAGTCTTTCAGTAGCTCGCAAGTGAATCGGTCGACCGTCAACGATGCAGAACAAGTCCAACGGAGGTCGTATGGAATACGGCATGCATGGCTTGGCTGAACGGGTACGCCGCGAACTGGAAGCCAGTTACCACAAACACGGATGCGGTCCGGCGTTCTGGGATACCTATCAGCAGGTGCTTGATCGTCTGGTTCCGCAGGGAACCGGGCGCACCGATGTCACCAATGAAATGGCGCTGATCATCGAACAACTGGGCATCGTTCGTCGCGCCCAGCTGGTACCGCCGCGCCCGGGCGACCCGGGCTGACTCAGAACAGGCGCCAGGCGCCACAGACCAACAGTGCCAGCAGCATTGATGCCAGGGCCGTGGTGCGGGGGCGCCACCACCGGCGCGGTTGGCCTGCCATCACCTGCGGGCTGCTATAGCGCACCAGGCCGGGCCCGAAGCCGGCCCGATGCTGCTGTTGGGTGCACGCTTCCAGACAGGCACCGCAGGCCAGGCAGTCGGCCTGTGGGCCATGGCGGATGTCCAGCTGCATCGGGCAGGCGCGCACGCAGGCCATGCAATCGATGCAGTCGCCCAGCCGATCCGCACTGAAGGTGGGCATCGGTCCGGCCAGCAGCGGATGCGCGGCACGGAAAACGTAGTCCTGCGCAGTGGTGGGGTCGAGCAGGCCGCGGCCGCGTCCAAGCACACCGCCCAACGAGGGTGGGCGGACGCCACGCGGTTCGCCGCGGCGGGGGTCATACAACATGCGCGGGGTGTGCGGGTCGGTCAGCAACGGCTGCATGCGCGCGAATGGACAGAGCGATCGGCACACCTGCTCGCGCAGGAACCCGGCATTGCCCCAGGTGGCGCCGGCATAGAACAGCACCCAGAACGTTTCCCAGCCGCTCCAGCGCCCATCGAACGCTCCGGCGACCAGATCGCGGATCGGGCTGAACAGTCCTACGAACGTGATTCCGGTCCACAGCGACAACAGCAACCAGACCACGTGGGTGACCGGCCGTGCCACCTTGGCGGGCAGAACGCGGGCCAGTGCCTGCGCGATTCCATCGAAGGCCCGTGTCCACAGTGTCTGCGGGCAGGCATGTCCACACCATACGCGGCCGGCCAGATGGGTGAGCAGGGCCAGGCTCACCGCCATCACCGCCAGCAGTCCCAGCAGCACGCCGATGTCATCCGGCCACAGGGTCCACGCGAACAGGTCGAAGCGACGCGCGTTGAGGTCCAGCAGCAGGGCCTGTCGGCCATTCCATTGCAGCCACGGCAACGCATGGAACAGGACCAGCAGCGCAACGCCCAGGGCGCGGCGCCACCGCCATGGGCGGGGCGGCGGGGAGGCGGAGATACTCATCCCAGCGGCAGCTCCTCGTCCTCATCGTCGGGCATCGGCCGCAGCAGATAACCGGTCACCGCGCTGGAAAGTGCGGTGACCGCCCAGAACATGAAAAAGCCTGCGGTGTAGCCCAGTTCACGGCTGATGGCTGTGCCCGGGAAACTGATCGCCTGCAGCCGCACGGGATCGACGAAGGCGAAGAACACCACGCAGGCCAGGCCGGCGGCGATGAAGCTGGGCCACAGCACTGCGCCCCACTGTTGGATTCGCCGCTGGCGGCTGGAAAACGGAGTGTTCATGCGGGTTCGGGTCGTAAGAAGAGGGCGGCGCGTATACTTCGCCGTGGTTGGCGCAGCATCCGCAGGGCATGCTTCCTGCAAGCGTGCCAGCCTAGGTGCGCCCCCGTGCGCTGACATTGATCTGGATCAACAGCGGTCGTGGTGGCATGCGGCACACTGCCGATCCGCATTTGGTGGCTTGATGAACGCAACGCCCACGACTGTCCCTCCCATTGCGTCGCCCGAGCTGTGCAGCGAGGAGGAAGTGACCCGGCTGGTTCACGATTTCTACGCGCGCGTGCGTGACGAGGAACGTCTGGGACCGGTGTTCGAACGCCATGTGCACGATTGGCCGGAACACCTGGCCCAGCTCGTCGATTTCTGGTCGGCGATGCTGCGCGGTACCCGCCGCTTCAAGGGGTCGCCGATGTCCAAGCACATGGCGATCGACCTGGAAAAGGATCTGTTCGACCGCTGGCTGGTGCTGTTCCACATCACCACGGCCGAATGCAACAACCCGCCGATGCAGGCGCTGGCCGACGATGTGGCCGCCCGCATCGCCGAAACCTTCTGGCGGCGCTACCAGATGCTGCGCTGGCCGCAGGTCATGCTGCCGGTGCTGGGTGTCCGCACCAAGGATTGATCTGGGTCAAGGCGCAGCGCCTGGACTGGCGCGATGCTGGCGCCATGGACACGTTCTCTCCCGCCGCCGGTGGCCTGGCCTGGACCTTCGATCCCGATCTGCTGCGCCGGCATGACCGGCCCGGCCCGCGTTACACCTCCTATCCCACCGCGCCGCACTTCCATGACGGCTTCGATGCACCGGCGCTGCGCCAGGCGATCGCCGACAGCAACCCGCTGGCGCGTGCGTTGTCGCTGTACGTCCATGTGCCGTTCTGCTCCAGCCCCTGCTTCTACTGTGGCTGCAACCGGGTGATCACCCGCGACCGCGGGCGTGGCCACAGCTATGTGTCACGCGTGCTGGCCGAGGCGGATCTGCTGGCGCCGCAGTTCGCCGACGGCCGTGAAGTGATCCAGCTGCATCTTGGCGGTGGTACGCCGAACTTCCTGGATGCCGATGCGATGACCGCGCTGGTCGAGGGGCTGCGCCGCCGCTTCGATTTCAGCGATTCGTCGCAGCGTGATTTTTCCATCGAACTGGACCCGCGTTTCATCGACACCAGCGACGTAGCGATGCTGGCCCGGCTTGGCTTCAACCGCGCCAGCCTGGGCGTGCAGGATTTCGACCCGCAGGTGCAGGAGTCCATCAACCGCGTACAGGGTGTCCGGCAGACGCTGGATATCCTGCGCGCGTGCCGCGACAGCGGCATGCGTTCGGTCAACGTCGACCTGATCTACGGCCTGCCCGGGCAGAGCCTGGAGGGCTTCGGCCGCACCCTGGAACTGGTGCTGGCGCTGCGCCCGGATCGACTGGCGGTGTACGGCTATGCGCACCTGCCACACCTGTTCCGTGCGCAGCGGCAGATCGACGAAAGCCGGATGCCTTCGCCGGAGGACAAGCTGGCGCTGCTGGGCCTGGCGGTGGAGCGCCTGTCCGCAGCCGGCTACCAGTACATCGGCATGGATCACTTCGCATTGCCGGAAGAGGATCTGTCGCGTGCCCAGCGCGCCGGTCAGCTGCATCGCAATTTCATGGGCTATACCACCCATGCCGACACCGATCTGCTTGGTCTCGGCGTCAGTGCGATCAGCCACATCGGTGCCACCTACAGCCAGAACCCGCGTGACCTGCCGTCGTGGGAAAACGCGGTGGACCAGGGACAGCTGCCGGTCTGGCGTGGCGTCGCGCTCAGTGCCGATGACGAGCTGCGCGCCGAGCTGATCCAGCAGTTGATGTGCCAGGGTGAAGTGGATGGAGCGTCACTTGGGCAGCGCCATGGCATCGACTTCGAGGCCTACTTCGCCGAAGACCTGCAGGCCGTGCAGCGCCTGCAGCAGGATGGCCTGGCCGAGTACCGTGATGGGGTGGTGCGCACCAGCGAGCCGGGGCGGCCGTTGCTGCGCCTGCTGGCGATGTGTTTCGATCCCTATCTGCGTACCGCCCAGGAGCAGCCTCGCTACTCGCGGGCGATCTGAGCGCAGGCTTCAGCGCTTGCCGGCGTTGCGACGAGCAGCCATGCCGCCGCTGGTTGTGGTGTGGGTTCGGCCGAGGCCGTCCTTGCGCGAGGTCGAGTAGCTGCCGTCGCTGTAGGTAGTCCGGGTTTCGCCGAGGGCGTCCGTGCGCGAGGTCGAATAGCTGCCGTCGCTGTAGGTAGTACGGTTGCGGCCGAAGGCATTCGTGTGCGAGATGGAGGAGCTGCCGTCGCTGTAGGTGGTCTCGGTTTCCCCGATGGCGTTGGTACGCGAGGTCGAGTACCTGCCATCGCTGTAGGTGGTGCGGGTGCGGCCGAGAGCGTTCGTGTGCGAGGTCGAGGAGCTGCCATCACTGTAGGTGGTGTGGGTCTCACCGATGGCATCAGGGCGGCTACTGCTGCTGGAGGGCCCATTGCGCTTGGAGGACGACTGCGCGAAGGCGGATGCGCAGGCCAGTCCCAGTATTGCGGCCAGAATGGCGCGGTTCAGAACAGTCGACTTCATCCGCAATCTCCTTGTGCATCGTTGTCGGCCGGGGCGAAGTGCCCGCTCTGCTTGGTGCCCGGAGCCGGAATCGAACCGGCATGGGGTTGCCCCCGGCGGATTTTAAGTCCGATGCGTCTACCAGTTTCGCCATCCGGGCCTGCAGCGCGCCGATTGTAACGGAATCGCTGCCGCTGCCGCCGGCTAACGCTGCTTTTACGCAGTCGGGCGCGGGGCTGGGTACAGTCCGCCAACGTTTCCGGAAATGGCGATATGCGTGCACGTGGCAGGCGATGGATCGGATGCAGTGCCGTGCTGGGGCTGATGCTGGCGATCGGCACGGCTACCGCGCAGCAGACACCCGCGGCCACTGGCCCGGTGGTCGACATGGCCACGGTGCAGGTGACCGGGGAACAGCCCGGTCCGGGGCTCTGGAAGGTGACCGCTCCGCAGGGGCATGTGCTGTGGATTCTCGGAACGGTCTCGCCGCTGCCGAGCGGCGTGCAATGGCGCTCCGACGACGTCGAACGGACCATTGCCGGTGTCGACCATGTGCTGGGCGATCCGGGCTTCAGCCTCGATGCCAGGATCGGTGTGTTCAAGGGGCTGACCCTGCTGCCGCTGGCATTGAAGACGGCGCGCGATCCGCAGGGGCGCACGCTGGATCAGATCCTGCCGGCTGCAACATACACGCGTTGGCTGGGGCTGAAGCAGACCTACCTGGGCAATGATCGTGGCGTAGAAAGGGACCGTCCGCTGGTGGCGTCCGGTCGCTTGTACCAGGCGTTCCTCAAGCGCAACGGCCTGCGCGATGGCAAGCAGGTGACGGAAGCGCTCGGGCGCGCCTACAAGGCCCGCGACCTGAAGCCTGAGGATGTGCAGGTGAAGCTGAAGGTCGACGACATCCGTGGCACGTTGAAGGAGCTGCAGGCGACCGAAGTCGATGACCGTGCATGCTTCGAACGCACGCTCGACACCGTGGAATTCCAGGCGCCGGTGTTGCGTGAGCGGGCCAATGCCTGGGCGCTGGGCGACATCGCTGCACTGCGGCGGTTGTCGGGTTCGGCGATGACGCAGACCTGCCGCGAACTGCTGCAGGACTCGGATTTCGTGCGCCGACGTGGCTGGAGCAACATGCCGCAGCAGGTGCGCATGCGTTGGCTGCAGGGCGTCGATGCGGCGTTGGCCCGTCACGCCGGCACCTTTGCGACGGTGCCGGTCAGCCTGCTGCTGGGCGAAGGCTATCTTGATGCGTTGGTGCAGCGCGGCTACCAGGTCGAGGCGCCGCCGGAATAGCCAACGCTTGAAGTCCTCGTGCTTCCTGTCATATTCCTCTGCACTCAGGAGGGGAGTGATGGACATGCCGTTGCATGCGTACGCCTATGTCAGCACGGCCAGGGCGGGACTGGACGTGCCCGAGCTCGATGCATTGCTGGCCGATGCGACCGCGTTCAACCGGATGGCCGGAGTGACCGGGGTGCTGATGTTCGATGGCAGCCGCTTCCTGCAGTACATCGAAGGTCCGCGCGATGGACTGGCCTCGGTGCAGGCACGCATCAGCAACGCGCGGCGCCACGGCAGCGTCACCCAGCTTGCCGCCGGCCCGATACCGGCCCGCTGGTTCCCGCGCTGGACAATGGCCAACCGTCATGTGGATGCGGCGACGCTGGCCAGCATCGTGGCGGCCCCGTGGCACGGTTTCAGCCTGGAGCAGAATCATCTGGACCACGGCTTCTGCCTGTTGCTGCGGGCCTGGACAGGGGGGCACGGCGAGCTCGAGCCCGCCGCCGTCAGCCTGGGATCCTGATCCGGGCGTGGTCTGGCGCCGCCACCGCGGTTAACCTTGTCGGCATGTTTGCCTGCACCCGGACCCTCGCATGACCCAGTGGACACCGTCGCCAGCTGCCGGACGCCGCGCATGAGTGCGCCGATCGGCGCAGCCCGGACGCCGTCTCCGGCCATCATCGGCCTGGGGTACGTCGGGCTGCCGTTGGCGGTGGCCTTCGGCCGGCAGCTGCCCACCCTGGGGTACGACATCGATGCCGCACGCATCGCCGAACTGGCCAGTGGGCAGGACCACACGCTGGAGATGGAACCGGACGAACTGGCCCGCGCTTCGCTGCTGCACTACAGCAGTGACCCTGCGCAGCTCGACGCCTGCAACGTCTACATCGTCACTGTGCCCACGCCGATCGATGCCTACGAGCAACCCGATCTGGAGCCATTGCGCTCGGCGACGCGACTGATCGCCAGCCATCTTCGCGCCGGCGACCTGGTGATCTATGAATCCACCGTCTACCCGGGCACCACCGAAGAAGTCTGCGTGCCGCTGCTGGAGCAGGGCTCGGGGCTGCGCTTCAACGAGGATTTCTACTGCGGCTACAGTCCGGAGCGGGTCAGCCCGGGTGATCGTCAACGGCGCCTGGCCGACATCCGCAAGATCACGTCCGGTTCAACGCCGGAAGTGGCTGTGGTGGTCGATGGCCTGTATCAGCGGATCATCACGGCCGGTACGTTCCCGGTGCCGTCGATGCGGGTCGCCGAAGCGGCCAAGGTGGTGGAGAACATCCAGCGCGACGTCAACATCGCGCTGGTAAACGAGTTGGCCCTGATTTTCGATCGCCTCGGCATCGACACCCAGGATGTGCTCGATGCCGCAGGCAGCAAATGGAATTTCCTGCCGTTCCGGCCGGGGCTGGTGGGTGGCCACTGCATCGGCGTGGATCCCTACTACCTGTTGCACAAGTCCGAAAGCATGGGCTACCACCCCGACCTCATCCATACCGCGCGGCAGGTCAACAACCGGGTCGGCGAACATGTGGCCAAGCGGGTGCTGACGATGCTTGCCGAACGAGGTCGTGCACCGGCGCACTCGCGCATCCTGGTGCTGGGCGTGACCTTCAAGGAGGACTGCCCGGACCTGCGCAACAGCCGCGCGCTGGAACTGGCCCAGCGGTTGGCCGACAGCGGTGCGCAGGTGGACGTCAGCGATCCATGGGTTGGGCCGGCGGCACTGGCGGACGAGGGTGTGAACTGGTTGGCCGAGCCGACGGCAGGCAGCTATGACGCGGTGGTGCTGGCGGTGGCTCATGAGCGCTTCAAGGCGATGGACG
This sequence comes from Stenotrophomonas sp. NA06056, assembly GCF_013364355.1. Lineage (NCBI taxonomy): Bacteria > Pseudomonadati > Pseudomonadota > Gammaproteobacteria > Lysobacterales > Lysobacteraceae > Stenotrophomonas > Stenotrophomonas sp. NA06056. The sequence continues at coordinate 2,679,320 of NZ_CP054931.1, read as the reverse complement.
ATGCCGATATCCGCAGCCTGCTGGCACCCGGTGGACTGGTCTACGACGTGAAGTCCGCCTGGCCGCGCAGCGTGGTCGACGATCGCCTCTAGGTGCTTGCGCGGTAGACTCGGGGGCAGTTGCAACCGAGGAACGCCATGCACCGGTATATCGTCTACCTGCTCGCCATCCTGATGTTACCGACCTGCCTGTGGCTGGCCACCATCTGGCCGGCCTGGTACTGGGGCGTCGGCCTTACCGCCGCGATGGTGGCGCTGGGGACCTGGGACCTGCTGCAGAAGCGCAGTACCCTGCGCCGCAACTATCCGGTGATGGCGCACTTCCGCTACGGCCTGGAATCCATCGGCCCGGAAATCCGCCAGTACTTCGTGCAGAGCGATCTGGAAGATGTGCCGTTCTCGCGGCAGCAGCGCGCGCTGATCTACCAGCGGGCCAAGAACCAGATGGATACGGTGCCCTTCGGCACCCTGCGCAGCACCTACGCGGTGGACTACGAATGGATCAACCATTCGCTGGCGCCGACCACCATCGCCAAGCACGATTTCCGCGTGCTGATCGGTGCGAACTGTGCCAAGCCCTATTCGGCAAGCGTGTTCAACATCTCGGCGATGAGTTTCGGCTCGCTGTCGGCCAACGCGATCCGCGCATTGAACGAAGGCGCGCGCCTGGGGGGTTTCTACCACGACACCGGCGAAGGCTCGATTTCGCCGTATCACCGTGAGATGGGCGGCGACCTGGTCTGGGAAATCGGCTCGGGCTACTTTGGTTGCCGCGACGAGAAGGGCGGCTTCAGCGAGGAGCGTTTCGTCGCGAACGCCAACCACGATCAGGTCAAGATGATCGAGATCAAGCTGTCGCAGGGGGCCAAGCCCGGCCACGGCGGCGTGCTGCCGGCGCCGAAGGTGACGGCCGAGATATCGGTGACACGTGGTGTACCTATGGGCGTGGACTGCGTGTCGCCTTCGCGCCATTCGGCATTCTCCACGCCGGTGGAACTGCTGCAGTTCGTTGCCCGCTTGCGCGAGCTGTCTGGTGGCAAGCCGGTCGGCTTCAAGCTGGCCATTGGTCACCCGTGGGAGTGGTTCGGCATTGCCAAGGCAATGCATGAAACCGGTCTGCTGCCCGACTTCATCGTGGTTGATGGTGCCGAAGGCGGTACCGGTGCAGCACCCGCCGAGTTTGTCGATCACGTGGGCGTGCCGATGCACGAGGCGTTGCTGCTGGTGCACAACACCCTGGTGGGACTGGACCTGCGCGAGCACATCCGTATCGGCGCGGCCGGCAAGATAACCAGCGCGTTCGATATCGCCCGCACCATTGCGATGGGCGCCGACTGGTGCAATGCCGGGCGCGGCTTCATGTTCGCGCTGGGCTGCATCCAGTCGCTCAGCTGCCATACCGACAAATGCCCGACCGGCATCGCCACACAGGATCCGGCGCGCTGGAAGCATCTGGACGCACCGGACAAGGCCACGCGCGTGTACAGCTTCCACGAGCACACGCTGCATGCGCTGAAGGAACTGCTGTGCGCGGCAGGCTTGAACGATCCGGCCGAGCTTGGCCCGGAACACATCCTGCGCCGGGTGTCGCCGGTCGAGATCCGTTCGCTGGCTTCGCTGTACCGTTACCTGGAACCCGGTGAACTGCTGCACAAGGTGCCCGACCACGCGGTGTTCCATTCGTTCTGGGCCGACGCGCGCAGTGATTCGTTCCAGCCGCCGCCGAAGATCCAGGCGCTGCGGGCCAGCAAGTCGCGGTGATCCGCGTTGTTGCGCCGAACCCATGCTCGGCTGCAGCACAATCAGTTGTACACGGAGGATGCATGCAGTTCAGGACCGGCACCATCGATGATGTAAGCACGCTGTGGGCCCTGCGCACGCGTTGCGTACGCGAGCTGTGCAGCAGCCACTATCCGCCGCAGGTGATCGCGCCATGGTCGGCGTCGCCGCCACCGGTGCAGTATTCGCGGCTGCTGGGGCAGGGCGGCTGCGTCGTGGCCGTGGATGATCACGGCCGCGTGCTGGGTTTCGGTGTGCTTGATGCCGAGAGCAACGAGATCGACGCACTGTTCGTCGATCCGGATCAAGGCGGGCAGGGCATCGGCCAGGCGCTGATGCAGCGGTTGCTGGCCCTGGCCGATCCGGCGCGCGAGGTGGTGTTGTCGGCCTCGCTCAATGCCGTGCCGTTCTACCAGCGGCAGGGGTTCGTCGCCGAACGCGAAGAACTGTATCCGCACCCCAGTGGCGTGGCGTTGGCTTCGGTGAAGATGCGCCGGTCTTGGTGAGCGGTCCCGTTATGCCTTCTGTAGAGCCGAGCCCATGCTCGGCTTGAATCAGCAGCGCTCGAGCATGGCACGACGCTACAGAAGCAGCCGAGCATGGGCTCGGCTCTACAGAAGCAGCCGAGCATGGGCTCGGCTCTACTGGACGGGATTCACCGCCCGGCCAACCACCCGATCGCTCCTTCCGCCGCACGCAGCCCACTGGCATAGCACGCCGTCAACAGGTAGCCACCGGTCGGTGCTTCCCAGTCCAGCATTTCTCCGGCGCAGAACACGCCCGGCAATGCCCGCAGCATCAATCCGTCGTCCAGCGCATCCAGGCGCACGCCGCCGGCCGTGCTGATCACCTCGGCCATCGGTCGCGGGCGCAGCAGGCGCAGCGGCAGGCGTTTCAATGTGGCGATCACGGCGGACAGGTCGTTGCCGGCATCCTTGCCCAGCGTTTCGAACACCAGCGCGGTCTTCACGGCGTCCAGTCCCGCGTGGCGACGCAGGTGCTCACCGAAGCTGCGACCCTTGCGTGGCTGCGAGAGATCGGCCTGCAGGCGTGCCTCGTCACGGCCCGGAACCAGGTCCAACCAAAGCGTGGCGTGGCCGTCACGGTTGAGGGTGTCGCGCAGGTCGGCCGACAGGGCGTAGATCAGGCTGCCCTCGATGCCGTACTCGCTGGCCACGCACTCGCCCTGCAGCATGCGGGGCTCGCCGTCGAGGTCATGCCAATGTGCGACGACCGGCTTCAGCGGTGCACCCGCGTGACGCTGTGCGAAGAACGGTGTCCACGCAACGTCGAATCCGCAGTTGGCCGATTGCAGCGGCGCGATATCGATGGCGCGTGCCTGCAACATCGGAACCCATGCGCCGTCGCTGCCGAGCTGCGGCCAGCTTCCGCCGCCCAGCGCCAGCACGGTCGCGTCGGCGCGCACGTCCAGCGCACCATTCTCGGTGGCAAAGCGCAGTGCGCCGTCTTCGCTCCAGCCCAGCCAGCGATGGTTGACGTGCAGGCGCACGCCCTGTTCCTTCAGCCGACGAACCCAGCCGCGCAGCAGCGGTGCGGCCTTGCGGTCGACCGGGAACACGCGGCCGGAACTGCCGACGTAGGTCTCCACACCAAAGCCAGCAGCCCAGTCGCGCAGCGCCTGTGCATCGAAGCCGTCCAGCCAACGGCCTACGGCAGTCGCCTGTTCGCGGTAGCGGCTGTCGAACAGCGGGCGTGGGTCGGAGTGGGTGAGGTTGAGCCCACCTTTGCCGGCAATCAGGAATTTGCGGCCCGGCGAGCCCTTGGCCTCGTACAGATCAACGTCCAGGCCGGCCGCGCGCAGCCGTTCGGCGGCAAACAACCCCGCCGGGCCGCCGCCGATGACGGCAACGCGACGCGGCGGGTGTACGTCACTGTTGGACATTGAGCAGCTCGACATCAAACACCAGCGACGAACCTGCCGGGATCGGCCCGACCTGGCGGTCGCCATAGCCGAATTCCGGCGGAATCATCAGGGTGCGCTTGCCGCCGACCTTCATGCCGGCCACGCCTTCATCCCAACCACGGATGACCTGGCCTGCGCCCAGCGTGAAGGTGAACGGCTCGCCGCGCTCGACTGAACTGTCGAAGGTCTTGCCATGCTTGTTGTCGGCACGCTCGTCGTAGATCCAGCCGGTGTAATGCACACTGACCTTCTGGCCCGGCACGGCCTCGGCGCCGCTGCCCGGCTGGGTGTCGATACGCTCGAACGCGGTGATGGTGCCTCCCGGCGGTGGGCCGGACGGTTCCGGCGAGCAACCAACGGCGGCGAGGGACAGCAGCAGGGGAAGCAGCAGGCGGCGCATCGGCGTCTCCGGAGGTGATGAGTCAGGGGCGGCAAGGTTAGCGCATCGGCGCCGGGTATCATGGGCACATGGCAAAACTCCTGCTCAATCTGCGCAATGTCGGCGACGACGAATATGCCGATGTCTGCACGCTGCTCGACCAGCACGGCATCGCCTGGTATCGCACCGAACCCAGCCCGTGGGGCATTTCCAATGGCGGCCTGTGGCTGCGCGAGGATGCCGACCAGGCGCGCGCCAAGGCGCTGATGGCCGAGTACCAAGCGACCCGCGGAGTGCGGGTCCGCGCCGAGCGCGAGCAGGCCCTTCGCGATGGCACCGCCGAGACCTTTGGCAGCCTGTTCCGGCGCCGCCCTGGGTTCGTGGTGCTGGTGTTGTTGGGCATGGCGGTGGCGGCGGCGCTGGTGCTGCTGCCGTTCATGCTGCTGCGGGGGTAAGGGTGTTCGGCCGGGTTACACCCGGCACCCGCAGAGGCCCTCAAGCAACATCACAAGCGGCTTTCCGTGGGATGGCAGGGCAGTGTGGGTTTGCGGGGCCGCCGTAAACCCATCCTTGGGGGCTTGGTCGCCGCATCCATGCGGCTCACACCCCGCAAACCCACACTGCCCCGCCTTCGACAGTTTCCGGCGTCTGTAGATCCACGCCATGCGTGGATGAACGGTGGAGGCTGATACAGGGGCGGACAGGCGCTAAAATGGCGGGATGATCGCCAATACCGCTGCCTATCATTTCGCCGTCATCGACGCTCCGCAGGCCCTGTGTGACCAGCTGCAGGCCCGTGCCGAGGCGGCTGGCCTGCAGGGCACGATCCTGGTGGCAGGCGAGGGGTTGAACCTGTTCCTGGCGGGCGCGCCGTCCGATATCGATGGCTTCTACGCGGAACTGCATGCTGATGCGCGCTTCGCTGATATGCGGGTCAAGACCAGCTTCAGCGAGCACCAGCCGTTCGCGCGGCTGAAGGCCAAGGTCAAGGACGAGATCATCAGCTTCCGCCGCGACGATGGCCAGCCGCTGGACTACCCGCGCGCGCCGGCGATCGATCCCGCCACTGTGCAGCGCTGGCTGCGGCAGGGGCACGATGATGCTGGCAAGCCGGTGGTGATGCTCGATACGCGCAATCTGCAGGAGATCGAGTACGGCACCTTCAAGGATGCGCTGGTACTGCCCATCCACAAGTTCACCGATCTGCCAGAAGCACTCGCCCCCCATCGCGAGGCGCTGAAGGACAGCACCGTGGTCAGCTTCTGCACCGGTGGCATCCGCTGCGAGAAAGCGGCGCTGTGGATGGTCAACGACGGCATGGACAACGTGCTGCAGCTCGATGGCGGCATCCTCGGTTACTTCGAGGAAGTGGGCGGTGAGGGCTACGAAGGCCGCTGCTTCGTGTTCGACGAACGCGTGGCGCTGGATGCCGAGTTGAAGCCGCTGGTGGACGAGCCGTTGCCGGAACCGCGCCCCAGCGCGTTTTGACTCGCCTTGTGTAGAGCCGAGCCCACGCTCGGCTGCTGTGCACCAGTGAAATGCAGCCGAGCGTGGGCTCGGCTCTATACAGGCCGGTGGTGCTGGATCCTTCCCGCAGGAATCAGCATCCCGCTGCCGGCACTGGCCGCCGGGGCAGGGCGACCCCATCAACAGGGGATCCTGTGACGGAAAACCGCCTGATGATCCCGTTGTCGATCCTCGACCTGGCCCCGGTCTGCGAGGGCAGCGATACCACTGCCGCCTTCGCCAACATGCTTGAACTGGCGCAGCATGCCGATGCGCTGGGCTACCGCCGCTACTGGCTGGCCGAACACCACAACATGCCTGGCATCGCCAGTGCCGCCACTGCGGTGCTGATCGGCCATGTGGCCGGCGGCACGAAACGCATCCGTGTCGGCGCCGGCGGCATCATGTTGCCCAACCACGCACCGCTGCAGGTGGCCGAACAGTTCGGCACCCTGGCCTCGCTATACCCGGATCGCATCGACCTGGGCCTGGGCCGCGCCCCGGGTACCGACCAGCCGACCGCCCGCGCCCTGCGCCGCTACTTCGACAGCGCCGACCAGTTCCCGCAGGACGTACGCGAGCTGCTGCACTACTTCGAACCGGTGCAACCCGGCCAAGCGGTGCAGGCCGTACCGGGTGGCGGCCTGAGGGTGCCGACGTGGATCCTCGGTTCAAGCCTGTTCGGCGCGCGCATGGCCGCCTCGATGGGCCTGCCGTACGCCTTCGCCTCGCACTTCGCCCCCGATTCCATGGATGAAGCGCTGGCAGTGTACCGCCGCGAATTTCGTCCTTCGGCCACGCTCAAGCAGCCGCATGCGATGCTGGCCTTGAACGTGGTGGCCAGTGACAGCGAGGCCGAATCGCGCCGGCTGTTCACCAGCCAGCAGCAGAGCTTCGTCAACCTGCGTCGCGGCCGTCCGGGCAAGATCCCGGCGCCGATCGATGACATCGAATCGTTCTGGGAGCCCCACGAGAAGCTGGGCGTGGAGAGGGCACTGGCATGCACGGTGCTGGGTGATCCTCAGCAGGTGGCCGATGGCATTGCAGCGTTCGTCGAGCGCCACCAGCCCGACGAACTGATGCTTACCGCCAACCTGTACGACCACCGTGCGCGCCTGCGTTCGTTCGAACTGGCGATGCATGCCTGGCATGCCCGCCACGCGGGCTGAACAATTGCGTCACGGTGCGTTGCGGCGCAGCCGCGTCTGATGGGGACTCATGCCTCCGGAGTCCCCCATGGACGAATCCCGTACCAAACACATTGCCCAGCTGGCCGAACTGATCAAGGACGTGGAGGTGGCGATGTTCACCTCCCGGGGTGTCGATGGGCGCCTCTACAGCCGCCCTCTCGGCACCCAGCAGGTCGCCTTCGATGGTGACCTGTGGTTCGCCACCGCTGCCGACAGCCCGAAGGTCGCCGAGATCGCGTTCGACCCACGGGTCAACGTGGCCTATGCCTCGCCGTCGAAGAACACGTATGTGTCGGTAGCGGGTGTGGCGCGCATCGTCGATGACCGCGCCAAGGTCGAGGAGCTGTGGTCGCCGGCGATGAAACTGTTCTTCCCTGGTGGCCCGGATGATCCGAACCTGCGGCTGATACACGTACGTGCAGAGACCGCCGAGTACTGGGATGGGCCGGGCACGCTGCTGGGTTCGGCCCTCAGTTTCGTGTTGTCGGCCGTGCAGGACGAGCCGGCACAGTTGGGCGACAACGGTTTCATCGACCTGCGTTGAGGCACCCCATCCACGCATGGCGTGGATCTACTGGGTTCAAGGTAGATCCGCGCCGCGCATCGATGCACGCGATCCGAAGTAGATCCACGCCATGCGTGGATGCGGTTGATCGCAGGTAGATCCACGCCATGCATGGATGCACGCGATCCGAAGTAGATCCACGCCATGCGTGGATGCAGTTGATCGCAGGTAGATCCACGCCATGCGTGGATGCACGCGATCCGAAGTAGATCCACGCCATGCGTGGATGCAGTTGATCGCAGGTAGATCCACGCCATGCGTGGATGCAGTTGATCGCAGGTAGATCCACGCCATGCGTGGATGCAGTTGATCGCAGGTAGATCCACGCCATGCGTGGATGCGAAGCGCCCGATAACTACCTGCGCTCAGAACCAGCGCTGGAACAGTTCGACGGTGTAACCCACCAGTTGCCCGGAACTGAAACCGAAAAACGCAATCGCCACCACCGCAGCCACCCAGTTGAACAACATCAGCGCACCGTCACGCTCGAGCAGGGCCAGCGCGAACAACAGCAGCTGGAAGCCGAACAGATAGTTGGTGAACGGAATGGGCAGCGACAGCAGCAGGCCCAGCAGCACCAGCAGCAGGCCGCTGAAGGCGTGAGCGGGCGCAGGCGTCAGCAACTGTGGCATGCGCGGCTTGAGCATGCGGTCGAGGCGGCGCAGGGCACCGTCGATGCGGTCAAGAAACCGGTGCATGGTGCCGCGTTTGGGCCCGCGACGGGCGATGAACCCCGGCAACCAGGGCCGGCGCAGGCAGAACAGCATCTGCAGGCCGATCAGGATCACCAGCGGCCCGCTGACCGCGCCGCCCAGCCCCGGGATGGGGATGAAGGCCGGCAGGATGGCGACGAACAGGAACACACCAAAGGCACTCTGCTGCAGATCCTGCAGGATCTGCCCCAGCTTCATGTGCTGGGCCGGGTCACCGAAGGCGAACATCGCCAGCAGGGTGCGGATGCCCTCGTTGCGGTACTCCGGCGGCGCAGCGCCGGGGCCGGACTCAGGCGGTGAGCTCATCGGCCTGCTCGTCGGAGAGGGTGCGCAGCAGCAGCTTGTCTACGCGCGCGCCGTCCAGATCGACCACCTCGAAGCGCCAGCCGGCCCAGTCGAAGTATTCGCCCGCATGCGGGATGCGGCCGAAGAAGTGGATGCACATGCCGGCCAGGGTGTAGTAGTCGCCATCCTCGGCATCGGGCAGGTCGTTGCTGCCGATCAGCTCGCGCAGGTCCTCGATCGGCAGTGAGCCGTCCACCAGCAGTGAGCCGTCTTCACGGGTCACCACCAGGGCGTCCTCGTCGGCGTTCTCCGTTGCCTGCAGGCGACCCACCACCGCGCCCATCAGGTCGCTGATGGTCACCAGCCCCTGGATCTCGCCGTACTCGTCCACCACCAGCGCCATCGACTGTTGTTCCTCGCGGAAGATCTCCAGCAGCTTCATCGCATGGGTGGATTCGGAGACGTAGAGCGGCTCGCGCAGCGTCTGGAACAGCGCGTTGTCGCCGCGCGCCATGCGCGTGGCCAGCGATTTCAGCTCAAGCACGCCAACCACGTCCATGTCGTTGTCGCGGTATACCGGATACCGCGAGAACTCATGCTCGGCCATGATTTCCAGGTTCTTGTCCAAGCCACCCAGCGTGTCCAGCCACGCGATCCGGTTGCGCGGGGTCATCAGGCTGTCGGCAGTGCGGTCGCCCAGGCGCATCACGCGGTTCATCATGTCGCGTTCGTGGCTGTCGATCACACCGGCCTCGTGGCTCTCGGCCACCAGCATGCGGATCTCTTCTTCCGTCACCTGGGCGGCCTCGTCCTTGCCCAGGCCCATCAGGCGCAGGACCAGGCGGGTCGAATGGGACAGCAGCCAGACCGCCGGGAACGCGATCCGTGCCAGCCAGCCCATCGGCACCGCAACCATGCCGGCGATGTCCTCGGAGCGGGTGATGGCCAGACGCTTGGGCACCAGCTCACCGAAGATCAGCGTCAGGAACGTGATCAGCGCCACGGCCAGCGTCTTGCCGATCAGGTTCGCCAGCGACTGCGGCTCGCCGAACAGGGTGATGGTGTCGGCCAGGGTGGGGAACATCGCCTGCAGGTGATGGGCGATGCTGTTGCCGATGGCTTCGCCGCCGTAGACACCGGTCAGGATGCCGCCCAGAGTGATGCCGATCTGGACGGTGGACAGGAAGTTCTCGGGCTTCTCGGACAGCTCAAGCGCCTTGGCCGCGCGCTTGGAGGTACTGGCCATCTGTTTCAGCCGGCTCTTGCGCGAGGTCATGACCGACATCTCGGACATGGCGAAGAAGCCGTTGAACACGATCAAGGCCAGGACAATCAGGATCTCAAACACGGGCGTCATCCCCGGTTGGTGACAGGGAGGGCGGAGGCTTGCGATGGCGGCAGGCGCTCAGGAGCAGGCTCCGGCGCGGCGCAGGGGGATAAGGGTCGTCGTCCATAAGGTGCGCCCGAAGGCGCGCTGGCATCTTAGCAAAGGGCCGTGGTCGGGTGGCAAATGCCTGTTCAGTTTTGGGTCTCCTGGCCCCAAAATGGGGGCAGGGATACCCGTGATGGTCATCTAGCCGTCATAATTCGCCCTGGTGCCGTCCTTCCCGCGACGGCTGACAGGTTTCTCAATGTTCTCTCTGCAGACCATTTTCGGTTCCGGCAAACAGTTCTACACCCTGCTTGATGAGGCTGCCGTCGCGGCTTCCGATGCCGCCAAGGCACTGCATTCGATGCTGCGCGAGGCCGATCGCCAGCCCGCCCTGGATGCCTTCAAGCTGGCCCGACTGCGCGAACGCGCGGCCTCGGACAAGATCAGCCAGGCGCTTGTGGACAGCTTCATGACCCCCATCGAGCGCGAAGACATCGAAGCGCTGGGCTCGGCCCTGTACAAGATTCCCAAGCAGATCGAGAAGTTCGCCGATCGCTATTCGCTGGCCACGACCCACCTGGAGCACATCGACTTCGCGCCGCGCGCGGCGATGCTGGAGCAGGCCGCCGGCGTGGTGGTGGAGATGGTCGCCGACCTGCGCCACATGAACCTGGACCGGATGACCGCGCTCAACGAGCGCCTGCGTTCGCTGGAAAACGAAGCCGATCGCCTGATGCTCGAGCTGTACCGCGACATCTACTCCGGTCGCCTGGACAACCTGCAGATGTTCCTGCTGAAGGAATTCTTCGAGATCCTGGAAAAGGCCATCGACCGCTGCCGCGAAGCCGGCGTGGTGGCGTACCAGATCGTGTTGAAGAACAGCTGACGGACGCCACAGCATGCTGACCCTCGTCCTGGTGGTGATCCTGGCCGCGCTCGTTTTCGAGTTCATCAACGGCTTCCACGACACCGCCAATTCCATCGCCACCGTGGTGGCGACCAAGGTGCTCTCGCCCGGTTGGGCGGTGATGCTCGCCGCGTTCATGAACCTGCTGGGTGCGCTGACCGGCACCGCCGTGGCCCTGACCATCGCGTCGGGCCTGCTCAACACCAACGTGGTCGACGTGACCCCGCAGGTGATCCTGTGCGCGCTGCTGGGCGGCATCATCTGGAACCTGATCACGTGGTGGAAGGGCCTGCCGTCCTCGTCCTCGCACGCGCTGATCGGCGGTCTGTGTGGTGCCGGCCTGGCCGCAGCCCACAACAACTGGGACGCGCTGATCTGGTCGGAACGCCTCGGCAGCTGGGCACAGAACAAGGGCCTGCTGTGGAAGGTGTTCGTGCCGATGATCACCTCGCCGATTGCCGGCTTCCTGCTCGGCATCGTGGTGATGGTGCTGCTGTGGGCGCTGATCGCCGGCCTGGCCAAGATCGGTGGCGCGATCGGTCGACTGGCCCGCCCGCGCATCGTCAATGCGTTCTTCGGCAAGGCACAGATTGCCTCCGCGGCCTACATGGGCTTCGCCCATGGCCACAACGACGCGCAGAAGACCATGGGCATCATCGCCATGACCCTGATCGGCGCCGAAGCGACCGGCGCACTGAACGACCTGCCGTCGTGGCTGGCCTTCATGCATCCGGACGCGCATGCCGGTGAGGGCATCGCCATGTGGATCGTGCTGACCTGCGCGGTGGTGATGGCCGCCGGTACCGCCTCGGGCGGCTGGAAGATCATCAAGACCCTGGGCCACAAGATGGTCAAGCTGCACCCGATCCACGGCTTCGCTGCGGAAACCAGCTCGGCCACCGTGCTGACCGTGGCTGCCCATTTCGGCATGCCGGTGTCGACCACCCACAGCATCTCGACCGCGATCATGGGCGTTGGCTTCGCCAAGAACCCGCGTTCGCTGCGCCTGGGCGTGATCGAGCGCATCGTCTGGGCCTGGATCCTGACCATCCCGGCGGCAGGCGGCTGCGCCTACCTGATCCTGAAGCTGTTCGAGCTGTTCGGCTGGGCCTGAGGGTCCACGTCATCGCCGAAAACAAAAAGCCCGCCGGATTCCGGCGGGCTTTTTTCATGGGCAGATCATTTTTCCGTACCCATCGTGCCGACCAACGGTCGGCACCCACCAACAGCAGCAGGAAGTCGACACCATCAACAGCAGCAGTCGGTCAATCACCCACCATCAGCAGCAGGAACCTGTCGAAGGCGGGGTGGGATGGGCTTGCAGGACCGTTGGCGCCATGGATGGCGCCATCGAGCCCCCATGGATGGGTTTACGGCGTGTCCTGCAAGCCCATCCCACCCCGCCATCCCACGTATCCCGGCTTTTGACGTTGCCGTTGCCGTTGCCATTGATCCGGCGGGTGCCGGGCCGCAGGCCCGGCCGAACCCCCTCAATTACGCTGGAACAGCGCCTGCACATCCCTGCGGAACGCCGCCTGGCTGTCAGCACGGCTATAGAACATGTGCCCACCCGGATAGCTGCGCACCTGCACGCGGTCCGGGTTGCTGCCCATCGTCGGCATCTGGTCCACCGTCAGGATCGAACCCATGAACGGGCACGACAGGTCGTTCCAGCCGTGCACGATCAGCACCTGCAGGTGCGGGTCGATCGCAACGGCCTGGCGCAGCTGGGTCACCGCACCCTCGCGCAGGTCGCCATTGCGATCCCACAGACGGTTCACGTCGTAGTTCAGCGCCTGGTAGCGCGCATCCACTTTCCAGCCAACCTCACGGGTGACGAAGTCGACCATCGCCGTGGTGGTCGGCGCGATGATGCTGTCCAGCAGCGGATCATTGGCGCGCTGCTCCGGATCATTCGGGAATGGATCGAACGCGGTGACATTGGAATCGTAGCGGCTGCCCAGCGTGCCCTTGTCGCGGAACACCTCGCGCAGGTAGGCCTGGGTCTCCAGGCGGCCACCGGCGCGGCGCACGAACTGCGGGTCCAGGCCGGTCAACTCGGTCACCCGGCGCAGCATCGCCTCGGTTGCCTGCGGATCGCTGCGGCCCTTCATCAGTGCGGTGGCGTAGTCGCCGCGGGTGTACTCGACCACCTCGCGCATTGCAGTGTCGGTCAGCTTGCCCTGGCGCTCCAGGTGCGCAGCAGCGATCGAGGGCAGGGTCTGCATCCACGCCATCGGCGAGACATCGGCGTTGTCTTCCAGGGTCGGGCTCAGGTAGGGCGACACCAGCACCAGGCCGTTCATCGCTACGCCAAGACGCGTCTGCAGGAAATGGGTGATGCGCGGGCCGCGATAGCCGCCATAGCTCTCGCCGGTCAGGTACTTGCGCGACGCCATGCGCTGGTTGCGCAGCAGCCAGTCGTAGATGGAGCGCGACAGGTACTCGATGTCGGCGCTGGGGTTGTACAGCTGCTTCTTTGCGTCCTCATCGCCGATGCGGGCACGGCTGAAGCCGGTTCCCACCGGGTCGATGAACACCAGGTCGGTGAAGTCCAGCCAGGTGCCCGGATTGTCATGCAGCTTCGCCGGCGCCGAGGCGCTGTCGCCTTCCGAACCGAAGGTCACCACCTTCGGGCCGATGGCGCCCAGGTTGAGGTACACCGAGGACGCGCCGGGGCCGCCATTGAGCGCGAAGGTCACCGGCCGGTCCTTGCCCGGCATGGTGTAGGCGGTGAACACCACATCGGCGATCACCTTGCCCTTCGCATCGCGTACCGGCAGCGTGCCGACGGTGGCGGTGTAGTCGAGGGTGCGCCCCGCCAGGCGCATGCTCTGCCGAGCCGACGCATCGGCCGGCAGCGGAACGGCTTCGGTCTTTTCTTCTTTCGTTTCGGAGGTGCCGTCAGCAGCAGGGGCGGCCAGCGTGCAGGCAGGAGCAATCAGCAGGCCGACGCAGAGCGCGGCAGAGTGCAGCAGGAACTTCATGGCACCGGAACGGCAGCGGAAGGGACCCCGATGCTAGGACGGGGTGCCGCGTACCGTATGTGTCCAAAGGCATGGGCCAGCGTTGTGGCCTGATCCGGTCAAGCAAAGGTGGGTGAGCGCACCGCGTCGTCGACCAGCAGCCCATACACGGCCGAGTCCGCGAGCTCCCCCTGGATGCGCCAGCGCTGCCGCAACAGGCCTTCGCGGTGGAAGCCCAGGCGTTCGAGCACATGTGCCGAGGCGTGGTTGCGTGGATCGATCTCCGCTTCGACCCGATGCAGGCGCAGGGTGTTGAACAGATAGGCCAGCACCTGCTGCAGTGCTTCGTGCATGTAGCCGTGGCCCTGTCTGGCAGGCGCCAGCAGATAGCCGATTTCGGCACGGGCCGCGTCGCGATCCAGCGCAAACACCACGCAGATGCCCAGCAGCGGGCCGTCCGCCGATTCGCGCAGGGCCAGCTTCAACTGCGTGCCGGTCGCCTGTGCGGCCAGGTCGTCGTCGATCTGCGCGCGTGCTTCGGCGGGGCGCGTCCAGGCTGGGTGGTTCCACCAGTGCATCACGTCCGGGTCGGACTGCAGGGCGAACAGGGCCGCGGCGTCGTCGCGGCGGATGGGGCTCAGCACCAGGCGTGCGCTGTGCAGCGGCAGCCCGGGAAACAGCAGCGAGTTGGCGGGCAATGGGGTCGTCCACGCGGATGAGCGCGCATTATGGACCCGCAGGGTTTGCCGATGGGGGCGTGATGTCTGTAGAGCCGAGCCGATGCTCGGCTGCCCGGCACGGCGCGAAATGCAGCCGAGCGTGGGCTCGGCTCTACAGGAGGGCCGCGAGCGTCAGGCTTCCAGCGAAGCCAGATCGCCCTTGCTCTCCAGCCAGCCCTTGCGATCGGATGCTCGCTTCTTGGCCAGCAGCATGTCCATCAGCGACCGGGTCTGCTCACCATCGTCGATGGTCAGCTGCACCAGGCGACGGGTGTCCGGGTGGATGGTGGACTCGCGCAGCTGCGGCGGATTCATCTCGCCCAGGCCCTTGAAGCGGGTCACATTGATGGCGCCCTTGATCTTCTCGCGTTCGATCTTGTCCAGCATCGAGCGCTTTTCTTCCTCATCCAGTGCGTAGAACACCTGCTTGCCCACGTCGATGCGGAACAGCGGCGGCATCGCCACGAACACGTGGCCGGCATCGACCAGGGCCGGGAAGTGCTTCAGGAACAGTGCGGTCAGCAGGGTGGCGATATGCAGGCCGTCCGAGTCCGCGTCGGCGAGGATGACCACCTTGCCGTAACGCAGGCCGGCGATGTCTTCCTTGCCCGGGTCGCAGCCGATGGCCACCGCCAGGTTGTGTACTTCCTCCGAGGCCAGCACGCTGTTGGAGGACACTTCCCAGGTGTTGAGGATCTTGCCGCGCAGCGGCAGGATCGCCTGGAAATCCTTGTCACGGGCCTGCTTGGCGCTGCCGCCCGCCGAGTCACCTTCCACCAGGAACAGTTCGGTGCGCGACAGGTCCTGGCTGATGCAGTCGGCCAGCTTGCCGGGCAGGGCGGGGCCCTGGGTGACCTTCTTGCGGACGACCAGCTTCTCGGTCTTCAGGCGCGCGCTGGCGCGCTCGATGGCGATCTGCGCGATCTTCTCGCCCAGCTCCACGTTCTGGTTCAGCAGCAGGCTGAACGCATCGTGCGCGGCGCCTTCGACGAAACCGGCGGCCTGGCGCGAGGACAGGCGTTCCTTGGTCTGGCCGCTGAACTGCGGGTCGGTCATCTTCAGCGACAGCACGAACGACACGCGGTCCCATACATCTTCCGGGGCCAGCTTGACGCCACGCGGCAGCAGGTTGCGGAAGTCGCAGAATTCGCGCAGCGCCTCGGTCAGGCCGGTGCGCAGGCCGTTGGCGTGGGTGCCGTGCTGCGCAGTGGGAATCAGGTTGACGTAGCTTTCCTGCACCAGCTCGCCTTCCGGCAGCCAGGCCACGGCCCAGTCCACGATCTCGGTGTCTTTCTTCAGGTTGCCGACGAACAGCTCGGCCGGCAGCATCTCGCGATCGCCCAGTTCCAGCTTCAGGTAATCGCGCAGGCCGTCTTCGTAGTACCAGGTATCGACTTCACCGGTGGCTTCGTCGGTCAGCTTGACGGTCAGGCCCGGGCACAGCACGGCCTTGGCACGCAGCAGGTGCTTGAGCGCGCGCACGGCGAACTTGGGCGTATCGAAGTACTTCGGGTCCGGCCAGAAGCGCAGGCGGGTACCGGTGTTCTTCTTGCCGACGGTGCCGACCACTTCCAGCGGCGAGGCGCGGTCGCCATTGCGGAAGGTGATGCGGTGTTCGGCACCCTCACGCTTGATGTGGATTTCCACCAGGGTCGACAGCGCATTGACCACGCTGACGCCGACGCCATGCAGGCCGCCGGAGAAGGTGTAGTTGTTGTTGTTGAACTTGCCGCCGGCATGCAGGCGGGTGAGGATCAGTTCGACGCCCGGGATCTTCTCTTCCGGATGGATGTCCACCGGCATGCCGCGGCCGTCATCGCTGACCTCCACGCTGCCGTCCTTGAACAGGGTGATCTCGATCGAGCGGGCATGGCCGGCGAGGGCCTCGTCCACCGAGTTGTCGATCACTTCCTGCGCCAGGTGGTTCGGGCGCGCGGTGTCGGTATACATGCCGGGGCGGCGCTTGACCGGGTCAAGGCCGGACAGGACTTCAATATCGGCGGCGTTATAGCGGGCGTTCATCTGTCTTCGAAAGCGTGGAGCGACGGGCAAGTGTGCGGTCTGGACCGGGAATTTGCACGCCTGCGGTTCAGCCTCGTTGGCGGGGAGGGGGTAAAATGGCAGCCGCTGGAACCGAACACCGGCGCCCCCCATATCCGAGCCATACCGCGAGGAGGACTCCATGAAGAAGTTGCTGACCATTGCGATCCTGGCTGCCGCCGCTGTTGCCGTGCCGATGGTGTTGGCGCAGAACGCGGGCCAGCCTGCTCCGCAGCAGGGTGACCGGGCCGACAAGGCGCAGTCTGAAGCCGACGCCAAGGCCAAGCGCCGCGCGCAGGCCAATGCCGAGATGAAGGCCAAGGGCCAGCCGGTGCCGCAGCAGGAAGAAGAGGAAGAGGCGAGGAAGAAGAAGTAATTCTTCAGCCCCTCCGAAGCCCTTGCCACAAGGGTTTCATCCCTGAACGCCCCGCCCAGCGGGGCGTTTCTTTTTGCCGATGGCGCCATCTGCCCCTTGGGTTGGCGGCCATCTATCTGTAAACTATGGCTTTCCGGGAGTAAGTGCGTGTCCACCCTTTGCGAATGGGCTGGAACGGCCATGCGTGGCCTCCAGCAAAGCGGGTCGCAGGTGACGGTCGAAATGACCGGCACGGCCGCCCCGACCTCGCACGAGGGTTCCTGCCAGGCGCTTGCCGCTGGCTGGACCGCCACCTCCCTCGCTGCACCAGCGAACCGGAAAACCCCCTTTCTGCTCCACGCCCGCCCCCCGGGCAGGCGTGGCGCCGCCGTTTTCCATTTCCAGACAGGATGCTTGCAGCCATGACTCCCTTGATTTTCGTAACCGGCGGCGTGGTGTCCTCGCTCGGCAAAGGCATTGCCGCTGCGTCACTGGCCGCCATTCTCGAAGCCCGTGGCCTGAAGGTCACGATGATGAAGCTCGATCCGTACATCAACGTTGACCCGGGCACCATGAGCCCGTTCCAGCACGGTGAGGTGTATGTCACCGACGACGGCGCCGAGACCGATCTCGACCTGGGCCACTACGAGCGCTTCGTGCGCACCCGCCTGAGCCGCAAGAACTCGGTCACCACCGGTCGCATCTACGAAGAAGTGATCCGCAAGGAGCGCCGCGGCGACTACCTGGGCGCGACCGTACAGGTCATTCCGCACATCACCGATGAGATCCGTCGCTGCATGGACGAAGCCACCGAGGGCTTCGACGTGGCGCTGGTGGAGATCGGCGGCACCGTCGGCGACATCGAGTCGCTGCCGTTCCTGGAGGCGATCCGCCAGGTGCGCACCGAGCGTGGCCCGGAAAAGGCACTGTTCATGCACCTCACCCTGGTGCCGTACATCGCCGCCGCAGGTGAGCTGAAGACCAAGCCGACCCAGCACTCCGTGAAGGAACTGCGCTCGATCGGCATCCAGCCGGACGTGCTGCTGTGCCGCTCGGAACAGCCGGTGCCGGATTCGGAGCGTCGCAAGATCGCCCAGTTCACCAACGTCTCCGAGCGCGCGGTGATCAGCGTGCCCGACGTCGATGTGCTGTACCGCATTCCGATGGGCCTGCACGCACAGGGCCTGGACGAGATCGTCATCAACCAGCTGAAGCTGGCCGACAAGGCCGGTCCGGCCGATCTTTCGATGTGGGAAGACGCCGTCGATGCCACCCTGCATCCGCTGGATGCGGTGACCATCGCCGTGGTCGGCAAGTACATCGACCACCAGGACGCCTACAAATCGGTCGGCGAGGCACTCAAGCACGGTGGCCTGCGCCAGCGCACCAAGGTCACCCTGAAGTGGCTGGAAGCGCAGGACCTGGAGGGCAGCGACATGTCCGCGCTGGCCGATGTCGATGGCATCCTGGTGCCGGGTGGTTTCGGCGACCGTGGCTTCGAAGGCAAGGTGCTGACCTCGCAGTACGCCCGTGAGCAGAAGGTGCCGTACTTCGGCATCTGCTACGGCATGCAGGCTGCCGTGGTCGACTACGCGCGCCACGTGGTGGGCCTGGAAGACGCCAACAGCACCGAGAACGATCGCCAGTCGCCGAACCCGGTGATCGGCCTGATCACCGAGTGGCGCACCGCCACCGGCGACGTCGAAAAGCGTGACGACAAGAGCGACCTGGGCGGCACCATGCGCCTGGGCCTGCAGGAACAGCGCCTGAAGCCGGGAACGCTGGCCCGCGAGCTGTACGGCAAGGACGTGGTTGCCGAGCGCCACCGCCACCGTTACGAGTTCAACAACCGCTACCGCACCCAGCTGGAGGACGCAGGCTTGGTGATCGCCGGCAAGTCGATGGATGACACCCTGGTGGAGGTGGTTGAACTGCCGCGCGACCAGCATCCGTGGTTCCTGGCCTGCCAGGCGCACCCGGAATTCCTGTCCACCCCGCGTGATGGCCACCCGCTGTTCATCGGCTTCATCCGTGCCGCGCGCGAGCGCAAGGCCGGTGGCAAGCTGCTGCAGGAAGTGCGCGCCTGACTTGTCATGGGGGCCGCCGGCCCCCATCTTGCTCGCTTCAACCCCAGCGCACCGGCATTGCCGGTGTAGCGGACAACAAGGAAACGCCATGAAACTGTGTGGATTCGAGGTCGGGCTGGACCAGCCCCTGTTCCTGATCGCCGGCCCCTGCGTGATCGAGTCGATGCAGCTGCAGCTGGATACCGCCGGCAAGCTGAAGGAAGTGACCGACAAGCTCGGTGTGAACTTCATCTTCAAGTCCAGCTTCGACAAGGCCAACCGCACCTCCGGCACGGCCTTCCGTGGCCCGGGCATGGAAGAGGGCCTGAAGGTCCTGGCCGAGGTCAAGAAGCAGATCGGCGTGCCGGTGCTGACCGACGTGCACGAATACACCCCGATGGATGAAGTGGCCTCGGTGGTGGACGTGCTGCAGACCCCGGCGTTCCTGGTCCGCCAGACCGATTTCATCCGCAAGGTGTGCTCGGCCGGCAAGCCGGTCAACATCAAGAAGGGCCAGTTCCTGGCGCCGTGGGACATGAAGCCTGTCGTCGAGAAGGCCAAGGCCACCGGCAACGAGCAGATCATGGTCTGCGAGCGTGGCGCCAGCTTCGGCTACAACAACCTGGTCAGCGACATGCGTTCGCTGGCGGTGATGCGCGATACCGGTTGCCCGGTGGTGTTCGACGCCACCCATTCGGTGCAGTTGCCGGGCGGGCAGGGCACCAGTTCCGGTGGCCAGCGCGAGCATGTGCCGGTGCTGGCCCGTGCTGCGGTGGCCGTGGGCATCTCCGGTCTGTTCGCCGAGACCCACCCGGACCCGTCCAAGGCACTGTCCGATGGCCCCAACGCGTGGCCGCTGGACCAGATGGAAGCCCTGCTGGAGACCCTGATGGAGCTTGACGCGGTAACCAAGAAGCACGGCTTCTCGCGCTTCGCGTGAGTGAGCACCCGAGGGCGGCGCTGGAAATCCAGCGTCGTCGCCGGCACTGGCGGCAGTGGCCGTGGGGCCTGATCGCACTTGGCCTGGCCCTGCTCTCGGTGTCGGGCGTGTTCGCCATCGGCATGCTGTTCGGTGCCGGCATGCGCCCGTCCAGCGCCGGCGGCCCGGTAGTGAACCTGATGCCCTTCGTCATCGCCCTGGCGGTGGCCGAAGTGCTGACCATTTCCTCAGGGTTTTTCGCTGCGGTGCTTGGCTGGCGCCTGAACCGGGGCAGGGTCACCGCTGCACTGGCGATGGTCCTGCTGTCGCTGTGGGTGGGCACCCTGCTGCACGATCTCCTTTGATGAATACGACACCTGAACCCTCGCGCAGCTGGCCGTGGGGCCTGATCGCCCTGTTGCTGTCGGTGCTCGCTTGGGGCGGGTTGCTGCTGGGCGTGCTGGCCTTTGCCGCCAGCTTCCGGCCGCCGGGGGATGGCAACAACGGCGTGCAGGCCGTGCAGTACTGGATGCTGGCGGCGCTGGTCACGCTGGTGCTGTCTTTCGTGGGCAGCCTGGTAGCGATGGTGATGGCCTGGCGACGGCGGCGCGGACCGGTGTGCGCGGCCATTGCGGGCGCGCTGCTGGTGATGCTGGTATCGCTGGTGATGATCGTGATCGGGTCCAGCTGGGGCTGACGCCGCTCAGGCCATTTGGCAAGTGAGGGGTAGCCGGGGATAATCACGCGGCATTCGTTTTTGTCGCCCCCTCTCCATACAGGTAACCGGCCCGACCATGAGTACGATCCGCAGCATCCATGCCCGTGAAATCCTCGACAGCCGTGGCAACCCCACGCTGGAAGCCGAAGTCACCCTGGAGGACGGTTCGTTCGGTCGCGCCGCGGTTCCCTCCGGCGCATCGACCGGCACCAAGGAAGCGGTGGAACTGCGTGACGGCGACAAGACCCGTTACCTGGGCAAGGGCGTGCGCAAGGCCGTCGACAACGTCAACGGCGCCATCGCCAACGCACTGAAGGGCTTCGAGGCCACCGACCAGGCGGGCCTGGACCGTCGCCTGATCGATCTGGATGGCACCGAGAACAAGGGCCGCCTGGGCGCCAACGCGCTGCTGGGTGTTTCCATGGCCGCCGCACACGCTGCCGCTGCCTCCAGCAAGCAGGCGCTGTGGCAGTACCTGGCCGGCAAGACCGGCGCGACCCCGTCGCTGCCGGTGCCGATGATGAACATCATCAACGGCGGCGCGCACGCCGACAACAACGTCGATTTCCAGGAGTTCATGGTGCTGCCGGTCGGCTTCACCTCGTTCTCCGAAGCGCTGCGTGCCGGCACCGAAATCTTCCATTCGCTGAAGTCGGTGCTGAAGGGCCACGGCCTGAGCACGGCGGTGGGCGACGAAGGCGGCTTTGCGCCGGACTTCCGCAGCAACGTCGAAGCGCTGGACACCATCCTCGAAGCGATCGGCAAGGCCGGTTACACCGCCGGTGAAGACGTGCTGCTGGGCCTGGACGTGGCCTCCAGCGAGTTCTTCGAGAACGGCAAGTACAACCTGGTCGGCGAGAACAAGCGCCTGACCTCCGAGCAGTTCGTCGACTTCCTCGCCGACTGGGCCGCGCAGTATCCGATCATCACCATCGAAGACGGCCTGGCCGAGAACGACTGGGCGGGCTGGAAACTGCTGACCGATCGCATCGGCAAGAAGGTGCAGCTGGTCGGCGACGATCTGTTCGTCACCAATCCGAAGATCTTCCAGGAAGGCATCGATTCGGGCACCGCCAACGCGATCCTGATCAAGGTCAACCAGATCGGCACCCTCAGCGAAACCCTGGAAGCGATCGCCATGGCCGACCGCGCCGGTTACGCCGCCGTGGTCTCGCACCGCTCGGGCGAAACCGAAGACACCACCATCGCCGACATTTCGGTGGCCACTACCGCCACCCAGATCAAGACCGGCTCGCTGTGCCGCAGCGATCGCGTGGCCAAGTACAACCAGCTGCTGCGCATCGAGGAAGCTCTCGGTGCCGGCGCGCGTTACGCGGGTCGTGACGCGTTCGTGTCGCTGAAGCGCTGAGCCGATGCGCGACTGGCGCTGGCTGCTGTTGTTGCTGGCCCTGCTGCTGGCATGGCTGCAGTACCGTTTCTGGTTCGGCCCGGGCAATTCGGGTGAAGTGATGATGCTCGAAGCCCAGGTCGCCAACCAGGAACGGGACAATGACGGTCTGCAGCAGCGCAACGATGCGCTTGCTGCCGAAGTGAAGGACCTCAAGGAAGGCCAGTCCGCCATCGAGGAACGCGCGCGCAGCGAGCTGGGCATGATCAAGCCCGGCGAGAAGTTCTACCGCGTGGTGGAAGATGCACAGTCGCGACCGGCGCAGCCTGCGGCGGTCACGGCCCAGGCCGGCGACCATCCGGCGGACGTGCCATGAGTGCCGCTATCTGGGTGGTCGTTCCGGCAGCCGGCCGCGGCACGCGTTTTGGTGCGCCGTTGCCCAAGCAGTACCTGCAGGCAGGCGGGCAGACCCTGCTCGCCCACACCCTGGACGCGCTGCTTGCGCACCCGGCCGTGGCCGGGGCGATGGTGGTGATCGGCGCGGACGATGCTGATTGGCCGGGCTGGACGGAATGGGCCGGCAAGCCGGTGCTGACCTGCACCGGTGGCGCCACCCGCGCCGCCTCGGTACTGGCGGGGCTGCAGGCCCTGCCGGACAGTGTGCGAGCCGATGAATTCGTGCTGGTGCACGACGCGGCGCGTCCGAATCTGTCGCAGGCCGATCTTGGCCGCCTGCTGGAAGTGGGGCGTACCGACCCGGTCGGCGCGATCCTGGCTGCGCCGGTACGCGACACCCTCAAGCGCGCCGGTGACGATGGCGGCATCGACGGCACCGAGCCGCGTGAGCGCCTGTGGCGTGCATTGACGCCGCAGTTGTTCCGCCGTCACCAGCTGATCCGCGCATTGTCCGAAGCGGCTGCCGTCGGCATCGATGTCACCGACGATGCGATGGCCATGGAGCGCCAGGGCCAGCGCCCGCTGCTGGTGGAAGGCAGCGAGGACAACTTCAAGGTCACCACCCCGGCCGATCTGGATCGTTTCGAATTCGTACTCTCCCGCCGCGCCGGCTGACCGCCCGCGCGGCCCTGCTGCAAGGGCTGCATCCATGAGCACCTCCCCGTTCCCGCCCGTCCGTATCGGTCAGGGCTACGACGTCCATGCCTTCGGTGAAGGCGACCACATCATGCTCGGCGGCATCGCGGTACCGCACAGTTGCGGTGTGCTTGCGCACAGCGATGGCGACGTCATCCTGCACGCGCTGTGCGACGCCATGCTCGGCGCGATCGCGCTGGGCGACATCGGCCAGCACTTCCCGCCCAGCGACGACCGCTGGAAGGGCGCGGACAGCAGCGAGTTCGTGCGCCATTGCGACAGCCTGCTGCGCGAGCGCGGCTGGCGTGTCGGCAACACCGACATCACCGTGATCTGTGAGCGACCCAAGGTCGGCCCGCATGCCCTGGCCATGCGTGAGCGCATCGGCGAACTGTTGCAGCTGCCGCTGGACGCGGTGAGCGTCAAGGCCACCACCTCCGAGAAGCTGGGCTTCACTGGCCGCGGCGAAGGCATCGCTGCGCAGGCCGTCGTCCTGCTGGTGACCGCATGATTCCGCTGCCACTCGCGTTCGGCGCGCCGCTGCTGCAGGCGCGCATCCGCACCACGCCGGAAGACTTCCAGGTCGATGAACTGCCGGCCTTCGAAGCAACCGGCGAAGGTGAGCACCTGCTGCTGCATATCCGCAAGCGCGGTGCCAACACGCAACATGTGGCCAAGGTACTGGCGAAGTGGGCGGGCCTGCCGGAAATGGCGGTCAGCTATGCTGGCATGAAGGATCGCAACGCGGTCACCACCCAGCGCTTCAGCGTGCACCTGCCCAAGCGCGTCGCGCCGGATCTGGCCGAGCTGGCCAGTGACGAGATCGAGGTGATCGAGGCCACCTGGCACAACCGCAAGCTGCAGCGCGGTGCGCTGGCCGGCAACCGCTTCAAGCTGGTGCTGCGTGATGTGCAGGGTGACGCCAGTGCAATCGACGAGCGCCTGCAGCAGATCGCCACGCGCGGCCTGCCGAACTGGTTCGGCGAGCAGCGCTTTGGTCGCGATGGCGGCAATGTTCCGGCCGCGCTGGCCATGTTTGGCGGTCGCCGCATGCGCAAGGACCAGCGTTCGCTGCTGTTGTCGGCGGCACGTTCGGCGCTGTTCAACCGTGTGTTGGCCGCGCGGGTAGAGCAGGGCTGCTGGGATCAGCCGCTGCAGGGGGAAGTGTGGATGCTGGACGGCAGCCGCAGCGTGTTCGGCCCCGAGCCCTACGGCGATGTGCTGGCAGAGCGCCTGGCGCGCTTCGACATTCACCCCAGCGCCCCGCTGTGGGGCGAGGGTGAGCTGCGCAGCAGTGACGCCGCCCGTGAACTGGAACTGGCGGCGCTGGACGATGACGAATCCAAGGCGCTGCGTGTTGGCCTGGAAGAGGCGCGGCTGAAGCAGGAGCGGCGCGCGCTGCGCCTGCGTCCGGCGCTGCTGCAGCATCAGTGGCTGGCCGACGACGTGCTGGAGCTGTCCTTCGCGCTACCGCCGGGCTGCTACGCCACGGCCGTCCTGCACGAGCTCGGCCCGGTCGAAGACGCTTCGCAGGCCTGAACGGAAAAGGGCGCGGAGGCGAAGAGCATCCACGCATGGCGTGGATCTACGTTCCTCCGCTCGCTGCAGTAGAGCCACGCCATGCGTGGACGGGCCATCAGTAGAGCCACGCCATGCGCGGAAGGGCCATCAGTAGAGCCACGCCATGCGTGGCTGGGCCATCAGTAGAGCCACGCCATGCGTGGCTGGGCCGTCAGTAGAGCCACGCCATGCGTGGCTGGGCCGTCAGTAGAGCCACGCCGTGCGTGGCTGGGCCATCAGTAGAGCCACGCCATGCGTGGCTGAATCCCACCGGCAAAACGTCAGCGCCGCGCCAGCAGCACCAGCACTGCGCCGGTCCCGCCTTGCCCGGGCGGGGCGGAATGGAACGCCAGCACGTCGTTGCGCAGGCGCAGCGCGCGGTCCACCAGGTTCTTCAATACCGGCGCACTGCCATCGGACTGCAGGCCCTTGCCGTGGATGATGCGCACGCAGCCATGCTCGTGTGCGTGGGCTTCCAGCAGGAACTGGCGCAGCATCGCCTCGGCCTGCGTGGCTGTAGCGCCATGCAGGTCCAATTCGTCCTGCACCGAATACTGTCCACGCTTCAAACGCTGGAACAGGCGTGGCGGTAGATTGTCGCGCCGGTAGCTTGCAACATCGCCTGCTTCCAGGGGCGCGTTGTCGCGCAGCAGCCGGGCAAACTCACTGGCGGCTTCCGCGTCGTCGCGCTCGGCCATGCGTGCGCGAGGCTTGGGCCGCGGCGCGGCGGGCGCGGGCTCCACTTCCTTGCGCAGCGGCGTCACTTCGCCGATGGCCGCTCGGAACAAGGCAGCCGGATCTTCGTCTTCAGGGTGCGACATGCGCACAGGTTAAACCGCCTGCGCGGGTCTGCCTATGACCGTTCGATGTCGGCCGTGACCGCAGACAGGGTAGGACCCAGCGCCCGCTTGCGGCACAATAGTCGGCGCACTTGCGGAGTCGCCGCTTCCCTGGAGGAGACGGGTTGGCTTCGCCCACGCTGCAAGGTGACGGGATCGAATTCTTGGAAAATCAAGCGGTTAAATCGAAGATGCGCATCCTGGTCAGCAATGATGACGGTGTCGACGCGGCGGGCATCCGGATGCTGGCATCCGTACTGCGCGAGGCCGGGCACGAAGTCACGGTGGTCGCACCGGACCGCGATCGTTCCGGCGCCAGCAATTCGCTGACCCTGGATCTGCCGATCCGGCTCAAGCGCATCGACCACTACACCGTGTCGGTGGCCGGCACGCCCACCGATTGCGTGCACCTTGCGCTGACCGGCCTGTTGGAATTCGAGCCTGACATTGTCGTGTCCGGCATCAACAATGCCGCCAACCTCGGCGATGACGTGATCTATTCCGGCACCGTTTCGGCGGCGATGGAAGGTCGTTTTCTCGGCCTGCCCGCCGTGGCGGTGTCGCTTGTGACCCGCAATCATGATCCGAAGCATTTCGAGACGGCAGCGCGTGCCGCGGTGGAGATTGTTGCCCGGCTGAAAGCCGATCCGCTGCCGGCCGACACCATCCTCAACGTCAATGTGCCGGACCTGCCGTGGAGCGAGGTCAAGGGCTTCGAAGTCACTCGCCTGGGCAACCGCCATCGCGCCGAAGGCTGCATCGCGCAGAAGGACCCGCGCGGCAATGAGGTGTACTGGATCGGTCCGGCCGGGCGCGAGCAGGACTCAGGCCCCGGTACCGATTTCCATGCGGTGCGCACCGGTCACATTTCGATCACCCCGATCCAGGTTGACCTGACCCGCTATCAGGCGTTGGAAAAGGTCGCCAGCTGGGTCGGCGGCCTCACCGCCGCGCTGGACCAGCCGGCATGAGCCCACGCCTGCGCCTGCAGCCGGAAGCGGTCGGCATCGGCATGACATCGCAGCGCGTGCGCGACCGCCTGGTCGACCGCCTGCGCGAGGCCGGCATCGTCGACGAGTCGACGCTGAACGCGATCCGGGTGGTGCCGCGCCATCTGTTCATCGATGAGGCCCTGGCCTCACGCGCCTATGAAGACACCGCGCTGCCGATCGGCCACGGCCAGACCATTTCGCAGCCGTGGGTGGTGGCGCGGATGACCGAGGCCGTGCTGCAGGTGGCGCCGAAGAAGGTGCTCGAAGTGGGCACTGGCTCGGGTTACCAGGCTGCAGTGCTGGGTGCGCTGGGTCTTGAGGTCTACACCGTCGAGCGCATCGGCGATCTGCTGCGGCAGGCGCGCAAGCGTTTCCGTGCGCTGGGCATGAACATCCGCACCAAGCACGATGATGGTCGCGTAGGCTGGGCCGAGCATGGTCCGTTCGACGCCATCGTGGTCACCGCCGCCGCACCGGCGCTGGTCGATGCCCTGGTCGAGCAGCTGGCCGAAGGTGGCCGCCTGGTCGCCCCGGTCGGCGGCGCGGGCGCGCAGTCGCTGGTGCAGCTTGATCGCAAGGACGACGGC
Organism: Stenotrophomonas sp. NA06056; assembly: GCF_013364355.1. Taxonomy (NCBI): domain Bacteria; kingdom Pseudomonadati; phylum Pseudomonadota; class Gammaproteobacteria; order Lysobacterales; family Lysobacteraceae; genus Stenotrophomonas; species Stenotrophomonas sp. NA06056. Next base: position 2,652,500 of record NZ_CP054931.1, on the reverse strand, counting down.
AGCATCGAACAGCGCGTGCTGGCGCCGGTCACCTTCGTACCGCTGCTGTCTGGCATGCTCGATTGAATCCACGGAGCAGGGTTGCATGAAGATTTTCGGGCCGCTGTACGAGCGGGCGATGAAGTGGGCCGCGCACGAGCGCGCGCCGACCTACCTGATGGTGCTGAGCTTTTTCGAGGCCATCATCTTCCCGGTGATGCCGGAAGTGATGCTGGCGCCGATGTGCGTGGCCCAGCCCAAGCGCGGCTGGTGGTTCGCCACCCTCAGCCTGGCCGGCTCGATGGTCGGCGCGCTGGTCGGCTACGCGCTGGGCCATTACGCATTCGAAGCGATCAAGCCGGTGTTCGAGGCGCTGGGCATGCTGCCGTCGATCGAGCAGGGCATTGCTACCGTGCAGGCCAAGATGGTGGAGTCGCCGTGGGCGGTGTTCACTTTCCTGGTGCTGGGTGGCTTCATGCCGATTCCGATGAAGGTCTTCACGTGGGCATCGGGTATCGTCGGCGTGCCGATGCCGCAGTACCTGTTGAGCATGCTGATCGGTCGCGGCAAGCGCGTGTTCGTGCTGGCCGCGGTCATCCGTATCGGTGGTGCGCGCGCCGAAGCAGCGCTGCGCCGATGGATTGAACCGCTGGGCTGGATCGCCACCGCGTTGGTGGTGGTGCTGATCGCCTGGCTTGTATGGAGGTCGAAGTTCGCATGAGTGCAGATCGTCTGAGCAAGGGAGTGCGCATCGGCGCACTGGCGTTGCTGGTATCCACCTTGGCCGCCTGTGGCACCGCCACCGTGGTCCGGCCCAGTGGCAGCGGCGGCAGTGGCGTCAGCACGCCGAAGACGTCGGTGCCCAAGCCGGGGCAGACCGTGGTCGTGCGCAAGGGCGACACCATCTATGCGCTGGCCCGCATCCATGACATCACCCCGGCCGACCTGATCGCCTGGAACAACCTCGACAACCCATCGACCATCTATCCGGGACAGGTGATCCGCCTGTATCCGGCCGGTTCTGGTGGCGGCCGCGCGCCGACCACCGTGGTGACCGCGCCGCGACCCGGTGGCAGCACGTCCGGCGGCAGCACTGCACCGACGCCGGGCCCGGCAGGTCCGGTCAAGAGCAACATCGCCTGGCGCTGGCCGGCCGATGGCGCAGTCGTGGGCCGCTACGTGGCCGGTGATGCGACCAAGCAGGGTGTGGACATCGCCGGCACCAGCGGCGCACCGGTGAAAGCCACGGCCAATGGCGTGGTGGTGTATTCCGGTGCCGGCCTGGTGGGCTATGGCGAGCTGATCATCATCAAGCACAGTGACCAGTGGCTGTCGGCCTATGGCCACAACCGCAAGCGGCTGGTAAATGAAGGGCAGAGCGTGAAGGCCGGCGAGCAGATCGCCGAGATGGGCCGTACCGGTGCCAACCGGGACATGCTGCACTTCGAGATCCGCTACAACGGCAAGCCGGTCGACCCGCAGCAGTATCTGCCGGCGAAGTAACTGGATGTTCGCCTTGCGGGCGGATCCCCGGCCCGGCGCAGCGCGCCGGGCGTTTGCCGAGGGCGCGGCCCATGGGCCGCAAACGCCCTCTGCTCACCCGCTACAACGGCAAGCCGGTCGACCCGCAGCAGTATCTGCCGGCGAAGTAACTGGCCATTAGCGCCGGGCCACGTGCCCGGCATGCTGTTCTGTAGAGCCGAGCCAATGCTCGGCTGCCTTTTCGCCGCCGCACGGCGCCGCCCGAGCATCGGCTCGGGCGCTACAGACAATCTGTAATCCAGGGCAGCGCCGGGCCACGCCCGGCGGCTCCGGCGTCAACCTTCCAGAATGAAGGCGGCCGCCACCTTGCGGCCTTCGCCGGCAAGGATGTTGAAGGTGCGCGCGGCAGCCGGATTGTTCATCACTTCCAGGCCGATGCCGCGCGACAGGCAGGCGGCCATGACTACCGCCGGCGGGAACGCCTGGCGCTCTCCGGTGCCGAGCAGTATCAATGCCGGCTTCAGTGCCAGGATCGGCTCCAGGTCAGCCACCTGCAGCGCCGCGACATCGGTCACTGGCCACTGCTCGACCAGTTGGTCCGGGGTCAGGAAGAAGCTGTTGCCCAGAACGCGATCATTCACTCGTGCCGAGCGACCGTCAGCGGCGCGCAGGCTGTAGGCGTAGTCGGGCAGTTCGTGGTTCAGCTGCATGGCAGTAGGGCGATCAGCCGCGCGGCAGCACGATCTGGCGCTGTTCCTTGCTCGGGCGGTACAGCACGGCGACGTGGCCGATGCGCTGCACCAGCGCGCTGTCGGTGGCCTGCACGATCTCGCCGATCATCACGTCGCGGGCGTCACGGTCTTCGGCGGCAACTTTCACCTTGACCAGTTCGTGACGTTCCAGCACTTCGTTCAGCTCGGTCAGGAAGGCCGGCGTGACGCCCTTGCCGCCGGTCTGCAGCAGGGCCTTCAGGTCGTGGGCTTGGCCGCGCAGGAAACGGGTCTGGGAAGGGGTCAAGGCAGTGGGCATGCAGAAAACACGGTTGAATGGGACGATCAGGGTATCATGGCGACCCCATCAGCCCCTATTTCCAATGGCTACCCGCAGCAAAAGCAGCCAGCGCTGGCTCAAGGAACACTTCTCCGATCCCTTCGTGAAGAAGGCCCAGGCGGAAGGCATGCGCTCCCGCGCGGCCTACAAGCTTGAAGAACTGCTCGAACGTGACCGGCTGCTGAAGCCGCACATGGTGGTGGTCGACCTCGGCGCGGCCCCGGGCGGCTGGTCTCAGCAGGTTCGGAGACAGATTGGTGATACCGGCCGCGTGCTGGCCCTGGACATCCTGGACATGCCGCCGCTGGCCGGCGTGGAGTTCCTTCATGGTGACTTCAGGGAAGAAACCGTCCTATCTGAGTTTGAAGCCATGCTCGGGGATCAGCCGGTAGACCTTGTGCTGTCGGACATGGCCCCCAATAAGAGTGGTGTGGGCGCGGTCGACCAGCCGCGGATGATGCATCTGGCCGAGCTTGCGCTGGATTTCGCCGACAACCACCTCAAGACCGGTGGGGCGTTCCTGATCAAGCTGTTCCAGGGCGAAGGCTTTGACGACTACGTGCGCGACATGCGCCGCCGGTACGACAAGGTCTCCATCCGCAAGCCGGAAGCCTCGCGCAAGCGCTCTCCCGAGGTGTATGCCTTGGGTCAGGGAAAACGCGCCCACATGAAGTAAGCTCGACCCCGTAAGTTCGACCCCAACGCAACGCCAGCACTAAGAGGAACACCGGAGCCAATGAGGATGAACGACTTGACCAAGAACCTCCTGCTATGGGTGGTCGTCGCCGTCGTGCTGATGGTGGTCTTCCAGAGTTTCTCGCCCAAGACCTCCGGGGCTGGGGCGCAGGGCGCTTCGTACTCGCAGTTCCTGGACCAGGTGGACAGCGGCAACGTGCAGAAGGTCGCCTTCGGCGGCGATACGCGCGGTGGTACCAGCCAGATCACCTACACCACCCGGGGTGGACAGTCGTCCACCATCACCGCGCCGTTCGATCGTGACCTGATCAACGTGCTGCGTACCAAGAACGTGGAAATCGTGCAGGAGGAGCCGTCCAGCGGTATCTCCCTCGGTGCGATCCTGATGAATTTCCTGCCGGTCATCCTGATCATCGGCTTCTGGTTGTTCATCATGCGCCAGATGCAGGGCGGTGGCGGCGGTGCCAAGGGCGCGATGTCCTTCGGCAAGTCGCGCGCCAAGCTGCAGGGCGAAGACCAGATCAAGGTCACCTTCGCCGACGTTGCCGGTTGCGACGAGGCCAAGGAGGAAGTGGGCGAACTGGTCGACTTCCTGCGCGATCCGTCCAAGTTCACCAAGCTGGGCGGCAAGATTCCGCGCGGCGTGCTGATGGTCGGCCCGCCGGGTACCGGCAAGACGCTGCTGGCCAAGGCCATCGCAGGCGAAGCCAAGGTGCCGTTCTTCTCGATCTCCGGTTCGGACTTCGTGGAAATGTTCGTCGGCGTCGGCGCCAGCCGCGTGCGCGACATGTTCGAGCAGGCCAAGAAGCACGCGCCGTGCATCATCTTCATCGACGAAATCGATGCCGTCGGTCGCCACCGTGGTGCTGGCCTGGGTGGCGGTCATGACGAGCGCGAGCAGACCCTGAACCAGCTGCTGGTCGAGATGGACGGTTTCGAAGGTGGCGAAGGCGTGATCGTGATCGCCGCGACCAATCGTCCGGACGTGCTGGACCCGGCGCTGCTGCGTCCGGGCCGTTTCGACCGCCAGGTCGTGGTCGGCCTGCCGGACGTGAAGGGCCGCGAGCACATCCTCAAGGTGCACATGCGCAAGCTGCCGCTGGCCGACGACGTCGAGCCGATGGTGATCGCGCGTGGTACCCCGGGCTTCTCCGGTGCCGACCTGGCCAACCTCTGCAACGAGGCGGCCCTGTTCGCCGCGCGTGGCAACGAGAAGGAAGTCCGCATGGACCACTTCGATCGTGCCCGCGACAAGATCCTGATGGGTGCCGAGCGCCGCTCGATGGCCATGAGCGAGGAGGAGAAGACCCTCACCGCGTACCACGAAGCCGGCCATGCCATCGTGGGTCGTCTGGTGCCGGAACATGACCCGGTCTACAAGGTCACGATCATTCCGCGCGGTCGCGCGCTGGGTGTGACCATGTACCTGCCGGAAGGCGACAAGTACTCGATGAACCGCGTGGCGATCAAGTCGCAGCTCTGCTCGCTGTACGGTGGCCGCGTCGCCGAAGAGCTGATCTTCGGTGCCGACAAGGTCACCACTGGCGCCTCCAACGACATCGAACGCGCCACCAAGATGGCCCGCAACATGGTCACCAAGTGGGGTCTTTCCGAGCAGCTCGGCCCGATCGCCTATGGTGAAGAGGACGACGAGGTGTTCCTGGGTCGTTCGGTCACCCAGCACAAGAGCGTGTCCAACGACACGGCCCGTCGCATCGACGAGGAAGTACGCAACATCCTCGACGAGGCTTACGCGCGTACCACCGAGCTGATGACGGCCAACCTGGACAAGCTGCACGCCATGTCCCAGCTGCTGCTGCAGTACGAAACCATTGATGCGCCGCAGATCGACGCCATCATGGAAGGTCGTGATCCGCCGCCGCCGATGGGCTGGAACAAGTCCAACAAGGACGGTGGCAACAATGACAAGGGCGGCGACGCCCGTCCGCTGCCGCCGATCGCCGGTCCGGCCGAATCGATCTGACGGCCTGCCGTACGCAATGCAAGACGAGGCCGGGGCAACCCGGCCTTGTTGTTTCCGGGCCCCGGCCCATCCGTTCCGACAGTCCGCTGGAGTTCGCATGTCTGCCCCCAAGCCTGAACCGATTTCCCACACCGCCGAAATGGTCATCGCCACCGTGGTTGGTGTGGCCGTCGGCCTGACCGTGGACAATCTGCTGCTGGGTTGTGGCGTAGGTATCGCGGTGGGCATCCTGCTGAGCATCATCAAGACGCTGTACGTGGACCGGAAGCGCCGCCGCAGGTAGGGTTTTCCGGCCGGGCTGCGCCCGGCGCCCGCAGAGGCGGTAGTGCCGGCCGCTGGCCGGGAACCTCAACAGCAACAGCAACAGCAACAGCAACAGCAACAGCATCAGCCGGCATTCCGTGTGATGGCGGGGCGGTGTCGGATTGCGGGGACGCCGTGAACCCATCCCTGGGGCCTTGGCAGCCGCATCCATGCGGCTGACACCCCGCCATCCGACACCGCCCCACCTCTGACAGATTCCTGCTGCTGTTGGTAGGTGTCGACCTTGGTCGACACGGTAGATCCACGCCATGCGTGGATGCTCTTCGTTCAATTCTCGAGATATTCGAATTCGATGGAGATTCATCCACGCATGGCGTGGATCTACCGGGCCCAATCCAACCGTCACCGGGAATCTGTCGGAGGTGGGGCGGTGTGGGGCTGCAGGACCGTTGGCGCCATGGATGGCGCCATCGAGCCCCCAAGGACGGGTTTACGGCGTGTCCTGCAGCCCCACAACGCCCCGCCAGACCATCAGCAATCCAGAGCTGCTTTGGCTTTGGCTGTTGCCTCTGCGGGTGCAGGGCGCCGCCCTGCCGAACTAAACTACCCGCCGTTGTCCCTGCAGGATTGCCCATGTTCGATATCTCTCCCCAGCTCGATTGCGCCGGCCGCATCCTGCGCCTGGACCGTGCCCGGGTCATGGGGATCGTCAACGTCACCCCGGATTCGTTCTCCGACGGCGGTGCCCATGACACCACCGAAGCAGCGGTCGCGCACGGCCTGAAGCTGGTGGAGGAGGGGGCTGACCTGCTCGATATCGGCGGCGAGTCCACCCGCCCGGGTGCCGCGCCGGTGTCGATCGACGAAGAGCTGCGTCGTGTCCTGCCCGTCATCGAGCAGCTGGCGACGCGTACATCGGTGCCGATCAGCATCGACACCTTCAAGCCGGAAGTGATGCGCGCCGCAGTGGCTGCAGGTGCCGGGATGATCAACGACATTTTCGGCCTGCGCCAGGACGGTGCGCTGGAGGCGGCGGCAGATGCAGGTGTGCCGGTGGTGCTGATGCACATGCAGGGCGAGCCCGGCCACATGCAGGCCGACCCGCAGTACGATGACGTCGTCAGCGACGTCCATGGCTTCCTGGTGCAGCGGTTGTTCGCCGCCGAAATGGCCGGCATCGCCAAGAAGAACCTGGTGATCGACCTCGGCTTCGGCTTCGGCAAGAGCACCGCGCACAACATCACCCTGCTGGCCCGTTCCGAGCGCTTTCTCGAACTCGGTGTGCCGATGCTGGCCGGGCTGTCGCGCAAGCGCAGCCTGGGAGAGCTGACCGGTCGCGAATCACCGGCTGAGCGCGTTGCTGCGTCGGTGGCCGCACACCTCATCGCCGTGCAGCGCGGCGCCCGTATCGTGCGTGTGCACGACGTGGCAGCGACGGTCGATGCCTTGAACGTCTGGCAGGCGGTCGAAGCGGTGCCCGCTGTCCGGGTAGATGCCAAACCCACCGTCCGCTGGCCGGACGAAGACTGATGGCTGTCGATCAACGACCGCTGGCGATCGCCGTGATGGGGCCGACCGCCAGCGGCAAGACCGCAACCGCGATCGCGCTGGCGCAGCGGCTGGATGGCGAAATCGTCAGCGTCGATTCGGCGCTGGTCTATCGCGGGCTGGATGTCGGTTCGGCCAAGCCTGATGCTGCCGAACGCGCGCAGGCACCGCACCACCTGCTGGACCTGCGCGATCCCTGGCAGACCTATTCGGCCGCCGAGTTCGCCGCCGATGCCAGCCGCGTGGTGGCCGACATCGTCGCCCGGGGCAAGACGCCGATCCTGGCCGGCGGCACCGGCCTGTACTTCCGTGCGCTGCTGCAGGGGCTGTCGCCGATGCCGGAGGCAGACCCGGCGATGCGCGATGCCTTGAGCGCCGAGGCCGCCGAGCGCGGCTGGGCGGCCCTGCATGCCGAGCTGGCCACTGTCGACCCGGCCGCCGCCGCGCGCATCCATGCCACCGACCCGCAACGCATCCAGCGGGCGCTGGAGGTCTACCGGCTGACCGGCACGCCGATCAGTGAATGGCAGCGTCGACCCGGGGTCGCCCCGTTGCCGGTGCGCACATTGAAGCTGATCCTGGCGCCGCGCGAACGCGCCGTGCTGCACCAGCGCATCGAGGCCCGCTTCGACGCCATGCTCGCCCAGGGCTTCCTCGACGAAGTGCGCGCCCTGCGTGCGCTGCCGGAAATGCGGGCGGTCGCCGCGCCGCTGGACCTGCCGGCCGTCCGCGCAGTGGGGTATCGCCAAGCCTGGGAGTACCTGGACGGCGAAGGCGACGAGGCCCGCTTCCGTGACAGGTCCATTTTCGCCACCCGTCAACTGGCCAAGCGCCAGCTGACCTGGCTGCGCGGCGAGCTTGATGCGCGCTGGTTCGACCCCCATATGGATGGGGAGCGCCTGGCAGGCGCGGTGTCGACCTTCGTTGCACGCTGAACCGACGCTGGCCGTGTACCATCATGGGCCGGCAAGCGGCTCGGGGGCCGCGGCAACCGCCGGCTACCAATAAGAACAATAATCAGGAGTGTGCAATGTCCAAGGGGCAATCGCTGCAGGATCCTTTCTTGAATGCACTGCGGCGCGAACGCGTGCCGGTTTCGGTGTACCTGGTCAACGGCATCAAGCTGCAGGGCACGATCGAATCGTTCGATCAGTTCGTGGTCCTGCTGCGCAACACCGTCAGCCAGATGGTCTACAAGCACGCCATTTCCACCGTGGTGCCGGCGCGCAACGTCAAGGTCGGCCCGGGTGGTGGGTACGTGCAGTCAGGTGAAGATGGTCAGGCGGGTGATGAAGCAGACGAATGATGTTGGAGCGGTGAATGTTTGACCGCTCGAAAAAGGGCGAACACGCCCTGTTGATCCAGCCGCATTTCGGCAAGCTGGAAGACGATGTGCTGGAAGAATTCGGTGATCTGGCCCGCTCGGCTGGGGCCAGCATCGCGGTGACCATCACTGCGCGCCTGGATCGCCCGAACCCGTCGACCCTGCTCGGCAGCGGCAAGCTGGATGAGATCAAGGCCGCTGCCGATGCCACCGGAGCCGACCTGGTCCTGGTCAACCATGCGTTGAGCCCGGGCCAGGAGCGCAATCTGGAGCGTTTCCTGGAGCGCCGGGTGATCGACCGTACCGGCCTGATCCTGGACATCTTCGCCCAGCGTGCACGCAGTCATGAAGGCAAACTGCAGGTCGAGCTGGCCCAGCTGCGCCATATGGCGACACGGCTGGTGCGCGGCTGGACCCATCTGGAGCGCCAGCGTGGTGGTTCGATCGGTCTGCGCGGACCGGGTGAAACCCAGCTGGAAACCGACCGTCGCCTGCTGCAGAAGCGGGTTGAACAGCTGCAGAAGCGGCTGGAAAAGGTCGAAGTACAGCGCACCCAGATGCGCCGTGCGCGCGTGCGCAGCGAATTGCCGCGCGTGGCCCTGGTGGGCTACACCAATGCCGGCAAATCGACATTGTTCAATGCGATGACTGGCGCCGAGGCCTATGCGGCTGACCAGTTGTTCGCCACCCTGGATCCGACCGTACGCCGCATTGCAGTGCCCGGTGGCAACGTCGTGCTGGCCGATACGGTGGGTTTCGTGCGCGACCTGCCGCATGACCTGGTGGCGGCCTTCCGCTCGACCCTGTCTGAAGCGCGCGAGGCGGATTTCCTGCTGCACCTTGTCGATGCCGCCGATCCGCACCGCGAGGAGCGCATCGCCCAGGTTGATGAGGTGCTGACCGCCGTCGGTGCCGGCGACCTGCCGCAGCTGCTGGTGTTCAACAAGATCGACCGTATCGAGGGCGCCGACGTGCGCCACGATGGCCAGGACGGCGTGCCGGATGAATCGCGGCGTGAGCGGGTGTGGATTTCCGCCCGCGACGGGCAGGGCATCGAGCTGTTGCAGGCCGTGCTCGGCAAGCGCCTGGGGCTGCAGCACGTAACCGGCGAGTTGCGCCTGCCCCCCAGTGCCGGCCGACTGCGCGCGCGCCTGCACCAGCTGGAAGTGATCCGCAGCGAGCAGGCCGATGAAGAAGGCTGGCTGCTGCAGGTCGATCTTCCCATCGCCGAGGCCGAGAAGCTGGCCGCCAGCGCTGATGGCGAACCGATCCGGGCCCTGCTGCCGGAGAAGCTGCCCGAATGGTGACGTCGTGCCGGCCGCTGGCCGGCAGCTCCTTGGCGCCGTGCCGCGACACCACGCTTCAATCTGCGGTACAACGTGCAGGTTCTTCATCTTTCAGCTACCACGATGTCCATCCCCACCGACGCCGAACTCAACGCCCAGGCCGCTGCGCTGGGCCAGCGACTGCAGCAGGCCTCGCTGCAGCTGGTGACTGCTGAAAGCTGCAGTGGTGGCTGGATCGCCAAGTGCATGACCGACATCGCCGGTTCCTCGGCGTTCTTCGACTGCGGCATGGTGGTTTACAGCTACGAAGCCAAGCAGCGGCTGCTGGGTGTGCGCGCGCAGACATTGGAACAGTTCGGTGCGGTCAGCCGCGAAACGGTGCTGGAAATGGTGTCCGGGGCGCTGGTCAATTCCGGCGCCGGCATCGCGGTGGCGGTGACCGGAATCGCAGGGCCGGGTGGTGGCAGTCCGGACAAGCCGGTCGGCTGTGTCTGGATCGGCTGGAAGCGCCGCGGCGGCTATGCCCGTGCCGAGCTGTTCCAGTTCGACGGTGAACGTGAAGCCATCCGCCGGCAGACCGTAGCGGCGGCATTGCACGGTATCGACGCCCAGCTGTGACATGCTGCTCCGGCAATCAACCGGAGTAGGCAACGATGTGGGAGACGCTGGGCACCGTCCGTGACCTTGGCCGGCTGCAGGAGATCGCCGCCGTCCTGATCCGCTACGGCTTCGGCGACGTCGTGCGGCGCATCGGCTTGGCGACCGTGCTGGAACGTACCGGTCGCCTGCTGCACTGGAACGAGGAACGGCAGGAGATGCTGCGGATGACTGCGCCGGTGCGCGTGCGCAGCGCCCTGCAGGATCTCGGGCCGACGTTCGTGAAGCTGGGCCAGGTGCTGGCCACGCGCGTGGACCTGTTGCCGCCGGACTGGATTGCTGAACTCTCCGAGTTGCAGAACGCGGTACCTGCGTTGCCCTACGAGAAGATCCGCGAACAGCTGGAGGCCGATCTTGGTGCTTCGCCGGCGCAGGTGTTCGCCTTCCTTGATGAAACGCCGATGGCCGCTGCTTCGCTGGCCCAGGCCCATCGCGCGCGATTGCATGATGGGCGCGAAGTGGTGCTGAAGGTGCGGCGTCCCGGTATCCGTGACGTGGTTGAGGCCGATCTGCGATTGCTGGCCCGGCTGGCCGAGATCGTTGAGGCACGCCTTCCGGATCTGCGCCGCTACCGGCCCGCCGAGGTGGTGCAGCAGTTCACGGTGTCGCTGCGGCGCGAGCTGGATTTTGCCGGGGAGTGCCGCAATGCCGAGCGCATCGCACGCAACTTCGAGGGGCGGAACGACATCCTGATTCCGGCGGTGCACTGGCAATGGACCTGCGAAAGCCTGAACGTGCAGGACTTCGTCGACGGCATTGCCGGTCGTGATCTTGCCGGTGTTGACGCGGCAGGCCTCGACCGCCGCGAACTGGCCCGGCGTGGCGCCGACATCGTATTGAAGATGGTGCTGGAGGACGGCAGCTTCCACGCCGATCCACACCCGGGCAACATCATCTACCTGCGCGACGGCCGCATCGGCGTGATCGATTTCGGCATGGTTGGCGCCTTGTCGGAGATACGCCGCTTCCAGGTCGCACAGCTGCTGCATGGTCTGGTGGAACAGGACCCGCAGGGCGTGGCCGATGTGCTGCTGGACTGGGCGGGCGGGGTGGAGGTGGACGAGAACCGGTTGCAGCATGACATCAGCCTGTTCGTCGACCAGTACCGTGGCGTGCCACTGAAAGACCTGCGCATCGGCCTGATGCTGGGCGACATCACCCAGTTGCTGCGCAGCTACAACCTGACCTTGCCGGCGGATCTGGCGCTGATGATCAAGGCCTTCCTGACACTGGAGGGCATGGGCCGCCAGCTTGACCCGGATTTCGATATGGCCAGCGCGGCACGCCCGTTCCTGGAACGGGTCGTGCTGCAGCGCTATGCGCCGCGGGCGCTGCTGAAACGGGGCCGACGCAGCTTGCTCGGCATGATCGACTTTGCCGGTGAACTGCCTCGGGATCTGCGCAAGCTGGTCCAGGCTGCGCGCCGTGGCCGCCTGCAGCTGAAGGTCGAGACCAGCGCGCTGCAGGGCTTCGGCGACCAGGTCAATCGTGCAGCGAACCGGATGGTGATGGGGATCGTCACCGCGGCCTTGATCATCGGCTCGTCGATTGTCATGCACAGCGTAGGGGGCGTCTCCAGCCGCTGGTTGCTGGCGCTGGGCGTGTGCGGCTTCATCGGCGCAGGGTTCTGCGGGGTGTGGATCCTGTTCTCGATCTGGAGAAGCGGCAAGCACACGTAGTGTGCTTACCGCGGCGGTTCCCACCGGGAACCGCGGAATCGCGCAGCGATTCCTGTAGAGCCGACCGCTGGTCGGCTGCTTTCGCCTTCGTCTACGTCAGCCTGGGCATTCGTCTGATTGCCGAGCATGGCTCGGCACTGCATGTCGGTTTCGGCCCGCATTGCGTCTTGTCGCCCCCGGCACTTGCACACCCGGGTATTAGTAGTAATACTACTAACCATGGACCTGACCGACACCCAGCAGGCGATCCTGCAGTTGATCGCCGAGCGTATCGAGAGCGAAGGCGCACCGCCGTCGCAGACTGAAATCGCACGCGCCTTCGGCTTCAAGGGGGTGCGCGCGGCGCAGTACCACCTGGAGGCGCTGGAGCAGGCCGGGGCGATCCGTCGCGTACCGGGCCAGGCGCGAGGCATCCGCCTGGTGCAGGCGCCGCCGGTAGAGAAGCTTGCCGAGCCTGACCTGCCCGACAGCGTCCTGCGCCTGCCGATCCTGGGGCGGGTCGCTGCAGGTCTGCCGATCGGCGCCGACATCGGCTCGGATGATTTCGTGGTGCTGGATCGGGTGTTCTTCTCGCCCGCACCGGACTACCTGCTGAAGGTGCAGGGCGACTCGATGATCGACGAAGGCATCTTCGATGGCGACCTGATCGGCGTGCACCGCACCCGCGACGCTCATTCCGGGCAGATCGTGGTGGCACGCATTGATGACGAGATCACCGTCAAGCTGTTGAAGATCGCCAAGGACCGGATCCGCCTGCTGCCCCGCAATCCCGATTACAAGCCGATTGACGTGCTTCCCGACCAGGACTTCTCGATCGAGGGCCTGTACTGCGGGCTGCTGCGACCAAACCGCTGACGATTCACCCTGCAATTCCCGCGGTCTTTTGTGGCGATTCTCTGGTTCTGCTGAGGTTGGTACGGATGTCCGATAATTTTTTTCCGAACGCCGGGCAGAATCTCAGCCTGTGCGATACGCCAGCCTTAAAGTGAACCCATGGCCAAGAAGACTTCCAAAGACAGCACCTCCAACGACGTGACCTCTGCAAGGACCAATCCGATGGACGAGAACAAGAAGCGCGCCCTCGCTGCAGCTCTGGGCCAGATCGAAAAGCAGTTCGGCAAGGGCTCGGTGATGCGCATGGGCGACCGTGTGGTCGAGCCCGTCGAGGCGATTCCGACCGGTTCTCTGATGCTGGATATCGCATTGGGCATTGGTGGCCTGCCCAAGGGCCGCGTCGTGGAAATCTACGGCCCGGAATCCTCCGGCAAGACCACGTTGACCCTGCAGGCCATCGCCGAGTGCCAGAAGCTGGGCGGTACGGCTGCCTTTATCGATGCCGAGCACGCGCTGGACCCGATCTACGCAGGCAAGCTGGGCGTCAATGTCGACGACCTGCTGCTCTCGCAGCCGGATACCGGTGAGCAGGCGCTTGAAATCGCCGACATGCTGGTCCGCTCCGGTTCGGTGGACATCCTGGTGGTCGACTCGGTCGCCGCGTTGACCCCGAAGGCCGAAATCGAAGGCGAGATGGGCGACCAGCTGCCGGGCCTGCAGGCACGTCTGATGAGCCAGGCGCTGCGCAAGCTGACCGGCAACATCAAGCGTTCGAACACCCTGGTGGTGTTCATCAACCAGTTGCGCATGAAGATCGGCGTGATGATGCCGGGCCAGAGCCCGGAAGTGACCACCGGCGGCAACGCGCTGAAGTTCTATGCCTCGGTGCGCCTGGACATCCGCCGCATCGGCGCGATCAAGAAGGGCGACGAGATCATCGGCAACCAGACCAAGATCAAGGTCGTCAAGAACAAGCTGGCGCCGCCGTTCAAGCAGGTCATCACCGAGATCCTGTACGGCGAAGGCATCAGCCGCGAAGGCGAACTGATCGATATGGGCGTGGAGGCCAAGCTGGTCGAGAAGGCCGGTGCCTGGTACAGCTACGGTGAAGAGCGCATCGGCCAGGGCAAGGACAACGCCCGCGGCTATCTGCGCGACAACCCGCAGGTTGCCGCCAAGCTTGAGGCTGAGCTGCGCGAAAAGTTCCAGCCGACCGAAGCCGTCCGTGAGGAAGGCGACGACGAAGGCGACGACGAGTAAGGCTTGCTGTGGGGCAGGGCGGCGCCGTCAGTGACGTCGCCCTGTCCTGCAGATTCGGTTTCCCCGACGGGGGACGCGCCAGGGACGGCGCATTTGATTGAAGGCGAGCATGAACGATTCCGACGCCCCGGAACCCGGCCGCAAGCGCCGCGTACGCGAACAGACCCCCGTCCAGCGTGCCTTGGGGTTGCTGGTGCGGCGTGAGCATTCGCGCAAGGAGCTGACCCGCAAGCTGACCTCCCGGGGTATCGAGGGCGAGGCGGCGCAGGCCGCGGTCGACAAGCTGACCGAGGCTGGCTGGCAGGACGATACCCGCTTTGCCGAGAATCTGGTGCGCATGCGTGCCAATACCGGCTACGGGCCCATCCATGTGCGTGCCGAACTGGGTACCCATGGACTGGACAGCGAGCAGATCGCTGCCGCCATGGAGACCTTTGAAGGCGACTGGACGGAGAACGCCCGGGACCTGGTCCGTCGCCGCTTCGGTGAGGCCGGCCCGCAGGACCTGGCGCAGCGTCGCAAGGCCGCCGATCTGCTGGCTCGCCGGGGCTTTGATGGCGACAGCATCCGTCGTGCGACCCGTTACGATCCGGACGACTGAGACTGATGGCGCCGGGCCTGATACCCTTTGGGGTTTCGGCGGTCCGTTCGACCCTGGCCACTGCGGCCGGCGGCACGGGCCCCGGCCCGCAGACTGCCAGCCCCCATGAACGCATCCGCCAAATTCACGACATCCCAGATCCGCAGCGACTTCCTTGAGTTCTTCAAGGGCAAAGGCCACACCATCGTGCCGTCGGCGCCGCTGGTGCCGGGCAACGATCCGACCCTGCTGTTCACCAACTCCGGCATGGTGCAGTTCAAGGACGTGTTCCTGGGCGCGGAAAAGCGCAGCTACGTGCGTGCAGCCGACGTCCAGCGCTGCCTGCGTGCCGGTGGCAAGCACAACGATCTTGACCAGGTGGGCTATACCGCCCGCCATCACACCTTCTTTGAAATGCTGGGCAACTGGTCCTTCGGCGATTACTTCAAGAAGGATGCGATCGCCTGGGCCTGGGAGCTGCTGACCCAGGTCTGGAAGCTGCCCGCCGATCGCCTGCTGGTCACGGTCTACCAGACCGACGACGAGGCCTACGCGCTGTGGCGCGACATGATCGGCATTCCGGAAGAGCGCATCGTGCGCATCGGCGACAACAAGGGTGCGCCCTTCGCCTCGGACAACTTCTGGCAGATGGCCGATACCGGTCCGTGCGGTCCGTGCACCGAGATCTTCTACGACCATGGCGACCATATCGCCGGTGGCCCGCCGGGCTCGCCGGATGAGGATGGCGACCGTTTCATCGAGATCTGGAACCTGGTCTTCATGCAGTTCGATCGCCAGCAGGACGGCACGCTGATGCCGTTGCCGGCGCCGTGCGTGGATACAGGCATGGGCCTGGAGCGCCTGGCGGCGATCCTGCAGCACGTGCATACCAACTACGAGATCGACCTGTTCCAGGCGCTGATCCGCAAGGCATCGGAACTGACCGGCACAGCCGATCTGGAGAACAAGTCGCTGCGGGTGATCGCCGATCACATCCGCGCCTGTTCGTTCCTGATCGTCGATGGCGTGCTGCCGTCCAACGAAGGCCGTGGCTACGTGCTGCGCCGGATCATCCGCCGCGCGTTGCGGCACGGCTGGATGCTGGGCGTGCGCCAGCCGTTCTTCAGCAAGCTGGTACCAACCCTGGTCGAGCAGATGGGCGAGGCCTATCCAGAACTGCCGGCGCAGGTCGATACCGTCGTGCGTGCGTTGCGAGCCGAAGAAGAGCGTTTTGCTGAAACCCTCGACTCGGGCATGAAGATCTTCGACGACGTTGCTGCCAAGGTCAGCAATGGCGTGATCCCGGGTGTGGACGCCTTCCGCCTGTACGACACCTACGGCTTCCCGCTCGACCTGACCCAGGACATCGCCCGCGAGCGTGACCTGACCGTGGACATCGACGGCTTCAACGCCGCGATGGAGACGCAGCGCGAGACCGCGCGTGCCGCCGGCAAGTTCGGCGGTGGCGTGACCCTGTCGGCCGATCTGGTCGCCACGCTCAAGCCGACCATCTTCCTCGGCTATGACCGCCTGCAGGCCGATGGCCTCAACGTGGTCGCCATCCTCAAGGATGGCCGCCCGGTGGACGCGGCCCAGTCCGGTGACGAGGTCATCGTGCTGACCAGCCAGACCCCGTTCTATGCCGAATCCGGTGGCCAGGTCGGCGACACCGGCACCTTGTCCGCTGCCGGCGTGCAGATGCAGGTGAACGACACCCAGAAGTTTGCTGGCCAGTTCCATGGCCACGTCGGCAAGTTGACCCAGGGCAGCCTGAAAGTTGGTGACGTGCTGTCCGGTCAGGTCGATGGCGAGCGCCGTGGCGCCACCATCCTCAACCACTCGGCCACCCACCTGCTGCATGCTGCCCTGCGCGAAGTGCTGGGCACCCACGTGCAGCAGAAGGGCTCGCTGGTGGCGCCGGACCGCCTGCGCTTCGACTTCTCGCATTTCCAGCCGATCAGCGCCGAGGAACTGGCGATCATCGAGCGCAAGGTCAACCAGCAGGTGCGCGCCAACAACGCCGCCGAAGTGCACACCATGGGCATGCAGGAAGCGCTGGACTTTGGCGCGATGGCCCTGTTCGGCGAGAAGTACGGCGAGAACGTGCGCGTGCTGAAGATGGGGGACTACTCCACCGAGCTGTGTGGTGGCACCCACGTCAACCGGACCGGTGATATCGGTCTGTTCAAGATCACCTCCGAGGGCGGCGTGTCGGCCGGCGTGCGTCGTATCGAGGCCGTCACCGGCCAGGGCGCGCTGGACTACGTGGACGCCGAGGAGGCGCGCCTGGCAGAGGCCGCTGAACTGCTCGGTGGCAGCGCTGCCGACGTGGTCGAAAAGATCCGTGCGCTGGGTCTGCGCCAGAAGCAGCTGGAGCGCGAGCTGGAGGCCGTGAAGGCCAAGGCTGCCGCTGGCGCAACCGCCGATCTGTCCGGGCAGGCCGTCGAGGTCGCCGGTGTGAAGGTCCTGGCCGTGCGTCTGGAAGGCTTTGATGCCAAGGCCCTGCGCGATGCCATGGACCGCCTGAAGCAACAGCTGGGCGACGCGGTGATCGTGCTGGCCGGTGCCCAGGACGGCAAGGCGGCCCTGGTCGCGGGCGTGAACGGCAGTGCAATGGGCAAGGTCAAGGCCGGGGAACTGTTGTCCCATATCGCCGGTCAGATCGGGGGCAAGGGCGGCGGACGCCCGGACCTCGCCCAGGGTGGTGGCGAGGACGGGCCCGCCCTTGCCACCGCGCTGGCTGCGGTCGTCGAATGGGTCAGCCCCCGCCTGTGATGAACCCCTGCCGTCCCCCTCCTTGTAGGAGCGGGACGGCTGACGGTACCATTGCGAATCTTTTCCCTTTGTCGTGGGCGCGCTTCTTGACGGAGCGTCAAGCCGGTGGGGGATACCCTTCCACACGGTTCCATGGAGACTTAAAAAAATGTTGATCCTGACTCGCCGCGTCGGCGAAACCCTGATGATCGGTGACTCGGTGAGCGTCACCGTGCTTGGCGTCAAGGGTAACCAGGTGCGTATCGGCATCACTGCGCCGAAGGACGTCGCTGTGCATCGCGAAGAGATCTACCAGCGCATCCAGCGTGGTGACGAAGCCGGCAGCACCGGTGGTGAAAATTCTGCGGAATAAGGCTTTACCTTCGCGCGTGATTAACGTTATGATTCACGCCCCGCTGAGGTGCAACGTACCAGACGCGGAGAAAACCCCGGAGCGATGCCCGAGCGGCTGAAGGGGCTCCCCTGCTAAGGGAGTATAGGGTCAAAAGCTCTATCGAGGGTTCGAATCCCTCTCGCTCCGCCAGATACAAAGAAGCGCCTGCAGATCCTCGATCTGCAGGCGTTTTTCTTTTCAGTTCCCTCAAAGCCTGACGGTCACGCCGACCTGGAAGCCGCGACCGGGCAGCGGTGCGATGTACTTCAACGGCGAGTTGTGTGGGCGCGCTTCGTCATCCAGAAGGTTGCTGCCGTTGACGAACACTTCCATGCCCGCGATGTAGGCAGTGCGCACCGGTAGCTCGCGGCTGACCTGCAGATCGACCAGGTTGAATGCATCCAGCGGAATCTCTTCGCTGACGTTGCGACCCAGGTACTTCTGTTTGTCGTAGTAGGTGCTGGACAGCTGTACCTGCCAGCCCTCGCGCTGCCATTGCAGGTTGGCGCCATAGCGATTGGTCGGCATGTTCGGCAGGTACTGGCCGTCGTTGTGCGCGCGCAGCGTGTCGGGGTGATCGGCCTTGTTGCTGACCAGGTCGGCGAAGGCGGACAGGTTCAATTTTCCGTAGGGGCCAAGGTCCAGCGCCTGCGACGCATCGATCTCGAATCCCTTCACCGTGGTGTCGGTCTGCTTCCAGTACTTCAGTGGCAGGCGGTTGGCCGTCTGCAGGCCGGAGTAGCCCTGGTAGAGGTAGTTGTCGTACTTCATCCGGTAGGCGGTGGCCGACAGCGCGAAGCCACCAAGGTGGAACACCCCGGTCAGCTCCAGGTTCTTCGCGCGTTCCGGCTCCAGGTTCTGGTTGCCTTCCTCCTGGGTCATCACCGAATAGTGCGCGTTGCTGGCGTACAGCTCGTTGATCTCCGGTGCGCGCTGCGAAGACGAATAGCGCACCTTGGCGGCGAGCAGCGGGCCGAGCTCGACATACGAACCCAGGCTGTAACTGTTGAGGCGATAGGAGCGGTCCTGCAGCGTGGTGTTGGCAGCATTGCGCGAGGTCTTGAAGCGGCTGGGCTGCAGCTGATGGTCGACGCGCTCGTGGCGCACGCCTGCATCGAAGGTGGCCCAGTCGAAGTCCAGCGTCTCCTTCAGGAACACCGCGTTGCTGCGGGTGTCGACGTCGGGCAGATAGCGCAGCGTGCCGCTGCCGGTGACGTCGCGTGCCTGGTGGCTCAGGCCCAGCACGCCGCTGAGCGGCCCGACCGGTTGATGCGCCAGCAGCAGTTCGGCCTGGGCACTCTGGAAGTCGTAGTCGTTGGCCTTGGTCGAGCCCAGGCGCTCGCCCGAGGTGTTGTCCAGTTTTGAAACCCGCAGCTCGGCGCGCTCGACGTACGGCAGCGGATCCCGCAGCAAGGCTTCCAGGGCGTAGCGCTGCTGCTTGATCACCACGCCCACCGGCAGGCCGTCGGCAGGGTTCGCGCCGAAGGACAGGTTCTGCATCGAGAAGCCCGGCACACCGTATTCGCTGTCCTTGGCATCGATGCTGACGCCGACATAGCCGCGATCAAAGAACCAGGTCGAGCCGAGCGCGACCTGCGAACTGCGCGAGTAGCTGTTGCCCAGCCGATGGTGATAGTCGGGCGTCACATCATTGTTGATCTGCTTCTGCACATACGACGGCGTGCCGGCGACGTAGGCCGGGTTGACCGGATTGATGTAGGTGCGACGCTGCCAGACCGAGGTCGGGCTGTTGGTATAGAAGGAAAAATCACCGTCGGCCCAATCCGGATTCTCGGTCATGAACTGGTCGATGTAGGGTTGCGAGGCCTTGTTGTAGAGCTGCTGGACGCGTGCCTCCTTCTGGCAGCTGTCGGCCAGCGCCGAATTGACACCGCCGGTGGCCGGGAACAGCCCGGTGTTGCAGACGCCGGCCTTGCTGTTGCCGGGAATGTCGTAGTACGAGATGCGCTGCCGCGAGACCTGCAGGTTCGTCGAGACATTGCGCTGGTTGTTGAAGTTCATGCGGAAACCCTGCGCATCGGCCGCGTTGAAGCCCTTGCGCAGGACCAGTTCCATCGACTGGTCCTTGTCCTCCATCGTGCGCGGGATCAGGCCGGAGTCGATGTCGACGCTGCCGCCGATCGCGTTGCCGCCGTAGCGGACGGTATCGGAGGATTTGTTGACGGTGACGCTGCGCACGAACAGCGGGTCGAAGGGAATGTTGATGTCGCCGCTGATGGCATTCATGCCAAGGATGGACTGGCCATCTTCCAGGATCTGCACGCGGTTGCCGCTGAGGCTGCGGATGACCGGTGCACCGGCATTGGGCCCGAAGGCGCTGTTCTGCACGCCGGACACATGTTCAAGCATGCCGCCGAGGGTGCGGTTCTGCGCCTGTGGGGCCTCGACAGTGACGAGGCTGTCGATGCGGGAGGGCTTGCTTGCCTCGACCTGGACGGCGGGCAGGGTGGGGTCGCCGCTGGCATAGGCGTTGTGGACGACGAACAGGATGGCTGCAGCAAGCAGGTGACGACGCATGACAGGCTCCGTGAAAAGAATGTGAAATGTTATAATATAACGATTCAGTTTCACAAGTCGGAGGGCAGCGGGGTGTACGGGGAGATCTGCCTGGCCATGAGCGGCGGCGTAGCCGCTTGCACGACCGGCCACTGGCGCGCAGCATCCGCTATTGCGGGCTCCCCACGACGCAGCCTGCAGCGCTTTCACCACTTCGAACGGAGCCCCGCATGAAGCTGTTGTCCGCCGCGTTGTTGTCCGCAGTCCTGCTGCAGGCGATGCCTGCCCTGGCTGAAAGCCCGAAGTCCTCGCCGCTGCTCGGCCGCTGGTCGCTGGATATCGCCACGTCCGCGCTGCCTGAAGCACAGCGTCCGCAACGGGTCGTGCTGGAATTCAAGGACGCCGGTGCGGGCAGGTGGAGCTCGCACGTGGACATCGTCCTGCATGATGGCAAGACGATGAAATCCGACGGTACGCTGGCGCTGGACGGCACGCCCGCGGCGCTGACCGGCAGCTACGGTGCCAACCAGGCGACGCTGAAACTGC